>NZ_JBITIW010000001.1:855671-1282495 GCF_044459405.1 Nonomuraea sp. NPDC050328 | reverse complement strand
CCGCAGCCGCTCCCACTCTTCATCACTGAGCTCATGACGCCGGATCACCTCACGATGATCCACCATCTAGATCACCTTTGAAGACAGGCCCTAGGCCTCCTAGCCACCGCCGGCCCCCAGACCTCCTACGAACTCCAACGCAACGTCGAACTCTCCGTCGAGTTCTTCTGGCAGGTCCCCCGCTCACAGCTCTACGCCGAACCCCAGCGCCTGGCCACCCTCGGCCTGGTCACCGCAACGCAGGAGGAAACCGGCCGCCGCCGCCGCACCTTCGCGATCACCGACGAAGGCCGCACCGCCCTGGTCCACTGGCTGGGCCAACCACCCGAACCATCCCAACCACGCGACCCCGCCATGCTCAAGCTCTTCTTCATGGACGCCGCCCCCGAGCTGATCGAACCCCTAGCCCGCCGCCGCACCGCCGAACTCGCCGCCACCGCCCGCTTCCTCGACCACCCCGGCCTGGGCGGCGACCAGCCCAGCCACCGCCGCGTCCTCACCTGGGGCCGAGCCACCGTCCGCGCCAACCTCGCCTTCTGGCAATCCGTCCTGGACGACCTCTCCGCCCCCAACGACCCCTTGCCCTAGCAACGCCCGCGACGACCAGGCCACCGACGCCCACGACGTCCAAGAGCCCCGACGCCCGCCACGACCGGGAGTTGCGCGCCCCTGACGACCTCTCCTCCCACAACACCCGGGACGACCGCGCTCCCGACGCCCCTTTCGCCCGCACGCCCCCGACAACCTGGGCCCCGAGACACCCAAAGGCCCCGCCGACCGAGAAGGACACCCATGACCGCCTGGATTCGCCGCCACCCCTTAGTCGCCTTCTTATCCCTGGCCTACCTGGGCTCCTGGATCGGCTGGAGCCCCTGGTGGCTCTCGGCGAGCGGCCTGGCCGCCCTGCCGTACCAACTCCCCCTCCCAGCCATCGCAGCGATCAATCAACTAGGCCTGTTCGCCGGCCCCTTCGCCGCGGCCCTCCTCGTCACCCACCTGACCGCCGGCCCCGCCGGCCGCCGAGCCCTCCTCCGCCGACTGGTCCACTGGCGAGCCCACCCCGGCTGGTACGCCCTAGCCCTCCTCGCCATCCCAGTCGCAACCGCCCTCGGCTACCTCCTGACCACCCCCACTGCCCCCACCGCAGCCGCCGCCCTCCTACCGATCACCTACGCCACCTACCTCATCGGCGGCCCCATCCAGGAAGAACCCGGCTGGCGCGGCGTCGCCCTCCCGCACCTCCAGCGCCGCCTCCACCCCCTCCCGGCCGCCCTCCTCCTCGGCGTCGTCCACTGCTTCTGGCACGCCCCCCTGTTCCTGATCCGCGAATGGGACACCGCTCGCAGCGACCCCGGCCAACTCCTCGCCTACCTGGTGCTCACCGTCTCCCTGTCCGTGGTGCTGTCGTGGCTCACCAACGGCTCCGGCGGCAGCCTGCTCCTCGCGATCCTCGGCCACAACAGCGTGAACTGGGCCCTCTTCGCAGTAGCCACCCTCACCGGCCACCCCGTCGCAACCACCTGGCCGGCCGCCCTGGGCCTCACCCTGCTAGCCGTGGTAGCCGCCCGTTTCCTTCCAGGTACGGCAAGCGCTACTTCCACAGATAGTCGTAGCGAGACGAAGCAGGCGTGACGAAGACCTCACCGTCCCGCACCTGCCACTCCTCCTGCCCGCCCGCCTCGTGAAACGCGAAGAACAGGCCACACACCCGATCCCCGTCCGCATCCACGGCCGGCAACGCCGCGATCTCCCGCAGCGGACCGAGGACCTCACCGGCATCCCGAACGCCGCGGGCATAACAAACTGCGTCCAGCCACCCACCTTCAGGAAAAGCCCACCCCTTGGTTTCCCCCCGCCGAATGATGCGCTCAGCCGCGGCCCGCTGCCCGTAGAACTCCAGCCACCCGCGCACATAGATCCAGGCACCCATGCCCCCGACCCCTTTCAGCCCAGCAACGGCTCCCATGGCCACTTGATACCTTCGCTCGCTAGATCCGCAGACCGGGAGAACGGCAAGAAATGATCAGCTACACGGACGACATGAGCACCCTCGAAGCCAGCCAGTTGCGCGGCTTCTTCGTCGGCTGGCCCGCACCACCCTCGCCGGAGCAGCACCTCGCCGTATTGCGGGGAAGCTACTACGCCGTCGTAGCCATGGAGGGCGACGGCCGCGCCGTCGGCTTCATCAACATGATCAGCGACGGCGTGCTGACGGCCTTCATCCCCTGGCTCGAGGTCCTCCCGGAACACCAGGGCCAGGGCATTGGCCGCGAGCTGGTGAACCGGGCACTGAAGGCCGCCGAGAGCTTCTATTCGGTCGACCTCCTGTGCGACCCGCAGCTCCAGCCGTACTACGAGAAGCTCGGCATGCGCCCCGTTCCAGGCATGGGCCTGCGTAACTGGTCGGCCCTTCGAGGCTGATCCGGTCCTTCGCCACGTCCAGCCGCCTGCCGTCCTGCTCTATGAGCCGGACGCAGGTCCGTGCCACACCCGGTTCAGGTGCCATATCCCGCTTCCCAGCAAGCGTGGGACTCCAGGCGCAGGATCCCTCGCTCGGCGATCAGAGCTCCACCAAATGAGGAGCTGGTCATGGCGACCAGACAGCAAGAACCGCAGACCGCCCCTTGAGGACTCGCCTTGGCGGAGCGTTTCGGGCCCGACGGCGTCCGGTTGGTGGTCTGGTTCGATTGATGGATCGAGAACGCCATGGGCGTGCGTCTGGGGTGGCTGCTCAGCGGAATTCTCAGCCGGCCACGAGCTGCCACAACGAATGTTCATCATTGGATTGAATCGCGCGCGACGATCAGGGGTTGGACGTGGGGCTCGATAAGGAGATCGCGACCCGAATCGCGAACGAGCATATGGCTGACTGGATGCGACGAGCCACCTACGCGGAGCTCGCTGCGATGGAGGCCGATGGCCAATCCGAGCTCCGGCAGGAAATGGCCGAGGACGGCCGAACGTACAATGTGAGGTCCCACATCCTCCCCCATGGAGACGGCACTCTCCGCCTCGCTGTAGAGGTCGACGATGGTGGCTGGTCGGCCATTCGCCCACTCAGCAGACACGAAATCATGCGCCCCGATGGCTCCTACCTGGAGCGCTGAAGTGCGACCACGCGCGCCTTCCTGCCTGATCGTCCCGCCCGAAGCTGCCGGGACCTGTCCGACTCGGCTTAACCCAGGGCGACGATGGCACGATGGTCAAGCTCCCTCGACCACCTGCGGGCCTCTCACCCAGCTCGGCGATGACCCGGCATTTGGAGTATCCCGTCGGAGGCATGTAATAGGTGATGATGAACCTCATGCCTGACCTGCGTTGGGAAGACGTGAAGTCCCTGTTTGATCTCAAGACGAACGGCGCCTTGCCGGACGTGGTCATCGAGAGAACGACTGTGGACGACTGGCAGACGCTGATTGACCTCGTTCGGACTCGAGGCTGGCGGCATGCATACTCGCTCAGCGGTAAACCGAAAAGGCTTCCCGCGGCTGCCGAAATGGTGGCGGCTGCGGCCGAGGGCAAAGCGTCGGAACTGAGAGTTTGGCCCGTTCCCGACGTGCTGGCAATCTTCAGGGTTTATCGAGCAGTCTCCATCGATTTCGACGTTGATCTGCGGGAGTTGCAGGGTCAGGAGCGTCTGGACATCCTGGTGGCGTTCCTCAAGGCAATCGGGCGCGCCCTTGGGAAGTCGGTGTTGATGACGCCGGAGGGCTGCGGGAGGCCTGATCTGGGTTTCGACGTCGCGGCGGATCGAGCGGTGCGTATGAGCGATCCAAGGGGCTAGATGGTCAGCGAGGACGACCCAAGGATGACGATGGCCTTCTTCCACGGCGGCCCTGACCCAAGCGTCCAACGATCCGAGCAAGTGCGAAGGACGGGAGTATGCACACCCCAAGCAGTGAGCGGGTGGGCCGTGGAAACAACCCGCGCCGCCAGCGCCGGGGATGAATGGATCTTGGCTCGTAGAGGCGTCGGCCTGCGACGGAGGCCGGTCGTGAGTGACGGCGGTTGACCTCTCATAACTCCGGCTGATGGCGCGACGATCTCAATGTGGAGCAAGGCTTCATTCTGTCGGTGGTCTGCTCTACGGTGTGCCGTTACGACGTTCTCCGTTGTGATCGGAGTGGTGAGCATGGGGTTGACGACTCCCTCGGAACCGTTCGACGTAGCGGCTTTCTTTCCTGAGCTGGCAGGGCAACGCAGGACTGCAGTTCGTCTGCATCCGCGTCGAGGAAAGCCTGCTATCATGGACAGCTCGATCGGAGGGCCGTTGTTGTGGCCTGCGGCTGAACCGTGGCCTGTCTGCCCCGTCCCCCAGACTCATGACCCTTCAGAAGGATGGGACCCGCTTCCGCTCGTTTCCGTCATGCAGCTCTTCGCTCGAGATGTTCCCGAGCTGCCCTTCCCGGGTGACGCCGACGCCCTTCAAGTTCTGTGGTGCCCGCTCGATCATGAGCCGTACTTCCAGCCGCACCCGATCGTGCGCTGGCGGAGGGCGGAAACGGTCGGTAATCCTCTCGTCGATGCCCCCGCGCCGGATTCAGACAGCGACGCCTCCTACCTCCCTACGGCTTGCGTGCTATCGCCGGAGCGTGTGCAGGAGTACCCCGCGGGCTGGGAACTCCCCGCTGACCTCGCAAAGCGGATCTGGGCCTGGGAGGACGAATCTCCCAACTCTGACGGCTGGAGCTACTTCTCGCACCTCTCGAGCGCTCCAGGCAGCAAGGTCGGGGGTTGGGTGTCCTGGATCCAAGATCCTGCGCACGTCGAATGCGGTGAAGGTCATGAGATGGCGCATCTGCTGACGATTGCTACTCAGGAGTTCGACATTGAAAGCGGGAAGCGCTGGGCTCCCATCGAGGAGCGTTCTCTGCTTGCTCCACACGCTCCGCTGGAGCTACAGGAGCCCACGGGTCTCATGATCCAGGACGCTGGATCGCTCTACCTGTTCGTCTGCCTGGAATGCCCGGAGCGCCCCGTGGACTCTCTCAGCCAAGGGTCATAAACGTGGCCCGGCGACGCGCATACTGCCGTCTGTCCGCGCCTGTCCGATCTGTGGTCAGCCACCCCTGAAGGGAAGCGGGCCACAGCCCGGGTCCCGCTTGGCTTTGCTCGAGGCGATGGAAAGCGGAGCGACCACGCTTCCACCTAAGCCACCGTGTACTCCCTGCCGGATGCGGTCATCAAACAACGACGGTTCGATGACCGGCCGGCGCTGATGATGTCGTTCCGGCTCAAGGCTGACACCCGGGATCATGGGGATAAGGTGGAGTGCCCACCGGACGAAAGACCGTGGCGCCGTGGCTCCGTTCCGCTCGCCTTGTCTCGGGATGATGGCGGACGGGGTGATCAGGCTTCCACCTCAGCCGTTGACCGGCCCCCTCGGTCAGGCTCGGCGAGCATCTCGGAGCCGGAGTGCCCCCGCCGGAGGCGTCGCCTCCCAGGTGTCTCTGAGCAGTTCGTACTCCACTACTTCCTGCTGTGAGCGGGGAATCTCGGGTTGGTCGATGTGGAACGTGCGCACGTACTGGAGCCCTGCCTTCTCCATCACCCGGCGCGATCCGATGTTGGCTGCCAGGGTCTCCGCGTACACGCGACGGGCTCCCAGCTCGGTGAAAGCCTTCGTGATCAGCGCAACCGATCCTTCGGTGGCATAGCCCTTCCCCCAAGCGATCTTGCGCAACCGGTAACCCAGCTCCGGTTCGTCCTCGGGCTCGCCATGCTTGGCACGCAGGAGAAACCAGCCTAGGAAGTCCCCGGTCGATTTCTCGATCGCGGCGAAGAACCCTTGGTCGCCGGTGTAGCTCAAGATGCGGGGGAGGACCTCGCCGACGATCTTTTCTCGTGATGTCGGCACACCTCCGCTCAGATGGCGCATGACCTCGGGATCACTGTCCAGCTCCACCAGATGGTCAACGTCGTCTGCGGTGATGCGGCGCAGCAGCAACCGCTCGGTCTCAATGTGATTTAGCACTGCGTCACCCTATCCGTATGTCTGACGCCTCTTACCTGCGGATACTGGATGGAAGGGGGCCCCTTGTACGGACCTCACGGGCGAAGATCCGGGAGTCGAAGGGGTGGGCCGGTGCGCGAAGCTCCTTACCCTTTCTGTGGATCTCGGGACCAACGGTCGGGGACGACCCCAACGCCCTCGTCTTCCCAGCAGCCAGGGCGGCCCGATGCGGCGAAGTGGGTTCGACCGAGCGTCCGCCTGGCCGGAAGCCGTCCGGGCCATCGGCGTCCCGAATCTCCACTTCCATGATCTATGTCACACCGGCAACATGTTCGCCGCCGCTTCGGGAGTGGGCCTAAAGGACCTTATGGGCCGGATGGGGCACGACAACATCCGCGCCGCGATGATCTATCAGCATGCCGTTCGCGGGGTGGACCAGGTGATCACGGACGCGATCGACCGCCACATCACCGGCCCCGACGAGGAAGACCCGCCTGCGGCCCTAATTGCACGCTAATTGCACGGAAGATCATCCGACCCCAGGAACAACGAAAGCCCAGTCTCAGGACCATCACCCTGAGCTGGGCTTTCAACATGAGAGCGGGTGACGGGAATCGAACCCGCGCTGTCAGCTTGGGAAGCCGCTAACGATCTTGGCCGCTGAGCTGGGAAAACGTTGACCTGCGGGGGAGCGCTTCGGCTACCCGTGATTCCCCGCGAGTCCCCTTTGATCACTCTTCTAACGGGCACGCAACGGGCACGACGGCCGAGCTCGGACCGCTTCCTAATCAGCACGATCATTCACCGTGTAGTACCGCTCCCATCCCACTCGACAGTCGAGTGTGGGTGCTGTTGTTTGGGACCGCTGCCGTCAACGGACGACCTCTCTCGAAGAGGTTGCTGCTAGCTCTGGGGTGGCTTCGAAATGAGAATGGCCCACTTGGCCCCCTTGGGCACCTCCACCTGGATGCTTCGGACAGCCGGCTTGTCAGGGACCGTACTGATCCGAATGCTGTTGGGCCCGCCAGAGCATTGGTGAGGCAATCGAGACTGATCAATGAGGACAGTCATCGCCCCACTTGCTTCTACGCAGTCGACGGAGAGGAGAAACGACGTCCCCATCTTGAGCTTCGTGCTCCAGGCGGTGTTCTGCCCCTCCCTATCGACGTGATGAAGGAGCACCTTTCCTTTGACTCCTCGCGCAAGATCTGTGAGGGCACGAGTGACTGCGGGTGGGTCAATCAGGCCGCGAGACATCGATTCGGAACCCGAACCATGGTGGTCACGGATCGAAACTGCGCAACCGCCCAAGAGCGAGATCGCGACGATGGCCACGATAAATATGCGCACATCGAACCCTTCAGTGATCAAGTCTGGACAAGGTTATGGCAGCGATATCTCCCGCACCAGTCCACCGACGCCTGATCTTCCCGTCTGCCTCGTCCACCCGTACGGCAAGCGGGCCAAGGCCATGGGGTCAAGGTGGAGCTCCCCCGTTGGAAGAACGACCTTGGCCCCATGGCCCTGGGCTGCTCGGCTTGTCCCGGGACGATGGCGGACGGCATGATCAGGCTTCCACCTCAGCCCTCTACGGACCCCAGACTCAGCACGGCGATCATCCCGGAGCCGGAGTACCCCCGCCGGAGGCGTAGTGCCTGTACCGCTGCCCCGCTAGCCGGAAACCTTAAGGAGTAGGTCAGCCGATGGACAGGCTTGAAAGGACTGGTGCTGCTCTCGCGGCAGGACTCGTCTTATCCGTGTTGATGACTGGTTGTCGGCCCGGATGCGAGGCAGCGGCCAACGCGGACATCAGAGATCTCAAGGAGATCGTGTCGGGGCTTCTCCCCGAGGCTGTTGCCGTCACTCTCGAAGAGGGGAATGACTGCGACTCTGGGTCCGGTGGCTTTATCTCATTCACGGCGAGTGTACGGATGGATAGTGAACAGATCTTCCAGAAGTTCCTAGTCAAGGGGTGGAGCCGGATCGACGAGCCGCACGATGAGCAGTGCGTCATCTGCGTTGATGGCCTCGACGGCGTGTCCACCGATTGGGAGGGCGAAGTCGTTTACCTCATGGCCAGCAAGCGTGACGACTCGACCATGGATATCTTGGCAGCCTTCCAGTAGGTCGCGGCCCGAGTGGCGGACCGTGCGCGAGAACGGCCCCCAGGCCGCACGCGCAGTGTGCGGGCCGCAAGCTCGGACCGCGTGGTGGCGCGCAGCGCCGCCCTTGATCTCTACAAGAACAATTCGGCAGTGCTAGGCGCCTGCTTCGTTGAGTACGGCGATGACTTGGGCAAGGACTGCGGGTGCTGCGGCGATCGTGGCTCCTGACCGCATGGTGTGGGATCGTCCGGAAGCGTCGGTGACGAGGGCGCCGGCTTCGCGGGCGATGGTCACGCCTGCAGCGGTGTCCCAGGGGTTGTTGGAGAGCATGATGCAGGCGTCGGTCTTGCCTTCGGCGACCCAGGCCAGGTCCACGGCTGCTGAGCCGTACATGCGTACGCGTTGGACGCGGGCGGCGAGCTGGTGGTTCAGTGGGATGCGGACGCGGTTCTTCTCCTCGGCGTCGATCCCGACGGCGTAGTCGCCGATGGCGACGATGGCGGCGTCCAGGTCGGTGGTCTTGCTGGCCTCGATGGGATGGCCGTTGCAGGTGGCGCCGTCGCCGTCGACGGCCGCGTAGAGCATGTCGAGGAAGGGGAGGTCGATCACGCCGAGGATGGAGCGGTCGCCGTCGACCAGGCCGAGGGAGATGCCGCACAGTGGGATGCCGTGCATGAAGTTGGCGGTGCCGTCGATGGGGTCGAGCGCCCACATCAGGCCGCTGCCCTCACGGATGACGGGGCCTTCCTCTTCGCCGAGGAAGCCAATTTCGGGGGTCTCCTTGGCGAGGAAGTCGCGTACCGCGTGCTCGACCGCAAGGTCCACCTCGGTGACCATGTCCCGGTGTCCCTTGAACGAGATCGTCTGAGGAACCCGTGTGCACACCAGCTCGTGGGCGATGGCCACGGCGCGTTGCGCGATCGGCAGAAGTGCTTTGGTGTCGGTGGTCATGCCGGTCGGCTCCGCTCCCATAGTGACGTGAAGACCTGGTCGAAGACGGGGAAGAGGCCGGTGGACGCGGTGTTGTCGTCGATGACGAAGGTGGGCGAGTCCACGCCTCGGGCCTGGGGGAGGTACGGCTGAACGACACAGGTCGTGCGATCCACGATGAGGATGTTGAACCGGATCGTCTCGTCGTAGACCGCGATCTCCAGACGCTTGGACGCGTCCGGAGTGAGTTGCCCGCGGAGCCGGGTCAGCAAGTTGATGTTGAGCGCGGTCAGGGCGGTGAGGGTGGAGTCGGTGTAGCCTTCCTCCGCCTCACGAGCCTTGATCGCGAGACCGTTGGGATCGAGGAAGAGGCACTGGATGCGTGTCCCGCCTTCCAGCAGCCGCTTGAGCTGGTGGTCGGGGTAGCTCTGGCAGATCAGGTTGAGCGAGAGTCCCGCGGCCTGGATCTCCGAGGCGTCGTCGAACAGCTTCGAGGGCGGGTAGGTCGCAGCGAAGGCGGATCGGCTGCTGAACACCGCTGTCACGTCAGCGAGTTGCCCGACGCCGGCAGTGGGAGCGGGAACCGGGGCTGCGGCCGCCGGCTCGGCCCGGACCGGGGAGAACAGTTCCTCGGTGCTCCGGCCAGGGAACATCGCCTCAAGCACACGGCAGTGATCCCCGTACGGCAGGCCCTTGAGTTCCCCCGACAGCCACCGATGGAGCTGCGTCCGGCTGGGTGGTCGCCCGACCAAGGACGCGTCGACCTTCTGCGCCGCCTTGTCGTACTCCTTGCAGAAGGTGTTGTACGTCTGCCAATGCTGCTGCCGCAGTAGCACCTTCAACAAAAGCGGCTGCTCGCCCGTCGTTAACTGCGCCTGTCCAGCCATCGTTTCCAGAGTAAACACCAAGACGGCACAGGGACGAAACAAGGCGGAACAATCCGCAAGAAGGCGGCACGCACAAGCCGTCGAGACGGGACAACACCCGGCGCGATTCTCTCCTCATGGCTGATGGTTGCGAGCACTGTCAGGGCCGGTCGTGGAAATACGTGAGTTCCCGGCGCGGCCTCATCGCCGATGCGCCCCCGCAGGGCGGACGGGTGAAGGCGCCCTGCCTCCACTGTCGCGGCACCGGTCGTGCGCTGGGAGACCGCTGATGGCCCGGTCCGCGGCCGATGCCGCAGAGCAGCTCAGGGCGGAGTTGGGACGACGTGGGCTGCCGGCCAGCGTGCACACCGGATATGGGCTCGCCGTCCTGTCCCTTCGGGAGGAACTTCTCGTCTGGACGAACGGGTGCTGGTTCCGCTGGCGCTCCATGACGGCGCTCGGCGAGCCTCGCCTGGTCTTCGCGTTCTCTCCCGCTGACGACGTGGTGACGACCGCTCGCCGGATTTCGGACGCTCAGCCGAGAAGGGATTAGAGCGGATGTACTCGGTGCCCATTCTGTTCTGTCTGCACCCGCCGGCCAGCGAACAACACATCCGCGCCTGCATCGATTCATATTTCGGCTCGATAGAGCAGGCAATGAATACCGAGGACGGTCGGGCCGTAATTGCCCGCTACCTCGCCCCCCACAGTCGGGGTGAAGTGGTGGTGACGTCCGCGCAGGCGCAGGTGCGCGAGAGCACGCCACTTCACCCTTAGGAGTACGGCAGCGCGGTGATTCTCCAGCCTTCCGGGTGTGCAGGAGAGAGCCCGCATCCCGCGCTGCCGTACCCCTCCCGCACTCCAAGGGAGACAGACGACCAACCCGCGGCTAGTCTTAACGACAAGTCGAGTTGTTAAGAGGAACGATGTCGTCTGACGAGTACGCGCCCCCGAAGTACGCCCAGATCGTCCAGGCGATCAGGCGGAAGATCGACGACGGCACCTTCCCGCCCGGCTCGCTGCTCCCGTCCGAGACCCAGTTGGTCAGGGAGTTCAGCGTCTCCCGGCCCACGGTCGTCCGTGCCCTCCAGGTGTTGCAGCTCCGCGGCATCATCGAACGCGAGCACGGCAAGGGCTCGTTCGTGAAAGCCGTCCCGCCCTCGGCGGAGGAGGTGAGCCGTCCAAGCCGTGCTGTCCTCGACCGCATCGAAGCCGACGAACCGTGCACGGTGGTCGAAGCCACCCTTCACGAGGCGCCGGCAGTGGTGGCCGACCTGCTCGACCTTCCGGAGAAGGTTGAGGCCCTCATGCGCCGGCTGCTCTTCACCGCCGACGGCCGGCCAAGTGAGTTGGTGACGCTCTGGCTTCCGGCCGACCTCGCCGACGACAGCAGCCTGACCGCCCCCGCCCCGTTGTCGACCGGCGTCCGTCGCGCGCTGGAGGCGAGAGGCGTCAGGCTGACGCACGTGGTCGAGCGTATGACCGCCCGCCACCCCCGCCGCGAGGAGGTCCGCCTCCTCGGCCTCAAGCCCTCGGCGCCCGTGCTGAACATCGTCGCCAAGGTCTCCGACTCCGCCGGCCGCCCCGCAGTGATCGTCGATCTCGTCATGCCCGGCAGCCTCCACGAGCTGGAAGACGCCTACGCTCTGTAGTGTGATCTGAGTCACAGCAACTCGACTTGTCAAGCAAGCGAATCGCGGGTTACCTTCCTAGCAACTCGACAATACGAGTTATCGAGAAGACAAGGATCGATCATGGCACTCCAAGGCCCCATCCCCGTCCACTTCCACCAGCTCTTCCCGCACGGCTGCTACGCCGTCGGCGACATCGAGCCCGTCAAGGACTTCGACGCCTCCACCCCCGATCGCTTCGTCCAGTCCCGCGACAAGCAGACCGGCGAACCGGTCTGGCAGATCCCTGTCATGGACGGGGACCCGAGCCTCAAGGCCGCGCAGAAGACCGTCGCGGTCAAGCTCATCGCCCCGACCCAGCCGGCCGCGCCCGCGCCGATGCCCGGACTGCCGTTCACCCCGGTCGAGTTCGACGGCGTGACCGTCACTCCGTACGTCAACGCCTCCGGTCGCCTGGCGTACTCGATCAAAGCCCGCGAGATCCGCCCACCCCGTGCAGGAAAGGACACCGCTTGATGTCGCGCCGCCGTACGCCGCGCACCAACGCCCTCCGCTTCGTCACCGGCCGGTCGGCGCGCACCCTGTCCCACCCGTACGCTCTGCACCCGCCGGTCCTCGGGCTCGACTTCGGAGCCGTCTCCGTCCTGATCACGACCGACTCGGTGATCACCACGGCCGACCTCTGCTTCGCCCGCCAGCTCGCCCGGCAGGCGGCGCTGTACGTCCTGGCGCTCGAACGCCACCTCTCTGCCACCCGCAAGGAGAGCGCCGCGTGAGCACGAGAAAGGCCCCGTACACCTACGCCACCCTTTCGGCAACCTCCGGCCGGCCGCCGGCCCTGTCGATCTCCTTCTACGACAACGACCTGATGTGCCTGGCAGACGTCCTGACCGGAACGCGTCCTTGCCTGATGATCACCAACCGCGAAGCCACGGTCGCCATCTCCACCACCGGCGCCGGTCCGGTCACCGAGGCCGACGTCGCCGCCGCCCGACTACTCCACGAGGCCGCGGTGCGCTACCTGGCCGACTGCGAACGCCTGCTCAAGGCCGAGAAGGCCGCCTGACCGACCCACTCGTCACAAGAGGTGCCCATGTTCCGCAAGCTCCCCGGCGACGAGACCAGAAACCTCGTCTCCACCACCCCCGAAACCGCCGTCGTCTTCCGCCCCGCGATCATCAGGACCCCGGCCGCCGTCACGCTCGTCATCTGGGCGTGGCGGACGCTGATCGCCCTGATCCGCACCCTCTACCGCCACCCGATCGCCTGCCTGCTCCCGCTCGCCCTGGGCTTCCTCTGCGTGCAGTACGGCTGGCGCACCACGCTCCTCCTGACCGCCCCGGCGCTGACCGGGCTCACCGCCTGGGCGATTCTCGACCCGGCCGGCTTCAACCGGTTGCTCGGCCGCCGTCTGCTGGCCTGGTGGCGCCTCATGGCCAACTACCGCCGCCACTGGAACGCGGTCATGGACGTCTCCGGCCTTGCCCGCCGCATCCACGGTCGCGACTACCAGCCCCGGCTCCTGCGCGTCCGCTGCGACGACTGGGCCGACCTGGTGACCGTCCGCATGCTCAAGGGCCAGACCGCCCGCGACTGGTCCGACCGCGCCGACAACCTCGCCCAGGGCTTCGGAGCACCCACCTGCCGCATCACCCACCAACGCGGCGACCGCCTCTTACTCACCTTCTCGCGTACCGACCCGCTCGCCACCCCCATCCCGGCCCGCGCCCTCCCGCCTATCCCCACAGTCGGCCCGATCGACATCGGCATCCGGGAGGACGGCCACCCCTGGACCCTCGACCTCCACGGCACCCACGTCCTCATCGCGGGCGCCACCGGAGCCGGCAAGGGCTCCGTTCTCTGGTCCGCGATTCGAGGCCTGCTGCCTGCCGTACACGCCGGTCTGGCCGAGATCTGGGCGCTAGACCCGAAGCTCATGGAGCTGTCGTACGGCAGGCCGCTCTTCGGCCCGCGCTACGCCGCTGACCCGGCCGACTGCGCCGACCTGCTCGACGACGCGGTCAAGGTCATGCAGGCCCGCGCCGCCCGCTTCGCCGGCCACAGCCGCACCCACATCGCCACCGTCGACGACCCCTTCGTCCTGGTCGTCGTCGACGAGATCGCCTTCCTGACCGCCTACCAGGCCGACCGGGACCTCAAGCGCCGCATCTCCGCCGCGCTCGCCACCCTCACCACCCAGGGCCGTGCCGTCGGCGTCGGCGTCATGGCCGCCCTCCAAGACCCACGCAAGGAAGTCATGAACATCCGCAACCTCTTCCCCGACAAGATCGCCCTGCGCCTCGACGAGTCCGAGCAGGTCGACATGGTCCTCGGCGACGGAGCCCGCGATCGTGGCGCCCTGGCCGACCACATCTCACCCGTCCCGTACGTCGGCGCCGGCGTCGGCTACGTCCGCCTCGAAGCCTCGCCCGATCCCATCCGCGTCCGCGCGGCGTACGTCAGCGACGCCGACATTCACGCCATGGTCGCCGAGTTACGGCAGGCCGCATGACCCAACCCCGTGCCGTACGGCAGGCCATGCCGCAAGCCCGCGAAGTCCTCGAAGAGGTAGCCAGGCGCTACGGCGTCTGCGTCCGCCCCGTCCCGATGAAGCGCCTGGACACGACCACCGGCCGGACCGACCTCATCGACGTCCCGTGCGGAAGCACCCTCGACGCCAAGTGCGAACCCTGCGCCACCCGCAACCGCCACCTCCGCATCGCCCAGTGCCGCGAAGGCTGACACCTCGACGAGGAACCGGCGACCGCGCCCCGCGAGACCACCGACGAACAACGATGGCTGATCGAGTTCCGCGCCGACCTCCAAGCCCGCCTGGAGACAGCCCCCGAACCGGAGCGCTCCGACTGGCAAGCCGCCATCGAAGCCCTCGACGAGGAGGTCAACTCCGCCGGCATCCGCGGCAACGTCCTCGCCAGGACGACCACCAGGCGAACCCGCTCCACCCGGCGTCGCCAGGACGCCCCCGACCTGACCCGCCGTACAAGATCTGCGACCACCCTCGGCCGCACCTACAACGGCTACCGCCCGTCCCTCTTCGTCACCCTCACCCTCCCCTCCTACGGCAAGGTCCGGGACGGCCGCCCTGTCGACCCGGACGTCTACGACTACCGCCGCGCCGCCCGAGACGCACTCCACTTCTCCAAGCTGATCGACCGCTTCATCCAGAACCTCCGCCGCGTCGCCGGCTACGACGTCCAGTACTTCGCCACCGTGGAGCCGCAGAAGCGCCTGGCCCCGCACCTGCACATGGCCATCCGCGGCACCCTCCCGCGCGCCGAGATCAAACAGATCATCGCCGCCACCTACCACCAGGTCTGGTGGCCCCAGACCGGCGACCCCATCGACTACCAGCCCGTCTGGGCGGGCGACGGCTACCTCAACCCGTCAACCGGCGAGTACCTCCCCACCTGGGACGAAGCCCTCGACCAGCTCGACGAACCGTCCCACGTCATCCGCTTCGGCACCCAGGCCGACGTCAAGGGCGTCCTCGCCGGCACGAAAGACGCCGACCAGTGCATCCGCTACCTGTCCAAGTACCTGACCAAATCCCTCGGCCAGACCGCCGACCCCCACCACGACCACGCCGCCCGCCTGGCCGAAGCCCTCCGCTACGAGCCTTGCGCACCGACCTGCTCGAACTGGCTCCGCTACGGTGTCCAGCCCAAACACGCCAAGCCCGGCCAGGCCCCCGGCCGCTGCCACGGCAAGGCCCACAAGCCTGAGCACCTCGGCTACGCCGGCCGCCGCGTCCTGGTCTCCCGCAAGTGGTCCAACAAGACCCTCGCCGAACACAAGCAGGACCGCCGCACGTGGGTCCTCCAGGCCCTCGGCAACCCCGCCGAACCCGTCGACCCGCACCGCTATGTCTGGCGACCCGTCCCGTCGGGCGACGACAACGTGCCACCCCTGGCAGTGCGCCTACTGAGATCCGTCAAAGACCGCCAACGCTGGCGCGCACACCTCGACCAGCTTCGTTCGGCAACCGAAGCGCCGTTACCGGGCGGGAGGGCGGCATGAGCAATCGATCCAGGCCGGCCGCGGACCGCCTCCTGACGGTCGCCGAAGTGGCCGAACGGCTCGGCACTACCGAGCGATTTCCTCGCCGCCTCCTCGAAGAACGCCGGATCACCTTCGTCCGCCTGGGGCGCAAGGTTCGCATCCCCGAAGCCGCGCTCAATGACTTCATCGCGGCAGGCCTCGTCCACCCGATCACGACCCGCCCCAGGAGGGCAGCATGAGCAAGCGTCGTTTCGGCCGTGTGCGGAGACTCCCCTCGGGCCGCTACCAAGCCAGATATCCGGGGCCTGACGGCATCGACCGGGCCGCGCCGCATACCTTCGCGACCAAGAAGGAAGCCGAGATCTGGCTGAGCAAGAAGGAGACGGAGATCCACGAGTCCGAGTAGATCAACCCGGACCTCGGGAAGGTCTCCTTCAAGGAGTACGGCACTGCGTGGGTCGATGAGCGCCCCGGTCTGCGCCCCAAGGCGGTGCAGTTGTACGAGGGCCTGCTCCGTATCCATCTCATTCCGACTTTCGGCAGCCGCACGATCGCGGAGATCAAGGAGCCGCACATCCGCAAGTGGCGCAAGCAGCGCCTCGACGATGGCGTGGGGCCGGTCACCGTGGCCAAGGCGTACCGGCTCCTGAAGTCCATCTTCAACACCGCCGTCAGCGACGGCCTGATCAAGGCGAACCCCTGCAACATCCGGGGCGCGGGCAAGGAGGACTCACCGGAGCGTCCTGTGCTCACGATCAAACAGGTCTACGCCCTCGCCGACGCGATCGAACCGCGGTTCCGGATGCTGATCCTCTTGGCCACCTTCGCAAGCCTCCGCTGGGGTGAACTGGCCGCACTCCAGCGCCGGAACGTCGACGCGGAAGCGGGCACGATCCGCGTGGTCGGCACCACGACCGAACTCAAGGACGGCTCGGTGACCATCGGCTCGCCCAAGTCAGAGGCCGGCAAGCGCCTCGTGTCCATCCCGGCCATGCTGCTCCCGGACCTCAAGGCCCACATGGAGACCTACGCCGAGAAGGGCGACGTGGGACACGTCTTCGTCGGCCCCAAGGGTGCCAAGCTCCGCCGCGCCAACTTCACCCGCGTCTGGGCCGCGGCCCTGAAGAAGGCCAAGCTCCAAGGCTTCCACTTCCATGACCTTCGTCACACCGGAAACGACCTCGCGGCCCGCTCCGGCGCAAGCCTCCGCGACCTGATGACCCGCATGGGCCACTCGACCACACGAGCCGCGTTGATCTACCAACACACCGCGATGGAGCGCGACCGGGCCATCGCGGACGCTCTCGGGAAGCTCGCGGAGGAGGCCATCAAGAAGCAAGATCGAGACGGATCGGGCACGTAACGGGCACAGAAGATCATCAAGGCCCTCAGAAAGATCAAAAGCCAGGTCGGGAATCATCCCTGACCTGGCTTTTCGCAATGAGAGCGGGTGACGGGAATCGAACCCGCGCTGTCAGCTTGGGAAGCTGATGTTCTGCCATTGAACTACACCCGCATGGCCGGAGCCGCGCCCCCACTCTAGCGGATTCCAGCGCCACCGCGCCAAGCCAACAACTCCCACACGGTAAGTTGCTCACCGTGTTGCTATCCGATCGTGACATCCTCGCCGAGATCGATGCCGGACGTCTGGTGGTCGATCCGTTCGACAAGACGATGGTGCAGCCGTCCAGTGTGGACGTGCGCCTGGACAGGTTCTTCCGCGTCTTCGAAAACCACCGCTACCCGCACATCGATCCGGCGACGGAGCAGCCGGATCTGACCCGGCTGGTCGAGCCGGAGGGGGATGAGCCGTTCATCCTGCATCCGGGGGAGTTCGTGCTGGCGAGCACCTACGAGGTGGTGACGCTGCCGGACGATCTGGCGTCGCGGCTGGAGGGCAAGTCGAGCCTCGGCCGGCTGGGGCTGCTGACGCACAGCACGGCGGGGTTCATCGACCCGGGGTTCTCGGGGCACGTGACGCTGGAGTTGTCGAACGTGGCGACGCTGCCGATCAAGCTGTGGCCGGGGATGAAGATCGGGCAGCTCTGCTTGTTCCGGCTGAGCTCGCCGGCGGAGCACCCTTACGGATCGTCACTGTACGGCTCGCGGTACCAGGGCCAGCGGGGACCCACCCCGAGCCGGTCGTATCTGAACTTCCACCGGACCGTTATCTGAATTCTTGCCGTCCAGAAGATGAACAACAGGTGAACAACAGGCAAAGCGGCTGACGGGAGTGGGTGCCTTGGGCGGGCCGAAACCCCTAAAGGCTCGGCTAAAGAGCGTGTTCAGAAACCACACAGAGGGTAGCCAGGGGTAGAAGAGTGGGTGAAGTTCGCGTTTGCGCGGGCTACCCGTACCCTTCTCTGCGGACCATCCCCGCACATCTGGAGATCGACGTGCGCCTGCGTCTCACGCCCCGTGAGGACAGCTACTACGACCTGTTCGCCGACTCGGCGAACAACCTGGTCACCGCATCGAGGTTGCTGGTGGAGATCATCAGCGACGGCTCGGACAGGGAAGCCCTGGCCGAGAAGATGCGCGCCTGCGAACACGCCGGTGATGAGCGCACTCACGCGATCATGAACCGGCTGAACGAGAGCTTCATCACGCCGTTCGACCGCGAGGACATCTACCGCCTCGCGAGCAACCTCGACGACGTCATGGACTTCATGGAAGAGGCCTCCGACCTCATCGTCCTGTACCAGATCGAGCACCTGCCGAAGGACGTCGTCCGCCAGGTCGAGGTGCTGGAGCGGGCCGCCGAGCTGACCGCCGAGGCCATGCCCCGGCTGCGCTCGATGAAGAACCTGAACGAGTACTGGATCGAGGTCAACCGCCTGGAGAACCAGGGCGACCAGGTCTACCGGCGGTTGCTGGCCAAGCTCTTCAGCGGTGAGTACGACGCGCTCACCGTCATGAAGATGAAGGAGGTCATCGACCGGCTGGAGGAGGCCGCCGACGCCTTCGAGCACGTGGCCAACACGATCGAGTCGATCGCGGTCAAGGAAAGCTAAGTGTCTCTCACGCTCGCCCTCGTCATCGGCGTGGTCATCGTGGCGTTGGTGTTCGACTACACCAACGGCTTCCACGATGCGGCCAACGCCATCGCGACCTCGGTCTCGACCCGGGCGCTGACTCCCAGGGCCGCGTTGTTCATGGCGGCGGCGATGAACTTCATCGGCGCCCACCTCGGCACGCAGGTCGCCCAGACCGTGGGCAAGGGCATCATCACCACGCCCTCGGGCAACCACGGACTGGTCATCGTGGCTGCCGGACTGATCGGCGCGATCACCTGGAACCTGATCACCTGGTACTTCGGCCTGCCGTCCTCCTCCAGCCACGCGCTGATCGGCGGCCTGGTGGGTTCGGCGCTGGCCTCGGCCCTGGTGCCGGCGCCGCCCGGTCAGGAGAGCACGGTGCTGTGGGTCGGCATCCTGGAGAAGGTCGTCATCCCGATGATCCTCTCCCCGCTGGTCGGCTTCACCCTCGCCGCGCTGATCATGATCGGCATCTACTGGGTGTTCCGCAACGCGCAGCCGGGCAAGGCCAACCGCGGTTTCCGCTATGCCCAGACGGTGAGCGCCGCCGCCATGGCGCTCGGGCACGGTCTCCAGGACGCCCAGAAGACGATGGGCGTGATCTTCCTCGCCCTCTTCGTCGGCGGGTACGTCGGGGAGAACGACGCCATCCCGCAGTGGGTCATCCTGGCCGCGGCCGGGGCGATCTCGCTGGGCACCTACGCCGGCGGCTGGCGCATCATGCGCACGCTGGGCCGCCGGATCATCGCCCTCGACCCGCCGCAGGGTTTCGCCGCCGAGTCGGCGGCGGCCACCGTCCTGTACGGCGCGGCCATCGGCTTCGGCGCTCCGATCTCCACCACGCACACGATCACGAGCGCGATCATGGGTGTGGGTGCGACGAAGCGCCTGTCGGCGGTGCGCTGGGGGGTGGCGGGCAACATCGTGACCGGCTGGGTCCTGACGATCCCGGCCGCCGCGTTCGTCGCCGCGCTGGTGTTCTTCCCGCTCTACTGGATGGTCGAATAGCAGCCGGTCAGCCGGGTGGTCGGGTAGCAGCCGGTCAGCGGGGCGTGGAGTACATGACGTCCACGTCCCACCGGCTGAACCCGAGCCCGGTGTAGAGCCGGATCGCCGAAGGGTTGGCCTCGTCCACGTAGAGCATCGCCTGGGCGAGGCCTCTCGACCGAAGGTGGCACAAGCCGGCCACGGTCAGGGCCTTGCCCAGCCCGGTGCCCTGCTGGGACGGGTCCACCCCCACCACGTACACCTCGCCGATCGGCTCGTGGCCGTGCTCGGTGGAGCCGTGGATCTTCGTCCAGTGGAAGCCGACCAGCCGGTCGCCGCGCAGGGCCAGGAAGAACCCGGCCGGGTCGAACCACGGCTCCTGCTCCCGCCGCGCAAGGTCCTCCAACGTCCAGGCGCCCTGCTCGGGGTGGTGCGCGAAGGCCGCGGCGTTCACCTTCAGCCACGCCTCCTCGTCCTGACCGGGCACGAAGGTGCGCAGCCGTACCCCGTCGGGCAACTCGACCGCGCCGAGCGGCGCGTAAAGGGAGCGGCGCATCTGCCACAACGAGCGGACCCGTTCCAGGCCCATCGAGGTGGCCAGCGCCTGCGCGCCGGGCAGCCCGCCGTGCGCCCACAACCGCAACTGCCCGCCGGTCTCCTCCAGCATGGCCCGCAGCAACCGCCTGCCGTACCCCTGGCCTCGGAAACGGGGCCGGATCACCAGTTCGCCGCTCGGGCCCTCGACCTCGTCGGTCGGGTCCACGTGGGCGTAACCGGCCAAGGCGTCCCCGTCGTAGAGCAAGAGCGAGCGCGCCCGGTCGTCGCCGCCGTAGCGCAGGTGCAACATCACGTGCTCGTTGAGCGGCCGGACCCCGTCGCGCTCGGTCGCCTCGTCCACGACACTCAGGACTGCGGCGATTTCCCGGTCATCAAGTCGTTCCCTGATCTTCACGTCTTCTGCCACAGCTCGCACTCTAGGCTGCGGACTGGCAAACATGGCCATAAGCAGCACCGATGAATCGTTACCTTTGCGACGCTTCATGCTTGTCTGGGGGCCGTAACGTCTCCCGCATGATGCCTCGTACCCTCCTCCGGCTCGCCGTGGCCGGAGCTGTGGCCGCTGGCGGGTTCGCGCTCGCGACGGTCCCCGCGACCGCCGGTCCCGCCGAGAAGGCCAAGCCGACCAGGACCGTCCCGGTCCGGCTGCTCACCATCAACGACCTCCACGGCAACCTGGAGGCCCCCACCGGCTCCAGCGGCCGCATCACCGACGAGAACGGCGTCGTCGTGGAAGGCGCCGGCGGCGTCGCCCGGCTCGCGACCAAGATCGAGGAGCTGCGCACCAGGAACACCGCGGTCGTCGCCGCGGGCGACCTGATCGGCGCCTCCCCGCTGATCTCGGCCGCCTACCACGACGAGCCCACGCTCGAGATCCTCGACCAGATCGGCCTGCGCGCCTCCGCGGCCGGCAACCACGAGTTCGACGAGGGCTACACCGAGCTGCAGCGCGTCATGGACGGCGGCTGCCACCCGGTCGACGGGTGCTCGCCGCGCGGTGAGTGGAACGGGACGAGCTTCGACTTCCTCGCCGCGAACGTGCTGAAGGAGTCGACCGGCGACTACGCGCTGCCCCCGGTCTACATCAAGACGATCAACGGGGTGAAGGTCGGCTTCATCGGCCTGGTCACCGCGACCACCCCGACCATCGTGACCGCCGAGGGCATCAAGGGCCTGCAGTTCACCGAAGAGGTCGCCGCGGCCAACAAGGCCTCGAGGTGGCTGACCGCACGCGGCGTGAAGGCCCAGGTCATCCTCATGCACGAGGGCGACCAGGTCACCCAGGGCCAGAGCCCGGACGCCTGCCCCGTCGTGGTCGGCGCCGGCTCGCGCATCGCCAGTGCCGCCGCGCCCGAGATCGACGTGGTCGTCAGCGGCCACTCGCACCAGGCCTACATCTGCAAGACGCCGGACCCGGCCGGCCAGCAGCGCCTGTACACGCAGGGCTCCTCCTTCGGCCGCGTGCTCACCCAGATCGACTTCCAGGTCGACAAGCGCACCCGCGACGTCATCCGTTCGACCGTCACCGCGGACAACCACGTGATCCGCCCGTCGATCACCCCCCACGACAAGATCGACACCGCCGTCTCCTACTGGAAGGAGAAGGTCGGCCCGGTCGCCAACAAGCCGATCGGCAAGATCACCGCGGACCTGTCCAACTCGGTCGACAACACCTCGCCCGCCAAGGCCAACCCGGAGACCCAGCTCGGCAGCGTCATCGCCGACTCGCAGCTCGCCGCGGTGCAGTCCACGGGCGCGCAGATCGCGCTCATGAACCCGGGCGGCATCCGCACGGCCCTGCGCTTCGAGCAGAGCGGCAGCGAGGGCCCCGGTGTGGTCACCTACGGCGAGGCCTTCGCCGTCCAGCCCTTCGGCAACATCGTGCAGGTCAAGACCTACACCGGCGACCAGCTCAAGCGGCTGCTGGAGCAGCAGGTCTGGAGTGTCGCGCCGAACGGCACCGTCACCCACCGCATCCTGCAGGTCTCCTCGTCGCTGACCTACACCTTCGACACCACCAAGCCGGTCGGCCAGCGGGTGTCGAACATCAAGATCAACGGCCAGGACGTCACCCCGACGCAGTCCATCAAGATCGCGGCGAACAACTTCCTGATGGGCGGCGGTGACGGCTTCTCGGTCTTCACCGAGTCCACCGACCTGTTCAGCGGCCCGGTCGACCTGGACGCCTTCTCGGCCTACCTGACCGCCAACTCCCCGGTCGCGCCGCCCGCCGGTGGCCGGATCACCATCATCAAGTAACTCTCGCCCGTGAAGCGGCCCGTGCCCCTGGGGCACGGGCCGCTTTCTCATCGGCGGGTGAAGAACATGTGCCAGTTCGTCTCCCAGGTCGCCCCGCCGTCCGCGGAGAAGGCCTGCTGCCAGTGCGCCGAGTCGCCGGTGATCTCCGACCAGACGAACCGGCACACGATCGGCCGGCCGTCCAGCACGTCCTCGCCGACGAACTCGCCGCGGCCGTCCTCGAAGCGCCCGCGCACCGGCGGCTCCAGGCGCCCGGTCCGGTCGGAGGCCCAGTAGATGCTCCACAACCGGGTCTCCGGCTCGAAGACCCGCACCGTCATCCCCTCGTACGGCAGGCCGTCCGCTCCGGCCGGCGTGGAGAAGGTGTCCACGTTCCCCAGCCCGCCCAGCGTCTGGTGCAGCTCACCCGTCGCCTCGAACTCCAGCCACTCGGTGCTGTCCTGGAGCCGCTTGGCCAGGTAGCGGTTGCGGATGTGCCAGCGCCCGCGCAGGAAGTCGAAGTCGTGCCGGCCGTCGTTCTCGATGCTCATGACCGGTATCCTCGCCGCCGGTCACTGCCATCTTCTGTCAGTGACCGGCCGCGGCGTCCAGGATCGGGATGAGCTGCTCCTCCTCGTAGTCCAGATGCCGCTCGACCTCCCGGGTCAGCCGGGTCACCTCGGCGAGCACCGTCTCCCGGTCCCCGTCGAGCGCCCGCTCCAGCTCGGCCAGGAGCTCGGCGATCCGCCGGTGCTCCTCGTCCAGGCGGTCCATCACCGGTTCCATGTGCGGTCCCTGCGCGCGCATCGCCGGGAACAGCCCCTCGTCCTCCTTGGTGTGGTGGACGTGCAGGCCCTGGCACATCGTCAGGCAGTTGATCCGGAGCTGCGCGCCCAGCGTCGCCCCGCCCGAGGCCGCCACCTCCGCGCGCACCAGCGCCAGCTCGCGCCGGAACCCGTCGTGGATCGTGCGCAGCGCCTCGCCGAACGAGCGGCCCGGCGGCGGGCCGTCGTAGGACACCGCGGTCAGCGCCACCACCGGGATGGGCCGGCCCGCCTTGGCCTGGTACTCCGCCCAGCCCGGGTCGACCTCGACCGCCCGAGCCCAGGCCTGCTCGTGCTCCTCGCCGGACAACACCGTCGCCGCGGCCTCATAGGTGAACAAGCCGGTCTCGACCGTCGCCGTCGGCTCGGCGAGCAGGTTGTGGTACCAGTCCGGGTTGGTCGGCGACCCGCCCGCCGAGGCGATCACCAGGATGCGCTCGGCGCCGTCCGGCAGGAAGCCCAGGGGAGTGGTGTGCGGTGCGCCCGACTTGGCGCCCTTCGTGGTGAGCAGGATCAGCCGGCCGCCCTCGAACGGGCCGCCCACCTGACCGCGGTTGGCGCGGAACTCGTCAATGATCTGTTGGTTGAACAACACTTCTCCATGTCAGAAAGGGGTTATCTCGCTGGAAAGGGAGAAGTGTGTGGGCGGTCCGCGCGCCCGCCGCCGCATCACGCAGCGGCCGGGAACCCGACTCGTGTATGGCCCAAGGCCGACCCGGCAGTCACGTCTTCCACAGTAGCCGCTGATTCACGATCTAGGCTAATGGGATGAGCGGCGATGAAACGCGGGACGGGGTCTCGCTCACCAACCTCGACGGGCCGCTGTTCGACGGGTCCGAGGCCACCAAGCGCGACCTGCTCGACTACCTCGACGCGGCCTCGTCCCGCCTGCTGCCCGTGCTCACCGACCGGCCGCTCTCGGTCATCCGGGTCCGGCCGGGGCAGCCGCCCTTCATGCAGAAGAACCTGCCCAAGTACACCCCCGCCTGGGTCGAGCGGGTGCGGCACTGGGCCGAGACCTCCCACCGCGAGGTTTCCTACGCGCTCTGCAACGACCGGCGGACCCTGCTCTGGTTCGGCAACCAGCGGGCCGTCGAGTACCACCCCGCGCTCTTCCAGGGCGATCGGCTCACGCACCTCATCCTCGACCTCGACCCGCCCGAGGGTGGGGGCTTCTCGCTTGCCGTACGGGCTGCTCATCTGGTGCGGCGGGCGCTCGACGAGGCCGGGCTGGCCGGGGCGGTCAAGACCAGTGGGGCCAAGGGCGTGCACGTCTTCGTGCCGATCACCCCGGGGATCCCCGTCGACGACGTCGCCGCCGCCACCCGAGCCCTCGCCGCGCGGGCCGAGCGCTTCGATCCCGAGCTCGCCACCACCGCCTTCATCCGCGAGGACCGTGGCGGCCGGGTCTTCCTCGACTCCACCCGGGCCGGCGGCGCCACCGTCGTCGCCGCCTACAGTCCCCGGATCCGGCCCGGCTCGCCGGTCTCCTTCCCCGTCGCCTGGGACGAGCTCGACCGGGTCAAGCCGCTTGACTTCACCGTCCACACCGTGCGTGACCTGGCCGGCGACCCGTGGCAGGAGCTCATGCCCGCCCCGCAGGACCTGCCCGCCGACCTCGTCGCCGAGGGCCACACCATCCCCGTCGCCCGGGTGCAGGCCATGCACGAGGGCAAGCGCCGTAAGCGGGCGCGCGGCGAATAATCTCGTACGGCAAGCATGGGCAAGGCCCAGCCACCGACCGTGGCCGGGCCCTGTCCAGGGAGACGGCCGGCCGGTGTGCGTGGCCGGCCGCCGTTACGCCGGACCGGTTCAGGCGTCCGGCGCCACCAGCTCGGGCAGCTTGGCGTCGAACAGCCCCGCGAAGGTCAGCGACGGCATGATCTTGCCCTGCGGCCGGGCCGAGTTGGCCACGTCCGCCGCCCAGGTGGCCGAGCGGAGCCGCTGGTTCGGCGTCCCGTGGTGGCCGTTGGAGGTGAACTGGCAGTCGCCCACCTCGAAGAACGAGCGTGAGGCCGCCAGGAGCCGCTTGCTGTTGATCGCCTGCCCGCGGGCGTGCGTCAGGAAGTACGTGCTGAGCGCGTCGGCCATCAGCTCGGTCCGCCGCGTCGCTTCCGGGCCGGTCAGCGGGCTGTCGAACAGGCCCTTCTCGAACTGGACGTGGTGACCGTACTCGTGGGCCAGGATCGCCTTGGCCGCCATGTCGCCGAGCCCGAGCGCGGTCATCGCCTCCAGCACCCCGTCACCCATGACGATCTTGTCCGGGACGCCCTGGAAGAGCGGGTCGGTCTCGCCCTCGGCGGTGAAGGCGAAGGCGTTGAGGGTGAAGATCGGGTTGTCGCCGTTGCGCAACGTCGGCTGGCTCGCGATCAGCGCGATGATGCTCTGCGCGAGCTGTAGCGCCTGGGCGTCGCCCACGCCGAAGAAGATCTTGACCATCCGGGCCACCCGGTTGACGTCTCGCAGCATCGAGCCGTGCATGGCGACGAGCTGGATGTCGTCGTTGCGGATGTCCCAGAAGCGGCGCAGGTCGCGCATGTTGTGCGTGATCGGGATGTCGTACTCGCCCGAGCGGCCGAAGTGCTGCGGCGTCGCGCTGGTCTCGAAGAGCAGGGCGTCGTAGGTCGGGTAGTCGAGCACGCCGAGCATGAACAGCAGCAACAACGCGCTGGGGTCCACCCCGGCGAGCTGCTGGTCGACGTAGGCCACCAGGGCGGTGTCCTCGCACTCGTAGTCGTCGGGGTTGATCGCCTTGTCGCGCAGGCCGGTGGTCTGGGTGCGTCCGGCCTTGGCCGCGGCCGCCTTCGCCGACGCTTCCCAGCCCGCCGGGAGCTTGGCGAGGACCGCGTCGATGAGGGCCTGCGTGCCGGGATCGGCGGACTTGTACCGGCCCGGGTCGGCCACCGTGCCGGTGGAAACGGTGGTCGCCGCGCCGGCGGGGGCCGAGACGGCTAACAGGCTGGTGGCCGCCATCGTCAGGGCTACGACGGCGGCGGCCAGGGGGTGCCGCCTGCCGTACGGGGAGGGAGACTTCATGGACTGGACACTGCCAGCGCACGTGCGGGTTGACCAGAGTTGACTTGTGTCAGTTTCGTGCCACCGGGCGCCGGAAGGCGTTCACCACGATGGAGATCCCGGTGGTGACGATGACCAGGTCGAAGATCATCTGAACGCTCACGACCGCCCGCGCCGCCTGACCCATCGGGATGATGTCCCCGAACCCGACCGTGCAGAGTGTGACCACCGAAAAGTAGAGGGCGTCCAGCCGCGTCCCGATGCCGTCGAACTGGTCGGCCAGGGTGAAGTAGAGCGCGGCGAATCCCGCCGCGACCACCTGGACCAGTGTGAGCAGCATGGCGATCTGCTCGGCCAGCCCGCCCGCGCCCAGCGCCCTTCTGACCTGGAAGCCGACCAGGCTCACCAGTCCCGCCACGCTGGCCCCCAGCACCACCCAGCGCACCGGCCCCGTCGCGCTCTCCCCACCGCCGGGCAGTGGCGTGAAGAAGTACAGGCCGAGCACGAGCACGGTCGCGGCGAGCGCCCGCCCCCAGATCCGGACCGCGCGCCTCACCGGTGACGCAGATAGGGGTCGGTGACCCCGTCGATGCTCGCCAGCCCCGCCGCGTCGCAGCCGGTCTGCCGCGCGCCCGCCTCGTACGCGCTCTCCAGGAAGCCCAGCACCGTCGCGATCGGATCATCCGCCGCGCGCACGTCGTCGTACTTCAGGACCGCCAGATGGCTGCCGCGCGACGGCATCCACACCGCCCAGTCCGGCCACAGCGGCTCCCGGTCCAGGCCGGCCGGCTCGGGCGCGGTGTAGGAGTAGAACGCCGGCCACGGCCGCTCCTCGTCGCCGAACCAGAAGCCCGCGGAGATCACCTCCTGGCTGTAGGCCTCCCGCGTCACCGGATCCGCCTCCGGCGACACCTCCACCGTCTTGCCGGTGAACCTGGTCACCGCCAGGTCGAAGGTGTGCCAGAAGTGGTGCACCGGGCTGGTCTTGCCGCAGAAGTCCGCCGCGTACCGCTCCAGCACGCTCGCCACCTGCGACAGGATCACCCAGTACCGGTTGACCAGCGCGGCGTCGTAGGCCGCGTGCTTGGTGTCCTCCGCGAACGGCGTGCGATCCGTCAGGTCGAACGGCACCGCCTGGATCTCCACGTCGATCCCGAAGTCGTCGAGGATCTCGAACAGGTTGGCGTGGAAGCTCGCCACCGACTGCCCCACCAGCGCGAACTCCGCACTCCTGCCGTCACCCCTGTCCACCACCAGCCGGTGCCGGACCAGGTCGAAGTCGATGCAGAACTGGTCCGTCGGCCCGCCCATCGGCCGGGTCGTCAGCCCCCGCCCGGTCAGGTGGAAGGGGACGTTCCACCAGTGGTTCCGCCTCGGACTCGCCGCCAGGCGCACCTTGCCCACGATCTGGGTGAAGCGGTGCATGGTGTCCTTGGTCTCCAGCCAGTCTTCGTACGGCATGGCGGGAAAGAGCTGCATGGCGGTCTCCTCGATCGTCCTTCCTGGCCATCGTGCCCAGGTCGCAGGCCTGCCATGCGGTCAGCACCTCGACGGAGCCGTAAACTGCGGCACCATGTCGCGCTTATGGCGGTGGCTGGCGCTGGGGATGGCACTGCTGCTGTTCGCGCTGGCCGTCCCGCAGTTCACCGGCTCGGGCCCGGTCTCCCCGGAGCCGGAGGAGGACTGCGCCATCACGATCTTCGGCGGCGGCGTGCCCTCCGCGATCACGCTGCCTCCGGAGGAGCGCAGGGGGATGTACCTCTGCTTCGCCGGCCGGCGGTTTGGGGAGTTGCCGCCTGAGGAGCTGATCGCCAAGGGGATGGCGTTGTGCGACTCCGCTACGCGGGAGGAGGAGCTGGTCAGGCTGCTGGAGATGATCTGCCCCGGCCTGATGGAGCGCAACGAGCAGGCCTATCAGGCGGCGCGCGACCAGGAGGAGGCGGAGGAGCGCGATCGGCTGGCGGCGGCGAAGGGGACGTGCCCCCGACCGTGGCAGGGGTACGGCCGGACCGGCGTGGTGGAGTTCTTCGGCGACGGCGGGGAGCCGCTGGGCGATGTGACCGTGGGTGGGCCGGGGCGCTACCGGCTGCGCGCCTACGTGCGGAGCGGCGCGCAGCCGGAGGTGCTGATCATGGCGTGGCCGCTGAAGCGCTAGCCGACTCCTGGTAGCCCTTGGCGTGCAGGGTGTACAGGGTCGCGTAGAGGTCCCCGGCGGCCATCAGGTCGGTGTGGCTGCCGACCTCGCGGATCCGGCAGTCGTCCAGCACCACGATCAGGTCCGCGCTGCGGACGGTGGCGAAGCGGTGGGAGACGAACACGGTGATCGTCCCGTCCCCCGACCGCGCGGCGGTCTCCTGGAAGCTGCGGAAGATCTCGTACTCGGCGGCCGGGTCCAGGTTGGCCGCCGGCTCGTCGAGCACGCGGAGCAGCGGGGCCTCCCGCAGGCCGGCCCTGGCCATGGCGAGCTTCTGCCACTGCCCGCCGGACAGGTCGGTGCCGCCGGGGAAGGTGGCGCCGAGCTGGGTCTGCAGGCCCTGCGGGAGCAGGCCGGGGATGGCGGCGGCGCCGGCCCGGTCGAGGGCGCCCTCGACCGCGGGCAGGTCGTCGATCCGGGGCAGGTCGCCGAGCCCGACCGACTCGTGCAGCAGGAACTCGGGGCGCAGGTAGTCCTGGAAACACGCGGTCGTACGGCGGCGCCAGGCCTGGAGGTCGTAGTCGGTGATGTCCCGCCCGGCGTAGGTGATGCGGCCCGAGGTGGGCTGGTACATCTGGCACAGCAGCTTGACCAGCGTGGTCTTGCCCGCGCCGTTCTCGCCCACGATGGCGACGGTGCTCCCGGCGGGCAGGCGCAGGGACAGGTCGTCCAGGATGGGCCGCGCGGCGCCGGGATAGCTGAAGGTGAGACGGTCGAGCACGAGGTCGTGCCCGGGCGGCGGCGGCACGGCCGAGCCGTTCCGCGCCTGGACCACGGCCTTGGCGTGGTCGTCGAGCCACAGGTAGTAGCCCACCGTGCGGACCGAGCGCTGCAGGAACGACAGCATGGTGATCATGCCGGAGACGTTCGAGGTGAGCTGCGAGCCAAGCGACAGCGTGAGCACGACGTCGCCCGGGGTGGCCTTGCCGGCGAGGGCGGCGGAGACGACCAGGTAGAGCGCGCCGGCGAAGCCGAGCCCGAACAGGGTCCAGCCGCCGCTCGTCCACAGCGCGCTCCGCCACTCCGCGCGGCGCTTGGGGCCGTCGACCTGCTCCTGGAGGTCGCGGTGGCGTTCGGCGAGCTCGCCCTGCAGGCCGTAGACGCGGATCTCCTTGGCCGACAGGGGCGAGGTGACGAGAGTGAACAGGGCCTTGCGCAGCCGGTTGGGCTCGGTGGTGTGCTCCTCGGCCCGGGCCGTGGCCCGCTCGCCGCGCCGTACCGCGAGGACGGTCGGGAAGGCGAGCAGCACCAGGAAGAGCAGTTCGGGGCGGACGCTCATCAGCAGCGACACGGTCAGGCCGAAGGTGATGAGGGTGCGCGCGTTCTCCACGATGATGCCGAACGCGCCGCCGAGGCCCTGCCGGTGGTTGCGCAGCAGGTCGAGCCGGTCCTGGTAGGCCGGGTTCTCGTGGTGGTCGAGCTGGGGCAACGAGCCGCAGAGGGTCATGATGCGCTGGTCGAGGACGAGCCCGACGCGCAACTGCAACTGGATGCGCGCCTCGGCGACGAGCGTGCCGGCCAGGAACGCGACGACCAGCGCGCCGGCCAGCAACGCGGCGGCGCTCGTCATGCCGGCCAGGTCGGCGGCGGTCGCCGAGTCCACCATCAGGCGCAACCCGATCGCGGTCACCGCGGCGATGGCCCCGCTCACCGGCGTCAGCGCCAGCACGAGCAGGGCCTTGCGCGGGTCGGCGCGGAAGGCGGCGCCGATCAGCAGGGCGGTGCTGCGCGCCAGCTTGCGCGGGGTCATGCGGTCGTCGACCAGCTTAGACACGATGCGCCTCCCGGAACGGTGCGCTCTGCAGGGTGAACATGTGGGCGTACTGGCCGCCGAGCGCCATGAGCTCGTCGTGCGAGCCGTACTCGACCACCCGGCCGCCGTCGAGCACGCAGATCCGGTCGGCCAGCCGTACCGTCGCGAAGCGGTGGGAGACGAGGATCGTGGTAAGGCCGCGGGTGAGGTCGAGGAAGTGCTCGTAGATCTCGGCCTCGGCGCGGACGTCGAGGTTGGCGGTGGGCTCGTCCAGGACGAGCACCTTCGCGCCGTGCTCAACCGCCAGGAGCGCGCGGGCCAGCGCCACCCGCTGCCACTGCCCGCCGGACAGGTCCGTGCCGCCCTCGAACCGGCGGCTCAGCGGCGTGTCCCAGCCCGCGGCCAGCCGGGGGAGCACCTGGTCGAGCCCCGAGATCGCGGCCACCCGCTCCAGCGCGGCATCGGACCGGTCGGCGTCGAGCCGGCCGAAGCCCACGTTGTCGCGCAGAGGCAGCTCGTAGCGCAGGAACTCCTGGAAGACCACCGCGAGCTGCCTGCGCCACGCCTTGGCGTCCAGCTCGTGCAGGTCCGTGCCGTCGACGGTGATCCGGCCGCTGTCCGGCTCGTACAGGCGCGACAGCAGCTTGACGATCGTGCTCTTGCCCGCGCCGTTGACCCCGACGATGGCCAGCGACGTCCCGGCGGGGATGTCGAGATCGAGCCCCTGCAGCACGGGACGGTCGGGGTAGCCGAAACTGACGTTCTCCAGCCGGATGCCCTGCGCGGGCACCCCTTCCCCGGGCTGTACGGCAGGCCGCCGATGCGCGGCCTCGACGCCGAGCCGCCCGACGGCTACCGCGTGGGGGACGGCGGTGCTGGCATGCGTCAACATCCACTGCACGTCACCCAGGAAGCCCAGCAGCGAGAGCCCGGTGATCGCCTGGAGCGCGACCACGATCGACTCGACCCCGAGCCGGCCGCCGGCGACCGCGAAAGCCAGGTAGAGGAAGATCGCGATGTGCGCGGCCCCGACCAGCGCGAGGCTGGCCGTCTTCACCAGGGTGCTGCCCATGCTCCCCGCCGTGCCGGTGCCCTCGTGCCAGGCCCGGGTGAACCGGTCGAGCAGCCAGTCCTGCCAGCCGAAGACCCGGATCTCCTTCGCGGCGGCGTCGCCGATGGCCAGGTCCCTGGCGTAGGCGGCGTGCCGGAGCAGGGGCATCGTCCCGGAGCTGGCGGCGACCGTCTGCTTCAGGTCGCGCAGCCGCCACCGGGACAGCAGGATCCACACCGCGGCCAGCGGGAACGGCAACCACCACTCGACCGTGGCCAGGGTGATCGCCGCGGCGAGCCCGCCCAGCCGGCTGGAGACCAGCCGCGCCAGCGAGGTCACCGCGTTGCCCGGCGGGTAGCCGGTGTTCAGGCCCTGGGCGAGCTGGATGCGGTCGGAGACGACCGGATCGGTGAGATGCTCGATCCCGATCGGCCGCAGCGTGCCCTCCAGGGTGGTCTGGTTGAGCATCGCGGTGAAACGGCGGGCCAGCGAGTTGCCGAGCGCGGTCTCGACCGGGTCGAGCGCCAGCCGGAGCACGTAGATCGTCCCCAGGGCGGCCAGGTACCAGCCCACCGCGCCCGAGCGCGTCGCCAGCTCCGCCACCAGAGCGCCGCTCGCCAGGATGAAACCCGCGCTGAGCAGCGCGTCCAGCACCACCAGGAACGACAGCGCCGCGGTCAGCCCCGGGGACACCTTGGGCAGCGCGCGGACCACGGCCAGCACGCTGGTGTGGTTCTTGGTCGTGTCGGCGCTCATCGCAGCCCCAGCGTGGCCAGCCATCGGCGGTCGCCCCCCTCCACGGTCAGCAGGGCGGCCAGCACGCCGCCGGCGCCGTTCATCAACGACCAGTCGGTGGCCGCCAGCTCGGCGACCTCCTCGTGCCGGTCGAGCAGGTAGCCGTGCAGGTGGGCGGCCAGCGTCTGGGCTCCGGCGAGCGGGGTGTGCCGGGCGAAGGCGTCGAAGACCAGCAGAACGCCGGCGGCGCCGTGGCAGATGGCCAGGTTCCGCAGGTCTCGCTCGTCGTCGTAGGCGGTGACGAAGGAGGCCGCCGCTTCGAGCGCGAAGGAGGCCAGTTCGGGATCGCCGAGGACCCGGGCGGTCTCCCACACCACCCACGCGTTGCTCGGACAGCCGTAGCACCAGGCCTGGAGCGGGCGGCTCGGGAACTCGACGCCGCTCGCGTGCGGCCAGGCGTAGACGCCGCGGCCGTCAGGGCGGCACTCGGCGATCAGGCGGCCGGCGAGGCGGGCCAGGGTGGTGGCCAGCTCGTCGCTCAGCCCGTCGGCCTCCGCCGCGGCGCACAGGGCGATCATGATGCCGGGGAGGCCGTGCGCCAGGCCGAGGTTGACGTGGCCGATGTTCCACCGGCGCAGGTGGTCGTCCTGCTGCGCGCCGATTCGCAGCCGTGCCAGGTCCGGTGTGGCGCAGAGCCCCAGCAGGTGGCCGGTCAGGGGCGCTCGTACCGAGGCGGGCACCTCCGGATCGGCGGCCAGCGCGACCAGGGTGCCCGACGGGCCCACGATCAGGTCGTAGTCCGCCCATCCGACCTCGCTGTCGCGCCAGGTCGTGGTGGCCAACTGCGCGACCAGCGCCTCGCGTTGCGCGGCGGCGGGTACGGCCAGCTTGGGCAGGGCGGTCGCGGCGATCCGCAGGTTGAGCAGGCGTTCGGCGGACCCGCCGAAGAGGCCCAGCCCTCGCGGGGCGTGCTTCAGCCCGCGCAGCCATGAGGTCAGGGCACGAGTGGCGTCCGGCCCGGACAGCGCCCCGCCGACGATCGCCATGGCCGCGTCGGGTGCGACCTGCGGGAGCTCGCCCAGCAGCCGTCCGAGGCGCGCCAGGCTGGGTGATCGTTCCGTCACGTGGGGCATGGGGGGCCTTTCGCAGAGGATGGCGGCGCAGAGGGGGTGCGCCGCCATCACTTCCTGGGTGGATCAGGGACGGGGCTCAGGGGGTGCCGTCCCTTGGGTGAGGCCGGCTGATCAGATCAGCGAGGTGCGGTGCGGAGGCTGTTGCTTCCGCACCACCACCAGCTCGGGTTCTACCGGCAGTGCGGCGTGGATCTCCAGATCGTCACCGGAGTCCTCGACCTCGGTGTGGTCCTCGGACTTGGTCTGCTCGGCCATCGAGAATCCCCTCATCAGCAGGGACAGGTGTGGGTGCAGTTGTTGGTGTCGTCGCTGCCGACCGGCAGGGCGTGGAGTTCGAGGTCCTCGATGAGCTCGTCGACCTGCTCCTGACCCGGCTCGGACGCGGTGTTCTCGGACACGGTGCGCCTTCCCTGCTCAGCAGTTGCAGGTGTTGGTGACCTGGCAGTCCTCCGTGACGGTGCCGCCCTCGCGGACAGCGTGCACTTCGAGGTCGTCGATGAGCTCCTCGACCTGGTCCTGGCCGGGCTCGGGTGCGGTGTTCTCAGACATGGTGGTTTCCCTTCGGTTTCAGCAGTTGCAGGTGCTGGTGAGGTTGCAGTCCTCGGTGACGGTGCCGCCCTCGCGGATGGCGTGGACCTCGAGGTCGTCGATGAGCTCCTCGACCTTGTCCTGGCCGGGCTCGGGTGCGGTGTTCTCGGACATGGGGTTTTCCTTTCGGTTGTGGGTGTGACGGGGGCTTGGGTGGGCTATCCGCAGTCCCAGGTGAGGGCGGTGCAGTCCCTGGTGAACTCGGACGCGACCGGTGCGGTGGAGTGGGTCTCGAGCTCGTCGATGAGCTCGTCGACCTGCTCCTCGTCGGGCGTGGGGCGGTCTGACATGAGGTCCGCCCCGCTCAGCCCGGCTCGCAGCCCAGGATGGTGACGCACCACTCGACGGACAGTGATCCGCCCTCGCGGACTGCGTGGACTTCCAGGTCGTCGATCAGTTCGTCGACCTGGTCCTCGGGCTCGGGTGCGGGGTTGTCTGACATGACGCGGGTCCTTTCGATTAGCCGAACGGGCAGATCCGGGTGCAGTTGACGGTGGCTTCCTCGATGGCCGGGGAGGAGTGGAGCTCCAGGTCGTCGATGAGGTCGTCGACGTCGTCGGGTTCGGGGGTGGTGGGGTCGGGCATGGGGAGCCTCCTCTGCGGTTGGGCTGACACGGCTCGGGCGGCCAGTTCCTGGGGGGAGAGGTCGTACGGCAGGCGGATCATGAGTTCGGCGGCGACCGGGTCGGTGGCGGCGCGGACAGGGAGGGCGTCGGGGGAGGGGATCATCTCGGTGATGATCAGGCGCCGGGGTTCCGAGTCGGCCTTGGCCAGGGCCTTGAGCATCTGGTCGAGGACTCGAGGGGCGCGGACGCTTTCCAGGTCGCAGCCGACGGGCTGCGTGCCGTACTGGTGGTGGGAGAGGAAGACCCAGCGGGGCAGGCCGAGTTCGGTGCGCAGCCGGTCGAGGGCGCGCAGTTCGGACAGCGCGTCGCCGCCGAGGAAGGCGAGGCGGGCGGGGTCGAGGGACCACTGGGCGGGGGAGACGACGAGGGCGCCGGCCACGGTGATCCGGGGTACGAAGGTGCGGCCGGGGTGGGCGGCGAGGGAGAAGCCGAGCCGCCGGGTGTGCGAGGCCCGCGCCATGGAGTCGGCGTTGAGGATCTCGGTGAGCACGGTCCAGGGCGCGGTGGCGGTGCGGGTGACGTGCTGGACGATGCGCACGGGGCGGCCGGCGTGGGAGATGACGACCCGGCCGTCGGCCTGGTGGACGGTGAGTTCGCCCAGGGGGAGGAAGCCGTCGGGGTCCCAGAAGGGCCAGTACTGCCCGCAGTACGGGTCGCCGGTCCACAGCCTGGTGTAGCGGGGACGGCGGACGGCGTTGGCGGCCCGTTCGGACAGCGGCGGGTAGAGCACCTCCACCGAGGGCAGGCCGGTCAGCCGGTCCAGCTCGTCGAGGAAGGCCCGGTAGTGGTCGGCGGCGGGCACGGAGCCGTGCAGCCAGCGCAGGGCGTCGACGAAGCGGGCGTCGAGCACGCCGGCCGGGCCGGACCCGTCGAGCACCCACCCGCCCGAGGCCAGCGGCCTGAGCATGACGTCGGTCGGCCAGGTGAGCGGCGCCTGCGGGGCGCCCAGCTCGTCGAGGAGGCCGGCGCCGATGTCCACGGGCCCGTCGGCCGCGGCGATCAGCGCGAGGAGCCGGCCGTAGGCCGAGTCGGGGCTGGTCGCGGGCGGCCAGCCGGTCTTGCGTCCGTGCGAGGCCAGCGACTCCTGCTCGACCCGGCCGGCGGCCTCGGCCACGAAGACGTCCATGAGCGGCTGCGGCTGCTCGCCGAGGCGGTCGAGGAAGGCGGGCGGCGTCTGCGGATGCTCGGCCTTGATCAGCGCGTGGATGCGCCGGCACTGCTCGAAGGCGTGCTGCAGCGTCGCCAGGTCGGCCGACAGGGGCTCGTTCGCCCGCCGGTACACGTCCACGAAGCCGGTCTCGGGCGGCGTCTCCTGCTCGGTGATCGTCCGCCAGGGACGGCGCTGCCGGTGCGGGGGAGCCGACACGTCGAGGATGCCGCGCCGGGCGAGCTTGCCGAGGAAGGCGGGCGACACCTGGGGCAGTTCGCGGGTGAGGTCGCCGACGGTGCGGGCGCGCGGGCCGAGGGTCTCGACGATCCGGTCGAGGCCGGCGGCCAGGCGGACCTTGCAGGTCATCATGTCGCGCGAGCCCGGCTTGGTGGTGTCGCGGGTCCAGATGGCCAGGCGGCCGTCGTCGAGCCAGTGCAGCGGGGTGAGCGAGATCAGGTGCTCGGGGTCGAGCGGTTCGGCGCCGGCCAGGTCGACCCGGTGGGTGTGCACGTTCTGCGTCCACTCGACGGCGGCCTCGTCGGACACCGAGATCTGCCCGGCGACGCCGTGCGTCTCCACGTCGGCGAGGTGGAGCAGGGCGACGTGCCCGAGCCAGCCGCGCGGGGTGGTCTTGACCGTGCCGCGGGCGATCATGCGCCAGAGGTACTCGCTGCTGCGCCGGAGCCGCTTGGAGGTCCAGGGCTCGCCGGCGGTCAGGCGGCGGCGGATGTCGGCGGCGATGTCGAAGCTCTCGCGGTCGTGGGTGAGGCGGGCGCCGATCAGGTCCCAGGGCAGGGAGAGCAGGCGCTCGTGCTCGGCGTCGAGGTGGCGGGCGGCCTGCCGGCCGAGGTCGTGGACCAGGCCGGAGAGGCGTTCGTGCTCGTCGAGGGCGGGCTGCAGCGCGTCGGGGACGATCGGGCGCAGGGCGGCGACGGCGGGGTGTCTGCCCTGGTGGAGGCTTCGCCGTACGGACAGGATCAGGCGGCGCTCGGCGACGGCCAGGGCCGGGACGAGCTCGGCCAGCCGGTCGGCGAGCGCGGCGGCGTGCTCGCGGTAGCGGGTCTCGGCCTGGTCCAGCGTGCGGAGCAGGTCGAAGAGGGCGGGGGCCGAGCCGGCCAGCCACGTGCTGATCGGCAGCCCGGCGATCCGGAGCAGGGCGCTCATCCGGCCGCCCCCGCCCGGCAGGTCAGGCGGCTCATACGCTGCCCTCCACGCCACGGATCAGCAGGGCCTCGGTGAGGAGGGACTGCCGGGCGCCGGGGAGCCGCGCGCGGTTCCAGTGGAAGATGATCACGAAGGCGGCGACCTCGCGCGGTCCGATGAGGGCGTGGCCGCTCTCGAAGTACTCCTCGAACCAGCGAGGTCCTTCCTCGCGCACCGCCGCGTCGTACTCCTCTGCCAGCGCGATCGCCTCGGGCGAGAGCTTGGCGGCCAGCTTCTCCCTGGACGGCCAGGCCGAGCGCAGGGCGGCGGCGAGGGTCTTGACCCGGGGGTCGTCCAGCGCGCCGGGGGCGGCACGGCCGTGGCGGCGCAGCCGGTCCCAGACGTCCAGGTCCTCCCAGCCGACCACCTTCAGCGTGGCCAGCAGCGACTGGATCATGAGCAGCGACATCGCCCACGCCGGGCCGGGCGCGTCCAGGCGGTGGAAGCCGAGCCAGGCCAGCGAGTCGGCGGTGAAGACCCGGTGCACGCTGCGCATCGAGGACTCGCCGCCGAACAGGTAGGTCTCCGGCTCGTAGACGCCGTGACGCCACTGCTCGATCAGGCCCTCCTGCTGCCAGCCGGCCAGCCGCTCGGTCACCAGGTCGCCGAAACCGGGAGCGGCCTGGAAGCGGATGCGGAGCCCGGGGGCCTTGTGCATGAAGAAGAACTCGGTCGCCGACCCCTCGGCGAGCGCGGGGCGCGCGAGGGACTCCAGCTCCGCGTACACGTCGCGGTGGGTCTTGAGTCCGTACTGGAGCCAGTGCTCCGGCGGGGCCTTCGGTTCGATCAGTCGCACATGAGTACTGTCGGCCGGGGTCTTTAGAGCCGGGTCATAGTCCGCTCATAGCAGCGACAGCGGGCGGACGCGGGTGCCGCCGGCGGCCTGGTGCAGGCGGGCGAGCATGGCGACCGCGGCCCGGGTGACCGCCCTCGTCCCGGCTCGGTGCTCGAACCAGCGCCAGTCGCCGGTGACGTTGGCTTCGAGGAAGACCGGCTCGCGCGAGCCGTCCAGCAGGAAGTCGAAGGCCGCGTAGGTCAGCCCCAGGGCCTCCGCCAGGCGGCGGGTGGCGGTGGCGACCGGCGGGGGAACCGGACAGGCCGTCACCTCGACCGTCTCCTCGGCGAGCCAGAGTGCTTCGGGGGAGTCCTTGACGACGCGGAAGGCGTGCAGCTCGCCGCGCAGGTGGTAGACGCGCAGCTCGGTGGAGTGGGGGACGTACTCCTGCAGCACCAGGGGCGCTTGCCGGGGCCAGGCACGCACCTCGTCGCGGGGAGCGATCCGGGCGAAGGCGGCGGCCAGCAGGCCGGGGGCGGCTTCGACGGCGTGGCTGTCGAGGGCCTTGGCGACCACCCGGGCGGAGGGCAGCCGGTCGACGTCGGTGGCGGGGTGGGTGGTGACGAGCGTCCGCGGCACCCGGATGCCGAGGTCGCGGGCGGTGGCGAGCTGGTGGAGCAGGCCGGGACCGGTGCCCAGGACGGGCGCTCCGGCGCAGAGGGCGAGCTGGCCGAGCAGGGCGCGCCAGGCGTCGTTGCGGTAGCGGCGCACCCCGGTGGCCGGGTGCTCGGGGGCGGCGCGGGGTGAGAGGTGCCTGAGCCACACGACGGTCGGCCGCATGCCGTCGCAGCGGAGGCCCTCGTCGTCCACCAGGACCGGCGTGTCCAGCCCCGCGCGCAGGGAGGGGATGCCGAGCCGCCACAGCCCGGCCCGCAGCGCGTCCACCTCCGGGTCCCGCTCCCGCGCCAGGAAGACCGGGCACGGTACGGCAGGCGTATCCGCCCCCACGTTGTCGAAGCGGGGCCGCAGGTCGATCACGCGGGACGGGTCGCCGAGTTGGCACTCCAGCGGCGGCCCGTTCACCGGTCCAGGCTCGCCAGCCAGGCGGCCACCCGGCCCGCCGGCAGCGTGGCCCCACGCCCGAGGTAGTGCTCCTCGGCCCGCCGGGCCAAGTCCCGGGCCTCGGCGGTGCGGCCCTGCTCGAGCCGGGCACGGGCGAGCTCGGCCAGGACGTCGCCGCGCAGGCACGGGTCGTCGGTGCCGTCCAGCAGACCGAGGACGGCCTCGGCCTGCTCCCGGCGGCCGGCGCGGGCGCGCAGGCAGCGGGCGACCAGTTCCGCCCGCAGCTCCAGCCCCTCGTCCGGCAGCTCGCCCAGGGGCCGGCCGGCGTGGAAGTGCTCGCGGGCGGCGTACACGCGGAGCGTCTGGGCGGGCACGGGCAGGTCCATCGACTCCAGGGCGCGCGCGGCCTCGCCGTACAGGGCGGCGGAGCGGGTGTGGTCGCCGGCCAGGGAGCAGACCAGGGCCCGCGCCTGGACGACGGCGGTGCCGGCCAGGCTGAGGTTGAGGTCACGGGCGTGCGACGCGGCCCGGTCGAGCAGCTCGTGCGCCGCCGCGATCTCCCCGCGCAGCGCCCGCAGCCGGGCCTCGGTGAAGCGCACCATGACCAGCAGCGCCCGGTCGCCGGCGAACCGCTCGGCCAGCACCGCGCAGAGCGCGAGCCCCTCTTCCAGCGGCGCGGGCGACCACTGCGCCAGCTCGCAGCGCGCGATCAGCAGCCGCTTCTCCTCGTACAGGTCGCCCAGCGCCCGCGCGTGCTCGGCCGCGGCCCGCATGGCCCGCTCGGCCTTGCCGACCTGCCCGGCGGCCAGCCAGGTAAGCGCCCGCACCTGCTGCATCCGGCACCACCCGAGATGGTCGCCGGGGTCGGGTTCGGGCCCGTCGTACGGCCCGGCCGAGCCGTACCGCAGGGCGAGCAGGTGCCGCTGGATGGCGAGCGTGCGCCGCCCGCGCGGGTCGGCGAAGGCGGCGGCGCCGCGCTCCAGCAGTGCGGCGGCCTCCTCGCGGCGGCCGAGCAGCAGGTAGGCGTCGCACAGCCGCAGCACCAGCACCCGGTGCTCGGGCTCCTCGACCGGCATCAGGACCAGCGCCCGTTCCAGCAGGTTGACCGCGGCCGACAGGTCCTTGCGGGCCAGCGCCTGGGTGCCCGCCTCGGCCAGGTGCGCACCGGCCCGGCGGGCGAGCGGCAGGTTGGCCGGGGCGCCGGGCGAGACCTCCCGGGCCAGCAGGCAGGCGGCCTCCAGGTGGTAGGCCACCTCGTGCCCGTCCTCGAGCTGGTCGGCGATGCGCAGGTGCCACTCGCGCCGCTCGGCCTTGGGGCTCATCGAGTAGACGACGTCCCGGGTGAGGGCCTGCGCGAAGCGGAGGTCACGCCCGGCCGGCTCCACCAGGCGGCGGCGTTGCACCTGGGCCAATGCGTCCGGCACCTCCTCCGGCGCGTCGTGCAGCGCGGCCACCCCGGCGCGGCTGAAGCGGCGGCCGAAGGCGGAGGCGCGGGCCAGCACCCGGCGCTCGCGGCCGGACAGCCGGTCGATCCGCGCGGTCAGCAGCGCCTGCACGGTGGGCGGGATGGCGTCCTCCTCGCCCTCGGCCAGCATGTCCATCATCAGCTCGGCGAACAGCGGGTTGCCGCCGCTGGCCTCGGCGACCCGCTCCAGCGCTCCGGCCGCCGAGTGCGCCACCAGGTCGGGTTCCAGGTGCGCCAGGAGCAGGTCGAGCTCTTCAGGCGAGAGCGGGCCCGGCTCGATCGTCACCGCCGACGCCCAGCCGGGACGGGCTTCGAGCAGCTCGGGCCTGGCCACGCAGATCAGCAGTACCGGCAGCCCGGACACCTCGGCGGCCAGCTCCTCCAGCAGGTCGAGCAGGGTCGGCTCGGCCCAGTGCAGGTCCTCGCAGACCACGATCAGGGGGCCGTTCGCGGCCAGCTCGGTCACCTGGCGGCGGACCACCCACGCGATCTCCTCCACGCCGCGGTCGGAGGCGAGGCAGGCGGCCAGGTCCGCGCCGCCGGGCAGCTCGTGGAAGAGCTCGGCGATCGGCTGGTAGGTGATGCCCTTGCCGTACGACTGGCAGTGGCCGGTCAGCACGCGCGCCGCCCCGGGCGGCAGCGCGGCCAGGAACTCGCGCACCAGCCGGGTCTTGCCCAGCCCGGGCACGCCCAGGACGGTGACGACCCGGCACTCGCGCTCGCGCACCACCCGGTCGAAGGCTCGGCGGAGCGCCGCCAGTTCGGCGGCCCGGCCGACGAAGGGCGCGCGGTCGCGCTCGACCGCCGCCTTGCGCCCGGTGACCAGCCACGCCGGCACCGGCTTGGCCTTGCCCTTCAGGGCGAGCGGCGGCATCGGCCGCAGCTCCATCAGGTCCCGTACGGCACGCGCCACGCTCTTGCCGATGAGGATCTCGCCGGCCCCGGCGGCCGACTGCAGCCGGGCGGCGGTGTTGACCGCGTCCCCGACCACCCGCAGGTCGCCGGTGGGCAACGAGGTGGCGATCACCTCGCCGGAGAAGATCCCCGAGTGCACGTCGAGCCCGCCGCCCAGCCCGCGCACGCCCTCGGTCACCTCCAGCGCGGCCCGTACGGCACGCGCCGCGTCGTCCTCGTGCGCCACCGGCATCCCGAAGACCGCCATCACCGCATCGCCGATGAACTTCTCGATCACCCCGCCGTGCGCGCCGATGGCCTCCGTGCACACCCGGTAGTAGCGGTCCATGAGGACGCGCAGCGGCTCGGGGTCGAGCCACTCGGCCAGGGTGGTCGAGCCGATCAGGTCGATGAAGAGCACCACGACGTTCTTGCGGCTGCTCAGCGCGGGGACCTCGGCCAAGCGGGCGCCGCAGTTGCGGCAGAAACGATCCTGCGCCGTGGTCTCCGCGCGGCAGCCGGGGCACATCAGAGCACCTTGACCTCGTGGCCTTCCACGTCGGCGTCGTCGGCCTCCTCCAGCTTGGCCTTGATCGAGTTGAGCACCTCGACCTCGGACTCCGACAACCCGGCGAACACGGCCCGCTGGCCGTCGGTGAGGAACTCCAGCGGGTGACCGGCCTCCAGCAGCGCGGTCAGGGCATCGAACGACATGGCGATCCTTTCCTACAGCCGGCCGGAACTGGTCAGCACGAACTTGCCGAGCGCCTCGAGCAGCTCGTCCACCGCGGAACTGGGCGCGTCGGCCCGGCTGAGCGCCGACTCCAGCCGGTGCAGCGGGGTGACCTCCCGCCCCCGGACCACGGTCACCAGCGCGAGCGTGATCGCGAGCTGGTTGGCCAGCTCGGTGAGCAGGTCGATGGCGGCCAGCTCGCCGAACCGGTCGAGCGCGGGGTCGAGCACCTGCAGCACGCCGATGATGTGCTCGTCGAGCTCCAGCGGCGCGGCCATCAGCGTCTCCGGCACGTAGCCGGTGCGCGCGGCGAACTCGCGGTCGAAGCGGGGGTCCTGGCGCACGTCGCAGACCACGGTCTCGCCGGTCTGGAAGACCCACCCCGCCACGCCGTGCCCGGACGGGATGGCCAGGCCCACCAGGCGGTCCTCGCCCTCGCCCGAGGAGGCCTCGAAGATCAGCTGATCGGTCTGCTCGTCGTGCAGGAAGATCGAGGCCGCGGCGGCTGAGAAGGTCAGCCGGCCCAGCCGTACCGTCGAGCGCATGACTTCGGTGTGCGCGCCGGGCAGCAGCACCCGGCCGAGCGAGGCGGTCAGGGAGTCGGGCATCTCCAGGCCCATGTCGTTCTCCTCAGATCCTGTTGTCGGCGATCGCGGCCAGCACGTACTTGAGCTGGCCGGTGGGCAGGCCCGGGTGGTGACCCAGGATGCGGGCGCACATGCCGGTGACGTGCGGGGTGGCGAAGCTGTTGCCGGACAGCCGGGAGCGGCCGCCGCCCGGCTGCGGGACCTCGACGGCGACCCCGCGGGCGAAGAACTCCACCGGCGGCTCGGGGTTGGCCTCCAGGTACTCGCTGTCCAGGCGGCTGTGCGAGCCCACCGAGATGACGCTCGCGAAGTTCCACGGGTAGGAGCGCACCGGCCGGTTGTGCGCGGAGGCGACGACGGTGACCCCGGCGAAACTGGCACGGTCCACCAGGTCGTGCAGGGCTTCCTTGTGCTCGGTGCGGCGCGTGGACAGGCTCAGATTGACCAGGTGGAAGCCCTCCTCCACGGCCCACTCCAGCGCGGTCAGCAGCACCTCGCCGCTGCCGCGCAGGCCGCCGCCGAGCACGCGCACGCTGGTCAGCTCGCAGTCGGGGGCGACCGTGCGGATCACCCCCGCGCAGGCGGTGCCGTGCCCGGCCTGGTCGCCCTCGGCGTCCGGGACGACGCGCAGGCCGCCGGGCCCGTTCGTCACGGTGAGCGCGGTGACCGGGCCGCCGAGCTCGGGGTGGGTGGCGTCCACCCCGCTGTCGATCAGGCAGACCCGGACCCCGGAGCCCTTGGAGGAGCCCCAGGCCCACTCGCGGGTGATCTCGGCGGGCAGGGCGAGCCGCGCGGAGTCCATGGCCGCGCCACGCGAGGCGTGCGCGATCCGGAACCTCTGGGTGAGTGCGTCCTCGACGACTCGCGTACCCGTCATACGCGCATGGTCGGCACTGCCGTTCAGAGTTGTCTCATAGTCCGGTTACAGTGCCGGCCGGCCCGGCCGAGCTTGCGGCGCTCGGCCGGCTTGGGCGGGGGCGCGGCGTGCAGGACGAGCTCCTCCTGCTCGGCTTCGAGCTCGTTCACCAGCTCCGCCACGGTACGGCCGGCACAGGCGTCGGCGGCGGCCAGGCGCAGCGCCGCGGGCAGGTGGTCGCAGAGCTCCGCCAGCCGGTCGACCTCGGCGGCCTCCGCGCGCACCCGGTCCGGGCCGATCAGGCGGCCCAGCAGCTCGCGCGCCTCGGCGGGGGAGAGCGGCGGCAGGCGCAGCGGCCTGGCCCCGTCCAGCGCGATCAGCCCGCTCAGGCTCGCGCGGCTGGTGACCAGGGTGAGGCTGCCGCCCGCGCCCGGCAGGAGCGGCCTGACCTGCTCGGAGGCGGCGACGTTGTCGAGCAGCACCAGCAGGCGGCGGCCGGCCGTCTGGGTGCGGTAGAGCGCGGCGGCCTCCTCGATGTCCAGGCCGCGGTCGTCCTCGCCGCCGCCCAGGGCGCGCAGCAGCCGCGAGAGGGCGCGGCGGGAGCCGTACTCCTGGAGGTCGAGGTGGAGCTGCCCGTCGGGGAAGCGCTCGCGGGCCAGGTGCGCCCAGTGCACCGCGAGCGCGGTCTTGCCGGCGCCCGCCGGGCCCAGGAGCGCCGCGGTGAGCGGGGTCGTGAGCTCGCGGGTGGCCTCGTCCAGCCAGCGGAGCTGGGCGGCGCGGCCGGTGAACGCGGAGACCGGCGGCGGGAGCTGGGCGGGCGGGCGCCTGGCGGGTGAAGGCGGTGGCGGGGCGGGCGGGCCGGCCAGCAGGTCCGGGTCGTTGCGCAGGATCGCCAGCTCCAGCCGCTGGAAGTCCGGCCCCGGGTCGAGGCCGATCTCGTCGGCGAGCCGCCGCCGGGCCGCCCGGGCCGCCTCCAGCGCCACGCCCGCCTGGCCGCTGCGGTAGAGCGCGGTCATGAGCTGGCAGGTCAGCCGCTCGCGGAAGGGGTGCGCGCGGGTCAGCTCGGTGAGCTCCTCCAGCAGGTCGAGGTGGCGGCCCAGGCGCAGCTCGGCGGTGAGCCGATCCTCCAATGCGGTCAGCCTGGCCTCCTCCAGGCCGCCGCCGAGCCGTTCCTGCACCTCCGGCAGGGCGGCTCCGGCCAGCGCGGGCCCGCGCCACAGTCCGAGGGCCGCCTCCAGCAGGGTGACCCGGACGTGGTCGTCGGGCGCGAGCCGGGCCTGCTGGACCAGGTCGCGGAAGCGGTGCACGTCGACCGAGGCCGGGTCGGTGCGCAGCAGGTAGCCCGAGCCCTGGGAGACCAGGTCGACCTCGGGGATCTCCTTGAAGGCCGTGCGAAGCTGGGACACGGCCACCCGGACCGCGTGCTCGGCGGTGCGCGGCGGCGATTCCGGCCAGATCAGTTCGACCAGGCGGCGCACTGGAACCGGCCGGTTGGCCTCCAGTGCCAAAATGGCCAGGGTCAGGCGCTGTTTGCGCGGCCCCAGCCCGATGCGGTGCCCGTCGTGGTAAGCCTCGACGGTACCGAGTATTCGGAACTCCATCACCACCCCACTGTGGGACCGGCCTTCGGGGCAGACATCGGCGCTTCCACCCCATAAATCCCGATATTTCGGGGTTCATGAGGGCGGATGCCCCCAGAAAGTCCCCGCCGCCAGGTCGCACAGCGCGGCCCGATCGGCCTGGCCGGTCTTCAGCAGCAGGCTGGCCACGTGTTTCTCCACGGTGCGCGGCGAGATGAACAGCCGCTTGGCGATGTCCACGTTCCCCCGCCGCCCGGCCAGCAGCACGAAGACCTCGTACTCTCGCACCGTCACGCCCAGCCGCCGCAGCTCCTCGGGGATGCGCTCGTGCCCGCTGCGCCGGTGCGCCGCCGCCACGCCGGCCTGGCGCAGCAACGTCCGGCAGGCCCCGGCCACCGCCGGGATCCCCGCCTCGTGGAAGTACTCCTCGGCGGTCCGCAACCAGGTGGGCGCGTCACCCCAGCCGTCGGCCACCGCGGCCTCGGCCACCAGCCGCAGTCCCAGGTTCGCCGCCATCCGGTACGGCTGCGCCGCCTCCCTGGCCGCCTCGACCAGCGTGTGCGCCTCGTCCCCGCGCCCCGACCTGCCCATCGCCACCGCCGCGGCCAGCAGCAGGAAGTGCCGGTTCCAGCGCAACGTCCCCGCCGGGGTCGCGGCGATCTCCGCGCACTCCTCGGGACCCGCCCGGTCGGCGAGCGCGTCCAGCAGCACGCCCAGCCCGAACCGGCCGGTTAGCGAGTAGACGCTCGGGTGCGCGTCCTCCCACGCCCGGGCCCGGGCCAGCGACTCGACCGCGGCCTCCCGATCCTCCTCCAGCAGCGCGCAGACCGCCTGGCACAGGCCGTGGGAGAGCGCCACGTACTCGCCGTCCTCGCCGCCCCAGCGGCGGAAGGCGCCCAGCGCCTTGTCCATCTCCTTGCGCCGGCCCTGGTGCGCGGCCGAGGTGGCCTGGGTGAGCAGCACGTACTGGGTGTAGTCGGCGTGGCTCAGCCGGATGCTCGTCTCGGCCCACGAGGCGGCCAGCGACTCGGCCTGCTCGTAGTCGCCGCGCAGGACCAGCAACATCGCCAGCGTCGCCTGGGCGGTGTGCATCGAGGTCACCGCGCCGGCCGCGGCGGCTTGCCGTACCGCCTGTTCCAGAGCGGTGGTGTCGCCGTGCCGGAGGCTGCCGTTGATCGCCAGCCGGACCAGCGCGCGGATCCGCCACAGGCCCAGCCCGTGCTCCTCGGCGATGGCCTGCACCTTGGCCAGGCACTGGTCGGCCTCGGCCAGGCCGCGCGGGCGCACGAGGTAGGCCAGCAGCTCCCAGGCCTGGCAGGCCACCCCGGGCAGGGGCAGCCGCTCGGCGGTCTCCGCCGCCCGCCGGGCCAGGCGCTCCGGCGCGTGGTCGGACACCCGGGTCATGAGCTGGGCCTCGACCACATCCAGGGCCGTGGAGTGCGCCTCCTCCCAGTGCGCCTCCAGGACCTCCCGGGCCGTGGAGACGTGTGCCATGCCCTCCGAGAAGCGGCCGGCCTCGGCGGCGATCCAGGCCATGGTGACGCGCAGGCCGATCCGGTCGGCGGGCGGCACGGCCGGGCCGTCCAGTTCCGACAGCTCCCCGGCCAGGGCCGCGGCGCGCTCCGCCTGTCCGCCCTCGGACAGCGCGTACAGCAGTGAGGCCAGCACCTTGGCGCGCACCTGCGGCTGGTCGTCGCGCAGCCGCTCGTAGGCGTTCTCCAGCAGGCTGATCGCCGAGCCGGCCGCGCCGCTGTCCAGCAGTCGCTGGCCCGCGTCGGCCAGCAGCCGCCCGGCCTCCGCCTCCTCCCCGGCGACCAGGTGCAGCCCGGCCGCGACCTGGCACCACTCGCCCGGCAACCCGGGCTGCAGCCGGGTGACCGCGGTGACCGCCCGCCGGGCGATCATCGTGCGCTCGGTGGGGATCAGGCTGCTGAGCAGCGCCTCGGCGGTGAGCGCGTGCCGGAAGGCGTACCAGCCGGTCTCGGTCTCGTCCGGCTTGATGAGCTGCGCGGCCACGCCCGCCCGCAGGAAGGCCAGCATGTCCCGGTCCGACAGCCCCACGATCGCCTGCAACGGCGCGACCGGGAAACGCCGGCCGAAGATCGCGGCGGCGCGCAGGATCTCCTGGCCGGCCGGGCCGATCTGCTCGGCCCGCACCGCGATGCTCTCGATCAACGTCACCGGCACCTGCGTGGCCGGATCGCTGGTCAGGTGCCAGCGCCCGTCGGCCAGCTCCAGCGCGCCGGTCCCGGCCATGGCGCTGAGCAGCTCCTCGACCACGAACGGGTTGCCGTCGGCGGTGCGCTCCAGGTGGCGTAACAGCCGGGGCGGCACCTCGTCCGGCGCGCAGTCGAGGCAGGCGGCGGCCAGCGCGCCCAGGTCCGCCCCGGTCAGCGGGTCGAGCCCGAGCACGGTGGCGGTCCGCCGCCGGGCGCAGTCGTCGGCCACCCGCCGCGCCTGGCTGCTGTGCCCGCGCAGGTTGGCCAGGAGCATGATCGGCAGCTCTTCGAGGTTGTCGGCGAGGTACTCCACCACCGCGAGCGTCTCGGTGTCGGCGTCGTGCAGATCCTCCAGGACCAGCACGACGCCCCGGTCGCGGCCGATCGCGATCAGCAGCCGCAGCACGGCCTCCGACAGCACGATGAGCGACTCGAGGTGCTCGGCGCCCGGCGTGGTGCGCCACTCGGGCAGGAGCGTGGTCAACGCCGGCAGGTAGGCGTCGAGGGCGGGGTCGTTGGGCGGCCCGTTCGTCCTGGCGAAGGAGAACAGCGCCTCGCGTAGCGGCTTGTACGACACGTCCCGGCTGGAGCCGCTGCCGCGCCCGCGCAGGACCACCATCCCGTCGTCGAGCGCCTGGTAGGTGCAGTCGGCGACCAGCCTCGACTTGCCGATGCCGGCGTCACCGGTGAGGAAGACGGCTCCGCCGCGCCCTTGCCGCGCGGCGGTCAGGAGCGCGCCGAGAAGCGCACTCTCCCGATCCCGGCCGATCAGCAAGGGCGAGCGAAACCGCATGGCGCCAGGTTAGGCATCGGGGGCGGAAGGGATCATCACCCGCGCGGCTGGTTTAGACCGGGCACGTCTGTGCACGTGGTTAGGGCCGGACCGAAATCGTCGCAGGCTGGAAGGTTGACCAGGGAACCGGCGGGGGAGTCGAGGGCGGGCTGGGCGCAGGGAATCATTCCGGTCAGGATCCAAGGACGGCTGAAGGCGGTGACACCGGAGACTCTGATCACGATCTTGCCTGAGGGGTGCTCGTCCACGCTGTCAATCCAGGAGTGTTCGGTCATGCTTTCTCCCTTGTCGTGAGCGGGTGGCGAGGGGGCTTAACGAAGGAGCAGGACGGCGGGAACCCGCTCCGGATCCGTCAGGCGTAACAGGCCGTGGCCGATGCCGGCCAGGCCGGTCAGGAGCCCTGGGGTGGGCACCTGGTTCGGCGTCCCGCAGCGGGGGCCGAACTGTTCCAGCGAGGCCAGCAGGTGCCCCGCGTACCGGTTCATCGCACTTGCGGCCTCCTTGTCTCCGCGGGCGGTCAGGGTGGTCAGCAGTTCGATCCGGCCCAGCTCGCCGTGACACAGGTCGTGGGTCGCCAGGGGGAGGGTGTCACCGATGCCCTTCCGTACTTGTTTCCAGCCGTACCGCCCGTCATCCACGCGGGCGAGCAACCTGCCAGGCGTGCCCCGGCACCAGGACAACCCGAGCGAGCGACCTTGGTGGTCTACAGAGTTGTCGCGGCCTCTGTGGCTCTCGTGGGTACTACGGCTCTTCTGGTGCTTTCGGTTCGCGCGGCGGAGAGCCCAATCCACGCCGCACCCCCCGAAGGCGAACCCCGGGGCCAGCTCCACCTCCCGAACCCGGGCCGCCAGCACCTCCGCGCACCGATCGGCCGCCGCCCTCGCCCGTTCCAGCCCGGTGATCTCCGCGACGGCGCACAACGCGGCCAGCCCCCCGGCCAGCCCGTCGTACACGTCCACCGGCGGTGTCCCTTCGCCGATCGCGAAGTCCAGCAGCTCCAGCGCCCGCTCCAGGCACGCCTCCAGCCCCGCGCCCGGCAACAGCACCGACAACCGGGCCACCGCGTACACGATGCCCCCCAGCCCGCCGAACCCGCCCGGACCCACCGCGACCGCCAGCTCCGGCGTCAGCCCCTCCAGCAGCGGCGGCAACCCGGCCACCGCCCGCAGCGCCACCTCGCGATACTCCTCCACCCCCGTCACGAGACCCGCCTGGGCCAGGAAGAGCGCCACCCCCGAATACCCCGTCGCCAATCCACCGCCCAGCGGCATCACCGACCAGTGCCCCGGCGCGATCGGCTCCAGCCCCAGCCAGTTCACCCGCTCCCCGTCGCTGTGCACGTCCGCGCAGAGCTGATCGGCCAGCCCCCGCGCCGCCGCCAGCAGCGTCTCCGGAAGCGGCGGCGTCGGCGCCAGCCGTACCACCCCCGGTGTCGGTACCGGATGCTGGTCGCCGGTGTCCCGGGCGGCGAGCGACGCCCGGATGATCCACTCCTGGTCCGCCAGATCCGCCGGACCCATCGTGGCGACCTTCCTGGTCACCGCGTCCAGGCCCGACTCCTTCAGCGACACCCCCAGCGGCGTCCCGTCGTCACCCACCAGCTCCAGCGAGTCGCCCCGGGTGGAGAACATCGGCACGTCCCCGGCCCACAACGCCCCCACCTCGTACGGCACCGCCGCCAGCAGCAGGGGATCGCCGCCCGACACCCCGGCCAGCAGGTGGAACACCGCGTCCCGGACCCTCGCCTGGCGCATCACGTCCGGATGCGTCGACTCGCTCAGCAGCTCGGCGTACAGGCGGCTCTGCCGTACCACCACCCGGACCTCGTCCCCGGCGAACCGCCGCAGCAGCCCGGCCAGCAGCTCCTCCCGACTGGCCGCTATCGCGTGGTAGGCGGCCTGGAAGCCTTGGATCAGGCTCCGCACGTGCTCGGCCGGATCCACCTCCACACCCGCCAGCATCGGCCGGTTCGCCGCGCCCGTGAACCGGGTCGCGCTGCGGACCAGCCGCATCGTGTCCGTGCCCGCGTCCTCCCACGTCGCCGCCGAGAACGGCGCCACCCCCTCCTTGTCGCCCCCCAGCCCCGACACGTCCAGCACGCCCTGATCGCCCATCACGAACTGTGGCAGCAGCGCCGTCCGCTGCACCGACTCGCGCAGCACCCGCAACGCCGGATCCGTCGTGTCCGGCCCCGCCAGGCCCGTCGGATGCAGCACCGTCTCCACGTCCACCACCAGCGGCTGATCCCCGCACGCCACCAGGTTCTCGTAGTGGATGTCCGTCCCGTTCACCACGTCCAGCAGCGTCAGCAGGGCGCCTTGGCGGCGGTAGAACCGGCTCACCTGCTCCGCCGTCGTGCACGGCGCCGCCTCGGCGAACTCCACCCACCCGTACCCGTCCCGCGCCAGCACCCTGACCGTCCCCAGCTCCAGCCCGGGCACCCGTTCATTCAGCCACCGCACCAGCTCGTTGAAGTGCAGATGCGCCGTAACCGGCCTTGGCCGGTACACCACCTTTCCCCCACCGGCGAACTCCAGCACACACACGGCCCGCCCTTGGCGATGCCGATCCCCAGCCGCCACAAACCCCACCAGCTCGCCTACCCCAGTGTCCGCCGGCTCGCTGCCTTGCTGGGCGCCCCTTTTGGCCGGCTCGCTCCCTTGCTGGGCGCCCTTTTTGGCTGGCTCGCTCCCTTGCGGGACGCCCTTCCCCGCTGGCTCGCTGTCTTGGTAGACGCCGTTTCCCTGCGGCTCGCCGACCAGCCCGGCCAACTCCTCCCGATCGGCCTCGAACCGCCCGAGCAGTTCCACCCCCGCCTCAACCGCCTGCTCACAAGCCTGCCCAAGCACCCGAGCCAAAACCGGATACCTCCGCAGCAGCGCCGGCAACCCCTCCCTGCTCCGCGCCACAAACTCCCGAAACCGCTCCTCCGGCGTACCCCCTGCCAGTTCCCCCCGCACCCGCATCACGTTCAGCTCAAGCACCAGCACCCGAGCCGCCAGCCCCGCCAACCTCCCCGCCAGCCCGGCCACGAACCGCTCCCGCACCGCCTCGGCGTCGACCCCGCCCCCCATCGCCGGCCGCAGATCCTCCCCAGCCTGCACCGCCAGCGGCCACACCACCCCCGCGAAGTCCTCGTCGGTCGCCTCCCCAGCCCCGACCCGCTCCACCCTGGCCGCCCACGACGGCACCCCGCCGCACTCCTCCCCAGGGATCAGCGCCGCTTCCCACCAACGGTCGGTCATGGGGCCAGTATTGAAGGACCCCCCACCCCCGACATGGGGGACATGCCCCCATAAAGTCACAACCCCCGGGATCGCTCCCGCGACCCAGAGAGGACCAAGAGCGTGATCGTCCACCCCAGGCCTGCCGCGATCCACCCATGATCACCATGACGCCGGTCCTCGACCCATGGTTCGACAACTGCCCGTTCTGGCTGACCAGACAGGGCCAGTCCGCCCTTCCGGTTCCCCGCCACCCGACACCGCAGCAGGTCGGAGACATCATGTGGGCCCTGATCGGCAGAACCGTCACCCAGGACGACCTCTCCATCACCGCGACAACCGCGCCCGAGGCGATCGAGACGTACCTGACCACCAGCGACGACGACACCCACGCAGCAGGTGGCCTTCGCATCACCTCCGCCGACACCGTCATCGACCCCGGATGCTGCGTAGGCCTCGACGAATGGCGCGACTGGATCGACGCCTTGAACGATCAGCCGGTCTTCCTCGGCCACAACCCAGACGTATGGCTGGAAATCAGAGGACCGATCCTGCGCCTCCGGCAGGACAACGACGGCCCGCAACCCGGGAAGCAGCCGGATCCGTCCGAGCAGTACATCGACATCCCCCGCGAAGCCCTGCCCGCCCTCCTCCAAGGCGTCCGCCAAGACCTCACCGGCTTCCTCGCAGCGCTGCATCCGTGGGCGCACGACCTCGCCCCCAAACTGGCCGACCAACTCGTCCAAACAGTGGACCGCCGCCTGGAAATCAGCGCACCCCTCCCCGTGTAACCGGCCCTGGCAACAGAGGCTTGCCGCCAGCCCCACCACACCCTGCCCCGCTCCACAGCAAGCCGCACACCGACTGCCCAGGCCGCTACGCGCAGTGGCTCAGAGCCGTAAAGACGCTTCTGGCTACGATGTCCGGATGCTGTCTGCCCCCTCCACCGCCGCAGACCCGGCACCGCCACACCCCCGGCGCCTGGCCTGGCTGGACGCGCTGCGCGGGCTGGCCGCGATGGTGGTGGTCTTCGAGCACGCCCTCCAACCGCTCTGGCCGGAAGCCCGCACACCGATCAAAGCGGCCTTCGACCCCGGCTGGTACGGCGTGCTGGTCTTCTTCCTGGTCAGCGGCTACATCGTGCCCGCATCCCTGGAGCGCCGCGGCAGCCTGCGAGCCTTCTGGATCTCGCGCTTCTTCCGCCTGTGGCCCCTGTTCTCCGTATGCGTCGTCGGCATGCTGCTCCTGGCGGCAGCGGGCTGGGACAGCCTGCACACCTGGTGGGACGGCCGCCCGGTAGCGCTGGCCCTGGCCCACGCGAGCATGCTCCAAAACCTGCTGTACGCGCCGAACCTGGCCAACGTGCTGTGGACCCTGTCCTACGAAATGGCCTTCTACCTGCTCCTGACCGCGATGTTCACCCTGGGCGTGCATCGCCGCAGCACCGCAGCCGCCCTCACGTTCACCGCAGCCGCCGTCCTGGGCGCCGGACTGCTCCCGGTCGCCCTCCTGTCATCCGGCGGAGCAGGCCGCATGCTCACCGTCGTGCTCGTCGTGACCACCGTGCTCGCCGTCGGCCTGACCGCAGTCCTGGCCGGCGCCAGGCGGATCCAGCAGTTGGGCGCAGTGCTCATCGCGGCCACGATCCTCCTGCTCCTGGCGGTCAACCAGAGCTACCCCGGCCCATGGCAGGGCCTGTTCATCCTGGCCACCATGTTCGCCGGCACCGCCCTGTACCGAGTCGAGTCCGGCCAGCTCAGCCGCCGACACCTCGCATGGGTGGCGCTGGTCCCGATAGCGGGCCTGTGGCTGTCCCGCGACGACCTAGGTGTACAGGTGGCGATGGCGGCGGCCTGGCTGACCTTCGCCGCCGGAATGGCGCTGCGCCGCCGTACGATGCCGTCCTGGCTGGCGTGGCTGGGCCTGGTGTCCTACTCCATCTACCTGCTGCACCCGCTACTGCTGGAGAGCGTCGAGTTCTTCCTCCCGGACCCGCTCGCCGTACCGCTCGCTGTGCGCCTGACGCTGCTGGTCGCGGTATGTGCGGCGCTGCTCGGCCTGTGCGCGCTGACCTGGCGCTGGGTGGAACTCCCCGCCCAACAGCTAGGCAAGCGCCTGGCCGCCCGGCCCAGAGAAGCCATGAACGAAACCGAGCCGTACCTCTAGGAGAGCGCCACCCTCCACGCGGGCTACCACCTCCTCCTCGGCCGTGTCCCCATACATCCGGCCACCTGCCGTAGACAGAGCCAACTGGTTGGCAGCCGCCCCGGACACCCTGGCCACGCAGGTGACGTGGAGTGCCTCGTACAGACGCCCCTGAGCCCGCACCTCGAGCGAGGCCGCCTGGCCGGCGGCCCCATACCGCCGTACCAAGGAGAACCGCAGCCCCGCAGGATCAGCCGGCTTCGAGAACAAAGAACAAAAAGCTCAAAAACCGCGCCCCGGTGATCTCCCGCAACTCCTCGGGAAATAGCTCCCGAGCCTCCGGCACAAACGGCGGCTCACTGATGACGCAGATCCGAAACCCGGCCGCCGCGAAGGCATCGGTCATCGCATGCAACGGCCGATCCCAGAAGCTCATCCGCGCCGTCTGCCCACCCATCGTCCATTCCTCGACCCGATTCCGAATCGCGAAGTACGTGGGCTTCTCCCCAGCCATGTGCTGCATGAGCGTGCTCATATAAGGATGATCGACCGAAACCAGCAACCTCCCCCCAGGCCGCAAAACCCGCCGCATCTCCGCCAGCGTCGGCCCCCAGTCCTCCAGATAGTGCAGCACCAGCGACGCGACGACATCGTCGAACGCCCCGTCCTCAAACGGCAGCGGCCCAGCCAGATCCACGACCCGCAGATCCGCGTCGTCACCGAGCCGCCGCCGGGCCATCTCCAACATCCCGGCGCTCGCGTCGACCCCGCTCACGATGGCCCCCCGATCGCGCAGGGCAGCGAACAACGGCCCTGACCCGCACCCCGCATCAAGAATGCGCCTCCCGGCCACATCCCCGGCGAGCTCCAGCATCGCGGGCCGCTCGTAGTAGGCGTTGATGAGACTGGTCTCGTTCTCCGCCGTGTACCCCTCGGCGATGCGGTCGTAGTCGTTGACTCGCGACGAAGCTGCGGTCTCTATGTGCTTCTCGGGCGTAGCAGACATGCAGGCCATTCTGGCTCATGAGCCACAGACGCCACAGGTGTACGGCCTGAGGCCGTCACGTGCCCTCCGCGGGCGGTGTCTCGGCTCCGCCCTCCCTCACTTGCCTGGTCACGCGCGAGCTGACCTTCCCCGACCTGAAAGCGCCCCCTCCACGGAAAGGCCCAAGGATGCCGCGAGATCCCAACCACCGCACGCCTGGATGAATCGGCCCTTTCCCCTGGTCAGACCCATACCTGCGCACCTGCCCTAGCCGAACCCCAACCCCCGATCCCGCCCTATCGATCCCCGGCCCTTGTCGCAACCTGCCTTCCGCGCCACCTCCCCAGAGCCCCGCCCCGCTCCCTCAGTTCCGGACCTCACCCGCACGAGGACCACCGGACCTGAAAGCGGCCCGGTAAGACTGCGGCGTGACCCCGACGACACGCTTGAACCGCTCGCGAAAGGCGGTGGCCGAGCCGAACCCGGACTGCGCCGCGACCCGTTCCACGCCGTGATCAGTGCTCTCCAGCAGGAACTGCGCCCGGCGCACCCGGGCCCGCAGCAACCACTGCAGCGGCGTGGTGCCGGTCTGCTCACGGAAGCGCCGGCTGAACGTACGCTCGCCCAGCCCACTACGCGCCGCCAGCTCCGCCAGCGTGATCTCCTGCGCGAGGTGCTCCTCGATCCACACCAGCACCGGCTCCAGCAGCGACCCCCGCGGCACCGGCGGCAGGGCGTGCGTGATGAACTGCGCCTGCCCGCCCTCCCGTTCCAGCGGCACCACCGACAGCCGGGCGGAGTCGGCGGCCACGGCCGAGCCGAAGTCGCGGCGGATGAGGTGCAGGCACAGGTCCAGCCCCGCCGCCGCCCCGGCCGAGGTGAGGATCTGGCCGTTGTCGACGTACAGCACGTCCGGCCGTACGTCGATCAACGGGTACGCCTCGGCCAGCCGCCGCGCCGCCGTCCAGTGGGTGGTGGCGCTCAGCCCGTCCAGCAGGCCGGCTGCGGCGAGGGTGAAGGCGCCCACGCAGATGGAGGCGATCCTGGTGCCGCCGGCCGCCGCCGCGCGCAGGGCCGCGAGCACCTCCGGGTCGGGCGGCGCGGCCGGCTGCGAGAGGCCGGGCACGATGACGGTGTCGGCCTCGCGCAACGCCTCCAGCCCGTACGGGGCGACGATCGTGAACGCCTCGCTGCGCACCTGCGGCGTCCGCGCGCACACCTGGACCCGGTACGGCCGGCGCCCGTCGGCGAGGGTGGCCCGTCCGAACACCTCGACCGGCGTGGCCAGGTCGGCCGGCACCACGTGCTCCTGGGCCAGGACGACGATCGTGTGCATAACGGACACCGTAGCGGCGCCTGAAGCAGAACGCCGGAGTTAACAAGACGACGACCTGGGACCCCTCGCCCGAGCCATGGCGGCCGGACGAAGCAAGGTGAGAGCCGACGCGCAGAAGAAGACCGGTGGCGGGAACCCGGAGGAAATTGTCGATTCAGCCCATGGGGCGCTGGAGGCAGCCGCCCTAATCTGGCGCCGCCCCCTTTCCTTTTCCTTACGCAGAACGGTACGCCGCATCTCATGTCCATCTTCATGCCGATCCTGATCGGCCTGATCGCCGTCACCCTCATCTCCCTGATCCCCGAGCCGCACCGGCGCACGGTCAACGCCGTGATCGTGGCCGGCGCGGGCGCCGCCTACCTCAGCGGAGGGGGCCTCGGTTACGCGGAGTTCGTGCTGCCGATCGTCATGACGTACGTCGCCTACCGAGGGCTGACCAGCTACGCCTGGATCGGCCTTGGCTGGCTGCTGCACACCGTGTGGGACGTCATCCACCACCTCAAGGGCGCCCCGATCCTCCCCTTCGCCGAGCACTCCTCGTTCGGCTGCGCCATCTGCGACCCGGTGATCGCGCTGTGGTGCTTCGCGGGCGGCCCCTCCGTCATCGGCTGGCTCCGCGCCCGCCTCTCCCTCAAACCCTCGACCTCACCCACCTCCGACACCGCCACCTCCGGTACGGAGCCCACGCCCGCCGGACCGACCCCTGCCAGGTAGCCCTCCTGACCCCGCCTACGCTTCACGATCTCGCGGTGCCAGCGCAGCCAGGGTTTCCCGTAGCCAGCCGATCTCGGTCCTGCTGGTCGCGGTGGCGATCGTGAACAGTCCCTTGCGGAACGGGTCGTCGAAGTCGGCGGCGCGCAAGGGCCGGTCGCCGTCCCAGAAGAAGCTGGCCGGTTCGGTGAGGAAGGTCAGTCTGCGCTGCAGCACTCGCGCCTGGAGCGCAGGTTCGTCGAGGTGGCGCAGGAACGCCAGCATCGTGAACCAGCGGTTCTCGTCGGTGATGAACGGTTCGTCCGGTTCGGCCAGCCGTCGCCGCAGCTCGGCGCGCCCGGCGTCGGTGAGGGTGAGGACGTGTCTGGGCGCGGCCTGAGCGCCGGGCTGCAGGTCGCGTTCGAGCAGGCCGTCGCGCTCCAGGCGTTTGATCGCCGGGTAGAGAGTGCCGTCGGCGATGGGCCGGACGTGGCCGGTCAGGGCGGCTACGCGCTTGCGTAGCTCATACCCGTGGAGCGGCTCGTCGTAGAGGAACCCGAGGATCGACAGCTCAATCATGCCGCTACGATACATCGACGACTTAATACCTCGAAGGCGATGTATATCGGAGGAGATGGTTATGAGGAGTGCGCAGGTGCTGCCGGACGGGAGCCGGATTCGCTGGGCCGAGGTAGACGGTCGCGAGCCCGTCCGGGTCTATGTGCACGGGCTGGGCGCGGCGGCGGCGCCGTACTTCCTGGAAGCCGCGAGCAGGCCGGAGCTGGCCGGACACCGGAGCCTGTTCGTCGATCTGCTGGGGTTCGGGACCAGTGACCGGCCGACGACGTTCGGCTACAGCATGGAGGAGCACGCGGACGCGCTGGCGACCGCCTTGCGGGCGGCGGACGTACGGGCCGCGCAGGTGGTCGCGCACAGCATGGGCGGGACGATCGCCGTGCACCTGGCCGAGCGGCACCCCGAACTGGTGGCCGACCTGGTGCTGGTGGACGCCAACCTGGACCCGATCAAGCCGACGCCGCAGCCGACCATCGCCAGCTACACCGAGGACGAGTTCGTACGGCACGGCTGGGACGAGACGTTGACCCGCGTCGGCCCGCACTGGGCGGCCACCATGAGGCTTGCCGGACGGGAGGCGCTGCACCGGAGCGCGATGCATCTCGTGCGGGCTGACGTGCGGGAACGGCTGCGGAAGCTGCCGATCCCGCGCGCCTACCTGTACCCGGCCGCGAGCGGCGACCTCGCCGGGGCGGATGAGCTGACGGCCTCCGGGGTACGGCTGATCGCGATCCCGGACACCGGCCACAACATCATGATCGACAACGTGCAGGCGTTCGCCCGCGAGGTGAGCGGCCTGCTCACGAGAGCGAAGATCACTGTCTAGCAGCCGCAGAACAACAGTGCGGCGGTGGCCGCGCCGGAGGAGCACACCGGCGCGACCGCCGCAGCGGTGGTGCGCGAGCTCGGCGCACCGACCACCGCGTACGGCAGGAGCCCGGCGCCGCGACTGAGCGGCCGGACGGCGTGGCACCAGCCGGCTACTTGAGATCGAGGACCGCCTTGCCGTGGAGGCGACGGTCGAGCAGGAGCTCGACCGGCTCGGAGTGGCGAGTCCAGGGGCCGCGCCAGCTGATGCCCGGGTCGAGGCGGCCTGCGGCGATCTCTCCGGCCAGCCAGGTCAGGTCCGCGGAAAAGTCGGTGGCGGGGTCGCCGAAGAGGAAGAAGGTGCGGATCGACCGGTCGTGCCGTCCTTCGGTGCCCAGCAGGGCCTCCGGTGACAGCACCGCGTCGGCCTCGGAGGAGCGGCCAACGCTGAAGAGGCTGCCGCCGGCCGACAGTGAGGCGAAGGCGTCGACGAGGAACTGTCCGCCCACGTTGTCCAGGACGGCCGACACGGGCTGCCGCACGGCGGCCGGCTCAGGGTGGACTTCGCGGGCGCCCAGGGCACGCAGCTCGTCCGCCTGGGCGGGGCTCCGGCTGATGGCCACGACGTCAGCGCCGGCGCGGGCGGCCAACTGGACGGCGTAGCGGCCGACGCCGCCGGAAGCACCGGTGACCATCACACGGCGACCGAGCAGCGGCCCCATCCGGCGTAGCACGTGCAGGGCGCTCAGCCCGGCCACGGGAACGGTGCTCAACGCGCCGGGATCGGCGTCCCTTGGCGCGGTGCCCAGCAGGGCAGCAGGTACGGCACGCAACTCGGCCCAGCCGGCCTCGCCTCCGAGAGTGACAACCCTCTCTCCCTCAGCCGGACCCGAGCCGTCGGCGGCCGCCTGGACGACCACGCCGGCCGCGTCCCATCCGAGCACGGTGCCGTCCGGCAGCTCTGGACGGGTGGCCGCATGAACCTCGCCGAAGTTCAGCGAGACCGCCTCGACCCGCACGAGCGCCTCGTGGGCGGCGGGCTGCGGGGCAGGGACGTCCGTCAGCGACAAGTGTCCAGGTGAGGTGTGATCCACGACGAGTGCACGCACAGGAAGCTACCCTTCGATAAAGTGCCACAGTGTGGCGTTTGCTCCATTAGAGCATATGCGTGATTTGGTACAGTTGTGGTGATGACGATCGTTGAACAGCCCGCCACCCTGCGTGAACGCAAAAAGCTGCGTACTCGCCAGGCACTGATCGACACCGCCCTGACGCTCTTCGGCGAACGCGGATTCGACAACACCCCGCTGGATGCGCTGCTGGAGCAGGTGGAGGTGTCCCGGCGGACCTTCTTCCGCACCTTCCGCTCCAAGGAGGACGTCGCACTCACCGCCGTCAAGCAGCTCTGGGACACCTACCTGGAAGTCCTGGACGGCATCCAGAAGTCCGGGCCTCTGGCCGACGTCTTCCTCGCCGCCATGCTGACCGCTCTGGAGCGCATGGACGAGGACTGGTACCGGCGCTTCCCCCTCACCCTCCGGCTGATCGCCGACTCACCTGCACTCGACGGCTACACGCTGCGGTACTGCGCCGAAGTCCAAGCCAAGATCGCACGCCTCGTCGACGGACAGAACCGTCTCGAACTGCGGCTCCTCATCGAGTTCTTCGTGGCCGCCTGGCGCTGCGCTCTGGACGAATGGCTGCCTGACTGCACCCCGGGCGAACTGCCCACGCTCTTGCGCCGGACCTGCTCAACCATGAACGCCGCCCTCAGCCTGAAGGCATGAGCTCAGCCTGTACCCGGACGTGCTCACTCGCAGGAGCAGCGCCGTGGACTTCCCTGTACCCGCTGGCGAGCCACCTCTGATGACGTTTCGTAATCGTCCATTGTCAAAGGTCTCATGCGCATCTGCACGTAGGCGGCAGTCGGGCAGGATGGACAATACGAGACCTTCACACAGTGTGACGGAGAGATAGCGAGCTGGAACGGCTGCCTCCGAGCTCGCCAACACGCATCGCCCACGCTCGAACCGTGGTCCACCCAGATCGTCCGCAACCCGGCCGCCGCCGCTCCCTGGATGTCCGCGGTGAGGTCGTCGCCGACCATCCAGCCGCCGCCGCAGCGCTGGGCGGCGAGCTCGAAGAGGCGGGGGTCTGGTTTGCGGACGCCTTCCAGGCCGGATCGGCGTAGCCGTCGACCACGTCGACCGCGTCGATCAGGCCGGTCTGGCGGATCTTGCCGAGTTGGTTGTCCGCAGGCCCGTTGGTGACGATCGCCACCTTCCAGCCGACCGTACGCAGCCGGCGGTACTCGGCCCACAGGTCCGAGACGGAAGCCGACAGGCCGAACCGTTCCCGCACCTGGACGAAGAAGGCTTCCCGGTGCGGGGGGCCGTCACGGTCGAGGGCGATCAGGAGGGTCGTGGCGTCCGGCCCTAACCCGTGTGCGCTCGAGAACTCCTCGGCCCACAGCAAGAACGCCGCGTCGAGGTCCAGGAGTGTGTTGTCGAGGTCGAAGAGCGCGAGTCGCTGCACACGTCCATGATCACAAACACGCGTGGAACAGGCGGGCCCGGCGCTAGAGGTGCCGCGAGATCACCAAGCGCTGGATCTGGTTGGTCCCCTCGAAGATCTGCATGATCTCCGATTCGGGATTCGCTCACCTGGAGACTTTTCTTGATCAGCTCTCTGATCAGCACGTATGCCTTTCAGCGTCTTCCGCCTTCTTCGGCTGCTTCGCGACCTCCCACGGAACAGCGACGGAGCAGACCGTTCGCCTCTAGAGGTTCATGCTGAACGGGATTCATGGCAGAGCGGTAAAACGTTGATCGATGGCAAGCCGACCCGGAGCGCAGGGCCGTCAAGGCCCGAGCACCGGAAGCGGCGCGGCAGCACTAGAGACACCCGCTTTAGGAGAGCGCGGACGAAGTCGTCCGCCTACCTGGGCTGACCTGCTCAAATGCCAGCTTCGACTCATGCTCTTTGCCTGATCATCTCGCGGGTGCCCCATGGTGGTCAGGCAACCTGTCGCTCCTGTATGCGCTGTCCCGTAACCATCCGTGTCTTGAGCGGGGCCACGGCCCGTTCGTCGATGACGCTGACGCGGGCATGGGCCTGGTTGACCGACTGCTAATGACGAGACCACCGTGGACGGTGCAACCGGCGTCTTGATACCTATACCGGCGAACGCCTTTGACTCCAGGCCTTGGTCAGAGCCTCAACGAGGCTGGTGGTTCGGGCTGCGGTCGTGTCGTGGGTGGCTGCGGGCAGCTCAGGTGAGGAGGCCCACAGAAGCCAGCCTGCGGGATCGGCCAGGAGCTGGGCGTACAACCGTGCCGGTGATGTTTTGCCGGAGTAGCTCGGCTTCTCAGCGGCCAGCCGGTCGAGGGACGAGTGTGCCGTCCAGGATGACGTAGGCCAGCCTGCGGGTGCGGTCGATGTCGGCCTGACGGGTGTCGGCACGTATGGGCCAGAAGGGCAACGGCCTCGGGGGGCGTAGCACCAGGTGATGGGGTACCGATACCGAACCGCTGACCAGTTGGGGGAGCATCGCCGCTGCGCAGGTGAGCCAGGGCGAGTAGTGATTTATAGGCGGGTGCCAGGCGCGGCCACTGGCATCTCGCGCGGCACGACGACCGCGTAACAGGTCAGTCAGATGTGACAACGTGCGAGTAGACGGTGGAACGGCGGCAGGATACGACGGAACCTTGGGCTCCTGCCAGGGCATCTGATGTGGTCGACTGCGGTCTTACCGGGACCCTCCGCATCTCAACTACGTCCTTTGTGCCAGCCCTGATCCGCAGCATCATGTTAGAGATGCCTCACGGATCGTGGTTGGCTATGCCCTATGGACTTCTACATCCCGGGTGTCAGCGCCGAGAACCGCGACTCGTTCTATGACGGAATCAAGAGGTTCGCAGAAGAACAGCTAGGAAAACCCGTAATTGAGCACAAGGTTGGTGCTATTGCCTACACCCATAACGGGAACCCTGTGATCGCTCGCGTGGGCACGCCTGATCCAATGGCACCATTTGAGATTGTGCGGGCGATCCTAGAGCTTGAGGATCTCTATGCAGTATGCACGGAGACGCGGGGAGTCCTCAGCGGCTATCCGAATCTCGTAGGCAAGCACACGGTGCAAGAAGTGATCAACTTCGAAGACCTAGAGGACTACGCCTAAGCTTACTCAACCTACGGAAAGACAGTATTCCGAAATCCGGGCTCCAACAAGCCCGCTTGCTCCGGGGGCGCGCACCAGCGCGGGGTCCGCCGCGAGGTCTTGGTTGAGTGCGTAGAGCTGTGGGAGCAGGTCCTCGGCTGCATCGAATCCATATGTATCTAGAACAGCCTTATCCAGTTGTTCGTGCAAATCCCGCAGATGGTTCTTGCCAGGCAGCCGGAGTGTGTCATATTGCTTCGCTAGGCTCATTCCATTCTGTAGGTGTTGTGCCCTCAACTCAAGTAGCTCGGCGGAGAGGGTGGCCACCCGATGAACGTCTTCGCTTGTGGGTGATTGAGGCCATGGGAATGAATCGAAAACAGTAGTGGACGTATAGCGGGGGTCGATCTTCAGGCGCGAGCATCGTGCGTCGAGCCACGTCCGATGCAGGGATGAACTCAGAATTCCGAATGAATAGTCATCGTTCAATATGAAAAAGGTTGTTGAATCGCCTGGGTGTATTTGAGAATCCACAAAGGTCAAGACAGTTCGGCGATTAGCTGTAGCGTGTCTAGACGTAACGATGTAGCGATCGATCTTCTTCATCTCTTCGATCATCTCGGCGCGAGGGCGCCAAAGATGCCACCAGCGTGCCATAAAGTCCGTGTATGCAGTTACATTCTTGTAGCGTGGATTCGCTGCACGCCCTTCGGCATTGCGACGAGCTTCCTTTTCTGCGCTGGCCTGCCGCTTCGACAGGGCTGTGCCCTCCAGGTAGTTCAGCACGTTTGGATATAGCGCTCGAACCTGCAGTATATCCGTTTCGGGTATATCGATAACCCATCTCTTGATGGTCGTCTGATGCAGCATTTCCTGCCCGCCAAGAAATGGGTGGATAACTTCCTCGGCGCGCGGGTTCTTGCGAACCATTTCGTCCCTGGTTGCGCGATCGATAAGATATCCATCCGCGCCAGGCGTCTGCCCTTGAGAGCATACTTGTGGAGATCTATTGGCATCAAGTGTGGCTGCCTTGCGCACATCAATAGTTGGGGTGAGCGAGCTTGGGATGCTCTCTAGCGAGAGACTTAGCTGGCCGTTATTGATCCAGAGCTTTTTATCTGTAGGAGTTGACCCCTTCACCCAGTTCACAATAGACACATGCACGACAGCATCTCCCGACCAAGGTTGAGAGGAGACTGCCTCATAAATCTCTCCACCATTATCGACCACATAATCGAGACTGGCTTTTCGGCTATTGATATCGCGAATGGTGTTTGTAGCGACAAGCCCTGCACGGCCCCCTGTCGGAAGGTGATCGTGGGCGAGCTGAAACCAATAGCAGACATGATCGGACACACTTGCTATCTGGGGGTACTTCTCCGTCAGTCGCTGGGTGTACGCAGTTCCAAGCTCTTCAATCATTCTGCGTCGGCCCAGGAAAGGAGGGTTTCCGATGATGGCGTCCGCTCGCGGCCACGGGGCGAAGAGAGCGTCATTTGCCACGATCACGTTGTCGAGGTTGTCTAGCGGAAGAACTTCTTGCATCTCATCTAGCTCATCGGCAGCCAACTTCTTCGCCAGCATCATCGTGACTTTCGCGATCTCAACCGCGAATGCGTTCTTGTCGATGCCGAGGAAGTTATCTGTAGATACGTACGTGATTGAGCGTTGGGCAGCAAGCTCCATCGAACGTCGTCGGTCGGAGATGACTAGATTGATCTCATGCTCTAGGCGCCGCATTTCCCTGTACGCAACATAGAGGAAGTTGCCGGATCCGCATGCAGGGTCGAGCACCTTGAATTTGAGCATTTCACCCAGCAACTGCTCAAGTTCTGATATTGTTCCAGCGCTGGCGATTCGTTCACGCCAGGGGTGCACAATTGTGGGCCCGACGATTTTCACAATGTCGGCTTGACTTGTAAAATGAGCACCATAAGCATGACGTTCACCCGCGGCCATGGATCCTTCAAATAGCGTCCCAAAGATCTCAGGGCGGACGGCTGCCCAATTCGTCGAACAGGCCGAGTGTATTTTCTCTAGCTCCTCTTTGTTGAGTAAAAATGGCGTTATGTCTGCAAAGAGGCCACCGTTAAAGTAGCGAGTTCCCTTATATCTCCCGCCAGGAGTTGTTCCGGGTGTATTCATTTCCCGGAACAAGCCAAATAGGAGATCGTACGCTTCTCCGCCAGTGAGTGATTCTTCCAGGGCTCGCGTGAACATGCGCGATGGGAGAAGACCGATATCTTCGGCGAACATCGCCATAACGGACTGTAGCGTGAATCGCTGTGCATGTGGACGCGGGATTCCCCGTGCATGCAACATGGAGAAGACTTCCGCGACGGAAGCTGCCGCTTCTCTTGTTACTGCCACCAAATCGTTCGCGAAGATGGGTTCGACTTCGTGAGGGAGAAGGAAGGTGAGAGCCTCATACCTGGTGGGTAGATCCACGATGCGGACAACGTCCACAGGCTCGTCCATCTGATTATCGAAGTCGTAGACCCAGAATTCATCGAAGTTGCAAAGCACCACATAGCGGGGTCGGTCCGGGACGGCTTGTACCCAATAGTCGAAGGCTTGACGATAATGCCGAGAGAGATCGGTTCCTGATCGCTTCATCTCGATAAGGCAGCGCGGTTTCCAGATCAGATCGGCGAATGCTGTGCCTTTCTTCTGGGATCCCCTCTTTAGCCTCATCTCCAGGATTCCGCCGGCCTCTCTAACTCCTGCGTGACCGAATGCCTGGAAGAGTCGGTCGAGGAAGACCTGAGCCTCACCCTTCTCGTCGCCAGACAATCTCTCCTGTCGATACCTGACGAAGTCAGCGAGGTGCTCGCGAAGTTTTCCATCTAGCACGGCACGAGGGTACTCCAGATGGGCCCGTTCCGACAGGCACCGTGCCGGTAGTGGGCGAATACTGCCCAAATGCCCGCCAGGAGTTCCTAATCTCGAAACTAGGCCGTCCACGTGACAGGAGGCTTGCCAAGGTGGCGTTACCGTTCCAACGAGAACACTGTCAGCCGCGGGCCCGTCTCGATCGGGCTGCGCATCAGGGCATCGACGTGGGTGTTGACGGTGTCCCAGATCAGCACGATCTGGCCGCCGTGCTGCTGGTAAGCGGCGTCCAGCAGTCGTTCCAACTACTTGAAGTCAAAACGTAAGCGCTGGCATGGCATGCGTGGGCGGTGCGGGTCGCGACCGGCCGAAGAGCCGCAGCGCGGCCAGCGACCGCCCGACGCGCGCCGACCGCCGCAGGCGGGCGGCTTGAAGACGTAAAGAAAGTTCTCATCGGCCGAATTGCGGCCTATGTGTCAGGTCTCATGATCTGCGTGACAGATCGGTGCTCAGGACCTGTGTGACACTTCGCCGAGTGCTGGCGGAGTTGAGCGTGGTCGAGCAGCGGTACCAAGCCGTGCTGCAGGTGTCATCCGGGGCGAGCGTCACCGAGGTCGCCCGAAGGTTCGGAGTTCTCCCGCCAGACGGTGCACCGATGGCTGGGCCGCTACCGCGATCAGGGCCTGGATGGGCTGGCCGACCGCTCCTCTCGCCCGCACACTTCGCCGACCCGGTCCCCGGCCGCGGTGGAGGCACTGATCTGCGAGCTGCGGCGAAACCATCCTCGGTGGGGCGCCCGTCGGCTGTGTGGGAGCTGACCCGCCGGGCCTGCCCTGGGCCGATGCCATCCCGGGCAACGATGCACCGGGTGCTCATCCGCCACGGCCTGGTGCAGCCCGTCTCCAGGGGCCGGCGGAGCGAGGACTACACGCGCTGGCAACGCTCGGCGCCGATGCAGCTGTGGCAGATGGACATCGTCGGCGGGATCCTGCTGGCCGACGGCACCGAATGCAAGATCGTCACCGGTATCGACGGCCACTCCTGTTACTGTGTGGCCGCCACCGTGGTGGCCCGTCCCACCGGCCGGGCCGTGTGCCTGGCCCTGGCCGACGCATTGGGCCGTTATGGATCCCCGATGAGCTGCTGACCGACAACGGCAAGCAGTTCACCGCCCGCTTCGGCCGCGGCGGAGAGGTGCTGTTCGACCGGATCTGCCGCGAAAACGGCATCACCCACAGGCTGACCCGCCCGCCTGCCGGCGGACCTGCGCGCCGCCGGAGCACTCCCCGCCCTTGAGGCAGAACCGAAGACCCTTCCCGAACCGGCAGTGGCATCGCTGCCGCCGCAACCACAAGCACCGGTAATTCCGTGCCGGCCTCGGGCAACCTGACCGTCTGCGGGCAGCAGTTCTGGCTCGGCACCCACCGCGCCGGCCTGACGCTCACACTGCGGGCCGACGCCGGCACCGTCGAGCTGCTGGCCGCCGGGGCCCGGATCAAGAAGGTGCCGTCCCGGCTCACCGTCCAGCATCTGCGGCAGCTGATCGCCGAGGGCGGCACCCGCATCCAGACAGCCGCCGTACCGGCCCGCCCCGGCACCGGCGAGGCGGTCGAGGTGGAGCGGATCGTCAACGCCTCCGGCCTGGTCTCCCTCGGCGGCCGGCAATACCCGGTCGGCTCCCCGTTCGCCGGACGCCGGCTGACCGTCCGCCTGGGAGGGCGCCCTGCTGCACCTGAGCGACGGGTCCACGCTGCTGCGCACCCTGCCCAACCCGCTCACCGAAGATGAGGCGGCCCGGCTGCGCGATGCCCGCCCCGCTGGGCCCGCGCCCCGACCGTCCACTGAACCGGTCCGGGTGCAGCGGCGGGTCAGCAGCCGCGGCTGGATCGCCATCGCCGGGCAGCGCATCGGCGTCGGCATCGGCCACGCCGGAGCGACCGTGACCGTCGAAGCAGCCGACGGCACCCTCCGCATCGCCCACGCGGGCCAGGTCGTCGCCGAGGTCGCCCCCACCACCACCAAACCGATCGCCCGGTTCAAAGTCCGCAAGCCCCAGCGCTGACAGAAGATCACACCGGGCGTGCCACTACAGTCCGGCGGGATGCGCAGACAACCAGTCTGCGTGGCGATTCTTCAAGACGTCACGGTCGTGAACAGTGGGAGCGATGACGTCGGCTCCGCCGTCATAGGGGTGATAGAGCCACCGAAGATCCAAAGGAGCGATGATCACGTCGATGATCTCCTCGTCGGCCACACCCCGCAACAGCGGATCCAAAGCCTGCCGGTCGAAGGAGATCATGCTGGCATACAGCCTCACCGCGTCCTCGAACGGCGAGTCGCTGCCAGGCTCGATCGTCAACCATGGGACGGCGCCTGGATGGCGCGGATCGGGTGAGACCCTCCCCTCCTCATCTTCTAAGTAGACGGCGATCACGTAGAGGCCTTCCCATGCTCCGAGTTCGGCGAGCACCCGGTGATGACGATCAAGGATGATCTCGTACTCGTCTTCGGTCTCGGCATACCGCGTGGACCCGGGAAGGCTGTGGAAGCGGACCCAGCGGTCGGCATACCAGCCGCGGAGCTGATAGGCGATCGGGGTCCTGCCCCACCGCGTTCGCCACGCAGTGGTGAGCGACTCCACCTCGTCTTCCGTCACGATCATTCCCATCTGGAAAAGCAACGGCGGCCGGCCGTATCCTCAGCCGCAGAAGAACGATAGATCACCTAGCCGGAGTGTCACCCACCTCCTGAGCCGGATCTGTCACACGGGTCCTGAGACCTGACACGAGTGGCGGCCTACTCGTCGACATCTTCCTGATCGTCGCTCTCGGGCTCGATGTGCTCGGGCGGCCCGCCGGTCTTGGGGTCGGCGACGAAGGTGCCGATGTTCCGGACGGTGTAGACCAGGCCCTCGGCGATGAGGGCGTCAAGGACCTTCCGGGCCGTCCTGCGCGCGATCCCGAACTCCTCGGCCATCCGGGGCTCTCCGGGGATGGGATAGCCGGGCTTGTAGTCGCCGGCTCGAATGCGGCGGCGCATCTCGTCAAGGACTTGCTCTGACTTTGGCTGATCAGGCCGAAAGTGGATCACGTAAGTAACGATAGGAATCGACCGGTAGCCCCAGGTCAAGGGACGTACCGGCATGTACCGATAGTCAGGAGTATGGATGGGTAGGCAGGGGTAGGAAGGAAGTTCTATAGTGGGTCTGTACTCGTCGACCAGGTCTCGGGGCGCGGCAGGAGGACGGCTTTGGCCAGAAAGTCAGCGGCCCCCACGTCATGTGGCAGCGTTCATGCCGCCCCTGTCCAGGTCGGCTATGAGCCGGTGGAGTGGAGCCTGAGTGTTCCTCGGGCGGCTCGGGTCCGGGTTCGGGCCTACACGTGCACCTGTCAATCGGTGGTCTATGAGCTGTGCGCATCTGCGGGGGCGGCGTTCGTGAGGCGGTATTGCCACGAGGGCGACACGGTCACCGTATGGGAGTCCGAGTGGGTGCGCTCCGCTGACGCTGAAGAGCTCTGGGCCGCGATTCTCAAAGGACTCGCCTGCTGACAACGGAGGATGCTTCATGCCTGGAGGCAACGCACTGCCGGCCCAACAGGATGTGGACGTTGGGACCCGTGCGCCAACGACCAATGATGAGGCAGTGCCCCTAAGGGTGTGCGGGCACTGCGGGCGCGGCCCTGGGGAAGCCACGGTGATAGCGACGGTGAATGAGTCGTCGATCACCGCGGAGCGCTGCGCCCGCAGTTACGCCTGTGAACACAACGACGTCGAATGGACCTATGTACGGCCCTTCCCGAACGGGGCGCATTGCCGGTCCTGCTCGACGTGGTGGCGGCTCGACCTCATCCCGGACGCGGTGGCTGCCCGACTCCCTGGGGGGACTCCTCGCCGTGAGGACACCCGGCCGCCCGCAACCGATCGTAGGCCGTCATGATCTCGTGCGCCGCCGCGTCGGGGCTCAGCCGGTCGGTGTGGATGCGCAAATGAAAGAACCCCGCGTCACTGTTGGCCTCCAGGTCGGCAACGGTCTCGTTCCATGCGGTCAGGCGCTTGCCGGTGTCGGCGTCGCCGCGGGACCTCGACCGCTGCTCGGTGACCTCCTGGGGAATCCACAGCAGCACCCGTAACCATCCGTCCGGCTCTTGGCCGATGACTTTACGTAGATCGGGGAGGTTGCCCATATGCACTACCGGCACGTAGCCGGCGGCTTGGCGGGCCTCGATCGCCTGACGGTCGACGGCATAGACGTTGCCGTACCGGTGGCTCTCGACAAGGAGGCGGCCTGCATCTCGCAGTTTGGTCAACTGCTCAGCCGAGACGAACTCGTACCCCGCCGTCCGGCCGGTGCCGACCTTGAGCTTAGGGACCTGGACGAACCGCGGATCTGCCCGGCCGAGGGCGGCAGTGACAGTGTCCTTGCCGCTGGCAGGCGGGCCGTACAGGACGATCCCGCGCACGCTCATGCCAGGATCCGCTTGAGCGATTCGCGGGTCTGGTCGGCAAGACTGATCGCCGCACCAAGCCGGTTGTCGATGGTTACGTGTGCGGTGGGCGGGCTGGTCTCCAGGTCGAGATTTTCGGCGTATTGCTGCCAGTTCTCCAGCTTCCACACATCGCGGGACGCTCCCCGGAACTCGATGTACTCGCGCATGGACTCCGGATCGCAGCGGACCCAGATGGCGGCCACGTCGATGCCCTTGGCTGCGCACCGGTTCTCCAGGCGGGCGAACCAGCTCTCATCCTTCAGCTCCGCGATGAACGGTGCGGAGAGGATGGTGGAGGTGCCGACATGGAGGTTGTCCCATGCGGTCTCCATCAGACATCGGTACTCCAGCGGCCGAACCTCCTTCAGGTACAGGTCCGTGTGCCGGTCGTTGGGGTCGCCGCCGAGTGAGATGAGCAGTCGCTCGACTATGCAGCGGGTGAGTGAGTCCTTGTCCAGGAACGCCCAGCCGGTGACGTCGGAGAGGAATCGGGAGAACTCGGTCTTACCTGATCCGGCGTACCCGCCGACCAGAACGAGAATGGGCTTGGGACTGCCTCCGCCGTGCCGTCGTCTCCAGGCGTCTACGACTCGATTCCGGAGTAGAGCCTGTGGTGAGTCTCCCGGTTCGATGCCGCCTACGGAGACCTTGGTGAACGCCTCCTCGATGACCTGAGCGGCGGCGCGGTCGGCTTCTGGGTCGGTTGGCGCTGGCAAATCAGAAATCACGATTTCCGCTTTCTGCGATTCACCGGGCAAGGGAGGACGAAAGCCAAGTTCAGGTTCGGTCGCCTGGTAAAGCAGGCAGTAAGCACGGCGGTAGTGCGGCCCTGGGAACACGGTCCCTTGCTCATGAGCCCAAAGGGTTTGGAAGTTGGCGGCGGGAACGCTCAGGCCATGACGGCCGGCCGCCTGGCGCAGGCGCTCGCCTGCGGCCTCCCGGGTCAACCCGTGAGCTTCGCGATGTTCGCGCAGGCGGGAGGGCGTCCAGCCGGGTCGCTGGGTCGTCTTCATTGCATACCTTCGCCTTCACGCTTTGGGGGGTCGTGCGCGGGTGTGCGGTCGTGCATGTGAAAACGCATGTGTAAACGGTCGTTGAGACGGACTGAAGCAGCTTAACTAGACCCGTGTGATACCCGGAACCCTCAACTCGCGGTGAACTTGGGCCATCTCGAAAGGCGAGAGAACCGCAGAGTAAGGGCAACGGCTATGAAACTGGACAGAGCGCGAATCCTCCGGGAATTGGCCTCGATCCGGTCCGAGCTGGACGAGCTGGCCTGCCGGATCGGTGAGATCACTTCGGCCTTGGAAACACCGCCGCCTCCAGAGCAGCGAGCCGATCACCGAGATCCTTGAGACTCTCCCGCATCTGCGCCAACTGGCTCAGGATCTCGCCGGTCTCATCGCTCGCCGCTGCCTCGGGGGCGGCGGCGGGGGTCTGGGCGGAAACGAACACGCCCTTACCTTGCTGGCCGATAACCAGTCCCTGTGTTCGGAGCACGCTGATCGCGGCCTTGACCACGCTGGCGGAGACGTCGAACTGCTCGCCCAACTGGGCGATGGACGGCAGGGCCGTACCGGGGGCCAGTGATCCGGCGCGGATCTGCTCGCTCAGCTCGTCGACGATCTGCAAGTAGGCCGGTCGGCCGGTCTTCTCCACCATCGGTGCTCTCCTCTACTCGCCTCCAGTTCAGCACAGGCCGCCACCGAAACCAACCAAGCACCCAAAGTATGCCTTGACAACTTAGAATGCCAAGTGTTCCATGAGGTCTAAGAGGTCATCAAGCAAAGGAATCGATCATGCGCACCATCCCGATCCCCGTTGACACCAGCAAGCTTCAGATCACCTGCGTCAAGCCGCCCAAGCCGCGAATCGTCAACAAGGACACCGGCGAGATCAAGCGCGACAAGGACGGCAACGTCATGTACGAACTCACGCTGTTGATCGAGGACGAGTTCAACCGCATGGAGCTCGTCAAGGTCGCCACCACGCCCGAACCGTCCGTGATCGCCGGTGAGGAAACCGTCCCGATCGGCCTGGTCGGCTACGTCTGGGAGCAGGGCGGCCGGTGGGGCATCTCCTACCGAGCACAGGCCTTCGTCTCCGCCGGCGCGGCCAGGATGGCGGTCGAGAGATGATCGACCCCCATCACCCGCTCATCAAGATCCTCCTCGTTCTGCTGGCGCTGCTCGCCTGGCGGCGCTGGGCTCCCGTCTCGTACTGGTACGTCCTGGTCTTCCCGCGCAAAGTGATCTCGCTGCGCTGGACCTGGCGGCACGTCGCCTCCGGCTGCGGACTGACCAAGAAGCGCCACCGCTGGTGGTTCACCACTGTTCCCGGCTTGGTTGCCTCCACCGGCGTCGTCCAAGTCAAGCGGCGCTTTCAGCGCGTGGCGGTCGACACCAAGCCCTGGATGGGTCTGCCCCGGCCGACCCGCAACGGCTTCCGCATCACCTTCCACCTTCTCGATGGCCAGATCCCCGACGATTACGCCAAGGTGTGCGAGCGGCTGGCGCATGCCTGGCGGATCGAGGCGGTCCGCGTAGTGGGCTCCCGGCCTGGCCGCGTCACCCTCCAAGGGATCACCAGCGACCCACTGACGCACGTTGCAGCCGCCATGCCTCCGGCCGCACCCCCCGGCGGATGGCGCGCTGATGATCTACTCCGGCCGATCGTCGGAGTACTGGAAACAGGCGCTGCCTGGCGGATGGACTTCAGGCTCATCCCGCACTGGATGAACGCCGGCGCGACGCAGTCCGGCAAGTCCAACCTGATCAACGCGCTCCTCGTCGGCCTGGCGCCGCAACCGGTCGCCTTAGTCGGCTTCGACCTCAAGGGCGGCATGGAACTGTCGGCCTACCAGGCGCGACTGTCGGCGCTGGCCACCACGCGCAGCGAATGCCTCGACCTGCTCAGCGACCTGATCGCGGTCATGGGAGCGCGCATGATGGCCTGCCGCCGCCACGGGGCACGTGACATCTGGCAACTTCCCGACAGCGCGCGGCCCATCCCGGTCGTGGTCCTGGTCGACGAGCTGGCCGAGCTGTTCCTGACTGCGGACAAGGCGGAGAAGGACCAGGTCACGCGTACGGCTACCGCACTCCTGCGAATCGCCCAGCTCGGCCGTGCGCTCGGCATCCATCTCGTGCTGTCCGGCCAGCGGATCGGTTCGGACCTTGGCCCCGGTGTGACGGCGCTGCGTGCTCAGATCGGCAGCCGGGTCTGCCACCGGGTCAACGACCCGGAAACCGCGGTGATGACTCTTGGCGACCTTGACCCTGACGCGCTGGTGGCGGCCCGGTCGATCGCTCCTGAACTGCCCGGCGTGGCCGTCGTCACCGGCAGCGATGGCCGCTGGTCACGCGCCCGTTCCGGCTATGTGTCCGACTACGCGGCCGAGCAGGCGGCTCACACCTACGCCGAGCTCACCCTCTCCTGGGCGCAAGTTGCAGCCAGCGGCCTCGGTCACGAACTGCCCAACCCCTCCCACCACGCACTCAACCCCTGACGCGAGACGGAGATCGCGATGAGCACCACACCGCTGGCCCGTCTCGCCGACACCGTCCCCGTGCTGATCCTGGCCGTTATCGCCGGCGCCGGCAGTTTCACCCACATCCGGCAGACCGCCACCGAGCACGGTCAGACCGGTTGGATGGCCTGGGCCGTGGCCATCTGCATTGACCTGACCTGCGTGATGGCTGCCCGAGAACGGCAGCGAGACCGCAGGAACAGCCGAGAACGACACGGCTGGATCTCCTGGCCAACTGTCGTCCTGGTCGGCGGCATCACCCTCTCCCTGGCCGCAAACCTGGCCCAAGCCGCCCCCACCGCGTGGGGATGGATCACCGCCGCAACCCCCGCGGGCACGTTCTTGACCGCTGTCTCCATGATCGAGCGCCGCGCCTTCGAAAACGTCACCGCTCCGGTACGGCCGGCCGTACCGGAGCCAGAACAGAACGACGAGCCCGATCCCGACGCCCCCAGCCAGAACGACCGCGAGAACGACGAGAACGAGCGCTCTGCACCGGACGCACTCCTCGACTACGCACGCCGCTTCGCTGACGAACACCTGACCCGGCACGGCAAGCCCATCACCCGAGACGCACTGCGCTCACGGCTCGGCGTCTCCAGCCAGCTCGCCTCAGAGCTGCTGCGCACGCTGCGCGACACCACGACACCCAAAGGAGAACCGTCATGACCCCCGACCGCCGCACCACGATCATCGACGGACTGCTCGACTTGGCCGCACTCCTGGAGGCCAACCCCGACATTCCCGCACCCGTCTCCATCAACGTCCTGGTCTTCCCCCAGCACGACACCGACGAGGCCATGCGCGCCGAAGTCGATCGCGTCGCCGGCCGGCTCGGAACCGAGGTCAACCCCGGCGACCACTACCAGACGGCGCTCGACCTCGGCCGGGTCAGCTACAAGGTCGTCGCGATCAGCGCCGCCGCAACCGCTCGATACGCCGCCGAAGCCTCCTACTACGGCCACGTGGACCCTGCCTGAAAGGACTGATCACCATGCGTATCCGCATTGAGGGCACCGAGGCAGAGATCGCCTACGCTGTCGCCCGGCTCCGCGCAACCCTGCCCATCGGAACCGTCTCCAACATTGCCCCCGTCAGCGGCCGGCCCTACGCCCGATGCGTCTACCTCAACACCGCCCCCGCTCAACGCGAAGGCTGGTGGAGCAAATGACCCCGCTCCCACCACACGACCGCTGCTCTTCCTGCGGCGGAACCGGCGTAGCAGGCGAAGGAAGCACCTGCCTCGACTGCGACGGCCAAGGCTTCTGCTGAACCCCAGCGCCCCCGGCGTGACCACACATCCGCCAAGACGTCCGTCACGTCGGGGGCCATCCCGCACCGAACCTCACAGCCCGGAAGGGACCTCCCCATCATGCCAACCTCCGCCGTGGCTGCCGAGATCATCGCTCGGCTCCGCGATCCCCAATTCGGCCGCTGGGCCGGCCAAATCCGCCGCACCGGCGGCTGCCGACAGCCCATCCACATGCGCGGCCACGTCCTGTACATCGACCCCGCCACCGGCACGCGCATCCACAGCTACACCACCGCCACCGAGCCCTACGGAACCCTGCGACTGCCCTGCAAGACCCGCCGCGCCTCCCGCTGCCCCTCCTGCGCCGAGACCTACCGCGCCGACACCTACCAGCTCATCCGTGCGGGCCTGGCCGGCGGTAAGGGCGTTCCCACCTCCGTCACCACTCACCCCGCGCTCTTCGTCACCCTCACCGCCCCCAGCTTTGGCAGCGTCCACACCCGTCGCCAACGCCACGGCAAGCTGCTGCCCTGCCGCCCTCGCCGCAACGCCCAGTCCTGCCCGCACGGGCGCTCCACCACCTGCTCAACGCGCCACAGCATCAACGACCCCCGCCTCGGCGAACCACTGTGCCCCGACTGCTACAACTACTCGGCCGCCGTCCTGTTCAACGCCATCGCCCCCGAGCTCTGGCGCCGCTTCACCGAAGCCCTGCGCCGCCGCTTCGCCAAAACCGCAGGGCTGACCCTCCGCGAACTGCGTGACCACGTCCGCGTCTCCTTCGCCAAAGTCGCCGAATACCAGCGCCGCGGCGTCGTGCACTTCCACGCCGTCATCCGCCTCGACGGGCCAGACGGCCCAACCACGCCGCCCCCGCCCTGGGCGACGGCCGATGCGCTCGCCGATGCCGTACAGCATGCGGTCGGCGCCGTCTCGGTCATCATCCCCACCGTCGTCCGCCCCTTCCGCTGGGGCCGACAGCTCGACATACGCCCGATCACCACAACCGGAGACCTGACCGAGCAGGCGGTCGCCGGCTACATCGCCAAGTACGCCACCAAAGCCTCCGAATGCGTCGGCACCCTCGACCGACGTATCAGTCCCGCAGAAGACCTAACCGCGCTGCCCATCCGCAACCACGCAAGACGCCTTATCGCCGAATGCATGCGCCTCGGCCAGCTCGACGACCTGGCAGACCTCCGGCTCATCCAGTGGGCGCACATGCTCGGCTTCCGCGGCCACTTCGCCACCAAATCCCGCGCCTACTCCCTCACCCGGAAAGACCTCCACACGCAGCGCATCGACCACGAGCGTGCCGAAGCCATCACCACCGGCCGCCTCCCACTGTTCGACCACGACACGGTGCGCGTGATCTCGCATTGGGTCTACGTCGGCAAGGGCCTCTCCAGGGCCGACCAGATCATCGCCGCGGCTTTATCAGGAGGTGCTGGATGACCAGCACCCCACCCCGAATGTGGAGCGTCGACGACGTCGCCACGTTTCTCGGAGTTCCTGTGGCGACTCTCTACCAATGGCGCCACCACCGCACTGGTCCGCGTGGCCGCAAGATCGGCCGCCATCTCAGGTACCTCCCCGCTGACGTCTTGGCCTGGGTCAACGAGCAGGAGTAGAGCAATGGCATATGTAAAAGATCTTTGGACCAAGACCATCCGCCACGCGGACGGCCGAACCGAGAAGGCAAGAACTACGCGGTACGGCAGAGGCAAACGCTGGCTGGCCGTCTGGCTCGACCCCAACGGTAAGGAGGTCTCGGAAGCCTTCCAGCGCAAGACAGACGCTGACAAGAAGGCCGACGAGATGCGGACGGACGTCATCCGCGGTGAGTACGTCGATCCTCATGCCGGAAAGATCCTCTTCGGGGAAGTGGCGGCGCGCTGGCTGGGCTCTCGTGTCGTCGACCCTTCGACGAAGATCCGCTACGAGTACATCCATCGCCTGCACGTTGCCCCCGTGTTCGACAAGCGCCAAGTGAAGAGCATCAAACCTTCACAGATCCAGGCTTGGATCAGCGATCTGAGCAGCCGCTTCGAGACGTCGACGGTCTACACGGCCTTCCTCGTCCTCCAGGGCACACTGAGTCTCGCGGTGGCTGACGAGGCAATCAAGCGCAGCCCCGCCAAGTCGCCCATCGTCCAAGTCCCCAAGCGAACCACTGAGGAAATCATCGCCTGGTCGGATCAGCGCGTTCTGGCGGTGATCGACGCCCACAGCGAGCTCTTCCGGCTCCTGCCGATCATCGGTGCCGCATGCGGACTCCGCCAGGGGGAGTTGTTCGGCCTGGCCCTGGAGGATGTCGACTTCGACGAGGGCCTCGTCCGAGTCCGCCGGCAACTCAAGCGCCTCGGCTCGAAGTTCGTGTTCGCGCTGCCCAAGAACGACAAGGAACGCATCGTTCCCCTGCCGGACTGGGCGGCTGCTGCCGTTCGCGCACACGTGGCGAAATTCCCGCCCTTACCTTGCACCCTCCCCTGGGAGAAGCTGACCGGCACTCCGCGCACCTGCAACCTGCTCTTCCGCTGGACAGATGATCGCTACATCCGCTCGCGCGGCTACAGCGAACTCGTCTGGAAACCCGCACTCGTCAAGGCCGGGGTCATCCCACCTCCAGCGCAGGACGCCCGCAAGCGAGCGCGCTACACCACGACGAGGAAGGAGGGCCTCCACCAGTTACGGCATTACTACGCCAGCGTCATGCTGACCGGGGGAGTGTCAGTCAAGGAACTCACCGAGTACCTAGGCCACGCCCACCCCGGCTTCACGCTCCGCGTTTACGCCCACATGATGCCCGGCTCCCACGACCGTGCCCGCAAAGCCATCGACAAGCGACTTTTCCACCCCAGGAAGATCGAGTCCGCCTAACCTGCCAGCAGGATCTCAAACGAGCGGACCACGTCAGTGACGACGTGGTCCGCTTCGTGCTTCCACCCTGGCCACGCGCCCCGATCAACCCAGACCGTCCGCAACCCCACCGCGGAAGCCCCCTCGATGTCCGCAGTGAGGTTGTCGCCAACCATCCAGCCACCGCCGGCCAGCTCCATCCCGCACCGCTGCGCAGCGATCTCGAAAAGCCTGGCGTCCGGCTTGCGCACACCCTCCAACCCAGACAGCGCGTAAGCGTCGACAACATCGATCAAGCCGGTCTCACGGATCTTGCCGAGCTGGTTGTCCGCCGTTCCGTTGGTGACGATCGCCACCTTCCACCCAGCCTCCCGCAGCCGGGCCAACCCGTCGAAGACCTCGGGGCGCACACGCACGAGGTGTGGCATCCGCCGGCGATACCCAGCCCACAGCTCCGAGACGGAGTCAGGGAGCCCAAACCGCACCCGCACTTGGCCGAAGAACGCCTCCCGATGCGGGTGTCCGTCACGGTCGAGCGAGATCCGGAACGCAGCCGCCTCCGGTCCCAATCCAAAGACAGCCGCGAACTCCTCAGCCCACACGGCGAACGCCGCATCCAGATCCAGAAGCGTGTTGTCGAGATCGAAGAGCGCGAGCCGCTGCACAGAATGGGATCCTAGGCGTCCCACGGAACGCCGACGGAACAGAGCCCTGCCACCCAACGGCGCCCAGACAACCCAAGCGCCGTTCCCGCAGCTCTACAGATGCCTAGAGATCACCAAGCGCTGGATCTGGTTGGTGCCCTCGAAGATCTGCATGATCTTCGCCTCCCGCATATACCGCTCAACAGGAAACTCCCGCGTATACCCATACCCCCCGAACACCTGCACCGCATCGGTGGTCACCTTCATGGCCGCGTCGGTGGCCACCAGCTTCGCGATGCTGGCCTGCCGCGTGTAAGGCACCCCAGCGTCCCGCCGCCGGGCGGCGTCAAGGTAGACGGCTCGGGCAGACTCGACGGAAGCGGCCATGTCAGCGAGCAGGAACCCAAGCCCCTGGTGGTCGATGATCCGCCGGCCGAAGGTGGTCCGCTCCTTCGCGTAAGCCACAGCCGCCTCGAGAGCAGCCTGGGCCAGGCCGGTGGCACAGGCGGCGATGCCGAGGCGGCCGGAGTCAAGGGCGCTGAAGGCGATGCGCAGCCCCTGCCCCTCCTCGCCGATGAGGCGGTCGTGTTCGAGGACGGCTCCGTCCCAGAAGGCGCTGGTGGTGGGGACGGCGTGCAGGCCCATCTTCTCCTCGGGCTTGCCGAAGGTCAGGCCGGGCGCGGAGCCGGGGGCGAGGAAGCAGGAGACACCGGAGGGGGTCCGGGCGAAGAGGGCGTAGAAGTCGGCGATGCCGCCGTGGGTGATCCACGCCTTGTTGCCGAAGATCTGGTAGCCGCCCTCGACCGGCACGGCCTTGCAGGTGAGGGCGTTGGCGTCGGATCCGGCCTGGGGTTCTGAGAGGCTGTAGCCGCCGACGAGGTCGCCGCTGAGCAGGGTGGGGAGCACCTCGGCGCGCTGCTCGGGGGTGCCGAAGGTGGCCACGGGGTAGCAGGCGAGGGTGTGCACGCTCACCGCGACCGCGACCGCGGCCCACCGCGCGGCGAGTTCTTCCAGCATCTGCAGGTAGACCTCGTACGGCTGGCCGCCCCCGCCCTGCTCCTCGGGGTAGGGCAGGCTGAGCAGCCCGGCGGCCCCGAGGGTGCGGAAGAGGCCGGTGGGGTAGGTCTCGTTGCGCTCGTGCTCCTCGACCCGGGTGGCGAGTTCCTTGTCGGCCAGGTCGCGGACGAGGTCGAGCAGGTCGCGGGCCTCCTGGGTGGGCAGCAGGCGGTCGACGGCCATGGTGTCTCCCTTACGTGGTGGGCAGGGCGGCGAGAGCCGTACGGGCTCGGTCCCGGTATTCGGTGACCCGGGCGAGCTTGATGTCCTCGTACCCGCGGATCATCTCGGGTAGCGCGGCGATCTCGGCGATCTGTTCGGCGGTGGCAGGGGTCAGGGCGGCGAGGGCCTGGTGGACGAGGTCGCGGTATTCGGTGATGAGTTCGCGTTCGACGCGGCGGACCTTGGCGTAGCCGAAGACGTCCAGGGACGTCCCGCGCAGGCCCTTGAGCGCGCGCAACGCCCGGAAGGCCGGCCCCGCCGTACGCCGGAGCTTGATCTTGCGCTTCATGCCCATGGCGCGCAGCAGCGGCGGGTGGAGCAGGACCGCGACCTGGGCGTCGGGGCCGAACTCGGCGTCGCGGCGGGCCTGCTCGGCGGGGTCGAGGTGCAGGCGGGCGACCTCGTACTCGTCCTTGTAGGCCATGAGCTTGTGCAGGCCGCGGGCGTAGGCGAGGGCGATGGCGTCGCCGTACCCGGCGGTGAGGTCGGCGACGCGCCGGACCTCGGTCGTGTAGGTGCGGGCGTAGGTGGCGTTCTGGTAGCCGGTGAGGTCGTCGGCGAGCCGGGCGATGGTCTCCTCCAGCGAGGCCGGAGTCTCGCTGGAGGAGTCGGTCGCGGCCTTGAGCGCGGCGGCGCGGCCGTGGTTGAAGGCGGCGAGGTTCTTCTCGACCGCCGCGCCGTTGAGCCGGATGGCCTCCTCGACCGCCTTGGCCGTGACCGGCAGGCAGCCGTGCTGGTAGGCGGCGCCGATCAGCAGCATGTTCGCCGGCATGTGGTCGTCGAAGAGCTCTTCCGAAAGCCGCTGCGCGTCGACGTAGAGATTCTCGGCGGCGTGGGTGGCCGATTCGATGCGCTCCAGCGCGGCGTCCGGTGAACCGGGCAGCGGGGTGAGGCCGGTGACCATGGCCGAGGTGGGCACGACGGCCGTGTTGATCACCGCGATGGTGTGCCCGGCGCGGGCTCCGGCCAGGTTGCCGTCGGCGGCGGCGCCGAGCAGGTCGAAGCCGATCAGCACGTCCGCGGAGCCGCGGGTGGTCTTGACCGAGCCGGTCAGCGGGCTCGCGGAGATCCGCACGTCGCTGACGACCGGGCCGCCCTTCTGGGCCAGGCCGGTCTGCTCCAGCCCGGCGGCGTGCAGGCCGTCGAGGTGGGCGGCCATCTGCAGGATCTGCGAGACGGTGACCACGCCGGTGCCGCCGATGCCGGGCATGCGCACGACGACGTCGCCGTGGAAGCGCGGCGTGGGCTCGGGCAGGTCGCCGACCGGCGGGATCGCCCGCTTGGCCTTCTTACCGGGGGTGACCAGCAGGAAGGAGGGGCAGTCGCCCTTGAGGCAGCTCAGGTCGGAGTTGCACGAGGGCTGGTGGATGCGCGTCTTGCGGCCGAACTCGGTCTGCACGGGCTGGACCGACAGGCAGGTGGAGACGTCGCCGCAGTCGCCGCAACCCTCGCAGACCCGCTCGTTGACCACGACCTTCTCCGCCACGCTCGGCACCTTGCCGCGCTTGCGCAGCCGGCGTTCCTCGGCCGCGCACCGGTCGTCGTGGATCAGCACGGTCACCCCGTCGAGTGCCGCCAGTTCCTTCTCGACCTCGGCGAAGTCGTCGCGGTGCCGGACGGTGGCGACCGGGTCGAGCCGGACGCCGCGGTAGGTCTCGGGCGTCGGCGTGGTGATCACCACGCGCCGCACGCCTTCCAGGGCCAGCCAGCGGGTCAGCGTGGGGATGTCGAGCTTGCCCTCGGCCTGCTGGCCGCCGGTCATGGCGACCGCGTCGTTGTAGAGCAGCTTGTAGGTCATCGTCACCCCGGCCGCGACCGCCGCGCGGACCGCCAGCGAGCCGGAGTGGTGGAAGGTGCCGTCACCGAGGTTCTGGACGAAGTGCCGGTCGTCGGTGAAGGGCGCCAGGCCGATCCACTGCGCGCCCTCGCCGCCCATCTGGGTGAGCCCGACCTGCTTGCCGCGGCCGTCGCCGGCCAGCGCGATCATCGCGTGGCAGCCGATGCCCACGCCGACCAGGGTGTCGTCGGCGGTGCGGGTGGAGATGTTGTGCGGGCAGCCGGAGCAGAAGTACGGCGTGCGCGAGGCGACGAGCGGCAGGTTGCGGCTCGGCCGCGGGCGCTTGGGCGCGGCCACGTCGGGGACGAGCTTGGCCAGCGCCCCCGCCACGTCCTCGGCGCCCAGCGTGCCGCGCGCGGTGAGGAGTTCGCGCCCGACGACGTCCGGCTGGTCGGTCCTGCCGTACAGCGCGGCCTTGAGGTGGTTCTCCAGGAACGGCACCTTGTCCTCGACGACCAGGACGGTCTTCAGCCCGGAGGTGAGCTCGGCGAGGTGGTCGGCGTCGATCGGGTACGGCATGCCGAGCTCGATGAGCCGGAAGCGCTCCTCCGGAAGCCCGAGGTCGGACAGCGCGCGCCGGACGACGGCGAAGCTGGTGCCGGAGGCGAGGATGCCCAGGGTGGCGCCGGGGGAGTCGCCGACGACGCGGTTGAGCCCATGTTCGCGGGCGTAGGCGCGGGCGAGCGCGAGCCTACGGGTGAGCTGGTCGTACTCGGCGTCGAGCGAGGCCGGTCCGACGAGCGTGGGCGCGGGGGTGTCCGGCCGGTCGACGCCGGGCAGCTCGGGCAGGGCGAGGTCGACGGTGGCCGAGGCGTCGGCGATGTCCGCGACGATCTTCAGCCCGACCCACAGGCCGCTGGCCCGCGACATGGCCACCGCGTGCAGCCCGAACTCGATGATCCCGGCGACCGAGCCGGGCGCGAGCAGCGGCATGGCCAGGCTCTGGCACATCGGCTCGCAGGAGCTCGGCACGGTGGAGGACTTGCTGCCCGGGTCGTCGCCGATCCAGGCGACCGCGCCGCCGTGGGCGGAGGTGCCGGCCAGGTTGGCGTGCCGGATGGCGTCGGCGGCCCGGTCGAGGCCGGGGTTCTTGCCGTACCAGAACCCGGTGACGCCCTGGTGGCGGGCGCCGGGCGTCTCCTTGAGCAACTGGGTGCCGGCCACGGCGGTGGCGGCTAGCTCCTCGTTGAGGCCGGGCTGGAAGACCACGCCTGCCGGGTCGAGGAAGCGGGCGGCCCGGGCCATCTCCAGGTCCACCCCGCCGAGCGGCGAGCCCTGGTAGCCGGAGACGAAGACGCGGGTGTTGAGACCTCGGGCCTCGTCGAGGCGCCGCTGCTCCAGCGTCAGCCGTACCAGCGCCTGGATGCCGGAGATGAGCACACGGCCCTCGGTCGCGGTGTACTTGTCGTCAAGGTGCACGGTCACGGGCCAAGTGGAGCAACCGCGCTACCAGGTGCGCAAGTATCGCACGACAAACTGGGAAAAAGACGCAAATAGTTTGCTTCGCTGCTGGGAATAGCTAGATTACCTTGCGTGGAAGACCTCGACGACATCGACCACCGGCTGATCCGCCTGCTCCGCGAGGACGGCCGCCGGACCTTCTCGGAGATGGCCGGCGTGATCGGGCTGTCGGTCGCCGCGGTGAAACGGCGGGTGGACCGCATGCGGGAGCTCGGGGTGATCACCGGCTTCACCGCCCGCATCGACTACGCCAAGCTCGGCTGGGGCATCCAGGCCTTCACCGAGATGCGCTACTCGGGCAGCACGCCGGTGGGGGAGATCGTCCGGACCACGACCGGCTTCCCCGAGGTGGAGGAGGTGTTCACCATCGCCGGTGACCCCGACGCGCTCATCCATGTGCGGGCGCGCGACCTCGACCACCTCCAGCAGGTGATCGACAACCTGCGGCGGGCGGGGAACGTGACCGGCACCAAGACGCTGATGGTGCTCGGCTCGTGGAGCCGGGAGACGCTGCCGCGCCGCGATCAGGCCAGGGAGAGCGACTCGCGCTGGTCGGAGCCGCCCCGGTCGGGCACGAACCGGTAGCCCACGTTGCGCACGGTGCCGATCAGGGCCTCGTTCTCCGGCCCGAGCTTGGCGCGCAGCCGCCGCACGTGCACGTCCACGGTGCGGGTGCCGCCGAAGTAGTCGTAGCCCCAGACCTCCTGCAGCAACTGGGCGCGGGTGAAGACCCGCCCGGGGTGCTGCGCGAGGTACTTCAGCAGCTCGAACTCCTTGAAGGTCAGGTCGAGCGCGCGTCCGCGCAGCCGCGCGGTGTAGGTCGCCTCGTCGATCGACAGGTCGCCGCTGCGGATCTCGTCGGGCGCCGCCTCGGTGGAGGACAGCGCCAGGCGGCCGGTGGCCATCCGCAGCCGGGCCTCGACCTCGGCCGGTCCTGCCGACTCCAGGAGCACGTCGTCGACGCCCCACTCGGCGCTCATCGCGGCCAGGCCGCCCTCGGTGACGATCACCAGCAGCGGGCAGTCGACGCCGGTGGTGCGGATCAGCCGGCACAGGCTCTTGGCGTGGGCCAGTTCGCGGCGCGCGTCGACCAGGACGGCGTCCGCGGGAGGCGCGTCGATCAGCGCCGCGGCCTCGGCCGGCGCGACCCGGATCGAGTGCAGGAGCAACCCCAGGGCCGGAAGCACCTCGGAGGACGGTTCGAGGGCGTTCGTCAGCAGGAGCAGGTTGCTCATCGCAGGTGACCTCCCTGTAAACACAGAAGGACCCGGGGGCTGCATCGCCCAGGTCCCGTAGGTGAGGATAACCCAGTGGGTCGTTCACGTCCCATCACGGACCACCCATTGAGATGTGAGGAATTCATGGCCACGGTAACCATTCGATACTGGGCGGCCGCGAAAGAGGCGGCGGGTGTGGGTGAGGAGATCTGTGAGGCGAATTCGCTGGCCGAACTCATGACCAAAATCACACGGAATCGTGAGACTCTTGCCACGGTCGTGAAAAGATCATCATTCCTCGTCGACGGCGATCCGGTCGGCAGGCGGGCGCATGAAGAGGTCCTCCTGGGGGACGGGGTGACGGTCGAAGTTCTGCCGCCTTTCGCGGGCGGTTGATTGTCTGGGAGGCTCAGTCACTGTGCGGAAGTTCCTCTTCTTCCTGATTGTGCTGATCGCCCTCCTGGCGATCGGCGACCGAGTCGTCGTCGCCGGCGTGGAGCGGGATCTGGCCAACCGGATCGCCGCCGCCACCAAGGTGGACCGGACGCCGACCGTCTCCATCGAGGGCATCCCCTTCCTGACCCAGGCCGCCTCCGGCCTCTATCAGGAGGTCCGCTTCGACCTCGGCACGCTCACCTACGCCGGCGTGCCGATCAAGGACCTGCGCGGCGCGGCCTTCAACGTGCGCGCGCCGCTGATGGAGGTGCTCCAGAACCGGGCCAACATCATCGCCGAGCGGGTCGCGATCACCGGCGTGATCACCAACGAGACCATCAACCGCTTCGCCCCCGAGGGCATCAAGGTCAACGCCCAGGGCGACCGCCTGATGGCCACCGGCGAGCTGCCGGTGGGCGCCCAGCGCTTCAAGTTCAACGCCACGATGCGCGTCGAGCTGGCCGGCGACGGAGCGATCAAGGTCATCGCCGAGAAGATCGAAGGCGTGCCCGACGCGCTGGCGCGGATGGTGTCCTACACCATCAACTTCAAGGGCAAGCTGCCCTTCGACGTGAAGGTCACCTCGCTCAAGAGCGTGCCGGGCGGGCTGGAGCTCTCGGCCGAGGCGAGTGACGTGCCGATCCGTGGCTGACATCGAACCGGATCGCCCCGCCGTACGTGATGAGGACCGTGGGGGGAAAGAAGTGAGCCCGGCGGGGACAGCCGACGAGGAACTCGTCAGAACGCTGTTCGAGGAACACGCCGGGCCGCTCTACGGTTACGTGTTGCGGCTGACCGGGGATGCCGGGCGAGCGGAGGATGTCGTGCAGGAGACGCTGCTGCGGGCCTGGCGGCACCCTGACGCGCTCACCGGGCGGCCCATCCGGGCGTGGTTGTTCACCGTCGCCCGCAACCTGGTCGTCGACCAGCACCGGGCCCGCCGCGCCCGCCCGCCGGAGACGGGCGACGAGGCCCTGGCCGTCGTCCCCGCCGACGACGAACTGGAGCGCGCGGTGGAGTCCTGGGCCATCGCGGAGGCGCTGGCCGCGCTGCGGCCCGACCACCGCGAGGTGCTGCAGGAGGTCTACTACCGGGGGAGATCGGTGAAGGAGGCGTCGGAGACGCTGGGCATCCCGCCGGGCACGGTCAAGTCGCGCACCTACTACGCCTTGCGCGCGCTGAAGCTCGCGCTGGAGGAGCGGGGGCTGGCACCGTGATGACCTGCGAGGAGGTACGGCTGTCGCTGGGCGCGCACGCGCTGGGCGCCCTGGAGCCGGAGGAGGCCGCCGAGGTGGACGACCACCTGGCGACCTGCGACGCGTGCCTGGAGGAGTTCACCGGGCTGGCGTCGCTGCCGCCGGTGCTCGCCAAGGTCACCGAGAAGGACATCGAGCTGGCCGCCAGCCCGCCGCCGCAGGTGCTCGACCGGCTGCTGGCCACCAAGGCCCGGCGCAACCGGCGCGGGCGCTGGCTGATGGCGGTCGCCGCCTCGGCCGCGGTGCTGGTCGTCGGCGGCACGGTCTGGAACGCCGCCCAGCGTTCCGGCGAGCTGGCGTCCACCAACGCCGGCGGGGCGCCGGCCGCGCAGAGCCAGGAGAGCTACGACGCGCCCTCGGTGGCGGTCGCGCCTGAGGAGCCCCCCGCGGAGTCGAAGCGGAGTGCCACCCAGGCCGACACGTTCGCCGCCGCGGCGAGCGTGAGCGCCAGTGTGATCGCCACGCCGGCGGGCACCGGCTCGCGGCTGCGGCTCACCGTCGCCGGGGCGCCGCCCGGCGTGGAGTGCCGGGTCGTCGTCCTCGGCCGCGACGGCACCGAGGACGCCACCGCGCCCTGGCGCCTCGAACAGGGCTACAGCCGGCCCTCGGCCACCTTCACGCTCCGGACCCGGATCCCGCCGGCCGCGATCACCGGATTCCGCCTGGTCGACGCCGCCGGAACGGTCCTCACCGTCGTCCCGGCGAAATAGCGGAAGGCCCGGCGAAATAGCGGAAGGCCCGGCGAAATAGCGGAAGGCTCGGCGGGGTTGGAGAGGTCGTGAACGGTTTGTGGGTCGTGCTGGCCACCCTGGCCGCCGGCCTGGCCATAGCCCTCGTACGGCGAAGCCGCGACGGCAGGCTGCGCGACAGGAAGGCGGGCGGGATGCGCTTGGACGAGGCGGCCATCGGCGTGCCTTTGGGCGAGCGCGCCACCCTGGTGCAGTTCTCCACCGCCTTCTGCCAGCCCTGCCGCGCCACCCGCCGCATCCTGGACGAGGTGGCCGCGATGGTCCCCGGCGTGCGGCACGTCGAGATCGACGCCGAGGCCCGCCTCGACCTGGTACGGACGCTCGACATCATGCGCACCCCCACCGTTTTGGTCCTCGACGCCCGCGGTGACGTGGTGAAAAAGGCCTCCGGCCAGCCCCGGAAGGCCGACGTCATCGCCGCGCTCGGGCTGGCGGTGTCTCATGATTCATCTCATCAATCGGACGACAAGTGACAGATGGCGAGACCGCCCTGTAGTGTCGTGGACATGAACCCCACGACAGAGCTGCTCACGAAGCGGCGCGCGGTTGATTTCTGCCGCGTGGCCACCGCGCTCTGTCGCGCTGCCTGAGGACGGTCCCGCGCGGATTGAGATCCGCCCCATCCGACCCCTTCAGGAGCATCTCCGATGCGTGCTGATCCCAGAGCACTACGCCTCGGCGCGGCCACGACGACCCTCGTTCTCGCTCTCGTCCTGATCTTCGAGAGCGGCTGGTTGCTCGCTGCCCAAGCCGTGGTGTTCGCCCTCGGGGCGCTCTGGCGCCAGCCGTACGGGATGATCGCCAGGCGGTTGCTCACCAGCCCGCCGAAGGAGACCGAAGACCCTCGCCCGCCGCGGTTCGCGCAGGCCGTCGGGTTCGTCTTCGCGGTCGCGGGGCTGATCGGATTCGTCGCCGGGATCACGCCGCTGGCCTTCGGGGCCACGGCAGCGGCTCTCCTCGCCGCCTTCCTCAACGCAGCCTTCGGATTCTGCCTCGGCTGCGAGATGTACCTGATCATTCGCCGTCTACAACCCGGGAGAGTCTCATGAGCCGTTCCGCCGCACTGGTGGACGCCGACTGGGTCGAGGCCAACCTCGACACCCCTGGTGTCGTGCTCGTCGAGGTCGACGAGGACACCAGCGCCTACGCCAAGGGCCACATTCGCGGCGCCGTCCGCATCGACTGGCGCGACGACCTGCAGGACCCCGTCCGCCGTGACTTCGTCGACAAGGCGGGCTTCGAGGCCCTCCTGTCCGAGCGCGGGATCGCCAACGACGACCTGGTCGTCCTCTACGGCGGTAACAACAACTGGTTCGCCGCGTACGCGTACTGGTACTTCAAGCTCTACGGCCACGAGAACGTCAAGCTGCTCGACGGCGGCCGCAAGAAGTGGGAGCTCGACTCCCGCGAGCTCGTGACCGAGGTCCCGGCCCGCGCGGCCACCACCTACGTGGCCAAGGACCAGGACGTGGCGATCCGCGCCTTCCGCGACGACGTGGTGAACGCGATCGGCAAGCTCAACCTGGTCGACGTGCGCTCGCCCGACGAGTTCACCGGCAAGCTGCTCGCCCCGGCCCACCTGCCGCAGGAGCAGGCGCAGCGCGCCGGCCACGTGCCGACCGCCCGCAACATCCCGTGGTCCAAGGCGGCCAACGACGACGGCACCTTCAAGTCCGACGCCGAGCTCTCCGAGCTCTACCAGGGCGCGGGCGTCGACTTCGGCAAGGACACCATCGCCTACTGCCGCATCGGGGAGCGCTCGGCGCACACGTGGTTCGTGCTGCACGAGATCCTCGACCAGGCCAACGTGAAGAACTATGACGGTTCGTGGACCGAGTACGGCTCGCTCGTGGGCGTGCCGATCGAGTTGGGGGAGGCCCGCTGATGTCCGTTGTCGCCCAGGGTTGCGCAGCGCCCGAGCAGACCATCGAACTCCCCGCCGGCATCGACCTGTCGACGCAGGCGGTCATCCAGGGTGTCGTCACCGGCACCGGCGGGACGGCCTACGCCCGCCTGCTCGACCACTCCGGTGAGTTCACCGGCGAGGTCGTCGTCTCCGACGAGGGCATCTTCCGCTTCTTCGCCGCGCCCGGCGACTGGACGGTGCGGATCATCGCCGGCGGCGGCGTCACCCGTGACGTGGCGGTCCAGGCCAAGCAGGGGGAGATCGCGCAGCTCGCGGTCGCCGTCTGATCCTTTTCTTCTGGCAGGGCCGGTGCGGCGACGCGCCGGCCCTGCCGGTTTTCCCCCGGCTGGAGCGGCTCCGGTGAGACGGGGGAGACGAACACCCTCGTCAAAGGCCATAATCGCCACCAACATGGACAGAAGACACCCCCTTGTCGCCGGGACGGCCGCTGCGGCGGCCGTCGTCGCCGTCCTTCTGGCCGTCCTCATCCAGCTCCGCCTGCCGGCCGCCTGGGCGCCGGACCCGCCGGTCACGCCCGACTACCCGGCCGGCCTGGCCTTCCCGGTGCTGGGCGCGCTGCTGCTGCGCCGCCGTCCCGACCTGATCCTGGGCCGGCTGATGCTGGCCGGCGGCCTGCTCATGGCCTTCATGGTCCTGATCCAGACGGTCATGCTCCAGCTCGCCTCCACCGGGGAGGTGGTCGCGGCGGGCTGGTTGCGCCCGATCAGCGTCACCTTCTGGGCGCTCGGTGGCGGCCTCTCGGCGATCGTGCTGCCGCTCTACTCGCCGACCGGGCGGCTGCCGTCGCCGCGCTGGCGGTGGTTCGTGGTGGCGGCCATGGTGATCAGCGTCCTGCAGGCCCTGAACCGGGTGGTCCGGCCCGATCCCGACCTGGCCCGCTACCCGTATCCCGAGCTCATCCCCAACCCGCTCGCGCTGCCCGGCTTCACCGTGGAGCAGTACTTGTCGGCGACCGTCGTGCTGTTCTGGGCGGTGAACGCGTGCGTGGTGACCGCGCTGGTCTCGCTGGCGCTGCGGCTGCGCCGGGCCGACCCGGCCATGCGCCGGCAGATCGCCTGGCCCCTGGCCGCCTTCGCGATCTACGTGCTCTTCCTGATCCTGGGCGGCGAGTTCTGGCTCGCCACCACGATCTGGACCGCGCTCATCCCGGTCGCGATCGTCTTCTCGGTGCTGCGCTACCGGCTGTTCGGCATCGACACGGTGATCAGCCGGACCCTGGTCGCCGCCGGGCTGGTCCTGGTGGTCGGCGCGGTCTACTTCGCGGTCGGCGCGGTGGCCAGCCTCCTGGTCGCCGAGTACCACCAGATCGCCGGGCTGACCGCCGCGCTGTTCGCCGGCGCCTTCTTCCAGCCGCTCCGGCAGGCGCTGCAACGGGCGGTGGACCGCGCGATGTACGGGCCGGTCGGCGACCCCGCGCTGCTGGCCCAGCGGCTCACCCAGGAACTGCGCACCGCCGACCCCGCCGAGGCGCTGGCCGCGGTCATCTCGGTGGTGCGGGACGGCCTGGCCGTGGACGGGGTGTCGGTGGACGTGCCCGAAGGCGTGCCCTCGCAAGTGCGCAGCGGCGAGCCGGGGCCCGGCGCCCGGGTGCTGCCGCTGGTGTGGCACGGCGAGCTGGTCGGCAGCCTGACCATCGGGCGGCCGGAGTCGCGCCGCTTCGCCGACGCGCACGACGAGCGGGTGGTGCGGACGCTGCTGCCGTACGTCGCCGACGTCGCGCACGCGGTGCGGATGGCCGCCGACCTGCAACGCTCGCGCGAGCGCATCCTGAGCGCCCGCGAGGAGGAACGCCGCCGGCTGCGCCGCGACCTGCACGACGGGCTGGGCCAGACGTTGTCCGGGCTGGCGATGACGCTCAACATCGCCCGGGTGAACCTGCGCCGCTCGCCCGCCGAGGCCGACATCCTCCTCGGCGACCTGCGCAGCGGCATGGACGCGGTCAGCGGCGACCTGCGCGCCCTGGTGTACGGCCTGCGCCCGCCCGCGCTCGACGACCTCGGCCTGGCAGGGGCCATCACCGAGCTGGCCGGGCCTGACCCGGCGACCACGGTCACCTCGGAGGGCGAGCTCGACGGCCTGCCCGCCGCGGTGGAGGTGGCCGCCTACCGGATCGCGCAGGAGGCGCTGACCAACGCCCGCCGCCACGCGGGGGCCTCGAACTACCGCATCCACCTGGCGGCCAACGGCCGCGAGCTGCGGCTGACCGTCTCCGACGACGGCTCGGGCGTGCCGTCCCACCACCGCAAGGGGGTGGGACTGGCCTCGATGCGCGAGCGCGCGGCGGAGCTGGGCGGCTCCTGCGTGATCAGCTCGGGCCCCTGCGGCACCACCGTCGAGGCCCTGCTCCCGCTGAGCGGCGCGGCCTAGTCGACGCCGAACTCCATGGCGGCGCTGTCCAGCAGCGCCTCCGCCTCGGGGTCGGCCGAGCTGGAGGTGATCGCGTCGGCGCCGCCCTCGGTCATCCCGTCGATGAGCGCGGTGGGCGGAGCCTGCTGCACGCCGAGCAACATCGGGTGCTGGCTGCCCACCAGGCCGAGCCGCGCGTACTGCTCCAGCCGCGAGCGCGAGTCGGCGATGTCGAGGTTGCGCATGGTGAGCTGGCCGATCCGGTCGACCGGGCCGAAGGCCGGCTCCTCCACCCGCTCCATGGACAGCTTGTCCGGGTGGTAGCTGAAGGCCGGGCCGCGGGTGTCGAGGATCGAGTAGTCCTCGCCCCGGCGCAGCCGCAGGGTGACCTCGCCGGTCACGGCCATGCCGACCCAGCGCTGCACCGACTCGCGGATCATCAGCGCCTGCGGGTCGAGCCAGCGGCCCTCGTAGAGCAGCCGGCCGAGCCGGCGGCCCTCGGTGTAGTAGGCGGCGAGGGTGTCCTCGTTGTGGATGGCGTTGACCAGCCGCTCGTAGGCCGCGTGCAGCAGGGCCATGCCGGGCGCCTCGTAGATGCCGCGGCTCTTGGCCTCGATGATGCGGTTCTCGATCTGGTCGGACATGCCCAGGCCGTGCCGGCCGCCGATGGCGTTGGCCTCCAGCACCAGGTCGACCGCGGAGGCGAACTCCTTGCCGTTGATGGTCACCGGCCGGCCCTGCTCGAAGCCGATGGTGACGTCCTCGGCCGCGATCTCGACCGACGGGTCCCAGAAGCGGACGCCCATGATCGGCTCGACGATCTCGATGCCGGTGTCGAGGTGTTCCAGCGACTTGGCCTCGTGGGTGGCGCCCCAGATGTTGGCGTCGGTGGAGTAGGCCTTCTCGACGCTGTCACGGTACGGCAGGCCGTGCTCCAGCAGCCACTCCGACATCTCCTTACGCCCGCCGAGCTCGCTGACGAACTGGGCGTCGAGCCACGGCTTGTAGATGCGCAGGGAGGGGTTGGCCAGCAGGCCGTAGCGGTAGAACCGCTCGATGTCGTTGCCCTTGAAGGTCGAGCCGTCACCCCAGATCTGCACCTGGTCCTCGAGCATCGCGCGCACCAGCAGGGTGCCGGTGACCGCGCGGCCGAGCGGCGTGGTGTTGAAGTAGGCGCGCCCGCCGGAACGGATGTGGAAGGCGCCGCAGGCCAGGGCGGCCAGGCCCTCCTCGACCAGGGCGGCGCGGCAGTCGACCAGGCGCGCGATCTCGGCGCCGTAGGCCTCGGCCCGGCCGGGCACGGACTCGATGTCGGGTTCGTCGTATTGGCCGATGTTGGCGGTGTAGGTGCAGGGCACTGCACCCTTCGCGCGCATCCACGCGACGGCCACGGAAGTGTCGAGGCCGCCGGAGAACGCGATTCCCACTCGGGCGCCGACAGGTAGGGAGGTGAGCACCTTAGACACAATAGAAATATATACACTCCACCGCATGACTATGCAACCCTCGCTGGTCACGCGGCTCATCCCGCAACCCCAAGCAACCGCCGTTCTCTCGTGCCGGCCGCCATGGACTCGCCTGCCGTACGGGGTGAGGCTCGGGTGCATGAACCTTCACCCGCACGTCCTGGTCAGCGCCGACGGCACCGTCCGGCAGGCCGCTGAACTGGGACGACTCGACGTCCCCGAGAACCGTGCCGACCCCGCGAGCCGCCGGATCGAGGTCGCCTTCGCGCGGCTGCGCGGCGGGGACGGGCCGCCGATGATCTTCCTGGAGGGTGGCCCGGGCGAGTCCGGCACCCGCATCTGGGAGCGGGCGCCCGAACGCTACGAGCCCTACCGGGAGTTCGGCGACGTCGTGCTCCTCGACCAGCGCGGCCTGGGCCTGTCCAGGCCGCGGCTGACCAGCCCCCACCGGCTCGACCTGCCGCTCGACCGCCTGGTCGGCCGGGAGGAACACCTGGCCGCCGTGCTCGACCTGGCCGAACGCACCGCGCGGTTCTGGCGCGAGCGCGGCGTCGAGCCGGCCGCCTACACCACGGCCGAGAGCGCCGACGACGTGGCCGAGGTGATGACCGCGCTCGGCTACGACCGCTTCCGCACCTTCGGCGGCTCGTACGGCTCGCACCTGTCGCTGGCCGTGCTGCGCCGGCACGGCCACCGGGTGGAGCGCGCGGTGATGTTCGGCGTCGAGGGCCCCGGCGACACCTACAAGCTGCCCAGCGACACCGACCGCCACCTGGCCGGCGTCGCCGCGCTCGCCGCGGCGCGAGGCGTCACCCCCGACCTCATCGGCCTGATGCGCCGGGTCTTCGCCAGGCTGCCGGTCAGCTTCGACGGCGTGGTCATCGGCGAGTTCGACGTCAAGATGATCACTGCGGCGAACCTGGGCTCGCGGCGGTTCATCCGCCGGCTGCCGGAGCTCTACCTCGCCGCCGAGCGCGGCGACCACACCTTCTGGGCCGAGCAGACCAGGGCGCTGCGCACCGCCGAGTCGGCGAACCTGATGGCCATCGCCATGGACTGCGCCTCCGGCGCGAGCGCCGAGCGCTGGGAACGCATCCGCAAGGAGGCGCCCGACTCCGTCCTCGGTGACGCCATGAACCTGCCGTTCCCGCTGGTCTGCCCGGCGATCGGCGCGGGCGACGCGGGGGAGGACTTCCGCGCTCCGCTCCGCTCCGAGGTGCCCGCCCTGCTGCTGTGCGGCAGCCTCGACGGCCGCACCCCGCCCGCCAACGCGCTCGCCGTCCTGGACGGGCTGCCCAACGGGCACTTCATCCTGGTCCGGCACGCCACCCACGAGTTCCTGCCCGCCCTGCCCGGCGTGCGGGAGGCGGTCGCGGAGTTCCTGACCGGCGGCCGGCCCACGCTGCGCGAGGTCACGATCCCGTTCGAGTTCGGGGACGAGCCTTCGGCGAATCTCTAGTCGCGGGCGACGAAGACCCTTGGCCGCGCCGGGATGACCCTTGCGGCATGAAAAAGCCCATGGCAGCGCTGGTGCTCCTGCTCGTCGCCGGGTGCGGGGGCACCCCCGCGGCCTCCGCCCCGGCCGGCCGGTACGTCTCCGGCGGGACCTTCACCGTCGTGACCTCCGCCGAGCCCGGCAAGTTCGACCCGGCGACCGCCACGGGCTCGGCGACCAACGCCGCCCTGGCCTACGCCTACGACACCCTCACCTCGCAGCGCGACGACGGCACGCTCACGCCGCGCATCGCCAAAAGCTGGACCATCGAGCCGTCGAAGGTGACCTACCGGATCCGCGACGACGTGCTCTGCAACGACGGCAGCAAGCTCACCGCCTCGCAGGTCGCCCAGAACTTCAGCTACATCATGGACCCGAAGAACGAGTCGCCCCTGCGCGAGATCCTCGCGCCGGTCGGCCTGAGCGCCACGGCCGACGACGCCGCGGGCACGGTCACGCTCACCACGCCCAAGCCGTACTCCTTCCTGGCCGAGAGCGCGGCCCAGGTCTACCTGGTCTGCGGCGCGGGGCTGAAGGACCGCTCGCTGCTGGAGAAGGGCATGGTCGGCACCGGCCTCTACCGGCTGACCGAGTTCGTGCCCGGCGACCACCGCACCTACACGATCAGGCCCGAGTACGCCTGGGGCCCGGACGGCGTGACGGCCAAGACGGAAGGACTGCCCCAGACGATCACCATCAAGCAGGTGACCAGCGAGTCCACGCAGGTCAACCTGATGATCTCCGGCCAGGCCAACTCCCTCGCCGTCACCGGACCCGACCGGGCCAGGCTGGAGAGGACACCGGGCGTCGAGCTCCAGAAGGTCACCACGGGCCCCGGCCAGGTCTTCCTCAACCATGCCGAGGGCCGCCCGGGCGCCGACCCGGCCGTGCGCAAGGCCCTCGTGCAGGCCACCGACCCGGTCGAGCTGGCCAAGGTGGCCAGCGGCGGCTCCGGCGTGCTGCAGCGCCAGCTCGTCACCATCGTGCCGCGCACCTGCACCTACGACGCGGTCACCGGCAACCGGCCGGCCTTCGACCCGGCAGCGGCGGCGGCCGGGCTGGAGGCGGCCGGATGGAAGCCGGGACCCGACGGCGTGCGGGTCAAGGACGGTAAGCCGCTCGCCCTCTCCTTCGTCTACGAGGCGAGTGACGCCGGAGGCACCGCGATCGCCGAGTACGCCTCGGCCCAGTGGAAGCAACTCGGCGTGCGCACCGAGCTGAAGGGCGTGCTGGACAGCGAGATCGACCGGCTGGTGTTCAGCGCGGGCGACTGGGACGCCACCTGGATGCCGATCTCGGTCTCCTTCCCCAGCGAGCTGGTGCCGTTCCTGTCGGGCAAGAGCGTGCCGAAGGGCGTCAACTTCGCCTCCATCGCCAACGCCGAGTACGAGCGGCTCGCCGCGCGGGCGGTCGAGACCCCCGGCGAGGCCGGATGTGAGCTCTGGCGGCAGGCCGAGGCCGAACTCTTCAAGAACGCCGACCTCCTGCCGATCGTCGAGCGGACCGCCCTCATCGCCACGCGCGGCGCGAGCATCCGCTTCGCGGGCGGCGCGCTCGTCCCCTCCAGCATCCGGCTGCTGAAGGGCTGACGATGGCCTTCGTGCTCAGGCGGCTCTGCCGCCTGCTGCTCTCCCTCGCGGTGGTGGTCACGGCCTCCTTCGGCATGATGCACCTCATCCCCGGCGACCCGGTGCGGGCCGCGCTCGGCCCCACCGCCTCGCCCGAGCTCATCGAGGCGCGCCGGGCCACGCTCGGGCTCGACCTGCCGCTGCACGAGCAGTTCTGGAACTACCTGAGCGGGCTGTTCCGGGGTGAGCTCGGCGTCTCGATCGCGACCGGCGAGCGGGTGTCCGACATCGTGGGGGAGCGGCTGCCCGCCACGCTGGAGCTGGCGTTCGCCGCCGTGCCGCTCACGTTGCTGCTGGCCGTACCGCTGGGCATGTGGCTGGCGGCGCGCACGGAGAACGGCCGGCGGCGCGGCACCGAGCTGGTCTTCACCACGGTGTCCGGGTTCGTGCTGGCGCTGCCGGAGTTCCTGGTGGCGATCGGGCTCGTCGTCGTCTTCTCCGTCACCCTCGGCGTGCTCCCGCCCGCCGGGCGCGGCGACCCGTCCACGTACGTGCTGCCCGTGGCCGCGCTCGTGCTCGGGCCGGCCGCGCTCATCACCCGGCTGATCAGGCTGGAGACGCTGCGCGTGCTCGGCGAGGAGTACGTGCGGGTGGCCAGGGCCAAACGGCTCGCGCCCGCCCGGCTCTACCTGCGGCACGTGCTGCCGAACACGCTCACCGCGACGCTCACCATCGCCGGGCTGCTGCTCGCCGGGCTGATCGCGGGCAGCGTCATCGTCGAGAACGTCTTCGCCTGGCCGGGCGTCGGCTCCCGGGTGGTCCAGGCGATCGTCAGCAAGGACTACCCGGTCGCGCAGGGCATCGTTCTGCTCTACGGAGCGGTCGTGCTGGTCGTCAACATCGGCGTGGACGTGCTGCTCGGCCTCGCCGACCCGCGGTCCCAGATCAGGAGGCACTGATGGCCCGCCGGATCTCGCCCACCGGCCTCCTGGGCGCGGCGCTCATCGCCGTCGTCCTGCTGCTCGCGATCGCCGGCCCGCCGCTCTGGGGCGAGGCCGCCGCGCGGATGGACACCGGCGGCATCAACGCGCCCGCCTCGGCCGAGCACTGGTTCGGGACCGACGCGCTCGGCCGCGACGTGTTCGCGCGCACCATGGTCGCCGCCCGGCTCTCGCTGCTGCTCGCCACCCTCGCCACGCTGCTCGGCGTCGGCGCGGGCATCGTGCTCGGCGCCCTGCCCATGGTGCTCGGCCGGCGGGGCGCCCGCGCCATGACCACCGTCGTCGAACTGCTCGTCGCCTTCCCGGGGCTGCTGCTGGCGATGGCGCTCGCCGTCGTGGTGGGGCTCGGGTCGCGCGGTGCGGTGCTCGGGCTGGGGTGCGCGATGGCGCCGGGGTTCGCCCGGCTCACCCAGACGCTCGCCGCGTCGGTCGCCGGGTCCGACTACCTGGCCGCGGCGAAGGTGCTGGGGGTGGGGCGCCGGCGCAGGCTGACGCACTACGTGCTGCCGAACATCGCCGAACCGCTCATCCTCAACCTCACGGTCTCGTTCGGCCAGTCGTTGCTCGCGCTCGCCGGGCTCTCCTTCCTGGGGCTGGGCGTGCAGGCGCCCGAGTACGACTGGGGCCGGCTGGTCAGCGACGGCATGACCGGGGTGTACATCTCGCCGATGACCACGGTCGGCCCCGCCGCGGCGATCTGTGTGGCGGCGCTGGGGTTCACCCTGTTCGGCGAGAGCCTGTCGCAGGCGGCCTCCGGCCGGCGTGCCGCCCGCGGGCGCTCCGCTGTGCGCGAGCACGTGTCGCTGCCTCCGGAACCGGGTGCGGTGCTGCGGGTCGAGGAGCTGACCGTCACCTTCCCCGGCGGCCTGCGGCCGGTCCGGGGCCTGTCCTTCACCGTACGGCAGGGCGAGATCGTCGGCATCGTCGGCGAGTCCGGCTCGGGCAAGAGCCTGACCGCCTCGGCCGTCGCCGGCCTGGTGCCGCACCCGGGCACGGTCACCGCCAAGCGCCTCGAACTGGCCGGGCACGACCTGCTCGGCCTGGGCGAGCGGCAGCGCAGGCACCTGCTCGGCACCGAGCTCGCGATGGTCTTCCAGGACCCGATGAGCGCGCTCAACCCGGCCCTGCGGGTGGGCGCGCAGCTCGCCGAGGTCGCCACCACGCACCGGGGCGCGAGCGCGGCACAGGCCCGTGAGCTCGCCGTGGAACGCCTGGGCGAGGTCGCGCTGCCCGAACCGGCACGGCTGGCCCGGCAGTACCCGCACGAGTACTCGGGCGGCATGCGCCAGCGGGCGGTGATCGCGATGGGGCTCATGGCCGAGCCCGGCCTGATCGTCGCCGACGAGCCCACGACCGCGCTCGACGTGACCGTGCAGCGGCAGATCCTGCGGCTGCTGCGCGAGGTCACCGACGGGCGGGCCGGCGTGCTGATCTCGCACGACCTGGCGGTGGTGGCGCAGCTCTGCTCGCGGGTGCTGGTCATGTACGCCGGGCGGATCGTGGAGGAACTCACCGTCGAGGAACTCCGGGCCGGGCCCGCGCATCCCTACACGCGGGCGCTGCTCGACTCGCTGCCGACCCTCGACAGCGACCGGTCGAAACCGCTGCGCACGATCCCCGGCCGCCAGCCGGGACCGGGCGAGCGCCTGGACGGCTGCCCGTTCGCGCCACGCTGCGAGGCGGCGAGCGACCGGTGCCGGGCAGAACGCCCCGCGCTCACCGGCGGCGTCGCCTGCCACCACCCGCTGAAGACGAAGGAGGCCGTGCGATGACGCTCGTGGTCGAGGGGCTGAGCGTGCGGTACGGGTCCTTCCTGGCCGTCGACGACGTCAGCTTCTCCGTGCCGCCCGGCGGCGTGCTCGGGCTGGTCGGCGAGTCGGGCTCGGGCAAGTCCACCGTCGCCCGGGCCGTGGTCGGTCTCGTCGAGCCGTCGGCGGGCACCATCACCGGCGCCGCGCGCAGGCAGCTCGTCTTCCAGGACCCGTACGCCTCGCTGAACCCCAGGATGACCGTCGGCGCCGCGCTGGCCGAGGCGGCCATGCTGGCCGGGGTGCCGCGCGCCGGGCGTCCGGCGGAGATCGCGCGCCTGCTCGACCTGGTCGCCCTCGAACCCGCCACCGCCGCCAGGCACCCGCGCGAGCTGTCCGGCGGCCAGCGCCAGCGCGTCGCCATCGCCAGAGCCCTCGCCCTCGATCCCGGCGTGCTCATCGCCGACGAGATCACCTCGGCGCTCGACGTGTCCGTGCAGGGCGCGGTGCTCAACCTCGTCCGTGACCTGCGCGCCGAGCTGGGATTGTCGATGCTCTTCATCTCGCACAACCTCGCCGTCGTGCGGTACGTGTGCGACGAGGTGGCGGTCATGCGGCGCGGGGCGATCGTCGAACGGGGACCGGTCGCCGAGGTGCTCGCCGCGCCCGCGCACGACTACACCAGAGAGCTCGTCGAGGCCGTTCCCACCCTCTAGGAGGAGCGATTGCGGCCACTAGGAGGACTGGGGATGAACATGGAGGAACCTAGCGTCGAACCTGTGAGCGCCCCGCGTCCCCGGCTGGGGAGGATTCTCGGAGATCTGGGTTCGACCCTGTTCGACAGCGTGATCGGCACCCCCGACCCCGCCCGCGAGGTGGGCGGGGTGGTCATCCACGACCCCCAGGACGACCCGTCGAGCTGGCGCGACTCGGTCGTGCTCGGCGTCGGCGTCCACGGCCCCGACCACGTCGCCGAACTCGTCCGCCTGGCGGGCAAGCTCGCGGCGGCGGCGGTCATCGTCCGCTCGCCCGCGCTGCGCCCCGGCCACGCCGACGAGGTGCGCGAGGCCGCCGACCAGGTGGGACTCCCCGTGCTCTCCCTGGTCAGGGGCGCGTCATGGACCCAGGTCGCGGCGCTGCTGCGGACCGTCCTGTGGGTCGACGAGGCGTGGCCGAAACCGGGCGAGTCGCCAGGGGGCATCCCGTCCGGCGACCTGTTCGCCCTCGCCAACGCCGTCGCGGCGCTCATGGACGCGCCCGTCACCATCGAGGACCGCGACAGCAGGGTGCTCGCCTTCTCCCACCGCCAGGACGAGGCCGACTCCTCCCGCATCGCCACCGTGCTCGGGCGGCAGGTGCCGTCCGAGATCAGACGGGTGCTGGAGGCGCAGGGCGTCTTCCGCACCCTCTACCAGAGCGGCGCGCCCCTCTACCTCGACGGGCTCAGCTCCATGCCGCGGGCCGCGATCGCGGTCAGAGCGGGCGACGAGATCCTCGGCTCCGTCTGGGCCGCCGTCTCGGGGCCGCTCTCGCCCGAGCGGGAGAACGCGCTGCGCGACGCGGCCAAGCTCGTCGCCCTCCACCTGCTCAGGTTCAGGGCCGACAGCGACGTCCAGCGCAGGCTGCGGGCCGACCTGCTGGCGACCGCGCTCGAAGGCGGGCCCACCGCCGCGGACGCCGCCGTACGGCTGGGGCTCGACGCGCGCACCTCCTGCTGCGTCCTCGCCCTCGCGCTCACCGGCGACCCGCTCGCCGCCGACCGGGTGGCCGACGAGCAGCGGATGGCCGACGCGCTCGCCGTCCACCTGTCGGCCATGCACCACGGGACCGCCACCGCCCTGCTCGACGGCGTCGTCTACGCCGTACTGCCCAGCCCGCCGGGACGCGTCGACGCCGAACGCCGCGCCCTGCGCATCGCCGAAGGCTTCGTCTCCAGGATCGGCGAGCGCGTGCCGGCCGTCATCGGCGTCGGACGCGCCGCCACCGGACCCGCGGAACTGCCGCTCTCCAAAGCCGGGGCCGACCGCGCCCTGCGCGCCTTACGCAGGGGCAGGCTCCCGCGCCGCGTGGCCTCCTTCGGCGAGGTCTACATGGAGTCGCTCCTCGCCGACCTGGCCGAGCGGGTGAGCGACGAGGAACTGCCCACGCTCGGACCCATCGTCCGGTTGCGCGCCTACGACGCCAGGCACCAGACGCGGCTCACCGAGACCCTCGCCGCCTGGCTCGACGCCTTCGGCGACGTCAACGCCGCCTCCCACGCCGTCAACGTGCACCCCAACACCTTCCGCTACCGGCTGCGCCGGCTCACCGAGGTCGGCGGCATCGACCTCGACGACCCCGACGCGCGCTTCAACGCGATGTTCCAACTGCGCCTGGGGCGCTGACACCAAGGTTCCGCCGTTCCTTCAGCGGCCGCGATGAAGCCCGCAACCGCAGGTCAGAGCGACGATCCAGGCATGAGATCACGCATCGTCGCCACCGCGGCGGCCCTCACACTCCTGACGGCGGCGACCCCCGCGCACGCCGGCCAGACCGACCCCGCAACCCTCCAGCGGGCCGCCGACGAGATCATCGCCCGAGGTGGCGGCTCGACCGTCCTGCAGGTGCTCAACGGCAACCGCCGCACGACCGTCACGTCGGGGATCGGCAACCTCCAGACCGGCGAGCCCATTCCGGCCGGGTCGCTCTTCCGGGTGGGGAGCATCTCCAAGCCGTTCATCGCCGTCACCGTCCTGCAGCTCGTCGGCGAGGGCAGGATCGACCTGGACGCCTCCATCGACCGCTACCTGACCGGGCTGGGCCTGCCGTACTCGTCGGAGGTGACGGTGCGGGGGCTGCTCGACATGAACGCCCGGGTGGCCGACTTCGTACCCGCCTACTGGGCTCTCCACCAGGACGACCTGGCCTGGCTCAAGACCCACCGGTTCCGCTCGTGGAGCACGCAGGAGCTCGTCGACCTCGCCAAGACCCTGCCCAGGCCCGCGGGATACGCCTACTCCAACACCAACTACGTCATCCTCGGGATGCTCATCGAGAAGGTCACCGGCCGGCCGTACCAGCGGGAGGTGGACGAGCGCATCGCCAAGCCGCTCGGCCTGCGCGACACGTACTTCCCCTACGAGGAGGTCGCCATCCGAGGGCCGCACGCCCGGCAGTACGCGATCAGCCCCCAGGACCCCGGCACCCACCACGACATCAGCGACCAGAACACCACCTACCTGGGCGCGGCCGGCGCCCTGGTCAGCACGCCCGCCGACCTGATCACCTTCAACCGGGCCCTGCTGAAGGGCAAGCTCCTCGGCAAGCGGCTCCTGCGGCAGATGATGACCTTCACCACCGTCGCCGACGATCCCACCAAGAGCATGGGACTCGGCTACATGAGCTGGACGCTGCCGCCCTGCGGCAAGACGATCTACGGCTTCGGCGGGCGGGTGCTCGGCACGTACTCGGCCCTCTTCGGCACCGGCGACGGCAAGGACGAGCAACTGGCCCTCAGCCTCGCCTCGCACGACAGCAATGCCACGGCCCCCCAGAACGCGAGGGTCCGCGAGCTCGTGTACGAGACCTTCTGCGACTGACCGCACGCCAAGAGGCCCTGCCCCGACCGGACAGGGCCTCTTCGGGGTCACGAGCAGAAGGCCGCGTCGACCATCTTCTGGGCGTTCGCCATGCTCGCCCCCTTGGAGCCGCCGGGGGTGAACGCCACGGCGAACTGACGGCTCCCGTCACGGGTGCCGAACATCATGGAGTAGACCCCGATCGCCGCGCCCGTGTGGCCGAACAGGTCCTTCCCGCAGGACGTCTTCCAGAACTCGATCCCGAGCCCCCACTCGGCGCCCGTGACCATCTGCCGGAGCAGGTGCGCGGGGAGCAGCCTGCCGGAGAGCAGCGCCTGGGTGAAGGCGGCCAGGTCGGCGGGGGTGGAGATCAGCTCGCCCGCCGCGTTGAACGCCGACGGGTTCCAGTCGGTCACGTTGGCGAGCGGCACGTCCGGGCCCACCGGGATGTAGGCCTCGGTGTGCGGGCCGACGATCATCGGGTCGGTGCCCGGGAAGTAGGTGTCGCCCAGCCCGAGCGGACGCAGGACGCGGCGCGTGACCTCCTCGGCGTAGGCGCGTCCCGTGACCCGCTCGATGACGAGGGCGAGCAGCGTGTAGTTGGTGTTGGCGTAGCCGAACGAGCCGAACGGAGGCACGTCGTCGGTGCTCTTCCTCGCCAGTTTGAGCACGTCCCGCAGGGTGTAGGTCGTGTAGCGCACGCGGTCGAGGAGGTCCTGGATGTCCTTGGCGTCCTGGTAGAGCTCGCCGTCGTAGTCGGGGATGCCGGAGGTGTGGTTGAGGAGGTGGCGGATCGTGATGGCGCGGTTCTTGAGCAGCGGGTGCGGGAAGTAGCCGCGCGCGGGCGCGTCGAGGTCGAGGCGGCCCTCGTTCACCAGTTGCAGGACGACGGTGGCGACGAAGCTCTTGGTCGTGCTCCCGACGCGGAAGCGCGCGCGGTCGGGCACGGGCGGCTTGGCGGGGTTCATCGGGTCGGCCACCCCGGCCTTGAAGTCACGGACCTGACCGCCGTCGACGATGCGGGCGGCGAGCCCGCCCACGCCGGCCATCTCGTCCAGCACCTGCTGGATGCGGGTGTCGTCGGTGGTGGTGGCGGCCTCGGCGGTGACGGGGAGCAGCGTCAGGACGGCCGCTGCGGTGGCGAGGATGAGGCGGAGTTTCATGGGTGCATGGTGCGAGCGCCCGCCCGGGCGATACTTCGGCCTGCGCGCCCAAGCCTGCGCGAAAGCGTCGTCCCCGCGCACCAGGGGTGTTGTGCTTGCATCGGCGCATGACACTTCCGAACTACACCTGCGCCTGCGGCCTGTCCCACGAGGTCGTCGCTTCGAGGTGGCGTTGCGACTGCGGCGGGCTGCTGGAACTGCCCGAGCACGAGCTGGTCTGGAAGCCGGGCGGCGAGGGCTCGATGTGGCGTTACGCGGCCGACATCGCCGGCGGCGCGCTCGACTGGGCCGCGCTCAGCCTCGGCGAGGGGCGCACGCCGCTGGTCGAGGAGCGGCCCGGGCTGTTCCTGAAGCTGGAGTACGTGGCGCCCACCGGGTCGTTCAAGGACCGGGGGGCCGTCGTCCTGGTGGCGCTCGCGCGGCTCGCCGGCGCGGACAGGCTGGTCGCCGACAGCAGCGGCAACGCGGGTACGGCTGTCGCCGCCTACGCCGCCCGCGCCGGCATCGAGGCGGAGATCTTCGTGCCCGCCGGCACGAGCGAGAAAAAGCTCACCCAGGTCAGAGGCCACGGCGCGCAGGTCACCGTGGTCCCCGGCACGCGTGAGGACACCGCCGCCGCGGCGATCGAGCGGGTCGAGGAGGGCGGCGCGTTCTACGCCAGCCACGTGTACAACCCGTTCTTCCACGAGGGCACCAAGACCTACGCCTATGAGCTCGTCGAGCAGCTCGGCCGGGCTCCCGGCACCGTCGTGCTGCCCGCGGGGAACGGCACGCTCGTGCTCGGCGCCCACCGCGGGTTCGCCGAGTTGCGGGCCGCCGGGGTGATCGACCGGATGCCGCGCGTCGTGGCCGTGCAGGCCGAGCGGTGCGCGCCGCTCGCCGGGCGGACCGACTTCCTTCCCACGGTGGCGGAGGGGATCGCGATCGCGGACCCGGCCAGGCGCGAGGGTATCCTGCGGGCGGTCGACGAGGTGGTGACGGTCACGGAGGCGGAGATCGGGGCGGCGCGGGCCGAGCTGGCGCGGCGCGGCCTCTGGGTGGAGCCGACCGGCGCGGTGGCCTATGCGGCGGCCGCGCGGGCACGGCACTACGAGGGGCCCGTGGCCGCGCCGCTCTGCGGCTCGGGGCTCAAGCACTGAGCGCGGGCTGCGCCGGGGCACGGCGGGTGTCCGAATCCTTGGTGCGCCGCGACATCGTCACCGTCGCGCCCGCTTCCTAGCGTGGCGGGCATGAGGACAGTACTGCGGGCGGACCGGGTGTTCGACGCCGAGCGCGGCACCATGCTCACCGGCACGGACGTCGCCGTCGAGTCCGGCCTGATCACGGCGGTCGGCCCCGACCTGGACGGCGGGCAGGTCGTCGAGCTGCCGGGACGGACGCTGCTGCCGGGCTTCTTCGACGTCCACGTGCACCTGACCGGCGTGTGGAGCCACGCCGACGAGGTCAGGGAGCCGGACGGCGACGTGCTGGCGGTGCGGGCCGCGGTGGACTGCGCCAGGCTCCTGGAAGCCGGGTTCACCACGGTCAGGGACTGCGGCTCCATGATCGCGCTCAGCCTGCGCGACCTGGTGGCCGGCGGGACGATCCGCGGCCCCAGGATCGTCGCGGCGGGTCCCGTGCTGTCGCAGACCGGAGGGCACGGCGACCACCACCACCTGCCGCTCGACCGGGCGCGCCTGGTGCGGGGCACGGCGATCGCCGACGGGCCGTGGGCGTGCCGGAGCGCGGTGCGCGAGGCGGTGCGGGCGGGCGCCGACTTCATCAAGATCTGCACGACCGGCGGGGTCAGCTCCGAGCGCGACCATCCCAAGGACGAGCACTACACGCCCGAGGAGATCGCCGCCATCGTGGCGGAGGCGCACCGGCTCGGGCGCAGGGTCGCCGCGCACGCCCAGGGCCGTGCCGGGGTGCTCAACGCGGTCAGGGCCGGGGTGGACTCGATCGAGCACGGCTACTTCCTCGACGAGGAGTGCGTGCGGGAGATGGCCACGCGGGGGACCGTGTACGTGCCGACCTTCGACCTGCGGCGTTTCTTCGAGCGCGACGATCCGGCGTTGCCGGAGTGGCGGCGGGCCAAGCAGCGGGAGGCACGGGTGGCCATGCGGCGCTCGCTGCTGCTGGCCTACGAGGCGGGCGTGCTCATCGCCGTGGGGTCCGACTATTACGGCGTGCCGTACCGCGCTCATGGGGACAACGCCGACGAGCCCATCGAGATGGTCAGGGCCGGGCTGCCCCCGGTGGCGGCGTTGCGGGCGTTGACGCTGAACGCGGCGCGTGCCCTCGGGATGGCCGGGGTCACCGGCAGCGTCACCGAGGGCAGGCAGGCCGACCTGGTCGCGGTCGAGGGTGATCCGCTGGCCGACGTCACGGCGCTTCGACGGGTCGCTTTCGTCATGAAGGCCGGAGTCGAGGAGACGGCCGGGCGGAGGCTGGGGTGTCGTCCGGCCGTCTCTGATCGTGGGGCCCGGTTCTAGCGGGTGCCTCTTCTGAGGGCGAAGCCGCCCGCCGTCATCAGGGCGAGGGCCGTTGCCCCGGCGGCCAGCCACAGGGGCCAGCTCGGGGCCGGACCATCCGGGGTGGGGGCGCCGTAGCCGCCGGCGTAGCCCTCGGCCGCGTAGGACGAGCCGGGCAGCTTGGCGGCGTAGCGCTCGTGGACGAGCCGCTGGTAGTCGGCCACGGGCAGGCCCGCCGCGCCGACCGATGAGGTCGCCTCGCCGTTCAGGGGGACGACCATGCCGTCACGCAGGGCGTACCAGGCGTTGAGCTGGGGCTCACGGAAGACGGTGCCGGGTTGCGAGCCGTACTTGTGCTCGTCGTCGCCGCTGGCGATGTTGCTGACCGTCCAGCCGCCGGAGGGGGTGCGGGTGGTCCAGACCGAGGCGAGCTGGCCGTCGGCGGCGCGGGCCCGGGTCGAGAGGAAGGCGAAGCGGGCGATCTGCGGGGCCTGCCCGGCGACGAAGGCCGGGTTGAGGTCGTAGACCGGCACAGGGCGGTCGGCCAGGCGCGAGGAGATGGTGGCGTCGCTCGCCGGTCCGCCCTTGGCGCCGAAGAACCGGCCGAGCGTGGTGCGCGACTTGGCGACGGCGGCCTGGGCGGCGCTGAGGTCGGCCGCGGAGGGCGGGGCGGGGTCGGCGGCGACCGAGGCCGGGTCGGGGTCGGCATGGGCGGTGCCGGAGAAGAGAGCGAGCGCGACGGCGGTGAGCAGGAGGAGTCGCTTCATGTCAGGCCCCGATGTAGTTGAGCGAGTGGGTCCAGAAGAAGGAGCCGTTGGAGACGTAGTAGTTGTACGTCGTCCAGTTGTAGCGGGTGCTCGACGGCCAGGGGTTGCTCCAGTAGACCAGCGACTGGCTCTGGTCGTAGCCGTAGATGATCTCCATGTGGCCGCCGCCCGAGGTCCACTGGATGCGCGTCATGATCGGCCGGTCGGCGTCTATCTCGCGGATGATCGCCGCGTAGGTCAGGTAGTTGTAGACGTAGGTGCCGGGGTTGATGCCGATCTGCCGGAAGGCGTTCTGGTCGTTGGCGAGGGTGGCCTGGTTGTTCGGGCAACTGGAGTTCATCGACCGGTTGAAGGCCAGGTTGCAGAACTGGTTCTGCGAGTAGGAGTAGCCGTACCACGCCGCGATCGAGTTGCCGGTGGCCGCCCAGCACCAGTTGGAGTACTGCTGGGCCTGCTGGGTGAAGTTGAGCCGGCGCCACGTCCACGCGTGCGCGGGTGCGGTGGTGGCGAGCAGGGTGAGCGCGGCCAGGGCGAGCGCCACGGCCAGGCGGAAGAGCCTCCGCATGAAGTGCTCCTTCGGTTGGGGGGTGTTGCCTGGCATGGTGCGCCGGGCCGCGAGAGCCGTACAAGACGGGTCAGAACGGGCGCACGGCTACTGTGAAATTCAGGAGGCCGCGAGCTTGTGGAGCTGTGAACGGGTGGGAAAATTCACCTGTGCCGGAGTTCCACACCACGTTGCGCGCGGCGGTCGAGGCGCGCGGGCTGACCCTGGAGCGGTTACGTCACCGGCTGGAGGAGCGGGGGCTCAAGGTCGGCGTGACCAGCCTGAGCTACTGGCAGTCGGGGCTGCGCCGCCCCGAGCGCGAGGAGTCGATCCGGGCGGTGACGGCGCTGGAGGAGATCCTCGCGCTGCCGCCGACCGCGCTGACCTCGCTGCTGAGACCCCGCCAGCGCGGGCCGGCGCCCTACTCGACGATCATGGAGCCGGCGGCGGCGCTGGCCGGGATGCTGGAGGAGCTCGGCGCCACCGCCGACGACCGGCGGCTGCACATCAGCGGCATGTTCGAGAACGTGCGGATCGGACCCGACCGCAGCATCGCGCGGCGCGAGACGCTGCAGGTGGTGCAGGCGCACGAGGAGCGCGCCGACCGCTACATCATGATCTACCGCGCCGACGCCGGCTGCCGGGTGGACCAGGTCGAGGTACGGGCGCTGGAGGACTGCCGGGTCGGCCGGGTGCGCCGCGACGGGCCGACCCACCTGGTGGTCGCCGAGCTGCTGTTCGACCGGGCGCTGGCGGTGGGGGAGACGCACGTGCTGCGCTACGAGCTGACCGACGCCAGCGGCGCCGAGGCGCGCGAGTACGAGCGCGGCTTCCGCTTCCCGGCCGGTCACTACACGCTGCGCGTCGCCTTCGACCCGGCCGCGCTCCCGGTCAGGATCCGCCGGTACGGCAGGCGCGAGGAGGAGCTGACGCTCAGCGCGCACCGCTCGGCGCATCTGGCGGAGAGCTCGCTGCCGCCCGGCCTGGTCGGTCTGAGCTGGGACTGGCCGTGAGCCCGGCCTGCGGCGCGACGTAGCGCATCAGCAGGCTCGCCTCGACGACCTCCTCGCCCAGCGCGGCGTAGGTGTGCGGCTCGTCGGCGGTCCAGGTGAGGTACTCGCCGGGCCCGGCGGTCATCGGCCGCCCGGGAGGACCGGCGCGCAGGGTGCCGCGGAAGACGGTGATGTGCTCGGTGACCCCGGCGTGGTGCGCGGGCGAGGACTGCGTGACGCCGGGCGGGACGCGGATGCGGTAGAGCTCGTAGCTCACCTCGCCGTCGTCGAAGACCTGCAGCAGCTTGGCCTCGACGGCGGTGCCGTACACCTCGCCCTGGCCTTCGAGCAGCGCGGTCAGCGGGACGCCGAACTGGGCGGTGATCGCCCAGAGCGTCTCCAGGGTGGGGTTGCGGGTGCCGTTCTCGATGCCGGACAGGGTGGCCTTGCCCAGGCCGGCCCGGCGGGCGAGCTCGGACAGGGACAGTCCGCGCGCCTCGCGCAGCCGCCGGACGTGCCGGCCGAGTTGTGCGGGATCGGAGGGTCTTCCCGGCTTGCCGGTCATGCGGCTAGTGTTCCGTAAATGGAACGCCTGCAGCCGCTCATCGCCGGCCTGGTCACCGCGGTGGTCGGCTTCGCCAGCTCGTTCGCCGTGGTGCTGGCCGGCCTGCGGGCGGCCGGGGCCGACGAGCGCCAGGCGGCCTCCGGCCTGATGGCCTTGTGCGTGTCGGTGGGCGTCGTCGCCATCCTGCTCGGGCTGTGGCTGCGCATGCCCATCAGCATCGCATGGTCCACACCCGGCGCGGCGCTGCTGCTGACCACCCCGAACACCGACTTCGCCGCCGCGGTCGGGGCCTTCGTCGTCTGTGGCGTGCTGATCGTGCTGGCCGGGTTCTTGCCGCCGCTCGGGCGGCTCATCGGGGCCATTCCCAAGCCGATCGCCAGCGCGATGCTCGGCGGGGTGCTGCTCAAGCTCTGCCTGGCGCCGGTCGCCGGACTGACGCAGGCGCCGCTGCTCACCGTCCCGGTCATCCTGGTCTGGGCGCTCCTCTACCGCTTCGCCCGCACGCTGGCCGTACCCGGCGCGCTCGTCGCGGCGATCGCCGCCATCGCGCTCACCACCGAGGGACTGGGCACGCTGGACCCCTGGCCGCCGGTCGAGTTCACCGCCCCGGTCTTCGACCTAGCGGCCGTGGCCGGGATCGGGGTGCCGCTCTTCCTGGTCACCATGGCCTCGCAGAACGTGCCGGGCATGGCCGTGCTGTCCGGCTTCGGCTACCACCCGCCGCTGCGGCCGGTGCTGCTGGCCACCGGCGCCGCCTCGGTCGCCGGGGCGGCCTTCGGCGGGCACGCGATCAACCTGGCCGCGATCACCGCGGCGCTGGCGGCCGGGCCGGACGCCTCGCCCGACCCGGGGCGCCGGTGGATCGCCTCCGTGACCGCCGGCGCCTCGATGATCGTGCTCGGGCTGCTGTCGGGGCTGGCCGCGGCGCTCATCGTGCTCTCGCCGCCGGTCCTCATCGAGGCGGTGGCCGGGCTGGCGCTGCTGGGCGCGATGAGCAACGCGGTGCTGGAAGGCTTCCGGCAGGCCGAGGGGCGGGAGGCGGCGGTGGTGACCTTCGTGGTCACCTTCTCCGGGCTGTCCTACCTCGGCATCGGCTCAGCCTTCTGGGGGTTGCTGGCGGGCGGGCTGATGCACCTGCTGCTCCGCCCTCAGCCTGCTTCGGAACCGGCCTCGCCGAGGGAGCGGGTCACGCGCGCGACGGAGTCGGAGTAGTCCGGCTGGGGCGCCATCGCCGCCGCCATCCGCAGATGCGGCAGCGCCTCGCGTGCCCGGCCGGCCCGCTCCAGCGTCCGCCCCAGCAGGAAGCGCGCGTAGTGGTCGCTCGGATCGCGCTCCACCAGCGCGGTCAGCGCCTCGCGGGCGCGGCCGAGCTGGGCGGAGTGGTAGTAGGCGCGGGCGGCCAGGAGCTGGACTCCGTGGTCGTCCCCGTGCTCGTGCAGCAGGGGCTCGAGAAGCCGGAGAGCGCCGAGGGCATCCCGCTGGGCCAGCAGGCGCTCGGCGAAACGGTAACGGTCGACGTGGGTGCTCATGGTTAGTTGAACAATAAACTATCGCCACGGCATTCCCCCTGTTGCGGCTGCGACATATGGGACAGACCGCTACCATTCACGGGATGTCCGGTTCGTCGGGAGTGATGGCACCTCCTCAGCCCGCCCAGCGGATGCCGTCACCGTACTCGCTGCCCCTGCACGCCCTGCGCCTGGCGGGCAAGTGCGCGCTGCCGCTGATCCTGTGGTTCTCCTGCGGGGAGTTCCTCCGCTGGGGCCTGCTCTACCTGGCCACCGAGATCTCCCACGGCGACTACCGCCAGGCCCGCCTGGTCGCCACCGTCACCCTGATGACCTGCATCGTGCTCCTGTCGATGGTCATCACCGCCGGGACCTTCCACGCCCTGCGCGGCGCCATGTGGGAGCACAAGGCGCGGATGGAAGCCGGCGAGGAGGACGAGCGCTTCTGGTCGGTCCTCAACCGCGTCGCGCCCACCTTCGCGGTGATCTACCTGGCCTGGAGCTTCCACGTCACCGACGTGGCCGCCTTCCGCGACATGGACCGCTTCCACAACCTGGACGACAACTTCTGGGTGCCGATCCTCACCAACGTCGCCAACAACAACGACGCCGAGGAGACCACCCTGGCGCGAGGCCTCATGGACCTCGACTGGCGGCTGTCCCTCATCGCCTCGGGCGTCGCCTTCGGCCTGCGCTTCCTGTTCAGCAAGCTGGTCGAGCGCGGCGGCAACAAGTACGCCGGCGTCGGCATGGCCTTCGCCGAGTTCGCCTTCATGTTCTGCGGCCTGAACGCGGTCCTGATCCTCAGCCGGCTCCGCGGCGGCTGGACCGAGCACCGCGCGGTCGTCGCCGGCGCCAAGGACCAGCTCGAACAGGCCAAGTCGACGATTCCCGGCTGGGAGACGGTCTCCGACTCCCTCGCCACCGTCTGGCCGTACGTCATCGAAGCCCTGATGACCCCCTTCGCCTGGCTGGCCCTGGCCATCCTGGCGTACGGCGGAGCCGTGGACGACGCCCGCCGAGCCTTCCGCGGCAGCCGCATCGAAGCCGGCCTCCAGCGCCTCGAAGGCAGCCACGCCCTCACCCAGCGCTCGGCCAACCGGGTGATCGGCGGCTTCCAGGACCGCTGGGTCCCCGTCCTCAACGCCTGGCGCGTCACCAACCGGGGCGGCCTGCCGCTGTTCGGCATGGTCTGCCTGCTCTACGTCGGCCTGCGGGTCGGCGCCGACTACGGCGACCGCGCGGTCCGCACCCTCATCGGCTCGGACGTCGAGTTCATGTGGCTGGTGGTCAGCTACCCGGTCACCTTCGTCAAGGGCCTGCTGCTGACCAGCCTCAGCTTCTGCGTCCTGGCCGCCGCCTACGACATCGCCGCCACCCGGGCCCGGATGCGCGGCGAGGACCTCAGCGCTTGAACAGCAGCAGGTGGTTCTGGAGCTCCATCTCCTCCTCGGTCGCCGGGCGCATGAGCTCCGACGTCGGCGTGTCCGCCCGGTAGGTGCTCGGCCGCAACCGCAGCCGCACCTCGTCGGCCACGTCGGCGGGGACGATCGCCAGCGCCTCGTAGGGGTAGGGCCGGCCGATCTCGTGGTTCTCCAGCGGGACCTTCTTGTCGTCGGAGATCTCCACCTGCCAGCGGCGGCCGCGCAGGTCCTCGAACTGCAGTTCCGGAGGGCCGATCAACTGGGCGCCGTCGGCGTCGACGGCCTTGCGGGTGATCACGGCCTTCAGCCACTGCTTGCCCGGGTCCACGACGGTGCCGGCGGGCGGGACGAAGCGCTCGACGCTGGCCTGCCAGGAGACGTGGTTGAACGTCACCTCGCCGCCCGGCTCGGCGACGTGCACGATGTCGGTGGGCTGGCCGGACTTGTAGAACAGGTACCGGTCGGCGGTGGGGGCGCCGAGGGCGACGACCAGGGCGGCTACGGCTGCGACGCCGTACAGGGCCTTGCGCCTGGGGCGCTCGGGGGTCGGCGCGGCGGGCTCTTCGGCCAAGGGCGGCTCCGGCGGGACCGCGCCCTGGCCGCTCTGGCCGGTCTGCATGGCTGGGGCGGGCTGCTGGGCCGGGGTGAACAGCGGGCCGGCGCTGGGCAGCGCGGGCATGGGCTGCGTGCTGCTGCCCACGGGCTCCCGGGCGGCCGGGGGCCACACCTGGTGGTCGGGCCGGATGGCGGGCCGCCGGTAGTTCGGCAACTGCTGCGGCGGCGCGGGCCGAGCCGGCCGCTGCGGCAACGGCCCCCCAGGCTGCTGGCCAGGCTGGCCGGGCTGCCCAGGATGGCCAGGTTGGCCGGGGTGCTGGCCCTGCTGTCCGGGATGGCCAGGCTGGCCGGGATGGCCAGGCTGGCCGGGGTGCCCAGGCTGACCAGGGTGCCCAGGCTGACCAGGGTGCTGGGGAGGGCCCCAGGCGGGCGGTTGCGGGCGGCGCACGCCCGGCGGGGGACCGGCGGGGTCGGGCTGCGGCTGAGCCGGGTCGGGCTGGGCGGGTCCGCCGGCCGACGGCGCGAACCAACCGCGCTCGGGGTCGTTACTGCTCATCTTCTCTTCTCCGCCAGCGGATAGACGTCCTTGGGCGCCGCGGTGAGCTGCTTGGCCTTCTCCTCGTCGAGCCCCAGGTCGAGCTCGGCCTCGGGGGTCAGCGGCTCACTGTAGATGGCGCTGTTCGGCGCGGAGACGATCACCTTCGAGCCGGGCAGCACCGCGGGCGGCACCTCGAAGACGACCCGGCCCTGCGCCCACCAGCCCGGCTGGATCCACCGGTTGGCCAGGGTGAGCGTCGAGTCGACCCGCTTGGTGGCCGCGAAACGCTTGCCCTCGGCGGTGAGCAGGATCGCGGGGGCCGGGTCCTTGGTCAGCTTGATCGGCTCGTCTGGGACGGTCGCCGAGAGGGTGACCACGAGGAAGATCTGGTCGGTCGCGACGACCCCGTCCGACTGCTGGATGCCCTTGGCGGTCTCGACGTTGTCCACCCGGGCGGAGAACCGGCCGGCGTCGACCTCCTCGCCGCGGTCACCGGTGTAGGTGAGCGGCAGGGCCATGTCGTCGGAGTCGAGCGCGAGCGACTGGATGCCGACGGCCCCGCCGGCGAGGGCGAGGCCGACGAGCACGCCCAGGAACCCGGAGCCGCGCCGCTCGCGCCGCCGGGACCGCGAACGGCGTCCGGCGGGCGCGGCGCTGCGCGGCGCCTCCTGCTGGGTAGCGGTCACTGCGGGACCTCCTGCCGGCTGGCGGTCACTGCTGGACCTCCTGCTTCACCTTGAGCGTCACGGTGGCCACGGAGGAGACCATGTTGTACATCTGCGGCCGGCCGTCCCCGGTCAGCGGAGCGGTGAGGCCCTCGACGGTGAGCGGGTCGGGCTTGGTGACCTGCTCGCCGGCCAGGTCCCAGTAGGCGTGCCCGTCGAACTCGTCCTCGGCCTCCTCGAAGGCGGCCACCTTGAGCGCCACCTGCGCGGGCGGCTGGGCGGCCACGTCGAGCTCGTAGCGGACCACGACGGTGGCGGGCACGTCGGGGAAGAGCTGGCTGGTGCGCTCGGGGTTGTCCACGTACGCCATGACGTCGGTGAGCCCCTGCGGCTCCATCAGCCGCACGGACTCGCCCCAGCCGCTGCCGCGGGTGCTCTCGCTGACCCACGGCTTGCCGACGTACTCGGTGGAGTCGGTCTTGTTGGTGACCTTGACCAGCACGTCCAGGTAGCGGTGGTCCTCGGCGAACTCGTTGGGCGCCTTCTGCAGGACGGACCGCGCGCCCAGGAACTCGGTCTCGAAGCGCACCTGGTCCACCTTCGCCCCCTCGGCCAGCTTCGCCGGAGGGTCGGTCGGCACCTCGGCGAGCCCGCCGAACAGCGCCGTGATGCCGAGTGCGGTGGCGGCCAGGAGGGCCACCACGGGCACCGCAACGGGCCGCTTCGGGGTGGTGCCGCCGTCGGGTTCCGTCATGGGTATGCATGCTAATGGCCACACCCGCCCCATTCATCCCAGACGCTTGGGGAAAAGCTGCGCGATCCATGGCTTAGCTCTTAGGCTGTTGGCCTACTAATGGCATAGGGCCGGCCGGAGGGTTCACGTGGCGGACGTGCATCCCGAGCATGCGCAGCTCCAGGCGGACCGCATCTACCTGGGCTGGCAGTACGTCCTGCTGCACCCCGACCCGGGACCTCCGCCCAAGCGGCCCTCCCCGGTGGAGGAGCAGCCGCCGAGCGACGAGCCCGATCCGGAGCTGCTGCGCCGCGAACGCCTCCAGGAGGACATGCTCAACCGGCCGGTGCGGATCTTCCGCTGGCTGATGGTGCTGCTGGCCGTGCTCATCCTGGGCCTGGGCCTGTCGGGGCTGCTGACCTGGTCGTTCGCCATCATCGGCATGGCCGCCACCGGCGGCGTGGCCGGGATCTGCACCTACGCGCTGCTCCAGGGCGACCGCGCGGTGCGCTACCGGGTGCTGGAGCAGCAGGCCAAGGACGACCGGGTCCGGCAGGAACGTGACAAGGAGCTCTTCCACGCCCAGGAGGAGCACGCGGCCCGCTACCGCGAGTGGCAGGAGAGCAAGGAGCGCCACGAGCAGCAGATGACCTGGTACGCGGTAGCCGTACCGGACGAGATCGACCGGGTGGACGTCGCGGGCGGCACGCTGCCGGGCTGGTCGGCGCTGATCACGCTGCTGGGCGCGACCCGGCTGTACTCGGGCGGCCACCTGACCGTGCTCGACCTGTCGGAGGGCGCGATCGCCACCGACCTGATCGAGCTGGCCCGGCGCGGCGGCGACGACCCGCTGGTGTGGGTGCTGCCGGTGGACCTGCCGCGGCTCGACCTGGGCGCCACGCTCAAGCCCGAGGCCTTCGCCGACGTGCTCGCGCACGTGGTGAGCGTGAGCGAGGAGGACCGCACCGACCTGAGCTTCGACCACGCCATCCTGGAGCGGGTGCTGGAGGTGCTCGGCGAGAACGTGACCATCGCCCAGGTCAACGCGGCCCTGCGCGCGTTGGCGCAGGTCGGCGACCCGCGCGAGGACATCAGGTTCGGCCTGATCAGCCCGGCCCAGCTCGAGAAGCTCAGCACGCTGTTCGGGCGCGGCGTCAGCGACCAGGTCGTCATCAAGCGCGCCTGGGCGCTGGAGTCGCAGCTCCGCAAGCTGGAGAACCTCGGCACCGAGGCGGTACGGCTGCCGCCGGCCCGGCTGCGCGTGGTGAGCATGGACCGCCAGGCCGGGGTGTTCGGCAACCGCGTGCTCGGCACCTACATCGCCACCGCGCTCACCCACATCCTGCGCCAGTCGCCCGCCTCCGACCGGCCGTGGTACCACACGATCATCGTGGCGGGCGCGGACAAGCTCCGCGGCGACGTGCTCGACCGGCTGATGGACGCCTGCGAGACCTCCCGCACCGGCCTGGTGCTCACCTACCGGTCGCTGACCCCGACCGTGCGCGAGCGGCTGGGCCGCGGCCATGCCGCCGTCGCCTTCATGCGCCTGGGCAACGCCGAGGACGCCCGCGTGGCCAGCGAGCACGTCGGCACCGAGCACCGCCTGGAGCTCGCCCAGCTCACCGAGACCATCGGCGCCACGCTGTCCGGCCTGAACGGCGCCTACACCTCGACCATCGCCGACGAGCACCCCGAGGCGACCGGGGAGAACCGCAGGGAGGACCTCAAGGAGGACATCGCCGAGTCGACCGTCTGGGGCCAGACCATCGGCGAGACCGAACGCGTGTTGCAGCGCTCGCGCGAGTTCCTGGTCGAGCCGCACCAGCTCCAGCAGCTCCCCACCACCGCCGTGATCGTCACCGACGCCACCGCGCAGGGCCGGCGGGTCCGGCTGGCCGACGCCAACCCGGCGATCCTGGCCTTCCCCAAGACCACCCTCGGCGAGCTGGAGGACTGCCGCGACGCCGTGCTGGCGCTGGCGCCCAAGGCCGACGCCGACGAGCCCCCGCCCAACCTCGGCCCGCCCCCGCCGCGTCTGGACTGGCGCAAGAACCGGCAATGAGCCCGCCAAGACCGGGGTGGTGACTTGATCATCGGCGGACTTTACTGGGGGACGAACATGGGGGGATGGCATGCATCTGAGCGGACCCTGGTATCGGATCCAGTCGATCGCGGCGGCCTCGCGCGGTCCTTCGGCGGAGGGTGACTTCGTCTCGGTCCTGCCCGCCGCCCTCTCGGCGGCCCAGCAGGGCAGGCCCTTCGTCATCGGCTGGTTCTCGCGCGGTTCCGGATCGCCGCTGGAGCTGATCACCAACGCCGGGCCGCTCACCCAGCCGCCCCGGCACGCGCCGAAGGCCGCCACCGCCGACCCGCTGCTCTTCCCGGCCGGCGCCCGCGGCACCCTGCTGGCCGAGGAGCGGCTCGCCGACCTGGCCGACCTGGTGTGGGCGCCGTGCCCCGGCCGCCAGGCGCCGGTCTTCGGCCCGCGCGAGCCCGGCGACCCGGGCCAGCCCTCGCTCTTCGAATCCACCCTCGTCACCCTCATGTCCAGGCCGTTCGCCTGGCTCGTCGTCGCCGAGCCGTCCGACCAGCTCGACGCCGAGGTGGCGCACCTGCGCACCCAGCTCACCGTCCTGCGGCAGTACGGCGAAGCCTCGGAGCGCTCACGCTTCGACGCCGAGCGGGCCGAGCGGCGGCTGCAGGAGCTCGACGCCTTCCGCGAGGCGGGCCTGTGGAACGTCCGGGTGCTGGCCGGCGCGGCCACCGCCGAGGAGCTGCGGCGCATCGCGCCCGTCCTGGTGGGCTCGGCCGAGCTCGCCCACCACCCGTACCGGCTGCGCAGCGCGGGCGGGCAGGTGCTGGCGCTGCCCGAGGCGCTGACCGCGGTGCTCCAGGACGCCGGGGACGGCGCCGCCGTACCGTTCGCCGCGACCGCCGGGGCGCTGGCGGCGCTGGCCGGGCTGCCGCGGCGCGAGGTGCCCGGCGTGCGGGTGCTGGAGACCGGGTTCTTCGACGTCACCTCCGAGACGCTCGGCGGCGAGCTCGACCTGGGCGCGATCCTCGACGGCCAGGACCGCGCGGTCGGCGCCTTCCAGGTGCCGCTGGCCACGCTCAACCGGCACGCCTTCGTCGCCGGGGCCACCGGCTCGGGCAAGTCGCAGACCGTACGGCACCTGCTGGAGCAGCTCACCGGCAGCGGCATCCCGTGGCTGGCCATCGAACCGGCCAAGTCGGAGTACGCCGCGATGGCCGGCCGGGTGGACGCGCCGGTGACCGTCGTGCGGCCCTCGGCGCCGGAAAGCGTGCCGTTCAGCGTCAACCCGCTGGAGCCCGAGCCCGGCTACCCGGTGCAGGCGCACATCGACATGGTCAGGGCGCTGTTCATGGCCGCCTTCGACGCCGAGGAGCCGTTCCCGCAGATCGTCTCGATGGCCCTGCAGCGGCTCTACGAGGCCAACGGCTGGGACGTGGTCACCGGCGGCGCGGCGCCGGGGGCGAGCGTGCCGCCCACCGTGCCGACGTTGGAGCAGCTCCAGCGGCACGCGATGGACGTGATCAAGGAGATCGGCTACGGCCGCGAGGTCCAGGCCGACGTGGAGGGCTTCATCGGCGTGCGGCTGCGCTCGCTGCGGGTCGGCTCGGCCGGGCGGTTCTTCGAGGGCGGCCACCCGGCCGACATCGGCGGGCTGCTGCGGCGCAACGTCGTGCTGGCCATCGAGGACGTGGCCAACGACGAGGACAAGGCCTTCCTCATGGGCACGCTGATCATCCGGATCGTGGAGCACCTGCGGATGCGCGCCCGGGTGGCGAAGACCACCGAGCTCCGGCACGTCATCGTCATCGAGGAGGCCCACCGCCTGCTGCGTGACCGGGGACACGGCCGGGCCGCCACCCACGCCGTCGAGCTGTTCGCCGGCATGCTCGCCGAGATCCGCGCCTACGGCGAAGGGCTGGTGGTGGCCGAGCAGATCCCCACCAAACTCATCCCCGACGTGGTCAAGAACACCGCGCTCAAGATCGTGCACCGGCTGCCCGCCGCCGACGACCGTGAGCTCGTGGGCGCCGCCATGAACCTGGGCGAGGAGCAGTCCCGCCAGGTCGTCTCCTTCCCGCCGGGCATCGCCGCGGTCTTCGCCGACGGCATGGACCGGCCCCTGCGCGTGCGCGTCCCGCTCGGCGAGGACCGCGAGCGCGTCCTGCCCAGCCCGCCGCCACCGGTCCGCGGCCGGCGCTCGGCCGCCTGCGGGAGCGACTGCCGGAGCGGCCAGGCGTGCACGCTGGTCGAGCTGCGCGAGGCGGACGTGCTGGCCGACGCGCCGGAGTCGGCCTGGCTGCGGGTCTGGATCGAGACCGTCGTGCTCGCCTACGTCGCCAACCGGCCGCTGCCCGGCGTGCCGCGCTCGCTCGCCACCACCTGGGCCGAGCTGCCCGCCCGGCGGCGTGACTGCCTGCTCGCCACGCTGGTCGACCGCGCCGTGCGCCGCCGCGCCTGGGCGCTGCGCTCGTGGTACGACCCGGCCCTGCTGGTCGAGCAGGCCGCCACCGCCGCCGCGCGGCTGCTGGCCGGCGAGACGGGCGGGGGCGCGCTGCCCGGCCACCCGTGGGTCATCCCCCAGGTGCGCTGGCTGCACGAGGTAGACCGGCTCTTCCCGTACGGCAGGCCCGCCCCCGACCTGCGCAGCCCCGCGCCGCCCCTGGAGTACGCGCTGCTGGCCGCCAACGGCAGCGAGCTGCTCGGCCACCGGGCCCGGTCGTTGCGCCACCACCCGCTGTCCATGGAGGTCGAGCGCAACCGGGAGCTGGCCTGGCGGGCCGTACTCGGGGAGGACGAGGGCGAAGCCCTGCTGGCCGACATCACCACCGTCGCGATCGGCGTGGAGGCGGCCGGCCGGGTGCGGCACGTCGGGCAGACCATGGGCGCCGGATGGCTGGAAAGCGTCCTGGCCTGGCCTCGGCGCTTCGTCCTGCCCTTCGACCACGACGGCGAGCCGGAGCTCGCGTTCGCCGAACCGGGGTGAGCGCGGCACGCGCCTGCGCCCGGTGACCGCTCCCAGGCCCCGCTGGCGACTATGCTCGGTCAACATGACGCAGCTTCCCCTGCGGGCTCAACTCGCCAGCGCGCTGGGCCGCAGCGCCGCCACCCTGTCCCGCCTCACGGGCCGCGGCGACGGATCGGTCATCGGCGGGCGGGTCGGCCTCATGCTCGAACCAGACCTCCTCCGCAAGCTGGCCCAGGACAAGAAGCTCGCCCTCGTCAGCGCGACCAACGGCAAGACCACCACCACCCGGCTGATCACCTCGGCCCTGCTGGAGATGGGCGAGGTCGCCACCAACGCCTTCGGCGCCAACATGCCCGCCGGGCACGTCTCGGCGCTCTCCCAGGGCAAGCACGCCCCGTACGGCGTGCTGGAGGTGGACGAGAAGTACCTCCCCGAGGTGCTCGAGACCACCGGCGCCAGCGTGCTCTGCCTGATGAACCTCAGCCGCGACCAGATGGACCGCGCGGCCGAGATCTGGCTGCTGGCGCAGAAGTGGCGGCGCGCGCTGTCCGGCAAGCCCACCCACGTCATCGCCAACTGCGACGACCCCCTGGTCACCTGGGGCGCCTCCACCGCGGCCAAGGTCACCTGGGTGGCCGGCGGGCAGCGCTGGAAGGAGGACTCCTGGTGCTGCCCCGAGTGCGGCGGACCGCTCGACCGCAAGGGCGACACCTGGGCCTGCCGCGAGTGCACCTTCCACCGGCCCGAGCCGCACTGGGTGCTCGACGACACCATCGCGATCGACCCGGCCGGGCAGCGCTGGCCGCTCGACATCCAGCTCCCCGGCCTGGCCAACCGCTCCAACGCGGTGATGGCGCTGGCCGTCGCCGCCGCCTTCGGCCTGCCGCCCGAGCGGGCGCTGCCCAGGCTGCGCGAGGTCAAGTCGGTCGCCGGCCGCTACACCACGGTCATCCGCGACGGGCGCGAGGCGCGGCTGCTGCTGGCCAAGAACCCGGCGGGCTGGCTGGAGGCGTTCGACGTCTCCGACCCGTCGCAGCCGATCATCCTGTCGGTCAACGCGCAGGGCCCCGACGGGCGCGACACCTCGTGGTTGTGGGACGTCGACTACCGCATCCTGCGCGGGCGGCCGGTCTGCGTCACCGGCGAGCGCCGGCTCGACCTGGCGTTGCGGCTCGACGTCGCCGACGTGCCGTTCACGCTGGCCGACACCTTCAACGACGCGCTGGCCGGCCAGCCGCTCGGCCGGGTGGACGTGATCGCCAACTACACCGCCTTCCAGCAGATCCGACGGGAGTTCGACCGTGCCGTCTGACAGCACCCTGCGCATCGTCTGGATCTACCCCGACCTGCTCAGCACCTACGGCGACCAGGGCAACCTGCTCGTCCTGGAGCAGCGCTCGGCGCGGCGCGGCATCCCGTTCGAGTCGATCCGGGTCCGCTCGGCCGACCCGGTGCCCGAGTCGGGCGACATCTACCTGATCGGCGGCGGCGAGGACCGGCCGCAGATCCTGGCCGCCCAGCGGCTGCGCCGCGACGGCGGCCTGCACCGCGCGCTCGACCGGGGGGCCGCGATGCTCGCCGTCTGCGCCGGCTACCAGATCATGGGCTCGACCTTCGGCGGCGAGGAGGGGCAGCCGGTCGACGGGCTCGGCCTGCTCGACATCGCCAGCGGGCGCGGCAACGTGCGTGGCGTGGGCGAGCTGGTCGCCGAGGTCGACAGCGCGCTCAACCTGCCGACCCTCACCGGGTTCGAGAACCACATGGGCGTCACCCGGCTCGGTCCCGGCGTCAAGCCGCTGGCCAAGACGGTCGTCGGCGTGGGCAACGGAGACGGGTACGAAGGCTGCTACGCCGGGCACGTCGTCGGCACCTACCTGCACGGCCCGGCGCTGGCCCGCAACCCCGCGCTGGCCGACCTGCTGCTGCGCTGGGCCACCGGCGCCGACCAGCTCGCCCCGCTGGACGACTCGCGTTACGAGGCGCTCCGCCGGGAACGCCTCGCCGCCGTCGCTCCCTAGCCTTCCGCCGGGCGCCCACGAATTGCTGTGGGCGCTCGAGCGGTCAGTAGACGAGGGCCTGGGCGCCCTCGGCGACCGCTTCCTCCACGAACGTGGGCGCACCCGCGATGCGGACCCCGTCGATCACGTCGTCGACGGTGATGTCCCGCCGGGCGGCGCACTGCGTGCAGACCGTCAGGCGCCCGCCCACCAGCACCGCCTGCAGCAGGTCGTCCAGCGGCGCGGCGTGCGGGAGGCTGAACTCCTTGGCCTTGCCCGGCAGCGCGAACCACGAGGCCTCGCCGGTCAGCCACATCGAGACCGGCACCCCGCTGGCCAGCGCGGCCGCGGCCACGGTGAAGGCCTGGTTGCACCGCTCCGGCGCGTCGGCGCCCGCCGTTACTTTGATCACCAGTGATCGAGCCATGCGGTAACCCTACGCCAGCCCCGCGTTAGGGTTGGTGACCATGGAGGCAGCACCTGAGGTACATCCCGACCTGCAGCACCTCTCCTTCCTGCTCGGCCGGTGGGAAGGCGCGGGCGTGGGCGGCTATCCCACGATCGACAGCTTCAACTTCGGCCAGGAGATCGAGTTCGGCCACAACGGCAAACCGTTCCTGACCTACACCAGCCGCACCTGGCTGCTCGACGAGGCCGGCGAGAAGGTCCGCCCGCTGGCCACCGAGACCGGCTACTGGCGCGCCCAGCCCGACCGCCAGGTCGAGGTACTGCTCGCGCACCCCACCGGGATCGTCGAGATCTACGTCGGCGAGGTCGTCTTCCACAAGATCGAGCTCACCACCGACGTGGTCGCCCGCACCACCTCCGCCAAGGAGTACACCGCGGGGCACCGGCTGTACGGTCTGGTCAACGGGAACCTGATGTGGGCCTACGACATGGCCGCCGAAGGCCAGCCGTTGACCTCCCACATGTCGGCCGAGCTGAAGAAGGTGGCATGAGCACTCCGTTCACCCCCGACGTCGTCGCCCAGATCAAGCGGCACATGAACGACGACCACACCGACGACGCCCGGCTCATCGTCCGCGCCCTCGGCGGCCGGCCCGAGGCCGCGGAGGTCACCACCGTCGACGTGGACGGCGAGGCGATCCACTTCCTGGCCGACGGCGAGCCCGTCCGGGTGCCGTGGGGCGAGACCCTCACCGAGCGCCCCCAGGTCCGGGTGGCCGTCGTCCGCCTCTACCAGGAGGCGTGCGCCAAGCTCGGGGTCACGCCGCGCGGCGAGCACTGAGGTTCCGGGGACTGAGACCGTGTTGCCCGTCAGGCCGCCGGACCACTAGCGTCCGCGGCCATGACGGAACGACGTGCAATCCTGAGTGGTTCGACCTTCGAGGAGCAGATCGGGTACGCCCGGGCCGTGGTCATGGGCGACCGGGTCTACGTGTCGGGCACCACGGGCTACGACTACACCACGATGACCATCTCCGACGACGTGGTGGAGCAGGCCGAGCAGTGCCTGCGCAACATCGGGGCCGCGCTCGCCGAGGCGGGGTGCGGCTTCGGAGACGTGGTCAGGGTGCGATACCTGCTGACCGATCCGGCCGACTTCGAGCCGTGCTGGCCGGCGCTCCGCCGTACTTTCCAGGATGTACGGCCGGCGGCGACGATGCTGGTGTGCGGGCTCGCCGACCCCAAGATGAAGATCGAGATCGAGGTCGACGCCCGGAAGGCGTGAACCGGGGCCGAGGCACGGGCCGTGAACCGGGTCGAGGCATGAAAAGAGCCCCGGGTCTGCTCCGTCGAAGACGGGCTGGATGGACCATGAACGGCACTGGTGTGCCGCCCTCCAGCGACCCGGGGCCCCGGTGGCTGTCTCGTATTCGCCTGTCGGAGGCGCGAGACGACTCGCGCCCTTAGCGGACGGCCACCTCGCTAGCCCAACTATGAATCACCATTGTCAGGACCACCTCCTTTCCGCGTACTCCAGAAGCTATGCGAAGCCTCCGAGGTGCGGCAAGCGATTATTCTCGGGGCATGGTCGAGACGTCATGGCACGAGGAACTTCGGGCCAGGGGGTACCGCGTCACCCCCCAGCGGCAGCTAGTTCTCGAAGCGGTCAAGGCGCTTGAGCACGCCACCCCGGAGGAGATCTGCACCCGGGTGCGCGAGACCGCGCGGGGGGTGAACATCTCGACCGTCTACCGCACGCTGGAGCTCCTGGAGGAGCTCGGCATGGTGACGCACACCCACCTCAGCCACGGCGCCCCCACCTACCACCTCACCGCCGACGCCGACCACGTGCACGTGGTCTGCCGCGCCTGCGAGAAGGTCTTCGAGGTCAGCCCGGAGCTGGCCGAAGGACTGGTCAAGAGCCTGGACGAGCAGTTCGGCTTCACCGCCGACGTGCATCACCTGACCGTCTTCGGCCGCTGTTCCGACTGCCGGTAGCCTGGGGGCATGCGCAGCCCTCTGCTCGATCTCCCCGGAGCCGTGGCGGCCGAGGCCCCCGACTCCGACGTCGCGGCACACTACGGCGACCTGTTCGCCGAGCAGCGTGCCCTGCTCAAGGGTGAGGCGATCGTCGACCGCAGCAACCGTGAAGTGGTCCGGATCGCCGGGGCCGACCGGCTGAAATGGCTCAACGACCTGACCTCGCAGAAGCTCGACACGCTCAAGCCCGGCGAGTGGACCCAGACCCTCATCCTCGACCTGCAGGGCCGGGTCGAGCACCACCTGACGCTGGTCGACGACGGCGAGGCCGTGCTGGCGCACGTCGAGCCGGGCACCTCCGAGGCGCTGGTCGGGTACCTCGACCGGATGCGGTTCATGTTGCGGGTGGAGGTGTCGCACGAGCCGGAGCTGGCCGTGCTGTCCAACCGCGACGAGGACTTCGTCGTGCCGCGTGCCGAGCTCGCCGAGCACCTGGGCCGGCCGCTGGCCGGGCTCTGGGCTTTCGAGGCGCTCCGTATCGAGGACCATCGGCCGCGGCTCGGGTTCGAGACCGACCACAAGACGATCCCGCACGAGGTCGGCTGGATCGGCGATGCCGTCCACCTGACCAAGGGCTGTTACCGCGGGCAGGAGACCGTCGCCCGGGTGCACAACCTGGGGCATCCGCCGCGGCGGCTGGTGTTCCTGCACCTCGACGGCAGCGTCGACACCCTGCCCAAGCACGGCGCTCCCGTTGAGCTGGACGGGCAGCAGGTCGGTGAGGTGGGTTCTGCGGCGCGGCACCACGAGCTCGGGCCCATCGCGCTGGCGGTCGTCAAGCGCACTGTCCCGGTGGACGCCACCCTGCTGGCCGGGGGTGTCGCCGCCGCCCAGGAGGTCGTCGTGCCGCCGGACGCCGGACGCAACGTCCAGATCGACCCGGCCTTGCGCCGCCGCATCCGCTGACCTCTTTCGGAGGGACAAGAGACCGCCGCGGCTGAGGCTCCTTCCGGCGGCCACCAGACCACCGCCGCCGCACCCGGTGGCCCCCACCGACCACCCCCGCGGCGCCGTCCTCCTGCAGGTGGAGGAAGGTGGATGTGGGGGCGGCCCTCCTGCAGGTGGAGGAGGGTTGCGGGGGAGTGCGGCCCTCCTGCGGGTGGAGGGCGAGGTGGCGGAGGGGTGCTCGCCCCCTGGCCGGGCCTCCCGCGGGCCAGGGGGTCTCCTGCGGGCCGGGAGGGTCCGGTGGCCAGGGGGTCTGCTGTAGGCCGGGAGTCTCAGGCCGGGTGGGGGTCTCCTGCGGGTCGGGAGTGTTCGGCTGGTCGTGAGATCGGCCAGCGGTCAGAGGTCGCTTTCCTGTTGGTCCAAGATGCCCAAGGCGGCGGCCACTGCGGCGGCCTGGTCGCCGCGTTCGATGGCGGCCAGCAGGTCCTCGTGGCTGCTCTCGCCAGGCCGCACCGCCCGTTCCAGGCAGTGGTCGTCGCGCACGCTCTGCCGGATCGACTGGTGGAGGCTGCGGTAGAGGTCGCCCAGCACCGGGTTGTGCGCGGCATGCGCCACCCGCAGGTGAAAATCCACGTCCGCGTCGGCGAACTCGTCGAGGTCCCCGGCCCGTGAGGCCGCCGCCCGCCGGGCCCCGGCCTCTCGCAGCCCGGCCAGGTCGGCCTCGGTCCGCTTGGCCGCCGCCAGCCGCGCCGCCACCAGGTCCAGGCCCCGCCGTACGTCGATGATGTCGAGTTGCGCGGCGCGTTCGAGCCGCCGGGTGAGCGCCACCTCCGACTCGTCGGTGGCCACCACGTAGGTGCCGTCGCCCTGCCGGGTGGACAGCAGCCCGGAGTGGACCAGCACCCGCACCGCCTCCCGCACGGAGAGCCTGCTCACACCGAGCGCGGCGGCGAGCTGGTGCTCGGTGGGGATCTTCTCGCCCACCGGCCAGTCACCGCTGTGGATCTTGCCGCGCAGCTCTGCGAGCACGCTGTCCACAATCGACGGCTTCGCAACGCTTCGCATCGATCCCCTTCTCCAAACATCAGATGTCTGATAAATCTAAGCGCCGTGACCCAGGTGCTCTACACAAACGTCCGGCCCCACGACCTGCTCGTCGAGAATGGTCGCATCGCAGACCCCGTTCTGGCACGTCCGGGGGCCGAGACGGTCGACTGCGGCGGCGGGCTGGCCCTGCCGGCGCCGGTCGACGCGCACATCCACCCGGACAAGACCACCTGGGGCCGGCCCTGGCTGAGCCGGGAGCCCGCGACCACCCTGCGCGAGCTCATCGACGGCGACGTGGCCGCCCGGGCGCTCATGACCGCACCGGTCGCCGAGCGCGCCGGCGCGCTCATGGACCACGCCGTCACGCGCGGCGCCCGCGGCTGGCGCGCCCACGTGGACGTCGCCCCGGTCTACGGGCTGGCCAACGTCCACGGCGTACGGCAGGCCGCCGACGCCCGGCGAGACCTGCTGGACGTGCAGATCGTGGCCTTCCCCCAGCTCGGCCTGCTCAGCCGCCCCGGCACCGCGGCCCTGCTGGAGCAGGCGCTCGACGAGGGCGCCGACGTGCTCGGCGGCCTCGACCCAGCCGGCGTCGACGGCGACCTGCACGGCCACCTAGACCTGCTCTTCGGCCTGGCCGAGGCCAAGGGCGTGCCGCTGGACATCCACCTGCACGACCGCGGCGAGCCGGGCCTGGCGCAGGTCGCCGAGATCGCTCGCCGTACCAAAGAGAGCGGTCTGCCGGTCACCGTCAGCCACGCCTTCTGCCTGGAGCACCGCGGCGACCTGGGCGAGCTGCTGGCCGAGTCGGGCGTCTCGCTCACCACCTGCGCGCTGGGCGCCGACCCGGTGCTGCCGGTGGCCGAGCTGGTCGCCCGGGGTGTGCTGGTCGGGCTCGGCTCGGACGGCGTCCGCGACCCGTGGACCCCGTTCGGCGACGGCGACATGATCGCCCGCACCCACCTGCTGGCCTACCGCACCGATTCCCGGACCGACGAGGAACTGGCGGCCTGCTGGGCCACCGCGGCGCACGGGGGCGCCGACCTCCTCGGCCTGGAACGTTCCGGCCTGCGGCCCGGCGACCCGGCGGACTTCGTCGTGGTGCCCGGCGAGTCGCTCGCGCAGGTCGTCGTGGACCGTCCGGTCCCCAGCCACGTCGTACGCGGCGGCCGTGTGGTCGCCCGTGACGGACACCTCCTCGAAAGGACCCCCCGATGATCCGCCGAACCCTCCCGCTCGCGGGCCTGGCCCTGGCGCTGACCGCCTGCGCCGGCGTGCCCCAGCAGCAGCAAGCCCAGCAGCAGCAAGCCCAGCAGCAGGCGCAGCAACCGGCCGCCCTGGACCTGAAGTACACGACGCCGGCCGCGAGCAAGGGCCTGGACGAGATCAAGTGGAACCTGCCCTATGAGCCGGCCACCCTCGACGCGGTCCGCGCCTCCAACTACGCCGAGAACACCGCGCTGGCCAACCAGTGCGAGAGCCTGCTCCGGATGACGCCGGAGATGAAATCGGAGCCCGGCCTGGCCGAGAAGGCCGACAACCCCGACCCGACCACCTGGGTCTACACGCTGCGCGCCGGCGTGAAGTTCTGGAACGGCAAGGAGGTCACCGCCGAGGACGTGGCGGCCAGCCTCAACCGCAACCTGGTGCCGGAGAACGGCACCCTGTGGGGCGCGTACTACACGCACGTCGACTCGATCAAAGCGACCGGCCCGCTGCAGGTCACCGTCAAGCTCAAGCAGCCCGACGTGCTCTTCAACCAGGCGATGGCCACCCCGGCCGGCGTGGTCATGGAGAAGGCCTTCCTCGACGCGGCCGGCAAGGACGTCGGCACCGCGGCCAAGGGCGTCATGTGCACCGGGCCGTTCAAGCTGGAGAGCTGGAAGAGCGGCGAGTCGATGACGCTCGTCCGCAACGAGGACTACTGGGGCGCCAAGGCCAAGTCGGCCAAGCTGCGCTTCAGCTTCATCGCCGACGAGACCACCGCGGTCAACGCGCTGCGCGCCGGGGAGGTGGACGGCCAGTACTTCTACCTGCCGCCGGCCGCCGTCGGCCAGCTCATCGACTCGCCCACCGGCTCGGTGACACTGGGCCAGTCGCTGGTCTTCTGGGCGCTGCTCGGCGCGGCCAAGGAGGGCCCCTACGCCGACCCGCGGGTGCGTGAGGCGCTCTCGCTGGCCCTCGACCGGGCGGCCATCGCCAAGGTCGTGCTCCAGAACACCTCCCAGCCGCAGCGCGCCATGGTCGGCCCCGCGTACTGGACCTACGCTGAAGACGCCTTCAAGCAGGCCTACGAGGCGCTCCCCGCCGAGAAGCAGGACCTCGCCCGGGCCAAGCAGCTCCTGACCGAGGCCGGCTCGCCCACCGAGCCGATCACCATCGCCGTCCAGGGCAGCTCCTCGGTGCACGAGCAGACCGCCAACCTGATCAAGGCCTCCGGCGAGGCGCTCGGCCTCAAGATCGAGCTCAAGGTGGTCCCGGTCGACCAGTACGGCAACCTGTACGGCGCCGACCCCAAGGCCCGCGAGGGCATCGACGCCTTCTTCTCCACCTGGTACGGCAACCTGCCCGACCCGCTGGACGTGTACTCGGTCTTCACCGACGGAGCCCGCACCAACTTCAACGGCTTCCAGGGCGTCTCCGCCGACCTGGCCAAGGCCCGCGCCGAGTACGACGACCAGGCCCGGGCCGGGCTCATCACCGGTATCCAGGAGAAGGTCACCCAGGGCGTGGCCTGGACGCCGATGACCAACCTGTCGGTCGTGCTCTACATGAACGACCGCATCACCGGCGCCGTCCCGTCCTTCGCCTTCCTCTACGCCCCGTGGGCCGTCGAGCTGGGCGCCAAGTGAGGTTCCTCGCCAAGCGGCTGGCAGGACTGGTGACGGTCCTGCTGGTCGCCTCCTTCTCCGTCTACGGGCTGCTCTACCTGGTGCCCGGCGGCCCGCTCGGCGTGCTGCTCGGGCCGCGCACGCCCAGCCCCGAAGTGGTGGCCGCGGTGAAACGGGAATGGCGGCTGGACGAGCCCTTCCTGGTGCGCTACTGGCTGTGGCTGACCGACGCGGTCGGCGGCGACCTCGGCCGCTCGATCGTCTACAAGAGCGAGGTGGCCTCGCTCATCGGCTCGCGGGCCACCACCACCGGCCTGCTCGTGCTGTACGCCATCACGTTGATCGTGCTCGGCGGCGTGCTGGCCGGGACGGTCGCGGCGTTGCGCGGCGGCTGGGTGGACACCGCGCTGTCGGCGCTCTCCTCGGCGGTGCTGGCCGTACCGGCCTTCGTCGTCGGCGTCGTGCTGGTGATCGTCTTCGCGCTCACCCTCGGCTGGTTCCCCGTCTTCGGGCCCGGCGACGGGTTCGGCGACCGGATCTACCACCTGACCCTGCCCGCGATCACCCTCGCCCTCGGCATCGGCGGCTACCTGGCCCGCATCACCCGGACCTCGGTCGGCGGCGAGCTGCGAAGCGAGCACGTGGAGACCGCGCGCAGCCGGGGCCTGCGGGAGAGCACGATCGTCCGCCGGCACGTGCTGCGCAACGCCGCCATCCCCGTCGTCACCGTGACCGGCGTCAACGTGGCAGGGCTCATCGCCTCCTCGGTGGTGGTGGAGAACATCTTCGCGCTGGACGGCCTGGGCTCCCTGTTCGTCCGCGCCATCCTCCAGCGCGACTTCGCGATCGTCCAGGGCGTGGTCCTGGTCCTCGTGACCGCCTTCGTCCTCGTCAATCTCCTGGTGGACCTGTGCTGCAAAGCTCTCGATCCGCGCCTTTCGCTCTGACCGGGGGGCGCGCCGGGACCGTCGCGGCCGCCTTCCTGCTGGCGCTGGTGACCGCGACGATCCTGGCCCCGGTCGTGGCCCCGCACGACCCTGATCTGCCCGACCTGTTCAACGCCCTGGGCGGCAGCACGGCCGCGCACCCGCTCGGCGGGGACGCGCTCGGCCGCGACGTCCTGTCCAGGCTCCTGTACGGCGGGCGGACCACCCTGCTCGGCCCCGTCCTGATCATCGCCGTCTCGACGGTGCTCGGCACCGCCCTGGCGATCACCGCCGCCTGGTGGGGCGGCAAGGTGGACGCCGTCGTCTCCCGCGTGCTCGAAGTGCTCTTCGCCGTGCCGGGCATCGTGTTCGCCCTGGTCACCGTGGCGGTGCTCGGGCCGGGCATCCCCGGCGTGGTGACCGGCCTGGCCGTCGCCTACACCCCCTACGTGGCCCGCGTGGTCAGGGGCGCCGCCCTGCGCGAACGCAACCTGCCCTACATCGCCGCCGCCTGGGTCCAGGGCCGCTCCGGCTGGGCGATCTGCACCCGGCACCTGCTGCCCAACCTGCGCCCGCTGATCGTCGCCCAGTCCGTCTCCGGGCTCGGCTTCGCCATGGTGGACCTGGCCGCCATCTCCTTCCTGGGGCTCGGCGTGCAGCCGCCCGAGGCGGACTGGGGGCTCATGGTCAAGAGCGGGCTGGACAGCGCCATGCGCGGCAACCCGATGGAGGCGCTGGGCGCGGGGCTGCTGATCGCCCTCGTCGTGGCCTCGGTCAACGTGCTGGGCGACCGGCTGGGGAGGCAGTCATGACGTTGCTGACCATCTCGGAGCTGAACCTGGCCGTCCCGGCCGGGCGCGGCCAGTGGCGCACCCTCGTCGAGCAGGTCGGCCTGAGCATCGGGCCCGGCGAGGCCGTCGGGCTGGTGGGGGAGTCGGGCTCCGGCAAATCGATGACCGCCCGCGCGGTCATCGGCCTCACCCCGCCCGGCGCCCGGCTGCAAGGCTCGATCCGCTTCGGCGGCGCGGAGATCCTCGGCCTGCGCGGCCGGGCGTTGCGCGAGCTGCGGGCCAGGCGGGTCGCGATGATCTTCCAGGACCCGCGGGCGCACATCAACCCGGTGCGCAGCGTCGGCGACTTCCTCACCGAGGCCATGACCGCCCACCTCGGGCTCACCGCCAAGGCCGCGGCTGCGCGTGCCGTACGGCTGCTGAAAGAGGTAGGCATCGGCGACGGGGAGCGGCGGCTGCGGCAGTACCCGCACGAGCTCTCCGGCGGGCTGCTGCAACGCGTCATGATCGCCTCGGTGCTGGCGGTGGAGCCCGAGCTGATCCTGGCCGACGAGCCGACGACCGCGCTCGACGTGACCACCCAGTCGGAGGTCATGGCCATCCTGGACGAGTCCAGGCGCGAGCGCGGCACGGCCATGCTGCTGATCACCCACGACCTGGAACTGGCCGCGGCCACCTGCGACCGGCTGGCCGTGATGTACGCCGGACGGATCGTCGAGCACTACACCGAGACGCCGCGCCACCCCTACACCGTCGGGCTGCTGCGCTCGCGGCCCGACCTGTTCGTGCGGCCGGACCGGCTGCACGTCATCCCCGGCCGCCCCGTGGCGGCCTTCGAGGCCGGAGCGGGCTGCGCCTTCGCGCCGCGGTGCCCGCACACCCAGCCGGTCTGCCTGGAAGCACGGCCGCCACTGGCTGGCGACGTGGCCTGCGTGCGCGTGGAGGAGCTGGCATGAGCCCGGTCGTGGAGGTCAACGAGCTGCGCAAGGTCTTCGGCCAGGCGGTCGCCGTGGACGGGGTCTCCTTCTCCGTCGCCGAGGGCGAGTCCTTCGCGGTGGTGGGGGAGTCGGGGTCGGGCAAGACCACGGTGGCCCGCATGCTGCTGGGGCTGGAGACGCCGACCGGCGGCACGATCGCGGTCTGCGGCCGGGTCCGGCCGGCCGGTCGGCCCTCCTCGGCCGAGCGCCGGCGGCGGGCCAGGGAGATCCAGATCGTCTTCCAGGACCCCTACTCCTCGCTCGACCGGCTGCAGAAGGTCGGCGAGGTGATCGCCACCAGCCTGGCGCTGCACTTCCCGCTGACCGGCGCCGCGTTGCGCGCCCGCACGCTGGAGCTGCTGGAGTCGGTGGGCCTGGCCGAACGGCACGTCTCGATGCTGCCCGCGCAGTTGTCCGGCGGCCAGCGGCAGCGGGTGGCCATCGCCCGGGCCATCGCGGTCGAGCCGCGGGTGCTGGTGCTGGACGAGGCGGTCGCCGCGCTGGACGTCTCGATCCAGGCGCAGATCCTCAACCTGCTGGCCGACCTGCGCGAACGCACCGGGATGAGCTACGTGTTCATCTCGCACGACCTGGCGGTGGTCAACCAGATCAGCGACACCGCCGTCGTCATGCACCAGGGCCGGGTCGTGGAGCGGGGCCGCACCGCCGACCTGCTGCGCGAGCCCAGGGAGGACTACACCAAGGCCCTGCTGAGCGCGGTGCCGCGACCGGGCTGGAAGCCCGCCCGCCGGCCCGGCTAGCTCAGGCCTCGCCGCAGTCGAGGTCCTTGCAGGTGACCGTGCCCGAGTAGCGGACCTTCGTGCCCGCGGGCACGGTCACGGTGTAGGCCGCGTCGCAGTTCTCGGCGCAGGTGAAGCCGGCGGTCAGCCGGTCGTCCTGCCAGGACTCGTCCTGCTGGCGCGTGCCGGTCCAGCGCAGGGCGCGCTCCACGAAGACCTTGCCGCCGGGGCCGGGCACGACGGAGATTCGCACCGCGCCCTTGGCCTCCAGCGTCAGCTCTTCGCCGGTGAAGTCGTAGACGGCGCTGGTCCGCTCGCTCTCGGCCGTGGGCTCGGGGCCGGGGTCGCGGCCGTTGGAGTAGATGAGGCCCGCGGCCCCGGCGAGCACGAGCGCGGGCACTGCCCAGAAGATCTTCCGCATACCCCGACGGTACGGCGGAGCCCCCGCCCGGAGCGATGGCGCAGCGTGCCGACTCCGGGGTGGTGCAAGCTCCACCCCGCCCCCTCCGGCCTACTCGGCCAGCCGCAGGTAGTGCGCCCAGTACCCCTGCCAGGGCCCGTAACGGGCCGCCTCCTTGCGCAGGTCCCGCTCGCTGAACGGCCGCCCGTAGACCCGCTCGGCGGCGGCCATGAGCTGCCGCTCGACCGGCGTCTCGTCCATCCGCCCGAGCCCGCGCACCAGGATGAACGAGGCCGACCACGCCCCCACCCCGGGCAGGTCAAGCAGGAAGCGCTTGACCTCCTCGTAGGGCGCCTCGCGCAGCCAGCTCTCGTCCGCCTCGGCCCAGGCCCGCAGCACCTCGTGCAGCCGGGGCCCCTTGACGCTGTGCCGGACCAGCTCGGCGAGGGTGCCGGCGGAGAGCGACAGGAGCTGGTCGAGGTCGGGGAAGGCGGCGTAGGCGTTGCCGACGTGCGCGCTGATCGCCGCCTTGGCCTTGGCCGCGCCGGCCGACCGGGTGCGCTGGACCAGGATCGCCCAGACCAGGGCCTCCAGCGGGGAGGGGAACTTGACCTGGTGGTAGCCGCGCAGGTGCTCGACCACGTCCGCGAAGACGCCGTCGGCCAGCTCGTAGAAGCCGGTCAGGTCGTCGTCGAGGCTGAGGTGGAAGCGCACCCGGTCGGCCGCGGCGGCGACCACCTCCGGCGTCAGCCGGTCCCCCTCCAGCTCGCACCGCAGCCCGCCGGGCGCCGCCGACACCCGGGCCAGCACGTCCTGCCCGGCGACGCGGAAGCCCTTGACCAGGCTGGAGTCCGTGACCTCCTGCTCGCCAGTCGTGGGCGGGAAGCGGGCGATGAAGCGCAACGCCGGGGCGAAGTCGAACGGCTGGACCGCCTTGAGCAGCATGGACGCCAGCCTAGAGGTCGATGACCAGAGTGATCGGCCCGTCGTTGACCAGCGACACCTTCATGTCCATCCCGAAGCGCCCGGTCTCCACGTGCGCGCCCAGCGCCCGCAGTTCGGCGACCACCGCCTCGACGAGCGGCTCGGCGACCGGGCCGGGGGCGGCGGCCTGCCAGGTGGGCCGGCGGCCCTTGCGGGTGTCGCCGTAGAGGGTGAACTGGCTGATCACCAGGAGCGGCGCCCCGACGTCGGAGCACGACTTCTCCCCGTGCAGGATGCGGAGCCCCCACAACTTGGCCGCCAGCTTCGCGGCCTGCTCGCGGCCGTCGTCGTGCGTCACGCCGACCAGCACCATCAGCCCCGGCTCGGTGATCGCGCCGACGATCGCGCCGTCCACTTCCACCGAGGCCGAACTCACCCGTTGCACCACAGCTCGCATGGGAGCCCATTTTGGCCCACCCATAGACTCACGGTGAAAGGGGACAGGAAATGTCGTTGGTTGTAGAGGTTGTCCGTTCCGGGTTCGTGGAGTCCACGCATCAGGCGAGGATGCTCGCCGTGGGGGCCGACGGCCGCCCGGTGCGCGTGCACGGAGCCGTGGACAGCCTGGTCTCGCCGCGGTCGTCGATGAAGCCGATCCAGGCGCTCGCCATGCTCCGCCACGGGCTCGCCCTGGAGGACGAGCTGCTGGCGCTGGCGTGCGCCTCGCACTCCGGCGAGAGCTTCCACGTGGACGGCGCCCGCAAGATCCTGGCCGGGGCCGGCCTGGACGAGGGCGCGTTGCGCTGCCCCGAGGACTATCCCGAGGACCGCGCGATCAGCGAGAAGGCGCGGATCTTCATGAACTGCTCCGGCAAGCACTCGGCGATGCTCGCCACCTGCGTGGTCAACGGCTGGCCCGTGGAGACCTACCTGGAGCCGACGCACCCGCTGCAGCGGGCCATCCGGGCGACCGTCGAGGAGCTGACCGGCGAGCGGGTCGCCGCGACCGGGGTGGACGGGTGCGGCGCGCCGCTCTTCTTCGTCTCGATGCTCGGCGTCACCCGCGCCTTCCGGACCATCGCGCTGGCCGAGGCGGACTCGCCGGAGGGGCGCATCTTCGGGGCGATGACCGGCTTCCCCGAGTGGACCTCCGGGACCACCCGGCCCGAGGCCAAGCTCATGCGGGCCGTACCGGGTCTGCTGGTCAAGGTGGGGGCCGAGGCGTTCGACGCCTTCGCCCACCGCGACGGGCGGGCCGGGGCGGTCAAGATCGAGGACGGCGGCCAGCGGGCCCGGACCCCGGTCACCGTGGCCGCCCTGCGCGCGCTCGGGCTGGACGCGCCCGAGCTGGACGAGCTGGCCACCGGCACGCTGTTCGGCGGCGGCCGTCCCGTCGGCGAGGTCCGGCTGCGGGCCTGACCCGGGAGGTTCAGCCGCGCAGGATCGCGGCGACTTCCTTCTGCCCGCGCTGGACGGCGTGCTCCAGCGCGGTCACCCCGTCCTTGTCGGCCAGGCCGCGATCGGCCCCGGCGGCCAGCAGCAGGCGGACGATCTCCTGGTAGGGCGCGGAGCCGTCGCCCAGGATGACCGCCTCCAGCAGGCCGGTCCAGCCCAGGTCGTTGACGTGGTCGACGTTGATGCCGGTCTTCAGCACCTCGCGCACGTAGTCCACGTGCCCGCGCTCGCAGGCCGGGATGAGCGAGATGCCGCCGTAGCGGTTGCGGATGGTGAGGTCGGGCTTGGCCGGCAGCAGGGCGCGCATCATCGCGACGCTGCCGGTCACGCCGGTCACCAGCCACGGGGTGTCGTGCTGGAAGTCCAGCGCGTCCGGGTCGGCCCCGGCGGCGACCAGGATCTGCGCCACCTCCACGTGGTCGGCGGAGGCCGCCAGCAGCAGCGCGGTGCGCCGCTGGCCGTTGCGCGCCTCCAGGTCGGCGCCTTCGTTGACCGCCTCGCGGACGGCAGCCGCGTCACCGGCCGCGGCGGCCTGGAGCAGTTGTTCGTTGAGCACGGTTGATCCTTTCACGGGCCCCGGCGTCGCGCTCGGCGACCCCTGGGCCGTGCCCGGGGCGCCCGGACCCCGCGTGCCGTCCTGGGCGCACCCCGAGGCGCCCGCCAGGATCGCGGCGAGGAGTCCGGACACCAGCACGGTCCGGCGTGTCATCGGGCTGCTCATGGGCGCACCTTACGGTCAGCGGAGCTGCCCGGCGACGGCCTGGAGCCCGGCGTTGGCGATGGCCTCGTCGATGTCGCCGCTGGGCGCGCCGCCGACGCCGATGCCCGCGATGGGGGCGCCGCCCGAGGCGACCGGCACGCCGCCGGCCAGCAGGAGGGTGCCGGGGATGGCGGCCAGCGCCTGGTTCGAGCTGAGCTTGCTGGTGGGCTGGCCGAAGGAGACGGCGGTGAAGGCCTTGCGCTTGGCCGACTCCTCGGTCTGCGGGCCGGCGCCGTCACCCTTCAGGATCAGCCGGGTCGCACCCGAGCGGTCCACGATGGCGACGGTCACACGCTGCTTCTGCTTGACGGCCTCCTTCTGCACCGCCTCGGCGATCTTCAGCGCGGCGTCGGCGGACAGGGTGTTCGTCTGCACGACCGCGGGGCCGTCGGTCTTGGCGGCCATGGCGGGCACCGCCTGGGTGGCGGTCAGGCCGCCGGCGAGGGCGAGACCGGCGACGGCGACGGCGAGCTTGCGAACGTTCATGGTGTTCCTCCAGGTCAGTGCGGTTCTTACGGTCTCCACTCTGCCGTCGGGAAACGCTCGTGCCATCGGGAGAGAGATCGAGCTGTGGGAGAGAATCGGGGGAGGTCAAGCTCAACCGATCGGTTGATGCCCGCCTGCCGTACCTGACCTAGCGTCGCGGGGAGAGGGGGATCTGTGGAGCGAGTCTGGTTGAACCGCGCCATGCACGCCGGCTTCTACCTGCTGCTCGCCGCCTCGGCCTCGCGGCTGGTGGTCCGGCATGAGCTGGACGCCAAGACCGTGCTGAGCCTGGGCGTCGCGGCGGCGCTGGCCGTGGTGTACGGCGTGGGCGTGGTCTGGTGGGAGCGGCTGAGCCACCGCTGGCTGGTGGCCTGGCTGGTCGTGGTGCTGGCCTGCTGGCTGGTGCTGGTCGAGCTGGCCCCGTCCTTCTCGTGGTGCGCGATCCCGCTGCTCTACCTGTGCCTGCGGCTGCTCAGCCTGCGGATGACGGTGGTGGCGACGGCGGTGCTGACGCTCGCGGTGATCGTGGCGCAGATCGCGCTGAGCGACCGGTTCGACCCGAGCCAGGTCCTCGCGCCGATCGCGGTCGCGGCGATGACCGTGGTGATCTTCTGGGAGCTGAGGAGGGCGGGCATGATCCAGGAACGGGAGCGGCTGTCGCGGGAGATCCACGACACCCTCGCCCAGGGGCTGAGCAGCCAGCGGATGTTGTTGCAGGCCGCGCAGCGGGTCTGGGCGAGCAACCCCGCCCGCGCCCTGGCCTACGTACGGCAGGCCGAGCAGGCCGCGGGCGAGAACCTGGAGGAGGCCCGCCGCTTCGTCCGCGACCTCGGCCCGGCGGTCCTGCACGACCGGTCGCTGCCCGAGGCGCTGCGCCGGCTCACCGACGAGGTCCACGTCGAGGGCGAGGAGTACGCGCTGGGGGAGCAGGTGCAGGCCGTGCTGATCCGGGTCGCGCAGGGCGCGCTGGCCAACGCCCGCGAGCACGCCCGCGCCTCGCGCGTGGTCGTCACCCTGTCCTACCTGCCCGGCGAGGTCACCCTCGACATCGTCGACGACGGCGTCGGCTTCGACAGCGCCGCGCCCGTCCCCGAAGGCCGCGGCTACGGCCTGCGCGCCATGCGGGACCGGCTGGCCGAGGTCGGCGGCACGCTGGTGGTGGAGAGCCTGCCCGGCGAGGGCACGGCCGTGGCTGCGAGGATTCCGGTATGAAGCTCTTCCTGGTCGACGACCACCCGGTGGTCCGCGCCGGCATCAAGGCCCTGCTGGAGGGCGAGGCCGACATGGAGATCGTCGGCGAGGCGGCCAGTGCTGAGGAGGCGGTCCGCGGCGTCGCGCTGCGCGAGCCCGACGTGGTGCTGATGGACCTGCAGCTCGGCGACGGCCCCGACGGCGTGGAGGCGACCAGGCGTGTCCGCGAGTTGCCCGGCGGGCCGAAGGTGCTGGTGCTGACGACGTACGAGACCGACGCCGACATCGTCCGCGCCATCGACGCCGGCGCGACCGGCTACCTGCTCAAGGCCTGCCCGCCGGACGAGCTGTTCCAGGCGATCCGGGCCGCGGCCCGCGGCGAGAGCGTCCTGTCGCCCAAGGTCGCCGCCAAGATGATGCGCCGCATGCGCGACCCCGGCCCGGCGCTGACCGCCCGCGAGATCGAGATCCTCGAACTGCTGGCGCGCGGCGCGGGCAACAAGGAGATCGCCAAGGCGCTGTTCATCACCGAGGCCACCGTCAAGACCCACCTCAACCACGTGTACGGCAAGCTCGGCGTGGACACCAGGACCGCCGCGGTGACGGCGGCGGTCGAGCGCGGCCTCATCCGGCTCTAGCGGCTACAACGAGCGCAGCTGCCGGGTGGCCGAGATGGCGCCGGAGGTCGTGGTGGTGAAGGTCCGCATCGACCCGGCGAACTTCGACAGGTCCCACTCGGCCGGCCCGTGGTACCAGTACAGGTTGTCGCCGCGCTGGGTGATCGAGGCCACCACCCGCGACCAGTGCTCCACGCCGTCGAAGATGACCGCGTAGGGCAGGTAGCGCGAGAACAGCTCCACCCGATGCTGCTCAGGCACGTTGCCGAGCTCGCCGGAGAACAGGTAGTCGCGGAAGGCCAGCGTGTGCGCGAGCGCGGCCGAGCCCTTGGCGGTCTTGGCCGGCATGTACTGCCCGCCCACCGCGAGCGCGGCCCCGGCGACGATGACGGCCAGGCCGAGCAGCCCGTAGCTGGTGAACCAGGCCAGGGCCACCGTCGCGGCCAGGCCCACGGCGATCAGGATCACGCCGACCGTGGTCCAGCGGGTGCGTTCGGTGTCGGGCCGGCGGGCGAACCAGCCCTGGGTGACCACGTCGGCGTACAGCGCGTCCCGCACCGCGCCGAGGTTCTTGGCGAAGGAGCCGGACAGGTCGGACAGCAGCACCGCGTCGCGGCCGTCGAAGATCGCGTCGTACAGGGCGCGCTCGTAGGGCAGGAGCGCGTTCACCGGCGCGTTGGGCCGCTTGACCAGCATCCAGTCGGGCGCGTCGTAGGCGCCGCGCTCCTGCTCGTCGATGCGCAGGTAGCCGCGCACGGCCAGGTCCACGATGGTGGCCGTCACGTCCACCACGTCGGCCTGCTCGTCGACCAGGGTGCCGATCTGGCCGGGCCGTACGCCGTCGGGCGGGGAGAAGTGCCCGTCCTGGACCGGCTGGACGCTCGCGCCCGCGCCCCGGACCCGGGCGTCGCGCCCGCGCGTCCAGTAGAGCAGCCCGACGCCGCCGAGCAGCACGATGAGCAGCCCGGTGAGCGCGCTCGCGGTCACCCCGTTCAGCGCGAACGCGCCGGCCAGCGAGAAGCGCCGCTCCAGCAGCGGCGTCGCGCCGGTGGCGCCCTTCGGGTAGCCGACCACGACGGTCAGCGCCTCGCCGGCGGCCAGCCCCTGCTGCTCGAAGTCGGCCTGGACGCCGGTATGGTCCATGGAGGCCGCGGTGCAGCCGATGGCCGAGGTGAGCGCGCCGGCGAAGCACGACAGGTTCTGGAGCTGCCCGGGCCCGGTCACCTTGACGGTCGCCTTCTCCACCGGGACGTTCCACCCGCTGACCGCGAACCAGCGCAGCTCCTCGATGTCACCCGCCGGGGCGACCGCGCCCTTCACGTCGTACTCCAGCGTCGCCGGGGCGGTCACGGTCAGCACGTCGCCGTCGAGCTTGCCGCCCTTCACCGCACTGACCTGGTAGAGCCGGTCGTGGTCGTCGTCGAGGCGGGTCCTGGTGAGCAGCGTGCGCTTCAGCTCGCCGCTCCCGGTGAGCTTCTCCGTCACGTGCAGCGTGCCGTCCTTGCGCAGCTCCAGCGTGACCTCGTCGGTGATGGCGCCGTCCGCCGAGGCGGGCGAGGAGATCAGCGCCAGGACCGTGGCCCCCAGGACGGCCAGCGTGAGCCTGATTCCCGTCATGGGGGCAGATCGTATCGGTTCCTCCCGAGATCAGGCGGTGATGGCGATGCGCAACCGGCGGAAGCCCCGGCCCTTGCTCTCGATCTTGGCGACCTTGATCCGGCCGATCTGCCGGGTGGAGCCGACGTGCGTGCCGCCGTCGGCCTGGGTGTCGAGGCCGACGATGTCCACGATCCGCACCAGCTCCACGTCCTCGGGCACGAGGTTGGTGGCGGTGCGGATGATGTCCGGGATGCCGAAGGCCTCCTCGCGCGGCAGAACCTTGATGTCGATGCGCCGGTCGGCGACGATCTCGGCGTTGCACGCCTCCTCGACCGCCTCCTTGAAGCCGGGCGGGATCTCCGGGAGGTTGAAGTCCATGCGCGCGGTCAGCACGTCCATGTTGCCGCCGGTGACCAGCGCGCCGTAGTCGCGGAAGACCACCCCGCACAGCACGTGCAGCCCGGAGTGGGTGCGCATCAGCGCGCTGCGCCGCTCGTCGGCGACCGCCCCGGTGACGGTGGTGCCGACCGGCGGCAGCGGGTCGCCCTCGGCGGGCAGCAGGTGGAGGTCGTCGCCCTTGCGCACTCCGACGATGCGGGTCTCCACGCCGAGCCAGAGCAGAACTCCGTGATCCGGTGGCTGGCCGCCGCCTCCCGGATAGAATGCCGACCTGCTCAAGACGATCCCCTCGGGTGACGACTCAAGGACGACCGCCTCGAAGGAACGCACCTTCTGGTCGGCGAGTTCGAGCCGCTGCGTACGCCCGTGGAGATCGAAGCTCATGTCCGGCAGCCTAGAGCCCTCGAGGTGGTCATGCGCGGCCTGTTGCGTCGTCCGTTGAGGACACCGGCCGCGGCAGTCCTGATGATTTGTTGCGCTATTTCGGGATGCGCGGGGGTTGCGGAGGAATCGGCGCCCATGCGAGCTCCGGCCGGGGAGTCGCGCGCCCCGGTCATGATGGCGGTGGGCGACAGCTTCACCGTGGGCTCCGGCCCGGTGCCGGCCTGGCAGAGCTATGCCGCGGCGGCCGCGCGCACGCTGCGGTGGCAGCCGGTCATCGCCGGAGCGGGCGGCACGGGCTTCGTCAGCCGTGGCCGCGTGGGGCGCAACTTCCGCGAATCGTTCGAGGCCGAGCTGGCCTGGCGTCCGGCGCCCGACGTGCTGATCATCTCCGGCGGCCACAACGACCGCCGGTGGAGCACCCAGCACGTCCGGCGGGCGGCCTCCAGCCTGCTCTGGCTGGCCCGGGCCCAGTGGCCGCGGACCAGGATCGTCGTGATCGGGCCGATCTGGCTCGACACCCCTCCGCCCGGGGCCAGCCGGGTGCGTGACGCGCTGGCCGAGGTCGCCGGGCGGGAAGGCGTGACCTTCCTCGACGCGATGGCGCAGCGCTGGATCACCGGCGATCCGGCGGCGGTGATGCTTCCCGACGGCGTCCATCCCACGCGCGGCGGCCACGCCCGCATCGCCGCCTGGCTCGTGGACTCCCTCGCCAAGGCGGGCTTCACCGCCCCGGCCTGACCGCGCTACACCCGCGCTACGTCGGCGCTACCGCCCGATCGCACTGTTGGCGCATGGCTTACGTGCTCGTGGCCTGCCAGGTCCTGCTCGGCGTGGTGTTCGCGGTCTCCGCGATGACCAAGCCGGTGGGCTGGAAGGCGTTCGTCTCATCGCTGCGTTCCCTGCGCCTGCTGCCCGGCGGGCGCGGCGCCGCTGCCGCCGCGGCAGCGGTGGTGGTGGCGGAGGCGGTGTGCGTGGGGGCGGTGGCGGTCTGGCCGCGGCCGGGGTTCGCGCTCGTGGTCCTCATGCTGGTCGCCTTCACCGGCGCGGTGGCGCTTTCGCTGCGTCGCGGCATCCGGAGCCCGTGCCGGTGCTTCGGCGCGTCGACCACCCCGCTCGGCCGGGTCCACCTGGTCAGGAACACGTTGCTGGGCGCCGTGGCCCTGACCGGATGGGGGGTGGCATCGCCGCAGGCAGGGACGACGACCGTAGCGGGCGCAGCCGTGGCCGTCCTGGCCGGAGTGGCCGGAGCGGTCGTGCTGATCGCTCTCGATGACCTCGTCGTCCTGTTCGCCGAGCCCGTAAGGAGCGCCTGATGGTGTACCTGACCGCCGCCGTCGTCGTGCTGAGCCTGCTGACCTTACTCAACCTGCTGCTGACCGTCGGGGTGATCCGGCGGCTGCGCGCGGAGGCCGCCTCGCGCCGCGACGAGCTGGGCGGCGTGCGGGTGGGAGCCGTCGTGGGCGAGTTCGCCACGACCGATGTGGACGGCAGGCCGATCTCGCGTGGCCGGCTCAACGAGCGGACGCTCGTCGGCTTCTTCACCCCGGGCTGCGAGCCCTGTGCCGAGCTGTTGCCCCGCTTCGTCGAGCGCGCCGGGCAGGTGCCGTACGACGTGATCGCCGTGGTGTCAGGACCCGCGGAAGACTACGTGCGGGAGCTGGCGCCGGTCGCCGCCGTCGTCGCCGAAGGCTCGACCGGAGCACTCCAGGAGGCCTTCCGCGTCATGGCCTTCCCCTCGGTCTACCTGATCGACGGCAGCGGCACGGTCGTGGCCGAGGGGCTCGACGCCAGCCTCGCCGAGCCCGTCCCGGCATGAGGACCGCGGCCACGGTGGCGTGGCGGTGTGCTCGCCGGCAGGTCGCCGCCTACGCGCTGATGGCACTCGCGCAGGCCGCGGGACCGGTGGCGATGACCTGGCTGACCAAGGCCGTCCTCGACGGCCTCAGCCTGGGCACGGGCTCGCTGGTCGGTCCTGCCGTGGCGCTGGCGGTCGTGGGCGTGGCGACGGCGGCCATGCCGCAGGTCACGGAGTACCTGGGCCGCCAGATCAGCAGGGCCATGACCGCGCACATGACCGATCGGCTCTTCGCCGCCACCACCGCCTTCGTGGGTCTGCGCAGGTTCGAGGAGCCGCGCTTCCTCGACGGGCTGCGCCTCGCGCAGGAGGGGGTGACGCAGGCGGGCACGGTGGTGACCGGGGTCTTCGCGCTGGCACGGTCGGCGCTCACGCTCACGGGCTTCACCGTCTCCCTGCTGATCATCAGTCCGGCGATGACGGCGATCGTGCTCGTCTCGGCCGTGCCCGCGTTGCTGGCCTACCTGCGCCTGTCCCGGCGGCGGCTGGCGATGCTCTGGGCCGTCAGTCCCGTCGAGCGACGGCAGTTCTTCTACGCCGAGTTGCTCAGCACGATCGAGGCGGCCAAGGAGATCAGGCTCTTCGGCAGTGGGGGGCTGCTGCGCGAGCGCATGATGACCGACCTGCGCGGCGCGGACCTGGCCCGGCGCGCGGTGGACCGCCGCGAGCTGTCCACCGAGGTGGGGTTGGGGCTGCTGGCCTCGGTCGTCGCCGGCGGCGGGCTGGTCTGGGCCATCGGCGCGGCGACGGCCGGACGGCTCACGCCCGGCGACGTCTCGCTGTTCATCGCGGCGGTCGCGGCCGTGCAGGGCGCGCTGCTCGCGCTGCTGGGCGGCATCGCCGACGCGCATCACGGGTTACGGCTGGTCGGCCACTACGCGCGCGTCCTGCGCGAAGAGCAGGACCTGCCCATCGCCGGAGCCGCCGTGCCGCTGCCGCCGCTCCGGGATGGCATCGAACTTCGCGACGTGTGGTTCCGGTACAGCGACGAGCACCCGTGGATCCTGCGCGGCGTCTCCCTCTACCTGCCGCGCGGACAGGCCGTGGCGCTGGTCGGGAGCAACGGCGCCGGCAAGAGCACCCTGGTCAAGCTGCTGTGCCGCTTCTACGACCCGACCAGGGGGTCGATCCTGTGGGACGGCGTCGATCTGCGTGAGGCCGATCCGGCCGGCCTGCGGGAGCGGATCACCGCGGTCTTCCAGGACTACATGTGCTACGACTTCTCCGCCCGCGACAACATCGCCATCGGCGAGGTCACCGCGATGGCCGACCTGGACCGGATCCGTGCCGCCGCGGGCGAGGCGGGCCTCGATCGAGTGCTGTCGGACCTGCCTCGCGGCTACGACACCCAGCTCACCCGGATGTTCGTGAGCGAGGAGGAGCGCACCGACGCCTCGACGGGTGTGGTCCTGTCGGGCGGCCAGTGGCAGCGCAGCGCGCTGGCTCGGGCGTTCTTCCGTCACGGCCGCGACCTGATGATCCTCGACGAGCCGAGCTCCGGGCTGGACCCGGGGGCGGAGGCCGAGGTTCACGCCCGGGTGCGCCGCCATCGCGAGGGCCGGACCAGCCTGCTCATCTCCCATCGGCTGAACACCGTGCGGGACGCCGACCAGATCGTCGTGCTCGAGGACGGGGTGGTGGCCGAGCAGGGCTCCCACGATGCTCTCCTGGCGCTCGACGGCGTCTACGCCCGGCTCTTCCGCCTGCAGGCCAGGGGGTTCGAGGTGGTGGGGTCGTGATCGCCGCGCTGGCCGCCGTCGCCGCTGTCCTGCTTGCCTGGGTACGGCTGCGCCGTACCTTCACCGTGGTCGTCGTCCAGGGCATCAGCATGGCGCCGACCCTGCGCCGGGGTGATCGGCTGCTGGTGCGCCGGGCCCGTGAGGGCGCCCTGCGCACCGGCCAGATCGCCGTCCTGCGCGACCCCACCGGAAACGGGCACCTGATCAAGCGGATCGCCGCCGTCCACGGCGAGCCGGCTCCAGCGTCGGTGCCCCACGAGGGGCCGGTGCCCAGCGGGGCTCTGGCGGTGCTGGGTGACAACCCCGAGGTGAGCTACGACTCCCGCCACTGCGGCCTCGTCAGGGAGTCGGACGTGCTTGGCGTAGTGATCAGGCCGCTACGCCACGGCCAGAACCGGCCGGAAGGTGCCTGAGGCGTTTCGAAGAAAGGAAAGGTCCATGTCCCGTTTGAGCGCGATCGCCGACCGTCTCGTCGGCCTGCTCGTCCCGACCGTGGAGGCCAAGGCGGCGTGCACCCCGCACTGCGGCGCCTGGAGCACCCCCTCGTGCTCGGGCGGCATCTGCTGCGTCCGCCGCAGGTGCGTGCGGAGTGACTGCAGCACCTGGTACGACAAGCAGTGCTTCGCCGCCTGAGCACTCCTGAGGTCACACCGGCTCGCCCCTGAGGATGCTGCGCTGCAGCAGCACCAGCTCGGGGGCGGGTCCGGTGCCGAGTTCGACGGCCAGCAGCGAGCGGACGCGCGTCCAGGCGGACAGGGCGTCCGCTCGCCGGCCGGATCGGGCCAGCGCGGTGATGAGGAGGCTCCACAGCGCCTCGCGGAAAGGGTGCTCGCTCACCAGCCGTTCGAGGTCGGCGACCACCTGCCGATGCCGGCCGCACCCGAGCTCGGCCTCCAGCCACAGCTCCCGCGCGCACAACATGGTCTCGTGCAGCCGGTCGCGCTCACCGCGGACCAGGTCGATGTCCATGTCGGGCAGCATCGCGCCCCGCCACAGCGCCAGTGCCGCGCCGAGCCGCTCGGAGGCCCGGCAGTGCTCGCCGCGCTCCAGCGCGAGGCTGCCCTGGCCGAGCAGCCGCTCGAACTCCGCCGCGTCGAGCAACCCGGACGGCAGGCAGAGCCGGTAGCCGAATCCGCAGGTGGACAGTCTCAGCCCGGTTCCGGCCAGCGGGCGCAGGTGCCGGCGCAGCCGGTAGACATAGGTGCGCAGGCTCGCCCCCGCCGTGGGCGGCACGGCCTGCGGCCACAGTTCGGTGATCAACTGGTCGGTGCTGACCGGCCGACCGGCGCGCAGCAGCAACATCGCCAGCAGGGCCCGTTGCTTGTGTGCGCCGATATGGACGGAGGAACCGGGAAAGTCGAGCTCAAGATGACCGAGAACGCGAAACACAGCCTCACCTCCACTCGGCGGGAGGCTACGCGGCCGCGCTTTTGATCTACTATGGCGCGGCTACCAGGGCCGTGGACCAAGGTCGCCGCCTAGACCGGCACGCCGAGGTGGGCGGGCAGGGGGACGGTCCGTCCGCCTCGCACGCAGACGTAGGTGACGGTGGCGGCGGCGACCACGTCGGCCGCGCACCGCACCGTGAAGGCGAGCGTGATCGACGTGGTGCCGACGCGCTCCGTGTGCACGGCGATCGTCGCCGGCTCGGGCCGGATCGGCGCGAAGAACTCCCAGCTCGCGGCCCGGACCACTAGGTCGACCGCCGCACGCCGCAGCGCAGAACGCCCGCCCCGGGCGTCGAGCCAGCCGAGGAAGGCTTCCTCGACCAGCTCGCGAAGGGGCATCTACCAGGGCCCGTAGGGGCCCATGTGGCCGCCGCCGCGCCCGCCCATGCCCTTGACCGCGGGCTTCACGTCCACGATGTAGACGGTCGCCGCGATGACCGAGGCGATGGAGAAGATGCTGATCGCGCCGAGCCCGATGAACCCGGACAGCCCGAGCGCCCACATCTGGCGCAGGTCCTGGAAGAAGGCGAAGCCGCCGCCCGCCGACAGCAGGGTGGCCAGGCCAAGGATGAGCAGCCAGATGTTCTTCTTGAGCTTGCCCGCGGCGACGAACGCGTTGGCCGGCACCCGCAGCGCGTGGACGAACGCGTAGGCCGACATGCCGAAGATGGCGATGGCGAGCACCAGGAAGAGGATGTTCAGGCCGCCGCTGATCAGACTCATGTTCGCTCCGCCCTCTAGCTTGACGACCCCCAGACTATACGGGCGGACATGGATGCGGCCCGTCTCGATCGAGACGGGCCGCATCGCGGGAAGGTCAGGCCTTGGTGGTCGGGGAGGCCTTGGTGGTACGGGTCTTCTTGACCGGCTGGACCGGCTCGGCGACGGGCGGCTCGGCGGCGGTGGAGACCTCTTCGAGCTCCAGGGCGGCCTCGCCGCTCACCCGGCTGACGACCTTGCGGCCGCGGTTGACGGAGGCCTCGTAGACCTCGGTCGCCCGGACGCCGATCAGGTCGGCGTAGCCGCGGGCCTTGACCGGCAGGTCGCGGACGATCTCCTCGGCCTTGCCGGCCGCGGTGCGGGTGCGCTCGGGCAGCTCGCGGGCCAGGTCGGCCGAGGACAGCTTCTGGAGCTGGGCCGGGAGCTCGCGGAGCTTCTCGACGACGAAGTCGCCCGCGCCCGCGACGGCGTAGAAGGGCTTGGTCTCGGTGAGCTTCTTGACCTCGGTGGCGAGCGTCATGGGTTAACCTTTCTCGGTTTCCTGGTTGACGTAGCCGTTGCCCGAGAGCCATTCCCCCGGCAGCGGCGGTTCGTCGTCCGATTCGGAGTCCGTCTCCGGCCGCGTCGAGGGCTGCTCTCCCTCGGCGCGGTTCTCCTTGCGGAACGATTCGTAGATGTCGATCAGCACCTGGCGCTGGCGGCCGCTGAGTCCCGCGTCCGCCCTGATCGCGGCGATGACGTCGCTGGGCTGCTCGCGGTCCTCCATCAGGCCGGCCTGCACGTACAGCGCCTGGGCGGAGATGGACAGACCTTTGGCGATCTGGTTGAGGATCTCCGCGCTCGGCTTGCGCAGGCCGCGCTCGATCTGGCTCAGGTAGGGGTTGGAGACCCCGGCCTGTTCGGCGAGCTGGCGCAGCGAGATCTTCGCCTGCTGCCTCTGCTCGCGGATGTATTCGCCGATCGAGCCGACCTTCGGTAGTGCCATGCCTCTAGCATGCCTCGCGGTGCTTGCAATTGCAAACGCGATGGCTAACCCCAGCAAGCGGTCAAGCTGGGATGACCCACAGGAAGGGGGCGGCAGTGGTCAACGTCACAATGAGCGCGAACACCGCATACCGCAACGAACGCGACAAATCGGGAATCGGCTTGATCAGGCGATCGACCCTGGCCATCACGTGGGACTGCATGCCGAGCATGCCGTGCGGGGCGGGCATGGCGCCTGCCGTACCGAAGCGGAGCAGGGCGGTGGCCAGCCGGCGGGCGGAGACGTAGCGGCGGGCCCGGTCGTCGGCGGCCATCTCGACCAGCAGCTCGACCTGCGCCTGCGCCTCGGAGACCGTCTTCGACCAGGGGAGCGCGGCGCGCAGCGCGCCGAAGGGCAGGATCACCAGGTCGTGCCGCTCGCGCACGTGGGCCGCCTCGTGGGCCAGCACCGCGGCCAGCTCGTCCTGCGACAGCAGCGCCATCGTGCCCGCGCTGATGACCACCTCGGAGTTCCAGCCGGGCACGCAGTAGGCCGCCGCGCCCGGATGGTCGAGCACGCGCACGCCGGGGATGCCGGGCTCCTCGCGGGCGATGAGCGACAGCAGGAGCCGGTGCCGCCGCCGGGCCCGGAGGGTCTGCACCCCGGCGGTGGCGGTGACCAGGATCAGGACGGCCAGCAACGACAGCCCGGCGATCATCGCCAGCACGTGCGGCACGTCCCAGGGCTCGTTCGGCCGGACCCCGCGGGCGAAGGCGATCAGCCCGTGGAGCACCCCCCGGTCGTACGGCATGACGGCGAAGGCGAGCAGGGTGCCGATGCTGGCCAGCCCCCAGGTGAGACCGAGCGCCTGCCACAGCAGGATGGCCATGCGGGGGGAGCGATAGGTCCAGCGCGCGGAGGTGAACCGCCAGGCGCCGAGCGCGCAGCCCAACGCCAGCGTCGCCAGCGCGGCCGCGGTGATCACTCTTCCTCCAGCTCCTGAAGCGCTCTGCGCAGGATCTCCGCTTCGTCGCCGGAGACGGCCTTGGCGAAGCGGGCGAGGGCGGCAGAACGGTCGCCCGTCAGATCGAGCGCCTCCAGCATAAGCTCGGCGACGTACGAATCGCGGCTTTCCGCGGGTTCGTAGCGCCAGGCCCGTCCGTCTCGGGTGCGCCGCAGGAAGCCCTTGCGGGTGAGCCGGTCGAGCACGGTCATGACGGTGGTCGGCGCCAGGTCGCGGTCGGCGATCAGCCGGCCGACCTCGCGGGCCGTCAGGGCCGAGGATTCGGCCCAGAGGATGTCCATGATGCTGCGCTCGAGTTCGCCAAGACCCTTCACACTCACCAGCGTAGTACTACGTACTGTCGAGTAAGCAGGTGGGGAGACGAATCTCACTCCCCGTCCACAGCCGACCAGGGCAGCGTCAGCTCGCCCAGCCGCCACCGGGCCCGCCCGCCGAGCGGCGGGTGCGTGAAGATCGGCCAGTGGCCGGACAGCGTCCGCACCGCCTCCAGCCACCGCTGCCGCCGCCCGTGGCTCTCGTACGGCGCGGCCACCGCCCAGGCCCGGTCCCAGTCGCGCAGGAAGGCGTGCACCCGCTCGCCCGGCACGTTGCGGTGGATGAGCGTCTTGGGCAACCGGTCGGCCAGGTCGGAGGGCTTGTCGAAGGCGTCGAAGCGCGCGGCGAAGGTCAGCGTCCGCGGCCCCTCAGCGGTCAGGCCGGCCCAGACCGCCCGGTGGCCGACCTCCGAGCACGTCCCCTCGACCAGGAGCCCGCCGGGCGCCAGCTTGCCGCGCAGCACCTCCCAGTAGTGCCACGCCTCCGCCTCGCCGTACTGCCTGAGCACGTTGAAGGCCCGGATCAGCATCGGCGGCCGTGGCACCGGCAGCTCGAAGCCGCCGAGCGCGAAGCGCAGCCCGGGCCGCTCGTACGGCTTGGCAGCCGCCACCCGCGCCGGGTCGATCTCCAGCCCGAGCACCTCCACCCCGGGACCCAGCCGGTCGGCCAGCTCCAGCGTGGTGACCGGCGAGGCGCCGTAGCCGAGGTCCACGGCCAGCTCGCCGGGCATCCGGCGGCCGTGCACGGCGACGGTCCACCGGTCGGCCCGCCTGAGCCGGTTGACCCCGGTGGTGCCGCGGGTGATGGCGCCGACCGGCTTCACACGCGGTGCACCTTGTGCTGGGCGGCCTGGGCGCGCGGCCGGATGACCAGCCGGTCCACGTTGACGTGCGAGGGGCGGGTGACCGTCCAGGCGATCGCGTCGGCGATGTCGTCGGCCACCAGCGGGCCGGGCACGCCCTCGTAGACCTTGGCGGCGGCGTCGCCGTCGCCGCGGAAGCGGGTGAGCGCGAACTCCTCGGTCCGCACCATGCCGGGCACGATCTCGATAATGCGCAGCGGCTGGCCCACCAGTTCGAGGCGGAGCGTCTCGGTCATGGAGGTCTGGGCGTGCTTGGCGGCGCAGTAGCCGCCGCCACCCTCGTAGGAGACGATCCCGGCCACCGAGGTGACCATGACCAGCACGCCGTCACCCGAGTCGATCAGCGCGGGCAGCAGCGCCTGGGTGACCCGCAGCGCGCCGAGCACGTTGATGTCGTACATGCGCTGCCAGTCGTCGAGCCGGCCCTGCGCCACCGGCTCCAGGCCGAGCGCGCCGCCGGCGTTGTTCACCAGCACGTCGCAGCGCTCCAGCGAGGCGGCGAGGGCGTCCACCGACGGCTGGTCGGTCACGTCGAGCGTCACCGGGGTGATCCCCGGCACCTCGGCGGCCAGCTTGTCCAGCCGCTCGCGCCGCCGGGCCGCCGCCACCACCTGGTACCCCTCGGCGGCGAGCCGCCGCGCGGTCGCCTCGCCGATGCCGCTGCTCGCCCCGGTCACCACTGCCGTCTTCGTCATGCGCCTATCCTGCCAGCAGCGCGAAATGTGATCTTTAACCGGGAATGTCATCGCGAAAAGGGTGGTTATAGCCCTTTCGGAGGTGATGCCCGGTGAGGCGACGCCGAGTCGGCCGGGTCGCGACTGTCAGCATGCACACGTCTCCGCTCGATCAGCCGGGAACCGGCGACGCGGGCGGCATGAACGTGTACATCGTCGAATCCGCCAAGCGCCTGGCCCAGGCGGGCGTGGAAGTCGAGATCTTCACCCGGCAGACCGCACGGGACCTGCCGCCGGTGGTCGAGCTGACCCCCGGCGTGCTCGTGCGGCACATCACCGCCGGGCCGTACGAGGAGCTCGACCGCGGCGACATGCCCTCGCAACTGTGCGCGTTCCTGTCGGGCGTGCTGCGGACCGAGGCGATGTACGAGCCGGGCCGCTACGACGTCATCCACTCGCACTACTGGCTGTCCGGCCAGGTGGGCTGGCTGGCCAAGGAACGCTGGGGCGTACCGCTGGTGCACACCATGCACACCATGGCCAAGGTCAAGAACCTGCTGCTGGCCACCGGCGACAAGCCCGAGCCGCAGGCCCGCGTGCTGGGCGAGGAGCAGGTCGTGGAGGTCGCCGACCGACTGGTCGCCAACACCTCCGACGAGGCCCTGGAGCTCATGGACCTGTACGGCGCGCCGAGCGACCGCGTCGAGGTGGTCAACCCCGGCGTGAACCTCACCGTCTTCCAGCCCGGCTCGCAGGGCGCCGCCCGCCACCGGCTGGGCCTGCCGCAGAACGCGCACGTGCTGCTCTTCGTCGGCCGCATCCAGCCGCTCAAGGCCCCCGACGTGCTGCTGCGCGCGGCCGCCCGGATGCTGATCGAGGACCCCTCGCTGCGCTCCCGGCTGGTCGTCGCCTGCGTCGGCGGCCCCTCCGGCAACGGCCTGTGCCAGCCCAACATCCTCGCCGAGCTCGCCACCGAACTCGGCATCACCGACGTGGTCAGGCTCCTGCCGCCCGCGCCGCAGCACGAGCTGGCCGACTGGTACCGCGCCGCCGACGTCACCGTCGTGCCCTCCTACAACGAGTCCTTCGGCCTGGTCGCCCTCGAGTCGCAGGCCTGCGGCACCCCGGTCGCCGCCGCCTCGGTGGGCGGGCTGCGCACCGCCGTCGCCGACGGCGTCTCCGGCGTCCTGGTCGACAGCCACGACCCGCACGAGTGGGCCCGGGTGCTCCAGCGCTTCGTCGCCAGCCCGCGCTGGCGCGACGAGCTCTCCTCCGGTGCGCGGGCGCACGCCGCGGGCTTCGGCTGGTCGGCGACGGCCGCCAAGCTCATGGACGTGTACGGCGAAGCCGTCGCCAACCGTGCCCTTAAGCTGGCCGTATGAGGCAGATCCTCGAAAGCGCGCTCAAATCGCTCGACGTCGGCTTCGAGGAGCCCCGCCCGGGCGCCTTCCTGGTCAAGCTGCCCGGCACCCACAAGCTCGCCACGATGACCTGGCTGATCGTCAACGATCAGGCGTTGCACGTCGAGGCGTTCTTCTGCCGCCAGCCCGACGAGAACCACGCCGAGTTCTACCGCTGGCTGCTGACCAAGAACGGCGGCATGTACGGCGTGCACTTCGCCCTCGACCCCGTGGGCGACGTCTACCTGGTCGGCCGGATGCCGCTCCAGGCGCTGTCGGAGGAGGAGGTCGACCGCCTGCTCGGCTGCGTGCTCACCTACGCGGACGAGGGCTTCGACAAGGCCCTGGAGCTGGGCTTCGCCTCCTCGATCCGGCGGGAGTGGGCCTGGCGGCTGTCACGCGGCGAGTCGACCGCCAACCTTCAGGCCTTCGCCAGGTTCGCCGACCCCTCCTGACCCTCGTGCTCGGGGTGCGGCACGACCTTGTTGCGCACCACGAGCCCGAAGGCCACCACGACCAGCCCCAGCGAGCCGGCCACCACGAAGGGCGCGGCCGGGATCCACACGTCGTAGAGCCAGCCGCCCAGCATCGACACGACCATGATCCCCAGGGCCCCGCAGAGCGAGTGCAGCCCGAAGGCCGAGCCGCGCACCGCGGCCGGCACCTGCTGGCCCAGGAGCGGCCCCGCGGTGTTGATCCCGGCGATCTCCCCGACGCCCACCAGGCAGGCCACGATGATCATCGCCGGGCCGAGCGGGTCGGACACCAGCAGCGTCGACAGGTAGGACAGCGCGGCCACCAGTTGCGCCACGATCACCAGGTTCTGCCGCTTGACCCGGTCCCCCAGCCAGCCGAGTAGCGGCGAGACCAGCAGGGCCATGGTGTGCGCGATGCCGACGATCATGCCCGCCCTGGCCAGCGCGGCCGCCTCGGACAGCCCGGCCTCCTGCGCCGCGTGGTTGACCCAGAGCGCCATGAAGCCGGAGACGACCGCCAGGTCCGCACGGGCCACGAAGGCGGCGGCGTAGGCGAGCGCGACGCCCGGGTCCCTGGCCAGCCGGGTGCCGGTGGCGATGAGCTGGGTCAGCGGGATGTGCCGGCTCTGGTCGCTGACCCGCGCCTTCGACAGGCCGGCCCGCATGATCAGCCCGGCGACCACGAGCAGCACCGCCACGGTCAGGAAGCTGGCCCGGGCGGCGTCGGCGGCCGACAGGCCCTGCGCCTCGAAGAGCTTGGGCAGCCGCGCCAGCGCGAACACCGCCAGCAGCCCGCCCAGCCCGGTCGTGACGCCCAGGACGCCGTAGGACTTGCCGCGCGAGGAATTGGTCGCGTAGTCGATGGCGATCGTGCCGAACATGCCGCCCAGCGCGGCGGTGCCGAGCGCCAGCAGCACCCGCAGCGCCACCAGGACGCTCGCGTTGCCGGCGAAGGGGAAGAGCACCGCCCCGAGCGCGCAGATCAGGAAGCCGGCGACGACGATCGGCCGCCGCCCGTGCCGGTCGGCCAGCGCTCCGTACCAGGCGAGGCTGAGCACCATGGTGATCTCGGCCACCGTCCCGAGCAGCCCCACCACGCTGCCCTGGCTCTCCTTGGGCAGGCCGAGCACGGCCGAGAGCAGGTAGGGCTGCATGGTCGGGATGAAGACCACGAACATGGTCGTCGCGAAACCCACCGACCAGGCGGCGATCATGTTCTTCCGGGTCACGCCGGGCGCGAGTTGGACGCCGAGGATTTTGGCCACGATCCTGATCATTTACTAGGAAAAATCATAAGATCAAGTGTTGTGACCTTTGATCCGAAAGTGCCGAATGTTGCCCGGATGTACGACTACTTCCTCGGCGGCAAGGACAACTTCCCGGCGGACCGCGAGGCGGCGGAACAGGTCCTCAAGCACGTCCCGTTCATCCCGGTAGGAGTGCGGGAGAACCGCGCCTTCCTCGGCCGCGCGGTCGAGTACCTCGCCGGCCAGGGCATCCGCCAGTTCCTGGACATCGGCGCCGGCCTGCCCACCCAGCGCAACGTGCACCAGGTCGCCGCCGAGCACGCGCCCGGCGCGAAGACCGTCTACGTGGACAACGACCCGCACGTCCTCAGCCACGCCCGCGCCATCCTCCAGGACAGCCCCGACGTCGCCGTCCTGGAGGGCGACCTGCGCCGCCCCGAGGAGATCCTGGCCGCCGCCCGCGCCGAGCTCGACTTCACCCGGCCCGTCGCCGTGCTCCTGCTGGCCATCGTGCACTTCGTCCAGGAACGCCCGCGCGAGATCCTGGACACCCTGCTGGAGGCGCTCCCGCCCGGCAGCCACCTGGTCCTGTCGCACGTGTGCAACGACATCCAGCCCGAGGCCCAGCCCGGCGTCGAAGCCGTCTACCAGGGCGCCTCCGCCCAATTCACCGCCCGGTCCTCCGCCGAGATCCGCGCCTTCTTCGACGGCCTCGACCTCGTCGAGCCCGGCGTCGTCAACCTGCCCGACTGGCGGCCCGAGATCCCTGAGCTGCAGCCCTTCCGCGACGTCCGCCCCGCTTACTTCCTCTGTGGAGTCGCCCGCAAGAGCCACCCCTAGGATTGGTCCCATGGCGACTTTGGTGCTCGTACGGCACGGCGAGAGCGAATGGAACCTCAAGGGCCTGTTCACCGGCTGGGTGGACGCGCCCCTGTCCCCGCGCGGCGAGGCCGAGGCCCGGCGCGGCGGCGAGCTGCTGATCGAGGCGGGCATCCGGCCCGACGTGGTGCACACCAGCCTGCTCAACCGGGCGATCCGCACCGCCAACCTCGCGCTGGAGGCGGCCGACCTGCAGTGGCTGCCGGTCAAGCGCTCCTGGCGGCTCAACGAGCGCCACTACGGCGCCCTCCAGGGCAAGGACAAGGCCCAGACGCGCGCCGAGTTCGGTGACGAGCAGTTCATGCTCTGGCGGCGCTCCTTCGACGTGCCGCCGCCGCCGATCGCCGACGGCGACGAGTACTCGCAGGCCGGCGACCCGCGCTACGCGTCTCTGCCGCCGGAGCTGATGCCGCGCACCGAGTGCCTCAAGGACGTCATCGACCGCGCCCTGCCGTACTGGTACGACTCGATCGTGCCGGACCTCGCGGCCGGCCGTACCGTCCTGGTGGTGGCGCACGGCAACTCGCTGCGCGCGCTGGTCAAGCACTTCGACGGCATCTCCGACGAGGCCATCGCCGGGCTCAACATCCCCACCGGCATCCCGCTCGTCTACGACCTGGACGAGTCCTACCGTCCGGTGACGCCCGGCGGGCGCTACCTCGACCCGGACGCCGCCCGCGCGGCCATCGAGGCCGTGGCCAACCAGGGTCGCTGACCATGGACCGGGTGCGGCTGCGGCCGGTCGTCGAGAAGGACCTGGTGATCTTCGAGGAGGAGTTCGCCACTCCCGAGGGCACCGGGCCGTTCCAGTGGTTCGGTTTCCGCGACCCGGTGCGGCAGCGCCGCGCCTTCTACGAGACCGGCCTGCTCGGCGACGAGGCCGGCACCCTCACCGTCTGCGCCGACCACGACGTGGCCGGCCGGATCGACTGGTTCAAGGGCTACTGGGGCCCCGGCCCCAGCTCGTGGTGCTGGACCATCGCCATCGCCCTGCGCCCGGCCTTCCAGGGCCGGGGCATCGGCACCGAGGCCCAGCGCCAGCTCGCCGCCTACCTGTTCGCGCACACCCGCGCCCACCGCATCCAGGCCTTCACCGACGTGCGGAACCTCGCCGAGCAGCGCGCCCTGGAGAAGGCCGGCTTCACCCGCGAGGGCGTGGTACGGCAGGCGCAGTGGCGCGACGGCCGCTGGCACGACCAGGTCCTCTACTCGCTGCTGCGCCCCTGACCCCGCGGGGTCAGGCGGGCCTCGAACCGGTCACCAGGTAGACCACGTCCCGCGCGATCCGCACCGCGTGGTCGGCGTAGCGCTCGTAGTAGCGGCCGACGAGGGTGATGTCGATCGCCGGCTCGACGCCGTGCTGCCACTCCTTGGCGAGGATCTCCCGGAACAGCTTCCGGTGCAGCCGGTCCATGGCGTCGTCGTCGCCCTCCAGCTCCAGCGCCGACTCCACGTCGCGGCGCGCGATGCAGCTCCCGGCCTTGGTGACGATGTTCTCCGCGATCTGCCCCATCTCCAGGATGGTCGGCCGCAGCTCGACCGGGATGGCCGAGTCGGGATGGCGGAGCCGGGCCACCTTGGCCACGTGCTCGGCGAGGTCGCCCATCCGCTCCAGGTCGGTGCCCATCCGCAGCGCGGTGATGATCATACGGAGGTCGACCGCGACCGGCTGCTGGCGCGCCATGAGCTCGAAGATCGACGCCTCGATCTCGGCGAAGAGGCGGTTGACCTCCTCGTCGCGGGAGATGACGCTCTCGGCGAGCGGCAGATCGGAGTCGAGGAGCGCGGTGGTCGCCCGGGAGATGGCCGAGCGGACCAGGCGGGTCATCTCGACGAGCTTCACCGTGAGGGCGTCGAGTTCTTCATGGTAGGCGTCACGCATGGCCTCCACGGTATGTTCCGCGCGATGAACGACCCCCTACCGCGAAGTGAACTTTGCGGGAAGCGTCCAGGTCGGGGGTCGGGTGTCCGGAAAAGCCCACCTACCATCGAAGACATGAGTGAGATGGCCATGAGCTTGGCCGCCCTGGCCGGATTCGTGGTCGGCGCGTTCGCGGTGTTGTTCTACCGCAACCAGATCGAGACGCCGAACAGGACCGACGGTTCCGACGATGGCGAGGTGGGGGCCCTGCCGCAGGGGGTCGCCTCGGTGCTCGCCGTACTGCCCAGCAGCGCAGTCGTCCTCGACGCCCACGACCGCGTGCTGCGGGCCAGCTCGGCCGCACGCGCCTTCGGGCTGGTGAAGGGCGACCGGCTGATGGCCGCCGAACTGCTCGCCCTGGCCAGGCAGGTGCGCAGGGACGGCGAGATCCGCGAGAGCGAGATCGAGGTCGCGGGGCACCGCTTCGGCCAGGAGTCGACCAGCTTCGCCGTCCGGGTGGCCCCGCTGGGCTCGCACGGCCAGGTGCTGGTGCTCGCCGAGGACCAGACCGAGCGCCGCCGCGTCGAGGCGGTCCGCCGCGACTTCGTGGCCAACGTCTCGCACGAGCTCAAGACCCCCGTCGGGGCGCTGAGCCTGCTGGCCGAGACGATCCAGGACGCCGCCGACGACCCCGAGGCGGTCACCCGCTTCGCCGGCCGCATGCAACTGGAGTCGGCCCGGCTGACCTACCTGGTGCAGGACCTCATCACCCTCTCCAGGATCCAGGGCGCCGAGCCCATCCCCACCCCCGGCCAGGTGCCGATCGACGAGATCGTGCACGAGGCCATCGACCATTCCACGACGAAGGCCGCGGGCAAGGACATCACCCTGGTCTCCGGCGGCACCGAGGGCCTGCGCGTCTGGGGCGACGACGAGCTGCTGGCCACCGCGCTGCGCAACCTGATCGACAACGCCATCGCCTACAGCCCCGAGCACACCCGGGTCGTGGTCAGCACCCGCCCGGCCGGCGAGTCGGTGGAGATCAGCGTCAGCGACCAGGGCATCGGCATCCCCGAAGAGGCCCTGGAACGCATCTTCGAGCGCTTCTTCCGGGTGGACGCCGCCCGCTCACGCGCGACCGGCGGCACCGGCCTCGGCCTGGCCATCGTCAAGCACGTCGCCGCCACGCACGGCGGCGAGGTGACGGTCTGGAGCAAGGAAGGCTCCGGATCCACCTTCACCCTGCGGCTGCCCGCCTTCGGCGGCACCGCGGTGGCCGTACCTACTGCGAAAACCCTCACGGAGGTTCCCTCATGACCCGAGTTCTCGTGGTGGAGGACGAGGAGTCGTTCTCCGACGCGTTGTCCTACATGCTGCGCAAGGAGGGGTTCGAGGTCTCCGTGGCGTCCACCGGCCCCGAGGCGCTGGAGATCTTCGACCGGAGCGGCGCCGACATGGTGCTGCTCGACCTGATGCTGCCCGGCCTGCCCGGCACCGAGGTCTGCCGCTCGCTGCGGCAGCGCTCCAAGGTGCCGGTGATCATGCTGACCGCCAAGGACAGCGAGATCGACAAGGTCGTGGGGCTCGAACTGGGCGCCGACGACTACGTCACCAAGCCGTTCTCCTCGCGCGAGCTGGTCGCCCGCATCCGCGCGGTGCTGCGCCGCCAGGGGGACGCGCTCGACGAGCCGGAGAGCGCCATCCTGGCCGCCGGGCCGGTGCGCATGGACGTCGACCGGCACATCGTCTCGGTCCGCGGCCAGCAGGTGCAGCTCCCGCTCAAGGAGTTCGAGCTGCTGGAGGTGCTGCTGCGCAACGCCGGCCGGGTGCTGACCCGCGGCCAGCTCATCGACCGGGTCTGGGGCGCCGACTACGTGGGCGACACCAAGACCCTCGACGTGCACGTCAAGCGGCTGCGCGCGAAGGTCGAGGCGGACCCGGCCAACCCGCGCTGCATCCTCACCGTGCGCGGGCTGGGCTACAAGTTCGAGCCCGCCGAGTAGGACCCCGGACGTACCTGAGGGGCGGTACGGCTCGCGCGAGCCGTACCGCCCCTCAGGCGTTGTGCGGGGACCGGCGGTCAGGTGGCCTCGCCGGAAGAGGACTCAGTGGCCGCCGGAAGAGGCCTCAGAGGGCGTAGGAGTGGCCGAGGGCGTCGGGGCGGGGGTGGCGCCCGGCGGCATCGGGTAGGCGGTGTACTCGCGGCTACGGGTCACCACGGGCACGGTCAGGTCGACCTCGCCGGCGGTGGCGAAGCGCAGCTTGATGCGGGCGCTCTCGCCGCCCCGCAGCGCCTTGGTCAGACCGGTGATCATCAACTGCGGCGTGGGCTTGCCGGTGTCGACGAGCTTTCCGGCCGGGAGCTGCACCGGGGCGGTCACCTTGATGGTGCCGAGGTCGCTGGCGGCGTCCTGGAGCGTGTCGCCCGCGTAGGAGAGCAGGTTCAGGTAGAGCGGCGCGGAACCGCCCTGGGTGAGCTGCGCGCCGGAGTCGGGGCCGAGGACGAAGGCCTGCGGGATGCTCAGGCCGCGCGAGCCGTACGCGCTGCCGTCGGCCTCGATGAGGGCGGCGCCTTCGACCGGCTGGTACGGCTTGTTGGTGTTGGCATCGAATCCGGCGGAACAGCCGGCCAGAACCGGGGCTGCCAGGAACGCGGCGGCGGCGATAATCCAGCGTCGGCTGGTCACGGACTCTCCTTACCATGGAGCGGAGTTGGCACCGCCAACCTTATCCATGAGATCCCATGGTCATTTACGCGCCCCTGCAGGTCATTAGCTATGCCAGCCTTTGCGATTCATAGAGTTGTAGGCTTGTCAAGCCCTAATATGCGGCTTTGACCTGCAGTTATGGTGATTTCACTGTTCCGGGAGACTCTGGATGCGTGGTACCCTGGAGTACAGCGGAAGGGGTACTTGTCACATGACTTTCCAGGTCGGCGACACAGTCGTCTACCCCCACCATGGGGCTGCTCGGATCGAAGAAATCACGACCCGAACCATCAAGGGTGTGGAAAAGACCTACCTGGTGCTCAAGGTCGACAAGGGCGACCTTACCGTCCAGGTGCCAGCGGAGAACGCAGAACTCGTCGGTGTGCGCGACGTTGTGGGCCAGGAAGGCCTTGAGCGCGTTTTCGACGTCCTGCGCATGCCTCACACCGAGGAACCGACCAACTGGTCGCGTCGTTACAAGGCCAACCTTGAGAAGCTGGCTTCGGGTGACGTCAACAAGGTCGCCGAGGTGGTTCGCGACCTTTGGCGGAGGGACCGTGAGCGCGGTCTTTCTGCGGGCGAGAAGCGCATGCTGGCTAAGGCACGGCAGATACTGGTAAGCGAGCTCGCGCTCGCCGAGAAGACGAACGAGGACAAGGCGGAAGCGCTTCTCGACGAGGTGCTGAACTCCTGAACGCGAACTTTCCACGGGTGGGCGTCGGTGTCGACGTCCACCCGTTCGCATCTGGGCGTCAACTGCACCTCGCCGGCTTGCACTGGCCGGACGAGACCGGCCTCGAAGGCCACTCCGACGCCGACGTCGTCTGCCACGCGATCTGCAACGCGTTGCTGTCCGCGTCCGGTCTCGGCGACCTGGGCGCGGTCTTCGGCACGTCCGACCCGCGCTGGGCGGGCGCTTCCGGCGCGGACCTGGTCGAGGAGACCGTCCGCCTCGTGGGCGAGGCCGGCTTCCTGATCGGCAACGTGGCGGTCCAGGTGGTCGGTAACCGGCCCAAGCTGGCCCCCCGGCGCCAGGAGGCCGAGAAGGTCCTCTCGGAGCTCGTGGGGGCTCCTGTGAGCCTCAGCGCGGCCACCACCGACGGTCTCGGCTTCACCGGGCGCGGCGAGGGCCTCGGCGCGATCGCGACCGCACTCGTGGTGAACCGAACCGCCGACTAGCGCGTCTTCTTTGCGGGATGCGTGAGGGTGTCCCGGCGGGCGGTGCCGTAAAGCCCGCCGAGTACGGGGACGGCGGTTCGTCACTGGCGCGGTACGAGCCGCCGTCCCTGCTTTTCCCGGAGAGCGGCATGAGCCGCCGTCCCTGCTTTCGCGGATAATCGCAGGTGAGGCCGGGTAGATCTCTCCTCAGAGGGGGGATTCACATGATCGGTTCCATCATCTGGGCCATCGTCTTCGGCATCGTCATCGGTGCGATCGGCCGGCTCATCGTGCCCGGCAAGCAGAACATCTCGATCGGGATGACCTGGCTCGTCGGCATCGTCGCGGCTCTGCTCGGCACGCTCGTGGCCTATTTGCTGGGCCTGTCCGACACGCGTGGCATCAACTGGTGGGAACACATCATCCAGGTGTTGTTCGCCGTGGTGGGAGTGTGGCTCGTGGTGTCACGGGGATCCGGGACGCGAGGCGCACGTCCTACCGCCTGAGCTGCGCGTTCGTAAAGAACGCGCATAAAAGTGTGGCACGGGGTATGTCGCTCGCCGGGAGAGTGAAGGTGTCACTTTCGCGGGGAGGTTTCATGACCATCCAATCCATTCTCGGTGCGATCGTCATCGGTGCCGTGATCGGTGCCATCGGGCGCCTGCTGCTTCCTGGCAAGCAGGCCATCGGGTGGATCCTGACCATCGTCGTCGGCATCGTCGCCGCGCTGATCGGAACGGCTATCGCCCAGGTCATGAACGTCGAGACGACGGCTGGGATCGACTGGATCGAACTGGTCATGCAGGTCGTCCTGGCGGTTGTCGGTGTCGGCCTGGTGGCCGGCCTGCGGCGCGGTCGAAGCAGCAGGCTGTGACACCCATGACCTTGTGACGGAACGCAGAAGGCAGGGCGCCCTTGGCTGGGGTGCCCTGCCTTCGTTGTTGTGTCCTGCCTATTCGGCGTCCTCGTCCTCCGGTGGGAGGGGGGTGCTGCGGCGCCTGCCCGAGGGGGCCTCGCCGTACGGCTGCCGCCGCCCGTGCGGGGGATCGGCGGCCTCGGGGCCGTGCTCGGGGTCGGGGTTGTCCTTGAACACCCGGACCGGCTGGGTGTCGGCGTCGCGCTCGCTCACCGTCTCGGGGCGGGGGTGGACCAGGACGTCGCTGGGCTCGGGCCTGGTCAGGTCGCCCCAGCGGACGGGGCGACGCTCTTCGGGTGGTTCGGCGGGTGGTTCGGCGGGCGTCTTTGCGGGCTCGGCTGTTACGGCGGGTTCCCGGTTTTCGGCGGGTTCGCGCTTTTCGGCTGGCTCCGGGAGTTCGGCGGGCTCGTGCACCGGCTCCCGCGTTTCGGCGGCCTCGCCGATTTCGGTGGCGTCGCGGTCTTCGGAGGGCGCGGGTGTCTCCGGCGTGTCGGCTGGCTCGGAGCGCTCCAACTCGTGGTCCGCCGCCACCTGGGGCCGAGCAGGCTGGTCCCGGAGGTCTGGAACCTCTTCCCGATCCTCCGGAGCCTCCCGAGGTTCGGGAACGGTCGCCGGAACGAAGACCGGCAGCGGCTCGGTCCGAGCCGTCTCCTTGACGATGGGCAGCGGCGGCGTCTCAGGCGCGGGCGTGGGGCCGACAACCGGGGTGGGCTCGTGTTCGGTGACCTCGAGCTCCTCCCCGTCCGCCGGAAGCGGCGGCGGCGCCGCGGCGTCCCGCCGGAACGGCACGAGGTCCTGCTCCGCCGTACTCCTGGAGTCGGCCCGCCGCTCCTGCACATGCTTGATCAGCACGAGCCACATCCACAACGCCACCGCCAGCATGACCCAGGGCGCGACCGCGGCGACGATCGCCGCCTGCCGTACGTCCACCTGGAAACCGGTGGCCGACGCGACGTTGACGACGGCGGCGCCCACGATCAGGAGCACCAGCACGAGCGCGGCCTGGAGCCGCGCGAGCAGCCGCCCCGAGGTCAGCAGGAGCACGCTGACCAGGGCGACGACCAGGAGTGCGTCGAAACCGACCGGGTAGAGAAAGGCTAGTTCGGGGCTGACCCGCGCCTGGAGGGCGAGGTCGCGCAGGTCGTGGAAGGACAGCGCGCAGGCGGTCGCGGTGAGCGCGGCGACGCCGAGCCCGGCGAGGGCCACGCCGAGCCGGCGCAGGGTGGAGGGGGGAGTCACGTCCATGGCGTTTCGAGCCTACAGAAGAATGAGACGTGAAACCGATCAAGGGGAGATGAGATGACCGAGCTGCCCGAGGGCGTGCGGAAGCTGTACGACGCGCCGAACTACGCGACGGTGACCAGCCTCAACCCGGACGGCGGACCCCAGTCCACCGTGGTGTGGGTCAGGACGGACGGGAACGACATCCTGTTCTCGACGGTCAAGGGGCGGCGCAAGCACCGCAACTATCTCCGCGACCCCCGGACCACGCTGCTGGTCATCGACCCGGAGAATCCGTACGTCTACGCGGAGGTCCGCGGCACGGTGACCATGGAGGACGACCCCACCGGGGACCTGATCCAGGAGCTCTCGCGGCAGTACACCGGCCAGCCGTGGCAGGAGCCGGAGGGGAACGAACGGGTAGTCGTTCGTGTACATCCGGACAAGGTGCTTCTGCGGGGCTGATAAACAACGTGAGACAAGCCCGGAGGCGTTAGCCTTGCCTACGTGAGCCTGCGCCTTTACGACACCAGCACCCGCACCGTTCGCGAGTTCGTCCCGCTCCAGGCGGGACATGTGTCGATCTACCTGTGCGGGGCGACCGTGCAGGCTCCTCCGCACATCGGGCACATCCGCTCGGGCGTCAACTTCGACGTGCTCCGCCGCTGGCTGCTGCGGAACGGCTACGACGTGACGTTCTGCCGCAACGTCACCGACATCGACGACAAGATCATCCGCGTGGCCGCCGCGGACCAGGTCCCCTGGTTCGTGGTGGCCGAACGCAACCAGCGCGCCTTCACCTGGGCCTACGACCAGCTCGGCTGCCTGCCGCCCACCGTCGAGCCGCGCGCCACCGGCCACGTGCCCGAGATGATCACGCTCATGGAGCGGCTCATCGAGCGCGGCCACGCCTACGCCTCCGGCGGCGACGTCTACTTCAGCGTCAGCTCCTGGTCCTCGGAGTACGGCAAGCTCTCCAACCAGAAGCTGGAGAACATGCGCGCCGCGGGCGACACCGACGACGAGTCGTGCAAGCGCGACCCGCGCGACTTCGCGCTCTGGAAGGGCGAGAAGCCCGGCGAGCCCACCTGGCCGACCCCCTGGGGCCCCGGCCGGCCCGGCTGGCACCTGGAGTGCTCGGCCATGGTGACCAAGTACCTCGGCCCCACCTTCGACATCCACGGCGGCGGCCTCGACCTCGTCTTCCCGCACCACGAGAACGAGCTGGCCCAGTCCCAGGCGGCCGGCGACGCCTTCGCCCGCTACTGGATGCACAACGGCATGCTCAAGATCGGCTCGGAGAAGATGAGCAAGTCGCTCGGCAACTCCCTGCTCATCCCCGACCTGCTGCAGAAGGTCCGCCCGGTCGAGCTGCGTTACTACCTGGCCACGCCGCACTACCGCTCCTCGATCGACTTCTCTGAAGACTCGCTGCTGGAGGCGGCCGCCGCCTACCAGCGCATCGAGGGCTTCGTCACCCGCGCCGCCGAGGTCATCCACGACGTCGACGCCGACGCCCCGCTGCCGCAAGCCTTCAGCGACGCGCTCGACGACGACCTGAGCACCCCGCAGGCCGTCGCCGTCATCCACGAGGTCGTCCGTGAGGGCAACGTCGCGCTGGGCCGGGGCGACAAGGAGGCCGTCGCGCGGCTGCTGGCCGAGACCCAGAACATGCTCGACGTCCTGGGCCTCGACCCCCGCTCCCCGCAGTGGCGTACGGCCGGCACCGACCTCACGCCCGTGGTGGACGCCCTGGTCAAGGTCGCCCTTGAGCAGCGCGCCGCGGCCCGGGCCCGCAAGGACTACGCCGCTGCGGACGCCATCCGCGACTCCCTCACCGCGGCGGGCATCACCGTCGAGGACACCCCGCACGGCGCCCGCTGGGAACTCTCCCGCTGACGCCGCGCTCCCTTGATGTACGGCGAGACGGCCCCGTGTAGGGCAGCGGCCACCCCTCGCCGTCGTCCCGGTATGGGGCGAGTCGGATCTGAGGCGCTAGTACCCTGGATGCATGAGGAAACGGGGACCGCTCAAGGGCAGCGGCGGAAAAGTACGTCGCGGCCTGGCCGGCAAGGGCGCGACCCCGCCCGCCGAGGCGCGTCACTGGTACAAGGACAAGGCCAGGGCCGAACGCCTGGCCCGCGAGGAGCGGTCCGGCGGCGCCTCACCCTCGCCGCGCCCGGCCCCCCGCCAGCGCCGCTCCGAGGACTCCCCGGAGTACATCGGCGGCCGTAACCCCGTCCTGGAGGCCCTCCAGGCCGGCGTCCCGGCCTCCGCCCTCTACGTCGCCACGCGTATGGAAGCCGACGACCGCGTCCGCTCCTCCCTGCGCGTCGCCGCCGAGACCGGCCTGGCCGTGCTCGAAGTCAGTCGCGACAAGCTCGACCGCCTCACCGAGGGGGCCGTGCACCAGGGCATCGCCCTGCAGATCCCGGCCTACGACTACGCGCACCCCAGCGAGCTCATCGAGATCGCCCAGGACGCCGCCGAGGTCCCGCTCATCGTCGCCCTCGACGGCGTCACCGACCCGCGTAACCTCGGCGCCATCGCCCGTTCCGCCACCGCCTTCGGCGCCCACGGCCTGCTCGTCCCCTCCCGTCGTGCCGCCGGTGTCACCGGTGGCGCCTGGAAGACCTCGGCCGGCGCCCTGGCCACCATGCGGGTCGCCCGAGCCTCCAACCTCACCGCCGCCCTCCGTGAGTACCGCGACGCCGGCCTCTTCGTCGTCGGCCTCGACGGCGGCGCCGACGCCACCGACCTCGCCGACGTCACCCTCCTCGAGGAGCCGTTGGTCATTATCGTCGGCTCCGAAGGCAAGGGCCTGTCCCGCCTCGTCCGCGAACAGTGCGACGCCGTGGCCCGCATCCCCATGCAGGCCGCCGCCGAGTCCCTCAACGCCGGCGTCGCAGCGGGCATCGCGTTGTACGAGGTCGCTCGTCAGCGACGACGCTGAGCGTCTAGACTGGGTGGCTGTGCCGACTTAGCTCAATCGGTAGAGCATCTGTCTTGTAAACAGAAGGTCAGGGGTTCGATTCCCCTAGTCGGCTCTGCTGCTCAAAGGCCCTTCCGGGAGATCCGGAAGGGCCTTTGTGATCTCCGTAGAGCAACCTCTCCGACTTCTGTCAGCCCTTCCTGCGATGATCTTCCCCTTCGCCAAGGTCGATGGAGGTCAGCGTGGCTGATGACGAGGTGGCGCGGGAGACGACCTACCTGCACTACAGGCAACTGCTCGATGACAGTTGGATGGGAGGGGGCATCTGCTGGACGGTGGTCGTTCCTCACAATGGGCCCCCGTTGAGTCTCACGGAGATTGCCGAACGGGTGAGTGAAGGGGGACGCTACGAGGCCCATGAGACGGACACCTTCGAGAGCGAGGAAACCAGCCTCTGGCTGTCGGATGACGCGCCCTGGGCGATGCTCGTCGATGGTGCAGACCAGCCACCAACTCGATCGGCTTCGCCATGGACGGTGAAATGGTGTTCTCCTTCAATGCCATGAGCGGGTCCACAGTTGAGTTGATCGACTCTGCAGTACAGGCGACGCCCGACGGGGTGATCCGAGCCACTGCCAAGGCTAAGCGGACGTGGACAGAGACCGCCACAGCAGGTGAGGGACGTGAGGTGTCGAAGGTCGGGAAAGCTGCAGACCAAGTGGAGCCCAGTGCACCTACGATCTTGATTCACGTGTTCGACCGTTGCGGTGGCATGACCACGATTGAGATGCATCCTCGATGCCCACGAAGACGCCACCGATCACACCGATACAGGAGGAACTGTCCCCACTGGCTGCGGCAATTCTACGGTATCTCAGCGCCTCACTTCCGCGTTGAGCTGCGCAGGTGGAACGCCCCCAGGATGCACCGTTCTGACTGCGGGGAGACTACATGCTCTCGGGCTACTGCTCCCATTCAGTTCTGATCGATTCGGACAACCCCCGGGACCTGTGTACGCCGAGATGGATGCCAACACCGGGAGGAAAGCCGGTGATGGGTATCGATAACGATGGCTGCTCGGCCCCTGTCATTGGAGACAAGCCGGAGAAGTGGCTCAACTTCCGTGTCGCATGCGATTCTCACGATTACGGATACGGTCTGATCAGGATGGGTTCGCTTCCGGCGGGCAGGCGCCTAGCCGTGGACGCCGTTATGCACACGATCGTCGTTGAAAGGATTTGCTCTGCCCAGAGCACGAAGCCGTACAAGAAGTTCGGCGACCCTGAAGACGAGGATGAGATGGTAGTGATGTCCAAGCGAGATATCTGCAAAACCTGGGCTGGCAGATTTAAGTTCGCAGTTAACAATTTCGGCTGGACGCATGTCTAGCTGAGCTAGCGGCGACCCTGGCGCTGGTCGCGTCAATCTGGCTGGCGTCAGGGCTCACCATCAAGTGAGAGTGGGGAGTATGGATAATCGGGAGGATCCAGAGCGGTCGTGGTCAAGCCGCAGGCCCTGGCCGGGCGCGCTGGCGATATGCGTCTACGCCCTTTCGGTCGTTTTGCTGGCCATCGTGACCGAGAATGGGGCTATCGGGGATCCGATGTATGGCTACATTCTCTCGGTAGGGATTTCCTTCCCCTTGTCGATCGGGGGAGTGCTTATTGGCCTCTTGCTCGAACCGTTGGAACTAGGGCGGCATGCCGATAACGCGATATTCGTTGGACCGGGAATTGTGCAGGCGGTAATATTCTGGTGGATGCTTGGTTGTCGTAGAAAGCTTGCACTTACGGGAATTCTGATATTTGCACTGGTGATTGGCGCATGCGGGCTCGCGTTTCTCTTCGATCAGTGGGAATATCGTCGACCCTGGGGGGTGGCATTTCTGGCGCTAGGCGTCCTGCAAGCTGCGCTGGTGATGGTCGGCTGCTTGCGGCCCCGATCTATGCCTTGACTGTCGACTCTGATAAGCCCTGCTGAGCTGCTGGCGAAACGGTTCGACGTTGTGGAGCAGATCCAGCGCCACGACTGGTGGTCCACTGTGGATAACCGATACAAGGCGTCGATGGCGCTCCTGGAAGCTGCAAAAGCCTGACCAGGTCAGAACAACGAACGCCTCTGCCTCAGGGAGGGGCGTCTTCATGCTTGGGCCTGCGAAGCTGCTGCCATCGTACGCGGCGTCCGGCTCGTCACGGGCGCCCGCATGCCCCCGGTCAGGCGTCCACGAACTGCCGGTCGCGGGCCCGCAGGAGAGCTGAGGGGAGCAGGATCCATACCTGGGCGCGTCGTTCCAGCAGGCCCTCGTCCAGAAGGCGGGTGCAGGTCTTCTGCGCCCACGAGCGCGTGTATCCCACGTTTCCCAGATGGGCCGCATGTCGGCGGTCGCGAACTCGGCTCGCCCTTCCTCTGCCCACGAGCACAACGTTTCCCAGAAGGTGGCGGCGGGCGCGTTCGTGCGTCGTCCGCGGCTCTGGGTCTGGTGGGGCGGGGAAGGCGATGTTCGGGTCGGCGGTGGAGACGATCGGCTGGCGGGGGTCGATGTTCTCGTCGCCGGGTTCGGGGAGGATGCCGGCCTCGCGCAGGATCCGCTCGTCCTGGGCGGTCCCGTCCGCCTGGCTGGTGTCGGCGCCTTCTGCGGTGGGGGAGTGGCCGGCGGCCCGCGCGCGGGCCTTGGTCACGACGCGGGCGGTGAACTCATCGTCTGGATGATCTTGACTGTGTCCGTTGACGTCGATCAACGCCCGGCCAGGGTGGCTGGCCTTCCAACCGCGCGGCGCCCCACCGGGGGCGTACTCGTGCTCCAACTGCCGGTCGGTGAGGGACCGCTTGCACTCTGACCAGCCCATCATCCCGAAAGTCATCCGCCCGAACTGGCAGCGGACCACTCCGATGTCGGCGACATCGCTGTGGTGGAAGTGCTGTAGCGAGACGAACACCCGGCCTCCGGCGGAACGGATCTCCTTCAAGGTGAGCTTGAAGTCGTCGCACTCCTCGTCCGTCATCGCCGCCACGAGGTTGGGGAACTCCTCCAGCCACACCATCCAGTACTTCAACCCGCACCCGGCTCGCCAGAAGGCATAGCTGCGCTCGGTCAGCCACGCCGTACGGCGAGGGATCTTCTGCCGTATGTCCGTGAGCATGGCGACCCCGCCGCTGCCGGTGTATTCGACCACGTGCAGCGCGGGCAGCAACGGGCCGAGCGTCTGGCCTGCCTTCGCCGGGTCCCAGGCGAAGATCGCGACATCGGAGCGGGTGATGGCCTCCCCGAGCCACCCCCCACGCGCCGCCGAACCCCTTGGCGGCGCCGGTCATGTCAGCGGGCCGTCAGCGGCCGGGTTGAAGAACCGCTGCGCGTAAGTCTTGGCCGGCAGGTGCGCCCCCTGCGGGCCGAGAAACACAAACCCGCCATCTTGGCACGGCTGCTCCGGCTTGCTTCGCCGCGTGGGGGTCAAAGGGCGGCGCATCGCCAACGGGCTGAGATGATCCGGGGCCTGTTCGCCGCCGCTCACGCACACAAGGGCGCGAGGCCCGCGGTGTCGGTCGGCCACGCGTACCTGACGCGCACCGGCGCCATCGCAGAGCGTCTCCAGCAGCGGCTCGATCGGGCGTCCAGACGCGCCCGCCGCCGGGGTCGGCCAGTGCCTAGTTCAGCACTCGCCGAGCCATGGCGATCGCGAGTACGTATTGCGTACATCTCACTAGCCTTCGGAGGAACAACATCGTCTGGCAGACCTGCACCACCCGCCTCCCGTCCGAACCCTTGGCTGGCCCGAGCAAGAGGGCTGGTGTTGTGGTACTTGCTCCAATGGCTCCAGGCCTCCTGCGCTCACAATGGTTCGGACAACCCCCCGAGGTGGGTCGGCTCCGCTGACACGAAAACCCTGAACAAGGTTGCCGCTCGGGGTCTTCGTCCGTCGTTCAGAGGATGGGGTGCACGAGGGTCCGCAGGGTGTCGTGGAGTTCGGTTGGGCAGGGAACGTGGCGGTTGCCGGTGGGGTGGAGGAGGCCGGCCTGTTCGGCGGTGTACAGGGCGGTGAGTTCGGCGGCGAGGGCGGGTGAGAGGCCGCTGTCGATCAGGAGGGTGGTCCAGTCGGACTGGGGGATGGGGAGGACTTCGAGGGGTTTGCCGAGGAGGGCGGAGAGTTCCTTGGCGACCTGGCGTTCGGTGTAGTGAGGGGGGTCCAGGGCGAGGATGTCGTCGGCGGGCGAAGAGGTGGTGAGGGCGGCGGCGACAGTGGTGCCGATGTCGCGGGTAGCGACCATGGGGATGGGGTGGTCGGCGGAGTCGGCGAAGACGGGGTAGATGCCGAGGTCGCGGGCAGTGTCGAGGAGAGTCTCGACCTTTTCCTGGAAGTGGGGGGCGCGGATGGCGGTCAGGGTGACGCCGGTGCGCCGGAGCTGGGTTTCCAGGTGGTGGAGCCAGCGGATGGGGCCGGTGCCGTCGGGGAGTTCGGCGCCGATGGAGGAGAGCATGACGACGTACGGCACGCCGCTGTCAGCAACGGCGCCGGCGATGGAGTCGGCGAGGTGGCGGTGGCCGGCGTCGGGGTCGGGGAAGGTCGGGTCGGTGGGCAGCATGACGAAGGCGGCACGGCAGCCGCGGAAGGCGGCGGCGAGGGCGGCTCGGTCGGCGAAGTCGGCCAGGGCGATCTGGGCGCCGGCCTGGGTCCAGGTTTCGGCCTTGGCGGCGGTGCGGATGATGGCGCGGACGGGTTCGCCGTGGGCGAGGAGTTCGCGGGCGGCTGCGCCGCCGACGTGGCCGGTCGCTCCGGTGATGGCGTACATGGGGTGCCTCCGGTATGAGGGGTCTGGGGGATGTGGACCCAGAACTTCCCCTGGTATGAGGGTCTGGGTGGTGCGCGCCCAGGACTCCGTCCGGTGTGAGGGGGCGGAGTGGTGTGCCCCTGCACTCCCTCCGGTGCGAGGGGTCTGGATGCACCACCCAGCACTCCCTCTGGTGCGAGGGCCTGGGTGTACACCACCCCGAACTCCCTCAGGTCCAAGGGGTCTGGGTGGTCTGTGTCCCAGTGAACGCGGCCCGGCGTAGACGATCCATATTTCGTCCGCTCGATTGCATGTCTGTGCGTCTACACTGGCGGCGTGGACCCGCTGGCTGACCTGCTCGATGGTGTCCGTGCGCGCAGTGCGGCGTTCTGCCAGGCCGTACTGGAACCGCCGTGGTCGTTGCGGATCGCCGACGAGGCCGCGCTGGCGCTGGCCACTGTGTTGCGCGGACATGCGTGGGTGGTGCCGGATAAAGGGGAGCCGGTGCTGATGAGGGTCGGGGACGTGACCATCGTCAAGGGGCCCGCGCCGTACACGATCTCCGATGATCCGGCGACACCGCCGGACGTCGTGGTGAAGCCGGGCAACCGGCTGATCAGCATGGACGGCGTGGATGTGACCGAGCAGCTACGGCTGGGCCCGAGGACGAGCGGGTACAGCCCGGACGGCTCCGCGGTGGTGGCCAGCGGGACCTACCAGGTCACCGGGGAGGTGAGCGCGCGCCTGCTCAACGCGCTGCCCGAAGTCGTGCTGGTACCCCGGTCGAGCGTGCAGTCGCCGATCATGGAGCTGCTGGCGCAGGAGGTCAACGGCGAAGGGCCGGGGCAGCAGGTGGTGCTCAACCGGCTGCTGGACCTGGCGTTGATCGCGACGCTGCGGGCGTGGTTCGCCCGGCCTGAGGCGCGGGCGCCGGGCTGGTACCAGGCGCAGAGCGATCCGCTGATCGGGCCGGCGCTGCGGCTCATCCACGGTGACCCGGCGCATCCCTGGACGGTGGGGCTGCTGGCGGACAAGGTGGGGGCTTCACGGGCGGCGTTCGCAAGGCGGTTCGCCACGCTGGTGGGGGAGCCGCCGATGGCCTATCTGACCGGGTGGCGGATGGCGCTGGCGGCGGATCTGCTGCGGTCGTCGAGTGTCACCATCGATGAGGTGGCGCGGCAGGTGGGGTACGCCAATCCTTTCGCGTTGAGCGTGGCTTTCAAGCGGGTGCGAGGCATGTCGCCGAGTCGGCATCGCTCCGGCGGGTGACTTCCGGGGAATACCGGAAGGGCCGCACCGAGCGTGCGGCCCACGCGGCCGGTAACCCCGAGAAGGCCGATCACCCCGAGAAGGCCAGAAACGGGCCCGAAGGTCAGTGGTTGTCGTCGATGATCGTACCGTTCTGGGCGGTGGCGTCCTTGGTGAGGGCCATGGTGAGCGGCGCCTCGGGGAAGGTCGGGATGGCCGCCAGCGCGGCCCCCATCTGCGCCCCGCTGGCCCAGTGCCAGGTGTCGCTGTAGGTGCCGTCCTCCAGCTTGATCAGGAGGGTGCGGGTGAGGCCGGGGTGGCTGTCGCGGATGGTGCCGATGAGGGAGGCCCGGCGGGCGAGGAACTCCTCGAGGTCGGCCGGGGCGACGGAGTAGGTGTGGGTGCGGACGACGGACATGGAAGGCTCCTCCGTTACCAGGTGCCGGCGATCTGCCGGATCGGGGCGTTGAGACGGTTGAACAGGTTGGTGGTCGCGATCATCAGCAGGATCGCGGCGAGCTGCTGCTCGTCGAAGTGGTCGGCGGCGGCGTCCCAGACCTCGTCGGAGACGTCGGCGGGCCGCTCGGTGACGGCTTCGGCGAGGGCGAGGGCGGCGCGCTCGGCGTCGGTGTAGTACGGGGCGTCGCGCCAGGCGGCCACCAGGCCCATGCGCTCGGTGCTGACGCTCAGCTTGCCGAGCTTCTTCACTCCGGCGTCGACGCAGAAGCTGCAGCCGTTGATCTGGCTGACCCGCAGGTGGACCAGGTCCAGGAGTTCCTCGGAGACGCCCTGGCCCTGGGCGGACTTGGCCAGGCCCATGATGGGCTGCTGCGCCGCGGAGATGACGGTGGCGGGGTTCTTCATCCGTGCTTGCATCGTTTTCGCGCTCCCTGGTCGAGGTGCTGACAAGAACGAGGATGTGTGGGTGGATTGATAGATTCGCGATGCGTCGACGATGGGAGGCGAATCGTGAAGATGCAGTTCGCGCTGCTGGGGCCGGTACAGGTGCTCGCCGACGGCGAGCCGGTCCAGGGCATGGCGCCGCGGCATCGCGCGGTGCTGGCCTACCTGCTGCTCAACGCCGGGCGGGTGATCAGCATGGAGAAGCTGATCGACGCGATGTGGGGCTATGACCAGCCGGACACCGCCCGCTCGCAGATCCACGCCGCGATGACCGCGCTGCGCAAGAAGGGCGTCGATCTCATTGAGACCCGCACGGGCGGCTATGTCGCGCAGCCGCAGCCGGGCCAGCTCGACGTGCAGGTGTTCAACGACCTGGTCGGGAAGGGCGAGTTCCGGCAGGCGCTGGAGCTGTGGCGGGGTGACGCGCTGGCCGATGTGAGTGCCGCGTACGCGCCGGGCTCGCGGGCGTTGCTGGACGACCGGCGGCTGACCGCGCTGGAGCGGCTGATGGAGGCCGAGCTGGCCGCCGGCCGCCACCTCGACGTGCTGGACGAGCTGGCCGCCCAGGTCGTGGCCAACCCGCTGCGCGAGCGGCTGGTCGGGCACCTGGTGCTGGCGCTGCACCGCTCCGGACGGCAGGCCGACGCGCTGGCCGCGGCCCGGAGCTACCGTACGGCTCTCGCCGACGAGCAGGGCCTCGACCCCGGCCACGCCTTCACCGAGCTGGAGCGCGCCGTCCTGGCCGACGACCCGAGCCTGCGGCCCGAGCAGCCGGCCGCGACACCCGCACCGGCCGAGAAGCCGCAGCCCAGGAAGAGCTTCCTGCCCTACGACATCCCCGACTTCGCCGGCCGTACTGGAGAACTGGACAAGCTGGTCGAGCAGAGCCGGCACCCGATCGTGACCATCGACGGCATGGCCGGCATCGGCAAGACGACGCTCGCGGTGCGGGCGGCGCACCGGCTGGCCGGCCGCTACCCCGATGGCCAGCTCTTCCTCGACCTGCAGGCGGGTCGCGACCTGTTGCCGGCCGCCGCGGCGCTGGAGGCGCTGCTGCGCCAGCTCGGGCTGACCGACATCCCGGCGACCGAGGCCGAGCGCAGCGCGTTGTGGCGGGCGGAGCTGGCGCAGCGCCGCATCGTCGCGGTGCTGGACAACGCGCAGGACGCCGAGCACGTACGCCCGCTGCTGCCCGGCGTCTCCGAGAGCCTGCTGCTGATCACCAGCCGGCGACGGCTGGTCGGTCTCGACGGCGCGCACGCGTTGTCGGTCGAGGTGCTGCCGGAGAAGGACGCGCTCGCCCTCTTCGCCGGGGTCGTGGGCGAGCGGGCCGCGGCCGAGCCGGAGGCGGTCACCGAGGTGCTGGAGCTGTGCGGCTACCTGCCGCTGGCGTTGCGCATCTCCGCCGCCCGGCTGCAGCACCGGCCCCGGTGGACGGTGTCCTACCTGGCCGGCCGGCTGGCCGACGAGCGGCGGCGGCTGGCCGAGCTGTCCACCTCCGAGCGCAGCGTCGCGGCCGCCTTCACCGTCTCGTACGAGCAGCTCGGCGAGGACGAGCAGCGCATGTTCCGGCTGCTGGGCCTGGCGCCCGGCCGCGACATCGAGCCGCACGCCGCCGCCGCGCTGGCCGGTGTCTCCGTCTTCGAGGCCGAGGACCTGCTGGAGAACCTCCTCGACGCGCACATGCTCCTGCAGCGCGAGCCGGGCCGCTACACCCTGCACGACCTGCTGCGCGAGCACGCCCGCTCGCTGGCCGCCGACGACGACGCGCTGATGCGCCTGCTCGTGCACTACCTGCACCGCTCGCGCTCGGCGGTCAAGCAGCTCTTCCCGCACAGCGTGCCCGACCGGCCGCACATGCCGCCGGTGCTCACCCCGGTGGAGCCCCTGACCGGTACGGCGGAGGCCATCGGCTGGCTCGACGCCGAACGCGCCAACATCATCGCTACCGTGGTGCACGGCCCCAACGTCTGCATCAGCCACCTGGCCTTCGCGATGCGCCCCTACCTCGACCGGCAGGGCCACCACGACGACGCCCTGACCCTGCACTCCATCGCCTTGCAGCGCAGCCTCGCCCTCGGCGAGCGCGCCATGCCGCCCGGCCGGGCCCTCGCCGACCTGGCCTGGACCTACTGGCGGCGCGGCGACTACGAGCAGGCGGAGTCCTTCGCCCAGCGGGTGCTCGACACCTGCGAGGACAACGACGAGCGCTCGCTGGCTCTCAACGCGCTGGGCAACGTGGCGTGGCGTCGCCGGGAGAGCGCCAAGGCCGAGCAGTACCTCAAGCAGTCGCTCGACCTGACCCGCATCGCCGGCGACTGGTCGCGGGAGGGCTTCGTCCTGGCCGACCTCGGCCGCCTCCTCGACCAGATGGGGCGGCCGGACGAGGCTCGCCGTCACCTTGACCTGGCGTTGGCCCTGCACCGCAAGGAGGGCGACCAGCTCGGGGAGGCCCGGGTGCTCAACTATCTCGGCTCGGCGTTGCGCAAGCAGGGGCAGACCGAGCAGGCCATGGCCCGGCACCGGCAGGCCGGCGAGCTTTATCGGGCCATGGGCAACAGTAGTGACGAGGCCGCGGCTTGCAACGGGCTCGGCGAGGCGGAGCTGGCGCTCGGCGATCCCCAGCGGGCTATCGCCGAGCACACGGCCGCGCTGGGGCTGGCCGTACGCAACCGGCCCGAGCAGGCTCGTGCGCACGACGGGCTGGCTCGCGCCCACCGGCGTCTTGGGCAGGACGAGCTCGCCCGTGAGCACGGGGCGCAGGCCCTGCGGCTGTACGAGGAACTCGGCGTTCCGGAAGCTGACGAGGTTCGTGCGTTCCTGGCCGGTCCGGCTGGACAGGAAGCCTGACCCGCTTCTCATGGCCGAGCTCCCGCAGGATCCGGCGCCGCGGTTCGGCATCCTCGGCCCCACCCGGGCGTGGGGGCCGGACGGCGCCGAGGTGCCGGTCGGTGGGCCGGCGGCGCGGGCTCTGCTGGCGTTGCTGTTGTGCCGGGTCGGGCGTCCGGTGCCGCCTGAGGTCCTGATCGACGAGCTGTACGGCGAAGCCGCCCCGCCGGGGGCGGCCCACGCGCTGCAGTCGCAGGTCTCCCGGCTGCGTAAGGCTTTGCCTGGAACGACCATCGAGACGGTTCCCGGCGGTTACCGCCTGGCCGTCTCCGCCGACGAGGTGGACGCGGGGCGGTTCGAGGGGCTGGCCGAGCAGGGCGCTCGGGCTCTGCGTGCGGGTGAGCATCGGGCCGCTGCTGCGCTTCTGCGCCAAGCTCTTGCGCTCTGGCGTGGGCCGGCTCTGGCCGATGCGCCGGACAGCGCGGTGGCGTCCCCTCTGGCCACCCGGCTGACCGAGCTCCGGCTGGCCGCGCTGGAGGACCGCATCGAGGCCGACCTGCGGGCGGGTGAGCACCCGGTCGCCGAGCTTCGCGAGCTGGTTGCCGGTCACCCGCTGCGTGAGCGGCTGCATGCCCTGCTGATCCGGGCGCTGGCCGCCGAGGGTCGGCCGGCCGCGGCGTTGGAGGCTTACGAGCAGGTCAGGCGGCTGCTCGTGGCGGAGCTTGGCACGGATCCCGGTCCGGAGTTGGCTGAGCTGCATCTGGCGTTGCTGCGCGCGGAGCGTCCGCGTCCCAGCGGGCCGCCCGCGCAGTTGACCAGCTTCGTCGGCCGGGACGCCGACCTCGACGCCGTCGCGCGACTGCTGAGCCAGGCCAGACTGGTCACCCTCCTCGGCCCGGGTGGCGCCGGCAAAACCCGCCTGGCCGTCGAGGCCGTCACCAGAGCCGCGGCCGAGGTCTGTTTCGTCGAGCTCGCCCCGCTGCGGGAGCCGGACGAGTTGCCGATGGCGCTGTTCACCGCGCTGGGGCTGCGGGAGCGGGGGCTGGGTGGGGTGACCGAGGCGCCGGTGGATCGGCTGGTGCACGCGCTGGCCGAACGCCCGGACACCCTCCTCGTGCTGGACAACTGCGAGCATCTGGTCGGTGCGGTGGCCGAGTTGGTGGCCCGGTTGCTGGCCGGTTGTCCGGAGTTGCGGATCCTGGCGACCAGTCGCGAGCCGCTCGGTCTCACCGGCGAGCACCTGTGGCCGGTTGGCGCGCTCGCGCCGGAGGCGGCGGTCCGGCTCTTCCACGACCGGGCCAGTGCGGTGCGCCCGGGCTTCACGGCCGATCCGGAGGAGGTCGGACGGTTGTGCGCGGCCCTCGACCGGCTGCCGCTGGCGATCGAGCTGGCCGCCGCCCGCGCCCGTACCCACGAGCTCCCCGACCTGGCCGCCCGGCTGTCGGACCGTTTCGGCCTGCTGTCGCGCGGCAGCCGTACGGCAGCGCCCCGCCATCAGACGTTGCGCGCGGTGGTGGCCTGGAGCTGGGACCTGCTGGACGAGCAGGAGCGAGCGACCGCCCGCCGGCTGACCGTCTTCGCCGGCGGCGCGACGGCGGAGGCGGCGCAAGCGGTGTGCGGCGGCTCTGCGGAGGTGCTCGACTCGCTGGCCGACAAGTCGTTCGTCGAGGTGGCCGGGGGCCGCTACCGCATGCTGGAGACGATCCGCGCCTTCTGCGCCGAGCGCCTGGCCGAGGCCGGCGAGACCGAGGCGGCCAGGCGGGCGCACGCCGAGCACTTCCTGGCCGAGGCCCGGCGAAGCGACCCGCTCCTGCGCGGCCCCGAGCAACTGCGGGTGCTCGCCAGGCTGGCCGCCGAGCACGACAACCTGCTGGCCGCGCTGCACCGGCTGACCGAGGCCGGCCGTACGGAACAGGCGGTGCGGTTGCTGGGGGCGCTGGCGCCGTACCTGTGGATGCGCGGGATGCGCGCGGCGGTGGCCGGCCCGGCGACGGTCCTGCTGGACCGGCTCGGCGCGGACCCGGACCCCGGCCTGGGCGACGACTACGTGCTGGTCGCGCTCACCGCCGCCGCCAGCGCCGAGGGCCGGGCGGCCTGGCTGCGGCACCGGCCGGCCGCCGAGCGGCTGGTCCGGCGGCGTGACCCGGCCGCACGCCGGGCGCTGGTCAGCCTCGCCTGGCCGATGATCAACTCGGGCGAGGGCGACCCGGCCGTCGTGCTCGCCGTCCTGGACCAGGCACATGACGGCGGCGACGCCTGGGAGCAGGGCATCTTCCACTTCGTCCGCGGCTACCCGGCGATGGCCGAGCGCGACTGGGAGGCCGCCGAGCGGGAGTTCCGCCGCTCGCTGGCGGTCCTGCGCGAGGTGGGCGACCGCTGGGGCTGCACACTGGCCCTGGACGCCCTCGCCGGGCTGGCCGCGCTCCGCCGGGACTGGGACCGGGCCGTCGAGCTCACCGACGAGGCCATCACGCTCGCCGAGGAGCTCGGCGCGGACGAGGACCTGGCCGACCTGCTGTGCAGCCGGGGCGACTACCTGGCGCGCGGCGGTCGGCCCGGGGCGCGCCGCGACTATCTGCGCGCCGCCGAGACGGCCCGGCGGGCGGGCAGCCCGACGCTCGACGCCGCCGCGTTGCGCGGGCTGGCCGACCTGGCCCGCGAGGCCGGCCGGCTCGGCGAGGCCGACGAGCTCTACACGAGAGCGCTGGAGCGGTTCGACCCGCACTGGATCAGGAACGTGAGCAACCGGGTGAGCGCGCTGATCGGCAAGGGGCTGGTCACCGCCGCGCGAGGCGACCTCGCCGGGGCGCGTGCCGTACTGGTGCAGGCGGTGGAGGCCGCGACCGCGGCCGGCACGCTGCCGGAGAGCGCGCGGGCCGCGGAGGCCCTGGCCGGGCTCGCCCTGACCGGCGGCGACCCCGCCCTGGCCGCCCGGCTGCTCGGCGCGGCCACGACCCTGCGCGGCCTGGACACCGAGCCCGCGCCCGAGGTGGCCGCGACCGCCGCCGCCGCGCAGGCCGCCCTCGGCCCCGCCCGGTACGGCGAAGCCCGGGCCGAGGGCCTGCGCCTGACCCCGGCCGAGGCCCTCCGCCTGCTCGGCGCCGACCAGCGGGTCATCGACCGCCGCCGGGCCGGTGAGGTCGCGGTGAGGGAGCGGTGAGCGCCCCTCGGCACACTCGCCCCCATGACGACCACCAAGCACGTCCTGATCTCGGGCGGCGGCATCGCCGGCCCGGCCCTGGCCTACTGGCTGCACCGGCACGGCTTCGCCGCCACCGTCGTGGAGAAGGCCCCGGCGCCGCGTGACGGCGGCCACGCCGTGGACTTCCGCGGCGAGGTCCACCTCTCCCTGCTGCGGAGCATGGGCCTGCTGGAGGGGATCGAGCGGCTGCGCACCGGCATGGGCCCGATGACCTACGTCGACGCCCGCGGCAAGCGCCTGGTCGACTCGCCCGCCGACCTGTTCTCCGGCGACGTGGAGATCCTGCGCGGCGACCTGGCCGGGCTGCTGCACGAGCGCACCAAGCCCTTCACCGAGTACGTCTTCGGCGACTCGATCACCTCGCTCACCGAGGACGCGACCGGCGTGCACGTCACCTTCGAGCGTGGTGCGCCCCGGCGCTTCGACCTGGTCGTGGGCGCGGACGGCATCCACTCCGGCGTCCGCCGTCTGGCCTTCGGCGACGAGGCCCGCTTCATCAAGCATCTCGGCCTGCACTACGCGATCTTCACCGTCCCCAACTACCTCGGCCTCGACCACGCCGGCCGGATCTACACCACGCCCGGCAAGCTGGTGTCGTACTACACCGCCCGGCGGAACACCGAGGCCAGGGCGGTCTTCTACTTCGCCGCCGGCGAGCTGCCGCACGCCCGCCGCGACACCGCCGCCCAGCGGGCGGTCCTGCGCGAGCACTTCGCCGGCGTCGGCTGGGAGAGCGACGAGCTGCTGCGCCGCATGGACCAGGCGCCCGAGCTGTTCTTCGACCAGATCGCCCAGGTCAAGCTGGACTCCTGGGCGCGTGGCCGGGTCGTGCTGCTGGGCGACGCCGCCTGCTGCGCCTCGCCGCTGTCGGGGATGGGCACCGGCCTGGCCATGATCGGCGCCTACGTCCTGGCCGGGGAGCTCGCCGAGGCCGGCGGCGACCACCGCACCGCCTTCGCCCGCTACGAGGCCGAGCTGCGCGAGTACGCCGAGGGCTGCCAGAAGTCCGCCGACGGGGTCAGCGGCTTCCTGGTGCCGAAGAGCCGCCGGATGGCCTGGCTGCTGCGCCAGCAGCAGCGCCTGCTGCCGTACCTGCCGGGCAAGAAGCTGATCGCCAAGAGCGTGCGCAAGACCGCCGAGGCCATCACCCTGAAGCCCTACGCCGGAAAACCCGTTGCCCCGGCCGGCCCGCGTCTGGTCGACTGACCGGAGCCGTCCCCTGGAAGGAGCACCGAGATGAGGCAGACGTTCGTGTCCCCGCTTATCCCGGTTCGCACCCATCCAGAGGGCATGACGCTTGCAAAGACACCTCAACCTGGGCATTCTGGCCCACGTCGACGCCGGTAAGACCAGCCTGACCGAACGGCTCCTGCTCGACGCGGGAGTCATCGACCGGCTCGGCAGCGTCGACGACGGCGACACCCAGACCGACTCCCTGGCGCTCGAACGGCAACGCGGCATCACCATCAAGTCCGCGGTCGTCTCCTTCGCCGTCGGCGACCTCACCGTCAACCTGATCGACACCCCCGGCCACCCCGACTTCATCGCCGAGGTCGAACGCGTGCTCAGCGTGCTCGACGGCGCGGTGCTGGTCGTCTCCGCGGTGGAGGGGGTGCAGGCGCAGACCCGCATCCTGATGCGCGCCCTGCGGCGGCTGCGCATCCCGACCCTGCTGTTCGCCAACAAGATCGACCGCTCCGGCGCGCGCTCCGGCGGCCTGCTCGACGAGATCGCCGCCAAGCTCACCCCGGCCGTGGTGGCCGCCGGAACCGTGCGCGAGCCCGGCGCCCGCACCGCGAGCTTCCACCCGTACGGCACGCCGTCCGGTGACCCGGCGGCCCTGGCGGAACGGCTGGCTGAGGCGGACGACGCCTTCCTGGCCGCCTACCTCGCCGACGAGCGGGCCGCGCTCGCACCGGACCGGCTGCGCGCCGAGTTCGCCCGGCAGGTCGGCCGGGCCCGGCTGCATCCGCTGTACTTCGGCTCCGCGATCACCGGGGCCGGGGTGGCGGAGCTGACCCGGGCCGTGCGCGAGCTGCTCCCGGCGGGTGGCGGCGACCCGGACGGGCCGCTGTCCGGCACGATCTTCAAGATCGAGCGCGGCCCGGCGGGGGAGAAGGTGGCCTACGTCCGCCTGTTCGGCGGCACGCTCCGCACCCGGGACCGGCTCCTGTTGCAGGGCCGGGAGGCCAAGGTCACCGCCCTGGCCGTGTTCGACCGGGGCTCGGCCGCACCGCGGGGTGAACTGCCCGCCGGGCGCATCGGCAAGGTGTGGGGGCTGGAGGCGGCGCGGATCGGCGACACCCTCGGCGCGGCCCGCACCACCGAGGCCCGCCACTTCGCGCCGCCCACCCTGGAGACGGTGGTGGTGCCCGGCCGGCAGGCCGAGCGCGGCGCGCTGAACGTCGCGCTCACCCAGCTCGCCGAGCAGGACCCGCTGATCGGCCTGCGCCAGGACGACGTGCGCCAGGAGACCTCCGTCTCGCTCTACGGCGAGGTGCAGAAGGAGGTCATCCAGGCGACCCTTGCCTCCGAGTACGGCCTGGACGTCACCTTCCGCGAGACGACCACCATCTGCGTCGAGCGGCCGGCCGGCACGGGCTCGGCGGTGGAGTTCAACGGCAAGGCGCCCAACCCGTTCCTGGCCACCGTCGGGCTGCGCGTCGATCCGGCGCCGCCGGGCAGCGGGGTGCGCTTCCGGCTCGGCGTCTCGCTGGGGGCCATGCCGTACGCCTTCTTCAAGGCGGTCGAGGACACCGTCCTGGAGACCCTCACCCAGGGCCTGTACGGCTGGCAGGTCGCCGACTGCACGGTGACGATGACGCACAGCGGCTACTCGCCCCGGCAGAGCCACGCGCACGCGCGCTTCGACAAGGCGATGTCCAGCACCGGCGCCGACTTCCGCGGGCTGACCCCGCTGGTGCTGATGGCGGCGCTGCGCCGGGCGGGCACGCGGGTGCACGAGCCGATCCACCGGTTCCGGCTGGAGCTGCCCGCGGACACGCTGGGCGCGGTGCTCCCGGCGCTGGCCAGGGTGCGCGCGGTGCCGTACGGCATGGGCGCCACCGTGCTGGAGGGGGAGATCCCCGCCGGCCGGGTGCACGAGCTGCACCTCGAACTGCCGACGCTGACGCGCGGGGAGGGCGTGCTGGAGAGCGCCTTCGAGCGCTACGAGCCGGTCACCGGGCCGCCCCCGGCCAGGCCGCGCACCGACCACAACCCGCTGGACCGGAAGGAGTATCTGCTGCACGTGTTGCGGCGGGTGTGAGCGAGGCCCCCAACTCCTGCTCCCCGGGGGTGCGTTCCCGGGGAGCAGGAGCCCGTTCATTCGGCGGCGACGAGCCGCTCTGCCTCCTCGTGCAACGCCACGACCAGGAGCATCTCCAGTTGGAGCTCCGCCAGATCGGGCGCCGCGAGGCCGTCGACGACCTGCATGGTGGGCCTCCCTGGTGATAGGACGCCTCTTGAGTCACACAGGTTTACCCATGGAACGCGGAAATCATTCAGACGGTTTTGAACCGCTCCCAGGCCGACTGCCGCGACATGCTCAGTGCGGCGCCGATGCGCTCCCAGCTCACCTCCCGCTTGCGGAGGGCGCCGACCCAGTCGCGCAGGTTGCTGTCGATCTGGGACTGGACGTTCACGATGTTGGGCAGGTGGTCGAGGATCTGCTCGTCGGTCAGCGACTCCCACATCGGCAGCCGGGGCTCGGAGGTCTCGCGGAGTTCCTCCGAGCTCAGGATGTCGTTGCAGAGACCGACGCAGGCGTTGCAGATGTAGACGCCGGGGCCCGCGATCAGCTTCTGGACCTCAGCCGCCGGTCGCTGGCAGAAGGAGCAGTACAGGTGCTCGTTGTCAGGCATGACCTGACACTAGACCGTCAGGCTGACCCTGACAACCCTTCAGGATCGCCAGCCGCTCGTCGTTGATGCGGCGGCAGATCGACAGGTAGGCGTTGACGATGCGGCAATAGGCGGCGTGCGCCTCCTCAAGCTGGGACGCGCAGGCGTCGACGCGCGAGGGCTCGCCGTCGATGACCGCCTCCACGTGCAACGCGCGGGCCTGGTTCACGATCTCCTCCGCGCGCAGCCGCGTACGGCGGAGCAGCGCGGAACACTCCTGCAGTTCCTTGAGTCGTGCTGAGGAGACGATGAACTCAGCTTCACGCACGAGATCAGTTCTCATTACCGACACCTCCCCGGTCAAGGTCGCCTAAGCGTAGACGCGCGGCCTTGGCCGCCGGATCACTCCGGAGGCGGAGGGGGTAGAGCACTGTTCCCTGCGGGTTGGATATCTCCCACCGGGAGGAAAAAGCGCAGCCCTGAAGCTCGTTCGGTGTCTGAAGAGCCCCGGTTCGGCCACCGTAGCAGCATTTTTCGGGGCAAGTCGGGAATCTGGGGTTCCAGAAAAAGCCGGTTCAAGAAGACCGCCGAACCCCCTGCACGACTTGAGCTCTGGTCACATACTGAAATCATCTAGAAGCACATAGTGACGGGGCGTGCTGTGTCTGGACTGACGGAGGACTCGACGAACGCGGTGGACGTGAGCGTGATCATCCCTGCGCACGACTGCCGGCCGTACCTGGACAGAAGCCTGACCTCCGCCCTGGTGCAACGGGTGCACAAGGAGATCGTCGTGGTGGACGACGGCTCCACCGACGGCAGCGCCGAGCTCCTGGAGCTGTACGCGACCTATCACCGGGGGACGGTCAAGGTCATCCGCCAGGAGCACTCGGGCGGCGCGGGCCGCCCGCGCAACGTCGGCCTCGACCACGCGACGGGCCGCTACGTCTTCTTCTGCGACGCCGACGACTACCTCGGCGACGAGGCGCTGGAGCGGATGGTCGCGATGGCCGACCGCAACGGCTCCGACATCGTGCTCGGCAAGGTCGTCGGGCACGGCCGCCGCGCGCCCGCCTCGATGTTCCGGCAGAACGCCGAGCGGGTGAGCCTGGCCGACAGCGCGGTCTACAACAGCCTGAGCTGCTGGAAGCTGTTCCGCCGGCAGATGCTGGTCGAGCACGGCATCCGGTTCGGCGAGGACCGGCTGGTCGGCGAGGACCTGCTGTTCACCGTGCACGCCTACTGCCACGCCGAGGTGATCTCGGTGGTGGCCGACTACGACTGCTACCACCTCACCGCGCGCCCGGACGGCACGAGCATCATGCAGCGCCCCGACAGCCGCGACCCGATCGCCTGGCTGCACATGATCCGCGACCCGATCCAGCTCATGGCCGCGCACGTGCCGCCGGGACCGCTGCGCGACCACCTGCTGCGCCGGCACTTCAGGCTCGACGCCTTCGCCCAGCTCGGCGAGGCCTTCCTGGCCGCCGACGAGGTGCGGCGCAAGGACATCGCGCAGGAGGTCGCCGCGCTGTGCGACGAGTGGCTGACCCCGGGCGTGGTCGAGCTGCTCAACCCCGCCGACCGGCAGCGGCTGGCCGCCCTGGGCGACGTCGAGCGGCTGGTCCGGCTGGCCGGGATCGAGGCGGCCACCGTGCACCGGCGGCTCACCGACCTGCGCTGGGAGGGCGAGCGGCTGCTGGTCTCCGGGGTGGCCGGGCTGGAGGGCCTCGCCGAGTACGACGGCGTCGCCCTGCTGCTGCGCTCGCGCCAGGATCCGGGGCGCGAGCTCGTCGTGCCCGCCGAGCTCGACGGCCCGGAGTTCACCGCGCGCATCGACGTGGGCGAGCTGTCCTCGGGGGTGTGGGACCTGCTGGTCACCATCGAGCTGGAGGGCGTGCACCGGCAGGGCCGGCTGGGCGCCGAGCGCGACCGCGAGCTGCCCTGCCCGTCGCCCCGGCTGGTGGGGGAGTCGGTGGCGCTGCCGTACTTCACCCGCAGCGGCGGCAACCTCAGCATCGACATCGGCGGGCACGTGCTCAGCGTGCCCGGCTCGGCCCGGCTGACCAGCGCGCGCTGGGCCTTCGGGCACCGGCTGGTGCTGGACGGCCACGTCACCGTCACCGGCGCCGCGCCGGCCGAGAACGCGGTGCGCCGGCTCGTCTGGCGCGAGCGCAACACCGGCGACGAGCGGATCGACCGCGTGGTCGGCCTGCCCGGCGGCGCGTTCGAGGCCAAACCCTCGGTCGGCCGCCTGGTGCCCGGCACCTGGGACGCCTACCTGGAGCTGGAGCTCGGCGGGCCGCCGGCCCGCTTCCGCATCGAGACCACCTCGACCCAGTTGTTCGCCGGCCCGCGCCGCTGGTGGCAGGGCGCGGTGCTGCGCTCGGTGCGGCCCTACGCCACGGCCGGCAAGGGCCGGCTCAGCACGGTGGTCAAGACGCTGACCCCGAAGGCGATCATCAGCCGGCTGTTCCAGTAACTGCCACAAATATGCAGGTGCAAGACAATGTCTTAATGTGAGGTGGTTGGACACCCCTCATGGAGGCCTGGTCGTGCACGTACCCGATGGCTTTTTCAACGTGGCCGTATCCGTCTCCGCCGGCGTCGTGGCCGCCGCCGGCGTCGCCGTCTGCCTGCGCGGCGCCAAACGCGAGCTCGACGACCGGACCGCGCCCATGGCCGGCCTGGTCGCGGCCTTCGTCTTCGCCGTGCAGATGCTCAACTTCCCGGTCGTCGCCGGCACCAGCGGGCACCTGCTCGGCGGCGCGCTGGCCGCCATCCTCGTCGGGCCCTATACCGGCGTGCTCTGCATCGCCGTCGTGCTGCTGGTCCAGGGCCTGTTCTTCGCCGACGGCGGGCTGACCGCGCTCGGCGTCAACATCACCCTCATGGGCCTGGTCACCGTCCTGGTCGGCTGGGGCCTGTTCCGGCTGGTCACCCGGCTGGCCCGGGGCAAGGCCGCGGTGGTCGCCGCCGCCTTCCTGGCCGCGCTGATCTCCGTCCCCGCCTCGGCGCTCGCCTTCACCCTGCTGTTCTGGCTCGGCGGCACCGTGCCGATCGAGGTCTCCTCCGTCGCCGCCGCGATGGGCGGCGTCCACCTGCTCATCGGCATCGGCGAGGGGCTGATCACCGCCGCCACCGTCAGCGCCGTCCTGGCCGTCCGCCCCGACCTCGTGTACGGCTACCGCGGCCAGGCCCCGGCCCTGGTGGTCAACGGCAAGACCGCCGCGACGACGCCCGCCGCCGAGGCGCCCCGCGGCAACGCCAGGCCGTTCCTGCTCGGCGGCCTCGGCGTCACGCTGATCCTGGCCGGCGTCGTGTCCTTCTTCGCCTCCGCCGACCCCGACGGCCTGGAGTCGGTCGCCGCCGAGCGCGGCTTCGACGTCGGCGTCGACCACCTGTTCGCCTCCTGGGCGCTGGCCGACTACGGCGACGTCGGCGGCATCCCGGTCGGCGTGGCCGGCATCGTCGGCGTCGGGCTGACCCTGCTCATCGCCGGCGGCCTGGCCTACGCCGCGCGCCGCCGCACCGCCGTGAAGGCCTGAGCCGTGGGCGCGGGCCACCACCACGACCTCTACCGCCCGGGCGACAGCCCGGTGCACCGGCTGCCGCCGCAGTGCAAGCTGCTCGCGGTGCCGGCCTTCGCGATCGTGGTGGTGGCCACCCCGCGCGAGGCGGTCTGGGCCTTCGCCGGCTACGCGGTGCTGCTGGGTGGAGTCGCGGCGGCCGCGAGGGTGCCGCCGGGCTTCATCCTGCGGCGCATGGTGATCGAGGTGCCCTTCGTGCTGTTCGCCTTCCTCATCCCGGTCATCGGGCTGGGCGAGCGGGTGCAGGTCCTCGGCCTGTCGCTGAGCCTGCCCGGGCTCTGGGCGGCCTGGAACATCCTGGCCAAGGCCACCCTCGGCGTCGTCGCCTCGATCCTGCTGGCCGCGACCACCGAGCCGCGCATGCTGCTCCTGGGCGCGCAGCGGCTGCGGCTGCCGCCGCTGCTGGTGCAGATCGCCATGTTCATGCTGCGCTACCTGGACGTGATCGTCGGGGAGATGCGGCGCATGCGCGTCGCCCGGGAGTCACGCGGCTTCCAGGCGCGCAACCTCCGGCAGGCGCCGGTCATCGCGCGCTCGGCCGGAGCGCTGTTCATCCGCTCCTACGAGCGCGGTGAGCGCGTCCACCTGGCCATGCTCAGCCGCGGCTACACCGGGCGGCTGCCCGTCACGCAGGAGCTGACGGCCTCCGCGCGACAATGGCTGACCGCGGGCGCGCTGCCGGTGCTCGCCCTGGCCGTCCTAGGAATGACCATCGCATGAACTCCCTCGAAGTGCGCGAGCTCGCCTACGCCTACCCCGACGGCACCCAGGCGCTGTTCGGCGTCGACCTGACCATCGCCCGCGGCGAGCGCGTGGCCCTGCTCGGGCCGAACGGCGCCGGCAAGACCACCCTGGTCATGCACCTCAACGGCATCCTCACCCCGGGCCACGGCACCGTGCGCGTGGCCGGCGTCCCGGTCGTCCGCGACCACCTCCAGGAGGTACGGCAACGCGTCGGCCTGGTGTTCCAGGACCCCGACGACCAGCTCTTCATGCCGACCGTCCGCGACGACGTGGCCTTCGGCCCGGCGAACATGGGCGTGCGCGGCGAGGACCTCGAACGCCGGGTCAAGGACGCGCTCGACCGGGTCGGCATGCTGGACGCCCTCGACCGGCCGCCGCACCACCTGTCCTTCGGCCAGCGCCGCCGCGTCGCGGTCGCCACCGTGCTGGCGATGGAACCGGAGATCCTCGTGCTGGACGAGCCCTCCTCCAACCTCGACCCGGCCGCCCGCCGGGAACTGGCCGAGATCCTGCGCTCCCTGGAGGTGACCGTGCTCATGGTCACCCACGACCTGCCGTACGCGCTGGAGCTGTGCGAGCGGGCGCTCATCCTGTCCGGCGGCGTGGTCGTCGCCGACGGGCCGACGCGCGAGCTGCTCGCCGACGCCGAACTGCTGGCCCGGCACCGGCTCGAACTGCCCTACGGCTTCGCTATTCCGGAACGTGGATGACGACGAGGCGGTCGCCGCGGTCCAGGACCTCCACGTCGGCGTAGGTGCGGACGCGGCCCTCGCGCACCACGGCGACGACGATCTCGTCGCCGTCGGCCGGCGGGTGGCCCACCTCCGACTCCTTCACCGGCCGCTCGTACAGGTCGAGGCCCTTGCCGTAGACCAGGAAGTCCTCGATCAGCGCGCTGACCGCCGGGCTCTGCGTGGCGACGCCGAGCATGCGGCCGGCCGCGTCCGAGGAGGTGATCACCACGTCGGCGCCGCTCTGCCGTACCAGCGGGTCGTTCTCGGCCTCGCGGACCGCGGCGACGATGGTCGCGGTGGGGTTGAGCTGGCGGCCGGTGAGGGTGACCAGGGCGGTGGTGTCGTCGCGGTTGACCGCGATGATGATCTCGTTGGCCTCCCGCACGCCGGCCCGCTGGAGCACCTCGCTGCGGGTGGCGTCGCCCAGGACGGCGACGAAGCCGTCGTTGTTGGCCTCGCGCACGTTCTCCGGGTTGGGGTCGACGACGACGACCGACTCCTTGGCCCGCTCGTTCTCCAGCAGGGTGCGGACCGCGGCGCGGCCCTTGGTGCCGTATCCGGCGATCACGGTGTGGCCGCGCAACCTGGACCTCCAGCGTCTGATCAGGATCTGGTCGCGGGTGCGCTGGGTGAGCACTTCCAGCGTGGTGCCCACGAGGATGACGAGGAAGATGATCCGCAGCGGCGTGACCGCCACGATGTTGACCAGCCGCGCGGCCGGCGACACGGGGGTGATGTCGCCGTACCCCGTCGTGGAGACGGTGACGGTGGCGTAGTAGAGCGCGTCGAGCAGGCTCACCTTGCCGTCGAAGCTGTCCTTGTACCCGTCGAGGTCCAGCGCTACCAGGAGGAACACCGCCAGCAACGCGGCCCACGCATAAAGGACGCGGCGCAGCACCGCTCTGAACGGGCTGACCGCGATGTGCGGGAGCCGGATTCCGACCTCCTCCATGAAGGTGATCGTAGTTTGTCTGGGTCCGGTAGCTGGGGATGGGAAGTACAGTGGCTCATCGAGGAGGGGCCAAATGAAGCTGCGCCTGAAACGGCACGCGATGGGGGATGCCGTCGTCGTGGTCGTCGAAGGAGAGCTGGACCTGTTCACCGCGCCCTTCCTGAGGGACGAGGTGCGCGACGCCATCAAGCAGGACGGCGCCCGCCTCGTGCTCGACCTCCAGCAGTTGTCCTTCATGGACTCCAGCGGGCTGTCGGTGCTGATCGAGGCGTGGCGGCTGGCGACCGGCGAGGGCGGCGGCGTGTCGCTGGCCGGGCCGCAGGCGCCGGTGGCCAGGATCCTGCGCACCACCGGTCTCGACCGGCGCATCAAGGTCTATCCGGACGTGGACGCCGCCGTGGGTGAGATTTAGCCCACCCGTCGTAGAACTTCATTCGGTTCTCGCGTTAAGGTCCGTGTCATGGACGTCAATGGTGCAGTAGCAATCATCTCCGGCGGGGCGAGCGGCCTGGGTGAGGCCACCGCCCGCGAGCTGGCCTCACACGGCGCGCACGTGGTGATCGCCGACCTGAACGAGGAGCGCGGCAAGGCGATCGCCGACGAGCTCGGCGGGCTCTTCGTCAAGACCGACGTGTCGGACTCCGACCAGGTCCAGGCCGCCGTGGACGCCGCCGTGGCGACCGGCAAGCCGGTGCGAGTGATCGTCAACAGCGCCGGCATCGGCTGGGCCGAGCGGACGGTCAACCGCGAGGGCGCCCCGCACACCGAGGCGACCTACCGCAAGGTCATCGAGGTCAACCTGATCGGCACCTTCAACCTCATGCGCATCGGCGCGGCGGCCATCGCCAAGACCGAGCCGGTGAGCGAGGACGGGCACCGCGGCGTGGTCATCAACACCGCCTCCGTCGCCGCGCTGGAGGGCCAGACCGGGCAGCTCGCCTACTCCGCCTCCAAGGGCGGCATCGTGGGCATGACCGTCCCGGCCGCGCGCGACCTGGCCGCGATCGGCGTCCGCGTCAACACCATCTGCCCCGGCATCATCGACACCCCGATCTACGGCTTCAACCCCAACTCCGCCGAGTTCAAGGCCAAGCTGGTCGCCCCCGTGGTCTTCCCCAAGCGCATGGGCCAGCCCGCCGAGTTCGCCCACCTCGTGCGCTCGCTGATCGAGAACGACTACATGAACGCCGAGACCATCCGCTTCGACGGCGGCATCCGCTTCCAGCCCAAGTAGTGAGGTCCCGTGTCTGACGAAGTTCTCGTCGAAGTCGCGGACGGCGTAGCCGTCATCACCATCAACCGCCCCCAGGCCCGCAACGCCGTCAACGGCGCGGTGGCCAGGGGCATCGCCGGCGCGCTGGACGAGCTCGACGCGCGCGCCGACGTCTCCGCCTACGTCCTGACCGGCGCGGGCGGCTACTTCTCCGCCGGCATGGACCTCAAGGGCTTCCTGACCGGCGACTTCCCGCACGTCGAGGGACGCGGCTTCGGCGGCATCACCGAGGCGCCGCCGCGCAAGCCGCTGGTCGCCGCGGTCGAGGGCTACGCCCTGGCCGGCGGGTTCGAGCTGGTGCTCTCCTGCGACGTGGTGGTCGCCTCGGCCGAGGCCAAGTTCGGGCTGCCCGAGCCCAAGCGCGGCCTGGTCGCGGGCGCCGGCGGCGTCATCAGGCTGCCCCGGCGCATCCCCTACCACGTGGCCATGGAGATGGCGCTGACCGGCGACCACTACCTGGCCTCGCGGCTGTACGAGCTCGGCCTGGTCAACCGGATCACCGAGCCAGGCCAGGCCCTTGAGGGCGCGCTGGAGCTGGCCCGCAAGATCGCCGCGAACGCCCCGCTGGCGCTGGCGGCGACCAAGAAGGTGATCGTCGAGTCCCAGGACTGGACCCTCGACGAGATGTTCAAGAAGCAGGGCGCGATCATCAACCCGGTCTTCGGGTCGAAGGACGCGATGGAGGGCGCGGCGGCCTTCGCCGAGAAGCGCGCCCCCGTCTGGAAGGGCGAGTAGCCCCGAGGACCTGACGCCCGCCCGCTCTCCCTGGCGGGCGGGCGTCACTTTTAGCCCGCTCATAGGGTTTCCCGCATACTTTGGAGGGGAGAAGCATCCCCCTGGGAGGGCCACATGAGCGGATACTCGACCCCGCCGTCGGGGTGGCGCGCGGTGCTGTCCGGAGCTCTGGGGGCGTTGCTCCTGCTCGGCGGCATGCTCGCGGTGATGTGGGTGCTGGAAGGCATCGACTACGTCCTCGGCGGATCGCTCGACTACTACGGCATCCGCGCCTGGGACGCCGAGGGTCTGGTCGGGATCCTGTTCGCGCCCTTCCTGCACGTGGGCTTCGGGCACCTGATCGCCAACTCGATCCCGCTGCTCGTGCTCGGCTTCCTCGCCGCGGTCCGCGGCCTCGGCGCCTTCCTGTGGGCGACCGTCATCATCATGCTGATCGGCGGCTTCGGCACCTGGCTGACCACCCCGCCCGGGGTCATCGCGGTGGGCGCCAGCGGGCTGATCTTCGGCTACTTCGGCTACGTCCTCGGCCGGGGCCTGTTCAACCGGCAGATCGCCGACATCCTCATCGCCATCGGCGTCGGTGTCGCGTACTACTCGATGCTGTGGGGGCTGCTGCCGAACCAGCCCGGCATCTCCTGGCAGGGCCACCTGTTCGGGCTCATCGGCGGCGTGGTGGCCGCCTGGGCGCTGCGCCGCAGGCGGCCCGCGGCCCTAGTGAGCCCTGACCCGCTCGGCCGGTGAGGACGACAGCAGCCGGTCGATCCACGCCAGGCCGATCGCGGAGACGACGAACGCCAGGTGAATGATCGTCTGCCACATCATCTTGTCGTTGCTCACGTGCTCGGCCTTGATGAAGGTCTGCAGCAGGTGCACCGAGGAGATCCCGATGATCGCCGTCGCCAGCTTCACCTTGAGGACGTTGGCGTTGACGTGCGAGAGCCACTCCGGCTCGTCGGGGTGGCCATCGAGGTTGATGCGCGACACGAAGGTCTCGTAGCCGCCCACGATCACCATGATCAGCAGGTTCGAGATCATCACCACGTCGATGAGTCCCAGCACGCTGAGCATCACCACGATCTCCGGTGAGCTGTTCACGAGGCTCTCGGCCACCGGCGAGTGCGTCATATCGCCGGTGACGACCGCTTGGAGCAGGTGCCATAGCTCGACCAGGAACTGCCAGACATAGACCCCCTGGGCCACGATCAGGCCCAGATAGAGGGGTAGCTGCAGCCACCTGCTGGCGAACATCAGATAGCCGAGACCCTTCGGCCGGACCCCCGTAACGCTGGACACGTCGTCAACTCCTGTAACTCCGAACGAGAACAGCAGCCAACTCTAGGGGGCCCGGCCGGGCGGGTCAGACGCGCTCGACCACGTAGTCGATGCAGCGGGTGAGCGCCTCGACGTCACTCGGGTCGATCGACGGGAACATCGCGATGCGGAGCTGGTTGCGGCCCAGCTTGCGGTACGGCTCGGTGTCGACGATGCCGTTGGCGCGCAGCACCGCGGCGACCTTGGCCGCGTCGACGGTCTCGGCGAAGTCGATCGTGCCGACGACCTGCGAGCGGAACTCGGGGGCCGCGAACGGGGTGGCGAACTCCGACTTCTCGGCCCAGCCGTACAGGCGGGCGGCGGAGTCGGCGGTGCGGCCGGTGGTGAAGGACAGGCCGCCGCCGGCGTTCATCCAGTCGAGCTGCTCGGCCAGCAGGAACAGCGTCGCCACCGCGGGGGTGTTGTACGTCTGGTCCTTGGAGGAGTTGTCGATCGCGATCGGCAGGCTGAAGAACTCGGGGACGTAGCGCCCGGAGGCGGCGATCTCCTCGACGCGGGCCAGCGCGCGCGGTGACATGATCGCGATCCACAGGCCGCCGTCGGAGGCGAAGCTCTTCTGCGGCGCGAAGTAGTAGACGTCCGTCTCGCCGATGGAGACGGGCAGGCCGCCGGCGCCGGAGGTGGCGTCGACCAGCACCAGCGCGTCGTCGCCGCCGACGCGGGAGATGGGCATGGCCACACCGGTCGAGGTCTCGTTGTGGGTCAGGGCGTAGACGTCGACGCCCTCCTCGGCGACGGCGACCGGGTGGGTGCCGACCTCGGAGGAGATGATCGTCGGCTCGGCCAGCCACGGCGCCTTCTTGACGACCGCGCCGAACTTCGAGGAGAACTCGCCGAACGACAGGTGCTGGGACTTCTCGCGGACCAGTCCGAAGGCGGCGATGTCCCAGAAGGCGGTGGTGCCGCCGTTGCCCAGGACCACCTGGTAGCCCTCGGGCAGGGAGAACAGGTCGGCCAGCCCGGAGCGCACGCGGCCGACCACGTTCTTCACCGGCTTCTGCCGGTGGGACGTGCCCATGATGCTCGCGCCGGTGGCGGCGAGCGCCGCCAGCTGCTCGGGTCGGATCTTCGAGGGCCCGCAGCCGAACCGGCCGTCGGCGGGCTTGAGGTCAGCGGGAATCACGATGTCAGCCACCTGCCCGAGCCTACCGACCTCGCCGAACGGCTTGACCCCAGGTCCGGATTGTGAGATTCGCCGGACGAGTCCATGATCAGGAGAGAAACTGCACTGGGATGACTCGGGGGGGTCCGAAGGCGAGGGGGCTGCCGTATGGAGCCGATCGAGTTCATCAGAGCGCTGCGCCGCAGGCCGCGCGGTGGGCACGGGGATCGTGACCTGCCCATCCTGCTGGTGAGCGACCTCACGGGGTTGGCCAGGGAACCGGAGCCGCGCGCCGTCGTCAGCGGGGCCGGCGACGACGTGGCGGGACTGGTCGGGAAGATCGCGAGAGAGCTGCACCGCTCCCGCACCGGCGAGCGTCCGCTGCGGTTCCAGCTCACCACCAAGGCCCTGCGAGTGATCAGTTTCACGCCGAGCCCCGACGGCCACGACCCGGAGGGCGAGGCGCGCAGGCATCTGGCCGCGCCGGGACGGACCGAGTTCGCGCCGCCCGAGCAGGGCGGCGGCTCGGCGCTCGCCAAGTGGCAGGACTTCCAGACGTACGGCTTCGCCACCTTCAGCGGCAGCGCGATCCTCGGCGCCATCGCGACGGCGGGGCGAGTGACCAGCACGCTCGTCTACGGGGTGATCGCCGTGGTCAGCGGGGTGGCGGCGCTGGCGCAACTGGTGTTCAGGGTGCGGGACGCGCCCTGGTATCCGCGCTACCGGTGGTTCACGCGGCAGCCGTACCTGGAGGCGGAGGGCGCCTCGCTGGTGGGCTTCACGGTTTCGGTGGCGAGGGAGGCGCAGGAGACCGACCGGGCCCGGTTGGTGGTGGCGGCGCTCCTGGAGGACCTCGCAAGGGCTTACAGGCGGCCGTGGTGGCGCCGGGTCGGCTGGGCGAGGGTCACTTACCCCATGGTCGTTCTGGAGGACGCCCACGATCCTGCGGGAAGCGGTTTCCTCGCTCTGGTGGAGCAGGTGCGCAACCGGCGTGGCGGTCACGACCCGCTGCTCGTCGTGGCCCGCGCGTCCCTCGGCCCGCCGTCGGGCGACGCCTACACGGGCTTCAGGTCGCGCATGGCGTGGGGCCGCCGGGCCGACGGAGACCACTTCGTCGAGCTGCACCCGGCGGGCACGCACGCACGGCCTTCGCCCCCAGGGCGGACGCGCAGGCCGTGGCTCGCCCACCCGCTCCTGACGTGGATCACCGGCCTGGCACTGCTCGCCGCGACGGTGACGGTCGTCGCGCTCGACCGTGACCTGCGCTGCGCGCAGACGTGGATCCGCAAGGAGGGCGGGCAGTGCGTGGGCGTGATCAACGCCTCGGGCCTCACCCCGGACGGCTTCGTGCACCCGAACCTGCGCGAGATCGTGGACAGCATCGACCGGCGCAACGTCACCGTCGCCGACCAGCGCAGCTTCGTGACCTTCGGGGTACTGGGCGAGTTCACGCTCGCCGGCGAGCACCGCAGGGACAGCCGCCTCGCCGGGGCCTTCGGCGAGCTGGTCGGCCTGTGGCATCTGCAGATGACCGTGGAGAAGCCGTCGGTCCGCCTGCTTCTGGTGAACGCGGGCGACAACTTCGCCCACGGCGAGCGCGCCGCGAAGCTCGTGGCCGACTACGCCCGCACCGATCCGACGTTCGCCGGGGTGGTCGGTCTCGGCCGCAGCGTGGAGGGCGTGAAGCGGGCGGTCGGCGTGCTCGACGCCGCCAAGATCCCGATGGTGATCACCTCCGCCACCGCCTCCGACGTCGGCGGCACGTCGCGTTACGCCTTCCGGGTGGCGGCCACGAACGAGCGTGAGGGCGCTCTGCTGGCCCGTTACGTCCGTCGCCGGCTGCTCGCCGAGGTGGCGGCTCCGAAGGCCGTCGTGGTGTCCGACAAGGGCCCAGGAGAGGTCTACAGCGGCGATCTGGCGCGCGTGGTCAGCGAGGAGTTCGCGAAGGAGACCGGGGGGAGCAAACCGCTCCACGTCGACTACACCGATCCCGGCCAGCTCACCAGGGCGGCGGGCGCGGCCTGCGACGCTGCGCCCGACGTGTACTTCTTCACCGGGCGGGGCCCTGAGCTGCCCACCTTCCTCAACCGGCTGGGCACCACCACGTGCGGTTCGCCGAAGGGCAGGCTGGTGGTGGCGGGCGACGACGCGTCGAAGGAACTGGCCGACAACCCGAAGCTGGGTCAGGACACCGGGATGACACTGGTGTACGCGACGTTCGGCGAGCGTACGGCGGTGCCGGGCGCACCAGAGTTCGTGAAGATCGCCGAAGACCTCTTCCGCGACAGGAAGATGCCGCTCAGCGTGCGCCCGTCCGGGAGCAACGCGGCGATCGGCTTCGCGGGCGGCACGCTGCTGCACCACGCGGCGAGCCAGGCGAAGACGCCGGACGCCCCTGTCGCGCTCGGCGACGTCCTGTACTACCTGTCGACGGTGCGTGAGGACAGGCCGCTCTACAGCGCGACCGGCATGCTCGCCTACGCGTCGGGAGAGCCGCACGACGGCGTCGACAAGCTCGTCACCGTCGTGAACCTCGAAAACGCCGAGCGGGTGCACTGCGGCAGGGCGCGCAGCCAGACCAAGCTCGAAGCCGACGAGCTCTGCCTCGACCTGCCCGGTTCTTCGGAGACGGCGACGGCGGGCCGGTGAGGGCCCGCCGTCGTCCGGGAGAACCTAGAACTTGCCGGAGACCTCGTCGGCGCCGGCGAGCTCGCTGAGCGGGCGCGAGGCCGGGCCGATGTAGTTCGCGCTGGGGCGGACCAGCCTGCCCGTGCGCTTCTGCTCCAGGATGTGCGCGGCCCAGCCGGCCGTGCGGGCGCAGGTGAACATGGAGGTGAACATGTTCGAGGGAACCTCGGCGAAGTCGAGGACGACAGCCGCCCAGTACTCCACGTTGGTGGCGAGCACGCGGTCGGGCTTGCGCGCGTGCAGTTCCTCCAGAGCGGCCTGCTCCAGCGCCGCGGCGACCTCGTAGCGCGGGGCGCCGAGTTCCTTGGCGGTACGGCGGAGCACGCGGGCCCGGGGGTCCTCGGCGCGGTAGACGCGGTGCCCGAAGCCCATGAGGCGCTGGCCCTTGTCCAGCTCGCCCTGGACGTACTTCTTGGCGTCGCCGAGCTGCTCGACGCCCTCGATCATGTGCAGCACGCGGGCGGGCGCGCCACCGTGCAGCGGGCCGGACATGGCGCCGACCGCACCCGACAGCGCCGCGGCGACGTCGGCGCCGGTGGAGGCGATGACGCGGGCGGTGAAGGTCGAGGCGTTCATGCCGTGCTCGGCGGCGGAGGTCCAGTAGGCGTCGATCGCCTTGACGTGGCGGGGGTCGGGCTCGCCGCGCCAGCGGACCATGAACCGCTCGACGATGCTGGTGGCCTGGGCGACCCGGCTTTCCGGAACCATCGGCAGGCCGAGCCCGCGCGCGGACTGCGCGACGAACGACAGGGCCTGGACCGAGGCGCGGGCGAGCTGGTCGCGGGCCTCCTCGTCGGAGATGTCGAGCAGCGGCTTGAAGCCGTAGGCGGGGGCCAGCTGGGCCAGCGCGCTCTGCACGTCTACGCGGATGTCACCGGAGTGGACAGGAATGGGGTACGGCTCAGCCGCGGGGAGCCCCGGCTGCAGCGCGTTGTCGACCAGCAGGCCCCAGACGTTCCCGAACGGGACGCGGCCGACCAGCTCCTCAATGTCGACGCCCCGGTAACGGAGGGCGCCCCCTTCTTTGTCCGGTTCCGCGATCTCGGTCTCGAAAGCTACTACGCCTTCGAGGCCGGGTTTGAAGTCGGACATTCTCGGCCGCCTCCCTTTCTTGCCGATGGCAATTTCGTGCCTGCTGTCGCGGCCGCCCCGGGCTGTGCTGGCATCGGATCGTGCCTCGCGCCCACAGCCAGAGCTCCTCCGCTTTCTTGATGTCGAGATACCGGCGGGTCAATTTAACCCCCTCCGGCGACATGCTCTGACTCCGGGCACGCCGAACGGGCATCCGCGCTGGTGGGGCGAGTGCGCAAGACCGGAGCAAGCGCGCAACAATACCGCTCGTGGACGCTACCTCGCTTCCGGGTCTCCGCCGCTCCTACGAGGGCCTGCCCCTGCTCGAGTCGGAGATGGCCGCCGACCCCTTCGCGCAGTTCGCCATCTGGTTCCAGGAGGCGCTGGCCGCCGGGCTCCCCGAACCCAACGCCATGGTCGTCGCCACCGCCTCCGCCGGTGGCCGGCCCAGTGCCCGCACCGTCCTGCTCAAGGGCTACGACGAGCGCGGGTTCGTCTTCTACACCAACTACGAGTCGCGCAAGGGCCGCGACCTGACCGAGAACCCCCGGGCCTCGCTGCTGTTCCCCTGGCATCCGATCCGCCGCCAGGTGCGCGTCGAGGGCTCGGTCGTACGGCTGACGCAGGCCGACTCGGCGGAGTACTACAACTCCCGCCCGTACGGCTCGCGCATCGGCGCCTGGGCCTCGCGCCAATCCGCCGTGGTCCGCTCCCGCGAGGAGCTGGACGAGCGTTACGAGAAGCTGGCCGCCCGCTGGCCGGAGGAGCCGCCCGTGCCCGACTTCTGGGGCGGTTACCGGGTGATCCCGAGCGAGGTGGAGTTCTGGCAGGGCCAGACCGACCGGATGCACGACCGGCTGCGCTACCGGGCGGCGCATCCCGGTTGGGTGTTGGAGAGACTTGCCCCTTAATGTGCTGTAAGTGGCATTCGGGGACATCGTCAAACGTTTTCTGGTCGACACGAGGCCGCTGAAGGTCCCCGCGTACCGGCGGCTCTGGATCGGACAGGTCGTCTCGTCCGTGGGCGTCTCGGTGACCGTGATCGCCGTCTCGCAGCACGTCTGGGAGCTCACCCACTCCTCCTTCTGGGTGGGCATGCTCGGCCTGGCCAACCTGCTGCCGCTGGTCGTCTTCGGGCTGTGGGGCGGCGCCATCGCCGACGCGGTGGACCGGCGCAAGCTCCTGGTGGTCGGCTCGGCCATCGCCTGGGCCAGCGTGCTGTTCATCCTGCTGATCGCGCTGTTCGACGCGGCCAGCGTGCCGATGCTGCTGGCCGCGGTGGCGGTCGGCGCGACCGGGTTCGCGATCAGCTCGCCCACCCGTGGCGCGATCATCCCCAGGCTGCTGCCCGCCGAGCTCGTGCCGGCCGCCAACGCGCTCAACTCGCTGGGCATGATGGGCATCGTCGTCGGCCCGATGATCGGCGGGGTGGCGCTGGCCGTCTCCGGCTACGCCGCCGCCTACGCGGTCGACTTCGTCCTCTTCGCGGCCAGCGTCTACGCCGCGCTCCGGCTGCCGGCGCTGCCGCCGCAGGGGGTCGTCACCCGGCCCGGCGCGCGGGCGATCTGGGAGGGGCTGCGGTTCATCGCGCACACCCCGATCCTGCTGATGTCCTTCGTGGTGGACATCATCGCCATGGTTTTCGCGCTCCCCAGGGCGCTGTTCCCCGAGGTGGTCGACGCGCGCTTCGGCGGCTCGACGATCGCGCTGGGCTGGCTGACCTCCGCCATGGCGATCGGCACCGTGCTGGGCGGCCTGTTCTCCGGCTGGGTCGGCCGGGTGCGGCGCCAGGGGCTGGCGCTGACGATCGTGATCGCGGTGTGGGGGCTGGCGGTGGCCGCCGCCGGGCTGGTGCACGAGCTGTGGCTGGTCGTGGCCTTCATGGCGGTGGGCGGCGTGGCCGACATGGTCTCGTCGGTGTGGCGGCAGTCGATCCTGCAGCTCTACGCGCCCGACGAGATGCGCGGGCGGATGCAGGGGGTCTTCATGGTCGTGGTCGCGGGCGGGCCGCGGCTGGGCGACCTGCGGGCCGGGGGCACGTCCGAGGCTTTCGGGCTCACCACGGCGTGGGTGGGCGGGGGACTGGCCTGCGCGGCGGCCGTGCTCGTGGTCGGGCTTGCCGTACCGGGGTTCAGGAACTACCGGCCCCAGCGGCAACCTTGAGGTCGGCGAGCAGGCCCGCGTAGGCCTGCTCCCGATCGGGCGCGCGCAGGACCGCGGAGGGATGGATGGTCGCCACGGCGAGCGCGTCGTGGAAGGGCAGCACCTGGCCGCGCTGGCGGGTGACGCGGAAGGAGCGCCCGAGCAACGACTGGGCGGCGGTGGCGCCGAGGAGGACGACCACGCTCGGGTGGATCGCCGTGAGTTCGGCGTCGAGCCACGGACGGCAAGCGTCGATTTCCGCCGCGGTCGGTTTCTGATGAATCCGTCTTTTACCTTTCATCGTGAAAGAGAAGTGTTTGACGGCATTAGTGACATAGGTCTCCTCGCGCGCGATGCCCGCCTCTTCCAGCGCGCGGTCGAGCACCCGCCCGGCCGGGCCCACGAAAGGCTCGCCCCGGCGGTCCTCCTGATCGCCCGGCTGCTCGCCGACGAGCACGTAACGAGCCTTCGCCGGCCCCTCGCCGAAGACCGTCTGGATCGCGTCGCGGTAGAGGCCGCAGCCCTCGCAGCGCGCGGCCGCCTCGCGCAACGAGCCGAGATCCGGCTCGCCGGGAAGGAACTGGGCCGCTCCGGTGTTTCCGTCCGTTGCCATCGCCGGTCGTTCTCCCAATAGGGTTTCTCGGGGGAGTCCCCTGCCCGACGACCGGCACAGCATTCAGGAGGGAGGAGCCTTGACCGCACACGGCTTGATCGACACCACGGAGATGTACCTCCGGACGATCTACGAGCTCGAAGAGGAGGGGATTGTTCCCCTTCGTGCGCGTATCGCCGAACGGCTCCAGCAGAGCGGCCCCACCGTGAGCCAGACCGTGGCCCGGATGGAGCGTGACGGGCTGGTCCGCGTCGAGGGCGACCGGCACCTGTCGATGACCGACCTGGGCCGCACCCTGGCCGTCCGGGTCATGCGCAAGCACCGGCTCGCCGAATGCCTGCTCACGCAGGTGATCGGCCTGCCCTGGGAAGAGGTGCACATCGAGGCGTGCCGCTGGGAGCACGTCATGTCGGAGTCGGTGGAGACGAGGCTGGTCTCGCTGCTCGACAACCCCACGGTCTGCCCGCACGGCAACCCGATCCCAGGTCTGGCCGAGCTCGGCGCACCCGAGGGACTGGAGGCCGAGAGCGTGCTCCGGTCGATGACCGACGTCGCGGGACCCAGAGATATACCCGTTGTCGTCCGCCGAATTAGCGAACAAGTGCAAAGCGATCCCGCTGTGATGCTTAAACTCAAGCAAGTTGGGATACAACCCGGACGCGAGGTGACGCTCGCGGCGAGCGACGACGGTGTGCGGGTGACAGGTGACGACGAGGCGCAGAATTCTCTCGCGGAGCTTCCGCGTGAGATCGCCGCGCACGTTTTCGTCTCGGCCCGCTGACCGGCGAGGTCGGCGGTCCGATCCCGAAGGGGAGCCCCTCCACTCCCGGAACACGACTGTTGCAGGAGCGCCCGTGGTTCGCTTTGTGCACATGCACCTTCGAGGAGTGGTCTCCGGATGAAACGGTGGGGAGACCTGTCCCAGGACGCGCTGGACCACCTGTCCGCCGCGTCCGTGCTGGACAACGCTGAGATGGCGGTGGTCGTCACCGACCGGTTCAGCAACCTGCTCTACTGGAACCCGTTCGCCGAGAAGCTCTTCGGGCGCTCGGGCCGGCCCTCCGCCCGGGAGCAGTCGGTTCTGTCGCTGGGGATCATGGAGAAGGACCATCCCCTGGCGATCGAACTGGCCAAGCACGTGCTCAAGGGCGGCGTGTGGGAGGGCACCTTCGACGTCCGGCGCGGCGACGGCACGATGATCTACGTCCGGGCTCAGGCGGTGCCCCTGCGGCACTCCTCGGGCTCGGCGACGGGCATCGTGATCATCGCCCGCGAGGCGATGCGCTCCAACGAGCGGGAGAAGGACCGGTTCGGCCTGCTGGAACGGATCGGGGAACGGCTGGCCGGCTCGCTCAACGTCGAGGAGACGTTGAAGCGGGTGGCCGAGATGCTCGTCCCGCAGTTCGCCGACCACTGCTTCATCGAGCTCATGGAGGGCGACCGGCTCGTCCGGCGCGTCTCCCAGCACGTCCAGGGCTGGACCCCGCCGCCCGGCACGTGGAAGCAGGTCGGCTCCGAGATCAGCTACCAGGCCGGCCACTACGCCGACACCGCGATGCGCCGCCAGGAGACCATCTTGGTCGAGGACTTCGCCTCCAGCAGCTTCCCCAGCCCCGGCGAGGGCAGCGCCCGGCTCTGCGGCGAGGTCGGGATGACCTCGGCGATCGTGGCCCCGCTGTGCGTGCGCGGCGAGACGCTCGGCCTGATGTACCTCGGCCTGTCCAACCTCACCGACCGGCGCAGCCCCCACTACGACGCCTTCGACCGCGACTTCGTCGGCGCCATCGCCACCCGCGTGGCGCTGGCCATCGACAACGCGCTGCTGTTCGAGGAGGAGCGGCACACCGCCGAGTCCTTCCAGAAGCACCTGCTGCCCCGCGCCCTGCCGCAGCTCGACGGCCTCGACATCGCCGTCCGCTACTACCCGGCCGCGCCGCTGGCCTCGCACGGGCAGGGCATCCAGACCCAGGTGGGCGGCGACTGGTACGACGTGATCCCGCTCTCGGCGGGCCGGGTCGGCATCGTCATCGGCGACGTCGAGGGCCGTGGCGCCAAGGCCGCGGCGATCATGGGGCAGCTCCGCGCCGCGCTGCGCGCGTTCGCCCAGGACGACAAGCCGCCGGCCGACATCCTGGCCAAGCTGGACGAGTGGACCCGGGTCATCTCCACCCCGGAGTACGACGAGAGCGGCGCCGAGATCAGCGTCCCGCCGATCGTGACCTGCCAGTACCTCGTCTACGACGCCTGGTCGCGCGAGCTGTCCTTCGCCAACGCCGGGCACGCCCCGCCGCTCGTGCTGCGCGACGGCGCCTGCGAGGAGCTGGAGATCAAGGAGGTCGGCCAGCCGCTCGGCGTCCGCGCCAAGGGCATGCACGCCGACCTGGTCTACAAGGAGGAGACGCTCACCCTGCCGTCCGGCTCGGCGCTGCTGCTCTACACCGACGGCCTGGTGGACCGCCGTCCCGGCCGCGAGTCCGGCGGCCGCATGCCGAGCGACGAGGAGACGCTGGGCGTGCTCTGCGAGCAGCTCGCCAAGGTCGCCGACGCCCCGGTCGAGCGGATCGCCGACGCTGCCACCATCGCCGTGCCCGGCGAGATCGACGACGACATGGCGATCCTGGTGATCCGCTCCAGCGACACTGACCTGCACGTCGAGCAGCGCACCTTCCCCGCCCAGCCGATCATGGTCGGCGAGGCGCGGCGGATGGCCGCCGACGCCTTCACCGAGTGGAACGTCCCCGAGGAGCGCGCCGAGCTGGCCTGCCTCCTGGTCTCCGAGGTCGTCACCAACGTCGTGCTCCACGCCGCCAGCGCCAGCATCCCGCGCCGCGAACTGGTCATGGAAGGCCCGCCGCTGCCCTTCGAGGAGTCGTGGGACGTGCCCGGCTTCGAGGAGGAGGCCATCGGCGAGAAGGAGTTCACCCTCCGCATCCGGCGCGGCGAGGAATCGGTGTGGGTCGAGGTCTTCGACCAGGACCTCCGCCTGCCGCGCATCCGCAGCGCGGGGGAGAACGACGAGGGCGGGCGCGGCCTCTACCTCGTCGACCAGCTCGCCAAGCGTTGGGGCTCGCGTCCGACCAAGGAAGGCAAAGCCGTCTGGTTCGAGATTCCCACCCGTAGCCGCTGAGTGGTTCACTCGACGGCATGGAGCTGGCATTCGAGCGCCGCGGATCCGGACCGGCGCTGATCCTCGTCCACGGCATCGGCCACCACTGGCAGGCCTGGCGGCCGGTCCTCGACCGGCTCGCCGAGCACCACGACGTCATCGCGGTCGACCTGCCGGGGTTCGGGCGCTCGCCCGGGTTGCCGGCGGGCGTGCCGTACACCGCCGAGAGCCTGGCCGACGCGGTCGAATCCTTCTGCGCGCTGCTCGGCGTCCGCGAGCCGCACGTGGCGGGCAACTCGCTCGGCGGCTACATCGCGCTGGAGCTGGCCTCCAGGGGTGGAGTCAGTACGGCTACCGCCCTGTCGCCGGCCGGGTTCTGGTCGCGCGCCGAACTGGTGTGGGCGCAGTCGGTGCTGCGGGCGATGCGCGCCTCGGCCCGATCCACCGACCCCCGGCTCGCCGGCCGGCTGGCCGAGAACCCGGCGGGACGGGCATTGTCGTCTGGGCTGTTGGTCGCGCATCCCGCCCGGCTCACGCCCACCGCGCTGGCCGAGGCCACGCAGGCGCTCGCGGAGTCGACCGGCTTCGACCGGACGCTCGCCTCCTTCGGCGGGCTGCTGCCGCCCGCGCCGCCGAAGTCGCCGATCACCATCGCGTGGGGCGAGCACGACCGGCTGCTGCTGCGCCGCCAGGCCGTACGGGCGGCCAAGTGGTCCGGGCAGCGGGTCAAGCTGCTCAAGGGCTGCGGGCACGTGCCGATGAGCGACGATCCCGCGCTGGTGGCCGGGGTCATCCTCGAAGCGTCTGGCCCCAGATCAGCAGCATGGCGATGATGAAGACGATCATCACGCCCGCGTAGCCGACCGGGCCCAGCCGCAGGGCCCGCCGCACGCGGTTGAGGCCCCAGGCGAACAGTAAGGCCAGGAAAACCAGGAGGATCAGGCCGCCGTCCATATTCTCCAGTTTGTCAGAGAATCCGGCGCGGCGGCCTGCTGTCGGGGGTCAGAGATTTCGGGGCAGCGGCCTGCAGGTGGCGGTCAGAGGTTCAGGGACCGGCCGATGATCTCCTTCATGATCTCCGTCGTCCCGCCGTAGATGGTCTGGACCCGGCCGTCCAGCCACGCCTTGGCCACCGGGTACTCCAGCATGTAGCCGTAACCGCCGTGCAGTTGCAGGCAGCGGTCGATGACCTTGTTCTGCAGCTCCGTGGTCCACCACTTGGCCTTGGCCGCGTCCACCACCGTGAGCTCCTTGGCGTTGAGCGCCACGATGCACTTGTCCACGTAGTGCCGGGCGATCTCCACCTCGGTGGCCAGCTCGGCCAGCACGAACCGGGTGTTCTGGAACTTGCCGAGCGTGCGGCCGAAGGTCTGCCGGGTCCGGCAGTACTCCAGCGTCATCTCCAGCACCGCCTCGGCCGCCGCCACCGCGACCACCGCGATCGACAACCGCTCCTGCGGCAGGTTGTTCATCAGATGGAAGAAGCCCTCGCCCTCGTTCGGGCCCAGCCGGTTGGCCACCGGCACCCGGACGTTCTCGAAGAACAACTCCGCGGTGTCCTGCGCCTTCAGCCCGACCTTCTCCAGGTTGCGGCCCCGGGTGAAACCCTCCATCCCGCGCTCCACCACCAGCAGCGTGATGCCCCGCGCGCCCTCCGCCGGATCGGTCTTGGCGACCACGACGACCAGGTCGGAGTTGATGCCGTTGGTGATGAAGGTCTTCTGGCCGTTGACCACGTAGTGGTCCCCGTCGCGGATCGCCGTCGTCCTGACCCCCTGCAGGTCGCTGCCCGCACCCGGCTCCGTCATCGCGATCGCCGTGATCAGCTCGCCGCTGGCGAAGCCCGGCAGCCACCGCTGCTTCTGCTCCTCGTCGGTCAGCTCCACCAGGTACGGCGCGACCACGTCGTTGTGCAGCCCCCAGCCCAGACCCGAGGCGCCACTCCGGATGATCTCCTCGATGATCACCGTGTTGTAGCGGAAGTCGGTGATCCCGGCCCCGCCGTACTCCTCGGGCACCGAGAACCCGAACATCCCGACCTCGCCGGCCTTCTTCCACACCTCGCGCGGGATGATGCCGTCCTTCTCCCACTGGTCGTGGTGAGGGGTGACCTCGCGCGCCATGAACTCCCGCACGGTCTCCCTGAACAGCAGGTGCTCTTCCTCGAAGAGGTCTCTCCGCATCGCTCGCCTCCAGGCTGGGATCAGTCGGTTCAGAATATCGTTCTGGTGCTTCCTGGGCCGAGACACGGGTTCATCACAAGTCGTGGAGAGGGTCCTGTTTGGTTTCGTTTCGGCCTCTAAGATCTACCTTTGGTTTACTGGTGTGATCGGAGTGTTCCGTGAGTCGCATGCGTCTGGCATTGGCCGCCTCCGCAGTCGGGCTTTCCGCGGCTACCGCGCTGGTCGCCACCACGGCGTCCTCGGCGCAGTCCGCGGAAGTGGGCATCGTCGCCCGCTACCTCTGTACCGGCGGCGTCGCCGGAAGTATCGGGGTCCCCGTCGAGGCTCTGGTCACTCCGAAGGTCCTGGCCGGCAGCCCCGGTCCGCGGCTGGCGGTGGAGTACAAGCTCACCTACGACGCGGTCCGCCGCTTCGGCTCTCCCGGCTACTTCGCGGCAGGTTCGATCCTGAGCCTCGAAGCGGCCGTCAACATCAGCGGCGCCTGGAACGGCAGGCTCTACCCCAAGGGCGGTGTGCCCCAGCCTCAGCTCGAGCCGGGCAACTACCTGGAGACCCCGTCCGGCCTGTCCGACGCGGGCTCGGTGGAGCGCGACGGCACGATCCGGATCAAGCTCGACGGGCTCAAGGTCAAGTTCACCCCCGCCGAGGGCGAGGTCGTGGTGAACAACCACCGGCCCGACATCACCTACACCGGCGGATGGGTGCGCGAGCACACCGAAGAGGAGTTCGGCGACCACCTCAACGACCTGCACACGACCTCGACGAAGGACGCGATCTCCAAGTTCACCTTCGTCGGCACCCAGGTCGCCTACGTCGGGCGTCGCGAGCGCGACCTCGGCGACGTGCGGGTCCTCCTTGACGGCCAGCCGGTGACCGACTCGCTGGTGAAGCCGGGTCGCGACCGGAACGGCATCGAGATGACCGGGACCAAGAGCAAGGAAGTGCTCTGGGAGTCTCCCGTGCTCGCCTACGGGCAGCACACGGTCGAGGTCATCAACACCGAGGACAAGAAGGCCTACGTCGACGCCTTCCGGGTGCGCACCGGCAAGATGCTCAACCCGCCGGAGTACAACCAGGCGACCTGCACGCTGCAGAGCGGTCCGGACGAGATGGAAGTGACCATCACCAAGCCGAGCCCGTCGCCCACCACCACTACGACCCCGCCCCCCACCAGCACGACCACCCCGCCTCCCACCGAGACGGATGACCCGCCCACCAACCCGGGCAACCCCGACGACGACGACCACGATCACCACCAGAACCCGTACCCGATCATCCAGCTCCCCGAGCGGGCGGTCGGGCAGCGGCAGGGGACGACGACGACCACCACCCCGACGCCCACGCCAACGCCCACCAAGACCACCTACGTCAAGGCCCAGGTGCTCAAGACCCCCAAGGGCGGCGTGGCCTCGGGTGAGGCGCCCGATCCGGGCAGCGAGCCGTACTACCTGCTCCTGGGCGGGAGCGTGCTCCTGGTCGGCAGTACGGCAGGCGGACTGATGATGCGACGGCGCCGCGTGGCGCTCCCGAAGGGGATCCAGGCATGAGCAAGAAGCTGCTTCCCGGCCTGATGGTGGCCGGTTCGCTGGCCGGTGTCGGCGCGATCATGGCCGGGCTCCTGATGCTCGTGCCGCCGGTGGACGACGGTTCGCGGGTCTCGCCCCTGGCTGCGCAGGGCGTGGTCAAGGTCGACGTCCAGAACGCGGGCGCCTTCCAGCTCCCGGCGTCGGTCGGCCCGGGCGGGCTCGGCACGGACGGCCAGCCGCTCCCGCTGACCGCCGCCCAGCTCCAGGCGCCGCCGCCGCCTGCCGCGGACCCGAAGAAGATCACCAAGCCCTTCGCCACCACCGCGCGGGGCAAGGTGCGTCCGCTCCGGATCCGCATCCCCAAGATCAAGGTCAACGCGCCCGTCGGCCGGGTCAGCGTGAACGAGAAGGGCGACCTCGGCGTGCCCTCGCTCGCCAAGCCGAACCTCACCGCCTGGTACCGCTTCAGCCCGGTCCCCGGCGCGGTCGGCCCCGCGATCATCAACGGCCACGTCAACACCCGCAAGGGCGCCGCGGTCTTCAACCGGCTGCGGGAACTGTCCAAGGGCGACAACATCTACGTGTCGCGTTCCGACGGCAAGGTCGTGCGCTTCACCGTCAGCGGGATCGAGCAGGTCAGCAAGTCGTCCTTCCCGACCGACCGGGTCTACGGGAACACCTCCGACTCGCAGCTCCGGCTGATCACCTGCGGCGGCGTGTACAACGCCGCCGACCACAGCTACACGGACAACATCATCGTTTACGCGACGTTGTCACTGAAGAAAGGTTGATGCCGGGTACATCTGGTGACCTTGTGACGGTTTTTGCGGTTTCCGGGCAATTCCCAGGGACAGTTCGTAGGATCTCAACCTAACTGTGACCCACGACTGGAATCCTGGATCGCCTGTTGAACCGGTCATCTGTGCTGAAACGGAGATTGACAGTGTTGACGTCCAAGGCGTGGCTTCGCCGCTTCGCCCGCAAGAGTTCCGCCTTGGGCGCGATGGTGGTTCTGACGGGCTCCGTTCTGACTGTGCTCGGCACGGCTCAAGCGGCGCACGCTGCGGTCGACCAGACGATGACCATCAACTTCACCTGCACCGGCGGGGCCTTCGCCGGCACCACCAACGTGCAGGCGAAGATCACTACTCCGGATGCGGTGGCCAGCGCGACGACGAGTTTCCCGGTGAAGTGGGACTTCGTCTCCCTCAAGCCGACCAAGGAACTCGCGGCACAGACGAAGATCGAGATCGAGGGCGACCTCACGGTGACCGGCGGCACGCCCGCCGCCCTTGCCATCGACCAGAACATGACCCTCACCACCGCCGCCTCAGCCAATGCCAACATCACGGTCCCTCAGAAGAGTGAGACGGTGACGCCGTCCGGCGCGACCGTAACCGTCGCGCCGCCTGCGGCAGGCACGCTGGGCGTCATGCTGCGCACTGTGGCGGCGACCGGGACCGCGGAGGAAGAGACGACCTGCAACGTCACCAGCGCCACTCCGACCAACCTGATCACCACCACTTCCGGCGGCGGAGGCGGAGGGACGGGCACCGACGTCATCGACTACAAGTGCACCGGCCCGACCGCTAGTGACGTCCAGAACGTCCAGATCAAGGTCGAGCTGACTGCTCCGACGGACGCCAAGGTCGGTTCCCAGTTCACGATCAAGTGGAAGGGCACCTACACGGCAGGCAAGGAGCTGAAGGGCCCGGCGACCGGCACGTTGGGTGCCAAGATCTTCGCCTATGCGACGCTGACCGGCATCACGGGACTCACGTCGGCTACAGGAGATGGCACGACGGGCACCGTCACCGCCAACCAGCCGATCACGCTTCCCGCCGCTGGAATCGACCTGAAGTCCACGGCCAGCGCCGCCGGCACCGCCACGATGAAGGCGGGTGCGGTGAACTTCGGCGCGAATTCGACAGGCGGCACGGAGCCCAAGATCCAGTGCGAGGTCCAGACCGCCAACCCGAAGACCTGGACCTTCACCGTCGCCGCGGCCACCGGGAACAACCCGACCCCTACGCCAACCCCCACCCCGACCACCCCCCGCCCCACCACGACCAAGACCGTGGTGGTGACGGAGACGCCGAAGACGCCGATCGGGAAGGTCACCAAGACGCCGAAGGCTGGGGCCGAGACCGGTGGCGGTGGGGAGATGGGGCCGGATGGGCGGAACTTCGTGATGGCGGGCACCGCGATGATCCTGGCGGCCGGGGTCGGTGGGCTGATGATGCGGCGTCGCCGTAGCGTCCGAGGGTGACCGTGGAGACCAGCAGCAAGGTACTCAGGTCGACGCTGATCTTCGCGGCGGTCCTGGGCGTGGTGACGGTGGTCGTCGGGCTTCTGATCATGGTGATGAACCCGGCGGAGTACGGCCTGGCCAGCGAGCGCGACTCGCTGAGCGTGGACGCCCAGCCGCAGCCCCAGGCCGAGGGCCAGGGCCCGGCGAAGCAGGTGTTGTGGTCGGCCCCGCCCACGGCCCCGCCGCCGCTGCCGCAGGTGGTGCCCGCACCGCCGATGCAGCCGAGCACGCCCAAGCGTCTGATCATCAAGCGGCTGGGCGTGAACGCCCCGATCCGCGACGTCGGCATCGACAAGAACGGCGCGATCGAGACCCCGCCGGCCGACAACACGAACCTGGTGGGCTGGTACCGGCACGGTCCGACCGCCGGGCAGAACGGCCCGGCGGTGATGCTGGGCCACAAGGACACCAGGACGAAGAGCGCGGTGTTCAGCCGGGTCGGGGAGATCCGCAACGGTGACATCATCGAGGTGCAGCGCTACGACGGCACCACCGCGGTGTTCACGGTGGGCGGCGTGGAGCAGATCGGCAAGACGGTGTTCCCGACGGAACGCGTGTACGGGGATCAGGAGAACGCGCAACTGCACCTGATCACCTGCGGCGGCACGTACAACAGGAAGACCGGGCACTACACGGACAACATCATCGTCTACGCGACGATGACGAGCTCTTATAGGTCGTGAGGGAGAGGCCGGCATGGGCTGGTTGGCGAAACGACGTATCAAGACCGGCCCTACTGCGATATTTCCGAAAAAGCCGGAAAAATCGCAGCTCCTGGCCCTGATCCTCCTGGCCGACCCCGAAGCCAGGCAGGACCGCGACGACATCCTGGCCGCCGACTGCCGCATCCACGCCCCGGTCGAGGTCGAGCCGGAGCTGACCGGCGGCGAGTTCGACACCCCGTGGGCCTGCCGGGTCGAGGCCGAGGGCCCGCTCCCGCTGGACTTCTTCGACCGCTACCTGGCCGAGGGCCTGGCCCTGCGGCTGGAGGGCCTGACGGTCTGCCGCGGCGAGGTGGTGGATCCGGCCGACGAGGACGAGAAGTTCCTGGTCCTGCTCCCGGTCCGCCCCCAGCCCGAGGAACTGGAAGAGCTGCTCGGCGAGGCCGAGGACCGCGACTACGGCGTCGTGGAGTACAAGGACGCCGTGCTGATCCCGGCCGCCGACCCCTCGCCGGCGGGCCGTACGCTCGAGCCGTACAGCTCCGAGCCCTGCCGCATCGAGCTGGAGGACCGGGAGGTCGCGCTGGCCCTGGCCGAGCGCTTCCAGGGCATCGCCGTCGACCGCTGGCGCTTCCGCATCGACTGACCCGCGGGGCCGAGGCCCGTGCGCAACTAGAACGTCGCTCTGGGGGAGTGTAGGCTGCCACTTACCGAATGAAGTTCTGGAGGCATCGTGGCAGAGGCGTACATCGTCGGAGCGGTCCGTACCCCGGTCGGCAAGAAGAAGGGCGGGCTGTCCACCGTCCACCCGGTCGACCTCGCCGCTCACACGCTGAAGGCGCTCATGGACCGCACCGGCGTCGACCCGGCCGCGGTCGAGGACGTCATCATGGGCTGCGTCATGCAGTTCGGCCCGCAGAGCATGGACATCGCGCGCAACGCCTGGCTGTCGGCCGGCCTGCCCGAGACGACCGCCGGTGTGACCATCGACCGGCAGTGCGGTTCCTCGCAGCAGTCGATCCACTTCGCCGCCCAGGGTGTCCTGTCCGGCACCCAGGACCTGGTGGTGGCGGCGGGCGTGGAGTCGATGAGCATCGTCCCCATGGGCTCCTCGATCACCGCCGCGCTGGAGAAGGGCATGCCCTTCCCGTTCGGTGACGGCTGGGTGGAGCGGTACGGCAAGCAGGAGATCTCCCAGTTCCGCGGCGCGGACCTGATGAGCCAGAAGTGGGGCCTGGAGCGCCCCGAGCTGGAGCGCTTCGCCTACGAGAGCCACCAGCGCGCCGCCAAGGCGATCGCCAACGGCTACTTCAAGGACCAGATCGCCCCGATCAACGGCGTCGAGGACGACGAGGGCCCCCGCCCGGACAGCACGCTGGAGAAGATGGCCGAGCTCCAGCCCGTCCCCAACCGCACGCACATCACCGCGGCGACCGCCTCGCAGATCTCCGACGGCTCCGGCGCGGTGCTGATCGCCTCGGAGCAGGCGGTGCGCGAGCACAACCTGACCCCGCGGGCCCGGATCGTGCAGCTCGCGCTGATGGGCGACGACCCGGTCTACATGCTCACCGCGCCCATCCCCGCCACCCAGCGGGCGCTGAGCAAGGCGGGCCTGAGCATCGGCGACATCGACGTCACCGAGATCAACGAGGCTTTCGCGCAGGTCCCGCTGGCCTGGATCAAGGAGCTGGGCGCCGACCCGGCCAAGGTCAACCCGAACGGCGGCGCCATCGCGCTGGGCCACCCGCTGGGCGCCACCGGCGCGATCCTGATGACCAAGCTGCTGCACGAGTTGGAGCGCACCGGCGGACGCTACGGCCTGCAGACGATGTGCGAGGGCGGCGGCCAGGCCAACGTCACCATCATCGAGCGCCTTTAGAAAGCAAAAGAAGAGGGGCCCCCTGATCCAGGGGGCCCCTCTTCTACTTGATGGAGCCCGCGGTCAGCCCGCCGACGACCTTCCGCTCGATGAGCGCGAAGAGGATGATCACCGGAATGGTGGCGATCACCGAGCCGGCGAACAGGTGCTGCCAGTCCACCTGGTACTGACCGATGAAGGAGTTCAGCGCCACGGTCAGCGGCTGGTTCTCCTTCGAGGTGGCCAGGACGAGGGCGACCACGAACTCGTTCCACGCGGCGATGAAGGTGAAGATGAGCGCGGTGATGACGCCCGGCATCGCCAGCGGGAGCGTCACCCGGAACAGCGCGCCGAAGCGCCCGTTGCCGTCGATGAAGGCGGCCTCCTCCAGCTCGCGCGGGATGGAGGAGAAGTAGGCGTTCAGGATCCAGACCGCGAACGCCAGGTTGAACCCGCCGTTGACCAGGATCAGCGACCACACCGAGTCGACCAGCCCGAACTGGAAGAACTCCCGGTAGATGCCGACGAGCATCGCGGTCGGCTGGAACATCTGGGTGATCAGCACCAGGATCAGGAAGCCGGTGCGGAAGCGGAAGTTGTGCCGCGCGGTGTAGTAGGCCGCGGGCAGGGCCACCAGCAGCACCAGCACGGTCGAGCCGCCGGCCACCTGGAGGGTGACGACGAGGTTGTCGACCAGGCCGCTGGTGAAGAAGTCGGTCAGGTTGCCCCACTCCCACACCGGGGGCAGGATCGTCGCCTCGCGCAGCGACTCCTGGGAGCGCAGCGAGGTGAGCAACATGATCACGTACGGGAAGATGAAGATCAGCGCGATCACGTAGGCGACCGCGGCGACGATCACCGTCTTGATCTTGGGCAGTTGCCGCCGCGGGCGGTGGCTCAGCGCGTGGGCCATCACGCGACCTCCGTCTTCCACTTGGAGACCTTCAGGAAGATGACGGTCAGCACGATCACCATGCCGAAGTTGACCACCGACATCGCGGCCGACTCGCCCAGGTCGGAGCCCTTGAGCACGTACATGAAGATCGTCGAGGTCGCCGTCTGGTAGCTGGGCCCGCCGCCGGTCATCGACCAGATGATCGGGAAGCTGTTGAAGACGTTCATGACGTTGATCAGCGCCGCCACGGTGAGCGCCGGGCGCAGCAGCGGCAGCGTGATCGACCAGTAGATGCGCGGCTTGCTCGCCCCGTCCATGCGCGCGGCCTCGTAGATGTCCGAGGGGATCGTGGCCAGGCCGGCGATCAGCGCGTAGGTGGTGAAGGGCACCGAGACGAAAACCGCGACGAAGATCAGCCACGGCATCGCCGTCGAGGGGTCGCCGAGCAGGTCGGCCTCGGCGCCGCCCATCGCGGGCAGGAAGCCGAGCTTGACGCGGATGATGTTGATCAGCCCGACCTCGGGGTCGAGCATCCAGCGGAAGATGATCGAGGTCATCAGCACCGAGGCCGCCCACGGCGCGATGAGCGCCCAGCGGGCCACCTTGCGGCCGGGGAAGCGCTGGTTGAAGAGCTGGGCGAGAGCCAGCGAGACGAGCACGGTGAGGCTGACGACGGCCACGACCCAGACCACGCTGCGCCCCATGATCGGCCAGAAGTTGGGGTCGTCGAACAGCTTCTCGTAGTTCTTCGTGCCGTTGCCGCCCGAGACCACACCGAACTTGCTGATCTTCAGGAAGGACGACCTGACCATTTCGATGATCGGCCAGATGACGACCAGCGCGATCAGCACGACCGCCGGTCCGACCCAGGCCAGGGGCTCGAGGGCGCGCAACCCCTTCGCTCTACGCTGCATCATTCTGCTTCCTTCGTGCGAGAAGGCACGGCAGGCGGAGTCGTGCCTCCGCCTGCCGTACCTTCACCAGGGTCAGCTACCGTCGGCGATCTTCTGCAGGTTGTCCAGGGTCCCGTTCGGGTCCTTGACGATGTTGCCGATCGTCTGCTGGGTCTGGGTCTTGACCTCTTCCCACTTGGGGTCGGTGAAGGGGTAGAAGGTGGCGTTCGGGAGCACGTCGAGGAAGGGCTTGAGCTTCTCGTCGCTGCTCAGCGCGGTGGCCGCGGACTGCGTCACCGGCGTGAACTTGTAGGTGTCGATGATCTTCTTGGAGGCGTCGGGGGTGCCGTAGAAGAAGTCGAAGAACTTCTTGATCTCTTCCTTGTGGCCGTTCTTGTTGAAGGCCATCATCCAGTCCGCGACACCGAGGGTGGTGGTCAGCGGGCCGGACTTGCCGGGGGTCACGGTCACGCCGTACTTGCCGTTGACGGCGCCCTTGTCGAAGCCGGGCATCGCCATGGGTCCGCCGTTGACCATGCCGATCTTGCCGGCGGCGAAGTCGGCCCACACGTCCTTGCGGTTCTTGGTGCCGGGGTTCGGGGTGGTGAGCCCGGCGTCCACGAGGCCCTTCAGGAAGGTGAAGGCCTCCTTGTTCTGCGCGGAGTTGATGGCCCACTTGCCGGAGGCGTCGGTGTAGCCGCCGCCGTTGCCCATCATCCACAGGAAGGACTCGGCCTGCGCCTCCTCCTGGCCCAGCGGGAGACCGTACGGCTGGCTGACGCCGGCGGCCTTGAGCTTCTCGGCCGCGGCCTTCAGCTCGTCCCAGGTCTTCGGCGGCTCGGCGATGCCGGCCTTCTCGAAGAGCTCCTTGTTGTAGAACAGCGCGCGCGCCGAGGAGATGAACGGCACGCCGTACATCTTGCCGTCGGCCTCGCCGAGCTTGGCGAAGCTGGGCAGGATGTCGCTCTTGACGTTCGGCGACATGACGTCGTCGATCGGGTAGAGCAGCCCCTCCTTGACGTAGCCGGCGTAGCCGCCGAGCTGCAGGATGTCGGGGACCTGACCGTTCTGGATCAGGGTGGCGACCGCGTCGTCGATGCCGGTCCAGCTCAGGACCTTGACGTCGACCTTGATGTTCGGGTTGGCCTTGGTGAAGGACTCGGAGATGCCCTTCCAGAAGGTCTCGCTGGAGTTGGGCGCGCCCGGGCCGTCGCCGTACTCGGCCGCCACCAGGCTCAGGGTCACGGGCTCGCCGCCCGCGGCCTTGGTCTCGCCGCCGCCCGCCGGGGCGGTTCCGGAGCCGGAGCCGGAGCCGCAGCTGGCGAGGGTGAGCACTGCGGCGAGGGCCAGAGCGGCCCCGCCTACGAACTTCTTGTTCACCGTCTAAACCGCCTTCTCGTCGGGCGCGCGTCTGGTCTATACCACCGCGGGAAGCCGCCCAGGGATGGGGTCGCGAGAGCCACTGCTCCACGCGTTTGCGTCAGCGTAGGCCGCTGTCCAACACGCGGTCTATACCGGTGCATATCGGTTTGAAAACGGAAGAGCAAAACCGGTCTAGACCGCCACTTACGTGACGGATCGCCGCACGTTCTCCCCGCCGGTCGGCGCGCCGATCCACGGGCCGTCCGTGGAGGGGTCGAGAATGCCCTCCTCCAGGAAGGCGTAACGGCCCTCCAGCACGTACCGCGCGAGCCGTACCTCCTGCTTGTCGCTGTTGTCCCACAGCCGGGCGAGCAGCGCGTCCACCCGGCGCCGGGCCTGGAAGCAGAAGGTGTCCGCCAGCTCGTACGGCCGGCGGCCCAGCTCGCGGGCGTCCTCCTCGGCCTTGACGATGACCGCTGTCATGGCGAACAGCTCGGCCCCGATGTCGACGACCCGCCCGAGGAAGCCCTGCCGGTGCTCCAGCCGCCCCTGCCAGCGCGACATCCCGTAGAAGGTGGACCGGGCCAGCTTGCGACTGGTCCGCTCCACGAACCGCAGGTGCCGGGCGAGCGGCCCGAAGTCGCCGTACCCGGTGGGCAACTGGCCCGCGCCGGTGAGCAGGGACGGCAGCCAGCGCGCGTAGAAGGCGCCGGCCCGCTTGAGCGCGCGGGCCCGCTCCTGCCGGCCGGCGTCCGGCTGGATCAGCTCGCCAGCGGCGGCCAGGTGCGCGTCCACGGCCTCGCGGGTGATGAGCAGCTTCATGATCTCCGAGGAGCCCTCGAAGATGCGGTTGATCCGCAGGTCGCGCAGGATCTGCTCGGCCGGCACGCCCCGCTCGCCGCGCGCCGCCAGCGACTCGGCGGTCTCGTAACCGCGCCCGCCCCTGATCTGGACCAGCTCGTCCACCGCCTGCCACGCCATCTCGCTGGCGTAGAGCTTGGCCAGCGCCGCCTCGATCCGGATGTCGTTGGCTGCGTCGTCGGCCATCCGGCTGGTCAGCTCGCAGATCGCCTCCAGGGCGTAGGCGGTGGCCGCGATGAAGGCGATCTTCTTGGCGACCGCCTCGTGCTCGCCGACCTGGCGTCCCCATTGCACGCGGGCCGTGCTCCACTCGCGGGCGACCTTGACCGCCCACTTCGCGTTGCCCGCGCAGGTCGCCGGGAGCGCCAGCCGCCCGGTGTTGAGCGTGGTCAAGGCGATGCGCAGGCCGTCGCCCTCGCGGCCGATCAGGTTGCGCGCCGGCACGCGCACGTCCTCGAAGGTGGTCACGCCGTTCTCGATGCCGCGCAGGCCCATGAACTGGTTGCGCCGCTGCACGGTGATGCCGGGGGAGCCGGCCTCGACCACGAAGGCGCTGATCCGCTCGCCGGTGCGGGCCATCACGACCAGCAGGTCGGCGATCACGCCGTTGGTCGTCCACAGCTTGACGCCGTTGAGGACGTAGTCGTCGCCGTCGCGCACCGCCGTGGTGGACAGCCGCGCCGGGTCGGAGCCGACGTCCGGCTCGGTCAGCAGGAACGCCGAGATCTCGCCGCGGGCGCAGCGGGGCAGGAACTCCCGCTTCTGCTCCTCGGTGCCGAACAGCTTCAGCGGCTGCGGCACGCCGATCGACTGGTGCGCGGAGAGCATGGTCGCCAGCGCCGGGCTGTAGGAGCCGACCAGCATCAGCGCCCGGCAGTAGTAGAGGTACGGCAGGCCGAGCCCGCCGTACTCCTCGCTCGTGGTGATCCCGAAGGCGCCGAGCTCGGCCAGCCCGCGGACCACCTCGTCGGGCACCAGCGCCTCCCGCTCGATGCGGGCCGGGTCCACCTTCGTGTCGAGGAACCTGCGGACCGCCCGGACGAACTCCTCACCCCGCTTGGCCGCCTCCTCCGGCAGCGCGGGCGCCGGATGCACCAGCCCGAGCTGGAAGTCCCCGAGGAACAGTTGCTTGGCGAAGCTCGGCCGCCGCCACTCCTTCTCCCTGGCTTGCTCGCCGAGCTCTCTTGCCTTGGCGTACTCGCTCATGGCGTCCTCCCGCCGACGTTACCTCTCGGGCCGGAAGGCGACTACCCGCATCTCCGCGCTAGTTGCACCCGCAGTCGCAGCCGTTGCAGCAGCCGTCGCCGTCGGAGTCGCCGCAGCACTTGCAGCAGTCACAGCACTGGCAGCAGTCGCAGATGCCGTCGCAGTGGGAGCTCTGCTGCTTGTTCGGGTCCTGTTCCTGCTTGGCCGAGGCCACGTGCCGGATGCCCGCCGCGCCGTCCATGGCGTGGGTGGCGGCGCGGGCCACCTCGCGGACCAGCAGCGTGCGCGCCAGGGCGGGCCGGACCAGGTCGAGCTCGGCGAAGGCCACCTCGATGCCGTAGCAGGCGTCCTCGCACAGCCGCCGGGCCTCGGCCAGGCCGGTGCCGGTGGCCAGGAGCGGGTTGAAGGCGCCGCGGCGGCGGTCCTCGGCCAGGTCCTCGGCGGCGTCCACGAGATGCACGATCCGGCCGAAGAAGCGGCCGATGTCGCCCAGCGCGGCGGCGTTGTGCGGCTTGCCGGCCAGGACCGCGGTGTGCGCGAAGGCGGCGGCGACCGCGGTCTCGGTGGGTTCGGTGAGCTCCAGCAGGCCGCGGGTGGGGTCGGCTTCGAGCGCGGCCTGCCGTGCGACGGCGTCGGTCAGCACGGAGGTGTCGAAACCGACCGCCGAGCCGCCCCGCGCGCCGGCGGCGTCCCAGCGCGTGGCCATCCGCGCGGCCGAGGCGGTGACCAGCCGCCGGCCGTCGCCGTCGGCGGCGTGGTCGCGGGCCTTGGCGGCGGCCAGCACGAGCGAGACGGCCGCGGCCAGCCGCGCGCCCTCGTCGTGCGCGCTGAGCACGTCGGCGCCCTTGAACCCGCGCAACGCGCAGGCCATCGCGCGTCGGCGGGGCGAGACCTCGGGGCGCTGCGCCTCGACGAGGACCGAGATGAGCAGCCCGTCGTAGTTGGTGACGAGCCGGCTGAGGTGGCCGTGCTCGTCACGCAGGGTCAGGCAGAGTCCGCACAGGTGGGACATCCACTCGCGATGGAGGTTGCCGCAGAGGCGATGACGGCACGGGCGGACAATTCCGAACATTCCCGGTATTTAACCGGGAATGTCGGTCCGGCAGAAGGGCGGATGTCCGATTCAGTGAGGAACGCGGGCCACGCAGAACACCGTCTGGCCGAACGGCGGCCGGATGAAGCGCTCGATCAACCGGGTCGCGGGCACCACCGTGCGGTCGTAGATCTTGACCAGCCTCGGGTCGGGGTAGCCCACGCCGCCCCGGCGCACCGCCGCCCACCAGGCGATGCCGCCCAGGAAGTTGATCGGCTTGAGCACGTCGATGTCGAGTCCGGCCTTGGCGACCGTGGAACGCAACGTCTTGGGCGTGTACCGCTGCACGTGGCCGACCTTGCGGTCGAAGTCGCCGTAGAGCTGCATGTAGCCCGGCACCCAGATGACGATCCGGCCGCCCGGCTGAGTGACGCGCGCCAGCGAGCGCAGCGCCTCGGCGTCGTCCTCGATGTGCTCCAGAACGTTCATCATCACGACCGTGTCGACCTTGTCCTCCAGCGGGATGTCGGTCGGCAGCCCGAACTGCAGCACCCCCACGTCGGGGTTGTCGGCGAAGCGCTTGCGGAGCTGCTCCACGCAGTAGGGGTCGAAGTCGCTGACCACGAGCCGGTCGAGGCGCGGCAGGAACTGCTCGGCGAAGTGCCCCAGGCCCGAGCCGATCTCCAGCAGCGAACGGCCCACGTGCGGCGCGACCATGTCGAACTCGTACTGCCGGTAGTTCTTGGCCTCGTCGCCACCCAGGTGGTTCTCCAAGGCCTCGTCACCGGCGGCCGGTTGTACTACGCGGTCGTAGCCAGACATGCGTTACGGTCCTTCGCGAGAGGTCACGGATTGCCAGAGTCTAATGCCCGGGACCGACCCCGGTTCACCAAAAGCCCTTCCCCCAAGCCTGCCCCATGCGATGGAATCCTGTCGCTGCCATGGACGACGAAGAGGCCGTTGCCCGCTCGCTCGCCGGCGACCTGGGCGCCTACGAGGCGCTGGTCGCCCGCTACAGCGCGCTCGCCCATCGCACCGCCGCCATGCTCGGCGCCGGCGACGAGGCCGAGGACGTGGTGCAGGAGGCCTTCGTGAAGGCCTACCGCCACCTGGCCGGCTTCCGCCGCGACGCGCCCTTCCGCCCGTGGTTGCTGCGCATCGTCGCCAACGAGACCCACAACCTCACCCGCTCGCGCGGCCGCCGCTCCGACCTGACCGTACGGCTCGGCGCCCAGGCCCCGGTGACCGCGCCCGACGACCCCGAGGGCAGCGCGGTGGCCGCCGACCGCCGCACCCGCCTGCTGGAGGCGGTGCGCCGGCTGCCGGAACGGGAACGCGAAGCCGTGGTGTGCCGGTACTTCCTGCAGTTGTCCGAAGCCGAGACCGCCCAGGTGCTGGACTGCCCGGTGGGCAGCGTCAAGTCCCGCACGCATCGCGGGCTGGCCCGGTTGCGGGAGGAGGTGGGCCATGACCTCGCGTGACGATCGCGACCTGGAGGCCGAGCTGCTCGCGCTCGGCGACCTGCTCGACGTGCCCGCCCCGCCGCCCGCCGAGACGGCGGCAGCCGTACGAGCCCGGCTGGAGCGGCCGGAGCCCGAGCCCCGCCCGGCCGGCCGCGTGCCCGCGCGACGCCGGTGGGGACTGATCGCGGTGATCGTCGCGGTCGTGCTCGCGCTGGCCGCCGCCGCGACGATCTGGGTGGTGCGCTCCACCGGCGTGGAGATCCGCGTCGGCGACCCCGGCCGGACCCCGACCGCCACCGCGAGCCTGCCGGCCGAGCGCGAGGCCACCCTGGAAGAGGCCCGCCGCGTCGCGCCCTTCCCGCTGCGCCTGCCCGCCGAGCTCGGCCCGCCCGCCCGGGTCCGGGTCGCCGAGTGGGGCCGCATCGTCACCATGACCTGGCCGGACGGCGTCCGGCTCGACCAGTTCGCCGGCGGGGTCAGCCCGATGTTCCTCAAGCGGATGGGCGGCGCCGACTGGCCGGAGGAACTCGCCATCGGCGGCGGCAGCGGCTGGTGGATCGCCAAACCGCACGTGTTGTCCTACCTGACCCGCCAGGACGGCCGCGAGGTGCCGCTCCGGGTGGCCGACGCGACGCTCGTGTGGGGCGAGGGCGAGGTCGGCCACCGCCTGGAGGGCGTCAAGGACCGGGACCGCGCCCTGGAGGTCGCCCGCTCACTGCGGTGAGACGAGCCAGTCGTCGATCTCCTTCAGCGCGTGCTTGCGCATCGACTCCGGCGCGGCCGACGACCTGATCGACTGCCGCGCCAGCTCGGCCAGCTCCGCGTCGCGGAAGCCGTACACGTGCCTGGCCAGCTCGTACTGCGGCAGCAGCCGCGCACCGAACAGCAGCGGGTCGTCGGCCCCGAGCGCCAGCGGCACCCCGGCGTCGAACAGCCGCCGCACCGGCACGTCGGCCGCCTGCTCGACCACGCCCAGGCCGATGTTGGAGGTCGGGCAGACCTCGCAGCAGATCTGCCGGTCGGCCAGCCGTTCCATCAGCCGCGCCGACTCCGCCGCCCGCACGCCGTGCCCCACCCGGTCGGCGCGCAGGTCATCGACGCACTGCTCGACGCTGCGCGGCCCGAGCAGTTCACCCCCGTGCGGTACGGCCAGCAGCCCGCCCCGCCTGGCGATGCGGAAGGCCGCCTCGAAGTCACGCGCCTGCGCCCGCCGCTCGTCGTTCGACAACCCGAACCCCACCACCCCCTTGTCCACGTACTGCGTGGCCAGCCGGGCGAGGGTGCGGGCGTCGAGCGGGTGCCGGGTGCGGTTGGCCGCGACGATCACGCCCATGCCGATCCCGGCCGCGCGCGCCGCCTGCTCGGTGGCGTCGAGGACCAGCTCCAGCGTGGCGGTCAGCCCGCCGAACCGCTGGGCGTAGCCGGACGGGTCCACCTGGATCTCCAGCCAGCGCGACCCCTCGGCCGCCTCGTCCTCGGCCGCCTCGCGCAGCAGCCGGTAGACGTCCTCGGGGCGGCGCAGGACCGAGCGGGCGATGTCGTAGAGCCGCTGGAAGCGGAACCAGCCGCGCTCGTCGGTGGCCCGCAACTTGGGCGGCCAGTCCTCTTCCAGCGCGTCGGGAAGGTGGATGCCCTGCTCGCGGGCGAGCTCGATCAGCGTGGAGTGCCGCATCGAGCCGGTGAAGTGCAGGTGCAGATGGGCCTTGGGCAACGTGTGCAACGGTCGTTCCATATTGCCTCTCAACCTTATGCCCTGCGGCCGCGTTGGGAGGGCGAAAGGGGAGTCCATGACCGATGAAGACGAGGCGGCCTTCGATGAGTTCGTCGCTGCCAGAAGCACCTCCCTGCTCCGGACCGCGGTCCTGGTCTGCGGCGCTTCCGTCCACGACGCCGAGGACCTGGTCCAGCACGCGCTGGAGAAGGTCTACCGGCACTGGGCACGCATCCGCGAGGACAACCCCGAGGCGTACGCCCGCCGGGTCGTGGTCAACGCGGCCATCTCGCGCTCGCGCCGGCGCCGGGTGATCCAGGAGATCACCTTCGCCCGGCTGCCCGACACCCCCGCCCTCGGAGCCGATCCCGACCTGCGCGACTCCCTGCTCGGGGAGCTGCGCCGCCTGCCGCCGCGGATGCGCGCGGTGCTGGTGCTGCGCTACTGGGAGGACCGTTCCGAAGCCGACACGGCCGCGTACCTCGGGTGCTCGGTCGGCACCGTGAAGAGCCAGGCCGCACGGGGGCTCGCCCGCCTCCGCGAGCGCGTCCTCGACCTGGAAGGAGCACTGCGATGAGCACCGTGGAAGACCTGCTGCGCGAGGCGATGAGCCGGGAGGTGGAGGACGTGCGCGGCCCCGCGGGCCTGGCCGCGGCGGTACGGCGTGGCAGCCGTGCCCGCCGGCTGCGCGCCCGGGCGGTCGGCACGGCCCTGGTGGTCGTCGCCGTCAGCGGGGGCGCGGCGTTCCTCCTGGTCGAACCGGAGCCTGCGGGCAAGAACGCCGCCACCTCGGCCAGCGTCGTCACCGAGGTGGCCGTCCCCGACGTCGTCAAGATGCCCCCCGAGCAGGCGTCCGCCAGGCTGGAGCAGGCCGGGCTCAAGCCGGTCCTGCGCACCGATCCCGGCGAGGTCACGAGTCAGGACCCGGCGGCCGGCACCCTGGTCAAGCCCGGCACCGAGATCCAGCTCTACTCCGCGCGGAAGCGGGCCCAGCACCTCGGCGACCTCGGCGACGGCCGCGCCTTCGGCGGGATCCGGCTGACCTACCTGCCCGACGACCTCAGGTGGGGGAGGTGGTCGGTCAAGGACACCTTCGGCGTCACCAGCTACTCGACCACCTACGACGAGCCGGGCCACCCGCAGGGCTACTACGGTCTCCAGGTCTTCGTCTTCGAGGGGAAGGCCACCGAGGACCCGGCGAAGCTCCTGGAGAAGATGGACGACCGGGTCGACGTGGGCTCGGCCGAGGGCGGGATCGCCAGCGTCCACGAGACCGGCAGCCTGCACGACCTCGGCGTCACCGGCGAGCTCCAGACGCCGACCGTGGTGTGGCCGCTCGGCGACCTGTGGGTCCAGATCAAGATGAGCCCCGACCGCGCCGCCAAGCTGGGCGGCACCGACGCGGTCAAGGAGGAGCTCCTCAAGGTCGCCAGGGGAGTGGAGCGGACCGGCTGACCGGCGGACACGCGAACGCCCCGGCCGGTATGGACCGGCCGGGGCGCACGTCGTGTCCGCGAAACCGCGTGCGGCTAGCGGGCCTCGGAGAGCAGCTTGGCCAGCCGGCTGACGCCCTCGGCCAGGTCGTCGTCGCCCAGCGCGTAGGACAGCCGGAAGTAGCCCGGCGTGCCGAACGCCTCGCCCGGCACCACCGCGACCTCGGCCTCCTCCAGCACCAGCTCGGCCAGCTCGGCGCTGGTCTGCGGGCGGCGGCCGCGCAGCTCCTTGCCGAGCAGCGCCTTGACCGACGGGTAGACGTAGAAGGCGCCCTCGGGCTCGGGGCACAACACGCCCGGGATCTCGTTGAGCATCCGGACCATCGTCCTGCGGCGGCGGTCGAAGGCGGTCTTCATCTCCTCGACCGCGTCCAGGTCGCCCCTCACCGCGGCCAGCGCGGCCACCTGGGCCACGTTGGAGACGTTGGAGGTGGCGTGGGACTGCAGGTTGGTGGCCGCCTTGACGACGTCCTTCGGGCCGATCAGCCAGCCCACCCGCCAGCCGGTCATCGCGTAGGTCTTGGCCACGCCGTTCAGGATCACCACGTGGTCGGCCGGGACGTGGTGCGCGATGCTGGTGAACTCGGCGTCGCCGTACACGAGGTGCTCGTAGATCTCGTCGGTGACGACCCACAGCCCGTGCTCGGTGGCCCAGCGGCCGATCGCCTCGACCTGCTCGCGCGAGTAGACCGCGCCGGTCGGGTTGGAGGGCGAGACGAACAGCAGCACCTTGGTGCGCTCGGTGCGGGCCGCCTCGAGCTGCTCGACCGTGGCCAGGTAGCCGCTGGTCTCGTCGGTGACCACGTCCACCTGCACGCCGCCGGCGAGCTTGATCGCCTCGGGGTAGGTGGTCCAGTACGGGGCCACCACCAGCACCTCGTCGCCCGGGTCGAGCAGCGTCGCGAAGGCCTCGTAGACCGCCTGCTTGCCGCCGTTGGTGACCAGCACCTGGTCGGCGGTGACCTCGACGCCGGAGTCGCGGCGCGTCTTGTCGGCGATCGCCTGCTTCAGCTCGGGCAGGCCGCCGGCCGGCGTGTACTTGTGGTTCTTGGGATCCTGCGCCGCCGCGACGGCCGCCTCGACGATGTAGCCGGGCGTGGGGAAGTCGGGCTCGCCGGCGCCGAAACCGATGACCGGCCGCCCTGCGGCCTTCATGGCCTTGGCCTTGGCGTCCACGGCCAGGGTCGCGGACTCCGAGATCGCGGAGATTCGTGCTGAGACACGGGGTCGGGTGGACATGCGCCCATGCTTTCACAGGCGGCTCCGCGGCTTTCACAGGCGGCTCGGCTGCTTTCACAGGCGGCTCCGCGCCCGATGAGCAGGGCGATCAGGTTCTGGTTCGACGTTTCGGTCAATCACCCGTACACTTTGGCCTCGGCTGAGCGTTCGCATGTCGTGACGCGCGAAGGTTCGGTCAGCGGCGGCAACCGGGTAGGCTGGTTGACGACATAGGGCAATGGCGCAATTGGTAGCGCTCCGGTCTCCAAAACCGGCGGTTGGGGGTTCGAGTCCCTCTTGCCCTGCGAGTTGCGGTCCGCGCATGAAGGCGTGAAAGCGCGCCGCGATGTGCTGGATACGACGACAGATTCAGGTGAGGACTGTGGCGATCGACACTCGCGGCGAGACCGCAGACAAGCCGAGTGGTGAGAAGAAGTCCAGGACTACTCCCGCGCTCTTCTACCGGCAGGTCGTCAACGAGCTCCGTAAGGTCATCTGGCCGACACGCAGAGACCTCGTCACCTACACGACGGTCGTTCTGGTATTCGTTCTGATCATGGTCGGGATCGTCTACGGGCTCGACTGGCTCTTCGGTGAGGGTGTCCTGCGCATCTTCGGCGGGAAGTGATCCCAGCACCGAACTGGTGCCGACATTCGCATTCGACGGAAGAGGAAGAGTCATCGTGTCCGAGTCTTCATTGCCGGCCGACGAGTCCCGGGAAGAGTGGGACGAGGAGACCGTCTCGGAAGAGACCACCGAGGACGCCGAGCTCTCCGCCGAGGATGCGGACGAGGACGTTTCCGAGGACGAGACCGACGCCGTTTCCGAGGACGAGGCTGACGCCGAGGACGAGGAAGAGGTCGAGGTCGACCCCGTCGAGGAGTTCAAGCAGTCGCTGCGCGGCCAGCCTGGTGAGTGGTACGTCATCCACTCCTACGCGGGTTACGAGAACCGGGTGAAGTCCAACATCGAGACCCGGACCGTCTCCCTCAACATGGAGGACTACATCTTCCAGACCGAGGTGCCGACGCAGACCCGCGACGAGTTCAAGAGCGGCAAGAAGGTCCCGGTCCGCGAGCGCGTGCTGCCCGGCTACGTCCTGGTCCGCATGGAGCTGACCGACGAGTCCTGGGCCGCCGTCCGCAACACCCCGGGCGTCACCGGCTTCGTCGGCCTGTCCAACAAGCCCAGCCCGCTGAGCCTCGACGACGTCGCCAAGCTGCTGGCTCCCGAGCCGAGCGCCGAGGTCAAGCAGGCCAAGGCCAAGGCCGCCGGCCCTTCGGTCGAGTTCGAGATCGGCGAGTCGGTCACCGTCATGGACGGCCCCTTCGCCACGCTTCCCGCGACGGTCAACGAGATCAGCCCCGAGTCGCAGAAGCTCAAGGTGCTGGTGTCGATCTTCGGTCGCGAGACCCCGGTCGAGCTTTCGTTTAACCAGGTCTCCAAGATCTGACATACACTAAGTCGTTCGGTCCCCGTCCCTCGCGAAGGGCGGGGTTCCGACATGTCTGGCCACATCCGTGGTACGGACTGCATCACCCAATCAGGACCCGGAGTAGGAAATGCCTCCGAAGAAGAAGATTGCCGCTCTGGTCAAGGTCCAGCTTCCCGCTGGCCAGGCCACCCCGGCGCCCCCCGTCGGTACCGCCCTCGGTCCGCACGGTGTCAACATCATGGACTTCGTCAAGCAGTACAACGCTGCGACGGAGGCCCAGCGGGGCAACATCATCCCCGTTGAGATCACCATCTACGAAGACCGCAGCTTCACCTTCGTCACCAAGACGCCGCCCGCGCCCAGGCTCATCCTGAAGGCGCTCGGCATCGACAAGGGCAGCGCGGTCCCGCACAAGGACAAGGTCGGCAAGCTCTCCCAGGAGCAGCTCACCCAGATCGCCGAGACCAAGATGCCCGACCTCAATGCCAACGACATCGAGGCCGCCAAGAAGATCATCGCCGGCACCGCCCGGTCGATGGGCATCACCGTCGCCGAGTAAGACCTGTCCGACCCCGTGGGAGGGCCACGCGCTGGCCCGGCACCACAGACTCCTCTTTCTGGAGATTCACATGAAGCGCAGCAAGGCGCACAAGGACGCGGCGGCCAAGGTCGACCGCAACAAGCTGTACTCGCCGGCCGAGGCCGCGAAGCTGGCCAAGGACACGGCCACCACCAAGTTCGACTCCACCGTGGAGGTCGCCCTCCGCCTCGGCGTCGACCCTCGCAAGGCGGACCAGATCGTGCGTGGCACGGTCAACCTTCCGCACGGCACCGGTAAGACCGCCCGGGTCCTGGTCTTCGCGACCGGTGACCGTGCCGAGGCCGCCCGCGAGGCGGGCGCCGACATCATCGGCGCCGACGAGCTGATCGACGAGATCGCCAAGGGCAACCGGCTCAACGAGTTCGACGCCGTCGTGGCCACCCCGGACCTCATGGGCAAGGTCGGCCGTCTCGGCCGCGTCCTCGGCCCGCGTGGTCTGATGCCGAACCCCAAGACCGGCACGGTGACCCCCGACGTGGCGAAGGCCGTCACCGAGATCAAGGGCGGAAAGATCGAGTTCCGCACCGACCGTCAGGCGAACCTTCACTTCATCATCGGCAAGACCTCCTTCGACGAGCGTCAGCTGATCGAGAACTACGCCGCCGCCCTCGACGAGGTGCTGCGTCTCAAGCCGTCCGCGGCGAAGGGGCGTTACCTGAAGAAGGTCACCTTCTCGACCACCATGGGCCCTGGCGTCCCGGTCGACCCCAACCTGGTGCGCGGCCTCACCGCCGAGCTCGAGGTCTGAGACCGCTAGGTCGTTTCACGAACCGCCCCGCCGGAGTCCTCCGGCGGGGCGGTTCTGTTTTGCGCTGGAAGTGAAGCGGCTGTGGGGTTCGCCCCCGGGTGGACGAGGATGAGGGCATGCGGACGCTTGTTCTAGGCGGTACCAGGTTCTTGTCCAGGGAGATCGCGCGGCAGGCTCGCGAGCGCGGTCACGAGGTGGTGTGTGCGGCTCGCGGCATGGCGGGGGATCCGCCGGCCGATGTCGAGTTCGTCCGGGTGGACCGGAGTCTCGACGACGGTCTCGCGGCGGTGCGGGGTGACTTCGACCTGGTGGTCGACGTCGCTCGCCAGCCGAGCCACGTACGGCGGGCCGTCACCGAGCTGGCCGGCCGGGTGGGGCACTGGACGTTCATCTCCTCCGCCAGCGTCTACCGCGACTTCGGCGTCGCCGACCAGAACGTCTTCGAGCCGCTGGCCGCCGACGCCGACGAGGCGGACCCGGCCAACTACGGACCCGCCAAGGTGGCCTGCGAGCAGCTCTTCGGGCCGGGCGCGTTGCTGGTGCGGGCCGGGCTGATCGTGGGGCCGGAAGACCTCTCCGACCGGTTCACCTACTGGGTCGAGCGGCTGGCGCGCGGAGGGCCCGTCCTGGCTCCGGGCTCGCCCGGCGATCTCGTGCAGCTCGTGGACGTGCGTGACCTGGCCGCCTGGTCGCTCGACGCCGCGCAGGCGAGGCTGGCCGGGCCGTACGACGGGATGTCGATGCCCTTCACGCGCGGGGAGCTGCTCGCGCAGATCGCCGCCGGGGTGGGGGTCGAGCCCGAGCTGGTGTGGGCCGACCAGGAGTTCCTGGTCGAGCAGAAGGTGGAGGCGTGGATGGGGCCGCGGTCGCTGCCGATGTGGGTGCCGCTGCCGGAGTACGCGGGCTTCATGGCTCGTGACACCTCGGCGACCATCGACGCCGGGCTGCGCATCCGGCCGGTCGCCGACAGCGCGCGCGACACGCTGACCTGGCTGCGCGAGTCTGGCCACGTGGTCAGCCGCTCGGGACTGACCGCCGAGGAGGAGGACGACCTGCTGTCCCTCCTCGGCGGCCGGGCTACCGGCTGAGGTGCTCGGCGAGGCGTTGCTGGTTGGCGGCCAGGCGCAGGCACAGGTCGCGGAAGGCGGTCAGCTCGTCGGGGGAGAAGCCCTGGAAGAGCGCGCGCATGGCGAGCTGCGCGGGCTTGCGGAAGGCGGCGATCCACTCCTGGCCGGCCGGGGTGATCTCGGCGAGCACCGCCCGCCGGTCGGCCGGGTCACCGGTACGGCGGGCCAGCCCGTCGCGCTCAAGGGTGTCGACCAGGCCGGTCACGTTGCGCGAGCTCACCCCGGCGGCGCGGGCCAGCTCACCGATGCCGACGCCACGGCCGGCCGTGTTGAGCCGTACCAGCAGGTCGAGTGCGCCGGCGCTGACCCCGCGGCCTTCCGAGCCGTGCGCGCGCAACCGTTCCACCGCGTGGTAGGCGGTGCGCACGGCTCCGCTGGTCTCCAAAGCGAGCAGGTCGGCGGGGGAGTCGGCGAGCCGGCTCATGGCCTCGCGGACGCGGGGGTCGAAGAGGGTGCCGTCGGGATCGCGGTCCAAAGTAGTTACGTCATTCATGGTAAGAAAATATATTAGTACGTGCTTCACGATCTACCCAGGGGTGACCCTGGGGTTTCCCTGAGATCCAGTCGGGCAGACGCCGAAAAGTGAATCCTCCACGTAGGGTCGAAAACATGGTGAAGCGCAGGATCATTCTCGCTGCCGCCGCGACAGGCGCTGCCGCGCTGTTCGCGGTGGCGGGTTGCGGTACGGCCACCCAGCCGCTCCAGGTGAACCTGGCGGCTTCGGAGGTGTTGCAGCAGGCCGCGCAGAAGACGCAGCAGGTGTCGAGCTACACGGTCGACGCCGTGGTGAACGTCACGCATCCGCAGCAGGGCGCCGGCAAGGTTCAGGGCCGGATGCTCTACCAGAGCCAGCCCGAGCTGGCCGTGGACGTGACCCTGGACACCGTGGACTTCGGCGGGCAGCAACTGCCCGGTGGGGTGCGCGCCGTCCTCAAGGGCGACACGGTCTACATCAAGGTCGAAGCCCTGAAGCAGATCATCAACTCGTCGAAGCCCTGGATCCAGGTCAAGCTGAACGAGGTCGGCCCGGCCGCCGAGGTGCAGAAGTACCTCGACCAGGTGCGCCAGTTCGATCTCGCCACGGTGACCAAGCTGGTGACGGCTTCCAAGGACGTGAAGTCGGTCGGCACGGAGACCGTCGACAACGTCGAGACCACGCACTACAGCGGCACGTTCCCGGTCGAGCTCGCGGTGCTGACGCTCCCCGCCGACCAGCAGGAGCGCGCGCGCCAGAACCTGGCCGAGCTGAAGGACGTGAAGTTCGACATCTGGGTCGCCGCCGACGGGCTGCCGCGCAAGCTGGCGCTCAACGGCTCGAAGGAGGGCGGGACGCTCGACGCCACGCTCTTCTTCAAGGGCTTCAACGAGCCGGTGACGATCACCCCGCCGCCGGCCGACCAGGTCGGCGACCTGCCGCAGGGCGGCCCCGCGACGGGCACCCCGGCACCGGCCTCGCCCGACACCTCGGCTCCGCCGGCCCCGGAGACCTCGGCGGTTCCGTCGCCGAGCGCCACCGGCTGACCGGTCCCGACAGCGCGGTAGCAAGGCGAACCAGTTCGGCGTCCGGCCTCGGCCGGGCGCCGATTTGGTTTCTTGACAGTCCTGCCCTATTCTGACTTGTGCCAAAGACCGCCGGTCGTCTTTCAGGTGTGTCCTGAGAGACCGAAGGTTCCACGTCAAGTGGACGGCCCGCGTAGGTGTGATGTGAGATTCCGCCCGGATTCCGGGTCGAGCCCCGCTGCGCCTGCGCACGGGGCGTTTTTCATGTCCGGCGGCACATCTGGAAGGAGGCCCATGGCGAGGGCGGATAAGGCGACAGCCGTTGCCGAGCTCAAGAGCGAGTTCGAGGGCAGCAGCGCCGCCGTTCTGACCGAGTACCGCGGTCTCACCGTCGCACAGCTCAAGCAGCTTCGTGTGGCGCTCGGTGGGAACGCGAAGTTCGCCGTGGCGAAGAACACTCTGACCAAGATCGCCGCCTCTGAGGCCGGCGTGACTGGTCTGGACGACCTCCTGGTCGGCCCGACCGCCGTCACCTTCGTTACCGGTGACGTCGTCGAGGCGGCCAAGGGTCTGCGCGACTTCGCCAAGGCCAATCCCCTTCTGGTGATCAAGGGCGGCTTCATGGAGGGCAAGGCCCTCAACGCCGCGGAGATCACCAAGCTCGCTGACCTTGAGTCCCGTGAGGTTCTCCTCGCGAAGCTGGCCGGTGCGATGAAGGCGAAGCAGTCCGCTGCTGCCGCCATGTTCGCCGCGCTGCCCACGCAGATGGCTCAGCTCGCGGACGCGCTGCGCGCCAAGCGCGAGCAGTCCGGCGAGTAATCCCCGGGGATTGCTGCAACTTTCACCCTTTAGTTAGTTCATTACGGAGGAAACATCATGGCGAAGCTCAGCACCGACGAGCTGCTCGACACTTTCAAGGAGATGACCCTCCTTGAGCTGTCCGAGTTCGTGAAGCTCTTCGAGGAGACCTTCGACGTCAAGGCTGCCGCCCCGGTCGCCGTCGCCGCCGCTGCCGGCCCCGCGGGCCCCGCTGCCGAAGAGGCCGCCGAGCAGGACGAGTTCGACGTCATCCTCGAGGCCGCCGGCGACAAGAAGATCCAGGTCATCAAGGAGATCCGCGCGCTGACCTCCCTCGGCCTGAAGGAGGCCAAGGACCTGGTCGACGGCGCTCCGAAGCCGGTCTTCGACGGCAAGGTCAACAAGGAGCAGGCGGAGAAGGCCAAGGCTGCCCTCGAGGGCGCCGGCGCGACCGTCTCCGTGAAGTAGTCCTTACTTCGCTTCGGAAAGGGAGCGGCCACACCCAGGTGCCGGGTGTGCCGCTCCTTTTTCATGTTTGTACGCTGTCGCGTCATGAATGAACTGGTGCGCGACTGGGTGATGGGCTGGGCGGCGTCGCGGTCGACCGAGACGCCGGTGGCGGAGCCGTGGGGCTGGCTCATGGAGGTGGGCGCGCCCGGGCAGGTGCGCCGGTTCGTGGTCACGGACCTGCCCTGGCTGGCCGAGCTGGTGCCGGGGGTGGACGAGCCCGGGACGTGGCTGAAGATGTTCGTGCCCGAGGCGGAGGCTGTGCCGTACCTGGTGCCGGGGTGGGAGGTCGCGCCGGCGGGCTACATGATGAGCACCCCGCTGGAGCGGGTGCCGGTGGCCGCGCGCGACGGGTACGAGGTCGAGATCGAGGACGCCGGGGCGGCCACGTTCGTGCGGGTGACGCACGGCGGCGAGCCCGCCGCCCGCGGGCAGTTCGGGCTGGCCGGCCCGGTCGCGGTGATGGACAAGGTCGAGACCGACCCCGCCCACCAGCGGCGCGGCCTCGGGACGCTGGTGATGCGCACGCTGCAGAACCACGCGATCGAGCGGGGCGCCCGCAAGGCGGTCCTGGGCGGCACCGAGGACGGCCGCGCGCTGTACGAGACGCTGGGCTGGCGAGTGGAGTCCCCGCTGACCTCGATCGTCTACAAGGGCTGAACCGATTCGCCGGATTTCCGTGGGACGGGGACGGTAGTGTGCTGGCCACGTTACCCCCTGTGAGCGGAAGGTGACCGGTGGGCGTCGAAGTCGTCGTGGAAGGGCTGACCAAGTCGTTCGGCCGGCAGGTCATCTGGTCGGACGTCTCGCTCACCCTTCCCGCCGGGGAGATCTCGGTGCTCCTCGGGCCGTCCGGCACCGGCAAGTCGGTCTTCCTCAAGACGCTGGTCGGGCTGCTGCGCCCCGACCGCGGGCACATCTGGATCGACGGGCACGACCTGGCCGCCTGCGGCGAGAGGAAGCTGTACGAGCTGCGCCGGCTGTTCGGGGTGCTGTTCCAGGACGGCGCGCTGTTCGGCTCGATGACCCTCTACGACAACATCGCCTTCCCGCTGCGCGAGCACACCCGCAAGAGCGAGGCGCAGATCCGCCGGATGGTGCTGGACAAGATCGAGCTGGTCGGCCTGATCGGCGCGGAGAACAAGCTGCCCGGTGAGATCTCCGGCGGGATGCGCAAGCGGGCCGGGCTGGCCCGGGCGCTGGTGCTCGATCCGGAGATCATCCTCTTCGACGAGCCCGACTCGGGGCTCGACCCGGTCCGCACCGCCTACCTGAACCAGCTCATCGTCGACCTCAACGCCGAGACCGGGGCGACCTTCCTGATCGTCACGCACGACATCAACACCGCCCGGACCGTGCCCGACGCCATCGGCCTGCTGTTCCGCCGCGAGCTGGTCATGTTCGGTCCGCGCGAGCAGCTCCTGTCCAGCCAGGAGCCGGCCGTACGGCAGTTCCTCAACGCGCGGCGGCATGGCCCGATCGGCATGTCGGAGGAGAAGGACGTCGCCGAACTGGCCGCGGAGGCCGAGCAGGGCCACGAGCCCGGCCCGCTGCCGCCGATCCCGCCGCAGCTCATGCCCACCGGAGGCCGGGTACGGCAGAGCATGCGAGCCCCGGGCGCGTGGCTGGCCGCCAACGGGATCGCCGCCCCGCCCGGCTCGTTCGTGGACGAGCGCGGGCGCAACTGGCTGCTGGACGGGGTCCACTAGCCCATGAGAGCCGTGCTGGTCGTCGGCGAGTTCGTCGCGCTCTCCCTCGACACCGCCAGAGCCGGGCTCAAGCGCCCGTTCCACTGGCGCGAGACGCTGCATCAGGCGTGGTTCATCGTCACGGTCAGCGCGTTGCCGACCGCGCTGGTGGCCATCCCGTTCGGCGCGGTCCTGGCCCTGCAGGCGGGCAACCTGATCCGCCAGTTCGGCGCCCAGTCCTTCACCGGCGCCACCGCCGTGCTCGGCATCGTCCGCGAGGCGGGACCCGTGGTGACCGCGCTGATGGTCGCCGGCGCGGCGGGCAGCGCCATCTGCGCCGACCTGGGCGCGCGCAAGATCCGGGAGGAGATCGACGCGCTGGAGGTGCTGGGCGTCGACCCGCTGCACCGGCTCGCCGTCCCCAGGGTGGTGGCCTGTGCGCTGGTCGCGCCCCTGCTCAACGGCCTGGTCACCACGGTCGGGCTGGTGGCCAGCTACCTGTTCAACGTCGTCGCGCAGGGCGGCTCGCCCGGCGCCTACCTGCAGTCCTTCACCGTGCTCGCCGAGCCCTCGGACCTGTGGGTCGCCGAGCTCAAGGCGCTGGTCTTCGGCGCGAGCGCCGGGCTGATCGCCACCTACAAGGGCCTGACCGCCAAGGGCGGCCCGAAAGGCGTCGGCGAGGCGGTCAACCAGACGGTGGTCTTCTCGGCGCTGGTGCTGTTCGCGGAGAACTTCTTGATCAGCGCGATCCACGCCCGGACGGCGGCATGAACGAGCTGAGCCGGCAGGGCGAGTTCTACGCACGGGCGCTGGCCGGCCTCCCGGCGTCCGCGCGCTACCGCAAGGAGGTCGTGCGGCTCCTGGCCGAGGTGAGCCTGGGCACCGGCGGGCTGGCGGTGGTCGGCGGCACGGTGACGATCGTCGCCTTCATGACCTTCTTCACCGGCACCGAGGTCGGCCTGCAGGGGTATGCCGCGCTCGACCAGATCGGCACCGCCGCCTTCACCGGCTTCCTGTCCAGCTACGTCAACACCCGCGAGATCGCCCCGCTGGTCGCCGCGATCGGGCTGTCGGCCACGGTCGGCTCGGGCTTCACCGCGCAGCTCGGCGCGATGCGGATCAGCGACGAGATCGACGCGCTGGAGGTGATGGGCGTGCCCGCCCGGCCCTTCCTGGTGGGCACCCGGCTGATCGCCGGATTCGCCGCGATCATCCCGCTGTACGTGCTGGGCCTGCTGGCGTCCTACACCGCGACCAAGCTGATCGCGACCCGCTTCCACGACCAGTCGGCCGGCACCTACGAGCACTACTTCGAGCTCTTCCTCGTGCCCTACGACGTGCTGTGGTCCTTCGGCAAGGTGCTGATCTTCTCGGTGCTGGTCATCCTGATCCACTGCTACTACGGCTTCCACGCCTCCGGCGGCCCGGCCGGCGTGGGGGTGGCGGTGGGGCGGGCCGTACGGACCGCGCTGGTGGCGGTGAACGTGGCCAACGTCCTGCTCGGGCTGGCCATCTGGGGGACCACCACGACCGTGCGGGTGGCCGGATGAGACAGCACGTGTACGGCATCGCGCTGGCGACCGTCATCGCGGCCTTCGCCACCGGCACGATCGCGGTGTACGGCAAGGCCTTCTCCTCGGCGACCGAGGTGGTCCTCCGCACGCCGCGCGCCGGGCTGCAACTGGGTCCCCGGGCGGACGTGAAGGTCAGGGGCGTGCTGGTCGGCGAGGTGAGCGCGGTCACCGCCACCCCCGACGGCGCCGACCTGGTGCTCGCGCTCGACCACCCGGTGGACCACGCCTCGACGGCGAGCCTGCGGCCCAAGACGTTGTTCGGCGAGAAGTACGTCGAGCTCACCCCGCCCGGCCGCCCGACCCGGCCGCTTCGCGAGGGCGAGACGATCACCGCCGCGAGCGCGCCCGTCGAGACCGGCCAGGTCCTCGACCGGCTCCTGCCGCTGCTGCGCGAGATCCACCCCGAACGGCTCAACGCCGCGCTCACCTCGCTGGCCACCGCGCTCGACAACCGGGGCGCACGGATCGGCGGCACGCTCGACCAGGCCGACGGCTACCTCCAGACCCTCGCGCCGCACCTCCCGGCGCTCCAGCGCGACCTCAGCCTGCTGGCCGACGTGGTCGAGCAGTACGGCGACGCCGCCCCCGACCTGCTGCGTTCCCTCGCCCACGGGGCGAAGCTGAGCGACGTGCTGACCGGGAACGAGGAGCAGCTCGACCGGCTCGGGACCGGCCTGACCCGCGCCACGGGCCAGCTCGACCGGCTGCTCACCGAGAACGAGACCGGCCTGGCCGGGTTGCAGCACGTGTGGCGGCCGACGCTGGCGCTCGCGGCCCGTCACTCGGTCACCGTGCCCTGCGTCTTCCAGGGCATCGAGCGGCTGCAGCCGCGCCTCGACCGGGCCTTCGCCGGCGGGCGGCTGCGGGCGGTCATCGAGCTCGTCCGGCCGCGCCCGCCGTACCGGCCGGGGCGGGACGAGCCGCAGTACGCCGACCGGCGCGCGCCGAGCTGTCACGGCCTGCCGGGACGGGTGCCGGTGCCCTTCCCCGAACCGCGCTTCGCCGACGGGAGCCGGCGGTGAACCGGGCGGGCGGCACGCTCGTCGTGGCGCTGAAGCTGGGGCTGTTCGTGCTGCTGACCACCGCGTGCGTGGCGACGCTCGCCGTCACCATCTCGGGCGTGCGGTTCGTGGCCGCCACGACCTACCGCGCGGTGTTCACCGACGCGGGCGGCATCGCGCCGGGGGACGAGGTGCGCATCGCCGGCGTGCGGGTCGGCCGCGTCGAGACCGTCGCACTCGACGCGCGGGCCCGCGCCGAGATCGCCTTCACCGTCCAGGAACGTCACCGGCTGCCCAGCGGGGTGGTCGCCGCGATCCGCTGGCGCGACCTGGCCGGCGGGCGCTACCTGGCCCTGTCCACCGGCCGGGGCGGACCCGGCCACCTCCCGCCGGAACGGCCGATCACCGACACCCGGCCCGCGCTGGACGTGCACGCGCTGTTCAACGGCTTCCGCCCGCTCCTGCGCGCGGTCGACCCCACGCAGGTCAACCGGCTGAGCTGGGAGATCGTCCAGGTGCTGCAGGGCGAGGGCGGGACGGTGGAGAGCCTGCTCGGCCACATCGGCTCGCTCACCGGCACGCTGGCCGACCGCGACGCCGTCATCGGCCGCGTGATCGACAACCTGACCGTCGTGCTGGGCGAGGTCGCCGGCCGGGAGCAGCAGTACGGCAAGCTCGTCGACGACCTGCACGCGCTGGTCGGCGGCCTGGCCGGCGACCGGAAGGCGATCGGCGGCGCGCTGGAGTCGCTCGACCGGCTCACCGGGGTCACCGCGGGCTTCCTCGGCCGGGCCCGGCCCGACGTCAAGGCCGGTCTCGCGCACGCCGGGAACGTCCTGGAGCGGCTCGACGCCGACAGCGAGCTGGTCGAGCGGGCCATCCGGGAGCTGCCATTGCGGCTCAACCAGCTCACCCGGGCCTCCGCCTACGGCTCGTGGTTCAACTTCTACCTCTGCTCGCTCCAGGCCCCGCCGGCCGGAGTGCGGGCCGGGAACGCGAGCGCCCGATGTTCCGCCGGCTGAACCCGCGCCCGCTCGGCCTGGCCGCGCTCGCCGTCGCGGCGGCGCTGGTGGCGGCGGCGCTCGGGCTCGGGAACTGGGCGGGCGGCTCGCCGTACACCGCCTACTTCGCCGAGTCGGCGGGGCTCAGGGCAGGGGAGCCGGTGCTGGTCGCCGGGGTGCGGGTGGGCTCGGTGCGCGCGGTCGAGCTCGACGGGGCGCGGGTGCGGGTGGACTTCCGCGCCGAGGGGGTGCGGCTGGGGTCGCTGACCCGGGCGCACATCCGGCCGGTCACGTTGCTCGGCGCGCACGCGCTGGTCCTCGAACCCGCCGGGCCCGGCGGGCTTGCCGCGCCCATCCCGATCGCGCGCACCAGCGTGCCGTACGAGCTGATGCCGGCGGTCGGCGACCTGGCCCGCACGGCCGCGAAGATCGACCCGGTGGCGCTGGAACGGGCGATGCGAGCGGTCAGCCAGACCCTCGACGGCTCCTCGGCCGAGATCGCCGCCGCGCTGATCGGCCTGAGCCGCCTGTCCCGCACGGTCGCCGAGCGCGACGACCGGCTGCGGGAGCTGGTACGGCGAGGCCGCACGGTCACGAGCCTGGCCGCCGGGCGCACCGACCGGCTGCGCGACCTGGCCCGCGACGGCGACCTGCTGCTGCGCGAGCTCACCCACCGGCGCGCGGTCATCCACAGCCTGTTGACGAACACGCTCGCCCTGGCCGAGGAGGTGGACGGCCTGATCGCCGACAACCGGGCCGAACTCGCGCCCGCGCTGCGCGACCTGCGCCGCCTGGCCGCGCTGCTGCGCCGCAACGAGGCCGACCTCGACCGCTCGCTGAAGCTGCTGGTGCCCTTCACCCGGCAGTTCACCGACGTGACCGGCAACGGGCCGTGGTTCGACGCGATCATCCAGAACCTCGTGCCGTTGCCGGTCGCGCTGGAGCCGGACGCGACGCTCGGCGGACTGGTGCGATGAGGGCGGCCCTGGCGCTGGCGGCGCTCCTGACCGCCGCCGGCTGCGGATTCCAGGGCGTGGCGTCGCTGCCGCTGCCCGGCGGGGCCGACCTGGGCCCTAGGCCCCGCGAGGTCACGATCGAGTTCGCCGACGCCCTGGACCTGGTGCCGCGCTCCTCGTGCAAGGTCAACGACGTCACCGTGGGCGAGGTCGTCTCGGTCGAGCTGTCGGCGAGCTGGCATGCCGAGGTGGTCTGCGCGGTGCGCGGCCAGGTCGGCCTGCCCGTCGACAGCACCGCGGCCATCGCCCAGACCAGCCTGCTGGGTGAGAAGTACGTCCGCCTGGAGCCCGCGGGCCAGGGGCCGCCCGCCACCCGCATCCCGCTGGCGGCCACGACCGCCACCGCCGAGGTCGAGCAGGTGCTCGCCGCCGCCTCGACGGTGCTCAACGGCGGCGGGCTGGAGCAGCTCGCGACCATCAACGCCGAGCTGAACCAGGTGCTCGGCGGGCGCGCCACCCGGGTGCGCGGGCTGCTGCGGCGGCTCGACACCTTCGCCGCCGCGCTCGACGGCTCGAAAGGGGAGATCGTCCGGCTGCTCGACGGGCTCGACCGGCTGGCGGCCACGCTCGCCGCGCAGAAGCGGACGATCGCCGACGTGGCCACCCGCATCGGCCCGGCCGTGTCGCAGCTCCGGCGGCAGCGCGCCGAGCTCACCGGCCTGCTGCGCGGCCTCGACCGGCTCGGCCGGACCGCCACGCGGGTGCTGGAACGCTCGCAGGAGGACACCCTGGCCAACCTCCGTGACCTGCGCACCGTGCTGGCCGACCTCGACCGCGCCGGGAGCAGCCTGGCCCGGGGGCTCGGGACGGCGCTCACCTTCCCGTTCCCGCCGTCGGCGACCGGCCTGCTCAGGGGCGACTACGGGAACGTGGACGTCACCCTCGACCTCTCGCCCGGCACCACCCTGGAGAACATCCGATGAACCGGCTCAAGCTGCTGCTCCTGGCGCTCGTCACGGTGGCGGCGGGCGCGTACACCGCGGTGGAGTACGCCGAGCTGGTGCCTCGCGGCTACCGAGTGGGGGTGGAGCTCGCCGAGGCGGGCGGGCTGTACGAGCGGGCCGAGGTGACCTACCGGGGGGTTCCGGTCGGGCGGGTGGAGGCGCTGGAGGTGACCGCAGACGGGGTGCGCGCGACGCTGCGGCTGGAGGCGCCGGTGCCGAAGGCGGGCGTGCGGGCGGTCGTCGCCAACCGGTCGGGGGTGGGGGAGCAGTACCTCGACCTGCAGCCCACGGGGGCGGCTCCGCCGTACCTGGAGGAGGGGGCGGTGATCGGGCGCGAGCGCACGCGGCTTCCGGTCAGCACCGCGAAGCTGCTGGGCGACGCCGAGGCGCTGCTGGCGTCGGTGGATCCGGACGACGTCGGCACGGTCGTCACCGAGCTGGAGCGGGCGATCGGCGGGCCGGAGCTGAGGCGGCTGATCGAGGCGGGTTCGGAGGTGGTGGACGCGGCGGCGGAGGTGGCGCCGGAGACGGTCGCGCTGATCCGCGACGGCGAGACGGTGCTGGAGACGCAGCGGGGTTTCGGCTGGAAAGAGTTCTCGCGTGACCTGGCCGAATTCACCGAGGCGGTGGAAACCGGAGCGGTGAATAGCGTCATTGATGGCGCTGTGTCGGTTTCTCCGCCGGTGGCTGGAATGGTGGACGACGTGCAGCCATTCTTGCGGCCATTGGTGCGGAATGCGGTGATCGGTGGACAGGTGTTTTCTGCCCAGGAGAGTGCTTTGCGGCAATTGTTGCTCGGGTATCCGGCGGGGGTCGCCGGGGCCTTCACCGTCGTCGGCGAGGACGGGCTGCATTTCGGTCTCAACCTGAACCTCAACGTGCCTCCGCCGTGCAAGGAGGGGTACGGCACGCCGTGGCGCCGCCCCCAGGACCTCTCGGTACGGCCTGCCGTACCCGACAGCCACTGCCGGGCGCCGGCGGGTGGGGCGACCGGGGTGCGTGGTGCGAGGAATGTGCCCGAAGCGGGCCCCACGCCCGGGATTCCAGGGTTGCGGGAGTGGCTGGGCGATTATGATCCCGTGACATGGCCCGACGGCTCCTGATCCCCGTGCTGGCGGTGCTGGTCGCGCTGCTGGGCGGAGCCGCGCTCTGGATCGGCGGGCAGGCGCGCGAGGCCCACGCCCGCGCCGACGACCGGCAGGCCGCGCTCGACGCGGCGGGCACGCACGCCATGAACCTGCTGGCGCTCAACCACTCGACCATCGACGCCGACATCAAGCGCATCCTGGACACCTCGACCGGAGCGGCCCGCACGGAGTTCTCGGCCAACGCGGCCCGGCTGAAGGAGACCACGCTGGCCAACAAGGTGGTGCAGACCGGGGTGCTCCGGGCGAGCGGCGTGGAGACCATCACCTCCGGTGAAGCCTCGGTCCTGGTGGTGGCGGATGCCGACATCCGCTGGGAGGGCTCCAAAGCCCCGCCGGAGAAGCGGCGCTTCCGCTGGGCCATGCAGCTCACGAAGATCGGCTCGGGCTGGCTGGTCTCCAAGGTGGTGCAGGTCTTGTGAGATGGGTCCTCACGGGGGTGCTCGGGCTGGCCGCGCTGGCGCTGGCCGCGGCGGTGCTGGTCATGGGCCTCGACCTGCGGCGGCTCGACCAGGCGGAGGCGGCGGGCAAGGAGGCGCTCGCCGCCGCGCGGGCGGTCGCACCGGACCTGCTGTCCTACAACTACCGGACCATCGAGCAGGACCTGGAGCGCGCCGCCGAGCACACCACGGGCGAGCTCACCAAGCACTACCGCGAGCTGCGCAACGGGCCCTTCGCCGGCCAGCGGCGCGCCGAGCAGAAGGTCCAGCAGACGACCGTCGTGCGCGCCGCCGTGGAGCGCGCCGGGCCCGACCGGGTGGAGGTGCTCGTCTTCGTGGACATGGGCATCGCGACCGGAGGCCGCCAGGAGTTCCGACAGAACCGGGCGCGGCTGGTCATGGTGCGCGAGGACGCCCGCTGGCTGGTCGCGGAGCTGTCCACGCTGATCGGCAAGGCCTGAGACACGGGCGCGTCGCGTACTGCAATTGTTATTAAAATCGAGGTTTGGCGAAGCCTTCGCCGCGGGTAGATCAGTCACAGTTCCACCGGGGTTCCACCTTGGGTGTGACGCTGCGTTAGCCGACTCCGATCGCGGGTATCGTCTGGGGCCTGACGGTAGGCGTAGTGTCACTCAGGGAAGAAATCCCAGCGTCCAGGGCATGAAACACGCGAAAGTCGGGCTCACGGGCTTGACGTTTGCGCCCGGACGGGCGATGCTGCGAGCAACGTGGAGCATGCAGCGAGAGTGGACTGGACAGGCGTGTGCCGATCGGCTACACTGCCCCTTTGCGCTGCCCTTTGACGACCCGCCTGCTTTGCTCACAGAGCGAGGTTGTCTGGCGTGCGTGTAGTCAGTCCGCCGCGAGCCCTCGGAAGGACATCTGTTGGCAGCCTCGCGCAACGCCTCCGCCGTATCCGGTCCCCGTCGCGTCACCTTTGCGCGCATCCAGGAGCCCCTTGGGGTTCCCGACCTTCTGGCCCTGCAAACCGAATCGTTCGACTGGTTGCTTGGCAACGAGAAGTGGAAGGCCCGGGTCGAGGCGGCTCGCCAGGCCGGGCGAAAGGACGTCCCGACCCAGTCGGGTCTCGAAGAGATTTTCGAAGAGATCAGTCCCATCGAGGACTTCTCGGGGACCATGTCCTTGTCGTTCCGCGACCACCGGTTCGAGCCGCCGAAGTACTCCGTTGAGGAGTGCAAAGACAAGGACATGACCTACTCCGCCCCCATGTTCGTCACGGCGGAGTTCATCAACAACGAGACAGGTGAGATCAAGAGCCAGACGGTGTTCATGGGCGACTTCCCGCTCATGACCCCGAAGGGCACCTTCATCATCAACGGCACCGAGCGTGTCGTGGTTTCCCAGCTGGTCCGCTCGCCGGGCGTCTACTTCGACCGCAGCGTCGACAAGACCTCCGACAAGGACCTGTTCGGCTGCCGGGTCATCCCCTCGCGCGGGGCCTGGCTCGAGTTCGAGATCGACAAGCGCGACAGCGTCGGTGTCCGCATCGACCGCAAGCGCAAGCAGGCCGTCACCGTGCTTCTCAAGGCACTGGGATGGACCAACGAGCAGATTCTCGAGCGCTTCGGCCAGTACGAGTCCATGCGCGCCACCCTGGAGAAGGACCACACGGCCGGCCAGGAAGACGCGCTGCTCGACATCTACCGCAAGCTGCGCCCGGGCGAGCCGCCGACCAAGGAGTCGGCGCAGACCCTGCTGGAGAACCTCTACTTCAACCCGAAGCGGTACGACCTGGCCAAGGTCGGTCGTTACAAGATCAACAAGAAGCTCGGGGTCGACTCCGAGATCACCCAGGGCACGCTGACCGAAGAGGACATCGTCGCCACCATCGAGTACATCGTCCGCCTCCACGCGGGCGAGGAGTCGATGCAGGGCGCCGAGGGCCGTGACGTCATCGTCGAGACCGACGACATCGACCACTTCGGCAACCGTCGTCTCCGCAGCGTCGGCGAGCTCATCCAGAACCAGGTCCGCCTGGGCCTGGCCCGCATGGAGCGCGTCGTCCGCGAGCGGATGACCACGCAGGACGTCGAGGCCATCACGCCGCAGACCCTGATCAACATCCGCCCCGTCGTGGCGTCGATCAAGGAGTTCTTCGGCACCTCCCAGCTCTCCCAGTTCATGGACCAGACCAACCCGCTGGCCGGCCTGACGCACAAGCGGCGTCTGTCCGCGCTGGGCCCCGGCGGTCTGTCCCGTGAGCGGGCCGGCTTCGAGGTCCGAGACGTGCACCCCTCGCACTACGGCCGCATGTGCCCGATCGAGACGCCGGAAGGCCCGAACATCGGTCTGATCGGCTCGCTCGCCTCCTACGGGCGGATCAACGCCTTCGGCTTCGTCGAGACGCCGTACCGCAAGGTCGTCGACGGCAAGGTGACCGACCAGATCGACTACCTCACCGCCGACGAGGAGGATCGCTTCGTCAAGGCGCAGGCCAACACGGTGCTCAACGCCGACGGCACCTTCGCCGAGGACCGCGTCCTCGTCCGCACCAAGGGCGGCGAGACCGAACTCGCCCGCGCCTCCGAGGTGGACTACATCGACGTGTCGCCGCGCCAGATGGTGTCGGTCGCCACGGCGATGATCCCCTTCCTCGAGCACGACGACGCCAACCGCGCGCTCATGGGCTCCAACATGCAGCGCCAGTCGGTCCCGCTGCTCCGCAGCGAGGCCCCGCTGGTCGGCACCGGCATGGAGTACCGCGCCGCCACCGACGCCGGTGACGTCATCACCGCGGAGAAGGCCGGCGTGGTCGAGGAGGTCTCCGCCGACTACGTCACCGTGATGAACGACGACGGCACCCGGATCACCTACCGCGTCGCCAAGTTCAAGCGCTCCAACCAGGGCACCTCGTTCAACCAGAAGCCCATCGTCGCCGAGGGCGACCGCATCGAGGTCGGTCAGGTCGTCGCCGACGGCCCCTGCACCGACATGGGCGAGATGGCGCTCGGCAAGAACCTTCTCGTGGCGTTCATGCCGTGGGAGGGCCACAACTACGAGGACGCGATCATCCTCTCCCAGCGTCTGGTGCAGGACGACGTCCTCTCCTCGATCCACATCGAGGAGCACGAGGTCGACGCCCGCGACACCAAGCTGGGCCCCGAGGAGATCACCCGCGACATCCCCAACGTCTCGGAGGAGGTCCTCGCCGACCTCGACGAGCGCGGCATCATCCGGATCGGCGCCGAGGTCGTGCCCGGTGACATCCTGGTCGGCAAGGTCACGCCCAAGGGCGAGACCGAGCTGACCCCGGAGGAGCGCCTGCTCCGTGCGATCTTCGGCGAGAAGGCCCGCGAGGTCCGCGACACCTCCCTGAAGGTGCCGCACGGCGAGTCCGGCAAGGTCATCGGCGTGCGCGTCTTCAGCCGCGAGGAGGGCGACGAGCTTCCCCCCGGTGTCAACGAGCTGGTCCGCGTCTACGTGGCCCAGAAGCGTAAGATCACCGACGGTGACAAGCTCGCCGGCCGTCACGGCAACAAGGGCGTCATCTCCAAGATCCTGCCCGTCGAGGACATGCCGTTCCTCGAGGACGGCACGCCGGTCGACATCATCCTCAACCCGCTCGGTGTGCCCGGCCGTATGAACGTCGGCCAGGTTCTCGAGACCCACCTCGGCTGGATCGCAGCCCGGGGCTGGGACGTCACGGGGATCAAGGAGGCGTGGGCCGAGCGGCTCACCGAGGCCGGCTTCGGCGAGATCGAGCCCTTCACCAACGTGGCCACGCCCGTCTTCGACGGCGCCCACGAGGAGGAGATCGTCGGTCTGCTCAAGAACACCCTGCCCAACCGCGACGGCGACCGCATGGTCCAGGAGACCGGTAAGGCCAAGCTGTTCGACGGCCGCTCCGGCGAGCCGTTCCCGTACCCGATCTCGGTCGGCTACATCTACATCCTCAAGCTGCTGCACCTGGTCGACGACAAGATCCACGCGCGTTCGACCGGCCCGTACTCGATGATCACCCAGCAGCCGCTGGGCGGTAAGGCGCAGTTCGGTGGCCAGCGCTTCGGTGAGATGGAGGTGTGGGCGCTCGAGGCGTACGGCGCGGCCTACGCGCTGCAGGAGCTGCTCACCATCAAGTCCGACGACGTCCTCGGCCGCGTGAAGGTCTACGAGGCCATCGTCAAGGGCGAGAACATCCCCGAGCCCGGCATCCCCGAGTCCTTCAAGGTCCTCATCAAGGAAATGCAGTCGCTGTGCCTGAACGTCGAGGTGCTCTCCAGCGACGGCATGTCCATCGAGATGCGGGACACGGACGAGGATGTCTTCCGCGCAGCGGAAGAGCTCGGCATCGATCTGGCAAGGCGTCCCAATGAGGGCGCGATGTCCGTCGACGAGGTCTGATCAAAAAGGGGAATCAAGTGCTCGACGTCAATTTCTTCGACGAGCTACGCATTGGCCTCGCCACTGCCGACGACATCCGCCAGTGGTCGCACGGCGAGGTGAAGAAGCCGGAGACCATCAACTACCGGACTCTCAAGCCGGAAAAGGACGGACTCTTCTGCGAGAAGATCTTCGGCCCGACCCGCGACTGGGAGTGCTACTGCGGCAAGTACAAGCGCGTCCGCTTCAAGGGCATCATCTGTGAGCGCTGCGGCGTCGAGGTCACTCGCGCCAAGGTGCGTCGTGAGCGGATGGGCCACATCGAGCTGGCCGCGCCCGTCACGCACATCTGGTACTTCAAGGGCGTGCCCTCGCGCCTGGGCTACCTGCTCGACCTGGCCCCGAAGGACCTCGAGAAGGTCATCTACTTCGCGGCCTACATGATCACGCAGGTCGACACCGAGATGCGTGAGCGTGACCTGCCCTCGCTGGAGGCCAAGGTCTCCGTCGAGCGGCAGCACATCGAGCAGCGCCGTGACGCCGACATCGAGTCGCGCCAGAAGAAGCTCGAGTCCGACCTGGCCGAGCTCGAGGCGGCCGGCGCCAAGGGCGACCAGCGCCGCAAGGTGCGTGAGGGCGCCGAGCGCGAGATGCGTCAGCTTCGCGACCGCGCCCAGCGTGAGCTCGACCGCCTCGACGAGGTGTGGAGCCGGTTCAAGAACCTCAAGGTCCAGGACCTCGAGGGCGACGAGATGCTCTACCGCGAGATGCGCGACCGCTTCGGCCGCTACTTCAAGGGCGGCATGGGCGCGCAGGCGATCCAGGAGCGTCTGGTCAGCTTCGACCTCGACGCCGAGGCCGAGAACCTGCGCGAGACCATCCGCTCGGGCAAGGGCCAGAAGAAGGCCCGCGCCCTCAAGCGGCTCAAGGTCGTGTCGGCGTTCCTGAACACCACCAACTCGCCCAAGGGCATGGTGCTCGACTGCATCCCGGTCATCCCGCCGGACCTGCGCCCGATGGTGCAGCTCGACGGTGGCCGGTTCGCGACCTCCGACCTCAACGACCTCTACCGTCGTGTGATCAACCGGAACAACCGTCTCAAGCGTCTCCTCGACCTCGGCGCGCCCGAGATCATCGTGAACAACGAGAAGCGGATGCTCCAGGAGGCCGTCGACTCCCTGTTCGACAACGGCCGTCGTGGCCGCCCGGTGACGGGCCCCGGCAACCGGCCGCTGAAGTCCCTCAGCGACATGCTGAAGGGCAAGCAGGGCCGGTTCCGGCAGAACCTGCTGGGCAAGCGAGTCGACTACTCCGGCCGTTCGGTCATCGTCGTCGGCCCGCAGCTCAAGCTGCACCAGTGCGGTCTGCCCAAGCAGATGGCGCTGGAGCTGTTCAAGCCGTTCGTGATGAAGCGTCTGGTCGACCTCAACCACGCCCAGAACATCAAGTCGGCCAAGCGGATGGTCGAGCGGGCCAAGCCGGTCGTGTGGGACGTCCTCGAAGAGGTCATCACCGAGCACCCGGTGCTGCTCAACCGTGCGCCCACGCTGCACCGTCTCGGCATCCAGGCGTTCGAGCCGCAGCTCGTCGAGGGCAAGGCCATCCAGATCCACCCGCTCGTCTGCACCGCGTTCAACGCGGACTTCGACGGTGACCAGATGGCCGTGCACCTGCCGCTGTCAGCCGAGGCCCAGGCCGAGGCCCGCATCCTGATGCTCTCGACCAACAACATCCTCAAGCCGGCCGACGGCAAGCCCGTGACGATGCCCACCCAGGACATGGTCATCGGCCTCTACTGGCTGACCACGCAGAAGGACGGCGCGATCGGCGAGGGCCGCGTGTTCGGCTCGGTGGCCGAGGCGCAGATGGCCTTCGACCGGCGCGAGCTGGAGATCCAGGCCAAGATCCAGATCCGGATGAAGGACGTCCTGCCCCCGCGCGAGTGGGTGGCCCCGGACGGCTGGGAGCCCGGTGACCCGATCCGCCTGGAGACGACCTTCGGACGCCTGCTGTTCAACGACACGCTCCCGGCGTCCTACCCGTACGTCAACTTCCAGATCGGCAAGAAGCAGCTCTCCTCGATCGTGAACGAGCTGGCCGAGACCTACCCCAAGGTCGAAGTGGCCACCGCGCTCGACGCGCTCAAGGACGCCGGCTTCCGCTGGGCCACCCGTTCGGGTGTCACGATCTCCATCGAGGACGTCGTGGCGCCGCCGAACAAGGCCCAGATCATGGAGAACTACGAGCGCCGGGCGGACAAGGTCCAGCGCGAGTACGAGCGTGGTCTGATCACCGACGAGGAGCGCCGTCAGGAGCTCATCGAGATCTGGACCCACGCCACCGCGGACGTCGAGACCGACATGGTCAACGCGTTCCCGGCCACCAACCCCGTGTGGATGATGGTCAACTCCGGTGCGCGTGGTAACAAGATGCAGGTGCGGCAGATCGCCGGTATCCGTGGTCTGGTGTCCAACACCAAGGGTGAGACCATCCCGCGGCCGATCAAGGCCTCCTTCCGCGAGGGCCTGTCGGTGCTGGAGTACTTCATCTCCACCCACGGTCAGCGAAAGGGTCTGGCCGACACCGCGCTCCGTACCGCCGACTCGGGTTACCTGACCCGTCGTCTGGTGGACGTGGCGCAGGACGTCATCGTGCGTGAGATCGACTGCGGCACCGACCGCGCGGTCCCGCTGCACGTCGGCGAGCGGGACGTGTCCGGCAACCTGGTCAAGGCGGAGAACGCCGAGTCCAACGTGCACGGCCGCATCCTCGCCGAGGACGTCGAGGTCGACGGCAAGGTCATCGTGCCGGCCGGTGTCGACATCAACGACAACCACGTCACCGCGCTGGTCGAGGCGGGCATCGAGACCGTCCGCACCCGCTCCGCGCTGGTGTGCGAGGCCAAGATCGGTGTCTGCGCGACCTGCTACGGCCGCTCGCTGGCCACCGGCAAGCTCGTCGACGTCGGCGAGGCGGTCGGCATCATCGCCGCCCAGTCGATCGGTGAGCCCGGCACCCAGCTGACGATGCGGACCTTCCACACCGGTGGTGTGGCGGGCGCCGACATCACCCACGGTCTGCCCCGTGTCCAGGAGCTCTTCGAGGCGCGTATCCCCAAGGGTGTCGCGCCGATCTCGGAGGCCTCCGGCCGCGTGCGGATCGACGAGACCGACAAGACCCGCAAGGTCGTCATCACTCCCGACGACGGCTCCGAAGAGGTCGCCTACCCGGTCTCGATGCGGTCGCGGCTGCTCGTCTCCGAGGGTCAGCCCGTCCAGGTGGGCCAGCAGCTCATCGCCGGTGCGGTCAACCCCAACGAGGTGCTGCGCATCCTCGGCCCGCGTGCGGTCCAGCTCCACCTGGTCGCCGAGGTCCAGCAGGTGTACCGCTCGCAGGGTGTGTCGATCCACGACAAGCACATCGAGATCATCGTTCGGCAGATGCTGAAGCGGGTCAACGTGCTGGAGTCGGGTGACACCGACCTCCTGCCCGGTGAGCTGGTCGAGCGTCCGCGCTTCGAGCAGATGAACCGCGAGACCGTCGCCGAGGGTGGCTCGCCCGCCTCCGGCCGTCCGGTGCTCATGGGTATCACCAAGGCGTCGCTGGCCACCGAGTCGTGGCTGTCGGCGGCCTCCTTCCAGGAGACCACCAGGGTCCTGACCGACGCGGCGATCCACGCCAAGTCGGACTCGCTCCTGGGCCTGAAGGAGAACGTGATCATCGGTAAGCTCATCCCGGCCGGTACGGGCATGCCCCAGTACCGCAACGTGCGGGTCGAGCCGACCGAGGAGGCCAAGGCGGCCATGTACACCGTCGGCGGGTACGACGGGTCCGCGGCCGACTACACCTTCGGCACCGGGAGCGGCGAGGCCGTTCCGCTGGAGGAGTACGACTTCGGGCAGTACAACCGGTAGGTCTGATCGGCTGGGGTTCCGGCTGACAGCTTGAAGAGCGCCCAAGGGGTTTCCCTTGGGCGCTCTTCCGTTTTCTGCTGTCAACGGCGTGGTCCTCGCCCTGCGGGCTTGGGCTCCGCCTTGTGGGGGGCCGCCTTCGTCGTCCCCCCACACCCCCGCCCGATGCGAGGGGCCTACCGGCCCCTCGCGCTCCCCGGGAGTGGGGCTGGTTCGGAAAGAGAGGCATCGGACGGCTGCCCGCGGGGCGCGCCGGTCGATCTGTGGGTAAGGGGGCAGCCGGGTGCGGGGAGCTGGCGGGAACGGGGTGTGGAGCCAGCGAGGGGATACCCTGCCGTTCCTCGGAGCATCGGGCCCGGCCCCAGGAGGGCGAATGGGAGGCGCTTTGCCGTACACCGGGTTCCTCGATCAGGCGGGCCACCACCTCGATGCCGGCAGCGGCGAGGAGCTCAGTGATGCGCTCGACGGGGATGAGGTGCGACTCGTAGGAGACCGGCAGGCCGTACCCCTGAGTGGCCCTGATGCGTTCGTCCCCCGGGTGGGTGCCGAGGAGAAGGTAGCCGCGCGGAGCCAGCACGCGGCGCAGTTCGGCGTAGAGCCCCGGGAGATGCGCCGGGGGTGTGTGGTGGGTCGAGTACTAGGCCAGAACCCCGCCCATGGACCCATCCGGATGGGGGAGTGCGGCGATGGAGCCGACCTCGAAGGACAGGTGGGGCAAGGCCTCACGGGCCAGGGCGATCATGGCGGGGGAGAGGCCCACCCCGGTGATCTGGGTGACATGGCCTGGGCCGCAGCCGGCGTCGAGGATCGGGCCGTCGACGTGCTCGACGAAGGCGCGCAGCATGGCCCGGCTCAGGGGCAGGTGTCCAGGAGTTCAGCGGTGTAGCGGCGGGCGTACTCGGCCGCGACGGCGTCGTAGGACTCGCGGATAGCGGTGGGTAGGCGGGGGTCGGCACACGTCCTAGTTCAGCAGAACCGGCGGCGATCTGGGGCTACAAGCTCTGCGCGGCCATCCACGCAGGCCGGGTGGGGACGGCGTGGCGGCTGGGGAGCCACGCCGTCCCCGGTGGGAGGGGGTGGGTGCTGAGCCGTACTCGAAGAGAGGGGGTCAGCGGAGGATGGGCTTCTCGCGGGGGAACGGGCGGGGCCTCAGGGCGGCGCGGGGCTTGGTGGCCTCGGTTTCGGCGCGGCCGGTGCGGGGGCGGGGGCGGACGGGGGTCTCCCGGGGCGGCTTGACGGAGGGCGGGCGGACCGAGGGCGGGGTGGGCGGGGCGAAGACCCGGGTGGGACGCGGCAGGAGGTAGCCCTGGCAGTCGCTACGGCCACCGCTGGTGAGCCAGTAGCTGCCGGCACTGGCGGCGCCGATGTCGAGCTTGGGGTCGATGGTGGTCCAGTCCGGGCACCGCAGGCCGGGGTAGGTCTGGGCGTCACGAACGGGGGCGCCGGCGGGACGGCCCTCGGTGACACACCAGACGAACCGGGCGCTCCGGGCACGGGTGTCCGGGGTGCGGTAGTCGGCCAGGGCGCTGACCACGTACGCCAGCCGGGCCTGGTCACGGGAGGACAACGCCTGCCGGGCCCCGGCCGAGCCGGCGGGGACGAGCGGGGCCTCGCCACAGGCGTCGAGGTCGTGGTTGAGGCAGAAGACCCACGTGGGGGCGACGGGCTTGCCGTCGGGCCCCAGGTGCGTGGCGCACATGGGGGTGCCGCGGAAGGAGCCCTGGGCGGGCGGCGGGGCGGCCAGGTACGGGTTGACGACGCCCTCGTTGTTGGTGATCAACGCCAGCTTGCCGCCGCTCAGCCAGGCCGGGTCGATGCGCACGGTGGGCGGGGTGCCGGGGCGCGTGGTGTCGGGGTCGCAGGCCACGACGGCGTACGGCGCGCGGGCCGCGGGCACGCCGGGCACGAGGTCCGTCAGGTCACCGAAGGTCGGTACGGCAAGCAGGGCCGCCAGCACAATCTTGCTCATGGTGGGCATGGTGGCACCGACGGTGACGACCGCGGGCCGATCAGACGGTATGCGGAGGGCGCCTGGGGCAGTTCATGACCCGTCGCGGCCCGAAGCCCCAGTCGAAGTGCCCCGCCGGGACACCCGATTTCCTCGGTGAAAACCGGTCGGGAGATGTCGGGGGTACGGGTAGACTAGGCGAGGGTCTCATAGCGGCCGGGTTAAGCGCCGGTCGCCCCACACGACACGAAGTTGCGGCCGTCCCGGCGGCGGTCGAGGAAACGCGGCCGTTTTGACGTGCCGCGCTGGGCTGGGTAGTCTTGCCCTTCGTGCCCGTGGGTTCATGGGCCTTCACGCATGCGCGCTGAACATCTCGTGAGAGATGGGGGCCGCGGCGTGGTCCTCCCCCGGTTGATCGACCGCGAGGGGTGTGGCTCTGAAGAGCGCGACACGCCCGACCGCGTGGGTCGAAGCGGGGGAGAAAACAGCAGGTCATGACACCGGCAGTGCCTGCGAAATGCTCGACCAGCGAAAGCTGGACATTCGTATTACCGGCCAAAGCACGAAATGGAGTGGCAGTGCCCACTATCCAGCAGTTGGTCCGAAAGGGCCGGCAGGACAAGGTCTCCAAGACCAAGACTCCTGCCCTCAAGGGGAGTCCGCAGCGACGCGGCGTCTGCCAGCGCGTCTACACGACCACGCCCAAGAAGCCGAACTCGGCTCTGCGCAAGGTGGCTCGTGTTCGCCTCACCAACGGCATCGAGGTCACGGCTTACATCCCCGGTGTGGGTCACAACCTCCAGGAGCACTCGATCGTGCTCGTGCGTGGCGGTCGTGTGAAGGACCTGCCGGGTGTTCGCTACAAGATCATCCGCGGCACGCTCGACACCCAGGGTGTCAAGAACCGCAAGCAGGCTCGTTCCCGTTACGGCGCGAAGTTGGAGAAGAAGAAGTAATGCCTCGTAAGGGTTCTCCTGGCCGCCGCCAGCTCATGGCCGACCCGGTCTACAGCTCGCCGCTGGTCACCGCGCTGATCAACAAGGTCCTGCTCGACGGCAAGCGCTCGATCGCTCAGTCGATCGTCTACGGCGCCCTCGAGGGCTGCCGTGACAAGACCGGCAACGACCCGGTCGTCACGCTGAAGCGCGCGCTCGACAACGTCAAGCCGACCCTCGAGGTCCGCAGCCGCCGTGTCGGTGGCGCGACCTACCAGGTCCCGGTCGAGGTTCGCGCCTCCCGCAGCACCACTCTGGCGCTGCGCTGGCTGGTGCAGTACTCCCGGGCCCGCCGCGAGAAGACCATGACCGAGCGCCTCATGAACGAGCTCCTCGACGCCAGCAACGGCCTCGGGGCGAGCGTCAAGAAGCGCGAGGACACCCACAAGATGGCCGAGTCCAACAAGGCCTTCGCCCACTACCGCTGGTAACAGCGGTTACGACGAGACGACGAGGACGCGAGAGAAGTGGCCAGCACAGCTGCCCTTGACCTGGCCAAGATCCGCAACATCGGGATCATGGCCCACATCGACGCGGGCAAGACCACCACGACCGAGCGCATCCTGTTCTACACCGGTATCAACTACAAGATCGGTGAAGTCCACGACGGCGCTGCCACGATGGACTGGATGGAGCAGGAGCAGGAGCGCGGCATCACGATCACGTCGGCCGCGACGACCTGTGAGTGGCTCGGTCACACCATCAACATCATCGACACCCCGGGTCACGTCGACTTCACCATCGAGGTGGAGCGTTCGCTCCGCGTCCTCGACGGCGCTGTCGCCGTGTTCGACGGTGTCGCCGGTGTCGAGCCGCAGTCGGAGACGGTGTGGCGTCAGGCTGACCGCTACGGCGTGCCCCGCATCTGCTTCGTGAACAAGATGGACCGGGTCGGCGCGGAGTTCCACCGCTGCGTCGACATGATGATCAGCCGTCTGGGTGCGACCCCGGCTGTCATCCAGCTCCCCTGGGGCGTTGAGGCCGGCTTCAAGGGCGTCATCGACCTGGTGAAGATGAAGGGTCTGCTCTGGCCGGAAGAGGCGGCCAAGGGCGAGATGTACGAGACCGTCGACATCCCCGCCGACCACGCCGAGACCGCCCGTGAGTGGCGCGACAAGCTGGTCGAGACCGTCGCCGAGAACGACGACGAGCTGATGGAGCTCTTCCTCGAGGGCACCGAGCCCACCGAGGAGCAGCTGGTCGCGGCGATCCGCCGCGCGACGCTGTCCAGCGCCATCAACCCGGTTCTCACCGGCACCGCGTTCAAGAACAAGGGCGTTCAGCCCCTGCTCGACGCGATCGTGGCCTACCTGCCCGCGCCGCTCGACATCCCGGCCTTCAAGGGTCACGCTGTCGGCGACGAGGACGAGGTCATCGAGCGTCACGCGGACGTCAGCGAGCCCTTCTCCGCGCTTGCCTTCAAGATCATGAGCGACCCGCACCTGGGCCGTCTGACCTACATCCGCATCTACTCGGGCACGCTCGAGACCGGCACCGCGGTGATCAACTCGGTGAAGGGCAAGAAGGAGCGGATCGGCAAGATCTACCAGATGCACGCGAACAAGCGCGAAGAGCGCCCGGTCGCGCACGCTGGTTCGATCGTCGCCGTCATGGGCCTGAAGGACACCACGACCGGTGACACGCTGAGTGACCCGGCCAACCAGGTCGTCCTCGAGTCGATGACGTTCCCGGCCCCGGTCATCAACGTGGCCATCGAGCCGAAGACCAAGGGCGACCAGGAGAAGCTGTCCACCGCCATCCAGCGTCTGGCCGAGGAGGACCCGTCCTTCCAGGTCCGCCGCGACGAGGAGACCGGTCAGACGGTCATCTGGGGCATGGGCGAGCTTCACCTGGAGATCCTCGTCGACCGTATGCGTCGCGAGTTCAAGGTCGAGGCCAACGTCGGCCGCCCGCAGGTCGCCTACCGCGAGACCATCCGCCGCAAGGTGGAGAAGGTCGACTACACCCACAAGAAGCAGACCGGTGGTTCCGGTCAGTTCGCGCGGGTCATCATCGACCTGGAGCCGCTGGGCGAGGGCAACGACGGCTACGAGTTCCAGAACAAGGTCTCGGGCGGTCGTGTCCCGAGGGAGTACATCCCCTCGGTCGACGCGGGCGCCCAGGAGGCGGCCGAGTTCGGCGTGCTGGCCGGCTACCCGATGGTGGGCGTGAAGGTTACGCTGACCGACGGTGCCGCGCACGACGTCGACTCCTCGGAAATGGCCTTCAAGATCGCCGGATCGATGGCCTTCAAGGAGGCCGCTCGTAAGGCGGACGCTGTGCTCCTTGAGCCGATGATGGCCGTCGAGGTCACCACGCCCGAGGACTACATGGGTGACGTCATCGGTGACCTCAACGGTCGCCGCGGGCAGATCCAGTCGATGGACGAGCGCGCCGGCGCCCGTGTCATCGCGGCGCTCGTGCCGCTCTCTGAGATGTTCGGCTACGTGGGTGACCTGCGTAGCAAGACGCAGGGACGCGCGAGCTACAGCATGCAGTTCGACTCCTACTCGGAGGTGCCGCCCGGCATCGCCAAGGAGATCGTCGCGAAGGCCCGGGGCGAATAGTCCTGGTGATCCGGCGGGCCATCCGCCCGCCGGGCATCGGGACCACCACCCTGGTCCCTGACGGAGGTCCCGCGAGGGATCTCCGTCGCTCAGGGGTTCGGGATCACCCGGGCCCGAGTGTGAAGACGAAAGTCAGTCAGATTCTCTAAGGAGAGAACCAGTGGCTAAGGCCAAGTTCGAGCGGACTAAGCCGCACGTGAACATCGGCACCATTGGGCACATCGACCACGGCAAGACCACTCTGACCGCGGCGATCACCCAGGTGCTCCACAAGCGCTACCCGAACCTCAACGAGGCGACCCCGTTCGACAAGATCGACAAGGCGCCCGAGGAGAAGGCTCGTGGTATCACGATCTCCATCGCGCACGTCGAGTACCAGACCGAGAAGCGCCACTACGCTCACGTGGACTGCCCCGGTCACGCCGACTACGTGAAGAACATGATCACCGGTGCGGCGCAGATGGACGGCGCGATCCTCGTGGTCGCCGCCACCGACGGCCCGATGCCGCAGACCAAGGAGCACGTGCTCCTGGCCCGCCAGGTCGGCGTCCCCTACATCGTCGTGGCTCTGAACAAGTCCGACATGGTGGACGACGAGGAGATCCTGGAGCTCGTCGAGCTCGAGGTCCGTGAGCTGCTCTCGGCTCAGGAGTTCCCCGGCGACGACCTGCCCGTCGTCCGCGTCTCCGCGCTCAAGGCTCTTGAGGGCGACGAGAAGTGGGAAGACAGCATCATCGAGCTGATGACCGCTGTCGACGACAACGTTCCCGAGCCGGTCCGTGAGACCGACAAGCCGTTCCTGATGCCGGTCGAGGACGTCTTCTCGATCACCGGCCGCGGCACCGTCGTCACCGGCCGTATCGAGCGTGGCATCGTCAAGGTCTCCGAGACCGTCGACATCATCGGCATCCGCCCGGAGAAGACCACCACCACGGTCACCGGCGTCGAGATGTTCCGCAAGCTGCTCGACGAGGGCCAGGCGGGCGACAACGTCGGTCTGCTCCTCCGTGGCATCAAGCGCGAGGACGTCGAGCGCGGCCAGTGCATCATCAAGCCGGGCACCACGACCCCGCACACCGAGTTCGAGGCCCAGGTCTACATCCTGAGCAAGGACGAGGGCGGCCGTCACACGCCGTTCTTCAACAACTACCGTCCTCAGTTCTACTTCCGTACGACTGACGTGACCGGTGTGGTGAACCTCCCCGAGGGCACCGAGATGGTCATGCCTGGCGACAACACTGAGATGCGCGTCGAGCTCATCCAGCCCATCGCCATGGAGGACGGCCTCAAGTTCGCCATCCGTGAGGGTGGTCGGACCGTCGGCGCCGGCCGAGTCACCAAGATCATCAAGTAGTTGGGAAGCGGCCGGTTCCACCAGGGGCCGGCCGCCTCTCACTGTGCGAGGCCCGTCGTCCGGTACGGCAGGCCTCGCGGCACAGACCTCGCATGAGGGCCGTGATCCAGCAGTTAGCTCGGTCACATCGACCGAGATGACTGCCGGATCACGGAAGAAACGACAGATCAACGACGTCTGTCATGTGGGGTCAACCAGGGTGACGCGAACCTGGCCGGAGCACCTGCTCACAGCGGGTAATCTGGTAGGTCGACTCACCCACGCGGCATCCTGCCGCTCGTTACTTTTTCAGACGACAGTGAAGGACACCGAGGCCATTATGGCGGGACAGAAGATCCGCATTCGGCTCAAGGCCTATGACCACGAGGTCATCGACATCTCGGCCAAGAAGATCGTCGAGACTGTGACGCGGACTGGCGCGAAGGTCGCGGGCCCGGTGCCGCTGCCGACCGAGAAGAACGTGTACTGCGTCATCCGCTCGCCGCACAAGTACAAGGACAGCCGCGAGCACTTTGAGATGCGCACGCACAAGCGGCTGATTGACATCATCGACCCGACGCCCAAGACCGTCGACTCGCTCATGCGTCTCGACCTTCCGGCTGGCGTCGACATCTCGATCAAGCTCTGAGGGACACACTGACATGGCTAAGACGATCAAGGGCGTCCTGGGCAAGAAGCTCGGCATGACCCAGGTCTTCGACGCGGACAACCGGCTGGTTCCGGTCACCGTGGTCGAGGCCGGTCCGTGTGTGGTGACCCGCATCCGCAACGCTGAGAAGGACGGCTACTCGGCCATCCAGCTCGGCTTCGGCCAGGTCGACCCCCGGAAGGTCAACAAGCCGCTCGGCGACTACCTGCGTAAGCACGACATCACCCCGCGCCGCTACTTCGCGGAGATCCGCACGGACGACGCGGGCGACTACACCCTGGGCCAGGAGCTCCTGGCCGACACCTTCGAGGCCGGCCAGTACGTCGACGTGACTGGCAAGTCCAAGGGCAAGGGTTTCGCGGGTGTCATGAAGCGCCACGGTTTCGGTGGTCTGGGTGCCTCGCACGGCACGCAGCGCAAGCACCGCTCGCCGGGTTCCATCGGTGGCTGCGCCACCCCGGGACGCGTTTTCAAGGGTCTGCGCATGGCCGGTCGGATGGGTAACGTCCGCACCACCGTGCAGAGCCTCAAGGTTCACGCCGTCGACGCCGAGAAGGGTCTCATCCTGATCAAGGGTGCGATTCCCGGCGCGAACGGCAGCCTGGTCCTCGTCCGCACCGCTGCCAAGAAGGGGGCTGCCAAGTGACCAGCATTGACGTCCTCGACGCCAGCGGCGCCAAGGCCGGCTCCGTCGACCTGCCCGAAGACATCTTCGGTGCCAAGGTCAACGTTCCGCTCATCCACCAGGTGGTCGTGGCCCAGCTCGCCGCTCGCCGGCAGGGCACGCACAAGGCCAAGACCCGTGGTGAGGTCCGTGGTGGTGGCAAGAAGCCGTACCGCCAGAAGGGCACCGGCCGCGCCCGTCAGGGTTCGACCCGTGCGCCGCAGTTCACCGGCGGCGGCGTCGTCCACGGCCCGGTTCCCCGCGACTACTCGCAGCGGACCCCCAAGAAGATGAAGGCCGCCGCTCTCCGCGGCGCGCTGTCGGACCGCGCGTCCGGCGGCCGCGTGCACGTGGTGAGCACCCTGGTCACGGGCGAGACGCCCAAGACCAAGGCGGCCCTCGACGCACTGCGCAAGATCACCCAGGGCCAGCGGGTCCTCGTCGTGGTTGACGAGACCGACCAGCTCACCTGGCTGAGCCTGCGCAACGCTCCCGAGGTCCACCTGCTGGACGCCGGGCAGCTCAACACCTACGACGTGCTCTGCAGCGACGACGTGGTCTTCACCCAGGTGGCGTACGACCAGGTCGTGGCTCGGCTGAGCCAGGGCGCCGGGAAGGAAGACGCCTGATGGAGAAGATCGCCGACCCGCGCGACATCATCATCAAGCCCGTGGTCTCCGAGAAGAGCTACGGCCTGATCGATGAGCACAACAAGTACACGTTCCTGGTGCGGACGACCGCGAACAAGACCGCGATCAAGATCGCGATCGAGAAGATCTTCGAGGTCAAGGTCACCAGCGTGAACACCATCAACCGGACGGGCAAGCGCAAGCGCACCCGCACCGGTTACGGCAAGCGTCCCGACACCAAGCGCGCGGTTGTGAGCTTGGCCGAGGGCGACCGCATCGACATCTTCGGTGCTGTCGGTTAATTCCGCGCCTGCCGTACATAGCTAGGAACGGGCGAACCGCCGCACGAGAGTGCGGCGGGTTCACCCATGTAACCGACAAAGGATGAACGAAAAAGATGGGCATCCGTAAGTACAAGCCGACGACCCCGGGTCGCCGCGGCTCGAGTGTCTCGGACTTTTCCGAGATCACCCGCAGCACGCCGGAGAAGTCGCTGCTTGCTCCCCTTCACAGCAAGGGCGGCCGTAACGCTCACGGCCGAGTCACCGCCCGCCACCAGGGCGGCGGTCACAAGCGCGCCTACCGGATCATCGACTTCCGGCGGCACGACAAGGACGGCATCCCGGCCAAGGTCGCTCACATCGAGTACGACCCCAACCGCACCGCCAACATTGCTCTGCTGCACTACGCCGACGGCGAGAAGCGCTACATCATCGCGCCGACCGGCCTCAAGCAGGGCGACCGCATCGAGAACGGCCCCGGCGCCGACATCAAGCCGGGCAACTGCCTCCCGCTGCGCAACATCCCGACCGGTACCTTCATCCACGCGGTGGAGCTCCGTCCGGGCGGTGGCGCGAAGCTGGGCCGGTCCGCGGGCGCTCAGATCCAGCTGCTCGCGAAGGAAGGCCAGTACGCCACCCTGCGTATGCCCTCCGGCGAAATGCGTATGGTCGACGTCCGCTGCCGCGCTGCGGTCGGCCAGGTCGGCAACGCCGAGCAGGGCAACATCAACTGGGGCAAGGCCGGCCGTATGCGGTGGAAGGGCAAGCGCCCGACCGTCCGTGGTGTCGCGATGAACCCCGTCGACCACCCGCACGGTGGTGGTGAGGGCAAGACCTCCGGTGGTCGCCACCCGGTCAACCCCAAGGGCAAGCCCGAGGGTCGTACCCGTCAGGCGAACAAGGCCAGCGACAGGCTGATCATCCGCCGTCGGTCCAAGAGGAAGAAGCGGTAGGAGCAGCCAGAATGCCACGTAGCCTTAAGAAGGGTCCCTTCGTGGACGAGCACCTTCAGAAGAAGGTGGACGCCCAGAACGAGAAGGGCACCAAGAACGTCATCAAGACGTGGTCGCGGCGCTCCATGATCGTGCCGGCCATGATCGGCCACACGATCGCCGTCCACGACGGCCGCAAGCACGTGCCGGTGTTCGTCACCGACTCGATGATCGGTCACAAGCTGGGCGAGTTCGCGCCCACGCGCACGTTCCGCAGCCACGTCAAGGAAGACCGCCGCAGCCGGCGGTAAGCGTCTCGGAAGTAGGAGAAAGCGATGGAAGCCAGGGCTCAGGCGCGGTTCGTCCGTGTCACGCCCCAGAAGGCCCGCCGCGTGGTGGACCTCATTCGCGGGCTGCCCGCTTCGGAGGCGCAGGCCGTGCTGCAGTTCGCTCCCCAGTCGGCGAGCGAGCCGATCTACAAGGTGCTCAGCAGCGCCGTGGCGAACGCGGAGCACAACTTCGACCTCGACCCGGCCACGCTCGTCGTGAGCCGCGCGTGGGTCGACGAGGGCCCGACGCTGAAGCGGTTCCGTCCGCGCGCCCAGGGTCGTGCCTACCGGATCAACAAGCGGACCAGCCACATCACTGTGATCGTGGAATCCCGCGAGCCGAAGGGAAGGACCCGATAGTGGGCCAGAAGGTTAACCCGCACGGGTTCCGCCTCGGCATCACGACCGACTTCAAGAGCCGGTGGTACGCCGACAAGCTCTACAAGTCGTATGTCGCTGAGGATGTCGCCATCCGCCGCATGCTCCAGAAGGGCATGGAGCGGGCCGGCATCTCCAAGGTCGAGATCGAGCGCACGACGGACCGCGTCCAGGTGGACATCCACACCGCGCGTCCCGGCATCGTCATCGGCCGCCGCGGCGCCGAGGCGGACCGCATCCGTGGCGACCTCGAGAAGCTGACCAAGAAGCAGGTCCAGCTCAACATCCTCGAGGTGAAGAACCCGGAGATCGACGCTCAGCTCGTCGCTCAGGGTGTCGCCGAGCAGCTGTCGAGCCGCGTCTCGTTCCGCCGTGCCATGCGCAAGGCGATGCAGTCGGCCATGAAGTCCGGCGCCAAGGGCATCCGTGTCCAGTGCTCCGGTCGTCTGGGCGGCGCCGAGATGTCCCGCTCGGAGTTCTACCGCGAGGGCCGCGTGCCCCTGCACACGCTCCGCGCGGAGATCGACTACGGCTTCTACGAGGCCCGCACGACCTTCGGCCGCATCGGCGTGAAGGTCTGGATCTACAAGGGTGAGGCTCCCACCAGCCGCGCCGAGCGCGAGGCGGCTGCCGCCGGTGCTCGTGCCGGTCAGCGTCGCGAGCGCGACGACCGTCGCGGTGGCGGCGGCGACCGTCCGCGTCGTGGTGGTGGCGACCGTCCGCGCCGTGGTGGCGCTGCCGGTGGCCGCGGAGACCGCGCCCCCCGTACCGAGGCGGCCTCCCAGGCTGCCCCCGAGACCGGCCCGGCCACGCAGCCGGGTGCTGAAGGGAGCTGACCATGCTGATCCCTCGCAGGGTCAAGCACCGCAAGCAGCACCGGCCTGACCGGAGCGGCGCCGCCAAGGGCGGCACCAGGGTCACGTTCGGCGAGTTCGGCATTCAGGCGATTGAGCACTCCTACGTGACCAACCGCCAGATCGAGTCCGCTCGTATCGCGATGACCCGGCACATCCGCCGTGGCGGAAAGGTCTGGATCAACATCTACCCGGACCGTCCGCTGACCAAGAAGCCGGCCGAGACCCGCATGGGTTCCGGTAAGGGTTCGCCGGAGTGGTGGATCGCCAACGTCAAGCCCGGGCGCGTCATGTTCGAGCTGTCCGGTGTCGCCGAGCCGATCGCCCGTGAGGCGCTCAAGCGGGCGATCCACAAGCTCCCGATGAAGTGCAAGATCGTTAAGCGTGAAGTGGGTGAGGCGTGATGGCTAAGGGTCTGACCGCCGGTGATCTGCGTGAAGAGGACCAGGACTCCCTGGTCACGAAGCTGAAGGAAGCCAAGGAGGAGCTCTTCAACCTCCGCTTCCAGGCTGCCACCGGTCAGCTTGAGAGCCACGGGCGGCTCCGGGCTGTCCGTCGAGAGATCGCCCGAATCTACACCGTGATGCGCGAGCGTGAGCTCGGGATCGTCACGGTTGTCGAGAAGGAGTCGAGCGATGTCTGAGGCCACCGAGACCACCGCGCGTAACTACCGCAAGACCCGTGAGGGCCTGGTCGTCAGCGACAAGATGGACAAGACCGTGGTCGTGTCCGTCGAGGACCGCGTCAAGCACCCGCTGTACGGCAAGGTCATCCGCAGGACGAAGAAGTACAAGGCGCACGACGAGCAGAACACCTGCGGCGTCGGCGACCGCGTCCTTCTGATGGAGACCCGTCCGATGTCCGCCACCAAGCGGTGGCGCGTCGTGGAGATCCTCGAGAAGGCCAAGTAGTCCGTTGAGCCGGTGTGCTTGTGGTATAGAGCACGCCGGCTCTACCGGTAAGCTGGGCATTCGCGCCTCCGTGGCGGGCTAGCCCCCGGGGAGGCGCATCGCGCCTGCGTGGGGGCCTTCCCCATGGAGGCGTCCAAGGGCGGAGCCGCTGGCTCCGCCGCCTGCGGGGCGATCCGCTTCCGGTACGGCATGCCGTACGGGAAGAGGGGTTGTCGCCGGAGGACCAAGACCATGAAGTTCCGCAAGGCTCGCGCCCAGGCGCCGAGAACCGGCGGAGACCAACAGGAGAAGACGTGATCCAGCAGGAGTCACGACTCAAGGTTGCCGACAACACCGGTGCGAAGGAAATCCTCTGCATCCGTGTCCTCGGCGGCTCGGGTCGGCGCTACGCGGGTATCGGCGACATCATCGTCGCCACGGTCAAGGACGCCCTCCCCGGTTCGACCGGTGTGAAGAAGGGTGACGTCGTCAAGGCGGTCGTCGTGCGCACGACCAAGGAGCGCCGTCGTCCCGACGGTTCCTACATTCGCTTCGACGAGAACGCCGCCGTCATCATCAAGGACAGCGGCGACCCCCGCGGCACCCGCATCTTCGGCCCGGTGGGCCGCGAGCTGCGCGACAAGAAGTTCATGCGCATCATCTCGCTCGCTCCGGAGGTGCTGTGATGCCGAAGTCCCTGCACGTGAAGAAGGGTGACCTGGTTCAGGTCATCGCCGGCAAGGACAAGGGCGTCAAGGGCCGTGTCATCGCCACCAACCCGCGCGAGGACCGCGTGGTTGTCGAGGGCGTCAACATGGTGACCAAGCACGCCAAGGAGAACTTCCAGGGCCCGCGCGGCGCCAAGCAGGGCGGCGTGCAGCGGATGGAGGCTCCGATCCACGTGAGCAACGTCAAGAAGCTCAAGGACGAAAAGCCTGCCGACAAGAAGAAGGACGAGTCGGAAGGTGAGGACAAGTAATGACTGAGACGACTGTCGAGCGTCCCACCCCTCGCCTGAAGACGAAGTACCGCGAGGAGATCATCGCCAAGCTCCGCGAGGAGTTCGGCATCGAGAACGTCATGCTCGTCCCGGGCCTGACCAAGATCAAGGTCAACATGGGTGTCGGCGAGGCCGCTCGCGACTCCAAGCTGATCGAGGGCGCCGTCCGCGACCTCACCGTCATCACCGGCCAGAAGCCGGCTGTCGTCCGCGCCCGCAAGTCCATCGCGCAGTTCAAGCTGCGCGAGGGCATGCCGATCGGCGCGCACGTCACGCTGCGTGGCGACCGCATGTGGGAGTTCCTCGACAGGCTGCTGTCGCTGGCCCTCCCGCGTATCCGCGACTTCCGCGGCCTGTCGCCCAAGCAGTTCGACGGCAACGGGAACTACACCTTCGGTCTGACCGAGCAGGTCATGTTCCACGAGGTCGACCAGGACAAGGTCGACCGGCCCCGCGGTATGGACATCACGCTGGTGACCACCGCGAAGACCGACGACCAGGGCCGGGCGCTGCTCAAGCACCTCGGTTTCCCGTTCAAGGAGGCCTGATCTAGATGGCTAAGACGTCTCTGAAGGTGAAGGCCGCGCGGAAGGCGAAGTTCGCCGTGCGCGCCTACACCCGGTGCTCCCGCTGCGGCCGTCCGCGCGCCGTTTACAAGAAGTTCGGCCTGTGCCGCGTGTGCTTCCGTGAGATGGCGCACCGCGGCGAGCTGCCGGGCATCACCAAGTCCAGCTGGTGACCTTCCCTTCGGGGAGGTGACCGCTTCCGCCCCGGGACCGCGTGTCCCGGGGCATATGCCCGGAGGGTTCGCCCGCCGGGACGCTATGTAAATCAGGTCGCCCGCCGGGCGACCGTGACCACGCTGTAGGTCCCCTCGGCAGAGTTTCACTCGGCTGGGACGGAAACCGCCGCGAGGAAGGCCGTTGGCCATGACGATGACCGACCCGATCGCAGACATGCTGACTCGTCTGCGGAATGCGAATTCGGCATATCACGACTCCGTGTCGATGCCGTATTCCAAGATCAAGGCGCACATCGCCGAGATCCTCCAGCAGGAGGGCTACATCCAGTCTTGGACCGTCGAGGACGCCAAGCCTGCGAAGCAGCTCGTTCTGGAGCTCAAGTTCGGGCCGAGCCGTGAGCGTTCGCTCGCGGGGCTGCGCCGGGTTTCCAAGCCCGGGCTGCGTGTTTATGCAAAGAAGGACAACCTGCCGCGGGTTCTGGGTGGGCTGGGCGTCGCGATCATCTCGACGTCGGCCGGGCTCATGACCGACAAGCAGGCCGGCAAGCGTGGCGTGGGCGGGGAAGTCCTCGCCTACGTCTGGTAACGAGGGGAGGAACACAGCATGTCGCGTATCGGACGACTGCCGATCCCCGTGCCAGGCGGAGTCGAGATCAAGATCGACGGCCAGCTCGTCGAGGTGAAGGGTCCGAAGGGCAAGCTCAACCACAACGTGGCGGAGCCCATCACCGTGGCCCAGGAGGACGGCAGCGTTACCGTCTCCCGCCCGAACGACGAGAACAAGGTCCGCGCTCTGCACGGCCTGTCTCGCACGCTGATCGCCAACATGGTGACCGGCGTCACGCAGGGTTACACCAAGACGCTCGAGATCGTGGGTGTCGGTTACCGTGTCGCGGCCAAGGGCCCGACGCAACTGGAGTTCGCTCTGGGCTTCAGCCACCCCGTGATCGTGGACGCCCCCGAGGGCATCACCTTCCGGGTCGAGAAGCCGACTCTCTTCCACGTCGACGGCATCGACAAGCAGAAGGTCGGCGAGGTCGCCGCGAACATCCGCAAGCTCCGCAAGCCCGACCCGTACAAGGGCAAGGGCGTGCGGTACCAGGGTGAGCAGATCCGCCGCAAGGTCGGAAAGGCTGGTAAGTAGCGATGGCTGGCAAGATCGCGCACGGCAAGCACACGGCTGGTCGCGCCGTCTCGCGGGCCCGTCGGCACAGCCGGATCCGCAAGAAGGTCTTCGGTACGGCGGAGCGTCCTCGCCTCGTCGTCAACCGCTCGACCCGTCACCTGTTCGTCCAGATCGTGGACGACAACGCCGGCCACACGCTGGTGAGCGCCTCCACCATGGACGCCTCCCTGCGCACGGCCGAGGGCGACAAGACGGCGAAGGCCAAGAAGGTCGGCGAGCTCCTCGCTCAGCGGGCCAAGGAGGCCGGTATCAGCTCGGTCGTTTTCGACCGTGGCGGTAACCGGTACGCCGGTCGCATCGCGGCCCTGGCGGACAGCGCCCGCGAAGGCGGGCTCGAGTTCTGATGGCAACTGAGAAGAGGAACCACTGATGGCTGCAGCTCCGCGTCGCGGTGGCGGCACCGGTGGCGAGCGGCGGGACCGTCGTGACGATCGCCGCGGTGGCGCCGCTGACAAGGGCGTCTCGTACATCGAGCGTGTAGTGAAGATCAACCGAGTGGCCAAGGTCGTGAAGGGTGGTCGTCGCTTCAGCTTCACCGCCCTGGTTGTCGTCGGTGACGGCAACGGCCTGGTCGGCGTCGGTTACGGCAAGGCCAAGGAAGTCCCCGCGGCCATCGCCAAGGGTGTCGAGGAGGCGAAGAAGCACTTCTTCCGCGTCCCGCGCATCCAGGGCACCATCCCGCACACCGTGCAGGGTGAGGAGGCGGCCGGCGTCGTCTTCCTGCGTCCGGCCTCGCCCGGTACCGGCGTCATCGCCGGTGGTCCGGTGCGCGCCGTGCTGGAGTGCGCCGGGATCCACGACGTGCTGTCCAAGTCGCTCGGCTCGGACAACCCGATCAACATCGTCCACGCCACCGTGGCGGCGCTGAAGGGTCTGTCGACCCCCGAGGCGATCGCTGCCCGTCGTGGCCTGGCGATCGAGGACGTCGCGCCCAAGGCCATGCTCAAGGCTCGCGCCGAGGGCATCGCCGAGGCTGCCGCGTTGGCGAAGGCGGTGAGCTAGTCATGGGTCGCCTGAAGATCACTCAGGTCCGTTCCAAGATCGGTGGCAAGCAGGACCAGCGTGACTCGCTGCGTTCGCTTGGCCTGAAGCGAATCGGCGACGTCGTGGTCAAGGAGGACCGCCCGGAGATCCGCGGCATGGTCCACAAGGTCACGCACCTCGTCGACGTGGAAGAGGTCGACTAGTCATGACTGACAAGGCTCCGCTCAAGATTCACGACCTCCGTCCCGCCCCCGGCGCCAACAAGGCCAAGGTCCGCAAGGGCCGTGGCGAGGCGTCCAAGGGTAAGACGGCCGGTCGCGGCACCAAGGGCTCGCGGGCCCGTACCACGGTTCCCCTCGGTTTCGAGGGTGGCCAGGTGCCGCTGCAGCGTCGCCTGCCGAAGCTCAAGGGCTTCAGCAACGCGCTGTTCAAGACGACCTACCAGGTCGTCAACCTGGACAAGCTCGGCGAGGCGTTCCCCCAGGGTGGCGAGGTCACCGTTGAGGGGCTCATCGCCAAGGGCCTGGTCCGCAAGAACCAGCCGGTCAAGGTCCTCGGCACTGGCGACATCTCGGTCGCGGTGAACGTGACGGCGCATGCCTTCTCGTCCTCCGCGAAGGAGAAGATCGCCGCTGCCGGTGGTTCCGCTACCGAGCTGTAACAGCTATTACGAGGCGCGAGGGTTCGTCAATGGGCCCTCGCGCCCGTAGTGCGTTAGAGTTCGCCGAGACGGTAGTAATGCCGTCTGTCTGACCCGAGATTTCAGATGGCAGACCCCCGCACCATCGCAGACTCATATCGCCTGAAAGGCGCGCAGGAGGGACCGTGCTGACCGCGTTTACCCGGGCGTTCCGGACGCCGGACCTGCGCAAGAAGTTGCTCTTCACGCTGGGCATCATCGCGCTGTTCCGACTCGGCTCGGTTCTCCCGACTCCGGGTGTCGACGTAAACAACATTGCAAAGTGCTACGAGGTCGTCCGTCAGGGCGACGCCAGCAACATCTACGGCATGGTGCAGTTGTTCAGCGGCGGCGCTCTCCTGAAGCTGTCGGTGTTCGCGCTGGGCATCATGCCTTACATCACCGCGAGCATCATTCTCCAGTTGCTCGTGGTCGTGATTCCGCGGCTCGAGGCCCTCAAGAAGGAGGGACAGTCCGGCCAGGCGAAGATCACGCAGTACACGCGTTATCTGACCATCGGTCTGGCGATCCTCCAGTCCACCGCCTTCATCGCGCTGGCCCGTAGCGGCCAGCTCTTCCAGGGCTGCAACGAGGAAGTCCTCCTCGATCCCGACAACGTCTTCAGCATCGTCACCATGGTGATCATCATGACGGCCGGTACCTCGGTCATCATGTGGCTGGGCGAGCTCATCACCGACCGTGGCGTCGGCAACGGCATGTCCATCCTGATCTTCACCCAGGTCGTCGCGGTGTTCCCGTCGGAGCTGGCCAGCATCTTCCAGAAGAGCCCGTTCACCTTCTCCGCGGTTCTGGTGGTCGGCGTCTTCATGATCGCGGCGGTGGTCTTCGTCGAGCAGGCGCAGCGCCGGATCCCGGTGCAGTACGCCAAGCGGATGGTGGGTCGCCGGATGTACGGCGGCACGTCCACCTACATCCCGCTGAAGGTGAACCAGGCCGGCATCATCCCGGTCATCTTCGCCTCCTCGCTGCTGTACCTGCCGCAGCTGCTGACCTCGTTGTTCGCCAACACGGAAGACCCGAACGTGGTCATCCAGTGGATCGCGACCAACCTGGCCACCGGCACCGGCCCGTGGTACATGGGCATCTTCTTCGCACTGATCATCTTCTTCACCTACTTCTACGTGTCCATCACCTTCAACCCCGTTGAAGTGGCGGACAACATGAAGAAGTACGGTGGGTTCATCCCGGGCATCCGCCCGGGTCGGCCGACAGCCGAATATCTGGGCTACGTGCTCAACCGCCTGACCGCCCCGGGTTCGCTCTACCTGGGTCTGATCTCCATGGTCCCGATCATCGCGCTGTCGATCGCGGGCGCGAGCCAGAACTTCCCGTTCGGAGGGACGAGCATCCTGATCATGGTCGGTGTTGGACTTGACACGGTGAAGCAGATCGAAAGCCAGCTCCAGCAGCGCAACTACGAAGGTTTCCTGCGGTAGATGCGTCTGGTTCTGGTCGGGCCCCCCGGAGCGGGTAAGGGGACACAGGCCCAGTACATCGCCTCTAACCTGTCGATCCCGAAAATCTCGACAGGCGACATCTTCCGTGCCAATGTGTCGGGCGGCACGGAGCTCGGCAAGCTTGCCAAGTCCTACATGGACCGTGGTGACCTCGTGCCCGACGAGGTCACCGTCGCCATGGTTCGCGACCGGCTCTCCGAGGACGACGCGCAGGACGGTTTCCTGCTCGACGGCTTCCCCAGGAACGTGCCCCAGGCCGAGATCCTGAAGAAGATGCTCCTCGACTGGGGTCATTCGCTGGACATCGTCCTCAACCTGATCGTGGACGACGACGAGGTGGTCCGCCGGCTCGCCGGCCGGCGCACCTGCAGCCAGTGCGGTCGCATCTGGCACGTCGAGTTCGACGACAAGCAGGACGACAAGTGCGACGCGTGCGGGGGCGCGCTGTTCCAGCGGGACGATGACAAGGAGGAGACCGTCAGGCACCGCCTGGAGGTCTACCAGGAGCAGACCGCTCCGCTCATCGAGTTCTACGCCGACGAGGGCATCCTGGTCGGGGTCGACGCCACCGGCCCGGTGGAGGAGATCACCCGCCGCGCGATGGATGCGCTGCGGCCCTACGCGGACTGATTTTGCTGCCTTGAGAGGTCCCTCGCGGTATCCGCGGGGGACCTTTCCTTTGGTGCCGCTTCGGTGGGGACTCGCCGTTATTGTTGGGGGAATTAGCCCGTTGGGGGGTGGCCGCAAGGTGTTCAAGAAGAACAGACACGGAATCCAGATCAAGTCGCCCGAGCAGCTCGACAAGATGCGGGCGGCCGGGCTGGTCGTCGGGCGCACGCTCCAGCTCCTGAAGGAGTCGGTCCAGCCGGGCATGACCCCGCTCGACCTGGACGCGATCGCGGAGAAGGCGATCCGCGAGGAGGGCGCGATCCCGTCCTTCAAGGGCTATCAGGGCTTCCCGGCCACGATCTGCGCGTCGGTCAACGACGAGGTCGTGCACGGCATCCCGGGCAGCGCGCGCAAGCTGCAGGAGGGGGACATCATCTCCATCGACTGCGGCGCGATCCTGGACGGCTGGCACGGCGACTCGGCGATCACCGTCCCGGTCGGCGAGGTCGACCCGGCGCTGACCGAGCTGATGCGGGTGACCGAGGAGTCGATGTGGCGGGGCATCGCCGCGCTGACCCCGGGGCGCCACCTGTCCGACATCGGGTACGAGATCGAGAAGTACGTGCGCTCGCAGGGCAAGTTCGGCATCCCTCAGGAGTACGGCGGGCACGGCATCGGCACCGAGATGCACATGGACCCGTGGGTGGCCAACCACGGCCGGCCGGGTCGCGGCCCGGTGCTGGAGGAGGGCATGTGCCTGGCCATCGAGCCCATGGTCAACCTCGGCACGCACCGCACTCGGGTGCTGGCCGACGACTGGACCGTGGTCACCATCGACGGCAAGGCCTCCGCGCACTTCGAGCACAGCGTCGCCGTGACACATAATGGTCCTTGGGTGCTAACTGCCATAGACGGTGGCAAGGAGCGCCTTTCGCACCCGCAGAAGAGCTGACCCCCGGGAGTGGTAGCGATGGCGCAGAGCCCCGAGATGCGAGCTTCCGACGTCGATCGTGATCGGGTGGCCGCGGTCCTGCGCGAGCACACCGCTCAGGGCCGGATCACCGTCGAGGAGTTCAACGAGCGGCTCGAACAGGTCTACGACAGCAAGACCTACGGCGAGCTGGCCCGGGTGACCTCCGACCTGCCGGACGTGGACCTGCGCGCCCAGCCGGCCCGGTTGCCGGCCGCCGCCTCGGCCAAGCCGGCCGTGCACAACGGCATGAAGGCGGCGTGGGCCGCCTGGGCCGCCGCCAGCGCGGTCAACTGGGTGATCTGGCTGATCATCAGCCTGTCGACCGGCGACTTCATTTACCCGTGGCCGTTGTGGGTCATGGGCCCGTGGGGCGCGATCCTGCTGGTCAGCACCCTGTTCGGCGGGGAGCAGCACAAGCGGGGTTAGCCGCGAAGGTGCACAAATACGATCTGTGCATTCGTGCGCAGAAGGTTCGGCGCCGGCTCCGTAGCTTGGGCGATGTCAGGGCGCACCACCCGACATCACCCAGGAGGATCAAGTGCGTAAGTTTCTCGCCGCCGCCGCTCTCGCCGGTTCGGTACTGACCGGGCTCGCGGTCGCCGCTCCCGCCCAGGCCGCCACCGAATCCGCTTCCGCCGGTGGCTGGGGCAAGCATTTCTCCAGCGACGGCAAGGCCTACACGTTCGGGACCACGTTCAAGGCCCACGGCAAGGTCTACACCCACTGGTACGGCGTCGACCGTCCCGGCGGCAAGCACGGCTACGTGTGGTTCTGGTACTTCAAGAACGGCCACTGGAACAAGAAGGTCTACCAGTGGGACGGCAAGACCGGGAAGAACGCGTGGTCCGGTCACGGGATCAAGAAGATGTACAGCTACACCTGCTGGGGCGGCAAGTTCGACAACTGCGGCAAGAAGCACTGGATCTACAAGTGAGTTAGCCGCTCGCCAGCCCCGCCACGGCCCGCCTCCACGAGGCGGGCCGTTCTCGTGTCTGGCTATAGACGCACTCTTTACCGCTCGTCGTAGTTGGTGGAGATCGGTCCGGGTAGACGATCTTTGTTGGCAACCGTCGTATGGGGGGAACGATGGGCGCAGTCGTTCGCGTCGCGCTGGGTGTGGTGGCAGGGGCCACGTTCGCGACGGGAGCCGCAGCGGCCGCCGAGTCCCGGGTGACGATCTACCCGCCCAACGCCCGGGCGGGTGGCCAGGTCAGCATCTACGTCAGTGAGTGCGGCGCCGCGACCGGGGGCGTCACCGCTTCTTCGATGGCCTTCGAGGGCCGGCACGTACGGCTGGCGCGATCGAGCCAGGGCGGCTGGACCGGACGCGTGGAGATCGACGACCGGGCTCGGGCGACCGCGCACGAAGTGGTCGTGCGGTGCGCCGACGGGCTGGTCAAGGCCTACCTCAGCGTCGACGGGCGGGGTCGGCCGTACCCTCGGGTGGGGCCGGACACCGGGGGCGGCGGGCTCGCGGTGCGCGCCGAGCCATGGGAGCGGGCCGAGGAGCCCGGCGGCGCGGGGCGGGCGTTGTGGCTGGCCGGGGCGGTGGGCGTGCTGGCGCTGACCGCGGGCGCGGGCGTCGTGGCCGTGCGGCGCCGGCGCGGATCGGGCCAGTAGCGCGGTGCGCCGGCTCGGCTGGGCGGCAGGTGCGCTGGTGCTCGCCGCGGCGACGGGCTGCCTGCCCGGCGGGTACGGCATGCGCGCCGTACCGGAAGAAGCGGCGGTGCTGCCCGCGCGGGTCGCCGGGACGGGCGGCTGGCCGGTGCCGTACGGGGGAGAGCTGGGGCGGGCGGAGCCGAACCGGGTGCTGATCCCGCGGCTGAAGGTGGACGCGCCGCTCGTTGTGCTCGGGATGGCCGAGGACGGGACGCTGGCCGTGCCGCCGCTGGAGCACGCGAACGTGGCGGGCTGGTTCGGCGGCGGGCCGACGCCGGGGGAGAAGGGCTCGGCGGTCCTGGCCGGGCACCTGGACACGCGCACCGGACCGGCGGTCTTCGCCCGGCTGGGCGAGCTGGTCAGGGGCGACGTGGTCGGCGTGGTGCGCGGGGACGGTACGGTGACAGTGTTCGCGGTCGAGAGGCTGGAGCGGGCGCCGAAGACGGACTTCCCGGCCGATCGGGTCTACGGGCCCTCCGAGCGGCGCGAGCTGCGGCTGGTGACCTGTGGCGGCGCGTTCGACCAGGCCAGGCACTCCTACCGCGACAACGTGATCGTCCACACGGTGTTCAGGGCGGCGTATCTCGCCAGGGACTTCCGCCAAGTGAAGTGAACAACCCGCAGCGTGGGGTAGCCTTAGACATGGTTGTGTCGGGACACCTGGCGCGCGTTTCGCGTTTTTCACCAGAGTGTCGTACACTCCTTAGTCGGCTCACTATGACCATTGTGCGCAAGTGACTGTGGCACGTCACCGCTCTCTGAACGAAGCGCATGGTCGCGGCTGCTAGTGATCCGATGCCTCAGACGACCGATCAGTGAAACGCGAGGGATTTTGGCCAAGAAAGACGGCGCCATCGAGATCGAGGGCACTGTTATCGAGTCGCTCCCGAACGCCATGTTCCGGGTGCAGCTCGACAACGGCCATAAGGTCCTGGCCCACATCAGCGGACGGATGCGGATGCACTACATCCGGATTCTGCCCGACGACAGGGTTGTCGTGGAGCTGAGCCCCTACGACCTCAGTCGTGGGCGGATCGTCTACCGGTACAAGTAAGTCTGAGGATACGAAGGACTATGAAGGTCAAGCCGAGCGTCAAGAAGATCTGCGACAAGTGCAAGGTGATCCGCCGGCACGGTCGCGTCATGGTGATCTGCGACAACCTGCGCCACAAGCAGCGTCAGGGCTAAGTCGCTTTCCAAGGCTTCTTCGGAGTCCGCTCTTCGTAGCGGGCTCTACGCATGAGGAAGCCTGACTGTTGTCACGCGTCACACCACTTCGGTGGACACCCCCGGTCGGAGGCCGGGGCCCTCACCCCGGGCATGGGGAGGGGAGTGAGGCGTAGGACCTCCGCCGAAACGAAGGAGAATGCCCGACCATGGCTCGCCTGGTTGGCGTCGACCTCCCCCGCGAAAAGCGGCTGGAGATCGCTCTCACCTACATTTACGGCATCGGCCGTACCCGCGCCCTGGAGATCCTCCAGGCCACCGGCATCAGCGGCGACCTCCGGGTCCACCAGCTGAGCGACACCGAGCTCGTCCCGATGCGTGACTACATCGAGGCGAACTTCAAGATCGAGGGTGACCTGCGCCGAGAGGTTCAGGCCGACATCCGTCGCAAGATCGAAATCGGTTGTTACCAGGGCATCCGGCACCGGAAGGGTCTTCCCGTCCACGGCCAGCGCACCCAGACCAACGCGCGTACCCGTAAGGGCAAGAAGAAGACCGTCGCCGGCAAGAAGAAGCCCGGTAAGAAGTAGTCCACGCAGCCGCGGGACCGACAACCTCAGGAGTGAAGGCAAAGAATGCCTCCTAAGAGCCGTCAGGGCGCACCGAAGAAGGTGCGTCGCAAGGAAAAGAAGAACGTCGCTCACGGGCACGCCCACATCAAGAGCACGTTCAACAACACGATCGTTTCGATCACCGACCCGAACGGGAACGTGATCTCCTGGGCCTCGGCCGGCCACGTGGGTTTCAAGGGCTCTCGTAAGTCCACCCCGTTCGCCGCGCAGATGGCTGCCGAGAACGCCGCCCGCCGCGCCATGGAGCACGGCATGCGCAAGGTCGACGTGTTCGTCAAGGGTCCCGGCTCCGGCCGTGAGACCGCGATCCGTTCGCTGCAGGCGACCGGCCTCGAGGTTGGCTCCATCCAGGACGTCACCCCCGTGCCGCACAACGGCTGCCGCCCGCCCAAGCGCCGCCGCGTCTGACCCAGGAGAAATTGAGAAATGGCTCGTTACACGGGTGCGGACTGCAAGCTCTGCCGCCGGGAGAAGACCAAGCTCTTCCTCAAGGGCAAGAAGTGCGAATCCGCCAAGTGCCCCATCGAGATCCGTCCTTACCCCCCGGGTGAGCACGGTCGCGGTCGTCCGAAGGAGTCTGAGTACCAGCTCCAGCTTCGTGAGAAGCAGAAGACCCGCCGCATCTACGGCATCCTCGAGAAGCAGTTCCGCAACTACTACGAGGAAGCCAACAAGAAGGGCGGCAAGACCGGCGAGAACCTTCTCCAGATCCTGGAGAGCCGTCTCGACAACGTGGTCTTCCGCGCCGGCTTCGCCGAGTCCCGCGACGCCGCTCGCCAGCAGGTCCGTCACGGCCACATCCTGGTGAACGGCAAGAAGGTCGACATCCCGTCGTACCGCGTTCGCGAGCACGACATCGTCGAGGTTCGTGAGAAGTCGCGCAACCTGCTGCCCTACGAGGTCGCCCGCGCGACCGCCGGCGACCGCGGCATCCCCGCGTGGCTCGGCGTCGTGCCGGACAAGATGCGCATCCTGGTGCACCAGCTGCCGGTCCGTCAGCAGATCGACACGCAGGTCCAGGAGCAGCTGATCGTCGAGCTCTACTCCAAGTAGCAGCTCGCTCTGAATGGGGTACGGCATGCCGTACCCCATTTAGGCTGTCTATCGGAGTGGCGTCATATAGCGGGCGTCACCTGACCAAGGGGAGAACCCAACCATGCTGATCGCTCAGCGCCCGACTCTTCTCGAGGAGTCGATCGACGAGTTCCGCTCCCGGTTCGTGATCGAGCCGCTGGAGCCGGGCTTCGGCTACACCATCGGCAACTCGCTGCGGCGCACGCTGCTGTCGTCCATTCCGGGCGCGGCCGTGACCTCCATCCGCATCGAGGGCGTGCTGCACGAGTTCTCGACCGTTCCGGGCGTCAAGGAAGATGTCACCGACATCATCCTCAACCTGAAGGAACTGGTCGTCTCCTCCGAGCACGACGAGCCGGTCGTGATGTACCTGCGCAAGCAGGGCCCGGGCGAGGTCACCGCCGCCGACATCGCGCCTCCGGCCGGTGTCGAGGTGCACAACCCCGACCTCAAGATCGCCACGCTGAACGGCAAGGCGAAGCTGGAGATGGAGCTGACCGTCGAGCGCGGTCGCGGCTACGTCTCCGCCGCCCAGAACAAGCAGCCCGGCCAGGAGATCGGCCGCATCCCGATCGACTCGATCTACTCCCCGGTGCTCAAGGTCACCTACAAGGTCGAGGCCACCCGAGTCGAGCAGCGCACCGACTTCGACCGCCTCATCCTGGACGTCGAGACCAAGCCGGCCATGAAGCCCCGCGACGCGGTGGCCTCCGCCGGTAAGACCCTCGTCGAGCTGTTCGGTCTCGCCCGCGAGCTGAACGTCGAGGCCGAGGGCATCGACATCGGCCCGTCGCCGACGGACGCGGCCCTGGCCGCCGACCTGGCGCTGCCGATCGAGGAGCTGAACCTCACGGTTCGTTCCTACAACTGCCTCAAGCGCGAGGGCATCCACACCGTGGGTGAGCTCGTCGCCCGCAGCGAGCAGGACCTGCTGGACATCCGCAACTTCGGTGCGAAGTCCATCGAAGAGGTCAAGCAGAAGCTGCACGAGATGACTCTGGCCCTCAAGGACTCCCCGCCCGGGTTCGACCCGAGCGCGGTGGCCGGCGGCGGCTACGACGACGACGACTCCGCTTACGTGGAGACGGAGCAGTACTGATCACCAATGGGAGCTCCGTCCGGAGCTCCCAGCCCGACCTGAGTACCTAAAACGGCTCAGGCGGGTTCACTCTCAAGGAGAACGAAATGCCCAGGCCCACCAAGGGTGCTCGTCTCGGCGGCAGCCCGGCGCACGAGCGGCTCATCCTGGCGAACCTCGCCACCGAGCTCTTCAAGCACGGGAAGATCCGCACCACCGAGGCCAAGGCCAAGCGCCTTCGCCCGCTGGCCGAGAAGCTGATCACCAAGGCCCGCAAGGGCGACATGCACAACCGTCGCCAGGTGCTGACCGTGGTCAAGGACAAGGGCGTCGTCCACCACCTCTTCACCGCGATCGCCGAGCAGATGGCGGAGCGTCCCGGTGGCTACACCCGCATCACGAAGATCGGTCCGCGTAAGGGCGACAACGCCCCGATGGCGGTCATCGAGCTCGTGAGTGAGGCGCTCAACCCGGTTCGCGTTTCCAAGGCCGCTCCGGCTGCCGCGGCTCCGTCCGCCGCCGAGACCGAGACCGAGGAGACCACCGAGGCCCCCGCGGCCGAGGAGGCCAAGGCTGAGGACACCGCTTCGGCTTCGGCCGAGGAGTCGGCTCCGGCTTCGGCCGAGGAGTCCGCTGAGGACAAGGCTGAGGACAAGAAGGACCAGGCCTGATCCGTCAGGCTCGGTGACACTGGCCCGGTGCCCCCTTCGTGGGGTGCCGGGCTTTTGTTCGCTCTTGAGAGGAATCACGTGGTACGGCTCCGCCTCGATCTGGCCTACGACGGCACCGACTTCTCCGGCTGGGCCCGGCAGCCCGGCCGGCGCACCGTGCAGGGGGTGCTGGAGGAAGGGCTAGGGCGCATCCTGCGGCTCGGCGACGGCGTCGACCTGACCGTGGCCGGCCGTACTGACGCGGGGGTACACGCGCGGGGGCAGGTGGCGCACGTCGACGTGGAGGTCGAGGCGCTGGAGGCCGTGGTGGGCAACCGGGCGGCGAGCTTCCCGCCCGGCATCGATGAGCGGCTCGCTGCGCTCGTCCGGCGGCTGGGTGGGGTCCTTGACCCGGATGTACGGGTTTACTCGGTCAGCGTGGCTCCTGAGGGCTTTGACGCCCGGTTCTCGGCGATGTCGCGGCGGTACGCCTACCGGGTTTGCGACGCGCCCGGCGGGGTGGACCCGCTGCGGCGGCGTGAGGTGCTCTGGTACACGCGGCCGCTCGACGTCGGGCGGCTCAACGCCGCCGCGGAGCGGTTGCTGGGGGAGCACGACTTCGCCGCCTTCTGCAAGCGGCGGGAGGGCGCCACGACCATCCGGGAGCTGCAGCGGCTCGACTGGGTGCGGGGCGAGGACGGCGTGCTCGTGGCGACCGTGGTGGCGGACGCGTTCTGCCACTCGATGGTGCGGGCGCTCGTCGGGTCGCTGCTGGCGGTGGGCGAGGGGCGGATGCCGGTGGACTGGCCCGGCGAGGTGCTCACGCGTGCCGTACGGGACTCGGGGGTGCATGTCGCGCCCGCACACGGGCTGTGCCTGGAGCACGTGGCCTACCCGCCGGACGAGGAGCTCGCCCGGCGGGCCGCGATGACCCGCCGGGTGCGCACGCTCTAGCTTCCCCGCGTTTCCGCCTTCTAGGAGCCGAGTGACTTCTAGGAGCCGGTGACGCGGCGCTCCAGGACCAGCGCGGTGTGGTCGCGGAAGGCGCCGCTCACCGTGCTCAGGCCCTTCTCCTCCGGCTTCGGCGTGTGCCCGTCGGCGTAGGTGGCGTAGCTGAACACGATGTAGCGACCCCACACCATGCCCGCCGCGTACCCGCCCGCGATGTGCACGCGCTCGCCCCCCGACCCCGACGGGCCGGGCAGTGCCCGGAACCACAGGTTGCGGCCCAGATCCTTGGCCTGGTCGGCCTGGAGCGCGGCGTCCTTGGTCGGGAGTACGGCGAGGCCGGTCGTGACCGCGTACCGCCGTTTCGCGTCCACGTACGTCGCGCGCAACACGCGGGTGCACTGCTGGTCGCGCAACGCGTCGGCGAACGGGCCGGAGGCCGCCTTCGAGCAGTCCTGGGACAGCTCGGTCTTCACCCGGGTGTAGACCGTCTTGCCGACCTTGATCTTCTTGGCCGGGAAGGCCTCGCTCAGGGCCATCGCGCGGGGGTCGGTGTCCTCGGAGTTGAGGACCGTCGTGCCCTCCGGCTCTGACGCGGCGGACGGCGTCGGGGTGGACGAGACGGCCAGCGTCGGGGTCGGCTGGGCGACGACCGCGCCGGAGGCCTCGTTCGGGGTGTTCATCGAGCGGTACACGAAGAACCCGCCCGTTGCCACGCCCACCACGATCAGCACCCCGAGCCCGGCGAACAGCAACCGCTTCGTCTTGCCCGGCGGTGTGGGCGGTGGGGGCGCCCACTGCGGCGTGGCGAACCCCTGCTCGGTCGGGGGCTCCGGTGGGGGGAAGCCGTGGGGTGGCGTGGAGACGTTGTCCTGCTTCGGCCCCCACACGTCGGAACTGAACGGGAGATCGGGCAGCCGCTGCGGCTCCTCGGCAGGGGGCGGTTGCAGCGGGGGCCACACCGGCACGTCACTCGGCTCAGCCGGCCGTACCACCTGGGCGGTTACGGACGGGTCCTGGGCCTTGGCGGCATTCTCTTCCCGGTGGGCGGCCGCGTCGGCTTCGGCGTCACCCTCTCCTCGGGGGTGGGGGTCACCGTCCCCGTCTTCGTGGTCGTCCTCGCCTGGGCGTGCGGCGTCTCCGCCAAGGGAGCCGCCGCCTCCGGGCGTCAGGCCCACGCCGCGAGCGACCTCGTCGCCAACGCTGGCCCCCTCGACCGCCTCAGCGGCCGACTCTGCTGCGCCGTGGTCCGCCCAGCGGCCGGTGGGCGACTGCTCGCCGTCCTCGTGGCTGGGGTTGGCCGGGGGCAGGGCGAGGCGCCCCGGCTGGGTGACGTTCGGATCCAACTCGTCCGCGTGGGGGGCGGACCAGGTGGATTCGGCGGATCCGGTGGGGTCGGTGGTCCAGGCGGAGTCGCCGGTGCTGGTGGGGTCGGCCGGCCTGGTCGCGTCGGCGGATCCGGTGGGGTCGGACGGGTGCTCTTGGAAGCCCTCGTTACCGCCCGCGTGCTCGGTGCTGGCCGCGCGGGCCGCCTCCGTCACCGGCTCACCGGTCGCCGCCGGCCAGGGTGGCATGGCCGGACTGTCCGACACCGGTGCCGGCCACACCCGCAGTCCTGCCGCCGCGGCGGTGAAGCCGGTCGGGGGCTGCCAGCCGGCCTGTGCGTCCACCGGGTCGGCGAACCAGTCGTACGGCGGCGCGTCGGCCCCGGCGACCTCCCATGGGTAGGCCGGCGCCTCGCCCTCGCCCTGGGGTTCCCCGAAGGCGGGGTTGTGGGCGGGGAACTGGGGACGGAGGTCGCGGGTCTCGTGAGCTTCGAGGGTGTCGCCTGGGCCGTGGTCGGCCCACTCACTCACGGGATGGTGAGCGGTCTGCTCGGCCCCGGAGTGGGTGGGCTGCCCGGGGTCGGGGTGCCGCGAGGACTGCTCGTCCTCGGGGCCGTGGGCGGCTTGCTCGCCGCCGGCGTGGTGCACGGGCTGGTCGCCGCCATGGCGGAAGGACCGGTCGCCCTCGGGGCGATGGCCAGGCTGGTCATCGCTGGAGGGGGGTGCGGTCGGGTCGCCGTGGGGTGTGGACGGGCCACCGTGGTGCGCCGGCCAGTTGCCGTCGTCCTGGGGGACCGGCGGTCGGCCCCTGAGGTCCCGCGTCTCGTACGCGGCCTCCGGGTCGCCACCCATGTCGTCGCCACCCGGCTCCGACTGGAAGTCCCGCCGGTCCGGTGAGGACGGGGCGGAGGACTGGTTGGCCAGGGCGGCCAGCATGTCCGGACGGAAGTTGCGGGTCTCCTCCGGGGAGACCGCCTCGTCCTGTCCGGACGGCGGCTCGTCCAGGAGGTCGCCGCCGTGCCCGACCGGCGGCCGGAAGTCGCTCAACGGGCGCGGGTCCACCGGCGGCGTGAAGTCGTGCGCGGCGTTGGGGCCGGTCGGCTGAGCGAAGTCGTTCAGTGGCTGCGGGTCGGCGGGTGGCCTGAAGTCGTGCAGCGGGCGCGCGCCTTGCGGGGGCGGCGGGAAGGGACGGGGACCGGCCGGCCAGTGGGGCACCGCGCCGAAGTCGCCTGCCCCCGGAGGGGCGGGGTGCTCCGCTCCTGGGGGTGGCGGGGAGTATCCGGCGACAGGGGGTGGGAACTCGTCCCCGGACGGGGATGAGAAGCCTTCGCCTGTGGCCGGCGGGAACCCCTCACGCGGAGGGGGCGGGAAGCCGCTCCCAGATGGGGGTGGGAAACCCTCACCGGGAGGTGGTGGGAAGCCGTCCCCGGCGGGTGGCGTGCCCCAGGCAGCCGCAGGGGGCGGGACCGGGAAGTCGGGGCCAGGGGGTGGCGGCGGGAAGCCGTCCGTGGAGGGCGGCGGTGGGTAGCCGGCCTCTGGGTGGGGGGCGCCTGCGGCCGGGGGTGCCGGGAAGTCGCCGCCTGGTGGGACGGGGAAGTCGCGTGGGGGAAGGACCGGCTCCGACACGGGTGGGTAGCCCTGGCCGTTGATCGGCTCGCCGTACGCCTGCTGCTGTCCGGGGCCGGGGTGGCCGGGGAACGGGGGCTGCTGGTCGGCGGGGGGGAAGCCTTGGCCCGCACGAGGGAAGCCGTGGTCGGGTGGGTGGACTGGCGGCCGGAAGCCGTGGTCGGGCATGACTGGGCTGCCGGGGTGGGCGTCGGTGACCGGGGGGTGGTCGGACAGGACGTCGTCCGGCTGGGGGAGGCCCGGGGGCGGGCCCTGGTAGATGGGGATCGGCGGGCGCTGGTCTGCCGCGCCGAACGGGGGAGCCCAGGCGGGCTCACCTCCGGGCGCGGCGAACGCGGCGGGCGGCTCTGCAGGCGGGTAGCCGGGCTCTGCGCTCGTTCCAGAAAAACCTGGGGTGGGCTCGGCGGCCGAGTAGCCGGAGGACGGCTCCGGCCCTGCGCCGGGGAACCCGTGATCGGGCTCTGCCCCAGCGCCGGGGAGCCCGTGACTGGGCTCTGCCCCAGTGCCAGAGAGCCCGTGACCGGGCTCGGCTCCCCCGTGGAGCGAGGCCGGAAAGGGCTCTTCGCCTGAGGTGGGGGAGCTTGGTGGGGGGTCGGTGACGGGGAAGGGGGGTGGGGGGTCGGTCCCGGGGGTGGAGAAGCCGGGAGACGGCTCGGACCGGGGCGGGAGTTGGCCGAAGCTCGGCGGTGGCGTCGCCGGTGCGGCCGAGCCGTCGGTCACGTCACGCTCGTGCTCAGACCCAGATTCCTGGCCACGCATAAACGGGAGCCTAGCGAGAGTCAGAAGATCGTCATGCCGGTATGACTGTTCCCGGTGGAATCAGTCGTCCCGTTCATGCCGGTTTCTGGGGAAAAAGTGGTCGGGTCGGCCGGGGTAAGTGGGCGGGTCAGCCGGGGTAGCCGGTGAGCGAACGGGACTGCATCGCCTTGAAAACGGTGGCGTTGGTGATGTCGGTGGCCGCCTGGAAGAGCTGGGCGGTGCCCTTCTTGTCCGGCTTGCTGCCGTCCTTGAACTGGAACCAGACGAGCACGGCGTAGTGGCCGTGGACCCAGACCTTGGCACCGGCCTCGCCGGAGCCGAGGAACTTGGTGACCTCGTCCTTGCCGGGCAGCGGCTTGATGTAGTCCTCGCGCGCGCCCTTGCCGCTGGTGGCGGCGACGACCTTCTCGGAGGCCTTGGTGTTGAGCAGGTTGGCCACGCCGACGGTGCCGATGACCTTGCCCTTGGCGTCACGGAAGCTGGCCCGGATGATCATGTTGCACTTGCCGGACTTGAGGGCCTTCTCCAGCTTCTTGCCCTCGACGGCCTCGGCGCACTTGGTGTCCTTGCGCGAGGTGGTCATGGAGTAGGTGCGGCCCTCGTGGGTGATCTTCTTGGCCGGGAAGAGCTCCTTGACGGTGAGCGCCTTGGGGTCGGTCTCACGGGCCTCGGCGAAGGCGAAGGTGCCGCCGGGAGCGGTCGGCAGCGGGGCGGAGCTGGGGCGGGTTTCCGAAGCGGCCGGGGTGGGGGCGTCGGCGTTGAACATGATGACCAGCACGGTGGCGAGCAGGCCCAGGACGCCTACGCCGCCGATGATGAACCAGAACGGACCACGGGTGCGGGGGCCCTCGTCGTAGGGGCTCCACATCTGCCGCTGGGACTGCTTCTGCTGCTGCCCTTCCTGCGGCGGGGACTGTGGCTGCGTCGGCTGCATCGGGTGCATCGGCTGCATGGGGTGCGGCTGCTGCGGCTGTGGCTGTCCCGGCTCTGAGCTGGATTCACGTTTCTTGGGAAAACCCATGCGGAGAGATTAGCCGGTCGGGGGGTCGGCAGGCTTCCCTCGTGGGCTGAAGGGCGGGGATCTTCGGGGCCCCTGGCGGGGACGGAGGTCCTGCGGGGGCCGGAAGAGGTGGTCGGAAGGGGCGGTCGGAAGGTCAGGGGGATCTGCGGGGCCCGATCGGAGGGGTCGGAACCTCCCGGCTCGCCCGGCCGGAGAGAAGCCGGAGGGGCTGGGGTTACTTGTAGCCGAAGTCCTGGGTCCACCAGGGGCCGCCGGCGCCTAAGGCGACGCCGACGCCGATGGCGGCGATCTCGCAGTTGAGGATGTGCTTGCGGTGGTCGGCGCTGGCCATCCAGCCGCGCATGGCCTCCTCGGCGCTGGTGTAGCCCTGGCCGATGTTCTCGGCGGCGCCGGCGTCGTAGCCGGCGCGGCCCATGCGGTCCCAGGGGGAGGTGCCGTCGGGGGAGGCGTGCGAGAACTGCCCGGAACGGCCCATCTCCAGGGAGTGCTCCTGGGCGGAGCGGGTGAGGCGGCGGTCGATGCGCAGGGGCGCGCAGCCGCGGCGCTCGCGGGCGTTGTTGGTGAGCCTCACGACCTGGGCGGCCAAGGGCGCTGACAGTTCCAGGTCGGCGGCGCCGTACATGCCGGCGGGGTGGTCGGTCTCGTAGGCGCCGGGGAACTGGTTGGGGTCCTGGGTGGGGACCGGGGAGGTGGGGCGCGCGGCGGCGGAGGCGGTGCCGAGGGGCTGTTCCCGGGCGATCTTCTCGACCGCCTGGGCGGGCGGGCGGGGGCTCGGGGAGGTGGTGGCCTTGCCGGCGGCGGCGGGCGGGGCGGTGTTGTTGAGGTAGATCTGCGGGGCGTCCTCGCCGGCCCGGGTGGTGAGCCGGCCGATCAGCACGCCGACGAACAGGACCGTCAGCAGGCAGAGCAACGGGCCCAGGAAGCTTCGGCGCCTGGCGCGCGTCCTGGTCAGCCGGGTGTGAGGAGGCTGCCACATACCGCAGTCAACGATAGGGAAGGGGGAGGGTGGGAAAGAAGGGATTGCAGGGAACCGAAATCGAACCGTTCTGTCGGGCTGCGACACCCCTCGCCCGGCCGCCCCGCAGGAGGCGGCCAAGGGGGGCGGCCGAGGGCGGTGAGAGGGCGGCCGGGAGGCGGCCAACGGGGCGGCCGGGGGCGGTCGAGGGGACGGTCGGGTGGCGGTCGAGAGGGGCGGCCGGGAGGGGATCCGGGTGGCGGGCGTCGCCGGTTCCGGTCCGTCCTTCGCGGGGTTTCGTCGGTTCGTTTTGACCTGGGTCAACTGCGGAGGTAACCTGGCTGACGTTGTGTGCATAGGTCCCGCGTGACCGATGCGCGGCGCGTCCGGCGTCATCTCCCATCATTCTCTCAGGGAGACGGAAGGTCCGGGCTGTCGTGCGCCCGCACCGACCGAACTCAAGCTGTCAGTTCCCGACAGCGCCGTAGACGCAAGCAAGATAAGGCTTACGACCGTGCGCACGTACTCAACTAAGCCCGCCGACGTCGAACGTCAGTGGTTCGTCATCGACGCGACCGACGTCATCCTCGGCCGGCTGGCCAGCCATGTCGCGGCCCTGCTCCGCGGCAAGCACAAGCCGATCTTCGCCCCGCACGTTGACACCGGTGACTTCGTCATTATCATCAACGCGGACAAGATCGCGCTGAGCGGCAACAAGCTCGAGCAGAAGAAGGCCTACCGTCACTCCGGCTACCCGGGCGGTCTGCGCTCGGTGACCTATGGCGAGCTCATGGCCAAGCGCCCCGACAAGGCGGTCGAGAAGGCCGTCAAGGGCATGCTGCCCAAGAACTCCCTCGGTCGCCAGATGGCCAAGAAGCTGAAGGTCTACGCCGGGTCCGAGCACCCGCACCAGGCCCAGAAGCCCGTGCCGTTCGAGATCACCCAGATCGCCCAGTAGAAGGATTTGAGGAATAACCGTGGCTGAGACCACCGGTATCGAGACGGCCGTCGAGGCCGCCGAAGTGGAGGACTTCTCCGGCGAGGAGTTCCCGTCCGAGTACACCACCGAGTCCAGTGCGCTGGCCGACGCCCCCGTGCGTCGCCCGGTGACGACCGGCAACTCGTACGGCACCGGCCGCCGCAAGGAGGCCATCGCCCGCGTGCGCATCGTTCCGGGCACCGGCAAGTGGACGATCAACGGTCGTTCGCTTGACGTGTACTTCCCGAACAAGGTGCACCAGCAGATCGTCAACGAGCCCTTCGTGGTGCTCGGCGCCGAGGGTGCGTTCGACGTCATCGCCCGCATCGACGGTGGCGGCGTGACCGGCCAGGCCGGTGCGCTCCGCATGGGCCTGTCCCGCGCGCTGGCGATCCTCGACGTCGAGAACAACCGCCCGCCGCTGAAGAAGGCCGGCTTCCTCACCCGTGACGCCCGCGCCACGGAGCGGAAGAAGTACGGCCTCAAGAAGGCCCGTAAGGCTCCGCAGTACAGCAAGCGCTAAATTGGGGCGCCTCTTCGGCACCGACGGCGTCCGTGGGGTCGCGGGTCGCGACCTCACGGCGGAGCTCGCCATGGACCTGTCCGTGGCGGCCGCTCACGTTCTCGGCGAGATCGGCATCGGGGTGGACCTCGGTGCCGACTCGCCCGCACGCCGTCGGCATGCAGGCGCAGCCACCGCGACGGGCCTGAAGAGGCCTGTCGCGGTCGTAGGCCGGGACCCCCGGGCTTCAGGAGAATTCCTGGAGGCCGCGGTGGTCGCCGGCCTCGCGTCGTCCGGGGTGGATGTGCTCCGCCTGGGTGTGTTGCCCACGCCCGCGGTGGCGTACCTGACCGGAGCGCTCGGCGCCGACCTCGGCGTCATGCTCTCCGCCTCGCACAATCCCGCCCCTGACAACGGCATCAAGTTCCTCGCCCGCGGGGGGCTCAAGCTCTCCGACTCGGTCGAGGACGAGATCGAGGCCCGCCTGCGCGAGCCCTGGGAGCGCCCGGTGGGTTCCCAGGTCGGTCGCGTCCGGGAGGCGTACGGCGAGGCCGACCGCTACATCTCGCACGTCCTGGCGACCATCGAGGGCAGCCTCGAAGGTCTCAAGGTCGTGGTGGACTGCGCGCACGGCGCCGCCCACATGGTCGCGCCGGAGGCCCTGGTGCGTGCCGGGGCGACCGTCGAGGCGATCGGCGCGCGTCCGGACGGGCTCAACATCAACTCCGGTGTCGGCTCGACCCACCTGGACAAGCTCCAGCAGGTCGTGGTGTCGCGCGGCGCCGATCTGGGCCTGGCCTACGACGGCGACGCCGACCGCTGCCTGGCCGTCACGCACGACGGGCAGGTGGTCGACGGCGACCAGATCATGGCGATCCTGGCGCTCGACCTGCATTCGCGGGGCGAGCTGGCCAGGGACACCGTGGTCGCGACGGTCATGTCCAACCTGGGCTTCAAGCTGGCCATGCGCGAGGCCGGGATCACCGTGGTCGAGACCGCGGTGGGCGACCGGTACGTGCTGGAGCGGATGAAGGCCGACGGCTTCAACCTCGGTGGTGAGCAGTCGGGGCATGTGATCATGCTCGACCACGCGACCACCGGTGACGGCCTGCTCACCTCGCTGCACCTGGCTTCGGTGGTGGCGCGGTCGGGCAAGTCGCTGGCCGAGCTGGCGTCGGTGATGACGTTGCTGCCGCAGGTCCTGATCAACGTCAGGGACGTCGACCGGGGCAAGGCGGGGGTGGCCGAGCTGGCGCGGGCGGTGTCGGAGGCTGAGGACGAGCTGGGCGAGAGTGGCCGCGTGCTGCTCCGGCCGAGCGGCACCGAGCCGATGATCAGGGTCATGGTCGAGGCGGCGTCGGAGGAGCAGGCGACCAAGGTCGCCGAGCGGCTCGCCGACGTGGTCCGCGTGGCCTGCGTCTGACCGGCCGGGCTCCGGCTCGCGGTTGACCGGGTTTTTCGCAAAGGGGTACGGCAAGCTCGCCGTACCCCTTTCGCGTGGGTACGGCAGGCTGCCGTACCCCTTTCGCGTGCAAGCGGGCGACAAGCCGGTGGATCTAGGGTGGGCGGCATGAGTCGGCTGCGGGGCACCACGGTGCTGATCACCGGGGGCCGGGCGCCGGTGGCGCTCGATCTGGCGCGGAAGTTCGCCGCGTGCGGTTCGCGGGTGCTGGTCGCCGAGAGCGCGCCGGCGGATCTGTGCCGCCGGTCGAAGGCGGTGGCGGCGACGTTCCGGGTGCCTCCGCCGAACCGGGCGCCGGTGGCGTTCGCCGAGGCGCTGGCGGGGATCGCCAAGCGGGAGGCGGTGGATCTGCTGGTGCCGACCTGCGAGGAGATCTTCTGGGTCGCGCGCGGGCTGGACGTGCTGGAGCCGCACTGCCGGGTGCTGGCCGAGCCGCTCGAGCGGCTGCGCGGGCTGCACAGCAAGTGGGAGTTCGTCCGGCAGGCCGAGGCGTTCGGGTTGCCGGTGCCGCGGACGGTGCGGGGGGCCGGGTTGCGCCTGCCGTACGTGGTGAAGCCGGTCTTCTCGCGGTTCGCGACGAAGGTCCGGGTGGTCACGGCGGAGGAGCCGGCGCCGGACGAGGCGTGGGTGGCTCAGGAGTTGCTGACCGGGCGGCAGGTCTGCACGTATTCGGTGGCCGCGGCGGGCAGGCTGGTGGCGCACGCCGCCTACGAGGTGGAGTTCACCGCCTCGGGGGCGTGCGTGAACTTCGCGCCGATCGACGATCACCCCATCGAGCAGTGGGTCACGAAATTTCTGGAAAAGTCGGGCTTCACGGGGCAGATCGCGTTCGACTTCATCGACGGCCTCCCGCTGGAGTGCAATCCGCGCGCGACCAGCGGCATCCACCTGTTCGGCCCGGAACTGGCCGAGGTGCTGTACGGCTGCGCCACCGGCGTCCTGCCCGGCCAGCCGCTGCGCCCCGACCCGGAACGGCGGGCGATGCTGGGGTTGGCCATGCTCGGTTTCGGGCTCGGGCAACACGGCCTGGCCCGCTGGTGGCGCGTGCTGCGCGAGTCGGCGGACGTGATCGCCGTCCCCGGCGACCGAGGCCCGTTCCGGTCGCAGCTCGACGTGCTCTGGCACACCTGGCTGCGCTCGCTGTGGACCCGGCGGTCGATGATCGAGTGCTCGACCTACGACATCGAGTGGGACGGCCGGTGAGGGTCGAGCTGCACACCCGGGACGTGCCCTGGCCGGACACGCCGGACGGCGCCTTCGCCCGCGCCTACCTCGAACCGCTGCTCGCCGGGCCGGTCGAGGCGTTCGTCCACAACGTGTGGACGGAGGTGGCCGTGCTCATCGTCGACGGGCGCACCGTCCTGCCGATCACCGTCAACGACGACGAGCGCGGCAACGCCTGGGTCTGCTCGCCGTACACGCACTATGTGACGTATGCGAAGGAGGAGCTCTACCTCCTCGACAGCCGTGCCACCCGGGCGGTGCTCGGCGTGGCGCTGGACGCGCTCGGACTGCTGGCCCGGTTCTCGCGGCTCGACCGGGTGGTGACGGTGAACAACTGGCTGCTGTCCACCAACCTCTACCCGGCTCTCGAACCCGGACAGATCGCCGCGGTCGCCGCGTTCCTCCGCGAGCGTTTCCCAAGTCACGCGATCGTCTTCCCGTCGGTCAACGAGCCGTTCGCCGAGGGCGGCCTGCTGCACGTGCCGGGCCGGCAGGTCTACCTGATCGACCCGGGCCGCAAGGCCGGCCGCTCGCGCAAGCGGTGGCGGTACGACCTGCGGCTGATCGAGCGGCACGGCTACGAGGTAATCGAGCCGGACGACCCCAAACGGGTGGTCGAGCTCTACAACCTGCTCTACCTGGACAAGTACTCCCGCAACAACCCGCAGTTCACCGAGCGCTTCGTCGGCGAGCTGCCCTTCACGCTGCGCGGCCTGGCGAAGGACGGGCGGCTGGACGCGGTGCTCGGCTACTACGAGCGCGACGGGGTGATCACCACGCCGATCTTCGGCTACGACACCGCGCTCCCGCGCGAGCTCGGGCTCTACCGGATGCTCAGCGCGCTGCTCTACCAGATCGCCGTGGAGCACGGCTGGCAGGTGAACGACAGCGCGGGCGCGGGGGAGTTCAAGCGGTTGCGCGGCGCCGAGCCGTGCATCGAGTACCGCGCGGTGGGTCTCGACCACCTGCCGTGGCGGCGGCGGGTGGCGTGGGTGGTGCTGGAGCAGGTGCTTCGCCGGGTGGCGGTGCCGATGATGCGCGAGAAGGGACTGTGAGCATGGATCTGGTCGCCGAGGTGCTGGCCTCGTGCGCCCGCACGCCGCGGGCGACGGCGATCATCGACCCGCGGGGCCGCGAGCTGAGCTTCGGCGCGTTGCGCGAGCGCGTGCTGCGCATCCGCGACCGGCTGGCGGGCGCGGGCTTCGAGCCCGGCCAGAGCGTGCTGTACGCGGTGCAGCCCTCGCCCGACGCCATCGCGGTCGCGCTGGGCGCGGTCGCGGCGGGCGGCACGCTGGTCTTCGCCGACCCGGGCCTGGCGCCGGGCGTGCTGGAGGCCCGGCTGCGGCTGGCCCGGCCGGGCTGGGTGGTCGCCGAGTCGTTCCTCTACGCGATCACCGCGACCGCCGCCGGCCGCGCGCTGGTCCGCCGCCGCGGCGTGCTGCTGCCCGCCCTGTCCCAGGCCGCGGTACGGCATGCGTACACCGGACGATGGCTGCCCGGCGTGCCCTCGGGGGCGGTCCGGCTGCATGGTCTCGACGCCCCCTTCGACGCCGCGCTCGGCGAAGCCGACCTGGACGCGCCGGCGGCGGTCATCTTCACCTCCGGCACCACCGCCCACCCGAGAGCGGTCGTGCACACCCGGCGCTCGCTGGCCGCCGGGCTCCAGATCTTCATGGACCGCTTCCCGCTCGGCCCCGGCGACGTCGTGCACACCGACGGGCTGATGCTGGGCCTGCCCGCGCTGATCGGCGGGGCGACCTGGTCGATGCCCGGCTCCCTCGACGGCCGGGGCGTCACGCACCTGTACCAGGTGCCGGTCGAGGCGGCCCGGCTCACCGAGCTGCCCGGCACGGTCCGGCACCTGCTGCTCGGCTCGGCGCCCGCGCCGCCTGCCGTACTGCGCAGGTGCCTGGAGATCTGCACCGGCGAGGTCCACAGCGTCTACGCGATGACCGAGGCCCTGCCGATCGCGCTGGCCGGTGCGGAGGAGAAGCTGGCCTACTCCGGCGGCGACCTGCTGGGCGAGCCGCTGCCGGGGGTGGGTGTGCGCTTCACGGCCGATCGGGAGCTCGTGGTCAGCGGCCCGCACGTCGCCCGCGGCTACCTGGGCGAGCCACCGGTGACCGAGGTGCCGACCGGTGACCTGGCGCGCCTGGACGAGCAAGGGCGGCTGGTGCTGCTCGGCCGCAAGAAGGACATGTTGCTGCGCGAGGGCTTCAACATCTACCCGAGCCTCTACGAGCCGTCGATCGCCGCGCTGCCCGGGGTGCGGGAGGCGGCGCTGATCGGGCTGCCCGATCCCGCGACCGGCGACGAGGAGGTCGTGCTGGCGCTGGTGCCCGGCGACGGCTTCCAGGAGCAGGCGGTCCGGCGCCGGTTGCCCGAGGTGATGGACGCGGGCGCCCTGCCCGACCGGATCCAGGTCTTTCCCGACTTCCCGCGAGCCGGCCGCTCGCACAAGCTCGACCGGCCGGCCCTGCGGGATCAGCTCACTCGTCCCCGGTGAGGGAGAAGGACCGCAGCCGCTGGCCGGCCCAGACGACCGCGCCGACGATGACGACGAGCAGCGCCGGCACGGCGAAGCCCAGACTGACGTCGGCCTTCAGGAACGGCGAGGCGGAGATCTGGTCGGCGATGGTCTGCGCCCACTGCTGGATGGAGAAGGTGCGCGCGCCGGGCAGGAAGTTGCCCACCACGCCCTCCCACAGCAGCGCGTAGAGCACGCCGATCGCCACCGAGTGCCGGGTGACGACGCCGAGGAACAGGAACACCGCGGCGTAGGCGATCCCGGCGACCAGCGCGCCGGCCGCGAAGCCGACGGCGATGTCGTCCTCGTTCCCGACCAGGATCCAGGCCGCCAGGTAGGTGGGCAGCGCCGCGAACAGGGCGAGCAGCGAGGCGGCGACCACGAACTTGGTCTGCGTGATCACCGGCCGCGCGATCGGCTTGGACAGCAGGTGGATGATGGTGCCGTCGTCGATCTCGGGGGCGATCACGCCGGTGCCCGCGATCAGGCCCAGCAGCGGCAGCAGGGTGCCGATGGCGAAGGTCCGCATGAGCAGGACGGCCGTGCGCTGATCGTCGCTGCCGAGCACGCGCAGCAGGACGGCCAGGCCGAGCAGGGCGACCGGGAGCAGGATGAGCAGGATGAGCCGCCGCCGGCCGAGGATGGCCCGGTAGGTGATCCCTGCGACCACGGTGTTCATCATCGGGAGCTCCGGGTGATCAGGTAGGCGAAGACGCTCTCCAGGTCCTCGTCGGCCGGCGAGACCTGGTGCAGGTGGATGCCGTTGGCGCGGGCGACGCGCGGCAGCAGCCAGGTGAAGCGGCGGAACTCGGCCGCCTGGACCTCCAGGCCGTCGGGGCCGAGGGTGACGCCCCCGGCGCTGCTGTCCACGATGAGCGCGGCGGCGAGCTTGCGGTCGTCGCTGGAGCGGATCCGGAACAGGTGCGGCCGGTCGGTCATCAGCCGGCGGATCTCGCGGAAGTCGCCCGAGGCGGCGTTGCGCCCGGCGACCAGCACCTCGATGTGCTGCGCGACGCGCTCGACCTCTTCGAGGATGTGCGAGCTGAACAGGATGGTCTTGCCGGCCGCGCCCATCTGCCGGATCAGGTCCATCAGGTGCATGCGCTGGCGCGGGTCCATGCCGTTGAACGGCTCGTCCAGCAGGAGCACCTGCGGGTCGTGCACCAGCGCGGCGGCGACCTTGACGCGCTGCTTCATGCCCTTGGAGTAGGTCTCGACGCGGCGGTCCTTGGCGGCTTCCATGTCCACCGTGGCCAGCGCCTTCTGGGCGGCGCCCGCCGGGTCGGACAGGCCGTGCAGCCGGGCGGCGGACAGCACGAACTGCCAGCCGGTCAGGAAGCCGTAGACGCCCTCGCGCTCGGGGACCAGCCCGATGCTGCGGTAGATCTGGTGGTTCTTCCAGATCTTCGCGCCGTCCAGGGTCACCGATCCGTTCGACGGCGCCAGGAAGCCGGCCATCATGTGCAGCAGCGTGGACTTCCCCGCGCCGTTGGGGCCCAGCAGGCCGGTGACACCCGGCCCGATGGTCATGGTGACGTCGTTGACCGCCACCACGTTGCCGTACCAGCGCGAGACCTGGGCGAGCTCCAGCTTCATCGGGCGGCCGCCTTCCGGTAGCGCAGGGCGAGCCCGCCGACCAGCACCACGATCAGCGCGAGCGCGATCAGCGCCGGCCCGGGGCCGTCGGGATAGGTCATGCCGGCCGTGCCGCCGCCGAACAGCCACACCCGCACCGCGTCCACCAGGCTGACCGGGTTGACCAGCACCGCCCAGGAGGCGGCGGTCATCCGGCCGAGCGACTCGAAGGCGCCGTAGAGCGCGACCGCGACCGCCGAGGTGAGCAGGTAGACCGCGATGACCGAGGCCACGCCGAGCCCCCGGCGCGGGGTGAGCGAGGCCAGCAGCAGCCCCAGCGCGGCCAGCAGCACGCTCAGCAGCAGGCCGCTGACCATGGCCGCGACGTACTGCATCGTCTCCGGCGGCCCCTGCAGGTCCACCAGCAGCTCTCCCACGTACATCAGCGTCAGCGGCACGCCGATCAGCAGGAAGAGCGCCAGCGTCATGGCCGCCAGCTTCGCCACCACGTACTGCACCACGGTGACCGGGCGCGACAGGTAGAGCGGCAGCACCTTGTAGCGCAGGTCGGGCGCGACCACCGTGGGCGACTGCGAGGCCAGGAAGATCGCCAGCACCGGCTGCATGAAGACCGCGAGCTGGGTGTACTCCATCGTGCGTTGCTTGACCATCGCGAGGATGGCGATGGAGACCACGGCCGGGAGCAGCATCACCAGCGCGAGGAAGATCGGGATGACCTTGCTGCGCGCCGGCCGGCCCAGGCCGAAGATCCCGCGCAGGCTGTAGGCGAACAAGGCCCGGGTCGCGTAGCCGGAACCCAGCCGCGGCCCGTCGTAGTGGCGGTATCCGATGTCGTGGATGACGCCCGCGGACTCAGACACCGGCCACCTCCTCCCTGAAGACGTCCTCGATGCGGTGCCGGCCCTGCTCCAGCCGGATCAGGCAGAGCTCCAGGTCGGCGGCGGCGTCGCGGATCGTGTCGTAGGTCTGCGGGCCGCGCACCCGCACCAGCAGCACCCGGCCCTGCGGCGTGACGTGCTCGCCCGCCTCGGCCAGCCGGGCGGCCAGCGCCTCGGTGCCCTCGTCGACCTCGACGGTGAGGACCTGCGTGGCCTGGGTGAAGTCGGTGATCGCGCTGGAGCGCAGCAGCCGCCCGGCGTCGATGACGATGACGTGGTCGCAGATGCGTTCGAGCTCGCCGAGCAGGTGCGAGGTGACCACCACGCTGATCCCGAACTCGGTGCCGATCCGGCGGATCAGCGCGAGCATGTCGTCGCGGCCCTGCGGGTCGAGGCCGTTGGTGGGCTCGTCGAGGAAGACCAGCCGCGGGTCCTGCACGAGCGCCTGCGCCAGCTTGACGCGTTGCTTCATGCCGGTGGAGTAGCCGCCGATCGGGCGATAGCGCTCCTCGTAGAGGCCCACGTGCCGCAGGGTGTCGGCCGCCCGCTCCCGGGCGGCGGCCCGGGGCAGCCCGGACATCTGGGCGAAGTGGATGACCAGCTCGGTGGCGGAGACGTCGGGCGGGAGGCAGTCGTGCTCGGGCATGTACCCGACCAGGCGCCGGATGTCGGCGCCGCGGGTGGCCACGTCGAGGTCGAGCACCTGGGCGGTGCCGGCGGTGGGCGGGAGCAGGCCGAGCAGCATCTTGATCAGCGTCGACTTGCCCGCACCGTTCGCGCCCACCAGGCCGGTGACGCCGGGGCCGGCGCTCACCGTCAGCCGGTCGAGCGCGGTGACCCCGGGAAAGCTCTTGGTCAGCCCCTCGGTCGCGAGGATGTGCATGATCCGGACACTATCCCCCGGACCGGTGGCAGAGCCTCGTTCACACGGAGGATTTCCGAGCTCGTCCTGCGGTTTGACCCACCTGGGGCCAGAAGGTCCGCTGGAGGAGGAGAGTGACCACCCCCGCGATGATCATTCCCGCGATGTTGACCGCGAGCTGGGCCGCCGCGCCGCCCACCGCGCCCCACTCGCCGAGCGCCAGCGCCACCGCGGCGTAGCCGGCCGCCGGGATGGTGGTGACCGAGATGAAGACGCCGACCAGCGCCGACGACTTGCCCGCGGTGATCGAGAGCACCCCGGCCGTGCCCGCCAGCAGCGCGACGATGAAGGAGAACTTGTCCGGCAGCACGATGAAGCGGACCTCGTTGTTGATCTCCAGCATGTGCCGGTCCACCCAGCCGAGCAGCTTGGAGACGAAGGCGCAGGCGAAGGTGACCGCGATGCTCAGCGAGAAGCCCACGACCAGCGTGCGCACCGATTCGGCGATCAGCCGGACCCTGCCGCGCAGCAGGCCGAAGCAGACCGCCGCGACCGCGCCGAACTCCGGGCCGAGCACCATCGCGCCGACGATCAGGATCGGCGAGTTGAGCAGCACGCCGATCGCCGCGAGCTGGGTGGCGATGGCGAAGAAGACCAGGTAGGCCCAGGTGATCCTGGAGTCGGCGTGCACCCGCTGGGCGAGATCGGCCCAGATGACGGTGTCGTCCCCGTCGCCCGGCGCCTCCTCCTCGGCCTTCTCCGCCACCCGCGACAGCGACAGGTCCACCTGCTCGATGGCGATCGAGCCGCACTCCTCCAGCCACTTCAGCCGGCCGATCACGATGTTGGCCGACTCGCGGGCGAGGTCGCAGAAGACCAGGTCGCCCGCCGGCCGGACGGCGACGCCGGGCAGCACCGCGACGTTCGTGACGCCCGTGCACTCGTCCAGCGCCGCCAGCACCTCGGCCGTGCGGTCGGCCGGGCTGACCAGTCTCATGTGCAACACGGCGACCATTCTCGTCCATCGCTCGTTGAGGGAACGTTGACGGCCCTCGGCGAGGCTGCCGGGCATGACGAAGCACCGTTGCCACGCCGAGGGCGAGCCGTGCTGGTTCGCCGACATAGACGACCGCGAGTGCCTGGGGCGCTTCGCCGCCTACGTCTTCGCGGAGACCGGGTTCAGGTACGGCGAAGCCGTACCCGCCTGATCGAGTGGTCGGCGCCCTTGCGCAGCACGAGCTGGGCCCGGGCGCGGGTCGGGGCGATGTTCTCCACGAGGTTGCGCTCGTTGATGTCGCGCCAGACGTTCCTGGCGAACTCGGTCGCCTCCTCGTGCGACAGGTCGGCGATGAAGCGGAAGTAGGACTTGGGGTCCTCGAAGGCGGTGCGCCGCAGCTTGTGGAAGCGGTCGACGTACCAGTCGCGGATGTGCTCGACCTTGGCGTCGACGTAGATCGAGTAGTCGAAGTAGTCGCAGACCGCCAGCGAGGTGGGCGGCGCGGGCTGCAGGACGTTGAGCCCCTCGACGATGAGGATGTCCGGGTTCTTCACCACCTGCTGCTCGCCGGGGACGATGTCGTACTCCAGGTGGCTGTAGACGGGCGCGCGCACCTCGGCCGCGCCCGACTTCACCTCGGCCACGAACCGCACCAGCGCGCGCCGGTCGTAGCTCTCCGGGAAGCCCTTGCGGTGCATGATGCCGCGCTCTTCGAGCACGGCGTTGGGGTAGAGGAAGTTGTCGGTGGTCAGCAGCGCCACCTGCGGGTGCTCCGGCCAGCGCGCCAGCAGCGTGTGCAGCAGTCGCGCGGTGGTCGACTTGCCCACCGCCACGCTGCCGGCCACCCCCAGGATGTACGGCACGCGCCGCTCCGGTTCGCCGAGGAAGGCGTTGAGCGTGCTGGCCCGCTGCCGGGAGCCGGTGAAGTGCAGGTTGAGCAGCCGGGTGAGGGGGAGGTAGATGTCGGTGACCTCGGCGAGGTCGATGGGGTCGTCGAGGCCGCGCAGCGCCTCCAGCTCGTCAGCGGTGAGAGTCAAGGGCGTGTTCTTGCGGAGTTCGCTCCACTGCTCCCTGCTCAGGTCCACGTAGCCGTTGTTCACCCCGGAAGCCTAACCACGGTGCCGGAGTGCGCCCGCAGCCAGGTTTGGCGAATTACGACATATGGCGATCTGTAGGGGGCGGATTAACGTTCGGTGAACAGCCCCGAGCTGCTCACCCGAAAGGTTGGCGCATGGATCGTCGCAACTTTCTCACCGGAGCCGGTGTCTCCCTTCTGGCCGTCGCCGGACCCTTCGCGGGCGTCGCCCAGGCCGGCGTGAACGGCGGTACCCGGCCCGGTCCCGGCTACGGGCCGCTCCGTCCGGTCGCCGACGAGCGGGACGGCGTGGTGCGGCTGCACCTGCCCGACGGTTTCCGGTACCGCTCGTTCAACGCCGCGGGGGAGCCCTTCACCGAGGGCGGTCTCACCCCGGGCCGGCACGACGGCATGGCCGCCTTCCACGGGCGGCGCGGCCACGCCGTACTCGTGCGCAACCACGAGGTCAACGGCCCGGTCGGCGCGTTCGGCGACCCGGCCAAGGCCTACGACCCGGCGGCGGGCGGCGGCACGGCGACCCTGGAGGTGACGCGCTACGGCGAGGTCGTGCGCAGCGGGCCGTCGCTGACCGGCACCATGATGAACTGCTCCGGCGGCCCGATGCCGTGGGGCTCCTGGGTGACCTGCGAGGAGACGGTCAACGGGCCGGACGTGGGCAACGACTTCTCGGGCGGCGACAACTCCAAGCTGACCCAGAAGCACGGCTACATCTTCGAGGTGCCCACCCGAGGCGCCGCCTCGGCGCAGCCGATCCGCTCGGCCGGGCGCTTCGCGCACGAGTCGGTCGCCTTCGACCCGCTGTCCGGCGCGCTCTTCCTCACCGAGGACAACTTCGCCTTCCCCAGCGGCTTCTACCGCTACCAGCCGCCGCGCAACCCGCTCGCGGCGCGGCGCCTTCTCGACGGCGGCAAGCTGCAGATGCTGGCCGTACGCGACGAGCCGGGCAAGGACCTGTCGGTGGGGTTGCCGGTCGGCAGCACCTTCCGGGCGACCTGGGTCGACGTGGACGACCCCGATCCCACCTTCACCGGCACGCCCAGCAACGACACCGCCATCCAGGCGGTCGGCAACCAGGGACGGGCCAAGGGCGCGGCGCTGTTCTCCCGGCTGGAGGGGGCGATCTACCACCACGGCACGGTCTACTTCGTCTCCACCCAGGGCGGCGCGACCGCGCCCGGCGACACCCCGCCCTCGGGCTTCGGCAAGGGCCGCGGCCAGATCTGGGCCTACGAGACGTGGTCCTCCACGCTCAAGCTGGTCTACGAGTCGCCCGGCTCGGCCGTGCTCGACCTGCCCGACAACATCACCACCAGCAACCGCGGCACCCTCGTGCTGTGCGAGGACGGCGGCGCGGACAACTACCTGCGCGGCCTCACCCGGCGCGGCGAGATCTTCGACTTCTCCCGCCTGGTGCCTGTCGCCGGGGACAGCGGCGCCGAGTTCGCCGGCTCCACCTTCGGGCCCGGCGGCCACACGCTCTACGTGAACGTGCAGTCCAGCAAGGGCGTCTCCTTCGCGATCTGGGGCCCCTGGCACCGCGGCGGCTTCTGACCGGCCCGCGCGGCCTCCCGTGGTCAGGCGTTGGTTACGCTGGGTCGATGATCCTCGGCATTGGGGTGGACCTGGTGGACGTCGCCCGGCTGGAGGCCGCGCTCGGGCGGACGCCGGGACTGCGCGAGCGGCTGTTCACCGAGATCGAGCGCGACCTGCCGGCGCGGTCGCTGGCCGCGCGGTTCGCCGCGAAGGAGGCGGTGGCCAAGGCGCTCGGCGCGCCCGAGGGGCTCGGCCACCTGGAGGCCGAGATCCGCTGCGACGAGGCCGGCCGGCCGCACCTGTCGGTGTCGGGCCGGGCCGCCGAGGTGGCCAGGGACCTGGGCGTCAAGCGCTGGCACGTGTCGCTGACGCACGACGGCGGGCTGGCCATGGCCTACGTGATCGCCGAGGGTTAGGTTCGATCCCATGCGCACCGCCTACCGAGCCGACCAGATCCGGGCCGCCGAGCAGGCGCTCATGGCCACGCTGCCCGAGGGCACGCTCATGGACCGCGCCGCCGCGGGCCTGGCCGCCGGTTGCGCCGGCCTGCTGGGCCGGGTGTACGGCTCGCGGGTGCTCCTGCTGGTGGGCAGCGGCGACAACGGCGGCGACGCGTTGTTCGCCGGGGCGCGGCTGGCCCGCCGGGGCGCCCGGGTGACGGCGGTGCTCGCCGGCTCCAAGACGCACGAGGCCGGGCTCCACGCCTTCCGCGCGGCCGGCGGCCGGGTGGGCGACCGGGTGGAGGCGGCCGACCTGGTGCTTGACGGCCTGGTCGGCATCGGCGGCTCGGGGCCGTTGCGCGAGCCGTACGCCAGGCTGGCCGCGGAGGCCGCGCACGCGGGCCGGGTGGTGGCCGTGGACGTGCCGAGCGGCGTGGACGCGAGCACCGGCCAGGCCCACGGAGCGGCGGTCAGGGCCGAGGTCACGGTCACGATGGGCGCGTACAAGACCGGCCTGCTGGTCGATCCGGGCGCGGCCTTCGCCGGCCGCGTCGAGCTGGTCGACATCGGCCTGGGCCGCTACCTGCCCGACCCCGACGTGGCGGCGCTGACCGGTGCGGACGTCGCCGACCTGCTGCCCTCGCCGGGCGTGGAGTCGGACAAGTACCGCAGGGGCGTGGTCGGCATCGCCGCGGGCAGCGACGCCTACACCGGCGCGGCCGTGCTCGCCGTGGGCGGCGCGTTGCGGGCGGGCGCCGGGATGGTGCGGTACGTCGGCCGCGAGGCCCCGGTGGCGCAGGTGCGCGCGCACTGGCCCGAAGCGGTGATCACCGAGCTGGAGCGGCCCGCGCTCGACGGGGTGGGCCGGGTGCAGGCGTGGGTGCTCGGCCCCGGCCTCGGCACCGACGAGTGGGCGCACGAGCTGGCCGCCCGCGTGCTGGCCTCGGACGTGCCCGTGCTGATCGACGCCGACGCGATCTCGCTGGTCGCCCGCGACCGGTCCCTGCTGCTGCGCAGCGCGCCGGTGCTGCTCACCCCGCACGCGGGGGAACTGGGCCGGCTCCTGCGGGTCGCCCGCGAACCGATCGAGGCCGCGCGCCTGGAGCACGCCCGGCGGGCGGCGGCCGAGCTGGGCGCGACGGTGCTGCTCAAGGGCTCGACCACGGTGGTCGCCGAGGAGGAGCGGCCGGCCCGGGTCAACACCACCGGCTCGGCGTGGCTGGCCACCGGCGGCACCGGCGACGTGCTCTCCGGGATCGGCGGCGCGCTGCTGGCCCAGGGGCTGAGCTGCTACGACGCCGGATCCTGCGCCGCCTACCTGCACGGTCGCGCCGCGCGCCTGGCCGGCGGGCCGCTGACCGCCTCCGACGTGGCCGCCGCGATCCCGCGGGCGCGGCGATCCCTGGGACGAGCACCGGACTGAGCTGCCAGACTGGAAAGATGCATTTCCCAGCCGAGGCACGCGTCGATCTCAGCGCGATCAGGGCGAACGTCGCGCTGCTCAAGGAGTACGCGGGCGGCGTAGAGCTGATGGGCGCGGTCAAGGCCGACGCCTACGGGCACGGGCTCGTGCCCGCCGCCCAGGCCGTCGTCGCGGGCGGGGCCTCCCGGCTCGGGACGGCCTACCTGCGCGAAGCCCTGGCGCTGCGCGCCGCCGGGGTGAGCGTGCCGGTGCTGTCGTGGATCCTCACCCCGGGCGAGCCGCTGGAGGAGGCGCTGCGGCAGGACATCGAGCTGTCGGCCTCCGACGAGTCGCGGCTCGGCGAGATCGCCGGGGCGGCCCGCCGTACCGGCGTGCAGGCCCGGGTGCACCTGGAGGCCGACACCGGGATGAGCCGCGGCGGCTCCCCGCTGGCCGCCTGGCCGGGGCTCCTGCGCCAGGCGGCCCGGCTGCAAGCCGAGGGCGTCATCGAGCTGGTCGGCCTGTGGTCGCACTTCGCCTGCGCCGACCTGCCCGGCCACCCGTCGGTCGAGGCGCAGATCGAGGCCTACGAGCAGGCGCTCAAGCTGGCCGAGCAGGCCGGGCTGGCCGGCTCGCAGGTGATCCGGCACCTGGCCAACTCGGCGGCCATCGTGACCCTGCCGCGCACCCGCTTCGACCTGGTCCGGCCCGGCATCGCGATGTACGGCCTGTCACCCATCCCCGAGCAGGGCGACTTCGGGCTGCGCCCGGCGATGACGCTGGTGGCGCAGCTCGCCCTCGCCAAGCGCGTGCCCGGCAAGTCGGGAGTGTCCTACGGGCAGCTCTACGTGACCGAAGCGGAGAGCACGCTTGGGCTCGTCCCCCTCGGGTACGCCGATGGCATCCTCCGGCACGCAACGGGGCGGGTGGAGGTGCTGGTCGGCGGAGTACGGCGCGGCATAGCGGGCCGGGTCTGCATGGACCAGTTCATGATCGACGTGGGTGACTCCCCGCTCCGCGACGGCGACGAGGTCGTGCTGTTCGGCCCTGGGACGGGGGGCGAGCCCACCGCACAGGAATGGGCGGATAACCTCGGCACGATCACGCATGAGATCGTGACGAGAATCGGGTCACGGGTGCGCCGGGTGTACGTGGAGTGAGGTCATGACGACGACAGCTCGGAGGAAGGTCGGCATCGCCGGCGCGATCGTCGGCGCCGCCTCCGCCGGCGTGGCCGCGGTGGCGCTGGCCAAGCGGTACGCGGTGGGCCGCATCAGGCTCCGCCCCGACCCCGCCGCCAGCGAGCCCCTCGGTGAGCTGCGCGGGCGCGAGCGCACGCTGATCACCTCCGACGGCATCGCGCTGCACGTGGAGATCGACGGGCCGGAGGACGCGCCGCTGACCCTCGTCTTCTCGCACGGCTACTGCCTCAACCTGGAGTCGTGGCACTACCAGCGGCGCGAGCTGCGCGAGAACCACCGCATCGTGCTCTGGGACCAGCGCTCGCACGGCCTGTCCCAGCGGGCCCCGGCCGAGGACTGCACGATCGACCGGCTCGGCGACGACCTGGCCGAGGTGCTCGACGCCTTCGTGCCCGGGGCGTGCGTGCTGATCGGCCACTCCATGGGCGGCATGACCATGATGGCGCTGGCCGACCGGCGCCCGGAGCTGTTCGGCGAGCGGATCAGGGGCGCGGCTCTGCTGGCCACGTCCGCCGGCAAGCTGGCGGAGCTGACGCTCGGCCTGCCCGCGCTGCTGTCCAAGGCGGTGCACAAGGTCGCGCCGCCGACGGTCTCCCTGCTCGGCCGGCGCGGCAGCCTGGTCGACAAGACCCGGCACGCCGGCAGCGACATCGCCTTCCTGATCACCCGCTACATCGGCTTCGGCGACTCCAAGAACGTCAGCCCGACGATCGTCGACTTCGCCGAGTCGATGATCAGGGCGACGCCCACCGAGGTCGTGGCCAACTTCTACTCGGCGCTGATGAACCACGACAAGCTCTCGGCGCTGTCGGTACTCGACGACGTGCCCACCGCGATCATGGTCGGGGATCGCGACTGGCTGACCCCGCCCGACCACAGCAAGGCGATCGCCGCCGCGCTGCCGAAGGCCCAGCTGACCGAGGTGCCCGACACCTCGCACCTGATCCAGCTGGAGCGGCCGGACGTGGTGAACGACGCGCTCAAGGAACTGGTGAAACGGGTGGAAGCATGAAGGTGGCGACCGCGGAGGACATGAGGTCTTTCGGAGTACGGCTGGCCGCGCGGCTGCGCGCGGGCGACCTGCTGGTGTTGTCCGGGCCGCTCGGCGCGGGCAAGACCACCCTGGTCCAGGGCATCGCGGAGGGGCTGAAGGTCCGCGGCCCGATCACCTCGCCCACCTTCGTCATCTCCCGCGTGCACCCGTCGCTGTGCGGGGGCCCGGCGCTGGTGCACGTGGACGCCTACCGGCTCGGCGGCGACCTGGAGGTGGACGACCTCGACCTCGACGCCTCGCTGGAGGACTCGGTCACCGTCGTCGAGTGGGGCGAGGGCAAGGTCGAGAACCTCGCGGAGGACCGCCTGGAGGTGCACATCTCCCGCGAGAGCGACGAGCGCGAGATCAGCCTCCGTGGCGTGGGGGACCGGTGGGCCGACACGCCGTCTGATCCGCGGCAAGGGTAAAAGCCGGGTTATCCGCTGCTCACCCTGGCACCATATGGATCATGGGTTGCCCGGGCACTTTCTGGGCATAACGTGAGGCATTTCACCGACTTTCGGTAGATGCTGGGGTCAAACGGCGGAGTGGGGTGCGGTGGTGCACAGGAGCCGGCAAGTCGCGTACGCGGGTGCCATCCTCATGCTGGGGTTAGTCGGCTGCGCGGCGGAAGCGTCGCCCAGCCCGACAGAGACACCGACCGGGGGCGCGACGGGGACGCCCTCCGCGACCGTCAGCCGGCAGAACATCCCCATCCAGCTCAACCCGGACAACGTGACCGAGGGGGACACCTCCAAGGTCTGGATCCTCGCCAACTGCCCGCTGCCGCAGGGCGGCCCCGCGCACACCGGCCGAGCGACCTCCGACGCCTTCGTCTCCGCGGTGACACTCCAGTCGGCCCCCGCCACCAGCCCGACCGCGAACCCCACCGCCACGCCCGCCCTGCCGTGGGTGCGCGGCCAGGCCGAGGTCGCCCGCACCGCCAAGCCCGGCACCTACACGGTCGACGTCAAGTGCGAGGGCACCAACGACACCGGCCGCGCGACGCTCCGCGTCATCCGTGACACCCCCGCCACCACGCGCCCGCCGGCGACCACCCGCCCGCCCACCGCGCGGCCCACCCGCATCGGCGCCGGCGGCGGCGGCACCTACGGCAAGGACATCGACGACGACCAGGGCGGCTTCCCGCTCGGGCCGGCCGGGATCTTTCTCGGCCTGGCGCTGGCCGGCGGCATCGGGCTGGCGGTCAGGCGTCGTCGCGCCTGAGCCATGGCGAAGTTCAGCAGGGTGGTACTGGCGGGGGCGGCCACCGGCCTGGTCATGGTCGCCTTCGGCAAGGTGGTCCAGGACCAGTCGCCGGCGGTCGCCGCCGTCGTGCCGCAGAGCATCGGCATCCCCTCGCTCGACCTGGAGGCGCCGCTGATGAAGCTCGGCACCACCAAGACGGGCGAGATGGAGCTGCCGCCGTACGAGAAGCCCAAGCTCGCGGGCTGGTTCAAGGGCAGCGCCGTGCCCGGCGACAAGGGCGCCTCGATCATCGTCGGGCACGTGGACACCAAGACCGAGCCGGCCGTCTTCTACAAGCTGCGCAAGCTGAAGAAGGGCGACCTGGTCGAGATCGAGCGCAGCGACGGGAAGGTGGCGAAGTACAAGGTCACCTCCATGGAGCAGGTGGACAAGGACGAGTTCCCGGCCGAGCGCGTCTACGAGCAGGACGGGCTGAAGCTGGTGACCTGCGGGGGCACCTTCGACTTCGACCGGAACGAGTACGACGACAACGTGATCGTCTATGCCACCCTGGTGAAATGAGCGACAATCCGCCCGCGTCGGGCGTCCGCGTCCCCTGGGAACAGGTGCCTGCCCGGGTCCGTGCCGAGGTCGAACGGGTGCTCGGCGCCCCGGTGGCCGAGGCGGTCACCCAGACCGGCGGCTTCTCCCCGGCCGCCGCGGTCCGGATCCGGCTGGCCGACGGCTCCCGGGTCTTCGTCAAGGCGATCGGGCCGGAGCCCAACCCCGACTCGGTCGAAATCTACCGGGCCGAGGCGCGGGTGGCCGCGATGTTGCCCGCCGAGACGCCCATGCCCCGGATGCTGCACACCTTCGAGCTCGACGGCTGGGTGACCCTCGTCTTCGAGGACGTCGACGGCCGGCATCCGGCCCTGCCCTGGCGCGCGGACGAGCTGGAGCGGGTCCGTGACGTCCTCGAAGAGCTCGGCAAGATCACCGCGCCGGCCGGGCTGCCGACCGTGGCGGCCGAGTACGGCGACAAGTTCCGCGGCTGGCGGCTGCTGCAGGGCGAGGACCTGACCGGACTGGACCCGTGGGCGCTGGCCAACCTCGACCGGCTGGCGGAGCTGGAGTCCGGCTGGGCCGAGGCGGCCGCGGGCGGCACGCTGATCCACGCCGACACGCGCGCCGACAACGTCCTGCTCACCGACGACCGGGTCTACCTCGTCGACTGGCCCTACGCCTGCGTCGGCGCGGCCTGGTTCGACTGGCTGTGCATGCTGCCCTCGGTGCGGATGCAGGGCGGGCCGCCGCCGCAGGACCTGCTGCCCGACCCGAGCCTCCCCGTGGTGTCCGCGCTGGCCGGCTACCTCGTCCGGCAGAGCCGCCTGCCCGCCCCGCCCGGGCTGCCCACGGTCCGCTCGTTCCAGCGCGCGCAGGGCGCCGTCACGCTCGACTGGCTGAAGCACTGCCTCCACGGCCAGTAAGCTCTTTCTTCGTGCTGCTTCTGGCCTTTGACACCGCGACGCCCGCGGTCACCGCTGCCCTGCACGACGGGGAGCGGGTGCTCGCCGAGTCCACCACGGTCGACGCGCGGCGCCACGGGGAACTGCTGGTCCCGATCATCGAACAGGTCCTGACCCAGGCGGGCGCCTCGATCCGCGACGTCACCACGCTGGTCGCGGGCACCGGCCCCGGCCCGTACACCGGGTTGCGGGTCGGGCTGATGACCGCGCAGGGGCTGTCCACCACGCTCGGTGTCCCGGCGTACGGCGTGTGCACGCTCGACGCGCTGGCCTACGGGAGCGGGCTGGAGCGGGAGTTCCTGGTCGCCACCGACGCGCGGCGCCGGGAGGTGTTCTGGGCCCGGTACGCGGGGTTCCGCGAGCGGCTGGACGGGCCGTTCGTCGACCGGCCCGCCGACGTGCCGGTCAAGGGGCTGCCCGTGGTGGGGCCGGGGATGTTCCCCGACGTGCTCGGCGAATCGGTGGCTCCGCCGTACCCCTTCGGAGGGCACCTGGCCGCCCTGGCGGCCACGCGGCTGGCGGCGGGTGAGCAGCTCGACCAGCCCCGCCCGATCTACCTGCGCCGGCCCGACGCGGTGGAGCCGGCGGCGCCCAAGAAGGTGACGCAGTGAACCTGCGCCCGATGACCCGGGACGATCTGCCCGCGGTCATGGCGATCGAGCGGGAGACCTTCCCGCTCGACGCGTGGAGCGAGGCGATGATGCGCGGCGAGCTCGACGAGCAGCCGCGCACCCGGCACTACGTCGTCGCCCTGGAGGGCGGCGAGATCGTCGGCTACGCCGGTCTGGCCGCCGCGGCCGACCAGGCCGACGTGCAGACCATCGCGGTGCTCGAAGCGCACCGCGGCAGGGGCATCGGCAGCGCGATGCTCACCGAACTGCTCGACGAGGCCTTCCGCCGGGGGGCCATCGAGGTCTTCCTCGAAGTGCGGGCGGACAATCCCGGCGCCCGGGCCGTCTACGAGCGCTTCGGGTTCGTGGAGATCGGCGTGCGCCGGCGCTACTACGACGACGGCACCGACGCGATCGTGATGAAGAGGAAGCTGGATGGCTGACGAACCGCTGGTCCTGGGTATCGAGACCTCCTGCGACGAGACCGGCGTCGGGATCGTCCGCGGGCACACGTTGCTGGCCAACACCATCGCCTCCTCCGCGGAGGAGCACGCCCGCTTCGGCGGCGTGGTGCCCGAGGTCGCCTCGCGCGCCCACCTGGAGGCGATGACCCCGACGGTCGAGCGCGCGCTGGCCGACGCGGGGCTGAAGTTCTCCGACATCGACGCCATCGCCGTCACCGCCGGCCCCGGCCTGGCCGGGGCGCTGCTCGTCGGCGTCGCCGCGGCCAAGTCCTACGCCCTCGGCCTGGGCGTGCCGCTCTACGGCGTCAACCACCTCGCCGCGCACGTGGCCGTCGACCAGCTGGAGCACGGCCCGCTGCCCAAGCCCTGCATCGCGCTGCTGGTCTCCGGCGGGCACTCCTCGCTGCTGCTCGTCCCCGACGTGGCCGACGAGGTCATCTCGCTCGGCTCCACCGTCGACGACGCCGCCGGCGAGGCCTTCGACAAGGTCGCCCGCGTGCTCGGCCTGCCCTTCCCCGGCGGCCCGTACATCGACCGCGCCGCGACCTCAGGTTCTGGTACGGCTATCGCCTTCCCGCGCGGCAAGCTCGACGACGGGACGCTCGACTTCTCCTTCTCCGGGCTCAAGACCGCGGTCGCCCGCTGGGTCGAGGCCCGCACCACGGCCGGCGAGTCCATCCACGTGCCCGACGTCGCCGCCTCCTTCCAGGAGGCCGTGGTCGACGTGCTGACCCGCAAGGCGCTGCAGGCGTGCAAGAAGTACGACGTGCACGACCTGCTCATCGGCGGCGGCGTCGCGGCCAACTCCCGGCTGCGCGCGCTGGCCCAGGAGCGCTGCGACGCCGCCGGCGTCCGCCTGCGCGTGCCCCGGCCGGGGCTCTGCACGGACAACGGGGCCATGGTGGCGGCGCTGGGCTCGAACCTCGTGGCGGCGGGGATCACCCCGTCGCTGCTCGACCTGCCGGCCGACTCGTCCATGCCGATCACCACGGTGCACGTCTGACCCTGCACCTCGGCTGACCGTCCTCAGTCCCGCGGAGCGGCTTCTGCGCGCTCCGCGGGACTTCTTGCTTCTCGGGGGATTCGGCCGGGAGGGTCGCGGGCTGTCATCGAGATCGCCGACCACCACGGATGACGAAACGAGCAGGAAGGAGCGTGACCACTGATGTCCGCGATCGACCCCACCTCGCCCGGCGTTCCTGACCACGCCGTGCCGCCCGGCGAGACCATCCGCGAGCACCTCGATGAGCTGGGCATGACACCGCGCGAACTCGCCACCCGGCTCGACCTCAGTCCCGAGCACCTCAACCGTCTGGTCCAAGGGCTGGCGCCGCTGAGCGCCGAGATGGCTCAGCGGCTCGAACTCGTCACCGGCATGCCTGCCCGGCTCTGGAACCGGCTGGAGGCGGACTACCAGCGCCTGCGACTTCAGGAGGAACCGACCGAGCCTCCTCCCCAGATGCGAGGAGCCGCCGCCACGTGAACGTGGCACTTTCCGGAAACAGCCGAAGGCCGGATCTCCGGAATTAAGCAATCGCTCGGCTTCGCCCGGCGGCGGCTCGCCTCAGAGCGCCTATGCGCCGCCGTCGGATCGCGCCACGACCACAGGCCCCCGGGAGCGGCTCCCGGTCGTCGTCCGCCACGAACAGACGACGTGGCCCGTCGCCTCCGGCGCGGCGTGCAAGACCCGGTTCAGCCGCAATGCCCCGGCCAGTTCGGTGCCGTTCTGGTCGTCGGCCGCGCCCGCGGCGAGGTCGGCCTCGGAGAGAGCCGCGCCGGAGCTCGCGACATCCCGGTCAGGAGTGTCGCTGACGTCCTGGGCCTGTGCCTCGGCTCGTCCCTCGATCAACGCCACCAACTGCGCCACCAGCACCGGGTCGTGGCACCCGTCGTACACCCACCGCTTGCCCAGCACCCCGTGCTCCATGGTCCCGACCAGGGCGTCCTCGGCCCCGTCGAGCGGCGCTCCCCGGTAGGTGAGCGGCACCAGGTAGGTGACCGGCTGGTCGCCGGCGGCGTCGGTGACGATGAGGAACTCGATCCCGACCTCGCCCTCCGGGTCGTCGAGCCGGAAGCCGCCCGCCTTGGCCAGTTCCGGCGCTCCCGAGCCGCCCCGATACCAGAGCCGGGTAGGGAGCCATTCGGTCAGCAGCTCCAGCTTGGTGGGCTTCGCGGTGGTGTGGTGAATCTCCGCCATGCCGCCCATTGTGTACCGCACCTGTCGAAGGCGCACACGCACCTCACGGCCTCACAACTTCTGCGGTAGTCGCCAGCCTCCCCACGGATGACGCCGGGCCATCCACCTGCTCCCTAACGTCATCCCCATGAAGAACACAGTGATCGCCGGTGCCGCACTCGGAGCCCTCGCCTTTGCCGTCTCGGACGTGGTCAACACCGAGATGAGCGTCGTCGCCGAAACAGTGAGCCGTTTCGTCAACACCGACGCCGGCTGGCTGGTCACCGCCGGACTCCTGAGCATCGCCGCCGGCTCCGCGGCCCTCACCTGGCTGGTGGCCCGCAGCGGCGTCAGCCGCCTTGGCACCTGGCTCCTGGGCCTCTGGTCGGTGGGCATCCTCTTGGCCGCGATCTTCCCCGCCGACCCGCCCGGCCAGTGGGACAACCCCTCGGTCTCCGAGACCGTCCACGGATTGGCCGCCTGGGTCGCTCTGCTGTCCTTCGTGATCGCCAGCGTGGTGCTCGCCCGGGCATTGCCGCGTGACCCCTTGTTCACCGCCACCACCGTGGTCGTCGTGGTGGGCCTGGTGCTCTTCATGGTCACCCTGGTTGACGCCATGGCCACCCGCTCCCTGCCCGCGGTCTTGGGCGTCACCGAGCGCATCGCGATCGGCGCCGACCTCCTGTGGATGGCCCTGTGCGCCCTCCGCCTCTCCCCGGTACGGCCGGCAGTCCGGCCCTCCGCGGCGGCTCAGCGCTGAGCAGGCCGCCGGGAACAGGCCCCCGGGTACAGGTAGCCGGCTACCCGCCAGCCGCGCCCCAGGTGGCCCCCGTCAGCCGCCGCGCTCATCCCAACCACGCCGCACCACCAGGCCCGGGAGCACTTACTCCCGGGCCCCACACCCTTCCGGGCGCCACACCCGCAGGCCCACCGACCCTCCAGGCTTTGGTGTCTCAGGCGTCAACGATTGGCCACCCAACCCCCGAAGCCTCCTCCCTCTCAAGACGACCCCAAAGACGCGGCAACCAGCCGCATCACCCGCCGCCGCCCTGAACGACGGGACGAAACCGCGTGGGTTAACGGGCACCGAAGGCACCGGTAGGCCCTTGGGAGGGCGAGTCCAAGCAGTGAGGCGCAAAGTGCCCTCGGAGCGAAGACCGGTGCCGCGAGTAGGGACGGGTGAGAGCTCACCGGAGTCGAGATGAGACCACGTGGTCAACGGGGGTCGAAGGGGGCCGGGAGGCCCCCTGGGAAAGCGAGCCCAAGCCCCCCGGCGCGAAGCGCCCCCCGGAACGAAGGCCCGAGCAGTGGGTCAGTCCTTGGGGCGGGACGGGCGGAGGAGGGCTTCGGCCAAGGCGAGCATGGTCTCCTCCAGGGCGCTGAGGCGCTTGGTGAGGTCGGTGGTGGCCGGCTCGACGATGCCGGTGACCGTACCCGTGAGTTCGTCCCGGTCCGGCCGGGCCTGGATGACCTCGGTGAGCGTGGTAGCCGCCGTGGCGAGGCGCTCGTCGAGGGCGTCGAGGCGCTTGACGTGCTCGATGGTGACGCCGTCGAGGAGTTCGCCGACCTGCTGGCTGACGGCGAGGACGGCGGGGAGCTGGCCGATGCGCTGGTTGACCGCCTCGACGTGGTCGTCGACGGTTTCGAGCTGTTCGCGGGTGGTGTCGGCGCGGGTGTCGAGGGCGTCGAAGCGGGTGGCGACGTGCTCGTCGAGGGCGCCGAGGCCGGCGTCGAGGCTGTTGAAGCGGGCCTCGTGGCGGGTGTCGGCGGTGGCGAGGCGCTCGTCCAGGGTGGTGAAGCGCTCGTCGAGGGTGGTGAAGCGGCTGTCGACGCGGCCGTCGAGGGTGTCGAAGCGGTCGTCGTGGCGGCGCAGGTGGCCGTCGATGGCGGTGAGGCGCTTGTCGGTGGCGACGGCGCGGGTGTCGAGGTCGCCGAGGTGGGTGTCGACGCCGTCGAGGCGGGTGTCGATGTCGGCCAGGCAGGCGTCGGCGGTTTCGATGCGCTTGTCGATGTTGCCGAGGCGGTTGTCGACGGCGATGAGGCGGCCGTCCACGCGCTCGACGCGGCTGCCGAGGCCTTCGAGGCGGCCGGCGAGGGCGTTCTCGGCGTGGTCGACCTGGGTGCTGATGTCCTCGACGCGGGTGCCGACCTGCTCGACCGCGCTGGAGAGGAGTTCGGTGGCGGCGGTGAGGTTGCCTTCGAGGCGCTCGCCGGTCGTCGCCAGCTTGTCGTCGAAGCGGCCGGCCAGCTCGGCGTGGCTGGTCTCGATGCGGCCCGCCAACCCGGCCTGGCCGGTCTCGATGCGGCTCGAAAGCTCCGCGTGGGTGCTGTCGAAGCGGGTGGTCAGCTCGGTGTGGCCGGTGTCGATGCGGGCGGTCAGCTCCGCGTGGTCGGCCTCCAAGCGGCCGGCCAGCTCGGTCAGGCCGGTTTCCACCTGGCCGGAGACCTCCGTGAGCCTGGTCTCGAAGCGCCCGGACAGCTCGGTGAACCGCGTGTCGAGACGCCCGGACAGGTCGGTGAACCGCCCGTCGAGACGTCCGGACACGTCGGTCAGCTTGTCGTCCAGGCGGAGCGACAGGTCGGCGAGCTTGTCGTCGATCCCGTCGGACAGGTCGGCCACGCCGCCCTCGACGCGGTCGAGCCGCGCGGTGAGGTCGGACAGGGTCTTGTCGAGCCGGGTGAAGCGGTTGGCGGCGGCCTCCATGTGCCCGCCGAGCTGCCCCAGCTTGCCGGTGACGTCGGTGAGGCGCTTGGCGATGCCCTCGGTGCCCTCGATGACCGAGTGGAGCCGTTTGAGGGCCTCGTCGACGTTCTCGCCGACGGTGCCGACGTCGGCCCAGAGGCTGGGCAGTTCGGCGACGGGGGTGACGCGTTCGCCGACCACGCCGACTCGGTCGCCGACGACGTCGACGTGGTCACGGACCGCCTCGACGTGCTGGGCGAGGCTCTCGGCCCAGGACGGCGGCCGGGTGGTGATGTCGTCGAGCCGCCCGCTGACGGTGTCGAGCACGCCGCTGAGGCCGCCGAGCTCGCGCTCGCGGACCTCGCGCAGCAGCCACTCCATGCCTTCGAGGCGCTGGCGGATCTCGTCGAGGACGGCGCCCTGGGTGCGCTGCTCGTAGACGTGGTCCTGGGCGGCGCGGGCGAGCAGCTCCCGCATTCGGTCGGAAACGGCCTGGCTGCTACTGCCTGGCTGAAGAAGGGCGACGTGGTTGGAATGATCCACCGAAAACTCCTTGCACTCGCCTACGGCATTTCAGCGCGGCGGTAGGATTGGTCCGGTTTGCCTAGGGGGAAAACTCCCGCGCGCCCACCCTAGCCTTTGGATCAAGGTTTCTTCTGTCGCTCGATAAAAGAGGGCGATTATCCGGTTTACGCAGGTGGATGCGGTGATCCGAGCAGCATGAAAGGCTTGTCCGCAATGCGGGTCAGGATAACGGTGGCGGTATTCGGGCCGGAAAGCCGGAGGTCCGCGCGCAGGCGCTCGATATCCACGGCGGAGCCCCGCTTTTTGATGGTGACATTTCCGACTTGGCGCTCACGGAGCACGGCGCGGAGGCGTTTCAGGGAGAAAGGCAGGGTGTCGTGAATCTCGTACCTTGCCGCCCATGGGCTGTCCACGGCCACGTCTGAGGTGATGTAGGCGATCATCGGGTCGATCAGGTGCCCGCCGACCAGGTCGGCGACCTCCGCCACCAGGTGGGCCCGCACGGCGGCGCCGTCGGGCTCGTAGAGGTACTTCGCCACCGGGCCGCTCGCCGCCACCGCGCCGGTGGGGGTCAGCGTGTGGCCGCCGGGCAGCAGCGTCGCCCGCCGCCGCGCGTGCTCCTCCAGCCCGGGCGGGGTGGGGTCGTGCCCGGCCAGGGGGCCGGTCCACAGGGCCGCCTCCTTGACCTCGCCGCGGTAGGAGACCCACTCCGCCTCCGCGTCCTCCGGGATCAGCTCGTACGGCAGGCCGGGCGCGACCTTCACGCACGCCGCCCGAGCTCTGGCCAGCAGGTCGACGACGACGGGCCACGGCGGAGAGTAGGCGTCGGGGTCGAAGGTCCGCCCTCGGGCGGTCCGCCGGGCCGGGTCGGCGAAGAGGGCGTCGTACCCCGCCGGGTCGATCGATGCGGCGTCAGCCGTACGGACGGAGATCAGGTCGCCGAGCCCCAGCGCGTCGGCGTTGGCCTGCGCGACCGCGACGGTGAGCGGGTCGAGGTCGCACGCGTCGACGCGGCAGCCGGCGCGGGCCAGGGCCAGCAGGTCGCCGCCGATGCCGCAGCAGACGTCCACGACGTGCAGCCCGGCCAGCCGCCTGGCGCGGTGCGCGGCGACGTCGGCCCGGGTGGCCTGTTCGAGGCCGTGCGGGGTGAAGTACATGCGGGCCGCGTCCGCGCCGAACTTGGCCTGCGCGCGGGCGCGGAGGCCGGCCTGGGTGAGAGCGGCCGAGGTCAGGGCGGCGTCGTAGGTCTTCCGCAGCCGGGTGGCGGCGGCGACGGGGTCGGCGCCGGTGAGTTCGACCGCCTCGGCGAGGGCCGCCTGGCCGCGCGGGGTCTGCAGGGCGAGGAAGGCGTCGAGGTCCACGTGTTCCGACGGTAGTGCACCTCACTCGGGGTCCGGCACGTCTCCCATCGAGATCAGCAGCTTGCGGAGCAGCCCGGCGAGCTGGTCCTGCTCGTCGTCGGTGAGCCCGGCGAGCATGCGGCGCTTGTTGGCGATGTGCCCGTCGAGCAGGCTGCGGGTCAGCCGCGCGCCCTCCTCGGTCAGCGTGACCAGGACCATGCGCCGGTTGCCGGGGGCGGGCCCGCGCTCGACCAGGCCGCGGGCGACCAGGCGGTCCATGCGGTTGGTGAGCGCCCCGGAGCTGAGCAGGGAGGCCGAGGCGAGGTCCTTCATGCACATCGTGTGCTCGGCGTTGCTGCGCAGCAGGGTCGCGAGGGTGTCGAACTCCCAGGTCTCCAGGTCCTCGCGGGCGAAGTGCTCCTTCATGCCCAGTTCGAGGCGGCGGGCGGCGCGGGTGAGGCGGGCGACGACGTTGGCGGGGGAGACGTCCAGGCCGGGGCTGGCGGCGACGCACTGACCGAGGAAGCGGTCCACGGAGTCTTCCATGCGGCCATCATATCGAAAACTTCGATGTTGAAATGTTCGCCGGAGTGAGCTAACGTCCTGGCTCGACGAAAGCTTTGATGTCGAAGTGTTTGAGGTGGAGACATGAAGATCCTGCTGGCGGGCGCGACCGGGTACATCGGCGGCGTGGTGGCCGAGAAGCTGCTGGAGCGCGGGCACGAGGTGGTCGCCTTGGTACGGCAAGCAGGCCGCCTGCCGTACGAAGAGCGGGTGGCGGACCTGGCCGACCCGGCGGCGGTGGCCGCGGCGGTCACCCCCGACGTGGACGCGGTGGTGCACGCCGCCCAGCTCACCGGCGACCCGGAGGTGGACCTGGCGACGGTGACCGCGCTGACCGCCAGGCCGGTGCACTACCTCAGCGGCGTCTGGGTGCTCGGCGAGACGCGTGACGGCACGGAGGACAGCCCGGTCGACCCGTACCCGATCGTCGCCCACCGCCCGGAGATCGAGCAGCTCGTGCTCGGCGCGGGCGGCTCGGTGGTCCGCCCGGGCGTGGTGCACGGCCGCGGGCAGGGCATCGTCGCCCTGCTCAAGTCCGTGGCCGCCGAGCGCGGCACGGGCGTCTACGTGAGCGCGGACGGGCAGGCGCCGACCTGGACCTTCGTGAACGTGGACGATCTGGCCGACCTGGTCGTGCTGGCCGCCGAGCGGGGTGTCTCGGGGGAGATCCTGCACGCGATCGCCGAGGAGGCGGTGCCGGTCGAGGAGGTGGCCGTGGCGGCGGCGCGCGCGGCCGGGGTGAAGCCCGAGGCCAGGCCGTGGCCGCTCGCGGAGGCCGCGCAGCTGCTCGGCGAGCCCTTCGCCGGGGCGCTCGCGAGGAGCCAGCGTGTCAGCTCCGCGCGAACACGACAGGCTCACGGGTGGGTACCGACCCGTCTGGGCGTCCTGTCCGACCTGGTGGAAGGCTCGTACGCGCCCTGAAGCCGTTCGTGTTGACTGTCAAGCCCCGCTTGCATATGTTTCCTGTTGGCACTCTCCCCTTGAGAGTGCCAAACACAAAAGCGACGAGGCAGGTCTGACACCCGCGACGGCAGGCCGCTGGTCGCCTCTTCTAGATCAGTCAAATCTGAAGGGGAGGTCCGATCGTGACGACCGCCACCAAGGTTCCCGTTAAGCCGCTCGGCGACCGCATCGTGGTTCAGCCGCTCGAGGCTGAGCAGACGACCGCTTCCGGCCTTGTCATCCCTGACACTGCCAAGGAGAAGCCGCAGGAGGGCAGGGTCCTCGCTGTGGGCCCGGGCAACTGGGACGAGGACGGCGACAAGCGGATTCCGCTTGACGTCAAGGAGGGCGACATCGTCCTCTACAGCAAGTACGGCGGCACCGAGGTCAAGTACGGCGGCGAGGAGTACCTGGTGCTCTCCGCCCGCGACGTTCTCGCGATCATCGAGAAGTAAGTCGGATATGTCGAAGCCCCGGGTCCAGTCCTTCTGTGCCCGGGGCTTTCGACGCAGGAGAGGACTCAGCTAGCAATGCCGAAGATTCTGGAGTTCGACGAGTCGGCCCGTCGCTCGCTCGAGCGCGGTGTCAACGCGCTCGCGGACGCCGTGAAGGTGACCCTCGGCCCGCGTGGCCGCAACGTGGTCATCGACAAGAAGTTCGGTGCGCCGACCATCACCAACGACGGTGTCACCATCGCCCGTGAGGTCGAGCTCACCGACAAGTACGAGAACCTTGGCGCCCAGCTCGCCAAGGAGGTCGCCACCAAGACCAACGACATCGCCGGTGACGGCACCACCACCGCGACCGTGCTGGCCCAGGCCATGGTCAAGGAGGGCCTCCGCAACGTGGCCGCCGGGGCCAACCCGATGGACCTCAAGCGCGGCATCGACAAGGCCGCCCGCGCCGTCAGCGAGAAGCTGCTGGCCAGCGCCAAGCCGGTCGAGGACAAGAAGTCCATCGCCAGCGTGGCCACCATCTCGGCCCAGGACGCCAAGATCGGCGAGCTCATCGCCGAGGCCTTCGACAAGGTCGGCAAGGACGGCGTCCTGACCGTCGAAGAGTCCAACGCCATGGGCATGGAGCTCGAGTTCACCGAGGGCCTGCAGTTCGACAAGGGCTACCTGTCGGCCTACATGGTCACCGACGCGGACCGGATGGAGGCCGTCCTGGAGGACGCCTACATCCTGCTCACCCAGAGCAAGGTCTCCTCCATCGCGGAGTTCCTGCCGCTGCTGGAGAAGGTCGCCCAGACCAAGAAGCCGCTCTTCGTGGTCGCCGAGGACGTCGAGGGCGAGGCCCTGGCCGTCCTGGTCACCAACAAGATCCGCGGCACCTTCACCTCGGTCGCCGTCAAGGCTCCGGGCTTCGGCGACCGCCGCAAGGCGATGCTCCAGGACATGGCGATCCTCACCGGCGGCCAGGTCGTCAGCGAGGAGATCGGCCTCAAGCTGGAGAACGTCGGCCTCGAGGTGCTGGGCCAGGCCCGCCGCATCGTCGTCACCAAGGACACCACCACGATCGTGGACGGTGCCGGTGACGAGGCGGCCATCGAGGACCGCGTCAAGGAGATCAAGCTCGCCATCGAGCAGTCCGACTCCGACTGGGACCGCGAGAAGCTCCAGGAGCGTCTCGCCAAGCTCGCCGGCGGCGTGTGCGTGCTCCGCGTGGGTGCGGCCACCGAGGTCGAGCTCAAGGAGAAGAAGCACCGTCTCGAGGACGCGATCTCCGCGACGCGCGCCGCGATCGAGGAGGGCATCGTCTCCGGCGGCGGCTCCGCGCTGATCCACGTCGGCAAGGAGCTCGACGACCTCGGCCTGACCGGCGACGAGGCCACCGGTGTCGGCGTCGTGCGCCGCGCGCTGGTCGAGCCGGCCCGCTGGATCGCCGAGAACGCCGGCCAGGAGGGTTACGTCGTCACCGCCAAGGTGTCCGACCTGACCACCGGTCACGGCTACAACGCCGCTTCCGGCGAGTACGGCGACCTGATCGCCCAGGGCGTCATCGACCCGGTCAAGGTCACCCGCTCGGCCGTCCAGAACGCCGCTTCCATCGCGGGCATGCTGCTCACGACCGAGGCGCTCGTCGTGGACAAGCCCGAGGAGGAGGCCCCGGCCGCCGGTGGTCACGGCCACGGTCACGGCCACGGCCACTGAGCCTCCGGCTCACCGCACCATGTACGGCCCGCCCTCCGGGGCGGGCCGTTCGCGTTTCCGGCACAGGGTGCTTCCCGGGTACGGCATGGCAGTCCGGTGCGGTCTGGGATGTAACGCCCGCCCGGCTCAGGAGGATTGACCGGCAGATGGCGGCAAGCATCACAGGAAGGATGAAAAGTATTTCCTGCGTAAACCAACAGCCCTACTAAAGCGTCGCGCCCCATCTGCCAATTACTGCGCATTTCGGGTTATCTGGTGAAATATTCAGAGCACCCGAAAGGCTTAGTGTGGTCAATTGATTACGCGCGGTTATCGTCGCCTCAATGTGACCAATCCGTAGCCGTTCGCTATGACGACAGGGCGGATCAGCGCGGGCATCATGCCTATCGTGAGCGAGGGAAGCGTCGCCGACGCCAAAATTGGGGTAAGGCTCGCGTCGAGACTTCCGGCACGAACGGATGACTCCGAGCTTAGAGAACTGACGAGCCTGGCCGTGCAGGGGGATCGCGGCGCGATCGAATCCCTGCTCGGGGAACTGCGGCCGATGGTGGTGCGCTATTGCCGCGCCAGGCTGGGCCGGGTTTCCGGGCAATATCACATAGCCGATGATGTGGCACAAGAGGTCTGCATCGCCGTATTGTCCGCTTTGCCCAGATATAGGGATATGGGCAGGCCGTTCGCCTCCTTCGTCTTCGGTATCGCGGCGCACAAGGTCGCCGACGCGTTGCGGAGTTCGATCCGCTCCGCCGTACCGACGCAGGATCTCCCCGACGGGCCGGACGAAGGGCCGGGGCCGGAGGAGACCGTGGTCCGCTACATCGAGGTCGAGCACGCCAGGATGCTGCTGTCCCGGCTGCCCGACAACCAGCGCGAGCTGCTCCTGCTGCGGGTGGTCTCGGGGCTGTCGGCCGAGGAGACCGGTAATGTTCTGGGCATGTCACCGGGAGCGGTTCGCGTCGCCCAGCATCGAGCGCTGGCCAGACTGCGGCAGATGGTTGAGCTGGAGTCGGCTTGACGCCGGAGCTCTGGGGCTCGAAAGGGCCTGGCGGGGAGGTCGCGCACCTCGGTGAGGTGGCGGCGACCGACGAACTGCTCACCGCCCTGTCTCGTGGTGAGGCGCCGGATCCGCACGATCCGGCGGCGCGGCTGCTGGCCCTCCTGGTGGAGGACGTCGGTCAGCGGCGCTCTTCGGTGTCGATGACGCCGTCCACGTAGCCCCTGGCGTACTCCCAGCTCACGTAGTTGGCCGGGTCGGGGTGGAAGGCCGGCTCGTGCACCTGCGGCCGGCCGTCGTCGATCATCTGGCGCAGGTTGCCGCGGAGTAGTTCCCAGTCGAAGTAGTGCTGCTCGCTGCACTCCGGGCAGTCGAGGACGAGCCCGACCACGCCCTGCGGTTCGAGAAGCGTGCGGAAGACGTCGACGTCGGCCAGGTCGGTGATCGCCTCGTCGCGTTCGGCCGCCGTCAGCGGCACGGGGTCGTCGAGCTCGCCCATCGCCGAGGCGGGATCGTCGGGGTCGTCCGCGAACGGGTCGCGGGGGACGTCGTCCAGCACCCTCCCACCATAGTGACCGAATCCGTCGAGAGCACCCATGGGCGCAGCGGGATGCCGAGGTGGTGGGTGATCACCCGCCCATCAGGAGCTGAGCCACCCCCGGCGCGCGGCCTCGACGCCGGCGTGGAAACGGGACTGGGCGCCGAGCTCGGTCATCGCGTCGGCGAAGCGGGCCCGCACCGTGCGCACCGAGATGCCGAGCTGGCGGGCGATCGACTCGTCGCACATGCCCTGCGCGGCCAGCCGGATCACCTGCGTCATGCCGTCGGCCCGGCGGCCCCACGGCAGCGGCACCGCGCGGCCCCACAGCTCGGCGAACAGGGCGCGCAGCACGCCGACCACGATGTGCGCCCGGACCAGGTAGAAGTTGTAGGCGTGGTCGGGCAGGTTGCCGCCCCACTGCGCGGGCAGCCCCGCGACGCCCTGGCCGGCGGTCATGAACCAGCTCGGCAGCCGGTCGAGGGTGCGGACCTGGCCACCGGTCTCGATGAGGCGCATCGCCTGCTCGCGCACGCCGGGCTGCGAGAGCGTGGCCACGGGGATGATCGCGTTGACCGTGAGCAGCCCGCGCTCCTGGGCATCGACCCACAGATCCGCAAATTTCTGGACAAAGTCGTCCATGGTGCGCTCGTCCGGCATGACGGTGCGCACCTCCATCGACGGCGACTGGACCGCCATCCCCACCACGCTCTCGTAGAGGATGTCCGCCCCGCTCACCGCCTCGACCGCGATCGGACCGTCCTGGAAGTCGCGCCCGGCGTCGTAGTCGCGGATCAGGCTGCGGATGGAGCTGAGGGCCGAGTCGATGCGCCGGCTCTCCTCGGCCAGCCGGTCGAGCCGCTCGGCGATCAGCCGGCCGAGCGCGGCGGCGGGGTGCCGGGCGAGGTACTGGCCCGACCGCTCGTCGATCACGCCCAGCCGGACCAGCTCGTCGAGCTGGCGGCCGACCGCGTCGACCGGCCCGTCCATGGCCTGGGCCAGTTCGCGGACCGTGGCGCGGTGCAGGCGCAACGCCGCGGTGTACAGGGCGGCCTGGGCCGGGTCGAGGCCCAGGGTCTCCAGCGGGTCGCCCGCCTCGCCGAGCACGGGAGGCGGTGAGGAGGTCTCGTAGCGCATGTGCGGGCTCCGTAGGGGGGTCGCGGCTGACGGAGGTGTCCGGCGTGCCGCGAGGATAACCCGGAAGCCCGCTCCTGTCCGGGGGTTGCGCGGACTCGGGCGCGGGGCGTGCAACTTCGTGCAATTGCACTTTTTGACATTGCGTGCGCATCTACCAGTAACGCAGTCTTAACCCAGCGTCGGCACCAGGACGCGAGTGGCGTGGCCATCAGGACGCGGAGGGGGGTTCGGTGGCCCGAGCGCGCCCCGCGCGGTGCCGGTGGCTGGGGGATCGGTCGGATCACCGGCCGGCCGATCCCCTGGCGCTTTCGCGTGCCGGGACGGACGACGGTCCAGGGGGAGGACCTCGGGTCGTCCCCTCGTGGGGGTCGTCGTCCTCCCGGCCGCTGACCTCGCGGCCGTGACCCCCGTGACGCCTTCCGGGCCGGGGTTCCCCGCCGGGCACAGCCGATTTTGGCCCACCCCCTAGACTGATACCACCGTCAGCGCTGGGGAGGGGTCCGCCGCATGTCCAAATTCACCGAAACCGGTCTCACGTTCGATGACGTGCTACTGGTGCCCGCGTATTCGGACATGCAACCGGGTGAGGCCTCGACCGCGTCGCGCCTGACCCGGGGGATCACGCTCAACGTCCCGTTGCTGTCCGCCGCGATGGACACCGTGACCGAGGCCCGCATGGCCGTCGCGATGGCCCGGCAGGGCGGCATCGGCATCCTGCACCGCAACCTGTCGATCGAGGAGCAGGCCACCCAGGCCGACCTGGTCAAGCGCTCCGAGGCCGGGATGGTCACCAACCCGGTCACCTGCACCCCCGACGACACCCTCGCCGACGTCGAGCGCCTGTGCGCCACCTACCGCATCTCGGGCGTCCCGGTCACCTCCGCCGACGGCACCCTGGTCGGCATCGTCACCAACCGCGACATGCGCTTCGAGACCGACCACGCGCGCCCGGTCCGCGAGGTCATGACCCCGATGCCGCTGGTCACCGCCCCGGTCGGCGTCTCCAGCGACGACGCCTTCGCGCTGCTCAAGCAGAACAAGATCGAGAAGCTGCCCCTGGTCGACGCCGACGGCCGGCTGCGCGGGCTCATCACGGTCAAGGACTTCACCAAGAGCGAGCAGTACCCGCTGTCCACCAAGGACGCCGACGGCCGCCTCATGGTCGGCGCGGCGATCGGCGTGGCCGGTGACGCCGAGGAGCGTGCCAAGGCCCTGATCGACGCGGGCGTCGACGTGATCGTCGTGGACGTCGCCCAGGGTCACTCCAAGGGCCTGGCCGACATGATCGGCAAGCTCAAGGCCAACAGCAAGGTCCAGGTCATCGGCGGCAACATCGCCACCCGCGCGGGCGCGCAGATGATCGTCGACGCCGGCGCCGACGCGGTCAAGGTCGGCGTGGGCCCCGGCTCGATCTGCACCACCCGCGTGGTCGCCGGGGTCGGCGCCCCGCAGATCACCGCGATCCACCAGGCCTCGCTCGCCTGCGCCCCGGCCGGGGTTCCGGTCGTCGGCGACGGCGGCCTCCAGTACTCCGGCGACATCGCCAAGGCGATCGCCGCCGGCGCCGACACCGTCATGCTCGGCTCGCTGCTGGCCGGCTGCGAGGAGTCGCCCGGCCAGCTCATCTTCATCAACGGCAAGCAGTTCAAGTCCTACCGGGGCATGGGCTCGCTGGGCGCGGTCCGCAACCGCGAGCGCGGCGGCGCCTCCTTCTCCAAGGACCGGTACGGCCAGGCCGACGTGTCCACCGAGGAGAAGTACATCCCCGAGGGCATCGAGGGTCAGGTCCCCTACCGCGGCCCGGTCGCGGCGGTCGTGCACCAGCTCGTCGGCGGCCTCCACCAGGGCATGTGGTACACCGGCTCCCGGACGATCGCCGAGCTGCACGAGAAGGGCCAGCTCATGCCGATCACGTCGGCGGGACTCAAGGAGAGCCACCCGCACGACATCCAGATGACGGTCGAGGCCCCGAACTACCACGGAAGATAAGGCAATACAGATGACCCAGCAGGTGGAGATCGGCCGCGGCAAGTCCGGTCGCCGTGCCTACGCGCTCGACGAGATCGGCCTGGTGCCCTCGCGCCGCACCCGCGACCCCGAAGAGGTCTCGATCGCCTGGCAGATCGACGCCTACCGCTTCGAGTCGCCGCTCGTCGTGGCGCCCATGGACAGCGTGGTCTCGCCGGCCACCGCCGTCGAGATCGGCCGCCTCGGCGGCCTGGCCCCGCTCGACCTCGAAGGGCTCTGGACGCGGTACGAGGACCCGCTGCCGCTCCTGGAGGAGTGCTCGACGCTCGACGACGCGGCGGCCACCCGCCGGCTCCAGGAGATCTACACGGAGCCGATCAAGGAGGAGCTGATCGGCCGCCGGATCGAGGAGATCCGCGCCGCCGGCGTCACCACCGCGGTACGGCTTTCGCCGCAGAAGACGGTGAAGTACCACAAGGCGGTCATCGACGCCGGGGTGGACATCTTCGTCATCCGTGGCACGACCGTCTCGGCCGAGCACGTCTCGGGCAACGCCGAGCCGCTCAACCTCAAGCAGTTCATCTACGAGCTCGACGTCCCGGTGATCGTCGGCGGGTGCGCCACGTACACCGCGGCGCTGCACCTGATGCGCACCGGCGCGGCCGGCGTGCTCGTCGGCTTCGGCGGCGGCGCCTCGCACACCACCCGCACAGTGCTGGGCGTGGCCGTGCCGATGGCGACCGCGATCTCCGACGTGGCCGCGGCGCGGCGGGACTACATGGACGAGTCCGGCGGCCGGTACGTGCACGTGATCGCCGACGGTGGCATGGGGACCTCCGGTGACATCGCCAAGGCCATCGCCTGCGGGGCGGACGCGGTCATGGTCGGGTCGCCGCTGGCGCGGGCCACCGAGGCGCCCGGGCACGGGTTCCACTGGGGGTCTGAGGCGCACCACCCGGATCTGCCTCGGGGCAAGCGGGTGCATTTCGGGACGGTCGGGTCGTTGGAGCAGGTGCTGCATGGGCCGTCCAGTGCGGCTGACGGGTCGATGAACCTGATGGGGGCGTTGAAGCGGACGATGGCTTCGACCGGGTACTCCGACATCAAGGAGTTCCAGCGGGTTGAGGTTGTGGTGGCGCCGCCTCAGCGGTAGGGGCTTTTTCCTTGTGCGGCGGGGGCCTGGCTTCGCCGCACAGGAGCATTTCTCGGGGATCGGGGTGCTCGCCGCATAGGTGACCGTGGTGCTCGCCGGGGAAAAGGGTTTGTCGGTGGGGTGGGCCGGTGCGGCATGATCGGGCGGGTGTCTTTGTGGAGAAACCGGAACTTCCTGATCTTCCTCACCATCCAGGCGTTGTCCGTCGCCGGTGACTCCTTCTCCGCGATAGCCGTACCGCTGCTGGTGTTGCAGGAGACGGGCTCGGTCGTGCAGATGGGGTTGCTGACCGGCACCTCCGCGGTGGCCTCGCTGCTGGCGGGGACGTTCGCCGGGGTGATCGCCGACCGGTTCGACCGCAGGCGGCTGCTGATCCTGTGCGACGTGGTCCGGGCGGTGCTGTTCGCCGCGGTGCCGGTGGTGTGGTTCTTCTCGCCGCAGATCTGGCTGCTGTACGTGATCATGCCGCTGGCGGCGGCGATCGGCATGTTGTTCCAGGTCACCTACGTCACCGTGGTGCCCGCGCTGGTGGACGACCGGGAGCAGCTCACCCAGGCCAACAGCCGGCTGTACGCGGTCTACGCGCTCGGCGGCATCGGCGGGCCGGCGCTGGCCGGCCTCACCTCCCAGTTGTACGGTCCGGCGGTCGCGCTCGGCATCGACGCGCTGACCTTCGCGGTCTCGGCCGTGGGGCTGCTGCTCGTCCGGCTGCGGCCCGCCGAGCCGGTCGCGGCGGCCGATCGGGGCGGCTTCTTCGACGGGGCGCGCTTCCTGTTCCGCCAGCCGGTGCTGCGGGCGCTGACCATCCTGCTGACCTGCTACATCTTCCTGACCAGCGGGCTGGACGACATCGTCATCTACTACCTCAAGCACGATCTGCGGCAGAACGACGACGCGGTCGGTCTCGTGCTGGCCTGCGGGGCGGTCGGCTCGATCCTGGGCGCCAGCGCGCTCACCCGGTTGCGCCGGCGGTTCGGGTTCGGGGGGACGTGGATCGGGGCGGTCAGCTTCTCCGGCCTGGTGATCGCGGCCGTGGGGGTCGGGCCGGGGGTGATCGGGCTCGCCGCGATCATGATGGGGTACTTCCTCGGGCAGGCGGTGGCCGGGATCTGCTCGCAGACGTTGCGGCAGGAGATCACGCCGAGCCATTTGCTCGGGCGGGTCACCTCGGCGTTCTGGACGATCCACTTCGCGCTCGGGCCGGCGGGGGCGGCGCTGCTCACGCTGGCGGTGGCGGGGTTCGGGGTGCCCGCGGTGATGCTGGCCGCCGGGGCGGGGATCGTGCTGATCGCGGTGGCCGGGTCGTTGACGCCGGTCCGCCGGCCGCGTCCCGAGGAGGGGGCGGCCGGCTGACCCGGGTTCAGGTCGCGGACGGGGTACGGCGGCGCCGTACCAGCAGCCAGGTGAGCAGGCCGAGCACGGCGGCGGCCCCGGCCACGACGGCGGGGACCAGCGGCGACGGCGGCGAGGCGGCCCCGGACCCGGCGGCCGGGACGGCCGAGGGGTCCTGAGCCGGGTCGGAGGTGTTTCCGGTGGGCCTGCCGGCCGGGGCGGGCTGGGGGGCGGGGAGGGCGTCCAGGACGGCCTCGGCCTTGGCCGGCTCGGGGAAGTCGGCCGTGGTCACGGGACCACGCCCGGCGGCGACGACCGCGTTGCCCGAGCACAGCGAGGTGTGGAAGCCGGTGCCCGGGTCCTGCTCGCCGAGCAGGCCGGACTCGCCGGTGCCGGCGTAGACCAGGTAGCGGGTGCCCTTGCTGAAGTTGTAGCCGCAGGCGGCGCTGTCGGACGCGGTGGCGACCTCGTAGGTGGCGCGCGGCTCGCCCTTGTAGAGGTGATCGGCCTGGATGGTGGCGATCATCGGCGTCGGACCGGCGGGGCCGGTGGACGGGGCGGGGCGGAGGTCGGTCACGGTGCCGGTGAAGATCAGCGGCGTCTCCTTCGCGGCGCGGACCGGCTCGAAGGGCGCGCAGGAGCAGGCGCACGCGGCGCCGGCCGGGATCAGGACCAGCCCGGCCAGGAGGCTGAGGACGGCGAGGATGCGCATGGTCTACTCCGATCGGTTCCGGCGAAGCCTGAGGACGAGCAGGAGGCCGAGGGCCAGCAGGAGCGCGGCGCCGCCGACGACGGCCGGCGTGGTGCCGGTTCCCGAGGAGGCCGCCACCGGACTCGTGGTCGCCATCTCCGCGGGACGTTCCGTGCTGGAGGTGGGCTTGGCCGGTGTCTCGGGGCGCTCGGTGCCGGAGGCGGCCGGGCCGAGGGCGGCGAGGAGTTCCTGCTCGCGGAACGGGTCGCCGAAGGCCGCACCGGCGGGGACCAGGCCGGGGCCGGGCTTGATCCGGCGGGTCCCGGCGCAGCTCGTGGTGGCCAGGAGGCCGTCCTGCTCGGTGGCGAAGACCAGGTAGCGGCGGTCCTTGGCGAAGGAGAAGCCGCACGCGGCGGACTCGGTGGCGGTGGTCACCCGGGCGGTGCGGCCCGGCTTGCCCTTGTAGACGCGGTCCACGGCGAGCGTGACGACGACCCGGTTGCCGGTCAGGCGGCTGGTGGTCACGGTCCCCGAGAAGATGACGGGATTCTGCACCCCGGTGGCCAGGGTGAAAGGCACGCACTTGCAGGCGCACGCGGCCGACGGGCTCGCCAGGACGAGCGAGGCGATCAAGCCGAGAAGAGCCACTAGACGGAAGGTCACACCCTACTGACGAGGGCGGGTGCCGGGTGGTTCACCCCGGCACCCGTGCTCCCGATCATGCGCGGCTGAACCAGGTGACCTGGGCGCCGTTGCTGAACTCCTGACGCGCGGTCGGCGTGAACGCGGTCGGGGTGAACCCGCCGGCGAAGGCGGGCAGGCCGGCGCCGCCGACCACCGGGTAGGACTTGATCACCAGCTCGTCGACCTCGGCGAAGAGCGAGCCGGCCAGCTTGCCGCCACCGGCCAGCCAGACGTCCTTGTCGCTCTCCTCCGCCTTGAGCTCGCGCACCAGCTCGACGGGGTCGCCGGTCACCAGTTCCACGGCGGGGTCGGCGATCTCGCCGAGCGTCGTGGAGACCACGTACTGGCGCATGTGCCCGTACGGGTTGGTGATGCCGTGCTCCAAGGCCGGGTCGTAGGTGCCGCGGCCCATGACCATGGTGTCGAAGCTGACATTGGGCGTGTCCACCGGCATGCCCACCATCTTGCGCACGTGGGTGGGCACGGTCTCGGGGTAACGCTCGTTCATCCACGCCATCATGTCGTCGGCCACGGGGTAGAAGTCGACCTCGCCGCCGGGCCCGGCGATGTAGCCGTCGATGGTGAGGGCCACGTAGTACACGAGCTTTCGCATATGCATCTCACTTCGTTTGGAGTACTCTGTTTGGAGTGGTTTCACCGTAGTACTACATGTGGAGTGGTGTCAATGCGGAAGAATCCGGAACGCCGGCAGGCGCTGGTGGACGCGGCGATCGAGGTGCTGGCCCGGGAGGGCGCCCGCGGGCTGACCTTCCGCGCGGTGGACGCCCAGGCGGAGGTCCCGCCGGGCACGGCGTCCAACTACTTCGCCAACCGCGACGAGCTGTTCACCCAGGCCGGCGGCCGGATCTACGAGCGGCTGCTGCCGGACGACGCCACCCTGGCCGAAGGGCACACCGGGCCGCGCACCCGCGAGCGCTACGTGGAGCTGATGCAGGAGCTGGTCGAGCGCATCACCGCCTTCCGCTCGGGCTACCTGGCCCTGCTGGAGCTGCGGCTGGAGGCGACCCGGCGGCCGGAGCTGCGGGCGGTGCTGACCAAGCGGATCCGCGAGGACATCGACGCCAACCTGGCCTACCAGGCCGCCTCGGGCCTGCCGGGGGACGACACCTCGGTGCTGTTGCTGTACCTGGCGCTCAACTGGCTGATCGTCGAGCGGCTGACGTTGCCCGACATCTTCACCGAGGACGAGGTCCGCAGGCTGGTCGACGCCGCCGTCGAACGGGTGCTCTGACCGGGGTCGCGGCCGGCCGTTCCGCTCTGGCTAGGATCGCGGCCATGCGGATCGCGACCGAGGACGACCGGAAGACCGTCGAGGAGATCGTGCGGGCGGCCTACGAGCCGTGGATCGAGGTGATCGGCACGCCGCCGCTGCCGCTGGAGTCCGACTACCGCGCGCTGATCGAGGCCGGTCACGTGCACCTCGACGGCGACCGGGCGCTCATCGTGCTGATCCCCGAGCCGGACGTGCTGCTGGTGGACAACGTCGCGGTCCGCCCGGGGCTGCACGGGCAGGGCATCGGGCGGGAACTGCTCGCCTTCGCGGAGGCGGAGGCGCGGCGGCTCGGGCTGAGCGCGCTGCGCCTCTACACCAACGTCAAGATGGCCAGGAACATCCGGTTGTACGAGTCCCTGGGGTACGTGTCGCAGGGCGTGGTCGGGCTCAAGGGCCGCCAGGCCGTGCACTTCCGCAAGGAGCTCTAGCCGAGCACGCCGAGCAGGTGCTCGACCTCGCGGGCCACCGCCTCGCGGCCGGCCTTCACGTACTTGCGCGGGTCCACGTTCGACGGGTTGGCCGCCAGGTGCTCGCGGACCGCGCCGGTGAACGCCTTGTTCAGGTGCGTGGCGATGTTGATCTTCTTCATGCCGTGCCGTACCGCCTCGCGCAGCGTCTCGTCGGGCACGCCGGACGAGCCGTGCAGGACGAGCGGCACGGGCACGGCGGCGCGCAGCTCGGCGATCAGGCCGAGGTCGAGCACCGCGTCCTTGGTGGTCATCGCGTGCGAGCTGCCCACGGCGACGGCGAGCGCGTCCACGCCGGTGCGGGCCACGTAGTCGACCGCCTCGTGCGGCTTGGTGCGCGCGCCGGGCGCGTGCACGCCGTCCTTGCCGCCCACCTCGCCGAGCTCGGCCTCCACCCAGACGCCCCGGGCGTGACACCACTCGGCGACCGAGGCGGTCTGCGCCACGTTCTCCTCGTCGGACAGCGCGGAGGCGTCGAACATGACCGAGCCGACGCCCAGCTCGACGGCCTGCTCGACCAGCGCGCGGTCGGTGGCGTGGTCGAGGTGCACCGAGACCGGCACCTTCGCCGCGCGCGCCACGGCCAGCGAGGCGGCGGCGATCGGCTCCAGCGCGCCGTGGTAGCGCACGCAGTTCTCGCTGATCTGCAGGATGACCGGCAGCCCGGCCGCCTCGGCCCCGGCCACGATGGCGGTGGCGTGCTCCAGCAGGATCACGTTGAACGCGCCCGCCCCGTGGGGGCTGCTGGCGAGAATGTCGCCGGTTCCGACGAGAGGCATCTGGGGCTCCCTTTACTCGATCACGATCTTGGGCTGCAGCTCGGAGAAGACCTCGTGGTCGATCTCCCCGGCGACGGGGGTGGCCACGGCCGCCGCGCCCAGCGCCGCCGCGCGGCGCAGGCGCTCCGGCCAGGGCTCGCCGCCGACCAGGCCCAGGGCCAGCCCGGCGACCAGCGCGTCGCCCGCGCCGGTCGGGTTGCCTTCCACCCGGTACGGCATGCGCGCACGGAAGGCGCCTTCCGGGGTCACCGCGAGCAGGCCGTCGGCGCCCATGGACACGACCACGGCCCCGGCGCCCTCGGCCATCAGGTGGCGGGCGGCCTCCTCGGGCGAGGCGCCGGGCACGGCCCGCGCGAGCTCCTCGGCGTTCGGCTTGATCAGCGCGGGGCGGCCGGGGACGGCCTGGCGCAGGGCCTCGCCGTCGGCGTCGACGATGACCGGGCAGGCGGCCCGCCGCGCGATCTCGGCGTAGACATCGGTGGGCACCCCTCGCGGCAGGCTGCCGGACACCACCACGGCCTGGGCGCCTTTGGCCAGGCCGTCGAAGGTGTCGAGGAAGCAGGCCAGCTCGGCGGCCGAGACCTCGGGTCCCGGCTCGTTGAACAGGGCGGCTCCGCCGTGGGAGGGGGCGACGACCAGGGTGCTGCGCGACTCGCCGGCGACGCGGACGAACGCGTCGGGCAGGCCGGAGGCCTCCAGGTCGGCCTTGATGGCCTGGCCGGTGAGGCCGCCGGCGAGGCCGGTGACGATCACCTCCTGGCCGAGGGCGACCAGCACGCGGGCGACGTTGACGCCCTTGCCGCCGGCTCGCCGGTGCACGGACCGGACGCGGTTCACGCCCTCCCAGTCGACCTCGCCGACCTGGTAGGTGACATCGAGGGCGGCGTTCAGCGTCACGGTGACGATCATCAGATCCAGGCGCCTTGCTTCATGACGGTGTCGACGGACAGGTCGGCGTCGAGCACGACCAGGTCGGCCCGCTTGCCGACGGCGATGGAGCCGATCTCGGCGTCGAGGCCGAGCACGCGGGCCGGGGTGAGCGAGGCGACGACGGAGGCCTCGGGCAGGCTGAGGCCCACCTCGCGGACCGAGCGGCGCAGGGCCTCGTCCATGGTGAGGGTGCTGCCGGCGATGGACCCGCCCTCGGTGAGCCGGGCGACGCCCGCGCTGACCTGGACCTCCATCGAGCCGAGCAGGTAGGTGCCGTCGCCGAGGCCGGTGGCGGCCATGGCGTCGGTGATCAGCGCGCTGCGGGCGGGCCCGGCGGCGGCGTAGGCGAGCTTGAGCATGGCCGGGTGCACATGCACGCCGTCGTTGATCAGCTCGACGGTGACCCGCGGGTCCTCCAGCAGGGCGGCGATCGGGCCGGGGGCGCGGTGGCCGAGCGGCGGCATCGCGTTGTACAGGTGGGTCGCCACGCGGGCGCCGGCCTCGATGCCGGCCAGCGTCTGCTCGTAGGTCGCGTCGCTGTGGCCGAGCGCGGCCAGCACGTTCTCGGCGACGGCCAGGCGGATGACGTCGAGGGCATTGGGCAGCTCGCCGGCGATGGTGAGCATCCGGACGTGGCCGCGGCCGGCCTTGATCAGCCGCTCGACCTCCGCCACGTTCGGCTCGCGGAGCTGGGCGGGGTTGTGCGCGCCGCACCGGGCCTTGTTGATGTACGGGCCCTCGAAGTGCAGGCCGGCCAGCAGCCCGTCCTCGCACAGGTCGGCCAGCGAGGAGGCGGCCGCCGCCAGGTCGTCGAGCGGCCCGGTGACCAGCGAGGCGACCAGCGTGGTGGTGCCGTGCCGGCGGTGGTGCTCGACGGCGGTGCGGGCGGCGGCCTGGTCGCCGGTGGGGAAGGAACCCCCGGCGGCTCCGTGGTTGTGGATGTCCACGAAGCCCGGCAGGACGTGCTTGCCGCCGAGGCTGTGCCCGGGGCGGGGGGCCGCGCCATGACCCACGTGGGTGATCCGGCCGTCCTCGATGGTCAGCCAGCCCTCGTGGGTCTCGTCGGGAGTGACGATCAGCGCGTCGGTCAGTGTGAGGCTCATGAAGAAAGAATCACAGATCGGGTCAGGTGCAACGGCTCGTCGGGGTCCAGTCCGCGGGCGAAGGCGCGGGCGACCGCCACCCGCTGGGCGAGCACCAGCTCGGCCATGGGGTCGCGGCCCGACTCCAGGAAGGTGCCGCCGGTCGCCTCGACCTGCTCGCGCAGGCCCTCGGGGGCGGCGCCGAGCATCCAGGTCACCCGGCCGGGGCCGGCGATGCTGATCGGGCCGTGCCGGTACTCCATCGCCGGGTAGGCCTCGGTCCAGGAGCGGGAGGCCTCGCGCATCTTGAGCGCCGCCTCCTGTGCCAGGCCGACCGACCAGCCGGCGCCGAGGAAGGTGAACTGCTCGGCCTCCACGCCGGTCAACGGCGCGGCCAGCGCGTCGCGGGCGTCGGCGATGGCGCCGGTCAGGTCCTCGCCCAGGCTGGCCCGCAGCAGAGCGAGCTGCGTGGTGGCGAACCGGGTCTGCACGACCGACTTCTCGTCGGCGTAGTCGAGCACGACGACCTGGTCGGCCAGCGTCATGATCGGCGTGTTCGGGTCGGCGGTGATCGCCGTCGCCTTGAGGTCGCTACGGCGCAGCAGCTCCAGCACCTCGGTCGTGGTGCCGGACCGGCTCAGCGCGAGCACCCGGTCGTAGCGGCGGCCGAAGGGGAACTCCGAGGCCGCGAACGCGTCGGTCTCGCCGAGTCCGGCCTGCTCACGCAGGGTGGCGTAGGCCATGGCGATGAACCAGGAGGTGCCGCAGCCGACGACGGCGACCCGCTCGCCGGGCTTGGGCAGGGCGTCGGTGGGCACGCTCTCGACGGCGCGCTCCCAGCAGTCGGGCTGGGACGCGATTTCGGCCTCGGTGTGGGTGGCCACCACTTACCTCCATAGATGCTTGTTTCTGCCAATTTTATAGCACAAAGCTGCAGATTTGGGCAGGGCCGGGTTTCGCTAGTCTTGGCGCATGAGTCGCTACGACAGATGGAACGCGATTCTCGCCCTCCTCGCCGAGGAGGGAAGGCTCTCGGTCGAGCAGGCTGCCGAGGCGCTGGACGTCTCCACGGCCACCGTGCGGCGGGACTTCGACCAACTAGCGCAGCAGCAGATGCTCATGCGCACCCGCGGCGGAGCCGTGGCGCAGAGCGTCAGCTACGACCTGCCCCTGCGCTACAAGACCGCCCGGCACGCCGACGAGAAGCACCGGATCGCGGCCGCCGCCGGCGAGCTGGTCGGGCCCGGCGCGGTGGTCGGCATGAACGGCGGCACCACCACCTCCGAGCTGGCCCGCAACCTGGCCACGCGCTCCTCGCTGGAGTCGGGCTTCACCATCGTCACCAACGCGCTCAACATCGCCGCCGAGCTGGCCGTCCGGCAGCACGTCAAGATCGTCGTCACCGGCGGCGTCGCCCGCCAGCAGTCCTACGAGCTGATCGGGCCGCTGGCCAACGGCATCCTCGACCAGGTCACCCTCGACGTCGCCTTCCTCGGCGTCGACGCCATCGACGTCGAGCAGGGCGCCTCCGCCCACCACGAGGGCGAGGCGAGCGTCAACAGCCTGCTGATCAGCAGGGCCGCCCAGGTCGTGGTGGTCGCCGACGCCTCCAAGGTGGGCCGGCGGGCCTTCGCCCGGATCTGCGAACTGTCCCGGATCGACACGCTCGTCACCGACGAGCGGTTGCCGGAAGAGCAGGCCTCGCGGTTCACTGACGCGGGGGTCAAGGTCATCAGGGCCTGATCGCTCGACCACCCCCAAAGCGGGTACGTTTCGGACGCAGACGCGACACCTGGGGGTTTCGATGACGGCAAGACTTGGCACCGCTCGACTTGGACCCGCCGAGCGCACGGCGGCTCTGGACGCCATGGCCACCCGTGAGCTCGACGTGGTGGTGGTCGGCGGTGGCGTGGTGGGTGCGGGCGTCGCGCTCGACGCCGCCACGCGTGGCCTGGACGTGGGTCTGGTGGAGGCGCGGGACTTCGCCTCCGGCACCTCCTCGCGCTCGTCCAAGTTGATCCACGGCGGGCTTCGCTACCTGGAGCAGCTCAATTTCGAGCTGGTGCGCGAGGCCTTGCAGGAGCGAGCGCTGCTGCTCCAGCGCATCGCCCCGCACCTGGTGCGGCCGGTGCCGTTCCTGTTCCCGATGACGCACTACGGCTGGGAACGTCCCTATGTCGGGGCGGGCGTGGCGCTCTATGACACCTTGGGCTACGCTTCCGGCTTGACCAGGGGCGTTCCGGCGCACCGCCACCTGTCCCGTACGCGTGCCCTGCGGCTGGCCCCGGCGCTGCGCCGTACCGCCTTCACGGGAGCGATCCAATACTGGGACGCCCAGGTGGACGACGCCCGCTACGTGATGACCCTGCTGCGCACGGCCTCCGCCTACGGGGCGCACGTCGCGCAGCGCGCCCAGGTCGTCGGCTTCCTGCGCGAGGGCGAGCGCGTGACCGGCGTGCGGGTGCGCGACCTGGAGGAGGGCGGCGAGGTCGAGATCCGCGCCCGGCAGGTGGTCAACGCCACCGGCGTCTGGACCGACGACATCCAAGAGCTGGTCGGCGGGCGCGGCCAGATCCACGTGAAGTCCTCCAAGGGCATCCACCTGCTGGTCCCGCGCGACCGCATCCACTCGCTGACCGGGATCATCCTGCGCACCGAGAAGTCGGTGCTCTTCGTGATCCCGTGGGGCCGGCACTGGATCATCGGCACCACCGACACCGAGTGGACGCTCGACAAGGCGCACCCGGCGGCCTCGCGGGTGGACATCGACTACCTGCTCGACCACGTCAACGCGGTGCTCAGCGTGCCGCTCACCCGCGACGACGTCGAAGGCGTCTACGCCGGGCTGCGGCCACTGCTGTCGGGCGAGTCGGAGGAGACCTCCAAGCTCTCGCGCGAGCACGTCGTCGCCCACCCGGTGCCCGGCCTGGTGATGATCGCCGGAGGCAAGTACACGACCTACCGGGTCATGGCCAAGGACGCGGTCGACGCCGTGGCGCACGGCCTCGACCAGCGGGTCCCGCCCTCGTGCACCGACCGCATCCCGCTGGCCGGGGCGGAGGGCTACCAGGCGCTGTGGAACTCGCGGCACCGGCTGGCGCACGAGTCCGGGCTGCACGTGGCCAGGATCGAACACCTCCTGCAGCGGTACGGCTCGCTGATCGAGGAGGTCCTGGAGCTCATCGTCGCCGACCCCGACCTGGGCCGCCCGCTCCAGGGCGCCGACGACTACCTGCGCGCGGAGGTCGTCTACGCGGCCACGCACGAGGGCGCCCGCCACCTGAACGACGTGCTCACCCGGCGCACGCATGTCTCCATCGAGACCTTCCACCGGGGCGTCGCCGTCGCCCAGGAGGCGGCCGAACTGCTGGCCGGGCCACTGGAGTGGGACGCCGAGCAGGTCAAGCGGGAGGTCGAGTACTTCACCAAGCGCGTGGAGGCCGAGCGCCGCTCACAGGAGCAGGACAGCGACCAGGAGGCGGACGCGATCCGGCTCGGCGCTCCGGAGATCGTTCCGGTGGTGGTTCCGGAACGGATGCGCTAAAAGGAACTGGTGGCTGATTTACCGCCGTTACGGCGAAACCGGAGCTTCCACCTCCTGTGGCTCGGCGGCACCGCCTCGGCGCTGGGCTCGTCGATCAGCGGGATCGCGGTGCCGCTGCTGCTGCTCGGCATCACCGGCTCGGCGGCCTACGCGGGCCTGGTGAGCTTCCTCGCGATGGCGGCCGGCACGCTGGTCTCGCTGCCGGCCGGGGTCTGGGTCGACCGGCTCGACCGGCGGCGCATCCTGGTGGGGGCCGAGCTGGTGGCCTTCGCCGCCTGGGGCTCGGTCGTGGTGGCCGACTACGCCGGCGGGGTCTCGGTGGCGCACGTGCTGGGCGCCGCCGTGGTGGGCGGTGCCGCGCTGGCCTTCTTCGAGCCGGCGCAGCAGGCCGCGATCCGGGCGGTGGTCCCGGCGGCGCAGCTGCCCACCGCCTTCGCGCAGGACGAGGCGCGCTCGCACGCCGCCAACCTGGCCGGGCCGCCGCTCGGCGGGCTGCTGTTCGCGGCGAGCCGTACGCTGCCGTTCCTGGTGGACGCGATCAGCTTCCTGATCTCGGCGGCGTGCGTCCTGGCCGCGCGGGTGCCGCGCCGGCCCGAGGGGGAGCCGCGGGAACGGCGCAGCATGCGGGCCGACGTGGCCGAGGCGGCCGGCTGGCTGTGGCGGCAGCCCGGCATCCGGGCGGCCATCGCGCTGGGGCTCGGCGCCAACCTCATGCTCAACTCGATGATCATCCCGCTGATCGTGCGGGCCGGGGAGGCGACCGCGGCCGGGGTGGTCGTGGGCTCGCTGGGCGTCGGCGGGCTGGCGGGGGCGCTCCTGGCCGCGCGGGTGAGCCGGCTGCTGCCCGCCGGGCCGCTCTTCCTCACCGTGATCGCGCTCTTCGCCGGCTGCATGATGCTCGCCGCGCTGCCGCTCGGCCGGTACTGGCCGGTGGTGCCGATCGCGGTGGGCATGCTGGCCGTACCGGCACTGAACGTGGTGCTGAAGACGCTGCTGTCCACCCTGGTGCCGGACGAGATGATGGGCCGGGTCAGCGCCCTGCTGCAGGCCAGCGCGATGGCGCTGGTCCCGCTGAGCCCGCTGGTGGGCGGGACCCTGGCCGAGACGCTCGGCGGCTCGGGCGCGCTGCTGGCGCTGGGCGGGCTGCTCGTGGTGGTCTGCGCCGCCATGGCGGGCAGCCGCGCCCTGCGCGAGCTGGAGGTGCCTACCCCAGCTTGACGAACGCCTGCTCGGTGAGCGTGGCCAGGTCGTTGATCTTGAAGCCGACCTCGGAGAGCGTCCACAACGAGTCGCCGATGACCAGGCTGCGCTGGATGCCGGGCTCGTAGGTGTAGTCCTTCTGCTCGACCTTCGGGTGGCTGATCATCCCGAGCTTGGTCACCGCGGAGTCGGTCACGCTCAGCACCAGCGCGCCGCTCTTGTTGACGCCCTTGGCGTTGTAGCTGTTCAGCGGCACCACGGTCAGGCCGGTCTTCGGCCAGTACAGGAAGGCGTGCGGGTCCCACTCGGCCTCGGAGCCGGAGTCCTTCTGGAAGAGCTGGGAGAGCCGGGTCGGGTTGGCCGGGTCGCGCACGTCGAACAGGGAGAGCTGGGTGCCGAGCGTGCGGCCCTTCTCGCTGGCCTCCTGGCCCAGGCCGATCAGCCGTCCCTCGCCCGCCGGGTGCAGGTAGGCGGAGAAGCCGGTGATCTTGAGCTCGCCGGTGACCTTGGGCGCGGCGGGGTCGCGCAGGTCGAGGGTGTAGAGCGGGTCGACCTGCTTGAAGGTGACGACGTAGCCGGTCGGGCCCATGAAACGCACCGAGTAGATGCGCTCGCCCTTGCCCAGGCCGGTGACCTCGCCGATCTTGTGCATGGTGTCGGTCTTGAAGACGTAGACGCCGCTGGAGCTGGCGTCCTCGGGCGGCTGGGTGGGCTGCGGGCCCCCGTTCGACAGGGTGGTCGCGACCCGGAGGTGGCCCTCGTGCTCCGACAGCGAGTACTGGTTCAGCAGCCGGCCGGGGACCTTGGCGCTCGCGACGTAACGCGGCGCGCCCGGCCGGCTGATGTCGAAACGGTGCACCTCGGTCTCCTCCGGCGGCACCGGCGAAGCGCTCGCCGAGCTCTCCGCACCGCCGCGGAACATGATCGGCCCGGGCCACCACCAGCGGGGATTGCTGGCGACGTAGAAACCGGTGCCGTTGCTGTAGACGGTCTCACCGTCGGCGACCAGGCTGGACGGGTCGGTGCCGGCCGCGGTCACCCCCTGGGCCAGGTCGATGGTGTGCATGGTCAGCATCGAGGTGCCGGTGTAGTCCTGCGGGTGGCTGACCCGCTCGCACGGCACGCTCGCGCTGCGCTCGGCGCCCGAGGCGTCGGTGATCTGGATCTTCGGCAGCCAGGCCTCGATCGGCGCCTGGCGGACCACGCCCTGGTTGACCTTCTTGCGCTCCGACTCCGGGACATCGCCCTTGGCCTGCGGGAAGGTGATGTTGGGCATGTTCCGGGTGACCAGGCGGACGGTCGAGCCGACCATCCGGGCGTCCACGTGCGTGCCGGAGGTCTTGATGGTGCCGATCACCTTGGGCTCGCCCGACAGGTCCACCAGCACGTAGCGGGGCGAGGTCGGGGCGATGTAGTCGGCGAGGTAGGTCCCGCCGGAGACCTGGCTGTCCTGCGTCAGCACCAGCGCGCGGTCACCGCTGAGCAGCAGGTTGGCCGGCATGTAGGCGTCCTGCTCGTCGTCCACCAGGTTCAGCGTGCCGGTCACCTGGCGGGTGGCCGCGTCGATCACCCGCAGCACGCCCTTGGAGACGGTGACCACCCGCTTGCCGTCCGTCTTGAGCAGATCGGGCTCGTCCACACCGGCTTCGTGCACGTTCGTCGAGGAGAAGTCGGAGGACTTGCCCTCCGCCATGGCGGTGTCGGCCTGCGCCGGCTGCACGTCCGAACGCGCGTACGCCTCCGGGAAACCGCCCATCCCGAACCCGTACGGCCCGACCTGCTCGGCGGCCTTCTCCCGCAACTTGCCCAGCAGATCCTCGCAACTGTCGTAGGCGACCAGGCGGATGTTGGCGCTCAGATCGACCGTGGAACGCGGCGGAGCCGCCTGCTCAGAACCCGGCGAGGCGGTGCAGGCCGCACAGGCGGCGGCGAGAGCGGCCGAGGCGGCGGCCGTGCGGATCAGCTTCATGTCCCTAACACGCGTCATGACGTCGGATGGTTCAGCGTGAACACCGGGCTCAGCTCCAAGCCCTTCTCGCTCTCCAGCAGCAGGCGGTCGGCCCGGCCGTCGAAACCGACCACCCGCACCTCGTGGCGGCGGCCGTTGTCCAGCTCCCAGCAGTACAGGCTGTTCTCGTCGAACCAGCCGAGCACCTTGTCACAGTCGGAGGTGAAACGGGTGGTGTTCTCGCCGGTCGCGGTGTCCCAGACGCAGTGCCGGCCGTCTGCGCAGGTCGTCACGAACCTCCGGCCCGACGGGGAGAAGAGGCGGTCGGTGCCGGCCGGCAGGGTGCCTACCTCTTTGACGGTACGGCGGAGCCGGCCGGACAGGTCGAGGAACTGCAGTGCGCCCGCCTCGGCGTCCCAGCTCACCACGCCGTCGCTGGCGCCGTTCCAGCCGAAGGCTGAGCGGCCCTTGGTGGTGACCGTACTGGCCTTCTTGGACCGGACGTCGATGACGGTGAAGCCGAGGTTCACCCACTCGCCGCCCACGTTGCGCTCCACGTTGAGCAGGAGGCGGGTGCCGTCCTTGGACCAGGCTCGCAGGCTGGCGTTGAGCGGGCGTTTCACGGTTTTGACGGTGTGGCGGGCGCCGGTCTCGCGGTCGGTGATGATCACCGGGTCGTAGCCGTCGGGGGTGTAGTCGCGGGCGCGGCCGGCCAGGTAGCGGCCGTCTGGGGAGACGAGGGACTCCCAGTGGGCGGGATAGGTGGCGAACTTGCCGGTCAGGGAGGCGCGGGCGTAGTCCACCCACTCGCCGTCGCTGTTGCGGATCTCGTAGGAGGTCAGGCGGACGGGGTCGTCCCGGGTCTCGTAGAGGGTCGCCTTGCCGCCGGGGAGGGGGACGGGGGTGGCTTTGGTCTTGGGCTTCGGTTGTTCGGTGGGGGGCTGGGTGGGCTGCTTGGTTGGTTGCCTGGAGGAACCGTCGGATGGCTTACCCGGCTGTTCTGTGGGTCCGCCGGGGGGTGGCTTGGCGACCTGGGGCTCCTGGGTTCCCGCGCTCCAGGGGGCGATCAGGAGCAGCCCGGTCACCAGGACCGCCACGAACGCCGCCGCAGCCCCGATCACCAGCCCCCGCCTCCCGCTCCAGCCTCCCCGCCCAGCCCGCCCGGGGCCCCCGCCCTGACCCACGGGACTCCGGCCCTGGCCTGCGGGGTGCCCGCCTTGGCTCGCGGGGCCTCCATCCTGTCCCGCTTCCCCCACCCACCCCCGGGGCGCGCCCGGGTGGCCGCCGGGCAGGGGAGTGGGCGGTGCGAGCGCCCCGGAGTGCCCAGGCCCGCCCGGGTGGCCGGGATAACCGGGAGCGTGGGGGCCGGCGAGGGATGGGGGGCCGGCGGCGGCTGCGGCGGCGTCGGGCAGGGCGGTGGGGTGGTGGAGCAGCCGGTGGATGACCTGCTCCGCAGTGGGCCGGGCGCCGGGGTCCTTGGCCAGGCAGGCCAGCACGACCTCCTTCAACGGCCCTTCCTCCAGCGCGCTCACGTCGGGCGGCTGGTTGAGGACCCGGTTGATGACCGCGTGCATGGTGTCGTTCCCGAACGGCGCTCGCCCCGTGGCCGCGTACACGATGGTGTTCGCCCACGAGAACAGGTCGGCCGCCGCCCCGACCTTCTCGCCCATGATCTGCTCGGGCGCCATGTACGACGGCGTCCCCACCGGCATGTTGCTGATGGTGACGTTGGCGTCCAGCGCCCGCGCGATGCCGAAGTCGATCACCCGGGGCCCGTCGGCGGCGAGGAGCACGTTGGCCGGCTTGAAGTCCCGGTGCACGATCCCCGCCTGGTGGATCGCGGCCAGCGCGGTCGCGGTGCCGATGGCCAGCCGCAGCAGCCCGTTCCCGCTGCGCGGCCCGTCGTCGAGGACGATGCGCTGCAGCGACGGCCCTTCGATGTACTCGCTGACGATGAACGGCCGCTCCTGTGCCACGCCCTTGGCCAGCACCGCGGCGGTGCAGAAGGGCGCCACCTGTTCGGCGACGTGCACCTCGCGCAGGAAGCGGGTGACGCTCACCTCGTCCCCGGCCAGTTCGGGCCGCAGCCATTTGACCGCGACCTGCCGGTCGTCGGGCGCGGTGGCGAGGTAGACGACTCCCTGCCCGCCCTCACCGAGCCGGCCGAGGAGGGCGTAGTCCCCCAGTCTCTCCGGGTCCGATGCGTTGAGCGGCGCAAACAGCGTCATAGTGGGTCATTCTTGCCTGAGCCTTCCGGTCTGAACAAACGAACTAAGCTCAGGCACCGTGAGCGAGTACGACGTCGTGGTGATCGGTTCGGGCTTCGGCGGCAGCGTCTCGGCGCTGCGACTGACCGAGAAGGGTTACCGCGTCGCGGTCCTGGAGGCGGGCCGCCGCTTCGACGAGTCGACGCTGCCCAAGTCCTCCTGGCACGCCCGCGACTTCCTGTGGGCGCCGTGGCTCGGCCTCAAGGGCATCCAGCGCATCCACGTGCTGCGCGGCGAGGCGGGCGGCAAGGTCATGGTGCTGGCCGGAGCCGGGGTGGGCGGCGGCTCGCTGGTCTACGCCAACACCCTGTACGAGCCGCTCGACCCGTTCTTCGCCGACCCGCAGTGGGCCTCGATCACCGACTGGCGGGCCGAGCTGGCCCCCTACTACGACCAGGCCCGGCGCATGCTCGGCGTGGTCACCAACCCGGCCTTCACCCCGGCCGACGCGCTGATGCGCAAGGTCGCCGAGCGGATGGGCTGCGGCGACACCTTCCGCCTGGCCCCGGTCGGCGTCTACTTCGGCGAGGACGGCGTCGACCCCTACTTCGGCGGCGCCGGGCCGGAGCGCCGGGGGTGCGTCCAGTGCGGCGAGTGCATGACGGGCTGCCGGCACGGCGCCAAGAACATGCTCATCAAGAACTACCTCTACCTCGCCGAACGCGCCGGGGCCAAGGTCTACCCGGAGTGCACCGTCACCTCCGTCCGGCCCCGGTCCGAGGGCGGCTACCTGATCACCGTGCGCAAGACCGGGTCGTGGCGGCTCCGCCGTACCTTCACCGCGCGGGAGGTGGTCTTCGCGGCCGGGACGTACGGCACGCAGCGGCTGCTGCACCGGCAGCGGGCCGACGGCAGCCTGCCCGGGCTGTCGGCCCGGCTCGGCCACCTGACCCGCACCAACTCCGAGGCGTTGCTCGGCGTCGAGCGCCCGGCGGTGGGGGAGGAGCCGCTCAACCGGGGCGTGGCGATCACCTCCTCCATCCACCCCACGGCCGACACGCACATCGAGCCGGTGCGGTACGGCGACGGCTCCAACGCCATGGGCCTGCTGCGCACTCTCCTGATCGACGGCGGCCGGCGGCGCTGGCCGGCCTTCCTGCGCGAGGTCGCCCGAGACCCGCTGCGTGCCGCCCGCCTGCTCAACCTGCGCGACTGGTCGCGCCGTACAGTGATCGCCCTGGTCATGCAGGCCAAGGACAACTCGCTCATCGTCCGTGGCGGCCGCTTCGGCCTGCGGGCCTCGCCCGGCCACGGCGAGCCCAACCCGACGTGGATCCCCGCCGGTCACGAGGCGGTACGGCATGCGGCCGAGGAGGTCGGCGGGGTGGCCGGAGGCACCTGGCTCGACCTGTTCGACATCCCGACCACCGCGCACTTCCTCGGCGGCTGCGTCATCGGCGCCTCGGCCGACGAGGGCGTGATCGACCCCTACCACCGGGTCTTCGGGTATCCCGGCCTGCACATCGTGGACGGTTCGGCGGTCTCGGCCAACCTCGGCGTCAACCCGTCGCTCACCATCGCCGCGCAGGCCGAGCGGGCGATGTCCTTCTGGCCCAACCTGGGCGAGGCCGATCCGCGGCCCGCGCCCGGCCTGCCGTACCGGCGGGTGGAGCCGGTGGGCCCGCGCAGTCCCGTGGTGCCCGCCACGGCGCCGGGCGCGCTCAGGTTTTCTGTCAGACCCGCTGGTTAAGGTTCCCTCATGGCTTACGACTTCCAGGTTGCCGTCGACTCCGCAGACCCGCACGCTTTGGCCGACTGGTGGGCCGAGGCGCTGGGCTGGGAGGTGGAGAAGCAGGACGAGGCCTTCATCCGGAGCATGGTCGAGCAGGGCCATGCCACGGAGTCCGACACGCTGGTGCACAAGGGGGCGCTGGTGTGGAAGGAGGGCGCGGCGATCCGGCATCCCGAGGGCCTGGAGCGGGCGCCGCGGGTGCTCTTCCAGCTCGTGCCCGAGGGCAAGACGGTGAAGAACCGGGTCCACCTCGACGTGCGCGTGGGGGCCGACAAGATCAAGGCCGAGGCGGAGCGGCTGGCCGGGCTCGGCGCGACCTTCCTGCACGAGGGCCGGCAGGGGCCGACCGAGTGGATCACCATGACCGATCCGGAGGGCAACGAGTTCTGCGTGGCCTGACCGGCCGGGGGCACGATTCTTCGACCGGCGGGGGCCGTCAGAGCGTGTGCACGACTTCTGGCCGGCGGGGGTCGTCAGAGCGTGTGCACGACCCACACGTTGGGCTCGACGTAGACCGCGTGGTCCTGGACGAGGTCGACGTGCACGGGGGAGAGCGCCTTGGGCACGATCTGCTGGCCCGGGGTGTCGAACGGCAGGCCCGTCCAGCCGCGCCACTCGTCGAGCGTGCCGCTGATCGTCATCGACCGCGGCGCCACCTTGGCGATCCGCGCGCCGGCCCGCACGTGCACGCGCAGCCACGCGTCGTACGGCAGGCCGTCCTCGCGGATGCGGAAGGCGTACTCCTCCATGGGCGTCTCGGGCTCGACGTGCTTCTGGTTCGGCCGGACCGGCGCGACCAGTTCGCTGAAGCCGAGCCGGATGGCGTTGCCGCGCATGGCGTCGAGCATCACTCCCGACAGGCCCTTGCCGAGCAGGTCGGGGCGGATGCTGATCTCCAGGGCGGAGATGCGGTCGCGCTCCCGGCCGCGCTCCTTGGCCAGGTGGCTGCGGCGGATGACCCCGTCCCAGCCGTCGTCCGGCAACTCGTCCCCGGCCAGCGCGAACGGCACCGTGTAGGCCCGGGCCACCGGCACGTCGGGGTCGGTGTCGTCGTCGGCGACCAGGATGTGCTCGGCGTGGTCGCGCGCGCAGAACGGGTAGTAGAGGTCGGCCATCGGGTCGTTCAGCATGAACGTGGGCCATGCGCTGGGCATGTCCGCCGTGGCGTCGGCGAGATGGGGACGTTCGGCGAGAGTGGTGACGCGCAGGGCCATATCCATGATCGTGCCAGCCCCGCCCGCTCGCCCTCAACCGATTTCAGCGTGATCTCCGCCGCTCAAAGGGGCGGCTGAAAGGCCGCACGGGCTGCTCACTCAGAGGTGCCCGGACGCGGGCGGTCGGTTGGCCTCCACCCGGTAAGGGGGTGGCGCGGGCGGGTGGTCGGTTGGCCTCCGCCTGGTCAGAGGGCGGCCTAAGGGGGCTCGGCTGGCGGTCCGTTGGCCTCCGCCCGGTCAGCGGGTGGGCCGCAGGGGGCTCGGGGGCCTCCACCTCTCAGAGGGCGGTTCAGGGGGTGGCTGGGCGTTGGATGGGCTGGTGTTCGGTCTTGAAGATGAGCGTGGTCTGCAGGTGCACGATCTCCGGCCGCACCAGGAAGTGCTCCAGGGTCAGCCGCCGCAGGTGGTCGGCGTCCCGGACGGCGACGTGCACCAGGAAGTCCTCGGCCCCGGCGACATGGAACATGGTGATCGTCTCCGGCAACCCGAAGACGAAGGCCCGGAGCGGCTCGACGAGCTGGGTGGTGTGCGGCCGCACCCGCAACGCGAGCAGCGCCTCCAACGGCCGCCCGAGCCGGGCCAGATCCACCTCGGCACGGAAAGCGGTGATCACCCCACGCCGGCGCAACGACCGCACCCGCTCTAGCGCGGTGGACGGAGCGACCCCGAGCCGCGCGGCGAGGTCCTTGTTGGGTAGCCGAGCGTCGTTCTGCAGCTCGGCCAGAATGGCCAGATCGATCGATCCAGTTCGGCGTTATGCACCGCCCCTGCCCTCCTATTCGCCCGATCTAGCACCAGACCCCGCCACTCACTCATATTTCGGGTTATGTGGAGTATTGAGGAGTTCGTTACAGCCACCGGCATCACCGTCGAGGAACTCGCCGCCTACGTAGCGGCCAGCCAGAGCGGCACGCCCCCGGTCCTCCGCCGCCGCCCACCCCGCGAACTGGCCGAACGGCTCGGCCTCGCGGACTGGATCGCCAAGGGCGGGATGACCCCCGACACCTACCGCCCCTTCCTGCGCGACTTCCTCGCCGAGGGCACCCGTCTGCACCACCCGGGGTTCCTGGCCCACCAGACCGCCTCGCCCGACTTCCCGGCCGCGCTGGCCGACTTCGTGCACGGCACGATCAACAACCCGATGGCGATCTACGAGATGGGCGCGGCGGCGGCGACCGTCGAGTTCGAGGTGATCCGGTGGATGCTCGGCAAGGTGGGCTTCGCCGAGGGCGGGGGCGTGCTGACGCACGGCGGGTCGCTGGCCAACCTCACCGCCCTGCTCGCCGCGCGGGCGCGTGCCGTACCTGAAGCTTGGGAGGAGGGGGTGCCCGGGGACGTGGTGGTCCTCGCGCCCGAGTCCGCGCACTACTCGGTGGCCCGCTCGGTGTCGATCCTGGGGCTCGGCCGCCGGGCGATGGTGACGCTGCCGACCGACCGGCTGGGCCGCCTCGATGTCACGAGATTTCCGGACGTGGTGGATGGGAGGCTGCGCACCGGCTCCGACCAGAGCCGCCGCGTGCTGGCCCTGGTCGCCGGCGCCTGCGCGACCGGCACCGGACTCCACGACGACCTGCGCGCGATCGGCGAGTGGTGCCGCGAGCGTGGCGTGTGGTTCCACGTCGACGGCGCGCACGGCGCCTCGGCGCTGCTCAGTCCCGGCCTCCGCCACCTGCTGGACGGGGTGGAACTGGCCGATTCGGTGGTCTGGGACGCGCACAAGATGCTCCGCACCTCCTCCCTGGCGGCAGCCGTACTGACCAGAAGGGAGGCCGACCTGGACGCGGCCTTCCAGCAGGAGGCGAGCTACATCTTCTACGGCGACCAGGGCTTCGACCTGATCAACCGGACCGTCGAGTGCACCAAGGGCGGGCTGGGCCTGAAGGTCTTCCTCAACCTGGCCTGGCGCGGCGAGCACGGCCTGGGGGAGTACGTGGCCCGGCAGTACGCCACCGCGCACCGGCTGTGGGAGCTCGGGCGGGAGCGGCCCGGTTTCACCTTCCCGTACGAGCCGGAGAGCAACATCGTCTGCTTCCGCTACGGCAGCGGCGACCAGGCGGAGATCCGGGAGCGGCTGATGGCGGCCGGCGCCTTCCACCTCAGCTCGGCCGAGCTGGACGGTGTGCGGCACCTGCGGGTCTCGGTGATGGCTCCCGCGACCGGCGACGCGACGATGGAGGCCCTGCTGGACGCGGTCGAGGCGGCGGGTTGACAGGCCACCGAGAAGCGAATTATACGTATAAGCTGTTGGTAGCATGCCAGGAGTGACCGACGATATCCAACGGCGACCGCCGACCAGTGTGGATGTGGCGCGCGCCGCGGGTGTCTCCCAGGCCACCGTCTCCTACGTGTTGAACGACAACCCGAACGCCCGGGTCAGCGAGAAGACCAGGGAGCGGGTGCGGGAGGCGGCGGCCCGGCTGGGGTACGTGCCCCACGCCAGCGCCCGGGCGCTGCGCACCGGCCACAGCGGCCTGGTGCTGATGCCGTTGCCCGCCGCCCGGACCGGACGGCTGGCCGCGAGCTGGCTCGACGCCATCGGCGACGAGCTGGCCGAGCGCGGTTACACGATGGTCCACTACGGCGAGCGGCGGCTGAAGGGCGTGCCCGCGGCCAAGGTCTGGGCCGAGCTGCGCCCGGTGGCGATCCTGGTCGACACCGACCGGCTCACCCGGGCGTCGGTGGACCTGCTGCGGTCCTCCGGCACGCGGGCGGTGCTCGGCATGGGTGACGGTCCCTCCGACCTGGTGCCCTCGGTGGTCATGGACCACCGGGAGATCGGCGCGCTCGCCGCCCGCCACCTGCTCGCACGGGGCCGGAGCAGGCTGGCGGCGATCGTGCCGCGCGAGGAGGGCATCGACGAGATGGGCGCCGCCCGCTGGCGTGGCGTCCGCGAGGTCGCGCCGCAGGCCGAGCGCATCGACCTGGCCTTCTCCGAGGCCGAGGCGGGACGGCTGGCCGTACGGGACGACCTGCCCGACGGGATCTTCGCCTACAACGACGAGTACGCGATGCTGCTGATCAGCGCCTTCCAGGACGCCGGGGTCCGGGTGCCGGAGGACGTCGCGGTGGTCGGGGCCGACGACCTGCCGATCGCCAAGCTGATGCGGCCCAGGCTGACCAGCGTGGGTTTCCAGCCGACCCGCACGCCCGCCGAGCTGGTGGCGTTGCTGGACGCGGTGATCCGGGGCGAGCGGGAGTTCGAGGCGGGCGAAGTGATCACGCTGGCCCGGCCGCTGCTCGTGGCGCGCGACAGCGCCTGATCATCTCGCTACGCCGGCCGGGTGCCGCGCGGTAACAACTTGGCACGGTGCCTTGTCAGGCGTGCCCGGGCGACCTACAGTCCAGAGCAATCGTCGGGTGATACGTATCACCACGCGTTTGATCAGGAAGGTCCTGCCCCCATGAAGCAAGTGCAGGGTGCTGCTCCCCCCACGGCCGTCACTCCCGGATTCCGCCTCGGCCCGCTGTACGTGACGCTCCCGGTGGCCAACGCCGCGGTCTTCTTCCTCTGGCTCACGGTCGGCGCCTTCGTCCTGCCCGCCCACGTGCAGCGCATCACCGGGGAGAACAACGTCGCCGCGCTCGGCCTGGCCAACACCATCGGCCCGCTGCTCGCGACGATCGCCAACCCCGTCTTCGGCCAGATCTCCGACCGGACCCGCTCCCGCTTCGGCCGCCGCTCCCCGTGGATCCTCGGCTGCGTCGCCCTGGGCATCATCGCCCTGGCCGTCCAGGCCAGCGCGAGCACCGTCCTGATGCTCGGCCTGAGCTGGGCCGCGGTGCAGGCCATCATGAACGGCTACCAGGCCGCGGTCACCGCGATCCTGCCCGACCGCGTGCCCGAGCGCCGCTACGGGACCTTCTCCGGCCTGGTCGGCCTCGGCGTCCCGCTGGCCACCGTGGTCACCTCGATCGTCTTCATCGCCTACCCCGAGCTGGCCCAGGGCGGCGCGTACTACATCGTGATGGTCGTCCTGGCCGCCGCCGCGCTGCTCATCGTCTTCGGCAGCCCGGACAAGGACTCGCGGGACCTGCCGCCGCAGCCGCTCAACCTGGCCCAGTTCTTCGCCGGCTTCGTCCGCCCGCTCAAGAGCCGCGACTTCGCCTGGGCCTTCCTGTCCCGCTTCGGGGTCATGGCCGGCTACATGATCATCTTCACCTTCAACTTCTTCCTGCTGGAAGAGTTCATCGGCATTCCCAAGGGCGAGGTCGTGCAGAAGATGGGCATCCTCATGCTCATCGGCCAGGTCTCCACCATCGCCGCCGTGGTGATCGTCGGGCCGCTGTCCGACCGGGTCAACCGCTTCCGGCTCTTCGCCCTCATCGCCGGCATCGCCTCCGCGGTCTCGCTGGTCATCCCGCTGCTCATGCCGACCTTCGAAGGCATGATCATCTACAACGTGGTGCACGGCATCGCCTTCGGCATCTACGGCGCGGTGGACATGGCCCTGGTGACCAAGGTGCTGCCCAACGCGCACGAGGTCGGCAAGGACCTCGGCGTCATCAACATCGCCAACGCCGGCCCGCAGATCCTCGCCCCGGCCATCGCCGCCTTCGTCGTCCTCAACCTCGGCGGCTACGCCTCGCTCTTCATCGTCGGCATCGTCATCTCGCTGATTGCCTCGTTCGGGGTGATGAAGATCAAGGGCGTCCGCTAGAGCCCGCGCGCGAGCCCGGCCACCGCCCGTGGCCGGGCTCGTCCCCGCCGGTACGGCAGGCGCCGGAGGGCATACCGTCGGGGCATGACCGAACTCGACGCGCGCCTGCGCGCAGCCGCCGACCTGATGGTGCCCGAGGCCAGGGAGCACGGCGGCCGGCACGAATACGACGGCCGGATCCAGGACCTCTCACCCGAGGGCGTCCGGGCGGGCCTGGCGCGGCTCGGCCAGGGCGAGGCGCCCGCCGACCCCTACGACGCCGCCCACCTGGAGGTCTTCGAGGAGGCCTTCCGCGTGCAGTACGGCGAACTCGGCCTGCACCGCAAGAACCCCCTGATCCACGCGAGCAACCTCGACCTGGCCTGCTACGACCGCGAGTACGCCCCCGAGGCCGAGCGGGCGGCGGCGAAGGCGGCCCACCTGGCGCGCTGGCCCGAGGCGGTCGACATGGCCATCGCCTCGCTCGACGAGGTGAGCGCCCCGGTGGCCCGGGCGACGCTCGGCGCGGTGCGCGGCCTGGCGGCCGGGATCACCGACCCGGCGGCGCTGGCCGCCCACGCCCGGCTGGTCGAGCACGTCGCGCACGCCGCCGAGCACGGCCCGGCCGACGCCTCGCTCGGCGCCCCGGCGCTGGCCCGCCTGATGGGGGCGAGCGAGGGGCTGGAGGTGGACCTCGGCGCGCTGGCCGCGCGGGCCGACGCCGAGCGCGACCGGCTCATGGCCCGCCTGGCCGAGTCCTGCCGCCGGCTGGGCCGCGACGGCGACCCGCTGGACGTCGCCCGCGACCTGGTGAAGCAGCACCCGGACGCCGACGGCGTCATCGAGGCGGCCCGCGCCGGCACCGAGGCGGCGATCGCCTTCACCCGGGAGAAGGACCTGGTCCCCTTCCACGACGGCGAGTGCCGGGTGGGCCTGGCGCCGGAGTCGCGGCGCTGGGCGATGGCGATGATGAGCTGGAACGCGCCGGGCGAGCCGGAGGGCCCGTCCTGGTACTACATCACCCCGCCGGAGCCGACCTGGTCCCGCCAGGAGCAGGACGAGTGGCTGGAGGTGTTCAGCGACACCACGCTCCCGGCCATCAACGTGCACGAGGTCGCGCCCGGCCACTTCTCGCACGGCCGCGCGCTGCGGCACGTCTCCTCCGACGTGCGGCGCCTGCTGCTGTCCAGCTCCTTCGCCGAGGGCTGGGCGCACTACGGCGAGGAGCTCTGCGTCGAGCAGGGCTTCCAGGACGGTGACCCGCGCTTCGAGATCGGCGTCTGGCTGGAGGCGCTCATCCGGGTGACCCGGCTGGCCTGCGCGATCGGCGTGCACACCGGGCAGATGACGGTCGAGGAGGGCGCGCGCCGCTTCGAGAGCGACACGCACCTCGCCGGTCCCGCCGCGCTGTCGGAGGCCCGCCGGGCCACCTTCGACCCGACCTACGGCCGCTACACCTGGGGCAAGCTGCTGATCATGGACCTCCGCGAGCGGGCGAAGGGCCGGTCGCTGAAGGAGTTCCACACCGCGATGCTGGAGCTGGGCTCGCCGCCGCTTGGCTTGCTGGACCGGATCCTCTAACGTCGTCCCCAAGCGTGCGCTTGGGAGGCGTGGGATGCGAGAGCTCTCCGGCAGGGTCGCGGTGATCACCGGCGCGGCGAGTGGCATCGGCAGGGCCCTGGCCCTGCGCCTCGGGGCGGAGGGCATGACGCTCATGCTCGCCGACGTCGAACCGGGCGGTCTGGCCGAGACGGCCGCCCTGGTCGAGAAGGCCTCGGCGGTGAAGGCGCTGACGCAGATCACCGACGTCTCCGACAGCGCGGCCGTCCACCACCTGGCCGACCGCACCTTCGGCGAGCTGGGCGCGGTGCACGTGCTGTGCAACAACGCCGGCGTCTTCCAGGGCGGGCGCATGTGGACGCGGGAGCCCGAGGACTTCGCCTGGCTGCTCGGCGTCAACCTGTGGGGCGTGCTGCACGGCATCCACGCCTTCGTGCCGAGGATGATCCAGCAGGACAGCGAGGGGCACATCGTCAACACCGTGTCCATCTCGGGGCTGTTCGCCGCGCCGTACTCCGGGGCCTACTCGGTCAGCAAGTACGCCGCCTTCGCCGCCTCGCAGTCGCTCGCCCAGGACCTGGCGCTGGCCGGCAGCAAGCTGCGGGTGACCGCGTTGTGCCCCGGCGGGGTCCGCACCGCCATCGCCAGCTCCGAGCGGGTGCGCCCGCCGGAGCTGGCCACCGGCCGCACGCCCGACGAGCGCGACGGCAACGAGATCATCGGCGGCATCGTCGAGCGGGGCATCGAGCCCGAGCGGGTCGCCGGGCAGGTCGTCGAGGCGATCCGCGAGGAACGCTTCCTCCTGCTGACCCATCCGGGCTACCCGGCGGGCCTGCGCGAGCAGACCGAAGCCCTGCTGGCCGGAGGACTGCCACCGCTGCCCAGGTACGAATGACGCGCCGATACACTGGGGACACCGCATCCACCTTGCTTGGGGGTCTTCTCGGTGTCTGAGTTCGACACAGTGCTCGTGGTCGACTTCGGTGCGCAGTATGCGCAGCTCATCGCCCGGCGGGTGCGCGAATGCCACGTCTATTCGGAGATCGTGCCCTCGACGATGCCGGTCTCCGAGATGCTCGCCAAGAAGCCCAAGGCGATCATCCTGTCCGGCGGCCCCTCCTCGGTCTACGCCGAGGGCGCGCCGGCCGCCCCCGAGGGCCTGTTCGAGACCGGGGTGCCGACGCTCGGCATCTGCTACGGCTTCCAGGTGATGGCCCAGTCGCTGGGCGGCGAGGTGGCCCGCACCGGCACCGCCGAGTACGGCGGCACCGCGCTCGACGTCACCCGCGAGGGCGTGCTGTTCGCCGGCCTGCCGGCCAAGCAGAAGGTCTGGATGTCGCACGGCGACAGCGTCTCGGCCGCCCCGGTCGGCTTCATCGTCACCGCCTCCACCGCCGAGACCCCCGTCGCCGCCTTCGAGTCGAGCGACCGCGGCCTGTACGGCGTGCAGTTCCACCCCGAGGTGCTCCACTCCGAGCACGGCCAGACCGTCCTCAAGCACTTCCTCGAGGCCGCCGGCTGCCGCCCGAACTGGACCATGCTCAACATCGTCGAGGACGCCGTCGAGGCGGTCCGCCGGCAGGTCGGCCCCGAGGGCCGCGCGATCTGCGCGCTGTCCGGCGGCGTCGACTCCGCGGTCGCCGCCGCGATCGTGCAGCGCGCCATCGGCGACCGGCTGACCTGCGTCTTCGTGGACCACGGCCTGCTGCGCAAGGGCGAGGCCGAGCAGGTCGAGCGCGACTTCGTCGCGGTCACCGGGGTCAAGCTCCGCGTCGTCGACGCCGCCGACCGCTTCCTGAAGGCGCTCGACGGGGTGACCGACCCCGAGGAGAAGCGCAAGATCATCGGTCGCGAGTTCATCCGCGTCTTCGAGGACGAGCAGCGCGCCATCCTGGCCGACGGCCCGGTCGACTTCCTGGTGCAGGGCACCCTCTACCCCGACGTGGTCGAGTCCGGCGGCGGCACCGGCACCGCCAACATCAAGTCCCACCACAACGTCGGCGGCCTGCCCGAGGACCTGCAGTTCCAGCTCGTCGAGCCGCTGCGCACGCTGTTCAAGGACGAGGTGCGCCGGGCCGGCGAGGAGCTCGGCCTGCCCGCCGCGATGGTCTGGCGCCAGCCCTTCCCCGGCCCCGGCCTGGGCATCCGCATCGTCGGCGCGGTCACCCGCGAGCGGCTCGACCTGCTGCGCGAGGCCGACGCCATCGCCCGCGAGGAGCTGTCGCGGGCCGGGCTCGACCGGGAGATCTGGCAGTGCCCGGTGGTGCTGCTGGCCGACGTGCGCTCGGTCGGCGTCCAGGGTGACGGGCGCACCTACGGGCACCCCGTGGTGCTGCGGCCGGTGACGTCCGAGGACGCGATGACCGCCGACTGGGCCCGCGTTCCCTACGACGTGCTGTCGCGGATCTCCACCCGGATCACCAACGAGGTCCGTGAGGTCAACCGGGTCGTCGTCGACGTGACGAGCAAGCCCCCGGGCACCATCGAGTGGGAGTAGCCTGGCAAGGGAGGAGGCACCATGCGGAGCTTCGTCCCTTGGCTGGCGATCGGCGTGGCGGCGGCCGTGACCGTCGTCGCGGTGGTGCTGGGCTGGCTGGTGGTCGTGGTCAACTGGGCGGCAGCCCTGGTGATCGCGGCCCTGCTCGGCCTGCTGGTCAGTGTCCGGATCCATCGGCACTGACCGTTTTCGCCGCCTTGCTCGCGCCCTGGTTCAGGGCCGGGCGTCCTGGCGCTGCGGGTGCCACACCACGCGGCGCGACACCAGCCAGTCTCGGCGTGCCCCGGGAGCGCGCGTGGCTCGGCGGGCCTGGTGAGGAGCGCGCCACAACAGCACCTGCCCGCCGGTGACCGGCAACCGGCGCCAGTGCTGCGAGCCGGCCGGCTCCTTCAGGGGCAGAGGTTCGGGCCTCGGCTGCGGTACGGCAAGCGGTACCCCGCCGGTGGTGCGCCTGGCCCGGCGGCGGCGGATCAGCTCGGCGGTGCTGGAAACCAGCAGCGGCAGCAGCAACATCCCGATGAAGATCGGCGAGGCCATGTAGCGGAAGTCCTGCGCCGAGATGTTGGCCAGCACCGCGAGCTGCTGCCCCATGACGATCGCCCCGGCCGCCAGCACCGCCCGCCGCCGGCGCACGATCGCGGCCAGCCCGAGCGCGAGGTAGGTCAGGTAGCTCCACAACGCGCCGCGCCACATCAGCCAGTCGAGCCGGTAGGTCAGGTCCAGCCAGGAGTAGGCGGCGCCGTACAGGCCGGGGAAGCCGGTGCGCAGCGTGAAGACCTCGCGGCCGGGGAAGTCGGTGACCTTGTCCGGCCCGACGTACTCGTCGGCGGTCGGGCGGCGCGAGAAGTGGTAGGTGAGCCCGCCCTCCGCCTCGGCGTCGGCCGCGATCCGCCAGGCGATGGCGCCCCGGCACAACCGCGCGTCGATCACCTGACCGGGGCTTTCCAGCAGCAGCCGCTTCCACATGTTCAGCAGCTCGGCCGAGTGCACCTCGGCCTGCTGCCAGCTGAAGTCCTTGCGCCAGATGAGCGGGTTGACCGTCGCGCAGGAGCCGCCCTGCCACCAGCGCGAGAGCGGCGCCACCTGGCTGAGCACCTCGACCTCGCGCGGCTGGAAGCGCCCCGGGCGCTCGTGGAAGGCGTAGGCCAGGTCGGCGAAGGCGGTGTGGTAGACGTAGGTCGCCGACGGGGCGGTGATGCCGACCGCGGGGAAGGCCACGTTGTTCAGTCCGAGCGGGATCACCGCGGCGACCAGGCCGGTCAGCGCCAGCCGTACCCGCATGGTCCTGACCACGAGCAGCAGCACGACGACGGCGACGGCCACGACCAGGAAGCCGTTGGCGCGGAAGAGCCCCAGGCCGACGAAGAGCGCGCCAAGCACCAGCAGGTTGCGGCGATCGAGGCCGCGGCAGGCCACCGCGGCGATGGTGATCGCGCAGATGGTGAACGGCACGTCCTTCCACAACGCCACCGTGAACGCGCCGACCGGCGGCAGCAGCGGGAGCACGATCGCCAGCACGGTCGTGCTGCGCGGCGGCGAGCCGAGGCGTTTGAGGGACTGCGCGAGGAAGGTGAGGGCCGCCGCCATCGCGGTGGTCTGGAGCAGGGTGACCGCGCCGAGGTCGCCGGTCACGGTGAAGCTGAGCCACATCAGCGCGTCGTAGAGCACCGAGTGGTCGCTCACCCAGGGGCCGGCCAGCGTGTGGCTGAGGTACAGCACCGAGTCGCGGCTGAACAGGCCGGGGTAGAAGGCCGCCCACCACAACAGCAAGATCGCCTGAATCGCGGCAAAGGTCGCGAAAGACACCCTGGCGTTCTTGCTCACTGTCGTCCCACCCCTGTAGCGCTCCATCCCCACAGGGGCGCTCTACCGCATTCTGCCGCTTTTATGGATATTTCTCGCCAGGCGCCAGCTTGCGCTCACCGAGCAGCGTCGACACCGTCACCAGGTGGAAACCCCGCTTCTTCAGCTCGGCCAGCACCTCCGGCATCGCGGCCACGGTCTGCGGCACCGGGTCGTGCATCAGGATGACCGCGTTGCGCTTGGCCAGCTTGAGCACCTTGTTCCTGATCCGCTCGGTGTCCCGGATGCTCCAGTCCAGGCTGGTGGCCGTCCACTTCACCTGCGCCAGGTCCTGGAGGTAGGCCTCGTGCAGCACGCGGTCGTCACTGTGCCCGTACGGCGGGCGGAAGTACTTGGGGCGGACCCCGGTGGCCGCCTTGATCGCCTGCTGGGTCACCGCCAGCTCGTCGGCGATGGCCTCGTCGTCGAGCGAGGTCAGGCTCGGGTGGGAGTAGGTGTGGTTGCCCACCTCGTGCTTGTCCGCCACGATCTGCCTGGCCAGCGCGGGATCCCGCTCGACCGCCCGGCCGACCAGGAAGAACGTCGCCTTGGCCTTCGCCTTCTTGAACGTCTTCAGCAACTCGCCCGTGCGCTTGCCCGGCCCGTCGTCGAAGGTCAGCGCGATGCACTTGACCTTGGAACAGTCGACCGCCGCCTGGGTGGCCGGGTGCAGGGGTGTCGCCGCGAGCACGAGCGCCAGTAGTCCTTGTCCGATCACGGGCGCCATTGTGTCAAGGTTTGCCCCCGCTCAGGTAAACGGTCTCAGGGTTTGTGCGCCCGGAGGAACAACGTCACCCCGGGCAGGCCCTTCACCGGCAGGTAGCGCTCCAGCGTGATGATCGCGGTGAGCCCGGCGTTGACCAGGCCGGACAGCTCCTCCAGGTCGCTGCCGGTGGAGCGCTTGCGGCGCAGGACCACCACGGGCCGCAGCAGGACGTTCCACGACCACACCCGCTCGACCACCAGCCCGGCGCCGGTGACCACGCGGACCAGCTCGTCCTTGGCGTAGCGGCGGACGTGCCCCACCGCCTCGTCGTGCGCCGACCACAACGCCATGTCGCACGGCACCGCGATCAGCGCCGTGCCGCCCGGCCGGAGCACCCGGGCGATCTCGGCCGCCACCCGGTCGTCCTCCTCGATGTGCTCCAGCACGTCGAAGGCGGTCACCAGGTCGGCCTCGCCGTCCTCGAAGGGCAGCTTCCGGGCGTCGGCCTGGACCGCGTCGAGCCCGCGCTCGCGCGCGACCTCCACCGCCAGGTCGGAGAAGTCCGTCGCGGTGGCCCGCCAGCCGGCCTTCGCGATCACCCGGGTGTTGCCGCCCCCGGCCGCGCCGATGTCGACCGCCCGGCCGGGCTTGAGCGACCTGAGCTCCTTGCGAAGGATCGCCCGGCGCTCGCGGTACCACCAGTGGGTCTCTTCGAGCTGGACGAGGCGGCGGATCTCGGTAGTTTCCACGCGACAGCTTTCCTAGCGGTGAGGGGGACCCCAGGCTATCGTGCGGCCTTCCGGAAGACCCGCAGGTCGTTGCCGTAGACCACGCGGTGGGCGGTCTTCGCCACCTCCACCGTCAGCCCGTTCTCGGCCGCCCACCCCTCCACCTCGGCCACCGGGATCGGGTAGATCCACTCCCGGGCGATGATCAGGTCGTGCACGCGGCAGAAGAAGTTGCGCCAGCGCGGCCGCAGGCTCATGTCCTTGTAGATGAAGATCCCACCCGGTCGTACGGCTCGGCAGGCCTTGTCGAAGACCTCGCGCTGGCTGGCCACCGGCACGTGGTGGATCACGTCCTGCATGCTGACCACGTCGAACTGCCGGTCCGGCCACTCCCGCCTGGCGTCGCGGTGCTCGTAGTGCAGGGTCGAGCCGCTGCCGGCCAGATGCTTGGTCATCTCCTGGGCCAGCCCGATCGCCACCTCGGACGGGTCGAACCCGTGCCCCTCGATCTCCCGCCCCCGCGCCGCCATCAACGCCAGCGACAGCCCCGAGCCGCACCCGATGTCCAGCACGCTGGACCCCTTGGGCACGAACCCCACGACCTCCTCGAACGGGCACACCAGCACGCGCAGCCGCTGCTTCAGCCGCAGGGCCTTGGGAGCGTCTACGTACAACCGCCACGCGTCGTCCAGGAGCAGGCGGCGGTCGAACACCTCGGTGCCCAGCGGGAGCGGAGCGGCGGACGGGTGAGAGGACACGGACTCTCTCCTGAGCTCGGAAGCAGGCTGATGGGATCGGACGCTACCGCCCCTGCCCGCACTCCGTCGACACGACTGCCCGGCGTCCCCCTCGCGGCTCCGCAAAGGCGGTGCAATTCCGGGATCGGTAAACGAGGGCGCGGATACAATTCCCGAGTTTCTGATTCCGAGGGGAGCGGTATTCCGAGATGATTCTCGCCGATAATGCGCAGATATCAGCCGAAGCCCGCTTGGGCGAAGGTGTGCGCGTCTGGGATCTCGCGCAGATCAGGGAAGGCGCCGTCCTGGGCGACGGGTGCGTGGTCGGCCGGGGGGCCTACGTCGGGGCGGGGGTGCGGATCGGGCGGAACGTGAAGATCCAGAATCACGCCCTGGTGTACGAGCCGGCCGAGCTGGGTGACGGGGTGTTCATCGGCCCGGCGGTCGTGCTCACCAACGATCACAACCCGCGGGCGGTCGCCCCGGACGGCCGGTTGAAGGGCGGCGACGACTGGATCCAGGTGGGCGTGAGCATCGCGGAGGGCGCCTCCATCGGGGCGAGGGCGGTGTGCGTGGCGCCGGTGCGGATCGGGCGGTGGGCGATGGTGGCCGCCGGCGCGGTGGTGACGCGGGACGTGCCGGACTACGCGCTGGTGGCCGGGGTGCCGGCCAAGCGGATCGGCTGGGTGGGCCGGCACGGCACCCGGCTGGTGGAGCAGGAGGACGGGACCTGGCTGTGCCCGGTCATGTCCGAGGTTTATCGGGCCGATGAATCTGGCCTTTCTCTGATCGGGGGATAAAGCGTGAAAATTCTTAGCGTGGTGGGCGCCCGGCCCCAACTGGTGAAATTGGCGCCCGTCGCCCAGGCGCTGGAAAAAGCCGGGCACGAACATCTCGTCGTGCACACCGGCCAGCATTACGACGCCGACCTGTCGGAGGTGTTCTTCGCCGGCCTGAGCCTGCCCGCCCCGCACGTGAACCTCGGCGTGGGCTCCGGCGGCCACGGCGCGCAGACCGGCCAGATCCTCTCCGCCATGGACACCGTCCTGGAGGCCGAGCGCCCCGACTGGGTGCTCGTCTACGGCGACACCAACTCGACGCTGGCCGGGACGCTGTCCGCGGTCAAGCTGCACCTGCCGGTGGCGCACCTGGAGGCGGGGCTGCGTTCCTTCAACCGGCGGATGCCGGAGGAGCACAACCGGGTCCTCACCGACCACGCCGCCGACCTGCTGCTCGCGCCGACCGAGGAGGCCATGCGGCACCTGGCCGCCGAGGGGCTCGCGGCCCGCTCCGTGCTGGTCGGCGACGTGATGGTGGACGTCTGCCACCAGGTCAGGGACGCGCTGCTCGCCCAGCCGGCCGTGCCCGCGCTGCCGGAGGGTCTCGACCCGGGCGAGCCGTACCTGCTGTGCACGGTGCACCGGGCGGAGAACACCGACTCGGCCGAGCGGCTCGGCCGGATCGCCGACGCGCTGGCCGACCTGCCGGTCCAGGTGGCGCTGCTGGCCCACCCGCGGCTGCTGGCCAGGGCCGAGCAGCACGGGGTGAAGCTGGAGCGCGGGGCCGTCCGCGTGGGACGGCCGCTGCCGTACGCGGGGATGGTCGCGGCGGTCATGGGGTCGGCGGGGGTGGTCACCGACTCGGGCGGGCTGCAGAAGGAGGCGTTCCTGCTGGAGCGGCCGTGCACCACGGTCCGCACCGAGACCGAGTGGCCGGAGACGCTGGCCGACGGGTGGAACGTGCTCGTGCCCGACCCAACTGAGCTGGGCCGGGCGCAGTGGGCCGCGACGGTGATGCGCCCGGCGCCCACCGCGCCGCGCGCCGCCCCCTACGGAAGCGGCGACGCGGCCCGGCGGGCGGTGGAGATCCTGGCCCAGCGCCTGCCCTGAGCGGTCAGGCGGCCTCCTCACCTGCCCTGAGCGGTCAGCTGAGGAAGTCGGCCAGCGCCCGTGCCGTCCACGTGCCGTCGTGGTAGGTGCGGGCGTACTTCGCCGACTCGATGCCGATGGCGCTCGTCCCCTGCGGGTCGGCGACGAGCGCCTCCAGGGTCTCGCCGAGGGTGGCCACGGTGGCGCTGACGATGGGCGGGCGTGCGGTGCCGGTGACGTCCGTGTGGTCGTTCACGTAGGCGATGACCGGCTTGCCGGCCGCCATGCCCTCGCAGGCGAAGGTGCCGTAACTGCCGATCATGAACTGGTCGACGACGATGTCCGCCTCGTGCACCAGGTCGCGCATCTGCGTCCAGGTGACCTGCTCGGCCAGCCGGAAGTCGATGACGCCGCGCTCGTGCAGGTCGGTCAGCACGGGCAGGATGCGGTCGGTGCCCTTCTTCCACCGGCGCGAGGGCGCGTGCACCACGATGGGCCGCGCCCGCTCCATCACCGGCCGGTCGCACGCCCAGGCGTCCACGTCCACGACCAGCGGCGCCCAGGTCGCGGTGGGCAGGTCGGCCAGCAGGTCGGGCGTGGTCACGAAGAGCGGCAGCCCCGACTCGACGGCGATCCGCGCGTTGCGCTCGGTCATCCTGGCCAGCTTCTCCACCGAGTCGGCGGGCGCGTCCTGGAACAACGAGAACTCGTGCCGCGCCAGGTGCCGGACCGGGTGCCGGATCTCGCTGCCGTGGGCCAGCAGCGCGACCTTGATGCCGGCCTGCTGGAGCGCCGGCAGGTCGCCCTCGATGCTGTCGCCGTTGAGCCGGCCCAGGACCGGCAGGAAGCCGTCGGCGATGAAGTGCGTGAAGCGGCCGATGATGCGCTGGATCTGCTCGGCCTGGCAGGCCGGGTCGCCGAGCCGCGCCGGGTTCACGTAGACGTCGGCCGGATAGTTGAAGGAGCTGTTCGGCTTGCGGTACATCAGCACCTCCGCCGACACGTCCTGGCGCCGGGCGGTCAGCGCGCCGGCGAAGGCGGCGAGCTGGCCCGCGTAGTTCGCCGGGCCGAGCCCGAGCCGGATGGGCGTCTCGCCGAGCCCGGCCCACGTCTCGTGCTCGCCGCGCGTGCGGACCTCGGGGGCGTCCCACGGGACGACCTCGGCCGGGGCGGACGGCTCCTCGCGGGCCAGCTCGCGGTAGAGCCGCAGCAGCCCGGCGCTCTGGTGCTCCCAGGACAGCTCGTCGAGCACCTCGTCGGAGATGCCCGCCACCAGCTCCGTCCGCCGGTCGAGGGCCCGCTGGACGGCCTGCGCGAAGGTGACCGGGTCGCCGGAGACGAACACCTCGCCGACCTGGTGCTCGGTGACGTAGGCGGAGGCGGTGCGGACGTCGCTGACCACCACCGGCAGGCCGGCGTGCAGGTACTCGGCCAGCTTGGTCGGCAGCGACATCTCGTAGTTGGGGGAGCGGCGCGAGCAGATCAGCCCGACGTCGGCCGTGGACAGGTACTGGGTGACCTCGGCCTGCGGCACGTAGGGCACCACGTGCACGCGGTCGCGCACGCCCAGCTTGCCCGCCTGCGACAGCAGCTCGTCGAGCAACTGGTTGGCCCGCCCCGAGACGATCGCCAGGTGCACGCCGGGCAGCGCGGGCAGCGCCTCGACGGCGGTGTCCACCCCGCGCTCGACGTCCAGCCAGCCGGAGTAGACCAGCAGCGGCGTGGAGTCCGGCAGCTCGCACGCGGCCCGCACGCTGGCCTCGGACTCGGCCAGGCCCTCGGTCTCCCGGATCGGCGTGTTGCGCACGACCAGCGGCAGTGCGGGCAGCCGGTACTCCCGGCGCAGGGTCTCGGCGATCTCCGGCGAGACCGTCACCACGGCGTCGGCCCGGTGGATGAACTCCGCCTCCAGCGCGTTGTAGGCGGCCTCGCGCTGCGGGTTCTTCCAGTCGACGCCGCGGACGTACTCGTGCGCGTCGTACAGCCAGCGGCACTCGTGGCCCTTGAGCCGCATCCGCGCGGCGCTGTGCGCGGCGACCCCGATCATGGTGATGTCGTTGGCGTGGATCACGTCCGGCTGCAGCTTCTCCAGGGCCCGGCCGAAGGCCAGGTCGAGGTCGAGCAGCTCCGGCATGTCCTTGCGCCAGTCGCCCGTCACCCGGTCGGTCCGCTCGCGCTGCTGCTCCCACTGGAACAGCCGCACCCGGTCGCGATGCACCCGCTTGGCCACTTGGAGCAGCAGCCGCGTGCTCTTGCGGGTGAGCAGGGGAGTGAGCCCCCGCTGCTGGTAGGTCCAGCCGATCTCGGCGGTCTTCTCCCGCAGCCAGGCCCGGTAGGCGTGCCGGTACTCCTCCAGCGACCGCTCGTCGGGCAGTCCCCACTGCGTGATGCGGGCGCGCAGGCCGCGCTGGTCCTTCTTCCGGTTCTTGGCCCGCCGCCGCATCTGCGGGCCCACCGTGATCCGGAGCACCTCGACGGGGCCCATGGTGGCACGCTCGGCCTGGCCGCTGGTGCTGCGGCCGATGAGGGTGACCTCCCAGCCGTCACGCGCGGCGGCCAGGGCGGTCTTCTGGACGCGGGAGTCGCCCGTGATGGAGTTTCCGACGATGACGGCAAGTCTTGGCACGAAGAGTCCTCAGGTCGTGGCGGCAGCGTCAGCCGCCGATGACGATTCGGTGGGCCGCCGTCCAGCGGCCCGGATCGGTGATGCGGCGGCCGTCGACGAGCACGCGCACGCCGGGCAGGTCGGCCGAGCCGAGGGTCTGGTAGTCGGCGTGGTCGGCCTGGACCACCGCGGCGGCGACGGGTTCGCCCCGGTGCGGCGGCAGGCCGAGCGCGGCCAGCTCGTCGGCGGTGTAGAGCGGGTCGGAGACGTACGGCTCGGCCCCCGCGGCCCGCAGGGCGGCGACCGTCGGGAAGACCCCGGAGAAGGCCGTCTCCTTGACCCCGCCCCGGTAGGCGGCCCCCAGCACCAGCACGGGCACGCCGGTCAGGTCGCCGCCGAGCGCCCCGGCCAGCAGGCCGACCGCGTAGCCGGGCATGGCCTCGTTGGCCTCGCGGGCGGCGCGCACGACCGTGGCGTCCGGGTCGTTCCACAGGTAGAGCCGCGGGTAGACCGGGATGCAGTGGCCGCCGACCGCGATGCCGGGCCGGTGGATCGCCGAGTACGGCTGGCTGTTGCAGGCCTCGATGACGGCCATGACGTCGAGCCCGAGCGTGCCGGCGTGCCGAGCGAACTGGTTGGCGAGGGCGATGTTGACGTCCCGGTAGGTCGTCTCGGCCAGCTTGGCCAGCTCGGCCGCCTCCGCCGAGCCGAGGTCCCACACGCCGTTGGGCCGGGGCAGGTCGTCGCGCCGGTCGAAGTCGAGCGCCGCCTCGTAGAAGCGGACGGCCCGCTGGGCGGAGCCGGCGTCGATGCCGCCCACCAGCTTGGGGTAGCGGCGCAGGTCGGCGAAGACGCGGCCGGTCAGCACCCGTTCGGGGCTGAAGACGACGTGGAAGCCGACGCCCGCGGTCAGGCCGGAGCCGGCCTCCAGCAGGGGCGTCAGCCGGTCGCGCGTGGTGCCGACCGGCAGGGTCGTCTCGTAGCTGACCAGCGTGCCGGGCCGCAGGCCGGTGGCGACGGCCCTGGTGGCCGCGTCCATGGCACGGAAGTCGGGCTCGCCGGTGGCGTCCACGTAGAGCGGCACGACCACGACGACGACCTCGGAGACCGCGACGGCGGCCTCGGTGGAGGTGGTCGCGGTGAGCAGGCCGTCCTGGACCGCTCGCTTGAGCCGCAGGTCGAGTTCCGCCTCGCCGGGGAAGGGCTCGAGTCCCTGGCTGACCAGGTCGACGACGTGCTGGTCGATGTCGGCGCCGATGACGTGGTGGCCCTTGGCGGCGTACTGCACGGCCAGGGGGAGTCCGATCTTGCCGAGCCCGACGACGCAGATCTTCATGGCTGTCTCCTTCGTAGGGGGCGGAGAGAGATCTTCGACACGACGAGCAGGAGGTTGTCGTGCTTGCCGCTCTGCAGGAGCGCGCGGCGCGGGCCGAAGCGGTGCCAGGCCCAGGTGCGCTGCGGTGCGGCGGGGGCGGGCAGGCTGATCTCGTAGCGTTCGCCGCCCGCGCAGAAGGACAGGGTGAGCCGCCGCCGGCCGAGCTGGCGGACCAGGCGGCGGGCGCTCAGCCGGGCGGTCAGCACGGTGCCCGACCCGTCGGCGGCCAGGGCCCTGCTCACCTCTGCCGGCGCGCCCAGCAGGGCGAGGTCGGCGGGGACGCGGGCGCACGCGCCGAGCAGCGGCACGGTGACGCGCATCGTGAACCCGCCCCGCGCGGGGGACAGCTCCAGGCGCATCCCGCGGGCGACGCGCTTGGCCACCGCGCCCTGGAAGGCGAAGCACTCGGGGTCGAGGCTGCCGTAGCCGGGCAGCCGCTCGAAGACCTCGTCGCCCTCCAGCACCAGCGGCTCGGTGCCCGGCCGCCGCAGGCTGCGGCAGAGCGCGGCCACGTCGCGCCGGGCGGCCAGGGCCAGGCGGTAGCGCTGGGTGCGGGTGAGCCCGGCCCGGATGCGGTCGGTGAGGTAGCGGCACGACAGCTCGTCGACCCGCTCGCAGATGGCGTCCTGCTCGTCGGGCTCGAAGTCCAGGAACTCCACCCGCAGCAGCTTGGCCAGCTCCCAGGCGAAGTGCCGCTCCAGCACCGCGTCGCGGCGCGGTCCCGGCGGCAGCAGGCCGGCGGTGAAGGTGATGAGCTGTTCGGCGCTGCGCAGCCGGGCCAGCGGTCCGGTCCGGTAGGTGATGTTGCTGTCGTCGGCCCGCCGTACCGCGTAGTAGTAGGTGTAGTCGGCCAGCACCGAGATGCGCCGGGCGCGCACGCACGCCTCGATGGTGAACGGCTGGTCGCTGGCGACCGGCATGTCCTCGGGGAAGCGCAGCCCGTGCTCGGTGATCAGCGAGCGGCGGAAGAGCTTGGTGTTGGACAGCGAGTACGGCAGCGCCGAGTCGTAGAGGCTGAGGTCCGGCTCGGTGCGCTCGTAGACGTCCTGGAGGATGTGCCGCCCGTTGACCCCTTCGGTCCGGCCCAGCACGACGTCGGAGCCGTGCTCGTCGGCGCAGGCGACCATGCGCTCCAGCGCCTCGGCGCCCAGGTGGTCGTCGGCGCCGAGGAAGAACACGTACCGGCCGCGCGCCGCCTCCAGCCCGCGGTTGCTCGGCGCGGCGGGCCCGCCGGAGTTGTCCTGGTGGATGACGGTGAACACGCCGGGGTAGAGGTCGGCGAAGCGGTCGAGCTCCTTGCCGCTGCCGTCGGTGGACCCGTCGTCGACCGCGACGACCTGCAGCCGTTCCAGCCCGATGGACTGCCCCGCCAGCGAGGTGAGGCAGTCGGTCAGGTACGGCATCGTGTTGTAGACCGCGACGATCACCGTCACGTCGGGCGTCTCAGCCAACGAAGCAGGCCTCTCGCTGGTGGTCGAGGACGGAGGTCCGGCCGGTGGCGGCCGACTCCAGAACCGCGGCGGAGACCTCCACGGTCCGCAGGCCCTCGCGCAGGGTGACGATCTCGTCGGAGACGCCGAGCACCGCGTCGCGGAAGGTCTCGTGCTCGACCAGCAGCGGCTCGCGCTTCTGCAGCGCGAAGCGGACCATGTCCCCTTCTGACACGCCGCGGAAGGTGCGCAGCGCCTCCCACTCGGTGTCGACGGCGCCGTTGGCGTAGAAGGTGAGGTCGGCGGTGAGCGTGTCGGCCACGAAGCAGCCGCGCTCGCCGGTCACCACGGTCGAGCGCTCCTTGAGCGGGCTGAGCCAGTTGACCAGGTGGCTGCACATCGCGCCGCCGGACAGCCGGCCGACCGCCGAGACCATGTCCTCGTGCAGCCGGCCGCTCTTCGACATGGTGAAGGCGGAGACCGACACGTACTCCTGGCCGGTCACCCAGCTCGTCAGGTCGATGTCGTGCGTGGCCAGGTCCTTGACCACGCCCACGTCGGCGATGCGGTGCGGGAAGGGGCCCTGGCGGCGGGTGGAGACCTGGAACAGCTCGCCCAGCTCGCCGGCCTGGAGCCGGGTGCGCAGGCTGCGCAGCGCGGGGTTGAACCGCTCGATGTGCCCGACGCCGGCGACCAGCCCGGCCGCCTCGAACGCGGCGACCAGCCGCTGGGCCGCCGTGACGGTGTGCGCCAGCGGCTTCTCGATCAGCGCGTGCACGCCGCGCCGGGCCAGTTCGAGCCCGATCTCCTCGTGCAGCGCGGTCGGGCAGGCCACCACGGCGTAGTCGATGCCGAGCGCCAGCAGCGCCTCCAGGGTGGGCACGACCGGGACGCCCGGCGCGCAGCCCACCCGGTCGGCGGCCGGGTCGGCGACGCCGGCCAGTTCGACGCCGCCGAGCCCGGACAGGATCCGCGCGTGGTTGCGGCCCATCGCGCCGAGCCCGATCAGCCCGGCCCGCAGTGGCCTCACAGCTCGTTCACCGCCTTCGCGACCCGTGCCATGTCGCCCTCCCCGAGCGCCGGGTAGACGGGCAGCGACAGGACCTCGCGGGCGGCCCGCTCGGTCTCCGGCAGGTGCCAGGGGCCGGTCCCGGCGTAGGGCGCGAGCCGGTGGATGGGCGTCGGGTAGTAGACCGCGCTGCCGATGCCGCGCGAGGTCAGGTGCGCCTGGGTGGCGTCGCGGTCGCCCTCGATCCGGACGGTGTACTGGTGGTAGACGTGCTGCGCGCCGTCGGCGACCACCGGGGTCGGCACCGTGGTGATCTGCGCGTCGAGCGCCTTGGCGTTGGCCTGGCGCTGCTCGTTCCAGCCGGCCAGCCGGCCCATCTGCACGCGGCCGATGGCCGCCGCCACGTCGGTCATGCGCATGTTCGCGCCGACGATCTCGTTGGCGTAGCGCTGCTCCATGCCCTGGTTGCGCAGCAGGCGCAGGGTTCGGGCGAGCGCGGCGTCGGCGGTGGTGATCATGCCGCCTTCGAGGGCGTGCATGTTCTTGGTCGGGTAGAAGCTGAAGCAGCCCGCCGTGCCGAACGCGCCGGCCGGGCGGCCGTGCAGGGCCGCGCCGTGCGCCTGGCAGGCGTCCTCCACCACGGCCAGGCCGTGCCGCTCGGCGAGCGCCTGCAGCCGGTCCATGGCGGCCGGGTGACCGTACAGGTGCACCGGCATGATCGCGACCGTGCGCGGGGTGATGGCCGCGGCCACCGCCTCGGGGTCGAGGCAGTAGGTGGCCGGGTCGATGTCGGCGAACACCGGCGTCGCGCCGGCCAGCCGTACCGCGTTGGCGGTCGCGGCGAAGGAGAAGGAGGGGACGATGACCTCGTCCTGCGGGCCGACGCCCAGCGCGAGGAAGGTCAGGTGGAGGGCGGAGGTGCCCGAGTTGACCGCGACGCAGTGCCGGCCGTCGACCCAGGTGGAGAACTCCTCCTCGAAGGCCGCGACCTCCGGCCCCTGCACCACTTGACCACTGCGCAGGACTCGGACGGCGGCTGCGATCTCCGCCTCCCCGATGTGCGGGCGAGCGGGCGGAATCGTTGGGTCCATCAGCGGACTCCTCATGAGCCTGGCGATTTACAGTCCGCAACGGACTGTAAGTGGCTGTCGCGGAGAGTAGTCGGCGCATCCTGCTCGCTTGGCGCAAGCTTTACCGTGCGCGCTCAGGTCAAGACTCGGTCAGCCGTGGCTCCACGTGTGCCCATGCCCGGCCTGCCTCCCCCCTGCAGATCGCCATCCTGGCTGGTATGACGACCCGTCTGGCGAGCGCGCCCCGGTCGATTTCCCCCATCCGAGCCGACGCGGGTCGGTGGCCCGATCCGCGCTGGCTGTCCGTGCCGGTCTGGCTGGCCGCCACCGCCGCCGGGTTCGTCCTGGTCGGATGGATCCGGCCCGATCCCTTCGCCGTGCGCGGCGTCCTGCTGCCCCTGACCGTGCTGGGCCTGCTCGCGCTGGTGCTCGTGCCGGCCGCGCTGCGGCTGCGCGTCTCGGCCGTGGCCTGCGGCCTGTTCGCCGGCTGGGTGGCCCTCGATCTCAAGACCATGCTGTACGGCACGCCGTACGGCTTCGCGGGGCTCTTCGGCGACATGGGCCGCATCGCCGCCGCCGCGACGAGGTACTCGGTGACGCCCTGGAGCGCCGACGCCTTCGTCGAGGAGGTGCCCGCCGAGTACCCCATGCTCTACCCCTGGCTGATCGGCCGGGCCTCGGCGCTGAGCGGGGTCCCGGCCTGGCGGCTGGTCGCCGAGGCCGAGATCCTCACCGTCTCCGGCGCGGTGGTCGCCGCCTTCCTGCTGTGGAGCCGGCTGGTGAAGCCGCCGGTCGCGCTGGCCGTCGCGGCGGCGAGCCTGGTGGCCTTCGGCGACCCGCGCAAGGCCTTCGGCGTGGTCGCCGTGCTGGTGGTCATCCCGTGGATCCTGCTGACCTTCGGCTCGCCGCCGCGCGGGCGGCTGCCGTGGTGGTCGGCGGGCGCGATCGGCGGCCTGATCGTCATCACCTACCAGGGCTTCCTGATCTACGGCTCGCTCGGCATTCTCGCGCTGGCGGGGCTGACCTGGTGGCGGCACGACGACCGCCGGGCCTACCTGCTGCGCCTGCTCAAGGTGTCCGGGGTGGCGGCGCTGGTCTCCGGGGTGTACGTCGTGCCGTACCTGGCGGCGACGCTGGCCGGGGGCGGGCAGGCGGTCGCGGACCTGTACGTGGCGCCGGACCTGGTGGCCAACCCCTTCCCCTTCCTGCAGCCGACGCCGCTCGGGCTGCTGCAGCTCGCCGGCCTGGCCGGGGTGATCGGCTACCGCCGCACCGCCTGGTGGGCGCAGCCGCTGCTCCTCCTGATCGCGGGCGCCTACGCCTACCGGGTGCTGATGATGGCCCGCTTCGTCGCCGACGGGCACACCGGCTTCTTCCACTACACCTCGCGCCTGCTCGGCCCGCTGCTGGTCGCCGCCGGCGTGCTCACCGTCGCCACCCTGCTCAAGCGGCACGCCGCCCGCGAGTACGGCGTGGCCGCCCTGGCCGTCGTGCTGCTGTGGGCGGGCGTGTCCTACTGGCGGCTGGCCCTGCCCGAGGGCGTGCAGCCCTGGGCGGCGAAGTGGCCGTCGGCCACGCACTTCTACACCGCCAGGGCGCACCACGAGCCCGCCTTCCCGGCCCGGGAGATCAGGGCGCGGGTCGAGGAGGTACGCGGCCGGGGCGCCCGGCCCCGGGTGCTCTCCGCCGACGAGCGCCTGTTCGCCTACCTGCCCTGGCGCGGTTACACCTCGGTCGACCGGACGTCGGCCAACACCCTCATCCGCTGGGACGAGCGCCGGGCCGAACTGGTCCGGCTCGCCGCCGTGACCGATCCGCAAGCCTTCGCCGAGGCCTCGGCCTCGACCGCGTTCGGCGCGATCGACGTCTTCGTGCTGCGGGACTGGCGCTGGCGCGACGTGAGCTTCCAGCGCGGCCAGTTCGACCCCGCGCGCTTCGCCGTCGTGGACGACCTGCCCGGCAAGACCGTCCTGTTGATCCGCAAGTGACCGGAGGACCCTCCGTGGACCGTGTCAGCGTCGTCGTCCCCGTCTACGACGTCGAACCCTATCTGCGGGCCTGCCTCGCCTCGCTGGCCGCGCAGACCTGGCCGGAGCTCGAGATCGTCATGGTGGACGACGGCTCACCGGACGCCAGCGCCGAGATCGCCGCCGAGTTCGCCGAGCGTGACCGGCGCTTCCGGCTGCTCCGCCAGGCCAACGCCGGCCTCGGCGCGGCCCGTAACACCGGCATCCGGGCCGCGACCGGCGACTACCTCGCCTTCGTCGACAGTGACGACCTCCTGCCCCTGGACGCCGTCGAGACCCTGGTCGCCACCCTGCAGGCGACCGGGTCCGACCTGGTGACCGGCAACGTGCAGCGCTTCAACGGCCGGCGGGTCACCCCGTCGCGGATGCACAAGGCGATCTTCGAGGAGTGCTCGACCCGGACGCACGTCACCGAGCGCGAGATCCTGATGAAGGACCGCCTGGTCACCAACAAGCTGTGGCGGCGCTCCTTCTGGGACGCCCACGGGCTGTCGTTCCCCGAGGGCGTGCTGTACGAGGACATCGCGGTCGCACTGCCCGGCCACTTCCTGGCCCGGTCGGTGGACATGGTGCCCGCGCCGATCTACCTGTGGCGCGAGCGGGAGGGCGAGCGGCTGTCCATCACCCAGGACCGCGCCCAGGTGAAGGGCGTCGTCGACCGGCTCTCCTCGGTCAGGAGCGTGCGCGAGTTCCTGGGCAGCCGCAGCCCCGGCCACGTCCCGGCCTGGGACCGGATGGTCCTGGAGAGCGAGCTGTCCAACTTCTTCGAGGCGGTGGAGACCGGCGACGAGGAGTTCCGCACCGCCTTCCGCGAACTGGCCGGCGCCTACGCCGACCAGGCCACGCCCGGCTCGATGGCCGCCGTCCACGTGCTGCGCCGGATCAAGTGGCACCTCATCCGCGGCGGCGACCTGGCCGGCCTGGCCGAGGTGCACGCCTGGGAACGCCAGGGCCGCATCCGCGCGGTACGGCGAGGCACCAAATACCAGCTCGACTGCCCCGTCCCCGGCCTGCCCGAGCCGACGCTGCGCGTGGACCGCGAGCTCGACGTGCAGCAGCGCGTCGACTCCCTGCACTGGCAGGACGGCAAGCTGGTCGTCACCGGCCGCGCCGGCATCCGCTACCTGCGCCCGGCCCGGCGCTTCGACCAGTTCGTGTTCGCCGCCGCAGTGCACGAGGAGAGCGGCCGCCGGGTGCGGCTGGCGGTGAAGAAGTCCGCCGCCCCGCCGCTGGGCAAGGGCAAGCACCCGGTCTGGGGCGGCTTCGCCTTCACCGTCGATCCGGCGCGGCTGCGGCCCGGCCGCTGGCGGATCATGCTGACCGTGATCCACCGCGGGCTGGTCCGACGCGAGGCCGCGGCCCAGCTCACCCCGGCGCTGGCGCGCGAGGCGGGCGCGGGCTGGTCGGCCGGCGGCGTGCAGGTGACGCCGCGCCGCAACTCGCTCGGCCGCTTCGTGATCGACGTCGCGGCCGAGGAGGCGACCGTCACCTCGTGGCGGATCGACGGCGGCGAGCTGATCCTCTCCGGGCGCTTCGGGCCGCACGCCGCGCTCGTGGCGAGCAAGCCGCACGGCGGCCGGACGCTGGTCTGCCCGGTCGCCTCGCGCGACGGCTCCCGCGTCGCGTCGCTGCCGCTGTCGGCGCTGGTCCAGGCCAGGCGGCCTGACCTCGACCCGGACAGCCGGGAGGCGCGGGTGCTGGAGTTCGTGGCGCAGTGGTCGTTCCAGGCCGGGCAGTCGCCGGTCCGGGTCGAGCCGGGCGCCATGACTACCCGGCACATGGTGGGCGAGCGGCAGCTCGTGGCCGGGCCGGGGCTCAACGGCGAGTTCCAGGTGCGTGACCAGGCTCCGGCCGCGGTGCTGGCCGAGCCCGCCTGGGACGGCTCGGCCCGGCTGGGCCTCCGCGCCGGCCTGCCGTACCCGGTGGAGGGCGCGGTGGAGCTGGTGCTGGACTCGCGGGACAGCAACGCGGAGTACGCCTTCCCGGCCACGTGCGACGGGCGCACGGTGACCGGCACGCTCGCGCCGATGGAACTGGACTCCCCGGCCGGCCGGCTGCCGCTGCCCGCCGGCGAGTACGGCCTGGCCGTCCGGACCACGGCCGGCGACATCCCGGTCGAGTACACCGCGCTCGACCCGCTGACCTGCGAGCACTCCGGTCGCACGCTGAGCCTGCTGGCCGACCTCGACGGCCGGGCGCTGCTGGCCGTCCCCAGGGACCTGCGGCCCGACGAGCGCGGCGCGACCAACCAGGCGCGGCTGCGCGAGGTCTATTACCCGGCCCGGTGCGGCCTGCCGCTGCGCGAGGAGATCTTCTTCGACTCCTACACCGGCAAGCAGTTCTCCGACAGCCCGAAGGCGATCTACGAGGAGCTGCTGAGCCGCGGCTGCGAGCTGCCGATGGCGTGGAACGTCCGGGACGGCCAGGTCGCGCTGCCCGACGGCGTCACCCCGGTGCGGCTGCACGGCGCCGAGTACTACGACGCGCTGGCCCGCAGCCGCTACATCGTCACCAACGCCCACCTGCCCGGCTGGTTCCGCCGCCGCGAGGGGCAGACCGTGCTGCAGACCTGGCACGGCTCCACGCTGAAGAAGATCGGCTTCGACATCGAGAAGGTGCTCTTCGCCAAGCCCGACTACCACGAGCGGCTGGCCACCGAGATCGACCAGTGGAGCTACCTGGTCTCGCCCAGCCCGTGGTGCTCGCCGATCCTGACCCGCGCCTTCCGGTTCAAGGGCGAGCTGCTGGAGACCGGCTACCCGCGCAACGACGTGCTGCACCGCGCCGACCTGGTGGAGGAGGTCAGGCGACGGCTCGGCCTGCCGCCCGGCAAACGGGTGGTGCTCTACGCGCCGACCTGGCGGGACGACAAGTTCCACGGCAAGGGCAAGTACCGCTTCGAGCTCAAGCTCGACCTGGAGCGGATGTGGCGCGAGCTGGGCGACGACCACGTGGTGCTGGTGCGCCGGCACCCCAACGTCACCGACCACGTCCGGCCGGTGGGCCACGACTTCGTGCTGGACGTCTCGCTCTATCCGGACATCCAGGAGCTCTACCTGGTCGCCGACCTGCTGATCACCGACTACTCCTCGGCCATGTTCGACTTCGCGGTCACCGGCCGGCCGATCCTCTTCTACACCTACGACCTGGAGCACTACCGCGACACGCTGCGCGGCTTCTACTTCGACTTCGAGGCCGAGGCCCCCGGCCCGCTGCTGCGCAGCACCGAGGAGGTCGTCGAGGCCGTGCGGGGGATCGAGGAGACCGCGGCGAAGTACCAGGGGCTCTACGCGGCCTTCGTGGCCAAGTTCTGCCCCCTGGACGACGGCATGGCCAGCGCGCGGGTCGTGGACCGCGTGTTTCCCGATTGGCCCCGGCGCCGTTCGCTCATTGGTCAAGAAGAGGCATGGACATCCTCCAGTAGTTCCAGAGAGTAATCGGGGAACGGCAGAACGTCGCCATGCTGGACTCCATGCGGACCTATTCGCTCGCCGACGTGCATGCGACACGGAAGCGGAAAGACGCCTGGTGGACCGTCCTCGCGGTCGATCCCCTGGCCTGTCCGCTGACCCGCATCATCGCCAGCCGTACCCGGCTGACCCCGAACCAGATCACCGTGTTCTCCCTGATCCTGGGGATGGCCGCGGCGGGGTGTTTCGCGGCGGACAGGCTCATCGCGGGGGCGATCCTGTTCTACCTGAGCTTCCTGGTCGACTGCGTGGACGGCAAGATCGCGCGGTTGAAGGGGACGGGGACGCCGTTCGGGTTGTGGCTCGACTACGTGGGCGACCGCCTCCGGGTGGTCGCCTGCGCGGCGGGACTGTCCTACGGGCAGTACGCCCTGACCGGCGAGGTCATGTTCGTGGTGATGGGGGCGGCCGTGGCCGTCCTCGACCTGTTCCGGTACGTCAACGCGCCGCAGATGAAGCGGGTCCGCGAGGAGCTGCCGGAAGGCACGCGGGCCGCCAAGGGCCGGTGGGCCAGGCGGCTGGCCAGGCGCAGGATGCGCAGCCACCTGTTCAGCGGGATCGAGTTCCACGCGGCGGTCTTCGTGGCCGCGCCGCTGCTGGCGGTGGCCGCGGGGAGCGGCGTGGTGCTGGTCTGGATGACGGTGGTGGCGGGGGCGCTGCTGCTGGGGTACGAGGTGCACCTGGTCTACCGGTTGTGGATCTTCACCCGGCAGGCTGCGATTCAACGGGGGGTTTGACCTGATGAGGCCAGTGTTCGTCATTGGCTGTGCCCGATCGGGCACGACGATGCTGCAGCTGATGTTGCACGCGCACCCGAGGCTGGCGGTGCCGCCGGAGACGCGGTTCGTCGAGCAGGTGTACTACCGGCGGCGCGAGTTCGGCGACATGCGGGACCTCCGCAATCGCCACAATCTAGCCGAATGGATCGCAACCGAACGGAGCACGAAATTTCGTGACCTGGGGTTGAGCCAGGAGGCCTTCGTCCGCCAGGCGGCCCGCGGGGGCGGCTCGCTCGGCTCGGTGCTCGGCACCGTCTTCCAGATGTACGCCGAGCGCTTCGGCAAGCCCCGCTGGGGCGACAAGCGGCCCAGCTACGTGCGCAAGACCGAGGTGCTGCGCCGGCTGTTCCCCGACGCCCAGTTCATCCACCTGATCAGGGACGGCCGCGACTGCGTCTCCTCGCTCAAGGAGATGCCCTGGTACAGCCTCGACTCCTACCACGCCGTGGCCACCTGGGCCGAGGCGATGGACGCCGGACGCAAGCTGCGCCGCACGCTCCCCGAGGACAGCTACTACGAGCTGCGCTACGAGGACCTCACCGACGACCCGGCCCGCGAGCTCAAACGCCTGTGCCTGTTCCTCGGCGAGGACTTCGACGCGGCGATGTGCGAGCCGCACATGCTGGCCGGCGTGGCCGTGCCCAGCCGCAAGACCTGGCACACCAACACGCACGGCGAGGTGACCACCGCCCGGGTGGGCTCCTGGGCCGAGCGGCTGGCGAACTGGGAGATCCAGCTCTGCGAGGATGTGCTCGGCGACCGGCTGCGCGCCAACGGCTACGAGCTGACCGGCGCCGCCCGGCCGGACAAGAGCCACGTGCAGGCCTTCCACCAGACGATGGCCAAGCGCCGCGCGAGCCGGGTGCGCACCTCGCTGCGCGACCGGCTCAACCGGCTGCGCGAGCCGGGGCCGGTGGCCGCGGTCGCGACCTTCCCCAGCCGCCGCGAACCGGTGAGGGTGGCCTGAATGAGCTTCACGATCGCCCAGGTGCACGCCACCCGCAAGACGCGTGACTCCTGGTGGACGGTGTACGTGGTGGACCCGCTGGCCTGCCCGCTGACCCTGCTGGTGGCCAACCGGACCCGGCTGACCCCCAACGACGTCACCGTCGTCTCCCTGCTCCTCGGCGCGGCCTCGGCCGTCGCCTTCGGCGTCGACCAGCTCGTCCTCGGGGCGGTCTTCTTCTACCTGAGCTTCATGGTCGACTGCGTGGACGGCAAGCTCGCCCGGCTCAAGGGCACGGGCACGCCGTTCGGGCTCTGGCTCGACTACGTGGGCGACCGGATCCGGGTGGTGCTCTGCGCGGCCGGGCTGGCCTACGGGCAGTACACGCTGACCGGCGAGGTCGGCTACATCGTCCTCGGCGCCACGGTGGCCATCCTCGACCTGTTCCGGTACGTCAACGCGCCGCAGATGAAGCGGGTCCGCGAAGCCGTACGGGAGCTGAGAGGGCCGCGGGAGCCGCAGGCCGAGCCCCGGCAGCCGTCACGGCGGGTGCTTCCTCGGGTCAACCGGCTGCTCGCCCGGCACCGGGTGCGCTCGCACCTGATCAGCGGGATCGAGTTCCATGCCGCGGTGTTCGTGGTCGCGCCGCTGGTCGGGCCGGCCGCGCTGATCCCCGTCGCCACCGTCGCCAGCCTCCTGCTGCTGGCCAACGAGATCTTCATTGTTTACCGGATGTGGCTCTTCACCCGCCGTGCCCTGGCGCAGCCCCGGGAGAGCCGCGAACACGCGCTAATCGGGGGATAGAAAATGGCTTCAGACCGTCCCGTCTTCGTGATCGGCTGCCCGCGTTCTGGCACGACGATGTTGCAGCTCATGTTGCACTCGCACCCCAGGATCGCGGTCGCGCCCGAGACCCGCTTCGTCATCCCGGCCTACCAGCGCCGCCGCGCCTTCGGCGACATGCGCCTGGCCGAGCGCCGCCGCTCGCTGGCCGAGTGGATCGCCGGCGACCGCAGCACCAAGTTCCGCGAGCTCGGCATCGACAAGGACGACTTCGTGCGCGAGGTGGTCGACGGGCCCGGCTCCTTCGGCTCGGTGCTCGGCATCGCCTTCCGCATGTACGCCGAGCGCTTCGGCAAGGCCCGCTGGGGCGACAAGCGCCCGAGCTACGTCAAGCAGGTGGACCTGCTGCGCCGGCTCTTCCCCGACGCCCAGTTCATCCACCTGGTCAGGGACGGCCGCGACTGCGTCTCCTCGCTCAAGGAGATGCCCTGGTACACCGCCGACTCCTTCCACGCGATGGCGACCTGGATCGAGGCGATCGACCACGGCGCCAAGCTGAAGAAGTCGCTGCCCGCCGACACCTACTACGAGCTGCGCTACGAGGACCTGACCGACGCCACGGACGTGGAGATGAAGAAGCTCTGCGACTTCCTGGGCGAGGAGTTCGACCCCTCGGTGATCTCGCCGCGCGAGGCCGCCGACACCGTCGTCCCGCTGCACAAGGTCTGGCACGGCAACACGCACGGCGAGGTCACCAAGGCCCGCGTCGGAAGCTGGTCCAAGCGGCTCGACCCGTGGGAGATCGCGCTGTGCGAGGACCAGTTCGGCGACCGGCTCCAGGCGTGGGGCTACGAGCTCAGCGGCGCGCCCAAGCCGCCGAAGGAGCACCTCACCGCGCTGCAGAAGACGCTGCAGAAGCGGCGTTCGTCGCGCATGCGCAAGGCCATGCGCGACCGGATCGCCCGGCTGCGCGAGCCCAGCCCGGTCGCGGCCATGCTGACCACCGGACAGCGCGCCCTGGCCGGCGTCCCGCAGCAGCGCGCCGAGGCCGAGGCGGCACAGCGGGTCTGACCCCGGTCACCGGGTGATGTGCGCGAAGAGCTCTTCCCAGCGGTCCAGGACCCGCTCCAGGCGGAAGTCGGCCGCCCGCGCGCGAGCGGCGGCGCCCAGGCGCCGCCGTTCGTCGTGATCGGCCAGCAGCCTCCCGAGCTGCTCGGCGAAGCCGTCCACGTCACCCGGCGGGACCAGCACGGGCTCGGCCGAGCGCACCCCGCCGGAGACGTCGAAGGCCACCGCGGGCACCCCGTGCGCCGCCGCCTCCAGCAGCACCAGCGGCAGCCCCTCGTGCTCGCTCGTCAGCCCGAGCACCGCCGCCCTGCGGTACTCCTCGGGCATCGCCGACACCGGCACCCGGCCACGGAACACCACCCGGTCGCCCACGCCCTCGCGCGCCGCGTGCGCGCGCAGCCGCGGCAGCTCGGCCCCGTCGCCGATCAGGTGCAGCTCCCACGGCGGCGGCGCGGCCAGCGCGAACGCGCTGATCAGCCGGTCGAACCGCTTGACGCCCTCCAGCCGGCCGACGCCCAGCACCCGGCGGTGATCCAGCGCCGAGACCTGCTCCGGCCAGCTCTGCAGCGGGTTGGGCAGGGCCCAGGTGTTGGGCAGCAGGCCGTCCTCGGCGAAGCGGCAGGCGTCCGCCTCGCTCAGGAAAACGGCCTGCTCCAGCTTCCAGTAGTGGGCGCGGATCGAGCCGAGGTGCCAGGAGCCGCGGGCGTGCTCGAAGGAGCCGTGGTACTGCCCGATGCGCAGCAGCCCGCCGTCGAGCCCGGCCAGCCGGGTGACCACGCCGGGCGAGGTCATCACCAGGAAGCCCTCGGACGGCAGCGCCAGGCGCAGCCGCCGGTCGGCCCACCGCCGCCGCTCCACGCCGATCGGGGTGTGGTTGATCACGGCCTGCCGGTAGAGCGGGCGCTCGACGTAGCGGAAGGGCCTGCCGTCGCGGTGCAGGCCGATGACCCGCACCTCGTGGCCGCGTTCGGCCAGGCCCTGCGCGAGGGTGTGGGTGATCTGCTGGATGCCGCCCAGCGTGTCGGCGTCCATGCAGGCGAACGTGACCGGCGTCATGTCGTCGTCCCCCAGACCAGGCTCAGCTCCGGTACGGCCAGCGAGCCGGCGAAGAAGTCCTCGACCGCGCGGGCCGAGGCGTGCCCGCGCTCCTCGGCGCACCACAGCCGCCGCCACTCGGCGTAGCGCCGGGCGTAGGAGGCGTGCACCGTGGGCAGGTCGCGCAGGCAGGCGATGAGCTCCTCGGTGGTGCGCACGCACGGCCCCGGGGCGATGGCGGGCAGGTCGTGGTAGACGCCGCGCTCGGTGCGCCGGTACTCCTCCCAGTCGTCGAGGTAGAACAGCATCGGCTTGCCGGTCACCGCGTAGTCGCTGCTGACCGAGGAGTAGTCGGTGAGCAGGGCGTCGGACAGCAGCATCAGGTCGTTGATCTCCGGGTAGGAGCCGGCCGGCCGGACGAAGTGCCGCACGTGCTGGGGTACCCGGTAGCGGTCCACCGGGTGGGTGCGCAGCAGCAGCACCCACTCCTCGGCCAGCTCCTCGGCGAGCAGGTCGAGATCGACCCGGACCGAGCGGCCGGTGTACTTGGCCGCGTCGCGGTAGGTGGGCGCGTACAGCAGCACCTTGCGGCCGGGCGGGATCTCCAGCGCCTCCCGCAGGCCCTCGGGCGCCTCGCCCCTCACCAGCGCGTCGCAGCGCGGCGTGCCGTACCGCAGGATCGGGCCGGTGTAGCGGTTGGCGGTGACGAAGATCCGCTCGAACTCGGCGCCGGGGGAGACGAGCGCGTCCCAGCGGCGGATCGCCTCCTGCCACTGCTCGCGCGGGCGGGCGAAGTCGGCGCGCAGGTCGGGCGCGTCGAAGCCGATCGACTTGATGCCCTGCCCGTGCCAGGTCTGCAGGTAGCGGGTGCCGGGCGGCTTGGGGAAGTCGAGCGGGAAGCCGTGGCTGTCCACCCAGTAGGCGGCCCTGGCCATCGTCCAGATGTAGCGCCAGCTCATCCGGCGCACCAGGACGGCGTCGCTCGGGAAGTGCGCCCGGTTGCGCGCCACCGACCAGACCGCGGTCACCGGCAGCTCGCGGCGGCGCAGCTCCTCGTACAGCGCGCGCGGGCTGCCGGTGTATCCCTTACCGCAGTCGGACTCGAACAGCGCGAGATCCCTTCGCCGCGGCACTACCCGGATGAGCACCTTGTAGACCTTGAGCTTGTTCTGCGGGGTGCTCCAGCGGCGCAGGGCCTTCTTCGCCACCCGCCGCAGCAGCCTGGTCCGGTACGGCGGAGCCTTGACCCGCAGGAAGGCCGCGCGCCCCACCGGCTCCAAGGTGTAGCCCCGCGCCTTCACCGGGGGCAGTTCGGGGTCGACCAGCAGCCGGTCGGTGGTGGTGTGGCCGTCCGACAGCCGGGTGAAGCCGAGGCGCGGGTCGCCGCCCTTGCCGGGGACGAAGGTGATCTCGCTGACGTATCCGCCGGAGCCCGACGGCTGGGGGTCGATCGGGATCCGCTCCCCGCCGACTTCGAGGAAGGCCTCCCACTCCGCGGGGAGCGCCCCGAACGGGTCGTAGGTGTGCACGGTCATCCGCACCTCCTCGCCGTCGGCGGCCACGTCGGTCACCTCGTGCCGCAACCGCGAGGCGGTGAAGGGCAGCTCGGCCAGGTGCAGCCGGGTGATGTCCAGGCCGGGGGCGACCGTGGTGCCCCAGTAGGTGCGGCCGTCCTGCCGGACCGCCGCGCGCGGCGGCGCCTGGGGCCCGGTCAGCGAGCGAGCCGCGACGACCAGCTCCTCCGGCCGGTCGTCGAGGATCAGGGCGCAGCAGACCTTCACGATCGGGTGCACCCGCTCCAGCACCTCCGCGGGGACGCCCGCCAGGTACGGCCGGACCACCGCGGCGAACTCCTTGACCCAGACCGGCTCGCGGGAGGGCAGCCAGTGCAGGTAGACCGGCAGGTCCTGGCGCAGGAAGCGGTACTGGCGCTCGGGGACCAGGTCGGCCAGGCCGTGCTCGGTCAGGATGCGGTCGCTGGTCCCGGCCGCACGGACGCGCTGCCGTACGTTCTCCATCTCCTTGTGGCTGAGCGAGATGGAGGTGTCGTCGGGCGCGCGGTGCCACAGGTAGACCACCCAGGGCACGACGGCGAAGCGGTCGGCGACGCTGTACAGCTCGGCGGAGAAGACGTGGTCCTCGAAGTGCACGCCCTCCGGGAAGCGCAGCGCCTTGGCCCGCAGGAAGGTCACGTCGTAGAGCTTGTTGGTGCTGAAGCTGTCGAGGAAGAGCTCGGGCTCGGCGCGGATGCCCTCGACGACCCGGCGCCTGGCGAACAGGTGCGGGTAGTAGCGCTGCTGGCGGCGGCTGGTCTCGTACAGCCGGGAGATCTGGCCGGCGACGAACTGCGCGCCGGTGCGCTCCAGCTCGGCCAGCAGGCTCTTGACGGCGTGCCTGGGCAGCTCGTCGTCGCTGTCCAGGAACATCACCGTGGGCGCGAGCGCCGCGTCGATGCCGTCGTTGCGCGGTGCGCCGCAGCCGCCGCTGTTGGTCTTGCGGCGGATGTAGCGCACGCGGCGGTCGGCGCGCGCGAGTTCCCCGGCCACCCGTGCGGTGTCGTCGGTGCTGTCGTCGTCCACGATGATCACTTCGAGGTCGCGCAGTGTCTGGTTCAGCACCGAACGCACGGCCCTGGGCAGACGGGCGGCGTCGTTGTAGGTGATCACGACCACGCTGCAGGCCGGCATGCCGATTCCCCCCCGAGAATGAGACGCTCGGAGTGAGACATGCCCCGCGCTGGGGTGATGTGTCCGGACTTGCCGTAGCTTTTACCGGAAGATCCTCCTGATCAACCACGCGATGACCAGCAGGAAGGCCACGGCCCCGACCACCGGAGCGGCCCGCTTGAGCAGCGGGGTGCCGGCGATCTCCAGCAGATCCAGGGCCTCCTCGTCGGGGGTGCGCGAGGTACGCATGGCCCCGGCCGGCGAGGTGTCGCGCGGCGGCTCGGGCACGGCGCTCAAGTGCCGCTCACCGCCCCAGCCGTCGGCGACCGAGGTCCCGTCGCCGGCGGGCTCGCTGTCCGCGAGGCCGGTCGCCGCGAGGGCGTCGGGCTCGGGCGACGAGCCGTGGTCGGCCGCGAGCTGCTCGGCCAGGTTCGCCGCGAACCGGTCGATCAGCTTCCCGCCGACCTCTTGCATCACGCCCCGCCCGAACTGCGCGGGCCGGCCGGTGACGTGGAACATCGTCTCGATCTTGACCATCGTGCTGTCCCCGGCCGGCGCGAGCCGCGCGTTGACCGTGGCCTCGGCCGTGCCGGCCCCTCTGGCCTCCTTGCCGCCGGCCTTCAACCGGAGGCTGTAGGCGTCCTTGTCGATCTCCTCGAAGGCCGCCGTGCCCTTGTAGGTCACGGTGATCGGACCCACCTTGACCTTCATCCTGCCGGTGAACTCGTCCCCCTCGACGATGTCGAGGCTGGCGCCGGGCAGGCACGGAGCCACCCGTTCGACGTCGAGCAACACCGCCCACGCCTGCTCGACCGGAACCGGGATCGAGAACTCGTGCTCGAACCGCATCGCCATGACCGCTCCCCTTCCGCCTGCTTCCATGGTGCGACCCGTGCGGGGGCGCCGCCAAGGGGCGCCCCCGCAGCCCGGTCAGGGCGACCCGGCAGCCGCCTGAACGGCGCGGTACGTCAGCACGTGCGCCAGATGGCGACGATAGTCGGGTCGTGCGTGCAGGTCCGAGGGGGGCGAGGTGTCCTCGGGCGCGCGAGCGCACGCCTGCCGAACCTGGTCTCCCAGCTCGATGCCCTGGAGAGCGGACTCCACTCCCCGCGCGCGCACCGGAGTCGGTCCCATGTTCGTCAGACCGATCCTGGCCTCGGCGATGGTGCCGTTGGAACGGCGCACCGCCGCCGCCACCCCGACGATCGCCCACGCCTGGGCGGTGCGGTGGAACTTCTCGTAGTGGTAGCCCCAGCCGGGGCCGAGCTTGGGCACCTTCACCCCGACGAGGACCTCACCGGGCTCCAGCACCGTCTCCAGGTAGTCGACGAAGAAGCGGGCCGCCGGGATCTCGCGCCGCGAGGTCACCAGGACCGCCTCCAGCGCGAGCGCCACGGCCGGCAGGTCGCCCGCCGGGTCGGCGTGCGCCAGCGAGCCGCCGAAGGTGCCGCGGTGCCGTACCGCGGGGTCGGCGACGGTGGCGGCGGCCAGCGCGATCAGCGGGCAGGCGTCCCGGACGAGGCCGGAACGCACCACCTCGTCGTGCGTGGCCGCGGCGCCGATGAAGACGTGGTCGCCGCGGTCGTGGATGCCCTGCAACTCGCTCAGCCTGCCCACGTCGACGAGCAGCGAGGGGTAGGCCAGGCGCAGGCGCAGCAGCGGCAGCAGGGACTGGCCGCCCGCGATGACCTTGGCGTCCTCGTCGCTCGCCAGCGCCTCGGCGGCCTCGGCGAGCGAGCCGGCACGGACGTAGTCGAACTTGGCCGGGATCACTGCAGGGCCCTCCAGACTCTCTCGGGCGTGCACGGCATCTGGATGTCGCGCACGCCGTACGGGCGCAGGGCGTCCACGACGGCGTTGACGACCGCCGGGGTGGAGGCGATGGTGCCGGCCTCGCCGACGCCCTTGACGCCCAGCGGGTTGGTGGTCGCCGGGGTCTCGGTGCGGTCGGTGACGAAGTCCGGCAGGTCGGCCGCGCTGGGCAGCAGGTAGTCGGCCATCGTCGAGGTCAGCAGGTTGCCCTCGGCGTCGTAGACGGCCTCCTCGTAGAGCGCCTGCGCGATGCCCTGCGCGAGACCGCCGTGCACCTGGCCCTCGACGATCAGCGGGTTGACCACCTTGCCGACGTCGTCCACGGCCACGTACGAGCGGATCTTCGTCAGGCCCGTCTCGGTGTCGACCTCCACCGCGCACAGGTGGGTGCCGTGCGGGAAGGAGAAGGTCTGCGGGTCGAAGGTGGCGTCGGAGTCGAGCCGCGGCTCGACGCCGTCGGGCAGGTCGTGCGCGGTGAAGGTGGCCAGCGCCACCTCCTGGATGGTCTTCTGCGCGCCGGTGCCCTTCACCCGGAAGGCTCCCTGGACGAATTCCAGGTCGTCGGGCGAGCACTCCAGCGCGTGCGCGGCGACCTTCCTGGCCTTGTCCTTGACCTTGTCGCAGGCGGCCAGCAACGCCATGCCGCCGACCACCAGCGAGCGCGAGCCGTAGGTGTCCATGCCCTTGTGCGAGATCGCGGTGTCGCCGTGCAGGACCGACACGTCCTCGTACGGCACGCCGAGCGAGTCGGCGACGATCTGGCTCCACGCCGTCTCGTGCCCCTGGCCGTGCGCCGAGCTGCCGGTGACCACCTCGACCTTGCCGGTCGGCAGCACCCGGATCGAGGCGTGCTCCCAGCCGCCCGCGCCGTAGTTGAGACCGCCCAGGGCCCGGCTGGGCGCGATGCCGCACATCTCGGTGAAGGTGCTCACCCCGATGCCGAGCTGGACGGGGTCGCCGCGGTCTCGCCGGTCGGCCTGTTCGGCGCGGAGCTTGTCGTAGCCGAACAACGACAGGGCCCGGTCGGTGGCGGCCTCGTAGTTGCCCGAGTCGTACTCCAGCCCCACGATCGTGGTGTACGGGAACTCCTCGTGCTTGATCCAGTTGCGCCGCCGTACCTCGATGGGGTCGATCTTCAGCTCGTGGGCCAGCTCGTCCATCAGGCGCTCGATGGCGTAGGTCGCCTCGGGGCGGCCGGCGCCGCGGTAGGCGTCGGTGGGCATCTTGGTGGTGAAGACGCCGGTGCAGGAGAAGTCGTAGGCGTCCATCTTGTAGATGCCGTTGTACATCAGCGCGCCGAGCAGCGGCACGCCCGGCGTGATCAGCATCAGGTAGGCGCCCATGTCGGCGAGCAGCTCCACCCGCACGCCGCGGATGCGGCCGTCGGCCTCGGCGGCCAGCGAGACGTGCTGGATCTGGTCGCGGCCGTGGTGCACGGTGAGGTTGCCCTCGGAGCGGCTCTCGGTCCACTTGACCGGCTTGCCGAGCTTGCGGGTGAGCAGGAGGCAGAGCACCTCCTCGGCGGTGACCTGCAGCTTCGAGCCGAAACCGCCGCCGACGTCGGGGGCGATGACGCGCAGCCGGTGCTCGGGGATGCCGGTGGTCAGGGCCAGCATGACCCGCAGGACGTGCGGGATCTGGGTGGCCGACCACAGGGTGAAGCTCTCGCCGTCGGTGGTGGCGACCACCGCGCGCGGCTCCATCGCGGTGGGGATCAGCCGCTGCTGGACGTAGGTCCGGTCGACGACCACCGGCGCGTCGCGGAAGGCGGCGTCGATGTCGCCCACGCCGAGCTTCCAGGTGTAGGCCCGGTTGCCCGCCTCGTGCACCTTGGGGCTGCCCTCGGCCAGCGCGTCGTTCATGTCGAGCACCGGCGGCAGCGGTTCCCAGTCGACCTCGATGGCCTCCAGCGCGTCGGCGGCCTGGTAGCGGTCGGTGGCGATCACGCAGGCCACCGCCTCGCCCACGTACCGCACCTCGTCGACGGCCATCGCCGGGTGGTCGGGGATGACGATGTCCTCGCTGACCGGCCAGGCGCAGGGCAGGCTGCCCTGCTCGGCGGCGAAGTCGCGCCCGGAGAAGGCGGCCACCACGCCCGGCAGTTCCAGCGCGCCGGAGACGTCCACGCGGCCGATCCGCGCATGGGCCATCGGGCTGCGCAGGAACGCGACGTGCAGCAGGCCGGGGAGCTGGATGTTGTCGGTCCACTGGGTGCGGCCGGTGAGCAGCCGGGCGTCCTCCTTGCGGCGCCGGGCCCGGCCCACCTCGTGGCCGTTCTGCTTCTGCTCGCCGGTGACCTCTATCTGCTCGGCGATCAGGCCGGCGTCGAGCTCGCTCACGGGGTGTTCACCGCCCTGTCGGCCTTGCTCATCTCCTGGGCGCCCCGGCGGACGGCCCGCACGATGTTGCAGTAGCCCGTGCACCGGCACAGGTTGCCCTCGAGGCCCTCCCGGATGGCCTCCTCGGACGGGTCTGGATCGTCCCGCAGGATGTCGATGGCGGCCATGACCATGCCGGGGGTGCAGTAGCCGCACTGCAGGGCGTGTTCTTCGTGGAAGGCCTGCTGCATCGGGTGCAGCGAGCCGTTGCTCGCCAGCCCCTCGATGGTGACCACGTCGCTCCCGTCGGCCTGGACCGCCAGGACCGAGCAGCTCTTCACGCTCTTGCCGTCGAGGAGCACCGTGCAGGCGCCGCAGTTGCTGGTGTCGCAGCCGATCGGGGTGCCGGTCTTGCCCAGCCGTTCACGTAGGAGATGGACGAGCAGGAGCCGCGGCTCGCACTGCTGCTCGTACTTGATGCCGTCGACAGTGACGGTAACTAGGGGCATACGTCCTCCCTTGAAGGGATATGGCGGACAGATGCCAAGCTACGCCGGGGGAACCGGAGGTCAAGGGTCACTTACCTCCGGATTGCCTGCACGGCCTACTTTCCGCGCACCAGCCGGGCGATCACCGCCACCACCCCGGCGATCCCCAGCCCGCCGACCGTCACCGCGGTCAGCACGATCCAGTCGCGCAGCTCCCCGGTGACCACCAGGATGCCCAGGACGATGAAGAGCAGGCCGCTGAGCAGGGCCATCCAGTCGGTACGGTGCACCCGCCGGGGGCGCTCCTCCATCTCACGCCGCACGCCGCACCACCACGTCGCCGACGCCGCCCTTGATCCGCAGCACGATCGTGGCCGCCGCGCCCTCCGGGGGCGTCTCCGGCTGCAGCACCCTGTTCACCTCGATGTCCGTGCCGTCGATGACGGAGTGGTCCACCCGGATCTCACCGATCCGGGCGGTGGCGTGCACCTCCACCTGGGCGGTGGGCGGCAGCACCACGATCAGCTCGCCGATGGTCACCGACGCGTTGAAGGTCGTCCGCGACCCGGCCGCCAGCGGCAGCCGCGTCAGGTCGAGCGTCGCCTCGCCCAGGCCGACCTGGTAGGGGTCGGCCACCTCGGCCATGCTCGTCGGCGTCCACACGGTGTCGGTCAGCCGCTTGGGCACGCCGCCGAGCACCAGGCCGGCGGAGATGGTCAGCGCCAGGACGGTGCCCAGCGCGACCAGGCCGGCGCCCCTTCCCCACCAGGTCGCCACCAGCAGGCCGGCGCCTACGGTGATCAGCATCGCGCCGCCGACGACGGTCAGGCTCGGCATGCCGGACGCGGACGTGATCTGGCCGGCCACGACGACGCCTCCAATGAATAGAGCGAGCAGGAAGGTGAGCACGCCGATGTACGACCTCGGCCGCTTGGCCGGGCGGCGCGGGCGGATGATCGTCTCGCCGGGGTGGAGGCCCGGGTCGTGACCGGCGCGCCGGCGCGGGTCCAGCGGCTGGTAGGGGCCGTGCGGGGCGAACGGCTCGCCGTAGGCGAGGTTCGGGTGGGGTCGCGTCACGTACGGCGAAGCCCCCGGCTCGGCTTCTGCGGTCGCCGGCTCGTCGATCGGCTCGGCTCTTGCGGCCACCGGCTCGTCGATCGGCTCGGTCAGCGGCTCCGGTTCAGGCTGCGGGCGGGCGGCCTGGGGGCTCGGCTGGGCCTCGGGCGGCGGCGCGGGCCGGTAGGCCGGGGCCGGCTCGTACGCGCGGGTGTCGAAGGGCGCGGCGGGGGTGCCGAAAGGAGTGGCACCGGTGTCGAAGGAGGTGAACGGCTCGTACGGCGGCGCCGGAGCCACCGGAGGCTGCCGGGTCGCCGCCCGCCGGCGGTTGAGCCGCTCCGGCATGGACCTCGCGATCCCCAGCAGATCCACCCCGTTGGCGTGCGCGGCCAGCAGCCCCACCGCCATCAGGATGGCCACCACCAGGGTCCCGGTCCCGAACGCGACGGTCGCCAGGTTGACGGTGAGCCCGAACCCCAGCACCGCGGTCAGCAGGGCGAACACCGTGTCACCGGAGAAGTCCCGCCGGGTCCACTGCTCGACGTACCCCGGCCCGCCCCGCGGCGCCTTCATCAGCAGGAAGGCGGCGAGATAGAGGTAGACCCCCACGCCGGAGCCCAGCACCAGCACCGCGAAGGCCGCACGGAAGACCACCGGGTCGATGCCGGTGTAGCGGCCCAGCCCGGCGCTGACTCCGGTGAGGATGCGTCCCTCGGAGCTGCGGGCCAGGGGCCGGAGTGGCGGCGGCGGTGCTGCTGTCATAGGACCATCGTGGCGTGAGCGCGCCTCGCCCGCATCGGGGACTCCCCTGAGCCGACCCCTAGGCGGCGGTGTCGGGACAGCTCAGGGGATATCCCTGATGTCCCGCACACCGGGCCCGTGTGACGATTCAGGCTGCACGAACGTTGTACTAGCGTCGAGAGGACCACAGATGCAGGGTTCGATTCGGCGTGATGAGGTGAGTTCCGTCGACAAGGACGTAGCCGAGCCGTTCCACCGGATGATGCGGCCGATGGACGGCCGCCTCGTGGGCGGGGTCGCCCACGGGCTGGCCCGCCAGCTCCGGCTCGACCCGGTGGTGATCCGGCTGGCCTTCCTGCTGCTGAGCGCGGTGGAGGGCGTCGGCCTGGTGGTCTACGCCGTCCTGTGGATGATCACACCGCGGGAGCCGTACGAAGGGCCGTCGCCGGCGCGCGACTGGAGCCAGCTCAGCGCGTTCACCGCCATCGGCATCGCGGTCCTGGCCTTCGGCTGGCTCACCGGCGCCTCGCGGGGCGGGGTGGCGATGCTGCCGTTCGCGGTCTGCGGCATCGGCGCGCTGATCCTCTGGCAGCAGGCCGATCCCGACCGGCGCACCAACTGGGTCAGCGGCGCCACCAAGGGCATGCGCAAGCACCGGGTGCGGACCCTGCTCGGCGTCATCCTGGTGATCGGCGGCGCGATCGGCTTCCTGGTGACGCAGGACGCCCTGGAGGCGGCGCGCAACGGCCTCATCTTCACCCTGGTCGTCGTGGGCGGCCTCATCTTCATCGCCACCCCGTGGCTGGCCGGCCTGTGGAAGGAACTGCAGCTCGAACGGCGTGAGCGCATCCGCCAGGAGGAGAAGGCCGAGATCGCCGCGATGGTGCACGACTCGGTGCTGCACACCCTGACGCTGATCCAGCGCGTCGCGCACGACCCGCGCGAGGTCACCAGGCTGGCCCGCGCGCAGGAGCGGGAGCTGCGCAACTGGCTCTACCAGCCGGCCCAGGACGCCGACTCGACCTTCGCGGCGGCCGTGCGCCGGATCGCCGCCGAGGAGGAGGACGCGCACGGCGTCTCGGTCGAGATCGTCTGCGTCGGCGACACCGCGCTCGACCCCAAGCTCGACGCGATGCTCAAGGCCTTCCGGCAGGCCATGGTCAACGCCGGCAAGTACTCCGAGAGCCCGGTCATCTCGGTCTACGCCGAGGTGGAGGGCGAGGAGGTCTTCATCTCGGTCAAGGACCGGGGCAAGGGCTTCGACCTCGACGAGGTCCCGCTGGACCGGATGGGCATCCGGGAGTCCATCATTGGCAGGATGGAACGGCACGGCGGAACCGCGCGGGTGCGCAGCGAGCCGGGCGAGGGCACGGAAGTGATGCTGACCATGAAGGTGGAGAGATGATTCGGGTACTGATCGTCGACGATCACCGGCTGTTCCGTTCCGGCGTCCGGGCCGAGCTCGGCGACTCCATCCAGGTGGTGGGCGAGGCCGAGGACGTGGAGTCGGCGGTCAAGGCGATCGCCGAGCTCACCCCCGACGTGGTGCTGCTGGACGTGCACATGCCCGGCGGCGGCGGCCAGGAGGTGCTGCGCCGCGTCCTCGGGTCGGGCTCGCAGGTGCGTTTCCTCGCGCTGTCGGTCTCCGACGCGGCCGAGGACGTCATCGGCGTCATCCGCGGCGGCGCGCGGGGCTACGTGACCAAGAACATCAGCGGCCGGGAGCTGACCGACGCCATCCGCCGGGTGTCGGAGGGCGACGCGGTCTTCTCGCCGCGGCTGGCCGGGTTCGTGCTCGACGCCTTCGCCTCCTCCGAGGCCCCGCCGATCGACCCCGAGCTCGACTCGCTCACCCAGCGGGAGCGCGAGGTGCTGCGGCTGATCGCGCGGGGCTACGCCTACAAGGAGATCGCCAAGGAGCTGTTCATCTCGGTCAAGACGGTCGAGACGCACGTGTCGAGCGTGCTGCGCAAGCTCCAGCTCTCCAACCGGCACGAGCTCTCCCGCTGGGCGACCGCCCGCCGCCTGGTCTGACCCCTTTTGGTACGGCAGGCGCACCGTCTGACCTTGTACGGCGAGCGGTCGCGGCCCGGGTTCAGGCCGGTTCCGGGGCGCGACGCCAGGCCGCGGCCACGATCAGGCCCGCCACGGCCAGGCCCGCGCCCAGCCACACCGCCCCGGAGGCGGACAGCGCGTCCACGGCCACCCCGCCGAGCACCGAGCCGAGCGCGATGGCCAGGTTGAACACCATCGTGAGCAACGCCAGCCCCGCCTCACGCACCCGAATGCCCGCCTCGAACACCCACAACTGCACCGCGACCCCCACCCCGCCATAGGCCAGGCCCCACGCCAGCAGCGCCGGCCAGCCGAGCACCGCGGTCAGCGGGGCGGTCACCGCGATCCCGGCCGCCATCACCAGCAGCACGCGCCGCGCGCCCCCGGCCGCCCGCGGCCCGAGCACGAAGTTCCCCAGGATGCCCGCCGCGCCGTACGCCAGCAGCAGCAGGCTCGGGTCAAGGTCGGAGACCCCGGACAACACCGGCCGGACGTAGGTGTAGGCGGCGAAGTGCCCCGCGATCAGCAACCCGGTGACGATCATGATGGGCCGCAGCGCCCGCGAGCGCAGCGCGTCCCGCAGCCGGGCGCCGCCGTCGGCGGGCAGCGAGGGCAACAGAGCGGCGAGCGCGACGAGCACGAGCGCGGCGACGATCGCCATGGCGCCGAAGGCCCACCGCCAGTCGAACCGGTCGGCGAGGAAGGTGCCCGCCGGCACGCCGAGCACCGAGGCCACCGCCACCCCGCCGGTCACGATGGCCACCGCCCGCCCGGCCGACGACGGAGGCACCAGACGCGGTCCGACGCTGCCGGCCAGCGCCCAGAACCCGCCGATCGCCACCCCCACCAGGACCCGGGCGGCCAGCAACACGGCGAACGACGGGGCGAGCGCGGCGGCCGCGTTCGCCACGATCAGCAAGCCGGCCAGGCTCAGCAACACGGTCCGGCGGTCCACCCGGCCGGCCGCGGCGGGCAACGAGGCGGCGGCCAAGGCGGCGACCAGGCCGGGCACGCCGACCATCAGCCCTGCCGTGCCCTCGCTCACCCCCAGGTCGCGGGCGATGGGGGTGAGCAGGCCGACGGGCAACATCTCGCTGGTGACGACGGTGAAGGTGCCCACCGCCACGGTGAACACGGCGGGCCAACGGGCGGTACGGGATCCGGGAGGAGTCTGTAGAGCAACCATGCAGCTCAGCCTGCTTTGTACGGAATCGCGGAACAATGACGAAGCTCGAAGGCTTGCATTAGTCGGGCTAAACGATCGCGACGGAGGTGGCCATGGAGTTCCGGCAGATCGAGTGCTTCGTCGTGCTGAGCGAGGAGCTGCACTTCGCGAGGGCGGCCGAGCGGCTCTACCTGTCGCCGGGCCGGGTCAGCCAGTTGCTCAAGGAGCTGGAGCTGAGCATCGGCGGGCGCCTGGTGGACAGGACCAGCCGGCGGGTGGCGCTGACCCCGCTCGGGCGCGGGCTGCTGGCGGAGCTGCGTCCGGCCTACGACGCGTTGCTGGCGGCGGTCGAGGGGGCCAAGGCCGCCGCGCGCAAGGTCGACGGCACGCTGCGGGTGGGTTTCCACGGCGCGCCGACGCGGCTGGCGGTGGCCGGGTTGCGCACCTTCCAGGAGCGGTACCCCGAGTGCGAGGTGGAGCTGGTGGAGGTGCCGCTGTCCGATCCCTACGGGGCGTTGCGGCGCGGCGAGGTGGATGTGGTGTTCACCGTGCTGCCGACGGGGGAGAGCGACCTGGAGGAGGGCGCCGAGCTCAACCGCGAGCCGTACCAGCTCGCGTTGCCGGTGCGGCATCCGCTGGCCGGGCGGGAGGTCATCCAGGCCGAGGAGCTGGCGGGGGTGTCGCTCATCGGGCTGCCGCCGAGCGCGCCGCGCGGCTGGCGGGAGCGGTCTGCTCCGCCGTACACGCCGCTGGGGGTGCCGATCCCGCGCGGCGCCGAGGTGTCGACCAGCCAGGAGGGGCTCACGCTGGTGGCGCTGGGGCGCGGGGCGATGTTGCTCTGCCGGCCGTCGGCGCTGTTGCACCGGCGGCCGGACGTGCGGTTCGTGCTGGTGGAGGGGCTGCCGGCCTCCTCGCTTGGGCTGGTGTGGCGGGCCGGGGAGCGGACCGCGCGGCTGCGGGCGTTCGCCGACACGGTGGCCGAGCAGGCCGCGCCGCGGCTGGCCGCAGTTTCCTGATCCTCTTGGCAGGCGCGCGTCCCCGTGGGACATTCCCGATATGGGCAGGGACGTGCCAGTCGTCGTGTTCAGTCGAGAAGACCGCCGGAAATATCGGGAGAAGGTGCGCGGCTGCCTGGACGTCTTCGCCCGGATGTTGCGCGAGGCCCGCTTCGAGTTCGACCGCCCGCAGGCCGGGCTGGAGATCGAGCTCAACATCACCGACGAGCACGGCGAGGCCGCCATGCGCAACGCCGAGGTGCTGGAGGCGATCGAGCGGCCCGACTGGGCCACCGAGCTGGGCCAGTTCAACGTGGAGATCAACGTCCAGCCGCAGAGCCTGGCCGGCCAGGGCGCGCTGCACCTGGAGAACGACGTCCGCACCCGGCTCAACCACGCCGAGGAACGGGCCCGCTCGGTGGGCGGGCACCTGCTGATGATCGGCATCCTGCCGACGATCCGCGAGTCCGACCTGGTCGCGGGCAACCTGTCGGCCAACCCCCGCTACGCGCTGCTCAACGAGCAGATCTTCGCCGCCCGCGGCGAGGACCTGCACCTGCGCATCGAGGGCGTCGAGCACCTCGACACCTACGCCGACAGCGTCGCCCCCGAGGCCGCCTGCACCAGCGTCCAGCTCCACCTCCAGGTCTCGCCCGAGCAGTTCGCCGCGCACTGGAACGCCGCCCAGGCCATCGCCGGGCCGCAGGTCGCCCTGGCCGCCAACGCGCCCTACCTGTTCGGCCGCGAGCTGCACCAGGAGACCCGGATCGACCTGTTCACCCAGGCCACCGACACCCGCCCGAACGAGCTCAAGGAGCAGGGCGTGCGGCCCCGGGTGTGGTTCGGGGAACGCTGGATCACCAGCGTCTTCGACCTGTTCGAGGAGAACGTCCGCTACTTCCCGGCGCTGCTGCCGCTCTGCTCCGACGAGGACCCGCGCGAGTCGCTCGACCGGGGCGAGATCCCCGACCTCGACGAGCTCACCCTGCACAACGGCACGATCTACCGCTGGAACCGGCCGGTGTACGCGGTCGTGGACGGCACCCCGCACCTGCGGGTGGAGAACCGCGTCCTGCCCGCCGGGCCGTCGGTGCTCGACGTCGCCGCCAACGCCGCCTTCTACTACGGCCTGATGCGTGTGCTCCCGCACCTGGAACGGCCGATCTGGAGCCGGATGTCGTTCGCCGCCGCCGAGGAGAACCTCAACGCCGCCGCGCGGCACGGCATCGACGCCCGGCTGTACTGGCCCGGCATGGGCGAGGTGCCCGCCACCGAACTCGTGCTGCGCCGCCTGCTGCCGCTCGCCTACGAGGGGCTGCGGGAGTGGAACGTCGACTCCGACGTGGCCGCGCGGCTGCTCGGCGTCATCGAGGGCCGCTGCCTGACCCACCGCACCGGCGCGACCTGGCAGGTGGAGCGGGTGCGCGCGGAGAAGGGCGCCGACCGGCACGAGGCGTTGCGCCGGATGACCCTCGACTACATGGAGCTCATGCACACCAACGAACCGGTGCACACCTGGTCGGTCTGACCGCGCCGGCGGGGCCTCCCGGTGGTGTACGGGCGTGTCCATCCGCAGGATGATGCGCGCGCGGGCCGCTGGTCCTAGCGTTGAGCCATGGGAATCGCCGACGAGGCCGACTGGCTGCGCAGGGGGGCCTGCCGGTCAAGTGATCCGGAGCTGTTCTTCCCGCTCGCCCCCTCTCGCCTGCAGGAGGTGCAGGCCAAGGCGGTCTGCGGCCGGTGCCCGGTGCTCACCGAGTGCCGCGAGTACGCGTTGCGGGCGGGGGAGTCGGAGGGCATCTGGGGCGGGCTCACCCCGGACGAACGCCGCCGCCTGCGCTTCCCCGCAGGCTGGCGCACACCCGCGGCGTCGTAGTCTGCAGGGGTGCCACGGTCATCGCCTTCGCCTTCGCCTGAGCCCTCCTCGCGGCCGCTCGCGGTGCTGGGCGCGTCCGTGGCGGTGCTCGCCGCGGCCAACGTGCTCAACAACCGCCTCGCCCGCCGCTGGGCGCCGCTCACCTCGGCCGCCGCCACCGGCGCGCTGGTCGCGATGGCCCGCCGCAGCGGCCTGACCTGGGCCGAGCTCGGCTTCGAGCACGGCCGCCGCGGCGCAATCGCGGGCGGCGCGCTCGCCTTCGGCGTCGCCGCCGTCTACGGCGCCGGCATCTCCGTCCCCCGCACCCGCGCCCTGTTCCGCGACGAGCGGGCGCTGTCCCTCACCAGGGCGCGCGCCTTCGAGGAGGCCCTGCTCCAGGTGCCCGTCGGCACCGTCCTGCTGGAGGAGGCCGGTTTCCGCGGCGCGCTGTACGGCATGCTCCGCCGGCAGTACGGCACGCCGTGGGCCACCGCCGTGTCCTCCACGCTGTTCGGCCTCTGGCACATCCTCCCCGCGATGGACATGGCCCGCGCCAACCCCGCACTGGCCGCAGTGACCGCAGGCGAGGAGAGTCCCGGCCGGGCCGACACCGCCCGGATCGTCGCCGGCAGCGTGGTCTCGACGGCGGCGGCCGGCGTGCTCTTCTGCGAGCTGCGCCGCCGCGGCGGCCTGCTCACCCCGTCGCTGCTGCACTTCGCGACGAACTCGCTCGGCTACCTCTTCGCCCGGATCGCCCCCAAGGACGACACTCAGGCCGTCGGAACGACCTGGAAGCCCTCGGCGTAGTGCCCGTCGGGCAGGCCGGCCCGCTTGCCCCACTCCTGGAAGCGGGCGCGGATGTTCTCCTCGAACCCCTCGACGTGCGCGACCTGGCTGGTGTGCGAGAGCAGCGCCTTGATCTTGCGGTCGGCGGCGTCGGTGACGTCCACGAAGTGGTCGGGCGTCGGACCGCTGGTCAGCCAGACCTCGCGGACCGTCCACGCCTCCAGCCCCTCCTCCAGGAAGAGCTCGGGAAAGGCGTAGGGGTTGCGCGCGTCGGGATACACGGCGTCCAGCGCCGCGCCGCCCACGGCCCGGTGGTCCGGGTGCGAGGGGGCGATGAACTGGTAGTTGCGGTCGGGGTGATGCGTGATCACCAGGTCGGGACGGACCTGCCGGATCACCCGGGCGATGTCGCGGCGCAGCTCCAGGGAGGGCACGACGGTGCCGTCGGAGTAGCCGAGGAAGCGCACGTCCGTGACGCCCACGTGGCGGGCGGCGGCGATCTGCTCGGCGCGGCGGAGCTCGGCCATGCCGCCGTTGTCGAGGGTGCGCTCGTTGCCTCCGGCGTCCCCGTCCGTCACCACGAGGTAGATCACCTCGACGCCCCGGTCGGTGAACCCGGCGACCGTCCCGGCGGCGCCGAAGTCGATGTCGTCGGGGTGGGCGGTGACGGTCAGCACGCGCTTGATCTCGTTCTCCGGAAGCATGTTCGTATCAACCGTCGCCGTCTGGCGCACATTCCGTCGGTGGCGGGTCTTACCCTAGGGGCGTGCCGACCCAAGTCTCGATAGACAACCCCTTGCTCGACGGTCTCAACGCCCAGCAGCGCGAGGCCGTGATCCACCATGGCAGCCCGCTGCTCATCGTCGCGGGGGCGGGGTCGGGCAAGACGAGGGTGCTGACGCACCGCATCGCCTACCTCCTGGCCGAGCGCGACGCGCATCCGGGGGAGATCCTCGCGATCACCTTCACCAACAAGGCCGCGCGGGAGATGAAGGAGCGCATCGACAAGCTGGTCGGGCCGCGCTCCAAGGCGATGTGGATCATGACTTTCCACAGCGCGTGCATGCGGATCCTGCGCCGGGAGGCCAAGCGGCTGGGCTTCCCGTCGAGCTTCTCCATCTACGACCAGGCCGACTCGCAGCGGCTGATGGCGATGGTCTGCCGCGAGATGGAGCTCGACCCCAAGCGCTACCCGCCGCGCTCGTTCTCCGCCCAGGTCAGCAACTTCAAGAACGAGCTGATCGACTACGAGACCGCCGTCGAGCGGGCCGGGTCGCACCTGGAGCGCACCCTCGCCGAGGCCTACAAGTCGTACCAGCTCAAGCTGACCGAGGCCGGCGCGATGGACTTCGACGACATCATCATGAACACGGTGACGTTGTTCCAGCTCTTCCCCGACGTCGCCGAGCACTACCGCATGCGCTTCCGGCACGTGATGGTCGACGAGTACCAGGACACCAACCACGCCCAGTACATCCTCATCAGGGAGCTGGTCGGCCGGCCGTCCCTGCACACCGCCGACGGCGAGCTGGTTCGCTCCGGCGCCGACCAGTCCGAGCTGTGCGTGGTCGGTGACGCCGACCAGTCGATCTACGCCTTCCGCGGGGCGACGATCCGCAACATCCTGGAGTTCGAGCGCGACTACCCCGACGCGCGCACGATCCTGCTCGAACAGAACTACCGCTCGACCCAGAACATCCTCAACGCCGCCAACGCCGTCATCTCCCGCAACGAGGGGCGCAAGCCCAAGAACCTCTGGTCGGAGCAGGGCGACGGGCCACTGATCGTGGGCTACGTCGCCGACAACGAGCACGACGAGGCGGTCTTCGTCGCGCAGGAGGTCGACCGGCTCCACGACGAGGAGCAGGTGCGGCCAGGCGACGTCGCGGTCTTCTACCGCACCAACGCCGCCTCCCGCGTCTTCGAGGAGATCTTCATCCGCACCGGCCTGCCGTACAAGGTGGTCGGCGGGGTGCGCTTCTACGAGCGCAAGGAGGTCAAGGACCTGCTGGCCTACCTGCGGGTGGTGGCCAACCCCAACGACGTGGTCTCGCTGCGGCGCATCCTCAACGTGCCCAAGCGCGGCATCGGCGACCGGGCCGAGTCGATGCTGGAGGCGTTCGCCGCGCAGCAGCGCATCCCGTTCTGGGAGGCGATGAAGCGGGCCGAGGAGGCGTACGGCCTGGCCGCGCGCTCGCTCAACGCCATCCGCGAGTTCGTCGCGCTGATGCAGGACCTCATCGGCAAGGCCGAGGGCATGCCGCCCTCCGCGCTGGCCGAGGAGATCCTGGTCTCGACCGGCTACCGCGCCGAGCTGGAGACCTCCCAGGACCCGCAGGACGAGTCGCGCCTGGAGAACCTCAACGAGCTCATCTCGGTCGCCTCCGAGTTCGAGGAGGCCAACCCCGAGGGCACGCTGGTGGAGTTCCTGGAGCAGATCTCCCTGGTCGCCGACGCCGACCAGATCCCCGAGGCGGACGGCGGGCAGGGCGTGGTCACCCTGATGACCCTGCACACCGCCAAGGGCCTGGAGTTCCCGGTGGTCTTCCTCACCGCGATGGAGGACGGCGTCTTCCCGCACGTGCGCTCCCTCGGCGAGCCCAAGGAGCTGGAGGAGGAGCGGCGGCTGGCCTACGTGGGCATCACGCGGGCGCAGAAGCGGCTCTACCTCACCCGGGCCGCCGTGCGCAGCTCGTGGGGCGCGCCCTCGTTCAACCCCGCCTCCCGCTTCGTCAGCGAGGTGCCCGGCCACCTCCTGGAGTGGCGTACCGACCCCGACAAGTCCGCCTGGTCGGCGGCGACCAAGCGCGAGAGCGCCGTCGCCGCCCCGGCCGCCAAGAAGAGCGGCAGGACCGTCCCGTCCCTCTCGCCCGGCGACCGGGTCTCCCACGACGCCTTCGGCCTCGGCACCGTCGTGTCGGTGGACGGGGTGGCGGAGAAGACCAAGGTCAAGATCGACTTCGGCACGGGCGGCGAGAAGACCTTGCTCCTCGCCTACGCACCGCTGGAGAAGCTCTAGCCGGCGAGCTTGGTCGTCACCTCGTCCTTCGGCGGCGCCTTGACGCTCACCTTGGCGCCCCACCCGCTGTAGCGGACCTCCGTGAGCCGCTGACCGCCCGGACCGTAGGTGGTCAGCCGGTACGGCAGGCCGCCCGCGGTGACGTCGAGCCGCCAGCTCAGGACGGCGTCCGCGGCGAACTTGGGGTGCGGGGTCGCCCGCGCCCAAGGCGAAGCCTTGAGCAGCCGCGCGAACGGGATCTCGCCCCGGTAGCTCCGTCCGTCCCGCTCGGCGCCCGCGAGGATCGCGGCCAGGGCGGCGGGCTCCGCTGCGTTGAGGATGGAGACGTAGTTCGCGCTCAGCCAACGGGTCCGGCCTGGCGTCTCCTTCAGCCAGGCCTTGCCCGGTGGCATCTTGGGGGCCAGGGAGTCGGCGCGGTGATAGGAGGCGCCGCCGACCCGGATGGTGCGCTCACGTTCGGGACGATCGCCCGGGAAGTCGATGGTTCCGCTCACCTCCGACCCGGTGATGCCGCTCTTGCCGTACTGGAGGCGGCCCTTGCCGCGCCAGGTGCTGTCGACGCCCGCCCACTTGAAGGAGCGCTCGGTGAACAGGACGCCGCGACCCGCAGCGGCCTGCTTCTTGAGGGCCTTCACCGGGTCTGGGGGAGCGGCCTGGGCGGGGGCCGCGCTCACCATCAGGGTCAGCGCGGCGACGAGGATCATTCTCATGGGTGGATCCTGGCCGTGGATGATCACGACTGGATCTCGGGGTAGTGTGCGCGGGTGAGTGTTCTGATAACGGGTGGAGCGGGTTACATCGGCAGCACGGTCGCCTCGGCGTGTGAGGAGGCCGGGATCGTTCCGGTCATCCTCGACAGCCTGGTGACCGGGCGGCGGGAGTTCGCCGAGGGGCGGGAGTTCTACGAGGGCGACATCGCCGACGGCGAGCTGATCGACCGGATCTTCCGGGAGCACCCGGACATCGAGGCGGTCGTGCACTGCGCCGCGCTGATCGTGGTGCCGGACTCGGTGGCCGACCCGATCGGCTACTACGAGGCGAACGTCGTCAAGACGCTCGACCTGGTCAAGCACCTGATCAGGAACGGCTGCGAGCGCATGATCTTCAGCTCGTCGGCGTCGATCTACGCGCCAGGTGACGACCTGACCGTGGACGAGGGCTCCGCGCTCGACCCGCAGAGCCCCTACGCCCGGACCAAGGCCGTGTGCGAGGGCATGTTCGCCGACATCGCCGCGACGCAGCCGATCCGGGTGCTGTCCCTGCGGTACTTCAACCCGATCGGGGCCGACCCCAAGATGCGCACCGGGCTGCAGCTCGCCCGGCCCTCGCACGCGCTGGGCAAGATGATCCAGGCTTACGAGGAGGGCGTGCCGTTCGAGCTCACCGGGGTCGACTACGCGACCCCCGACGGGTCGGGGATCCGCGACTACATCCACGTGTGGGACCTGGCCGAGGCGCACGTCGCGGCGCTGCGGCGGTTCGACGAGCTCGACGTGTCGGTGATCAACCTCGGCACCGGGCAGGGCACGACCGTGCGCGAGCTCGCGGAGCTGTTCAACGAGGTCGCCGACCGGCCGATCGAGATCGTCGAGCGGGACCGGCGGCCGGGTGACGTCATCGGCTCCTACACCCGGGTCGAGCTGGCCGAGCGCGTGCTGGGGTGGAAGGCCCGCTACTCGGTGGCCGACGGGATCCGGCATTCGCTGGAGTGGCGCGAGCTGCGCGCCGAGCGCCTGGGCGCCTGAGCCCTCCAGGCAGGTCAACGTCGCCGCGGTTCAGGAGACGACGGCGCCCGCCTGGATGACGTGCCGCAGGTGGCGCTCCGGGCGGGTCAGCACGGACAGATCGGCCAGCGGGTCGCCGTCGAGGACGAGCAGGTCGGCGTGCGCACCGGGCGCGAGGGTGCCGAGCCGGCCCTCCTGGCCGAGCAGCCGCGCCGCCGTGCTGGTGGCCGAGCGGAGCACCGCGGCGGCCGGCTGCACCCGGGCGCGCAGGGTGAACTCCTGGAGCTGCGCCACCCGCATGGGCCCGAGCAGGTCGGAGCCGTAGACCAGGTTGACCCCGGCGCGGTGCGCCCGGTCGAGCGCGGCGAACCCGGCCTCGCGCACCTCGGCGATCTTCCGGTACGAGCCCTCGGCGAGCCCGGCCTCCCGGCCGCGCTCGGCGAGCTGCTCGTAGGTGACCAGCGTGGGCACCAGGTAGGCGTCCCGGTCGAGGAGCAGCTTGAGCGTGGTGTCGTCGAGCAGGTTGCCGTGCTCGACGCAGCGCGCCCCGGCCTCCAGCGCCCGGTTGATGGCCTTCGCGCCGTAGGCGTGCACGGTCACGTACCGGCCGGCGTTGCCGGCCTCGGTCACCGCCGCGGTGATCTCCTCCAGCGTGTACTGCACCGCGGACACCTCGTCGTGAGGCGAGGCCACCCCGCCGGAGACGGTGAGCTTGAGGTGGGCCGCGCCCTTGCGCAGCTCGTCGCGGGCGGCCAGCCGTACCTCCTCCACGCCGTCGGCGATGCGGGCGAAGCCGGGCTGGTGGCCGCAGCACGGCCGGCCGTCCTCCGACAGCGGCCGGAGGTCGCCGTGCCCGCCGGTCTGGGAGAGCGCCTTGCCGCCGTGGATCAGCCGGGGCCCGCGGACCAGCCCTTCGCGCAGCGCCTGCGCCAGGCCGTGATCGGCGCCGCCGACGTCGCGGACGGTGGTGAAGCCACGCGCCAGCATCTCCTCGGCGGCGCGCAACGACCGGACCGCCGCGTACCCGGGGGTCCAGGACTCGCGTTCGCGCGGGTCGAGGGTGTTGGCGGTGAGGTGCACGTGCGCGTCGATCAGGCCGGGCAGCACGGTGGCCCCGGCGGCGTCGAGCACCCGGACGTCGCCCGGGACCGCGGGAGGCGCGCCCGTGCCGGTGGCGGCGATCAGCCCGTCGGCGAGCTCGATCCAGGACCGGTCACCGAGCTGCTCGGTGACCGGTTCGAGCGGATGCGCGTTGACGATCAGCAGGCGGTTCACACGGTTCACACGGCTCTCACGGCTCATGCGGCGATTGTGGCATTCGCCGCCCCGGCCGTGACGATCACAGGGTGCCGACCACCGGCGGTACGGCAGGCGGCTCCTCCCCGGTGGCCAGTTCGTCGGCGACCTGGTCGGGCGGCGGCGGGACGATCGTGACGGCGGAGCCCCAGCCGGAGTAGCGGGTGTCGGCGATGACCGTCTCGCCGGAGCTGGTGTAGGCGGTGACCAGGCGCTTGGGCAGCTTGGCCGCGTCCACGGTCAGCCGCCAGGAGAGCACGATCCCCGGCTTCTTGGGCTTGGACGCGGCCGAGGCGCGGAACCAGGGGGAGAGCTTGTACAGCGCGCCAAGCGTGATCGTGCCGCGGTAGCCGTACGACGTGCGCTTGGCGGTCTTGAGCAGCGTGGCGCGGGTACGGGGCTCGGCGATGTTGAGCAACTGGCTGTAGGTGCCGGTCACGCCCGCGGCCGGGCCGCCGGGATAGCGGTACCAGGTTCTGCCTTCCGGGAGCAGCGTGCCGTACAACCCGCCGGACAGATAGGACGTCGTGCCGACGCGGATGGTCCGCTCCGGCGCGGCCAGCCAGGTGAAGGCCTCACCGGGCAGGTCGGCCGGGGTGATCGCCAGCCGGGCGGTCACGTCGGCGGCGGCGACGCCGGAGTCGCCGAGGCGGAAGGCGCCGGAGCGGCGCAGGAACAGGGTCCGCCGGCCGTCCTCCGCCAGGAAGACGCGCTCGGTGAACTTGACGGTCCGGGGCGGCCGGACGGAGGGTGCCGCGTGGGCCGGCGCGGCGGACAGCAGCAACGCTGCCGAGAGGAGCCCCGCAAGGAGTCGCTTCACCCGGGAAACGTTGCTGCTGCCGCGTATCGGCTAGGTCTCGACCAACCCAACGGGTATCACTGGGTGGGGACGACCTCGTACGCCGGCGGGTCGGCGGGCGCGCTGTTGAGGTCCTTGGCGTCGATGACCTCGTCCTTCGGCGGCGCCTGGATCTTCACCTTCAGGCCCCACTCGTAGTACTGCGAGTCGACGACGCTGCGCAGGTTGCCGAGCAGCCCGAAGTCCATGGTCATCTCGCTGCGGACGCGCGAGACGAGCCCGGAGCGGCCGGTGAAGATGCGGTAGGAGACCTTGATCTTGCTCATGAACTTGCCGAGGTCGCCCTTGAGCTTCTGGCCGGAGAGCGTGGCGAGCTGCTTGAAGCTCATCGAGCCGCGGTACTCGCCGCCCTTGACCAGCTTGGCCTTGGCCAGCGCGCCCCGGAGCACCTTCGCGTCGAAGATGTTGATCGGCTGGATGGTGGCGGCGACCGGGCGCTCACCGGAGTACTTGACCCACTTGATGCCCTCGGGCAGGTCGCCGACCCACTTGGCGTCGGCGTAGGTGTCGCCCTTGACGTGGATCAGGTGCGAGCGACCCAGCGTGGGGTCGCGCTGGACGATGTCGTAGGCGGAGACGCCACGGGGGCCGAACCCGACCACGCCGCGGGAGGTGCCGGAGGCGTCCTTGCCGAACATGCTGGAGCTGTAGGACGACTCCTTGATCTTGACGCCCCGGCCCTCGGCGTACGCCTTCTTCAAAGCCGCGACCGGATCGGGCGCGGCGGCCCGGGCCGGGGCGGCTTGCGCCGGGGCGGCGAACAGCAGGAGGGAGGCCGCCGCGGCGGCTACCCCCGCGATGATGCGCTTCATAGAGATCTTTCTCGAGGGGAGTGAGGACAACATCATCCAGAGTTGGAGTCACAACTGGATCTCAGGATCAACCGTTATCAACGGGATAAATGTGAAGCTTTCGTGCACGCGCGCGTTCCAGGAAGTGAGATCGCTGTCACATCGCGAGATATCTCCGCCCCGATGACCAGGTCAGGTCCGGCCAAAGGCTAGGCTTCACTGGCGGAAACGCCCGGCACACGGGGTGGCCCGGGCCGTCGGACATCATTCGGACAAGCAAGGACGGACCCTCGTGGACCTGTTCGAACATCAGGCGAAGGAGCTCTTCGCGGACTACGGCATCCCGGTGCCGCGCGGAGTCGTCGCGCACACCGTGGAGGAGGCACGCGCCGCGGCTGAGCAGCTGACCGGCCGCGTCGTCGTCAAGGCCCAGGTCAAGACCGGAGGGCGCGGAAAGGCCGGCGGCGTCAAGGTGGCCGACGACGCCGACGACGCCGTCAAGAAGGCGACCGACATCCTCGGGATGGACATCAAGGGCCACACGGTCCACAAGGTGCTCGTGGAGGAGGCCAGCGCGATCGCGGAGGAGTACTACTTCTCCTTCCTGCTCGACCGCGCCAACCGCACCTTCCTCGCCATCTGCTCCGCCGCCGGCGGCATGGACATCGAAGAGGTCGCGCACAACACGCCGGAGAAGGTGGCGAAGGTCCCGGTCTCTCCGCTGACCGGTGTCGACCGCGCCAAGGCCCGCGAGATCGCGGCCGCCGGCCTGCTGCCGGAGAAGGCGCTCGACGGCGCCGCCGAGCTCATCGAGAAGCTGTGGTGCGTCTTCGTCGACGAGGACGCCACGCTGGTCGAGGTCAACCCGATGATCCTCACCGCGGACGGCGAGGTGAAGGCGCTCGACGGCAAGGTCACCCTCGACGACAACGCCTCCTTCCGCCAGGCCGACCACGCCGCGCTGGAGGACAAGGCCGCCGAGGACCCGCTGGAGGCCGCGGCCAAGGCGAAGGACCTCAACTACGTCAAGCTCGACGGCAACGTCGGCATCATCGGCAACGGCGCGGGCCTGGTCATGTCCACGCTCGACGTGGTCGCCTACGCCGGCGAGCAGTTCCCCGGCAAGCCCAAGCCCGCCAACTTCCTCGACATCGGCGGCGGCGCCAGCGCCGAGGTCATGGCGGCCGGCCTGGAGATCATCCTCTCCGACCCCGCGGTCAAGTCGATCTTCGTCAACGTCTTCGGCGGCATCACCGCCTGTGACGCGGTGGCCAACGGCATCGTGGCCGCCTTCAAGCTCCTGGAGGAGCGCGGCGAGGCCGTCACCCGCCCGCTGGTCGTGCGCCTCGACGGCAACAACGCCCTCCTCGGGCGGCAGATCCTGCACGACGCCGCCCTCAAGGGCGTCGAGCTGGTTGACACGATGGACGACGCGGCCAAGCGCGCCGCCGAGCTCGCGGCAGGTGCGTAAACCATGGCTATCTGGCTCACTGAGAACAGCAAGATCATCGTCCAGGGCATGACCGGCGGCGAGGGCACCAAGCACGCCAAGCGCATGCTCGCCTCCGGCGCCCGCGTCGTCGGCGGCGTCAACGCCCGCAAGGCCGGCACCACCCACCTCGACCTGCCGGTCTTCGGCTCGGTCAAGGAGGCCATGGAGGCCACCGGCGCCGACGTCTCGGTCGTCTTCGTGCCCCCGGCGTTCACCAAGGACGCCGTCAAGGAGGCCATCGACGCCGAGATCCCGCTCTGCGTGGTCATCACCGAGGGCGTGCCGATCCACGACTCCACCGAGTTCTGGGCCTACGCCGTCGAGAAGGGCAACAAGACCCGCATCATCGGGCCGAACTGCCCCGGCATCGCCTCGCCCGGCGCCTCCAACGCCGGCATCATCCCCGCCGACATCACCACCGCCGGCCGGATCGGCCTGGTGTCGAAGTCCGGCACGCTCACCTACCAGCTCATGTACGAGCTGCGTGACTTCGGCTTCTCCACCGCCGTCGGCATCGGTGGCGACCCGGTCATCGGCACCACGCACATCGACGCGCTCCAGGCCTTCCAGGACGACCCGGCCACCGACGCCATCGTCATGATCGGCGAGATCGGCGGCGACGCCGAGGAGCGGGCCGCGGCCTACATCGAGCAGCACGTCACCAAGCCGGTCGTCGCCTACGTCGCGGGCTTCACCGCCCCCGAGGGCAAGACCATGGGCCACGCCGGCGCCATCGTCTCCGGCTCGGCCGGTACGGCGCAGGCCAAGAAGGAAGCCCTGGAGAAGGTCGGCGTCCGCGTCGGCAAGACCCCCTCCGAGACGGCGCGCCTCATGCGGGAGATCATGCAGGCCCGCTGAGCACCCCTGCCCTGCCTGGAACAGCCCCGTGCCGCAATGGCGCGGGGCTTTCCTGGCTTCAGACCGGCCACGGGAACGCGTCGTCAGGACACGGCGCGAACTCGTAGCCCCGGTCCGGTACGGTCCCCCACAGGAAGGGCGCGGCCATCAGCTCCTCCTCGACCAGCCTGAACCCGGTCAGCCGCTCCGACAGCAGGAAGGTCGGCCCCGTGGACGGATCCGCGCTCGGCGGATACAGCCGCCTGATCGCCTCCATCGTCTCCCGCAGCTCCTCCGGGACCGGCGCCGAGTAACCCTCCTGGGCGATGAAGCAGAACCGGATCTCCCCGTCCTCCGCCCAGTAGAAGTAGTCGAGCCCCTTGATGCCCAGCGCGTACTGGGCGACCACCCGCGTGCCCTCCGACAGGGGGAGCACGGCACCGGTGACGGCGAGCTGGCCGCCGTCCTGGATGTAGGTCCAGCCGCGCAGAGGCGCGACACCGATCGACAGCCCGGACCCGCCGGTGTGTCGGTCGGGGCCGTGGAAGGTGCCGGGGGCGAAGCCTGCCATCGTCCCGCCCAGCCGGGCCACCACCTCCTCCACCGGGAGCCGGACGTAGAGGTGGCTGAGGCCGCCGTCGTCGCCGGTCAGCCAGCGGTGGTCGGGTGCCCGTTCGATCATGCGCCCATGCTGCCAGCCGCCACCGACCGCTTCTCTTACCGGGGAGGCGGCAGATGGCCCCAGGCGAAGTCGAGGCCCCGCACCAGCTCCTCCGTCAGCCGGATCCCGGTCAGGTGCTCGACGAGCATGAACGCGGGGCCTTCGTAAAGCTGTGCCTCGGGAAACAAGCGGTCGGCCTCGGCCAGGACGGCGGTGAGCTCGTCCGGTGGCTCCCTGAAGAACCCGTCATCGCTCCCGCACTCGAACCTGACCGCTCCGTCCTCGTACCAGGCGAAGTTGTCGGCGCCCTCGATGCTGAGCGCGGCCTGCGTGACGAGCGTGGTGTCTTCGGAGAGCCGGGCCAGGAGGTCCTCGTACAGGTAGCGCAGGTCGGATTCGATGACGAAGGTCCAGTCGCCGATCGCGGCGACACCGGCCGGCTCGCCGGGGGAGCACAACTGGTCGGCGTCCTCGGGGAACGGGCCGGGGGTGAAGTCCGGCCACCGCCCGCCCAGCCGGGCGACGGCACGCTCGGGGGTGTCGCGGACGTAGAGGAAGGAGTAGCCGTATTCGCCGTACTCGCCGTAGAGCCAGGTGAAGTCAGGGGGTGGTGGCGTCATGTGGATCATGGTGGCAGTCGCCTCCGACAGTCCCGTGGGCGCCGAAGCGGGGACTCCAGGTGGGTGGATGGGCGGGAGAATGGGGCTTCGCGGGGTGTCGGCGAGTGCACTTGACCGAAAACTTGAGAACATCGAATACTGTGACGGCGCTTCTCGACCAGCTACGGACGGCCCCCCGGTCGGTGCTCGGCAGATTCCCCGGTATGACGGGGGATGACGACGAGAGCCGGCGTCCGCTTCCCGTGTCCGGGATGCTCGCCGCCGCGATGACTCTGGGCGTGGGCCTGGCCGCCTTGACGACGCTGACCCTCGTGGGGTGGATCGCCGCGCCGAAGGGCACGCTGGGCACCGGGCTGCCGGGGGTGTTCCGCACGGCGGCGCAGGTGTGGCTGGCGGCGCATCATGCGGGGTTCGCGATTCCGGGCGGCCGGGTGGGGCTGCTCCCGCTGGGCCTGATGGTCCTGCCGGCGATCCTGCTGTACCGCGGCGGGCGGTGGATGGCGCGCGACGCCGACCTGCGCTTGCGGCTGCCGGCGGCCCTGCCGAAGAACAGCCCCAAGGAGCAGGCGACCGCACGGCGCCGGGCGCAACTGGTGCTGGTGGTGCAGGCCGGGGTGTCGCTGGCCGCGCCGTACGCGCTGCTGGCCGGGGTGATCGCGCTGGTGGCCCGCAACGAGGTGACCCAGCCGTACGTGGGCGAGGCGCTGCTGAGCCACTTCCTGCTGGCCTTCCTGTGCGGCGCGCTGGCGACGGCGCGCACGATCGGGCCGTTCCGCTCGATGTTGCGGCTGCTGCCGGAGCGGGTGCGGGCGGTGGCGCTGGGCACGGCGACGGCGACGGCGCTGATGCTGGCGGCGGGCCTGCTGGTGGTCCTGAGCGCGATCCTGATCAACATCGGCCAGGTGAAGGACCTGACCTCGGCCCTGTCGCCGGGGTTCGTGGGCGGGCTGCTCCTGCTGCTGATTCAGCTCCTCTACCTGGCGAACGCGGCGATCTGGGCGATGGCCTACATCGCGGGGCCGGGCTTCGCGGTCGGCACCGGGACGCTGGTCGCGCCGACCGGGGTGAACCTGGACGGCATGCCGATCCTGCCGCTGCTCGGCGCGCTGCCGGACAGCGGGCCGGCGCCGGCCTGGGCGATGGCGGTGATCGCGCTGCCGTTCGCGGCCGGCGCGGTGGCCGGCGTGGTGGTGGTGCGGATCGCGCCGTCGCCGTCGTACGAGGCGGCCCCGTTGTGGGGGTTCGTGACCGGGCTGACCACCGGCCTGGTGGCGGGCGGGCTGGCGGCGCTGTCCGGCGGGCCGATCCGCGGCGACCGGCTGGCGGCGATCGGGCCGTCGGCGTGGGAGGTCGCGCTCTCGGTCGCCCTGGAGGTGGGCGTCGCCGCGGGCATCTCGGCCGGGCTGGCCAACTGGGCGCTGCTCTACCGCGACGCGCGCAAGGAGCCCGGCAAGGTGCGCAAGGCGGGTGCGGCGCTGGCGCGGGTGGCGGGCAAGGTCGGCCTGGCCGACGCCGACCCCAAGCCGCTGCCGGGCCACTGGATGGACGCCACCGAGGCCGACACCCAGCCGATCCCGGTGATCCGCGACGACTGGATGGACGAGCACGCCTCGGCCGCGGCGGAGGTGGCCGCGCAGTCGACCCGGCGCGACATCGTGGACGAGACCGACGACCGCGGGGGCCACGTGATCTACATGGACCCCTACGCCTGGGACCGCGACTAGGGCTGGAGGTAGCGCAGCACGTCCGCCGGGAGCTTCTTCTCGGTCGCCTGCTTGAAGGCGGCGAAGCACTCGCCCTCGGCGGAGACCGTGCCGGCGCCCTTCAGGCACTCCTGGTAGGCGGTGAACTCGTCGGCGAGGTAGAACTGCAGGGCGGCGGCCAGCCCGGAGAACAGCAGCACGACCGACGAGACGGTGATCCCGCCCACGGCGGCGCCCACCGACTTGCCCTCCTTCCGGAGCAGCGGCAGCGCGCGGATCCCCGCCACCAGGGCGAAGACCGCCAGCACCAGGCCGGCCAACGGCAGCATGAACGCCATGGCCAGCGCCGCGATGGACAGCCAGACCGCCCTGCGCCCTGCCGCCTCGGCGGGCACGCGGACAGGTATCGTCACTGGGCCTCCCTCTCACTTCGCCGGTTTCCAGACCCGATACCCTGGCTACCCACCCAACACTGGAGCGTGCGTGTCCGATTCTGTGGGGCGGCGGCTGGTCGTCCTCGTCTCCGGCTCTGGAACCAACCTACAGGCCCTTCTGGACGCCACAGCCGATCCGTCGTACGGCGCGGCCGTGGTGGCCGTCGGCGCCGACCGCGTCGGGATCGAGGGGCTGGCCCGGGCCGAGCGGGCCGGGGTGCCCACGTTCGTGGAGCGGCTGAACGATCATCCCTCCCGCGCCCTGTGGGACGAGGCGGTCGCCGCCCGGATCGCCGCCTACGAGCCGGACCTGGTGGTGCTGGCCGGATTCATGAAGATCCTGGGCGCGCCCACGCTGGAGGCGTTCCCGGTGCTCAACACCCACCCGGCGCTGCTGCCCGCCTTCCCGGGCGCGCACGGGGTACGAGACGCGCTGGCCTACGGCGCCAAGATCACCGGTTGCACGGTCATGCTGGCCGACGCCGGGGTGGACACCGGGCCGATCATCGCCCAGGAGGCCGTGCGGGTCCTCGACGGCGACGACGAGGCCCGGCTGCACGAGCGCATCAAGAGCGTCGAGCGCGGGTTGCTCGTCGACACCGTGGGCCGCATGGCCCGTGAAGGCTGGACCGTCACCGGGCGGCACGTCCGGATCGGCGGCTGACAGGGCTGGACCACCGCCGGACCCACCCGGCGGCGGTGACAGACAGGGCATCTAACCAGGAGGGGTGTTTCTCAGCGTGGCTGAGCACAGCGAAGGCGCCGGCGCGAGCCGCATCGCCATCCGGCGCGCGTTGATCGCGGTTTACGACAAGTCCGGCCTCGAGGAGCTGGCCAAGGCACTCGACGCCGCCGGGGTGGAGATCGTCTCCACCGGCGGCACGGCTGCCGCCATCGCCTCCTACGGCGTGCCCGTCACCAAGGTCGAGCAGCTCACGGGCTTCCCCGAGTGCCTCGACGGCCGGGTCAAGACGCTGCACCCGCGCGTCCACGCCGGGCTGCTGGCCGACCTGACCAAGCCGCACCACGTGGCGCAGCTCGAGGAGCTGGAGGTCGAGCCGTTCCAGCTCGTGGCGGTCAACCTCTACCCGTTCCGTGAGACGGTCGCCTCCGGCGCGTCCGACGCCGAGTCGGTCGAGCAGATCGACATCGGCGGCCCGGCGATGATCCGCGCGGCGGCGAAGAACCACGCCACCTGCGCGGTCGTGGTCGACCCGGCCGGCTACGGCGAGGTCGTCCGCGCGCTGGGCGAGGGCGGCTTCACCCTCACCGAGCGTCGCCGCCTGGCCGGTCGCGCCTACGCGCACACCGCCGCCTACGACGTGGCCGTGGCGAGCTGGTTCGCCAACGTCTACGCCGCCGACGGCGACTGGCCCGGCTTCATGGGCGCCACCTGGGAGCTGGAGAGCCCGCTGCGGTACGGCGAGAACCCGCACCAGTCCGCGGCCCTGTACACCTCCGGCACGGGCGGGCTGGCCGGCGCCACCCAGCTCCACGGCAAGGAGATGTCGTACAACAACTACCTCGACACCGACGCCGCCTGGCGCGCGGCCTGGGACTTCACCGAGCCGGCCGTCGCGATCATCAAGCACCAGAACCCGTGCGGCATCGCCGTCGGCGCCGACGTGGCCGACGCGCACCGCAAGGCGCTGGCCTGCGACCCGGTCTCGGCCTACGGCGGCGTCGTGGCGGTCAACGGCACCGTCACCGCCGAGCTGGCCCGCCAGCTCACCGAGGGTTTCACCGAGGTCCTCGTGGCCCCGGGCTACGAGGACGAGGCGCTCGACATCCTCAAGGAGCGCTGGAAGAACCTGCGCATCCTGAGCTGCCCCGAGGGCCCCTCCGGCGCGGCCGAGTTCCGCCGCATCGACGGCGGTCTGCTCGTGCAGAGCACCGACCGGATCGACGCCCCCGGCGACGACCCGGCGAGCTGGGAGCTCAAGGCCGGTCCCGCCGCCTCGCCCGAGGTCCTGCGCGATCTGGCCTTCGCCTGGCGGGCCTCGCGTTCGGTCAAGTCCAACGCCATCCTGCTGGCCGCCGGCGAGGCGACCGTCGGCGTCGGCATGGGCCAGGTCAACCGGGTCGACTCCGCCCGCCTCGCGGTCTCCCGCGCCGGCGAGCGGGCCGCCGGGTCGGTCTGCGCCTCCGACGCCTTCTTCCCCTTCGCCGACGGGCCGCAGGTGCTCATCGAGGCCGGGATCAAGGCCATCGTGGAGCCGGGCGGCTCGATCCGCGACGAGGACGTCATCGCCGCCTGCGAGCAGGCGGGCGTGACCCTCTACTTCACCGGGACCAGGCACTTCTTCCACTGATCCCCGCGTTCACCGGCGCCGGTCGTGCTTCTGGTACGGCCGGCGCCGCCGTTCCGGGGGATAGGTGACCCTTGCTCAAGGGATAGGTCGAAACCGGTCAAACCTCCGCCAAGTTCGGCTAGCCTGTGCCGACGGCACTCGCCACGTATCCCTCGGGAGCTCCCCTTGCTCGATGTCATCCTGCATGCCTACGTGACCATGACCGGCTTCTCCACCAGTCCGATCGTGCTCGTGGCACTCGCCTTCATCGGGGCCTACCTGGGCAGCAAGCTCGTGGAGATCATCCCGGTAACCCGCCGGATCATCGAGCGGCGCGAGGCACGCTGGGCCGAGCGGCAGTAGGGGTCAGGCCACGGCCGACCAGGCCAGTTTCGCGGCCCCGGCCAGGCCGGCTCGCACGCCGAGCGTGGTCGGGGCCACCTCCACCGAGCGGAGGAAGGCCAGGCCGCTGAGGTCGTCGAGGGCCTTGCGGAGCGGGGCGAAGAGGATCTCGCCTGCGCCGGCCACGCCGCCGCCGATCACCACGGTCCGCACGTCCACCGCGGCGGCCGCCGAGACGATCATCGCGGCGAGCGCCCGCGCGCCCCGCTCGAAGGCGGCCAGCGCGATCGAGTCGCCGTTCGCCGCCGCCTTGGCCAGGTCCCGGGCATCGGGCCGGTCGCGGGGCGGCTGCCAGCCGGCGGCCAGGGCCCAGCGGGTCAGGTTGGGGCCGCTGGCGTACCGTTCCACGCAGCCTCGGCCGCCGCAGTCGCACGGCTCGCCGTACGGGTCCACGCTCATGTGCCCGACGTGCCCGGCGTTGCCGGTGGGCCCGAGCAGCGGGACGCCGCCGAGCACGAACCCGCCGCCGATCCCGGTCGAGACGACGACGCCGAGCAGCGAGGCCGCCCCGCGTCCCGCGCCGACCCAGTGCTCGCCGAGCGCGAAGCACTGCGCGTCCCCGGCCAGGACGGCGGGCAGCCCGGTGAGCGCGGCGAGCTCGTCCCGGACCGGGAAGCCGCGCCAGCTCGGGATGTTGACCGGACTGACCGCCCCGGTGGCCAGGTCCAGCGGGCCCGCGCAGCCGATGCCGACCGCGCGGGGAGCGGCGCCGGGCAGCAGCTCGGCGACCAGGTCGGCCAGCGTGCCCAGCACGTCCGCCGCCGGGGTCGGCCGCGTCGCGGACCGCAGCACGGTCCCGGCGGGGTCGACCAGGGCGCCGGCCAGCTTCGTGCCGCCGATGTCGAGGGCGAGGACGCAGTCCATCAGTGCTTGTGGTGGTTGTCGGGCTGGCGGGGATCGCCGGGATGCTCCAGGCCGGGCACGAGTTCGACCCGTTCGGCCCGCAGGGTGTCGAGCCACTGGGCGAACGTGCGCCGCCGGGCGGCCTCGCCGAGCCCCCCGTCGGGCTCCGCCGTACCGGCTGGGGGAGCGGGACGGGCGACGGCGAGGTGCCAGCCGAGGTGGTCGGCCACCGGCCCGGCCAGGGTCCCGTACGGCAGGCGGTCCAGCTCCGCGGCGATGGCGGCGGGCAGCGTGCCGAGGGCGGTGACGCCCAGGTCGTCGAGGTCGTCCTCGGCGACGCCCTCGGGCGGGGGCGCGGCGTAGAGCCGGTGCCGGATCCGCAGCGCGGCCGTCGCGGGCGCGGCCTCGGGCTGCTGCCAGGCGGCGGGCACCTGGGCCGGCACGTGCTCGTACAGGGCGCGCACCCACGGGTTGCCGTTGACCGCCGAGGCGTTGATCGAGCCGAGCTCGACCGCGGCCAGGCGGTCGAGCGGCGGCAGTTCGGCGGGGGCGAGGCCGAGCGCCCGGGCCTCGTCCTCGCAGACCAGCTCGGTGAGGATGACCTGGGTCAGCCAGCGGGCGAGCTGCCGGTCTTCCGCGCTGCCGGGGGTGGGCAGCGCGGCGTGCAGGGGACCTTCGCGCAGGTCGGCGAGGCGACGGTCGAGCGGCAGGCGGGGGATCGGGCGGCCGTTCACCCAGCCGATGACCGGGCCGACACCGGGCGCGGTGGCCGCGCCGGTCGCGGGCGGGCGGGTGCGCACCGGGACATATCCGGGGTCGTGGTCATGCCCGTGGCCGTGCCCGTGCCCATGCCCATGCCCGTGACTCATCGGGTGACCTCCAGCCGGACGACGGGCGCGTACTGGCAGCGGCCGAACCACATGACCTTCACCAGCGCCCACGAGTGCCCGGCGGCCATGTCCAGCGGCACCTCGACCGGGAAGGCCACCTCGACGCTCTCCCCGGCCTCGACGGTGAAGCCCTGGACGACCGTCGGCAGCATCTCCCACGTCCCCCACGGCGAGGCGAGCTGCGCCTCGCCGCGGATCGGCCCGGCGCTCGTGTTCGCCAGCCGTACGCCGACGGTGGCGGAGGAGCCGGGACGGAGGGTCAGCGAGTCGGTCACGGAGGTGACGACGAGCCCGGTGGGCCGGGCGGTGTCGAGCCGGGTGCCCTGGGCGGCCACCGCGTCCTCCGGGACCGGCCCGGGCACCGGAAGCTCTGGCACCGGCCCGAGGGCGACGGTGAGCACGTCCTCGACGCTCTGCCCGGCGAACTCGGTGCGCGCGGCGACGAAGTGCAGCCCGCCCGCACCGGGAGCCGGGGTGACGGTGACCGGGAAGCGCAGGTGCCCGCCCGGCTCGACGCGGAAGGCGCGCTGAGCCGGGCTGACGCTCCAGCCGGTGGGCGCCTCCAGCGTCACCACGCCCTCGTGCGCGGCGTTGACCAGGTGCGAGGCGACGACCACCTCGGCCTCGAACGGCTCGGCGGAGGTGACCAGGCCGGGCGTGATCGCCACGGAGACCGGCAGGTAGCCGAGCGGCGCGGGCCCCTTGTTGTGCAGCCAGTAGCGGCTGTAGACCGGCTGGGCGGCCTCGGCGGTGAGCCCGAGCTCCTCGCCCTCGGCGGTGAGCGGCACGGGCGCGAGGTAGGTGGCCACCTCCGATCCGGCCAGCTCGAACGAGGCCGGCCCGCCCCGGTTCTCCAGCAGGTCGGAGGCGAGCAGCGAGCCGACCGGGAGCACCGGCGAGTGCAGCGCGGCCCGCGCGCCGAGCCCGGTGGACTCGACCAGGCGCAACGTCACCCCGTCGGCGGCGTCGGCGGCCAGGCCGTGCGCGTGCGGGTTGCCGGCGGCCTTGACCGTGCTGACCAGCACGTCACGGGCCGGATCGACGCGCAGCAGCGAGTGCGTCGCGGGCAGGTCGCCGCCCGGCCCGTCGACCAGGCGCGGCAGCAGCGGCGTGATGTACTCCTGCCCGGCGGCCGGCAGATTGAGCTCACGCCAGTCGCCCGCGCCGCCGACCAGCGAGTAGGCGAACTCGTGCGTCCAGTGCTGGAGCTGGAACCCCGAACCGTCCGGCGTGGTACGGCGAGGCGGATCGAGCCAGACGCCCGACGGCCAGCCCGTGCACGAGCGCATGAGCGACAGGTGCAGCGCCCCCGACGGATCGACCGCGAACCCCGGCAGGCCGTAGGTGAGCAGCGCGACCGTCCGGTCCTCCAGCACCTCGCTCCCCTCGGGGCAGGTGGCGGCGATCCGCGCGTCGTCGAGGTCGGCGACCAGCTCGGCCGCGTCGGCGACGATGAGCGCCGGCAGCGAGCGCAGGCCGCGCAGGTCGGCGCTGGGCTGCCACACCTCCGCCAGGGGCCGCTCGGCCGGCACCCAGACCCGGCCCTCGGCGGCGAGCGTCTCGGCGAAGGTGGGGGAGACCTGGCCGAGCAGCTCGGCGGCCAGCGGGTTGTGCTCCGGGCCGCCGAGGATGATGCGCACGTCGGGCAGGTTGGAGTCGACGTCGAGCCAGCCGTACCGGGAGCCGGGCGCGCTGGAGGTGGTGGCGGTGACGCCGGCGCGGGCCAGCGCGACGACCAGGTCGCGGGCGGCGGGCGCGTCCGCCAGCGCGGGCACGACCACCTCGGCCACGCCGATCGCGCGGGCGCCGGCCTCGCCGAGCTCGACCCGGGCGGTGGAGGAGAGCCCGAACCAGGTGTTGGCCGGGTTGTCGAGGGTCCAGGGGTGCTCGGCGGCGTCGGCCTCCGGCAGGGCGAAGCCGCGGCCGATCACCGCGCCGGCCACGTCCGAGACCGGCAGCGCGCCGGGCACGGCGGCCGGGAAGCGCACCCGGAGCAGCCGGTCGGCGCCGGTGTAGTCGAGCACGCGGGTGGTGAAGTCCACCTTGTCGGACCCGGCCCAGAGGGTGACGATCTGCTCGTAGGCGAGCTCGTCCAGCTCGCCGGTGATGATCAGGCGCTCGCCGAGCGCGGACTGCTCCCGCCGGACCGTCGCCGGACGCTCGGCCGAGCCGCTGACCTCGCCGGTCGGGATGAGGTGCCACGGGCCCTCGCCCATGTCCGGGTGCTGCGGGTACTCGGCGTGCAGGCGCAGCTCGTTGCCCTGGCCGGTGAGCAGCTCCTGGCCGGCCGCGAGGTCGAGCACCGAGCTGAGCGTGCCGCCGCGTGCCGGGTCGGCCGTGACGCGGTAACGCTCGTTCTCGACGACGGAGCCCTCCGCCGGCTCCCAGCCGCCGGGCGTGCCCTCGACCAGCGGGTAGGTGCGCCAGCCCATCGAGGGCACCTCGCGGGCGAGGAAGGTCAGCACGCCGTCCTCCAGCAGCGCCTCGCCCTCGACCGTCAGGCCCGGCGCCGGCCGAACCCGGACCAGGCCGTCACGGGCGAAGGACAAGGTGTTGGTGACCACGACGCTGCGGCCGTCCACGGAGATCTGCGCGGTCAGCGCGTCGAGCGCGCGGTCCCGCGCGTCGGTGGCCAGGTCGTGGGCCTCGCGCCAGCCGGTGAGCAGGTCGATGTAGACCTGGTCGGACTCCGAGCCGGTGATCGCGTCGTGGTGGGCGCCGTAGGCGAGCTGCCGCCACACCTTGTCCAGCGCGGCGTGCGGGTAGCGGCCCAGGCCGAGCAGCGAGGCGAAGGTCGCCAGCTTCTCGGCGTCGGTCGCGGCCACCTCCGCGGCGCGCTGGGCCTGCTTGGTGTCGATGTAGGAGACGTCCTTGCCCGTGTAGATCGGGTTCATGTCGCGCGTCTGCGGGCTGAAGGTGGCCTGCTCGGCGGTCACGGCGTCGAGGAAGTCGCGCGGCGTGCCGCAGACGAAGCGCGGCCACACGTACCGGCTGGCGACCCAGCGGTGGATCTCGGTGACCCACTTGTTCGGCGGCGAGTAGTCCGTGCCGACCGGGAGCAGGATGTTCTTGGTCGCCGCGACCGGCTTGAGCGCCTGGTAGAGCTCGAAGACCGCGCTCAGCGCCTCCTCCAGCGACGGCGAGGAGTCCATCCACCAGCCCGCCGAGTAGTGCGCGGGCATGTAGTGCGTGAGCACGCCCAAGCCCGAGGGCGAGATCCACTCGAACTCGCTCGGAAACTGCATCAAGGTGGCGTCGTTCTTGGCCTCCTTAAAATTCTTGCTGATCGGGCCCCACTGGTGGAACGGACCGCGCGCCCAGGCACTGCCGGTCAGCCCCGCCGCGGCCAGATAGCCGGGGAACTGCGGGTCGTGCCCGAACGCGTCGAGCTGCCAAGCGGTTCTCGGGTCGCCGCCCAGGATGTCGCGCTGGTAGCCGATGCCGTAGACGATGTTGCGGATCGTCGTCTCCGCGCCGGTCAGGTTCGTGTTCGGCTCGTTGTAGGTGCCGCCCATCAGCTCCACCCGGCCGTCGGCCATCAGCTTGCGCAGGTCGGCGCGGCGCTCGGGGTGGGTGTCGAAGAACGGCTTCAGGTAGTCGATCTCGGCGAGCACGAACTTGTAGTCAGGGTCGCGCAACGCCAGCTCGATGTGCGCCTCGACCAGCGCGAACGCGTTGCGCTCCCACAGCGGCCGGGTGCTCGCGTCCCCGGACAGGAACTCCCACGGGCTGGTGTAGGCCGCCTGCGTGTTCCACCAGACCGGGTCGTAGTGGAAGTGTGAGACCAGGTACATGGTCCAGCCCGGCTCCTCGACCCTCACCTCCGCGTCGAGGCTCTCGCCGCCTGCGGTGACAACGCAGGACACGACCTCGCCCGCCGGCCGGTCGATCCGCAACGGGACCTCGACCGTGCCCACCCCCGCGGGCACGACCACCGGCCTCGCCGTCCTGACCCCCTCACCCCGGACCTCCAGCTCGACGTCCTGGCCTGCCGGTTCGACGGTGACTCTCAAGACCTGGTACGGCTCCGCTTCCGTGCCGACGAACAGGTCGGTGGAGGTGGCGGACAGCAGGCGAAAAGGCACGGGGACTCCCTGACTGTACGGGTCTGACGACCGCCACACTAGGGCCTTGATCGGTGAATGGCAACGTTGTCATTTGGAGCTCTGACGTTCACCGTCCGCCGGTTCATCCGCCCCCGCTGTCCATGGTCCGCCGGGGCTCCCGGCCCAGCCGGCCGCTCGATGCCGCCGTCGCCGCCTGGAACCACCACCTTCGCCGCCACCCCGCTGCTGGAGCACCCCATCTGTACCGCCTCCACCGCCTTCTCCAGCCCCGGCGGGCACCCCGGGCGCCGCCCCTCGCCCGCCTGACCTTCGCAAACCTGACAACGCTGTCATCCCCAGCCCGTTACCATGAGCAACAACAGCTCGCAGATAGGGATAACGTTGTCAGCCCTGCACCGCCGCCCGACCATGAAGGACGTGGCCGAGGCCGCCGGAGTGGCCCTCAAGACCGTCTCACGCGTCGTCAACGGCGAAACCACCGTCGCCCCCGACACGCTCGAACGCGTCCAGGAAGCCATCCGCCGCCTCGGCTACCGCCGCAACGAGGGCGCCCGCGAACTCCGCCAGGGCCGCACCCAGGCGATCGGTCTCGTCGTCCGCGACATCGCCGACCCCTTCTTCGCCGCCATCGGCCGGGCCGTCGAGCACCGCGCCGAGGAGGACGAACTGGTCGTCATGATCGGCTCCTCCCACGACGACCCCGCCCGCGAGCGCCAGGTCGCCCTGGGCTTCACCGCCCGCCGCCCCAACGGCCTCATCCTCGCCCCCATCGCCAAGCGCCAGGACTACCTGCTGCCCGACATCGCCGAGGGCCTGGCCATCTGCGCCGTCGACCGCCCCGCGCAGGGCATCGCCTGCGACGCCGTACTCAGTGACAACGCCGCCGGCATCCGCCTGGCCGTGGAGCACCTGCTCCACCACGGCCACCGCCGGATCGGCTACCTCGGCGACGACCCGGCCGTCTTCACCGCCCGCGAGCGGGTGGCCGGCTTCCGCGCCACCATGGCCGGGCACGACGTGCCCGTCAACGAGCACGAGGTACGGCTCGGCAGCCCGGGCCCCGACTTCGTCGCCGCCGCGCTCCGTACCATGTTCGACCCATCCGACCCGGTCACCGCCCTGGTCACCGGCAACAACCGCATCACCGCAGAGGTCCTCAAGCACCTCGCCGGCCGCCCCGAGCAGCCCGCCGTGGTCGCCTTCGACGACCTCGAACTCGCCGAACTGCTCCGCCCCGGCCTCACCGTCATCGCGCAGGACCCGGTCGCCATCGGCGACGCCGCCATGGACCTCCTCGCCAAGCGCCTCGCCGACCCGACCCGCGAACCCCGCGAACTCCGCATCCCAGTCCGCCTCATCCCTCGGGGCTCAGGAGAGGAACCCCCGACCAACTGAGCCCTCTGCCCCTACCAGCCACCCCTTCGCGCCCCCGCAGGTCCGCGCGGTCACCCCACCGGTCAGCGGGGCGGCGACGGCGAGCCGACCATTCAGCGGGTGGCGGTGGCGAGCCCGCCTCGACCGGTCAGCGTGGGGCGATGGCGAGCCACCCCTCGACCGTCGCCCGAGCGATGGCCTCGATCCGCCGCCCGTAAGCCTCATGCCCATCCGGCACCATGCTCCCGTCCTTGACCGGCAACTCGCAGAACGCGGCCCCGAACCCCGTCGGCCGCCCCTCCGGAAGCGCCGCGTATCCCTTCAACGGCTCCTCATCCCACCCCGCCCGAACCCGATGGTTGTTCCGCGCCACCTGATGCGCCGCCACCCGATGCAGCGCCTCCAACCCCTGGTCAAGAAAGAACTGCAACTGCCGGAACTGACTGTCCAGATACTTCGGATGCCCCTGATCCGGATGCTGCAACAGATAGGCACACACCACCGGCCCATGCCACCGGGACATCACCGGATCAAGATGCTCCTCAGACAAGATCGCGTGGTAGTACTCCACGCAAGCCCCCCGAGCCCCGCACTCACACCCAGCCCGCTCACCCTCACCCACAGCGTCCTCCTCCGCCACCCGTATCCGCGGGAAAGCCATCTCACCTAGTCCAGCCCCACCCGCCCACCCCGCGCAACCGAGAATCGACCGCTCCCCCCAAACTGCCCCGAACCACAACCCAACCCCACGCATCTCACCCATCATGAGACTCCCGTTGATCACCCTCGCCGCCGCCGCAACGCTCACCCTCACCGCCCTCCCGGCCGCCGCCGCCACCTCCTCCCAGCCAGCCGCCCCCGGCTGCAACCGCCCCGCCGTGTCCAACCTCGACCCCGGCTGGGGCGTCATGCGCGGCTCCTACAACCTCAAGAAGGGCCCGTACTCCGGCAAGCGCTGCGGCACCGTCACCAAACTCCACCAGGGCGCCGTCCTCCTCTTCTTCTGCTGGACCACCAACGAGTACGGCAAGATGTGGGTCCACACCGGCGTCAAGGGCACCTCCCTGCGCGGCTGGATGTCCCTGGACAACATCAAGGTCACCAAGACCTCCGGCATGCCCGACTGCGGCCTCGCCAAGCCCTAGCCGTACGGCCGGCCACCCGCCTCGCCAGCCCCAAGCCGTACGGCCGGCCTGCCGCCGGCCTTCCCACCTTCGACCGAAACGGCGAACCTCCGTCTGACAGGGTGCCCCCATGACCGACCGCGACCTGGACGACGGCGTGATCCGGCTACGGGAGTGGACCGACGAGGACGCCGCTTGGTACGCCGAGACCGTCCGCGACCCGCTCATCCAACGGTTCACGACCGACCCACCCACCCTGACCACCGCCGAGGTCCAGGCAGCGATCTTCCGCATGCGCGAGTCCGCCACCGAGGAGGGCTTCCTCATCTGCGACTTCACCACCGGCCACCGCCTGGGCAACATCGCCCTCCGCCACGACGGACAGGTCGGGGAGCTCTCCTACTGGGTAGCCCCCACCGCCCGCCACCGCGGCGTAGCCACCCGAGCCGTCAGGCTGTTCACCGCCTGGTCCTTCCGCGAGGTGGGTCTGAGGGAACTGTGGCTCCGCGCCCACCGCGACAACCTCCCCTCCCAACAGGTGGCCTTGAACGCCGGCTTCCACCGCGACCCCCAACGCGACAAGACCCACGAGGCCAAGGACGAACTGTGGCCAATGCTCGGCTACCGCCTACCCCATCCCACCCCGTAACCGAGCCCTCCCAGTACCGGACGGTGCCGTTCTCAAGCCCTCGAGACGTACGGCTGCCGAGCCGGCCAACCTCTGCCCGGCCAGCCATGAGCCCACGGCCAATCCTCAAAACACAGCCCCTCCGGAACCCGCCCCGCACTCGGGGGTCCGGGGGCCGGGAGGCCCCCGGCTAGGGGGTATGGGGGAGCTTGGCTCCCCCAGGAGAGGAGCCCAAGCCCGCACGCGCGAAGCGCGCCCCACCCGACGGCTCAAGCTTTTCGGGGGTCAGCGGCCGCGGAAGGTTTCGAGGGCTTCGCGGGTGGCCTTGAGGGCGGCTTCGGCGGTGTCGTAAGTGCGCTGGGCCAGTCCGACGAAGATGCAGTCCACGATGAGGAGCTGGCTGATCCGGCTGGCCAGCGCCCCAGGCCGGAAGGAGGTTTCCCGTCCGGCAGAGATGAGGGCGTGGTCGGACAGAAGGGCCAGCGAGGAGCGCGGATTGTTGGTGATGGCCACGATGAGCGCCCCGGCCTTCTTGGCGGTGCGGACGGGCACGAGGACGTCGGTGGTCTCGCCGCTGTAGCTGACGGCGACCACGACGTCGCCGGGCTGGAGGAGGGCGGCACTGGTGAGGGCCAGGTGGGCGTCGCTGAAGGGGCGGCTGGACAGGCCGATGCGCATGAGCTTCTGGGACAGGTCGGTGGCGACCAGGCCCGAAGTGCCGACGCCGTAGACGTCCACGCGGCGGGCGGTGGTGATGGCGGTGACGACGGCGCCCAGTTCGTCGGGGTCGAGCTGGGCGGCGGTGTCGGCCAGGGCGTCGGACTCGGCCCGGGTGACCTTGGCGATGACGTCGGTGAGGGGGTCGTCGGGGCCCAGGTCGCCGGGGACGAGGCGTTCGGGCTGGTCCCGGGCGACGGCGGCGGCCAGGGCGAAGCGGAGCTGGGAGTAGCCGGAGTAGCCCAGCGCCCGGGCGGTACGGACGATGGTGGCCTCGCTGGTGCCCGAGATGGCGCTGAACTCGGTGATCGTGCTGCGCACCACCACGCCGGGGTCGTCCAGGATGATCCGGGCGATGGACTGGGCGGCGGGCGTCAGGGAGGGGAGTACGGCACGCACCGCGCTCACCGGGTTGGCGGGTTCCGTCATGAGGTCTCCTTCGTCGACCTCGTGGCCGGGTCGCGGGGGGCGGTGGGGGTGGAACGGGTCATGTGGTGAGCCAGTCGGCGACCGCCTCGGCGCCGACGCGCGACAGGCCGTGGGTGGCGATGTAGGTGGCGCCGATGGGGTGGTCGGGGATGCCGGTCTCGACGACGATCGCGTCGGGGCGTTGGGTGACGAGGTCGGACAACGCCTGCCGTACCCACTCGTGGCGGGCGGTGTCGTGCACGAGGAGCACCACCGGGCGGTCGTCGAGGGTGGGGAGGGGGGCGCCCAGGGGGACGCGGAGGTGGTCGGTGCCGGGGAGGCGGGCGGCGAGGGCGACGGTGAGGCCGGTGGGGGTGCCTGGCTCGACGGCCTGGTTGTGGCGGGGGCTGATCTCGACGACCAGGGGTGGGGCGGCCAGACGGGTGGAGCCGGTGATCTCCAGGGCGGCCCGGGCGGCATAGGTCCCGGCAGGCTCGCCCTCCCCGGGAGTCACGGGAGGTCCACCGAGGGGGGCGGCGGGGCGGGGGTGCTTGGTCCACCAGGAGGCGAGGGCTTCGACGCGGGCGGCGGCTTCGGCGAGGCGTTCCTCGGGGAGTTCCCCGCTGCGGACGGCGGCGACGATGGCGTCGCGGAGGGCGTAGAGCTCGTCCTCGGTGACCAGCCCGGCGCAGATGGCGTCGGCGCCGGCGGCGAGGGCGCGGACGGCGATGTCGCCGGGGGAGTGCAGGGCGGCCACGGCGCGCATCTCGATGGCGTCGGTGACGAGCAGGCCGTCGAAGCCGAGCTGGTCGCGAAGGAGGCCGGTCAGGGTGGTACGGCTGAGCGTCGCCGGCCCCGAGGGATCAAGCGCCGGAATCAGCAAATGTCCGCACATGATGGCTTTTACGTCTGCGGCAATCGCCGCCTCGAAAGGAGCGATGTCGCGCTCGAGCAAGGTGTCCAAGGAAGCGTGCACGGTGGGCAAAGCAAGGTGCGAGTCGGTGACCGTGTCGCCATGCCCCGGAAAGTGCTTGGCGCAAGCCGCCACCCCCGCCCCCTGATGCCCCCGGATCCAGGCGGCCCCGTGCCGCGAGACCAGCGAGGCGGTGGGCCCGAAGGACCGAACGCCGATCACCGGGTTGGCCGGGTTGGCGTTGACGTCCACCGAGGGCGCGTAGTTGAGGGTGATGTCGCAGGCCGCGAGCATGGTGGCGATCTCCCGCCCGACCCGCTCGGTGAGCGCGAGGTCGTCCACCACGCCGAGGGCCCGGTTGCCGGGGAAGGAGCTGCCTTCGCGGGCTTCGAGCCGGGTGACCACGCCGCCTTCCTCGTCCACGGCGACGATCGTGTCCGGGTTGGCCGCCCGGATCTGGTCGACCAGTTCGCGCCGGGGCAGGTTGCGCGCGAACAGCACGACGCCGCCCAGCCCCTGGTCCAGCGCATGGCGCAGCCAGTCGGGCGCGGTGGTGCCGTCGAATCCGGGTTGCAGGACGGTCAGGGCCAGCCGGCTCAGCATGACATTTTCCTTCATCAATATTGATCGGAAGGTAATTTTCTGTCATCGTCACCCTCGATGACAACACCCCCCAGGAGTTCACGATGAGCGCGCCCTCCCGACGCACCGTACTCCGCGGCCTCGCCCTCGCCGCCGCGGCCACCGCCGTTCCGTTCTCCGCGACCCAGGCGAGCGCAGAGAGGGCGGCCTGGACGCCGCCGCTGCGCCAGATGCGCGGCATGTGGATCGCCTCGGTGCTCAACATCAACTGGCCGTCGAAGCCGGGACTGACCGTCGACGAGCAGAAGGCGGAGTACCTGGCCTGGCTCGACCTGGCCGAACAGCGCAAGCTGAACTCGATCTTCCTGCAGATCCGGCCCACCGCCGACGCCTTCTGGCCCTCGCCGTACGAGCCGTGGTCGCAGTACATCACCGGCACGCAGGGCCAGGACCCGGGCTACGACCCGCTGGGCTTCGCCGTGGAGGAGACGCACAAGCGCGGCCTGTCGCTGCACGCGTGGTTCAACCCCTACCGCGTCTCGATGCAGGCCGACCCGAACAAGCTGCACCCCGACCACCCGGGCCGCAAGAACCCGACGTGGATCCTGCCGTTCGGCGGCAAGCTCTACTACAACCCGGGCATGCCCGAGGTGCGCAAGTTCTGCCAGGACGCGATGATGCACGCCATCGAGAACTACGACCTCGACGGCCTGCACTTCGACGACTACTTCTACCCGACCAACTCCACCGCCTTCAACGACGCCGAGGCGTTCGCGAAGTACGGGGCGGGCTTCCCGGACCTGGCGGCCTGGCGGCGCAACAACGTCGACCTCATGGTCCAGGAGATGCAGCAGCGCGTGCTGGCCTCCAAGCCGGAGATCGCGTGGGGCATCAGCCCGAGCGGCATCTGGCGCAACAAGGGCACCGACCCGCTCGGCTCGGACACCAACGGCGGCCAGTCGTACGACAACCTGCACGCCGACACCCGCGGCTGGGTGAAGAAGGGCTGGCTCGACTACATCGCGCCGCAGCTCTACTGGTACATCGGCCAGCCGCCGGCCGACTACGCCAAGCTGGTGCCGTGGTGGTCCGACGTGGCCGACGGCACGGGCACGCTGCTGTGGATCGGCCAGGCCGCCTACAAGGCGGGCGACCCGGCGCAGGCGCCGCAGTGGCAGGACCCGAAGGAGCTGTCCAAGCACCTCACGCTCAACCAGAGCCACCCGCAGATCACCGGCGACATCTGGTTCAGCGCCGGTGACGTGCGCGCCGACCGGCTCACCTCGATCACCACGGCCGTGGCCGACCACTACCAGCGGCCGGCGCTGTCGCCGGTGCTGCCGCGGCTCGCCTCGGGCCGGCGTCCGCACCGCGCGGTCGTCGCCCAGGCCCGCACCACGTCGGGCGGCGTCGAGGTGAAGGTGGTGGCCACGGGCCCGCAGGAGCCGTTCCAGTTCGCCGTCTTCCGCTTCGACTCCCGGCCCTCCGCCGAGCAGTTCGAGAACGCCGCCAACCTGGTCGCGGTGCTCCCGGGCGACCGGCACATCACGTGGACCGACCCGGAGGGCAAGCGCGGGCAGTACTACTACGCGCTCGCCGTCGACCGCGCCAACCGGGTGAGCCGGCCCAGCAACGGACACCGGGTGATCTTCTAGATGCGCGTCCTCGGCCTGATCTCGGGCACCTCCCACGACGGGATCGACAGTGCCGTCGTGGACTGGTCACTGGACAACGGCGTCCTGACCGGGGTGGTCGAGCAGGCCGGGGAGCTGCCCTACCCGCCCGAGCTGCGGGCCCGCATCCTGCGGGCGCTGCCGCCGGGCCGGGTGGACCTGGCGGAGGTCTGCGCGCTCGACACCCTGATCGGGCAGGCCTTCGCCGAGGCGGCCGTCCAGGCCGCCGAAGGCCGGGACGTCGACCTCATCTGCTCGCACGGGCAGACGCTGTTCCACTGGGTCGAGGACGGGCGCGTGTACGGCACGCTCCAGCTCGGCCAGCCGGCGTGGATCGCCGAGCGCACCGGCACGCCGGTCGTCTCCGACGTGCGGGCTCGCGACGTCGCCGCCGGCGGCCAGGGCGCGCCGCTGGTCTCCTACCTCGACCTCCTCATGCTGCCGCCCCGCTGGGGCGCGCTGAACATCGGCGGCATCGCCAACCTCACCGTGCGGGACGCCGCCCTGGCGTATGACACCGGGCCCGGGTGCGCGCTCATCGACGCGGCGGCTCCGCCGTACGACCGGGACGGGGCGCTCGGGGCGGCGGGGGAGGTACGGCAGGACCTGCTGGCCAAGCTGCTGGAGGAGCCGTACTACCGGCTGGAGCCGCCCAAGAGCACCGGCAAGGAGCTGTTCACCCCCGACTACCTGCCGACCGGGCTGCCGCAGGCGGACCTGGTCGCGACGCTCACCGCGCTGACCGCCGAGACGGTGGCCGCGGAGGTCAGGCGGCACGACCTGGCCGGCGTCGTCGTCTCGGGCGGCGGTGCGCGGAACCCCACGCTGATGGGGATGCTCCGCGACCGGGTGAGCGCCGAGGTGACGGTGAGCCCGTTCGCCGACGAGAAGGAGGCGATCGCCTTCTCGCTGTTCGGCTGGCTGACCGCGCACGGGCTGCCGGCCACCGTGCCCAGTTGCACGGGCGCGTCCGGCCCGCGCGTCCTGGGCACGATCACCCCGGGCGCGGGACCGCTCAGGATTCCGGAGCCGGTAGCGGAGGCACCAGTCCGCGCAGTTCTGACACGGTGACCAGGCGGTAGCCGCGCTTCTGCAGCGCCTTGATCACCTTGGGCATCGCGTCCACGGTGGTCTTGTGGATGTCGTGGGCGAGCACCACCTCGCCCCGGCCGGTCTGCTTGAGGATGCGCCCGGCCACCCGCCGGGCGTCGCGGACCAGCCAGTCCTGCGGGTCGACGTCCCACAGCACCTGGACGAGGCCCATCTCCCGCATCACGCCACGCACCTTCGCGTTGGTCGCCCCGTACGGCGGGCGGGCCAGCGTCACGCGCGCTCCGGCCGCCTCGATGTCCGGGATCGGGCCGTGCAGTTCCTTCTTCACCCGGGTGGCCGACAACCTGGTCAGATCCGGGTGGTTCTGGGTGTGCGTGCCGATCTCGTGGCCCTCCTGGACCATCCGCCGCAGCAGCCGGTGGTTGCCGCGGGTGTTCTGCCCGGTCACGAAGAACGTGGCGCGGGCGCCGTGCTTCTCCAGCAGGTCGAGCAGCCGGCCGGTGTGCACGCTGGGACCGTCGTCGAACGTGAGCGCCACGCACTTGTCGACCTTGCAGTCCACGCGCTTCTTGACGGTCGCGTGCGCTGCCGAGCCGTACAGGAAAACGGCAGCGCAAAGCGTTCCGGCGACCAGCAGTCGCATTCATTACCCCCAGTAGGAATCCCGCCCCTACTGGTGTGATGCGCGCAAGTCCCGAAAGGTTCTCAGGAAGCGCGACGTCCTACCGGTTGCGACTCCGGGGTCGCGCCCGCCGAGCGCTGCGGCGGCACCACGGGGGTCGGCCGCACCAGCCCCAGCGCCACGACCTCGTTGGCCAGGCGCGTGCGCCGGTTGGTGCCCTCCGGGATGCGGAACTTCTGGTAGAGCCGCAGCAGGTGCTGCTTGACGGCGGCCTCGGTGACGACGAGGTCGTCGGCGATCTCCCGTGCGGTGGCCGGCGCGACGAAGGCCTCGTCCGAGAGGGCGGGCCGGCAGAGCGAGGTGAGCACGTCCACCTCGCGCCTGGTCAGCTCGGGAGCGGCGGCCCGGCGCAGCTCCACCTCGGGCGCGAAGTCCTCGCGCGGGATGCCGTTGACCCGGCAGCGGGCCGCGCCGAAGGAGACGACGTCGCCGTCGTCGAGGACCCTCCGGGCGATCGGCCTGCCGTTCACCCGCGTGCCGTTGCGGGACAGGCCCAGGTCAACGACGTACAGGTAGGGTCCGCGGCGCACGAACTCGGCGTGGAGCCGAGACACGCTCGGGTCGGTGAGCCGGATGTCCACCCCCCGGCCCCTCCCGACCGTCGTGATCTCGGGGCGCAACGGGACCACGTCGCCGGTGTCCTCGATGCGAATGAAGGGCCCCTCCACGGCGGTTCCTCCTTGGGAAGGCTGCCATTACTTTCGCTACAGCTCCGGCTTACCCAGACGGGGCGATGGGGAATCGCCTTTGCCATAAGGAGAATCCCGCGTGAAATTGGCGTGGGGCGTCTCCGTCGGTTTTGCCTGCTCACCGGTAGACTTCGAGCGAGATAAGCGGAGGATCCACTTATGGCGGACAAGCCCACCAAAGGCCTCGCCGATGTCGTCGCCGCGTCCACCGCGCTGAGCGACATCGACGGGAAGGCCGGTCGCCTCTTCTACCGCGGATACGACATCCACGATCTGGGCGGCCGCGCGAGCTTCGAAGAGACCGCCTACCTGCTGCAGCGCGGCAAGCTGCCCACCAGGCAGGACCTGGCCGGATACGGCGAGGAACTGGTGCGCGGCCGCGAGCTGGGCGCGCTGGTAGCGCAGAACGTCGAGGAGATCGCCGAGAAGCAGAAGCCCATGGAGGCGCTGCGCTCGCTGGTCTCGCTCGCCGGGGCCGACGACCCCGACAAGGACTCCATCGAGCCGGACGCCAACCTGCGCAAGGCGGCCCGGCTGGTGGCCCAGCAACCCCTGCTGGTCGCGCGCTACCACGCCGCGCGCAACGGCCGTGCCGTACCCGATCCCGACCCCGAGCTGAGCATCGCGGGCAACTTCCTGCTGCAGGTGACCGGCCGCCGGCCGGAACCGCGGCACGTCGAGCTGTTCGACGAGTGCCTGGTGCTGCACGCCGACCACACGATGAACGCCTCGACCTTCGCCGCCCGCGTCTGCGCGGCGACGCTCTCGGACATGCACTCGGCGATCGTCGCGGCCATCGGCACGCTCAAGGGCCCGCTGCACGGCGGCGCCAACGAGCAGGTCATGAAGACGCTGGAGTCCATCGAGGAAGGCCGCGTCGCCGAGACGGTCCGGGAGAAGCTCGCCGCCGGCGAGAAGATCATGGGCTTCGGTCACCGCGTCTACAAGACCGAGGACCCGCGGGCCACCCACCTGCGCCGGATGTCGGAGGAACTGTCGGCCTCAGGCGACCCGAAGTATTACCGTATGTCGAAGGAAATGGAGGAGGTCGTCTTCGAGACGAAGGGCCTCTACCCCAACGTCGACTTCTACGCTGCCTCGGTCTACCACTACCTCGGCATCCCGACGGACCTGTTCACGCCGGTCTTCTCGGTCAGCCGGATGTCGGGCTGGACGGCCCACGTGATCGAGCAACACGCGGACAACCGCCTGATCAGGCCGGACAGCGAGTACATCGGCGAGCGAGACCAGAAGTGGAAGCCTATTGACGAGCGATGAGACCTGGGGCCCGTACCCGCTGGTGACGGCGGGTGCGGGCGTCGCCCTGCTCGGGATCTTCTTCGTGGACGCCGAGTGGGGCGCGTTCGCCCTCGGCTCGGTGCTCCTCGTCGCCGCCGCGCTGCGCTTCGCGGGGTACGGCGGGCAACTGGCGGTCCGGAGCCGGCGCGCGGACATGATCGTGACGAGCCTGCTCGGCGCCGGCCTCGTGGGCGTGGCCCTGTTCATGGAGTTCGGCCACGTGCTGAAGCCCGCCCTGCTGAAGCTGCTGGGCGGGCCCTGAACAGCGGTTACAGGCCGGCGAGCGCCTGGTTGAAGGTCTTCGACGGGCGCATCACGGCCTCGGCCTTGGCCGGGTCGGGCTGGTAGTAGCCGCCGAGGTCGACGGGGGAGCCCTGCACGGCGAGCAGCTCGCCGGCGATGGTCTCCTCCTGCTCGGCCAGCGTCTTGGCCAGCGCGCTGAAGGCCTGGGCCAGCTCGGCGTCGTCGTTCTGCGCGGCCAGCTCCTGGGCCCAGTAGAGGGCCACGTAGAAGTGGCTGCCGCGGTTGTCGATGCTGCCGAGCTTGCGGGCCGGCGACTTGTTCTCGTTGAGCAGCGTCGCGGTCGCCCGGTCGAGGGTGTCGGCCAGGATCTGCGCGCGGGCGTTGCCGGTGCTCTGCGCGAGGTGCTCGAAGCTGACCGCGAGCGCCAGGAACTCGCCCAGGCTGTCCCAGCGCAGGTAGTTCTCCTTGACGAGCTGCTGCACGTGCTTGGGCGCCGAGCCGCCGGCGCCGGTCTCGAACAGGCCGCCGCCGTTCATCAGCGGGACCACCGAGAGCATCTTGGCGCTGGTGCCCAGCTCCAGGATCGGGAACAGGTCGGTCAGGTAGTCGCGCAGCACGTTGCCGGTGACCGAGATGGTGTTCTCGCCGCGGCGGATGCGCTCCAGGGAGACCTTGATCGCCTCGACCGGGGCCAGCACGCGGAGGTCGAGACCCTCGGTGTCGTGCTGCGGCAGGTAGGCGTCGATCTTCTTGATCAGGCTGGCGTCGTGCGCGCGCTCGGCGTCGAGCCAGAAGACCGCGGGGTCGCCGGTCGCGCGGGCGCGGGTGACGGCCAGCTTGATCCAGTCCTGGACGGGGGCGTCCTTGGTCTGGCACATGCGCCAGATGTCGCCCTTGCCGACCTCGTGCTCGAAGAGCACGTTGCCGTCCTGGTCGCTGACGCGGACCACGCCGGCGGCCGGGATCTCGAAGGTCTTGTCGTGGCTGCCGTACTCCTCGGCCTTCTGCGCCATGAGGCCGACGTTGGGCACCGAGCCCATGGTCGCCGGGTCGTAGGCGCCGTTGGCGCGGCAGTCGTCGAGGACGACCTGGTAGATGCCGGCGTAGCTGCTGTCGGGGATGACGGCGAGGGTGTCGGCCTCGTTGCCGTCGGGGCCCCACATGTGACCCGACTGGCGGATCATGGCCGGCATCGAGGCGTCGACGATGATGTCGCTCGGCACGTGCAGGTTGGTGATGCCGCGGTCGGAGTCGACCATCGCCAGCGCAGGGCCCTCGGCGAGCTCGGCCTCGAAGGAGGCCTTGACCTCGTCGCTCGCGTCCTTGAGGATGCCGCCCAGGCCGTCGTTGGGGTTGAGCTGCGAGCCGTACTTCGCGAAGGTCTTCGGGAAGAAGGCGCGCACGACGTGACCGAAGATGATCGGGTCGGAGACCTTCATCATGGTGGCCTTGAGGTGCACGCTGAACAGCACGCCCTCCTCCTTGGCCCGGGCGACCTGCGCCTTGAGGAACTCCTGGAGGGCGGCGACGCGCATCACGGCGGCGTCGACGATCTCGCCCTCCTGCACCTTGACCGGCTCGCGCAGCGCGCTGGTCCCCTCGGGGGTGACCAGCTCGATGCTGAGGGCGCCGGCCCGCTCGACGATCGCCGACTGCTCGGTGGAGCGGAAGTCGTCGGCGGTCATGTGGGCGACGTTGGTCTTGGAGTCGGCGCTCCACTTGCCCATGCGGTGCGGGTGGGCCTTGGCGTAGGCCTTCACGCTGGCGGGGGCGCGGCGGTCGGAGTTGCCCTCGCGCAGGACCGGGTTGACCGCGCTGCCCTTGACCTTGTCGTAGCGGGCGCGGATGTCGCGCTCCTCGTCGGTCTGCGGGTTCTCCGGGTAGTCCGGCAGGTCGTAGCCCTGCTCGCGCAGCTCGGCGACGGCCGCCTTGAGCTGCGGGATGCTCGCGGAGATGTTGGGCAGCTTGATGATGTTCGCCTCGGGCGTCTTGGCGAGCTCACCCAGCTCGGCCAGCGCGTCGCCGATGCGCTGCTCCTCGGTCAGCCGCTCGGGGAAACTGGCGATGATCCGCCCAGCCAGGGAGATGTCGCGGCTCTCCACCCGCACCCCGGCAGTGGAGGCATACGCCTGGATCACAGGCAGGAACGAGTACGTCGCCAGGGCAGGGGCCTCGTCGGTATGCGTGTAAATGATGGTCGAATCAGTCACGGGATTTCCGCTCCACGTATGCGAGATTGCTTGACATCAAGATATCCGGTGGCGGGCTTCGCTGCGACAGCCCGGTATTCGATCATTTGCGGCTAGGCTCCCGAGTGAGACGAGGAGGCGCAGTGGAGATCGACTTCACGACCCCCAGCGTGGCCCGCATGTACGACTACTACCTCGGTGGCAAGGACCACCTGGAGGTGGACCGAGTCGCGGCCGAGCAGGTCCTGGAGACCTTCCCCGAGATCAAGACCATGGCGCGGGAGAACCGCGCCTTCCTGGGACGGGCCGTCCGCGTGATGCGCGAGGCCGGGATCGACCAGTTCCTCGACCTCGGCACCGGCCTGCCCGCCGCGGGCAACGTGCACGAGATCGCCGGCCCCGAGGCGAAGGTCGTCTACGTCGACCACGACCCGGTCGTGGCCGCGCACGGCCGCGCCCTGCTGGAGAACACCGGCGCGGTCCTGCTCCAGGAGGACGTACGGCAGGCGAAGACGGTCCTGGCGGAGGCCGCCCGGCACCTCGACTTCGACCGCCCGGTCGGCGTGCTGTTCATCGCGATCCTGCACTTCCTGCCCGAAGGCGCCCACGACCTGGTCGCGACCTTCCGCGAGCGGCTCGCCCCCGGCAGCTTCCTGGCCCTGACCCACGGCACCTGGGACGAGGAGGGCGACTACGACGGGGTGAACGTCTACAAGCGGACCAACGCCCCGCTCAGCGTCCGCACCCGCAAGGAGATCCTCGACTTCTTCGGCGACTTCGAGGTGCTCGAACCCGGCCTGGTGGACGTGCCGCAGTGGCGGCCGGAACTGCCCGAGCTGGCCGCCCAGATCGAGCGGCTGGGTCTGTCGGCCGGAGTCGCCCGCAAGCCGTAAGTGATCTATGGGGTAGCTCTGGGTAGAACCTCCGGCACATGGAGTAGTCGGGGGGTCTCTCATGCGCGCACGGATCATGATCGTGGCCGTCGCCCTGGTGAGCGGATGCAGTTCACAGGTGGCGACACAGGCGGTTCCGCAACAGGACGCGGCGAAGGTCAAACAGGCCAAGGACGCGGCGGCGGCGAAGGCCGCTGCCGCCGCCGCGGCGAAGGTGAAGGCGAACGAGCTCGGGCAGATCCCGGTGCTCATGTATCACAGGATCGTCGACAAGCCGGGCAGTGACGACGACCGCACGCCGGCCAAGTTCAGGGCCGACCTGGACCGGCTGGCCGCCGACGGGTACGTGCCCATCACCGCGGCCGAGTACGTCACCGGGAAGATCGACATCCCGGCCGGCAAGCACCCGGTGGTGCTGACCTTCGACGACTCCTCGCCCTCCCAGCTCACGCTGGACGAGATGGGCGTGCCGAAGAAGGACACCGCCGTCGCCATCCTGCGCGAGGCGGCCGCCAAGCACCCCGGCTTCCGGCCGGTGGCGACCTTCTACGTGACCCGGGACATGTTCGGCAAGACCACCAGGGAGGAACAGGCCCAGACGCTGCTGTGGCTCAAGGACAACGGGTTCGACATCGGCAACCACACGCTCGACCACGTCAACCTGCGCACCCGCTCCCAGGACGAGGTGTCCAAGCAGCTCGGCTCGATCGGCAAGATGGTCGGCGACCTGGTGTCACACAAGCCGGTCACGCTGGCGCTGCCGTACGGCAACCAGCCGCGCAAGCAGGCGTGGGCGCAGAAGGGCGACGGCTACGAGCACCAGGGCGTCTTCCTCGCCGGCTACACCCCGGCGCAGGCGCCTTTCAGCAAGAGCTACGACGCGCTCAACATCCCGCGGATCAAGGCGATGGACAAGAAGGGCGACTGCTCGCAGTTCTGCTCGACGGCGTGGCTCGACTGGCTCAAGGCCAACCCGGACATGCGCTACACCTCGGACGGCAACCCGGCGACGGTGGCCTTCCCCAAGTTCAAGGCGCCGTTCCTGCGCAAGACCTTCACCACCAAGGCCCTGGCCTACTAGCCCTGAGCCTGGACCTCGGCCGGGGTCCAGGCTCAGGTGAAGTGGATCCCGGCGGCGCGCAGGCGCTCGATCAGCGGCTCGCCCATCGCCGACGCGGTGGTGAGCTGCCCCGCGCGCTCCGGGGTCCGGTCGAAGGCCAGGCACAACGCCGACTCGGCGAGCATCTTCGCCGTCTCGTCGTAGCCCGCGTCGCCGCCGGACACCCGCGTCACCACCCGCTCGCCGCCGCCCCGGCCGACCAGCGTGGCCTCGAACCAGTGCCGGGCCCGCTGCTCGGGCGACGGCCCGGTGCCGCGCGGCAACCGCTTGGCCAGCCACTCCCGCGCCGGCGGCACCTGAGCCAGCGCCGCCACGCCGGCCGCGCCCGCCACCGCGGCCACCGCCTGCGGCAGCCGCTTGACCGCGTAGTACTGCCGGTAGGCGAAGTCCGGCCCGTACCGGTCCAGCAGCCGCGCCGACCGGCCCACGATCCGCACGTCGATCGTCGGCATCGGCAGCGCCCAGCCGCCCACGTGCCGCACCCCGCCGGGCCGCGAGCTCACCCGCCGGCCCTCCGGCACCGGATCGGCCGCCTTGCGCTGCCCGTGCGCCTCCACCATCTGCGGCACCCGCGACATCATCGCCAGCGCCGAGGCGAACGTCCCGCCCGACGCGCCCAGCTTGCCGCGCAGGAACCCGTCGATCCTGATCGGCACGCCCTCCGGCAGCCGGTTCACCGTGTTCAGGACGCCCAGGTCCCACGGGATCGAGTCGAACCCGCACGCGTGCACCAGCTTGGCCCCCGTGCTCGCCGCCAGCGCGTCGTAGCGCAGGTACATCCAGTCCACGAACTCCGGCTCGCCGGTCAGGTCCACGTAGTGCGTCCCCGCCTCCGCGCAGGCCCTCACCAGCGGCTCGCCGTACTCCAGGTACGGCCCCACCGTCGTGGCCACCACCCGGGTACGGCGAGCCAGCTCCCCGGGCTCCCGCGCGTCCGCCACCAGCACCGGCACCCCGAGCCCCAGCGCCTCCAGCTTCCCCCGATCTCGCCCGGCCACCGCCCACCGCACCTCAGGCCCAGCGGCCTTGGCCAGGTAGCGAGCGGTCAGGGCTCCGGTGAACCCGGTGGCGCCGAAGAGCACGATGTCGAACACCTGGCCAGGATGTCACTGGTAGTCGTTCAGGACCAGGGTGCCCGGCGCGGCCTCGTCGGGTCCGAAGGGCGTGCTCGTCCCGGTCGCCGGATCGAGCACCCAATAGCGGGTGGACCGGAGGACGACCAGCCGCGAGTGATCCAGCCAGCCCGCGACCTCGTCGGCCTGGAAGGTGTGGAGGACCTTGCCGGTGGCCGGATCGAGCACCACACCGGGAGCCGCCGCCCGCCGGCCGTCGGGGGAGATGCGGAGCGGTCCGGCGAGGCCGGACGGGATGGGCGTGGCTCCCATCCGCTTTCCGTCCGGCGAGTACTCGATCAGCTCGGCCCAGTGGAGGCGGCCGGGCTCGGCGGACCGGCGGGCGACGGTCAGCAGCACGCCGCGGCTCGTCCAGCCGTGGAAGACCGGGTCGGCGCCGACCTTGACCCTGCGGGAGCGCCCGCCGGCGACGGGCCGGAGGGTGAGCACCCTCCCGTAGAGGTGGGCCAGCGTCGTGCCGTCCGGGGAGACCGCGACTTTCCCGGACGGGTGCTCGCTCTTCTTGCCGCTGGTCAGGTCGTGCACGACGACCACACCCTGCTCCCACAACCCGACGAGGGCGAAGCGGCCGCTCAGCCGCAGGGAGTCGCCGCCGCCCGGCAGGGCCCAGTGGCGAGCCGCCGTGTCCGCCAGCCGCCAGGTCAGGCAGTCCCTGTCGATGAAGCCGTCCAGGCAACCGGGGCGGTAGCCGTACCGGATGGGGCCGGCCTGCCGGTCGAGCTCGGCGACCTGGGACGTGCGCCGGCCCGGGGCGGGATCGCGGCCGGCGTCGGCGAGCGGGAGCAGGGACCAGGCCGCCGCGGCGGCGAGCAGCAGGGCGAGGACGAGGCGGCGGATCATGAGCGGATCTCGCGGTGCACGGTGTGGCGGGCGTAGTCGGCCGGCGCCCGCGAGAGCTTCCCGGAGGCCAGATCGAGGATGCGCAGGGTGTACCAGTCGCTGATGAGAGCGCGGTCCGGGCCGTCCCAGCCCCGGAAGTCGACCGAGGCGCCGGTGTCGAGCCGGTGCCGTGCGCGGACCTTGCCGGTGGCGACCTCCATCTGGGCGGCGTCGCCCCACCGGGTCAGCACGAACACCTCCTTGCCGCCGGGTATCAGCCAGGCGGGCTGGGACGGGTCGAAGGGCGCACGGGACACCACCCGGCCCTGGAAGTCGTAGGCGACGAGCTCGCCGTCGAGCGTGGTGCGCGGCGCGGTGAGGCCGACGACGGCCCGGTCGCTCAGGCCGACGACGCGCACGAGGCCGGGGATGGGCAGCTCCTTGCCCGAGGTCAGATCGATCAGGTGGCCGGTGGTGGCGAGGTGCCGTCCGTCGGGCGAGAAGGCGGGCTCGCCGTCGCCCGGCAGGTCGCGAGCCGTGTCCTTGAGGAAGTCCCGTAGGACGAGGCGGCCGGTCGTCCGGTCCCGGTAGACCACGGCGGTTCCGTCCGGGTGGATCACGAAGGGGTCGGCGTCGGCCTCCGGCAGCGGGCGCCCGCCGTCCAGGACCCAGTGGGTGCAGCCGGCGTCCGAGCAGGCCTGGCGGGTGGCGTACTGCACGCCCATGTGGACCTGGGCGCCGGGCGCGGGCGGGATCAGCGCCACCGCCGGTGCGAGGACCAGGCCGGCGCTCGCCGGGATCCACCAGGGCCGCGAGCTCGGGCGGCCGGTCGCCGGGCGGGTGCCGATGAACAGCGCGACGAGCGAGAGCGCCGAGGCCGCGATGCCCAGGGCGGGTCCCAGCGGAGCCGCGCCGAGCGCCAGCCACACCGTGCTCACCCCGCCTCCGGTGGCCAGCACCTGGGCCGAACGGGCGCGGACGGCGGTCTCGTCGACGTACTCGTGCGCGGTGTGCAGGCGGCTCAGCAGGGACAGTACGGCGAGCAGCACCGCCAGCGCGGCGAACGCGCCGAGCCGGGCCGTGAGCTCCGCCGGGTCGAGGATGACCACGCGGACGAGGAGGCCCACGGTGACACCGAGGCAGACCGACCAGAAGGCGGTGGCGGCGGGCGAGAGCAGGGCCACCCGCGCGGGCGGCGTCCTCGGCCTCGCGCGAGCCAGGCGGTGTTCGGCCACCAGAACCCCGGCGAACCAGCCGAGCAGCAGTGGTGAGGCGTAGATCCCGAACTGCAGCGCGGAGACGACCGCGCCCGCCGTCAGCCCGACGCCGCGCCACAGCCGCGTGACGCGGAGGTAGTGCCAGACGCCGGGGGAGAAGAAGCCGGGCGGCAATCGCTGGAGCCTGGCGAAGCGCGCCAGGCGGGCGGGCTGCGGCTGATCCGGCTCGCTCTGCACCCACAGCAGTCCTGCGGCGGTTCCTACCACGAGTACCGCCGCTTCGTAGATCACGGGGGTTACGGTAGCAACGGCATAGTTTGTCGATCTAGCACGCCGAATTTCCGGATCGGAGCGGGAGTGCGGGAGAAGCGGTACGCGCGGTGGACGGTCGCGGGGCTGGCGCTGGCGGCTGTGGTCGCCGTCATGCCCTGGGTCAAGGGGCTGGTCGTGCCCCAGCTCTCCGTCGAACTGGTGCGGGAAGGGCCGGGCATGACGTGGGACACCGGCCAGCTCCTGCAGGTGGACGTGCGAGTGCGCAACGACGGCCCCCTGCCCGTCGAGCTGACCGCGGTCGGGAACTCGCTCACGGAGTTTCGCCTGCTGAACGCCGACTTCCCGGCCCGCATCGGTCCCGGCGAGGTGGTCGACGTCGGCCTCCGTTACGCCGGGCCCCACTGCCGGAAGTCCAGGCGGGTGCCGTTCCGCCTTGCGGCGACCGTCGGAACCTGGTGGGGAAGCACCACGATCGAAGCGAAGCCGGGCGAGGACGGCTCGGCGCTGTCGGCTTCGTCGGAGAACTGTGACGTCTCGAAGCGTTAACGAGTCCCTGTGAACTTCCTGAGCGTCGTAAAGTTTGCCTCGTCAGGCTTTGTGCAACGTGGGGATGACGAATGCCGCAGATCGCGCCGCTGGTGGCGAGCGATCCCGCAGAGCTGGGATCGTTCCGGCTGACCGGGCGCATCGGCGAAGGCGGCCAAGGGATCGTCTATCTGGGCGAGACCGCGCAAGGGGAGCGCGCGGCGATCAAGTTGCTGCACGTGAAGTTCACGGGTGACGCGATCGCCAGGTCGAGGTTCGCGCGGGAGTTGAAGGCCGCCCAGCGGGTGGGGTCGTTCTGCACGGCCGGGGTGATGGAGGCCGACCTCGAAGGGGACACGCCGTACATCGCCAGCGAGTACATCGACGGGCGGCCGCTGCGGGAGATCGTCGAGACCGACGGGCCGCTGCGCGGCAGGCAACTGGAGATGCTCGCGATCGGCACGGCGACGGCGCTGGTGGCGATCCACCAGGCGTCGATCGTGCACCGCGACTTCAAGCCGGACAACGTGCTGATCGCGGCGGACGGACCGCGGGTGGTGGACTTCGGGATCGCCCGGATCATCGACTCGACGGGCACGATCACGAGCCGGGCGATCGGGACGCCGGCCTACATGGCGCCGGAGCAGATCTCCGGCGACGAGGTCGGCCCGTACACCGACGTGTTCGCCTGGGGCGCGACGATCGCGTACGCGGCGACCGGGCAGGCGGTGTTCGAGGGCGGGTCGATCGCGGTCGTGCTGAACCGCATCCTCAACCACGAGGTCGACGTCAGCGCCATGCCCGAGCCGTTGCGCGGCGCCGTACGGGACGCGCTGGCCAAGGAGGCGGATCGGCGGCCGACGGCGGACCAGATCCTGCTGCGGCTGCTGGGCCGGCCGGACGCGGCCGGGGCGTCGAAGGCGGTGCTGAGCCAGGCCGCGGTGCTGGTCAGCGACGACACCGCGCCGTTCCCCCGGCAGCGGGCGACCGTGGCCGAGCCGACGGCGCCCCAGGGCTCCACCGCTCAGGGCCCGGCGTCCCCCTCGCCGGGGCCGACGACCCCGGGGGCCACGTTCCAGGAGCCCGCGGCCCCGCCGCAGCCGGCCCACGTGCAGTCGCTGCTGGACGTGCCCGTGCCGGCGGACCCGGCGACGGAGCGGTCGCAGTGGCCGGCGCAGGCGCCCGTCACGCGCCGCAGGAAGGGCCCGTGGATCGGGCTCGGCCTGGTCCTGGCGCTGGTGGCGGCGGCCGTGGTGGCACTGGCGATGAACGGCGGGCTGCCGCTGATGTTCGGCGCCGAGGCGGGCGAGCAGCCCACGCAGGAGCCGACCACGGGCGGCAAGGGCGGAAAGATCCCGGCCGCGCTGGCCGACCGGGTGGCGAAGACCGGGAAGATCGTGATCGGCGTCAAGGCCGACCTGCCCGGCCTCAGCCTGGAGGACCCGAAGTCGGGCACCTTCACCGGCATGGAGGTCGAACTCGCCCGCCGCATCGCCACCGAACTCGGCGCCACGCCCGAAGGCATCACCTTCGTGCCGGTCGCCCGCGCCGAACGCGCCAAGATGCTGGCCCGGGGCGACGTCGACATGGTGATCGCCACCTTCGTGCCGGACAAGAGCGAGCTCACCTTCGCCGGGCCGTACTACCTGGCCCACCACGACGTGCTCGTGCGCGCGGAAGGCGAGATCAGCGAACTGCGCGACCTGGAGGGCAAGAACCTCTGCAACCCCAACAACAGCCCCTCGGTCTACAGCGTGCAGAGCCGGCTCAAGGGCGTGAAGCTGATCCCCGGCCGCGACTACGCCGACTGCATGGACCTGCTGCGCGCCGGCACCGTGCACGCCGTACCGGGCGAGGACCTCCTGCTGGCCGGTTTCGCCCAGCGGGAGGCGATCCAGTACGAGGTGCTGGGCCTGCGGCTGACCAACGAGCCCTACACCGTGGCCCTGCCGAAGAACGACGCGCGCACCTGCCGGGCCGTCCAGGGCATCATCGCCGGGCTCTACCGCGACGGCGAGATGGGCAAGCTGCTGAAGCAGTACTTCAACCGGGTGCGATTCGATCCCGAGGACAGGCAACCCACCCTGACCCCGTGCGGCTGACGGGCGGTAACATCCAACCGCAACCATCCATCCGCGAACGAGGGGACGCCCATGGGCACGCCCGTCAAGGTAACCGTCACCGGAGCCGCCGGCCAGATCGGCTATGCGCTGCTGTTCCGCATCGCCTCGGGTCAGCTCCTGGGAGCCGATGTCCCGGTCAAGCTGAGCCTGCTTGAGGTTCCCCAGGCGGTCAAGGCGGCCGAGGGCACCGCCATGGAGCTGGACGACTGCGCCTTCCCGCTGCTGTCCGGCATCGAGATCACCGACGACGCCAACGTCGCCTTCGACGGCGCCAACGTGGCGCTCCTCGTCGGCGCGATGCCGCGCAAGGCCGGCATGGAGCGCGGCGACCTGCTCTCCGCCAACGGCGGCATCTTCAAGCCGCAGGGCAAGGCGATCAACGACCACGCCGCGAGCGACATCCGCGTCCTGGTCGTCGGCAACCCCGCCAACACCAACGCCCTGATCGCGCAGCAGCACGCTCCCGACGTGCCCGCCGACCGCTTCACCGCGATGACCCGCCTCGACCACAACCGCGCGCTCTCCCAGCTCGCGGCCAAGCTCCAGGTGCCGGTCGCCGAGATCAAGAACATGACCATCTGGGGGAACCACTCCTCCACCCAGTACCCCGACCTGTTCCACACCGAGGTCGGCGGCAAGATCGCCGCCGAGCAGGTGGACGAGGCCTGGTACCGCGACACCTTCATCCCCACCGTCGCCAAGCGTGGCGCGGCGATCATCGACGCCCGTGGCGCCTCCTCGGCCGCCTCCGCGGCCAACGCGGCGATCGACCACGTGTACGACTGGGTCAACGGCACCGACTGGACCTCCGTGTCGCTGCCTTCCGACGGGTCGTACGGCGTGCCTGAGGGGCTGGTGTCGTCGTTCCCGTGCCGGTCTGTGGGTGGGAAGTGGGAGATCATCCAGGGGCTGGAGATCAACGAGTTCTCCCGTCAGCGGATCGACGCCTCGGTGGCCGAGCTGGCCGAGGAGCGGGACGCGGTGCGCGAGCTGGGGCTCATCTAGCCCCCTTTCGTACCCTCGCACTCAACTGAACGGGACGCCCGGCACGCAGCCGGACGTCCCGTCTTTTCATCTCCTTACCGCCCAGGCACCTTCGCCGACCCCCCTCTCCCACCGCACAGGGTCATGCCCCGCCGTACCCACATCTCGCCGCATTGGGAGGGAGGACCGGTGGACGCCCCTGTGCAGCGGCCAGCCCCCGCCCACCTATGCGGCGAGATGCGGGTACGGCGGTGCATGACCCTGTGCGGCGGCCAGCCGCCGACCACCTGTGCGGCGGGGTGTGGGTATGGCGGGGCGTGATCCTGTGCGGCGGCCA
>NZ_JBITIW010000001.1:0-855572 GCF_044459405.1 Nonomuraea sp. NPDC050328 | reverse complement strand
AGCCGCTGACCGCCTGTGCGGCGGGGTGTGGGTATGGCGGGGCGTGATCCTGTGCGGCGGCCAGCCGCTGACCGCCTGTGCGGCGGGGTGTGGGTATGGCGGGGCGTGATCCTGTGCGGTGGCCAGCCGCTGACCGCCTGTGCGGCGGGGTGTGGGTACGGCGGGGCATGATCCTGTGCGGCGGGCAGCCGCTGACCGCCTGTGCGGCGGGGTGTGGGTACGGCGGGGCATGATCCTGTGCGGTGGCCAGCCGCTGACCGCCTGTGCGGCTAGATGTGGGTATGGCGGGGCGTGATCCTGTGCGGCGGGGAAGCCGGTGACCACCTGTGCGGGAGGATGTGGGGGCGGTGGGAGGTTTCTTTGGCCCCACAAGCGTGTCGGAGATCAAGTTCTCCCAGGTCACCGCGTTGAATTGAACCATGAGGCGCTTTCTCGCCAGTCTGGTCGGACTTGTCGTGACAGTGGCGCCGGGGGTCGTTCGCGCCGAGGCGTGGGGCGGTGCGGACCTGTCCGTGCGGGTGACTCCGGAGCCCCGAGTGGCCCAGCCCGGGCAGCCCATCCTGTACCGCGTCACGGTACGCAACGCGGGCCCGGGTGACGCCGTGCTACCGGTTCTACGGGTGACGATCCCCACCGGGGTGGACGTGGTGAACGTGAACGTGGCCACCTGCCGCCCCGGGCGGACGGTGAACGAGGTGGTCTGCCCGTCGCCGACGGACGTGCTCGCGGGAGGGTCGGGCGAGGTGCGCATCGGGGGTGTCGTCCAGGCCAAGGCGAAGGGGCCGCTACGGGCGACGGCGACGCTGACGTCCGAGGTGAAGGACGACAACGAGGCCGACAACACCCATGTGGCCAGCACGCCGGTGGACGAGGGGGCGGATCTGCGGCTCCGGTTGAGTCACGCAGGGCCGTACGAGCTGGAGGCCGAGGTGCGCAACCGCGGGCCGCGGGCGGCGCAGCGGGCTTTCGTGGCCTTTCGTACCGGTGCCGGGCGGTTCCTGACGGCGACCGGGGCGGCCTGCCATCACCGGGCGGGGCACGTGTTGTGCCGGTTGCGGGAGATCGGCTCGGGCGGGGTGGCCCGGCTGCGGCTGGCGTTGCGCCCGTCGCGCCAGCCGGTGACGGCCAATGTGTACTCGACGCGGCTCGGCGACCGCCACCCGGCCAACAACGTCGCCCGCCTACGCCCCCGCCCCTGAGCAGCCCGCCTGAACCTACGCCCCGGCCCTGAGCAGCCCGCCTGAACCTACGCCCCGGCTTTGAGCAGCCTGCCGGTGAACCTACGCCCCGCCCCTGTGTGGCCTGCCTGAATCTTGGTGCCCGGCACAGGCGGGGCCGGCTCAAAGCTTGGCGGCCGCGGTTACCGCGGGTTCGGGGCGGGTGCGGGCTGCCCAGCGGGCCACCGGGGGGACGGCGAGGCCGGCCAGGAGGAAGACGGCGCCGAACAGCAGCCACCCCGGCCACCCCCAGGCGATCAGCACGGTCGACAGCAGGGCCGGCGCCGCCACCGTCCCGAGCTGCTGCCCGGTGCCGTACATCCCCTGGTACTGCCCGAGCGCGTCGTCGGGCGCGAGCTCGTAGGACAGCCCCCACGAGCCCGCCGACTGGGTGAGCTCGCCGAAGACGTGCGACACCCCGCCGAGCGCCAGCACGCCGATGACGAGCCACCCGGAGGCGCCCGCCGCGAGGGCGAAGAGCACGCACGCGCCGGTCAGGTAGATCCCCGCCCACCGCTGCGCCCGCGCCGCCCCGGCGATGGTGTTCGAGCCCCGGCTGAAGCGCACCTGGAGCAGGATGCACGCGGCGGTGTTGATGAAGTTGATCACCGCGACCATGACCACGGGCGCGCCGATGTGGTCGATCCAGAGCGGCACGGCCACCTGGAGCATGCCGTGCTGCACGAACAGCACCGCGTTCAGGAGGGTGAGCACCGCGTAGGGCCGGTCGCGCAGCACCGCCCATTTCGGTCCGGTGCGCTCGGCGGTCCGGGGGGCGGGCGCGGCCTTGGGCACGCGGAGGATGAGCACCGCGCCGAGCAGGTAGCCGGCCGCTGCGCCGTACACCATGATCAGGTAGGCCGGGCGGGTGTCGACGGCGAGCGCGGCGGTGGCGGCCAGGCCGCCGACCGCCCAGCCGACGTTGGTGACCACCCGCAGGTACGCGCGGGCCGAGACCCGCTCCTCAGCCGGTACGGCGGAGCCCACCAGGGTGCTGCGCGAGGTGATCTCGGCCGCCTCGGCGAACCCGACGAGCGAGGCGACCACGACGAACCCGGTGAAGCCGGTCACGAAGGCGTAGCCGAGCAGGAGCACCCCGGTGAGCACGGAGGTCGCGAAGGCCATCGTCCGCGCCCCGACCACGTCGCAGAGCCGCCCGGCCGGGAGCCCGGCGCTCAGTCCCACGACGGCGGCGATCGACAGCCCGAGCCCCACCTCGGCGGCGGACAGGCCCACGGAGCGGCTGAAGTAGATGACGCTGACCGTCATGAACAGGCCGCGGCCGAGCGAGCGGGGGAGCAGCGCGAAGGTGAGTGCCCGGATCGGGCCGGGTTGGGGGAGCACGGCCACCGATGCTATCGGTCGTGCCTTTTCTCACTTTTGGGTGGTGCAGAGCTGGGGAGTCCGGGCCGGGGTGGTGACGGTGGTCGCGAAGACCACCCCGGCGGCGGCGACGCTGCTGCCGATCAGGATGAGGACGCCAAGGAGAAACATCGTGACCCTTGGTGAAAAGTTCCTCACATTTCGATATGACAGCACATATCCGGCCGGCGTGCCGGGCTTTCCGGAAAACCGGGCGGTCCAACACACGTCGGGCGTCGTGGAGGAGCCGGTCAGACGAGGGCGGTCCAGGCGTCGCGGACGATCTCCTCGATGCTGGAGTGCACCGGCTTCCACCCCAGCTCCCGCTGGATCTTGTCCGACGACGCGACCAGAATCGCCGGGTCGCCCTCCCGCCGCGGCCCGACCACCGCGGGGATCGGGTGGCCGGTCACCTCGCGGCAGACCTCGACGACCTGCTTGACCGAGAAGCCCGTCCCGTTGCCCAGGTTGTAGACGCGGTGCTCGCCCGGCGTGCAGGCCTGCAGCGCCAGCAGGTGCGCCTGGGCCAGGTCGGCGACGTGGATGTAGTCGCGCACGCAGGTGCCGTCCGGCGTCGGGTAGTCGGTGCCGAAGATCGACACGTCCTGCTTCTCGCCCGCGGCCACCTTCAGCACGTTGGGGATGAGGTGCGTCTCGATCGCGTGCCGCTCGCGGAAGGTCTGGTAGGCGCCGCCGACGTTGAAGTACCGCAGGCTCACCGCGCCCAGGCCGTACAGCGCCGCGAAGGTGGTCAGCGCGGTGTCCACGGCCAGCTTGGAGGCGCCGTAGGGGTTGACCGGCCGGGTGGGCGCGCTCTCCAGGATCGGGCTCGACTCCGGGTTGCCGTACACGGCGGCGGTGGAGGAGAAGACGATCCGGTCGACGCCCGCGGCGCGCATGGCGTCGAGCAGCTTGAGGGTGCCGCCGAGGTTGTTCGCCCAATACCGCTCAGGAAACTCCACCGACTCGCCGACCAGCGACTTGGCGGCGAAATGCAGGACCGCTTCGACACCGTCCAGCGGAGCCTCGGCGATGTCGCCCTCGACGAAGCGCGCGCCCGCCGGAACCGCGTCCGCGTGGCCGGTGGACAGGTCGTCGAGCACGGTCACGTCGTGGCCGGCTTCGAGGAGCTGAGCGGCCACGACGCTGCCGATGTACCCGGCGCCACCGGTGACCAGGAGTCGCATGTTCACCTCTGTTGGAATTAGTTGGAAATTGTAGGGCTGCCTTCAGCATACGCCGCCCGAGTACGCTGGCACCGCCGTGAACGTGCTGATCGCCAACATCGCTCTCGTCCTGCTCTTCATTCTGGTGGGCGGGTACTTCGCCGCGGCCGAGATGGCCATGGTCTCGCTCCGCGAGTCCCAGGTCCGCAAGCTCAGCGAACGCGGCCGCCGTGGCGCCCGCGTGGCCAGGCTCGCCCGCGACCCCAACCGCTTCCTGTCGGCCGTGCAGATCGGGGTGACCTTCGCGACCATGCTCTCGGCCGCCTTCGGCGCCGACCGCTTCGCGACCCAGCTCCAGCCGCTGCTCGTGCAGTGGAACATCCCGGTCGCCCTGGCCCCGGCGCTCGCGCTGGTGTTGGTCACGCTGGCCATCTCCTACGTTTCGCTCGTGCTCGGCGAGCTGGCGCCCAAGCGGCTGGCCAGGCAGCGGGCGGAGGGCTTCGCGTTGTTCTCCGCGCCGCTGCTCGACCGGATCGCCACCCTGTCGCGCCCGGTGATCTGGGCGCTGTCGAAGTCCACCGACGGGGTGGTCCGGCTGCTGGGCGGCAACCCGGAGGCCGACCGGGAGAAGATGACCACCGAGGAACTGCGCGACATGGTCGTCGGGCACGCCGAGCTCACCGCCGACGAGCGGCACCTCATCGCCGAGGTCTTCGCCGCCGGCAAGCGGCAGTTGCGCGAGGTGATGCTGCCCCGCACCGAGGTCGAGTTCATGGAGGCCGACACTCCTCTGGCCGAGGCGGCGGTGCTGGCCGCCGCGATGCCGCACTCCCGCTTCCCCGTCTACCGCGAGTCATACGACGAGATCCTCGGCTTCGTGCACGTGCGCGACCTGCTCGACCCGGTGCTGACCGGGCGGATCGAGCCGATCCACGAGCTGGTGCCGATCCGGCCGGTCAAGCTGGTGCCCTCCTCCAAGCGGGTGCTGTCCACGCTGTCCGAGATGCGCGGCGAGGGGCATCACCTGGCCATCGTGGTCGACGAGTACGGCGGGACCGCCGGCATCGTCACGCTGGAGGACCTCGTCGAGGAACTGGTCGGCGACATCCGCGACGAGTACGACTCCGAGGACGACACGGTCCGGCTGCCCGGCGAGATCGAGATCGACGGGCTGACCAACCTCAACGACTTCGCCAGCGAGACCGGGATCCGGCTCCCGGACGGGCCGTACGAGACCCTCGGAGGCTTCGTCATGGCCGTCCTGGGGCACGTGCCGGCCCTCGGCGAACAGGTGGAGATCCCGGGCTTCCGGATGACCGTCACCGACCTCGACGGGCGGCGCGTGGCCCGCGTCCACGTCAAGCGCCACACCGTGATCGAGTCGCCGCCGCCCCCGGAAAGCTGACACAATTGCGGGCTATGGCCAGACCTCGTGTTCTCTCCGGCATCCAGCCCACGGCAGACTCCTTCCACCTGGGCAACTACCTGGGTGCGGTGCGTCAGTGGGTCACGCTGCAGGAGACGCACGACGCGTTCTACTGCGTGGTCGACCTGCACGCCATCACCGTGCCCACCGACCCGGCCGACCTGCGCCGCCGTACCCGGGTGGCGGCCGCGCAGCTCTTCGCCGCCGGGCTCGACCCCGAGCGCTCCACCGTCTTCATCCAGTCGCACGTGCGCGAGCACGCCGAACTGGCCTGGGTGATGAACTGCCTCACCGGGATGGGCGAGGCCGGGCGCATGACGCAGTTCAAGGACAAGTCCGCCCGTTTCGGCGAGAGCGCGGCCAGCGTCGGGTTGTTCACCTACCCGATCCTGCAGGCCGCCGACATCCTGCTGTACCAGGCCGACAGCGTGCCCGTCGGCGCCGACCAGAAGCAGCACCTGGAGCTCACCCGCGACCTCGGGCAGCGCTTCAACCACCGCTTCGGCGACACCTTCACGCTGCCCGAGCCGTACATCCTGAAGGAGGTCGAGAAGATCACCGACCTCCAGGACCCGACCGCCAAGATGTCGAAGTCGTCCTCCTCCCCGGCGGGCATCCTCGACGTGCTGGAGCAGCCCGGCCCGCTGCGCAAGAAGGTCATGCGCGCGGTCACCGACACCGGCTCCGAGGTGCTCTTCGACGAGACCAACAAGCCGGGCATCTCCAACCTGCTGCGCATCCAGTCGGCGCTGACCGGCACGGCCATCCCCGACCTGGTCGCGCGGTACGAGGGCCAGGGCTACGGCACCTTCAAGAAGGACGTCGCCGAGGCCGTGGTCGAGGCCTTCTCGCCGATCCGCGAGCGCACCGAGAAGCTGCTGGCCGACGAGGCCGAGCTCGACCGGCTGCTCGCCGTCGGCGCCGACCGGGCCCGTACGGTCGCCCGGCAGACGATGGAGCAGGTGCGCGACCGGGTCGGCTTCCTGCCCGCGCTCTGACGCGCGGGCCCCGGTCATGACCCCCGGCTCCCGGCCCACCGGCGACCTGACGTCGGCCGCCCGCTCCGGCCTCCCGCCCACCGGTGGGGCGGGCGGGACGACGTCCGGGGGGAGCCTGCGCTTTCCCGCCGGCTCCCTGGTCATCCTCACCGGACTGCCGGGCGCCGGGAAGAGCACGCTGCTCCGGCGGCTGTACGGGCTGACCGGCCAGGAGGCCGGGCCGGTGGCGGCCGGCCCGACGCGCGTGATCGACTCCGGCCAGGCCCGGCTGCGCTGGGCCCGCACGCTGGCCTGGGCGCCCAAGCCGGTGCGCACCTTCGTGGTGCACTGCACCCATCTCAGCCGCATCGCGCGCAACCTCGCGGCCGGTCACTCGGTCGTCGCGCACAACCGCGGCACCTGGAGTCACATCCTGTACGGCTTCGCCTGGCTGGCCCGCCGGCACGGGCGCGAGTTCCACCTGATCATGCTGGACGTCGACGCGGCCACCGCCATGGAAGGCCAGCAGGTCCGGGGCCGGGTGGTGCCTCGCGCCACCTTCGACCGGCACGCCCAGCGCTGGCGGGTCCTGGTGCGGCGGGCGCGGGCCACCGGGGCGCTGGCCCCGGCGACCGGCGTCACCGTGCTCGACCGGGCGGGCGCCGACCGGGTGACCGAGTTGAGCTTCACCGGGCCGGGCGCCCCCGCTCAGCCGCCGACCGCGGCGTAGATCTTCTGGACCACCGCCGGGCTGCCGCCCTTGGGCGACCACTCGGTGGAGTTGACCAGGTAGACCAGCCGCAGCGCCAGGTCCTTGGTGGCGAACACCCCGCTGGCGTAGCCGGGCCGCTCGCCGACGTGTCCCCAGACGGTGATGCCGCCGGAGGTGGCCGACTGCAGCCCCATCCCCATGCAGGCTTTGGGTCCGGGGCAGCCCGGCCCGAAGGCGGGCACGTCGGGGATGGTGAACATGGCCGCCAGCTCCGCGCCCTTGACCACCTGGCCGCGGAACAGCGCCCGGATGAACCGATCGAGGTCGGGCGCGTTGGAGATCATCTCGCCCGATCCCCAGGCCACCGACGGGTTCTGCCGGGTGACGTCGACCAGACGCTCGCCGATCCGGACGTAGCCGCGGGTGTACGGCTCCGGCAGCCGGCTCGCCGTACCCGGCACCGACGTGGCCGCCAGCCGCAGCGGCTCGATGACGCGCTCGGTGATCACCTGCCCGTACGGCCGGCCGGTCGCCCGCTCGATGGCCTGCGCGGCCAGCATGTAGTCGGCGTTGTTGTACTGCTGCCGCGTCCCCGGCTCGAAGTCGAGCGGCGCGGCGAGCGCCGGCTTGAGCAGCTCGGCCGGGGTGTAGGTGTCGAAACGGTGTTTCAGGTACCAGCGCGGGTCGTCCACCCGCACACTGGCCCGCGACAGCCCGCTGGTGTGGGTCAGCAGGTGCCGCAGGGTGATCTGCTTGCCGTCCTTGGTCAGCACCGGGTCGTCGAGCCGGAGCGCGCCCTCGTGGACGAGCTGCAGGGCGGCCGCGGCGATGAAGGTCTTGGTGATGCTCCCGATCCGGAAGCGCGTGGTCTTGGCGACCTTGGTGCGGGCGGTCACGTCCGCGTAGCCGGAGGTATGGGTCTGCCCGTTGACCCGGACGAGCGCGGCGGTCGCCGTCTCGTCGGGCAGGCCCTGGATGGCCTCCCTGATGGCGCCGGGGTCGGCGGGGGCGACGGCGAGTAAGAGCGCGAGCTTGATTTCGAGCAGCATGACCTGCTCTCCTTTTCCTTGGGAATCGTGTGCAGCGTTTCCGTTGGGGGCCGCCGGAGTTGCCGCTCGGGCGGCCCCGTCTCACATGCTCGGGAAGGCGATGAAGCGGGTGAGCACCTCCCGTCGCTCGTCGGCGTCTTCGGAGTCCTCGTGACGCGAGTAGCGCTCGATCAGCCGCAGGTACTCCTCGAAGAACTCCGCGAGTTCCGGCAGCGTCACCCGGATCCGCCCCCGCGAGTACGGCAGCGCGTCCCCCCACTCGCCCAGCTCGTCGCGGGCGGCCAGGAAGCGGCCGAGCGCCTCCTGGTCGCCGCTGCGCCAGAGCTCGTCGAGCTCGGTGAGCGCCGAGCGCATCGCGGGGTCCTGCTCGCTGTGCACCGGGAAGCGGAGGTTGCGGCGGGCCGTACGCCACCAGCGTTCCCGGCCGGGGCGGCCGGTGAGCTCCTCGACGAAGCCGTGCTCGGCCAGGACGCGGAGGTTGTAGCTGGTGCCGCCGGTGGTCACGCCGAGTTTCCTGGCCAGCGTGGTCGCGGTGGCCTCGCCGTCGAGGGCGAGTTGCCGCAGGATGCGCTGGCGCAGCGGGTTGGCCAGCGCCTTGGCTGAGCCCAGGTCGGCGTACTCGGTCACCTTTGCACGATAAGTCATGCATCATTTATCGTGCAAGCCTCCGGTGAGCACTTGGAGGACGGGGCGGACCGCCGCCGCCGGGTCGTCGCCGAGCTCGGCCGGGAGCGCCCCGCTGAGCCACAGTTCGGCGAAGCCGTGCGCCATCGACCAGGCGGCCAGCGAGGTGGTCCGGCCCTGGACGCCGCCGGTGGGCAGCGTGCGGGCGCCCCGGGCCAGGATCTGCCCGGCCCGGTCGCGGGCCGCGGCGACCTCGGGCGCGGCGCGGTCGTACAGTTCGGGACGGAACATCACTTCGAAGTGCGCCCGGTGCGCCACCGCGAAACGCACGTAGGCGACCCCCACGTCCAGGAAATCCGCCCCGGCCTCGGCCAGCGTGTCGGCGAAGAGCTCGAAGCCCTCGGCGGCGATGGCGGTGAGCAGGCCGGCCTTGTCGCCGAAGTGATGGGCGGGAGCCGCGTGCGAGACCCCGGCGCGGCGGGCCAGTTCGCGCAGGCTCCAGGTGGCGGTGCCGCTCTCGCCGATCGCCTCGACGGCGGCCTCCAGGATCGCCCGGCGGAGGTTGCCGTGGTGATAGCTGCGGGTGCTGATCGTTCTCACTCCTCGCGCTCGAATCTTGTCGTTGACAAGTTTAGCCATGGCGTGGCATCTTGTCAGTGACAAGATAAGACTGGAGAGGATGGAACCGATGCCCACGATTCCCTGGATCAAGGTGAACGACGCCGAGGCCGGCGGCGAGATGACGGTCATGGCCTCCCGGTTCGAGGTGCGCTCGATCTGGCAGGTGCCGGGCTTCTTCGTGACCTCCATGCGGTTGTGGCGGCAGGCGCTGCGCTCGCCGGGGGCGATCGGCGTGTCATTGAAGGCGCAGCCCGGACGCCGGATCTTCTGGACGTTGTCGAGCTGGACCGACAAGCAGGCGATCCACCGCTACGCGGCCACCGAGCCGCACCGCTCGGGGATGCGGAGCAAGCGCGGGGTGATGAAGGAGTCGACCTTCGTCTTCTGGACCGCACCGGCCGACTCGGCCGAGGTGGCGTGGGCGGAGGCCGAGGCGCGCATCGCCGCGGAACGGGCCTCGGGACCGTCGGCCTGAGCCCCGGAACGGGGGGTTCGCGGGCGCAATCGTGGTCATTTCCCGGTGATCACGCGGGAACCCAGTGGTCGTGGGGGTCTACACGACGAATCTGGCCATCGCGCTGATCATGGCGCCGTTCTTCATCGTGCTCGGCGCCCTGCCCTTCGTGGCCGGGCAGTACCGCCGGTTCGGCCGGGTGGGCGGCTGGTCGGGCCTGGTGGCGGCGGCCATGGTGCTCTACGCCTGCGCGGTGGTGGCCTTCACGCTGTTCCCCCTGCCCGAAATCAGTGACCCGGTGGAGTTCTGCCGGGCCCGGCAGCAGCTCGCCCACCCGCAACTGCGGCCGCTCGCCTCGCTCGACGACATCGTGCGGGCCGCCACACCCGCGCTCCGCAAGCAGGCCTTCCAGCAGGTCTTCTTCAACTTCGTGCTGTTCGTGCCGCTGGGCTTCTTCCTGCGCTACCGCTACCGGCGCGGGTTCTGGCTCACCGTGCTCGCCGGGTTCGTGCTCTCGCTGACCGTCGAGCTCACCCAGCTCACCGGGGACTGGGGGCTCTACCCCTGCGCCTACCGGCTGTTCGACGTGGACGACCTGATCACCAACACCGGGGGCGCGGCGATCGGCTGGCTGCTGGCCGTACCGCTGGCGAAGGTGTTGCCGTCGGCGTGGCCGCGGCCGAGCGCGGACCTCGGCCCGCCCGGGGTGACCCGCCGGGTGCTGGGCGACCTGCTGGACTTCGCGGTGTGGTGGTTCACCGCGACGACGGCGTGGATCGTGCTGGCGATCTGGCAGCAGCTCACCGCGCACGCCTGGGCCGAGTTCTGGAGCGACGTGGTGCTGTACGCCATCGGCCTGCTGCTCCTGCTGGTGCTGCCGCTGGTCCGGCGCGACCGGTCGGGGCCGGGCCGGGCGGCGCTGCACCTGGCCGTGGTGGACGCGCGCACCGGACGGCCGGCGAGCCGCGGCGCGGTGCTCGGCCGCTTCCTGATCTTCCCGTTGCCCTTCGTGGTGCTGTCGGCCCTGGAGAGTCCGCTGTCGGTCCTGGGGCTGGCGGTGGCACACTTGGTCGTCGTCCTGGCCCGGCGCGACCGCAGGAGCATCGCCGGCCTCGCGACCGGTACGACCACGGCCACGAGGGCAGCAGTGCGAAGAGAAGAAGCCGGGAGAGAGCCATGCCACGCCTGATGGAGCGCCTGGACGCGGCCCGAGCGCGCGGGCGCGGGCTGGTCGATCACTGGCGGGTGCGGCTGAGCTGGGTGGACCACCTGATCAGGACCGTGCAGCGCTACCAGTTCCAGAGCGGCGACCGGCTGGCCGGCGCGGTGACCTACTTCGCGTTCCTGTCGTTCTTCCCGCTGATCGTGCTGGCCTACTCGATCTTCGGCTACGTGCTGGCCGACGACCAGGCGCTCGTCGACCAGCTCACCGACGAGATCAAGAAGCAGCTCCCCGGGGTGGCCGACCAGCTCGACCTGCAGACCATCGCCGCCTCCAAGGCCAGCGCCGGGATCATCGGCCTGCTCGGTCTGCTCTACGCCGGGCTCGGCGCGGTCGACGCCCTGCGGGGCGCGCTGCGCGAGATGTACATGACGACCACGCCGCCGCTCAACTTCTTCCTCGGCAAGCTGCGTGACCTGGCTTCGCTGATCATGGTTGGCGTCACGATCCTGGTCTCGGCCGTGGTCGCCGGGGCCGCCAGCCAGGCCACCGAGTTCGTGGCCGACCTGCTGGGGCTGGCCGACCACTCGCCGGGCGAGGAGCGGGCGATCTGGTTCACCGGCGTGCTGGCCTCGGGGGCGGCCGACTGGCTGATGTTCATGATCGTGCTGGGCTGGATCGCGCGGCCCGTGCAGCCGCTGCGCGTCATCGCGCGGGGCGCGCTGCTCGGGGCGATCGGGTTCGGGCTGCTCAAGCAGCTCGCGTCGCTGCTGCTCGGGCACACCCTGACCAACCCGCTCTACGGGGCGTTCACGGTGATGGTCGGGTTGCTGCTGTGGATCAACTTCTCGGCGCGGCTGACCCTGTACGTCGCCGCGTGGACGGCCACGGCGGGCCTGCCGCCGCCGCCCTCGCCGGCGCCCATGCCCGAGTCAGGACCGCGTCCGTGAGCCCGTCGCCCATGCTCGGGTCAGGACCGCGCCCGTGACCGCTTGCGGCGCAGGCCGTACACCAGCCAGACCGTGCCGAACAGCAGCCCGCCGCCGATGACGGCCAGGCCGGCGGTCCGGCTGCCGCCGTCCTGCATGCCCGCCGCCGCGTCCAGCAGCGGCGCCGCGACGGCGCTGGCCGACGGCGACGGAGCCGCCGCCGCAGGCGGTACGGCAGGCGTGTCCGGCAACGGCTCGACCAGCCGCCCCACCGGGACCACCTTGCCGCTGGCGGCGAACCCCCAGTCGAGCAGGTCGGCCACCTCGTTCCAGAAGTAGCCCTCGTGCCGCATGATGGCCACGATGATCGTCTTGCCGTTGCGGGTGGCGGCGCCGACGAAGGTGCCCTGGGCCTTGGACGTCCAGCCATTCTTGACGCCGACCATGCCCTTGTAGTTCCACAGCAGCTTGTTGTGGTTGGAGATCTCGTACCACTTCTTCGGCGCCGGGAAGCGGGAGACCTTGGTGCTGATGTAGCGGGCGAAGGCCGGGTTGCGCAGCCCGGCGCGGGCGATGAGCGCCAGGTCGTAGGCCGAGCTGCTCTGGCCGGGCTTGTCCAGCCCGCTGGGCGTCTTGGCGACGGTGTCGTTGGCCTGCAGGCGGTGTGCCACGGCGTTCATGTCCTGGAGCGTCTTGGCCAGCCCGCCGTTGACCTCGGCCAGCGCCATCGCGGCGTCGTTGCCGGAGGACATCATCAGCGCGCGGAACAGGTCGTCGACCTTGTAGAGCGGCTTGCTCACCAGGCCGACCGCGGATCCCTCCTGGTTGACCGCGGTGGCGCTGGGCTTGACCCGCAGGGCGGGGTCCAGCTTCGGGATCAGCGTGAGGGCGGTGAGCGCCTTCAGCGTGCTGGCCGGCAGGTAGCGGCCGTGCGCGTCCTTGGCGGCGAGCACGTCGCCGGAGCCGGCCTCGGCGATGACGTAGGAGGTGGCCTTCGTCTTCGGCGGCGCCTTGACGCCCTCCGGCCGGACCAGGCCCCTGCTCCCCAGCAGGTCGCCGCCGACCGGCGGGTTCTGCGCGTACGCCGGTACGGCGCACACGACACTTGTGGCCGCGGCGAGGAAGGCCGCGGTCGCCCCGATTCTCGTCCTCATAGCAGGCTCAGCGTAGCCTTCGCGAGTTTGACCATGTGCCGACACTTCCCCGTACGTCCACCGCCGATACTTGACGGATGTGGATGTCACGAAAGATCGCCGGATTCCTGATCGCCCTGGCGGCATTCATGATCTTCGAGTGGATCAGCCTTGGGTTTAACCTGGCCGACGGCCACGCGACCGGCTTCTACGTCGTGCACGGGATCCTGATCGGGGTGAACCTGGTGCTGGCGGTGGTGCTCGCGGTCATCGGCCTTCGGGGCGTCCGGTCCCGCAAAGGACCCGCCGGGTGAGGGCGTGCAGCTCGTCGGCCTCCTCCCTGGAGTCGCCGATGGAGGTGAAGCCCAGCTTGCCGTACTCGGGGATGGCGCCCATCAGGTGCAGCACGTTGCCGGTGCGCCGGACCGGGTCGAAGCCGAGCCCGGCGGCGTGCACGGCCTTGATGACCTCGGCGGGGGTCTGGCCGCCGCGGCAGCCGGTGTAGCAGTTGTCCGTGGCGGTGTAGTACTTCGGCTGGTCGCCGGCCATGAGCAGGCCGGTGCCGGCGTCGTAGCGGGCGCCGGTGGTGAGCAGCGTCGCGCCGAACGGGTGGGTCGTGCCGCCGATGCGCAGGTTGATCTCGCACAGCAGGGCCGCGTAGCCGGCGTCGGTCTTCATCGCGAAGAAGTCCATGCCGAACAGGCCCACCACGCCGCGCTCGGCGAGCACCCGGGAGATCTTGCGCGCCGAGCCGGCGACCTGCGCGCGGTACTCGGGGCGGGCCGGGAAGGTGCAGCCCTGGTAGACGTGGCCGTCGAGCACCTGGTCGTGCGTGGCCACGACGGTGTAGTCGCCGCCGGGCGTGATGCGCGCCAGCGCGCTGGGGTAGTAGAGCGGGCGGTGCTCGATGAACTCCTCGACGACGCCGCCGCGCTCGGCGAACTTGCCCATGAAGGAGTCCCAGGTCTCGCCCTCGGCGGAGAAGTCGATGGCCGACCAGTCGTCGCGGGGGAGGATGGCGTTGCCGAGGCCGGAGTAGCCGTCGTTGAGCTTGACGATCACACGCTCGCCGGGCAGGGAGTCCACCGCGTCCTGGATCTCGGCGACCGTGCGCAGGTCGCTGAACCCGCGGGCCATGGGCACCCCGGCCTGGCGGCCGATCTCGCGCGAGCCGCTCTTGGAGCCGTAGTAGGCCAGCTCGGTGGGCGGGCCGTACAGCGGCAGGCCCAGGTAGTCGGCCAGCCGGTCCTCCAGCTCGCTCATCACGAAGGGCACGAGCCAGGCGTCCTGGTCGAGCAGGCCGCGCACGCGCTCGATGACCTCGCGCCGGCGTAACACGGTGCGGGTGAGCGGCTGGGAGTCCGGCTCGTCCATGCTGATCATCGTCAGCCGGCGGCGGGCGTCCTCGGGGTCGGGCAGGAAGGACAGGTAGTAGTCCACGATCGCCGGATCGACGGGCCCGGATGAGAGATAGACCACTTTGACCCTGGGTTGCCGGAGCGTCAGCAAGAGGAACAGCAACCGTTCCTCGTAGCACCTCGCTCCCGTGATCCGGCGGAGTTCGTCCTGTGGCAGGGAGAGCGAGGGCACGACCACCAGGGTCCCCTCGCTCGGCTCGAAGATGCTCAGATGTGCATGCTTCTCCCCGAACGGGATATTAGTGATCATACAGCGAGTGAAACACGCATTCTTCTCAGATGCATGCATCGTGGCGGATTGATCGTCAGGACCGGAGGTGACAGGAATCGCGTGCGACCAGACGTTTGAGAATGGGCACTATGGGTCATGATCTAATGATCCCTTGTGACTATTTCCGGCGTCACATACAGTGACGACCTGCGGTTACGGTCAGCCCCGAGGTCAACTTTTGGTGTAGTTGTCCACGGGAAGCCTTGGCGGAGCGATAAAGTCGAAGGCATCGCCATCGGGGCTCCACAGTCAGCCTGCTGACGATCTTCATGCACCGAAACCTGTGGGTGCGGCATTCAATTCTTCGGGAAGTTGTCCAGACCGGGCGGCTGACGCGGTTAGGCGTATTCAGACAGCAGGGACGGTGACACATGCAGGGACGTGAGCTGCGGGGCGAACTCGACGCGTTCCTTGCGGAGACGGAGCAGGGGCTCAGGGCGTTCCGCCGGGACCTGCACAGGCATCCGGAGCTGGCGTTCGCGGAGTACCGCACGACCCGGCTCATCGCCGAGCGGCTCACCGCCGCCGGGCTCCACCCCTCCGTACTCCCGCGTGGCACCGGCCTGACCTGCGAGGTGGGCAGCGGCGACGGCCCCACCATCGCGCTGCGCGCCGACATCGACGCGCTGCCGCTGCAGGACGAGAAGGAAGTGGCCTACCGCTCCACCGTCCCCGGCGCCTGCCACGCCTGCGGGCACGACGTGCACACCGCCATCCTGCTCGGCACCACGCTCTTCCTGGCCCAGCAGGCCGACGCCGGCCTGCTGCCCGGCCGGGTGCGGCTGATCTTCCAGCCCGCCGAGGAACTGCCCGGCGGCGCGCTGGAGGTCATGGCCCACGGCGGCATCAGCGGCGTCGACCGCATCTTCGGCCTGCACTGCGACCCGCGCGTCGACGTCGGCCACGTCGGGCTCAAGACCGGGCCGATCACCTCCGCCTGCGACAAGCTGGCCATCCGGGTGAGCGGACCCGGCGGGCACACCGCCCGTCCCCACCTGACCGCCGACCTGGTCTTCGCGCTCGCCAAGATCCTCACCGAGCTGCCCGCCGCGCTGTCGCGCCGCATCGACCCGCGCTCCTCGCTCTCCCTGGTGTGGGGGCGCGTCGAGGCCGGCTCGGCGGCCAACGCCATCCCCGACGGCGGGCTGGCCGAGGGCACCGTGCGCTGCCTCGACGAGAACGCCTGGCACGCGGCGCCCGACCTGATCAAGGCGCTGCTGGAGTCGGTCGCCGGCGCCTACGGCGTCGAGGCGACGATGGAGTACAGCCGCGGCGTGCCGCCGGTCGTCAACGACGAGGTGAGCGTGCAGATGTTCGCCGAGGCGGCGGCCCGCGCGCTGGGCGACGGCTCGGTCGTGCCGACCCAGCAGTCGCTCGGCGGCGAGGACTTCGCCTGGTACCTCGAGTCGATCCCCGGCGCCTTCGCCCGGCTCGGCACCCGCTCGCCGGAGACGGACGTCACCTACGACATCCACCAGGGCACCTTCGACGTGGACGAGCGTTGCATCGGCGTCGGGGTCCGCCTCATGGCGCACACCGCGCTCACCGCCCTGTGGGAGGGCAAGCGGGTCAGCGAGGTCTCCGAGGAGCACCCGCTGGCCGAGCTGTTCTAGCCATTGGGAAAGGGCCCGGCCGCCGATGGCGACCGGGCCCTTTCGCGTGCCGTACCAGCCGGTGAGCTCTGCCGTACCGGCGGGCGGGCTTCGCCGGGCTAGCGGATGCGGCCGAAGACGACCGGCAGGCGGATCGAGGAGTGGCCGGGACTGACCTCGACCACGGTCCCCGGCGGGTAACGCAGGGTGAAGTCGCGGTCGGTGGACAGCAGCACGAGCCCGATCCGGTGCCCCTGCTTGAAGACGTAGTCGTTGGGCTGCAGGTCCCAGGTGAAGGAGTAGGTACGGCCCGGCCGGATCGGGTCGGTGCGCGCGGCGCTGTGCCGGTTGCGCACGTCGAGCCAGCCGCGGGTGACGACCTTGAACGGCGTCTCGGCCAGCGCGTGGTTGCGCAGGACCAGGCAGCCGGAGTCGCCCGGCACGCTCTCGCCGTAGCACCAGGTCTCGCCGGCGGGCACCGAGGCGCCGGTGGGCCGCGCGTCGGTGCCGTAGTCGACCAGCAGCGCCGTCAGGTACGGCGAGGCGCCGTCCCGCAGCGAGGCCCGGACGGTGACCGTCGGCGTGCCGGAGATGCGCACGTCGGCGGGCAGAGCCGAGGTGACCCAGGCCAGGCGGTTGGGATCGGGTCCCGGCGCGGCGGCGGCGAGCTGCTCGGCGGTGCGCTCCTTCTGGTCGGTGAACGACTCGCGGGCCAGCGCCGGCTTGGGCAGCAGGCCCAGCTTGCCGCCGGAGCCGGGCCACAGGTGCACCGGCACCGCGCCGGGCAGCGGCCAGGTGCGGTGCTGGCCCCAGACGCCGGGCGCGGTCTCGACGTCGGCGGCCGGCTCGCGCAGGATGCCGCTGTCGAGCCCGTACAGGAAGTGGTCGAACCAGCCGTGCAACTGCCGGAACCACTCGCGGGCGCGCAGGCTCCACGGGTCGCGGTGGCCGCTCATGTGCAGCCAGATCTTCTTGGGCGTGCGCACCCGGTCGAACCACTGCGCGAACTGCTTGGTCTTGACGTTCCAGTCGTTGAGCCCGTGCACGACGAAGACGCTCGCGCGCACCTTGTGCACGTCGTTGAGGTAGTTGCGGGCGTCCCAGAAGGCGCTGTAGTCGCCGGTGATCCGGTCCTGGGCCGCGGTGAGCGCGTCCATGACCGGGCGGCAGATCTCCTTGCCCTGCCTGGTCAGCACCGCCTTGGCCAGCACGTCGGCGTCCTCGCCCTGGTAGCCGCCGGGCGCGACGACGCCGCCGTTGGCGCGGTAGTAGTCGTACCAGGAGGAGATCGCGGCGATCGGCACGATGGTCTTGAGGCCCTCGACGCCGGTGGTGGCCACCGCGTTGGGCAGCGTGCCGTTGTAGGACGTGCCGATCATGCCGACGTTCCCGGTGGACCAGGTGGCGCTGACCGGGTTGCCGGCCTCGTCGAAGCCCTTGGCCCGGCCGTTGAGCCAGTCGATCGCGGCCTTCGGCCCGGCGGTCTCGTTGACGTCGCCGGTGGTCGGGCAGCCGGTGGCCCGGCCGCTGCCGAGGTTCTCGACCAGGGCGACGGCGTAGCCGAGCGGCAGGAAGTAGTTGTCGTAGTAGCCGTCGAAGACCAGCGGCTCCGGGCGGGCCTGCGAGCTGCGCAGGGTGGGCACCGGGTTGCCGTTCTCGTCCACGTCCACGACGTGGTTGGGGACGGTGAAGTCGATGCCGGCGTAGTACGGGCTGGCCTCCATGATGGTGGGCACCTTGAGCCCCTGCTCGGTCTCCTTGGGGCGCAGGATGTCGACGGCGACCCGGTCCGGCCGGCCGTCGTGGTCACTGTCGGTGCCGGCGACCTCGACGAAGACGGTCTGCTTGACGGCGTCGGCCCGCGAGAAGACGGGCTGCGTCGCGTTGTTCTGGACGACGATCGCGGGTGGTTCGGCGGCCGCCGCGGGTACCGCGGGGATCAGGGTGCTCACCAGGAGTACGGCGAGCACCTTCGGGCTGCTGCGTCGCATGGGGGGTGCTCCTCAGACGAAGAGAGTTGACTGCACTCTCCGTCAAGATCGGCCGTCAGGCAAGACCGGGAGCCGGAGCGAGGTCTGTCCGAGATCAACGGTGACGCGGGTGCCCGGCGGGTAGCGCAGCGTGTACTCCGGGTCGGTGGAGAGCAGGACGAGGGCGATGCGGTGGCCCTTGGCGAACACGTGGTCCTGCGGCTGGAGCGCCCAGCGGACCGTCCCGGAACGGGCGTCGGTCCAGCCCCGCGAGACGATCTTCCATGGCGTGTTCGCCGTCTCCCACCGGAACAGGTACTGGCAGACCTCGGGCTCGAAGCAGCGCTCCTTGCCGGTGGGCTCGAGCTCGCCGGTGGGGCGTCGGCCCGGGCCCAGGTCGACGAGCAGCGCGGTCAGCGTGGGGGAGGGCCCGGCCCGCTCGGCGCCGGTGGTGACCTCGGGGGCGCCGGCCAGGTGCACCGGCTCGGTCAGCGGCGGGGTGAGCCAGGCCAGCCGGTTGGGGTCGCGCCGGGTCAGCCGGGTGACGAGCTGCTCGGCGGTGCGGGCCTTCTGGTCGGTGAAGCGGGCCCGGCCGGGCCTTGCCGGTCCGGAGGTCAGCGTGTCGCCGGAAGGACGGAAGGTGAGCGTCCGCACGCCGGCGGGCGGCCAGGCGCCGTGCGTGTCCCAGCGGCCGGGCGCGGTCTCGACGTCCACCGGCGGCTCGGCGGTGATCCCGTTGTCCAGCCCGTACAGGAAGTGGTCGAACCAGGCGTGCAACTGGCGCACCCACTCGGCGGTCCTGAACGACATCGGATCGTGGTGGGCGCCCTGGTGCAGCCACAGCTTCCGCGGCGTACGGACCGCCTGCCACCACGACACGGCCTGATCGGGGCGGACGTTCCAGTCGTTGAGCCCCTGGACGGCGAAGACGCTCGCGGTGACCTTCCCGGCGTCCTTGAGGTAGTCGCGCTCGGCCCAGAAGCCGTTGTAGTCGCCGGTGCGGCGGTCCTGGTCGCGGGTCATGCGCTCGATCAGCCGGGTGCAGGCGGCCGGCGGGTTCTTGCGGGTGAGGGTGAAGGCGGCCATGACGTCGGCGTCCTCGCCCTGGTAGCCGCCCGGGGCGGTGACCGCGCCGTTGGCGCGGTAGTAGGCGTACCAGCTCGAGATGCCGGCGATCGGGACGATGGTCTTCAGGCCCTCGACGCCGGTGGCGGCGACGGCGTTGGGGATGGTGCCGTCCCAGGAGACGCCGATCATGCCGGCGTCGCCGCTGGCCCAGGTGGCGCGGGCGGGGGAGCCGTCCTCGCGGAAGGCGCGGGCACGGCCGTTCAGCCAGTCGATGACGGCCTTCGCGCCGGCGACCTCGGGGCGGCCGCCGGTGGTCGGGCAGCCGGTGCTGCCTGCCGTACCGAGGGGGCGGACGTGCAGGACGGCGTAGCCGCGGGGGACGAAGTAGTCGTCGAGGTAGGTGTCGGGCTCGGACGCGGTGAGCGGGGACTGCAGCGGGGCGCGCAGGCCCTTGAGCGGGCGGCCGGTGCGGTCGACGTCCACGACGTGGTTGCGGACGCGGTTGCCGCCGCCGAGGTAGGGGCTGGCGGTGATGATCGCGGCGGCCTCGAGGTCGCCGGCCGGGCGGACCAGGGTGACCTCGACCCGGTCAGGGCGGCCGTCGGCGTCGCTGTCGACGCCCGGGACCTCGACGTGCACGCGCTCGTGGCGGGCGGCGGCCAGGGTGGTGACGGGCTGGGTGGCGCCGTCCTCGACGCGCAGACCGGACGGGACCTGCCCGGCGGGCCGGCTCGGCGCCGGGGCGGGAGTGCCCGGCGGCACCCCGGTCCCCCCGGCCGGCGGGACGGCTCCGGTGGTGCCGGAGAGGGTGCGGGCGGCGGGCGCGGTGGCGGCGCAGGCGGTGGAGAAGGCCAGGACCCCGACCAGGGCTAACCGGGCGAAACATCGCAAAGCAAGCTCCCCGAGGCAGGCCGAAATATCCAGAAATGCTAGTAGAGATCTTTGCTTTGTGGACGTTTTGCCTGACCGCGCTGTTGTGCTGACCGGAAGCCGGTCACTCATCTGGGGTAACGGCTTATCGAAGGAGACAGCGTGCGTCCCATCACCGGCCTTCTGGCTGTCGCGGCCGTCCTGGCCATGTCCGCGTGCGGCGGCACATCCGACACCCCGGGCTCATCAGGTTCCAGCCCGACCGCCTCCGGGGCCGCGTCCGGCGGCGGGAAGGCGGGCTCCTCCCTCAAGGTCGGCCTGGCCTACGACATCGGCGGCCGCGGTGACCAGTCGTTCAACGACCAGGCGGCGGCGGGGCTGGACAAGGCCAAGCAGGACTTCGGCCTGGCCGAGACCAAGGAGCTGGAGGCGGCCGGTGGCGAGACGGACGCGCAGAAGGAGGAGCGGCTGCGGCTGCTCGCCTCCGGCGGGTACAACCCGATCATCGCGGTCGGCTTCGCCTACTCGGGGCCGCTGACCAAGGTGGCCAAGGAGTTCCCGGACACCAAGTTCGCCATCGTGGACGACGCCAACGCCGCCGCGACGAACATCTCCAACCTGGTCTTCGCCGACGAGCAGGGCTCCTTCCTGGTCGGCGCCGCGGCGGCGCTGAAGACCAAGAAGAACAACGTCGGCTTCGTCGGCGGCGTGCAGGTGCCGCTGATCAAGAAGTTCGAGACCGGCTACGCGCAGGGCGTCAAGCACGTCAAGGCCGACGCCCAGGTGCAGACCAAGTACCTGACCCAGCCGCCGGACTTCAGCGGCTTCGCCGACCCGGCCAAGGGCAAGACCGCGGCAGAGGGCATGTTCGACGGCGGCGCGGATATCGTCTACCAGGCGGCCGGCGGCTCGGGCGCGGGCGTCTTCGAGGCGGCCAAGGCGGCCAACGGCTGGGCCATCGGCGTCGACTCCGACCAGGCGCTCACCGCCTCGGAGGGGGTGCGCGACCGCATCCTGACCTCGATGATCAAGAAGGTGGACGTCGCGGTCTACGACTTCATCGACTCCACGATCAAGGGCACGGTGAAGTCCGGGCCGGTCATGTACGACCTGGCCAAGAACGGCGTCGACTACGCGACGACCGGCGGGCACGTGGACGACATCAAGGCTCAGCTCGACGATCTGAAGAAGCAGATCATCGACGGCAAGATCAAGGTCGCGACCGGATGATCTTCGCAGGAAATCACAGACCGGACTGAGGTGCATAACGGACCTATTGCGGACCTGTGCCTGGGTATGGAGTACTCCAGGTGAACGAATATCTTCCCAGTGTGAGAGTTGCCGTGCGTTCCGCGCGTGCGACGTGAAGTGCGCACGGAGGGGGAGTTCCCACTTGATCCGCAAACTGGCCGTCACCGGCGTGACCGGTGCTCTGCTTTTGGCCGCCGCCGCGTGCGGCGGCGGTTCCGGCACCACCACCGAGGCCTCGCAGGCCCCGGGTGCCGCCTCCTCTGCCCCGGCTCCCGACAAGAAGGGCGCCAAGGTCGGCCTGGCCTACGACATCGGCGGCCGCGGTGACCAGTCGTTCAACGACGCCGCCGCCGCCGGCCTCGACAAGGCCAAGGGCGAGTTCGGTCTCGAGACGAAGGAGCTCGAGGCGGCCGGTGGCGAGACGGACGCGCAGAAGGAGGAGCGGCTCCGCCTGCTCGCCTCCGGCGGGTTCAACCCGATCATCGCGGTCGGCTTCGCCTACTCCGGCCCGGTCAAGAAGGTCGCCGGCGAGTTCCCCGACGTCAAGTTCGCCATCGTGGACGACGCCGCCGAGGGCGCCAACATCTCCAACCTCCTCTTCGCCGAGGAGCAGGGCTCGTTCCTGGTCGGCGCCGCTGCCGCGCTCAAGTCGAAGACCGGCAACGTCGGCTTCGTCGGCGGCGTGGACGTTCCGCTGATCAAGAAGTTCCAGGCGGGCTTCGAGGCGGGCGCCAAGGCCGTCAAGGCCGACATCAAGATCCAGACCAAGTACCTCACCCAGCCGCCGGACTTCAGCGGCTTCGCCGACCCGGCCAAGGGCAAGACGGCGGCCGAGGGCATGTTCGACGGTGGCGCCGACATCGTCTACCAGGCCGCGGGCGGTTCCGGCGGCGGCGTGTTCGAGGCCGCCAAGGCCGCGGGCAAGTTCGCCATCGGCGTCGACTCCGACCAGGCCCTGACCGCCGACGCCGCGGTCAAGGACGTCATCATCACCTCGATGCTCAAGAAGGTCGACGTCGCGGTCTACGACTTCCTGAAGTCGTTCAACGGCGGCACGGTCAAGGCCGGCCCGACCGTCTACGACCTCAAGGCGGGCGGTGTCGACTACTCCGTCACCGGCGGCAAGATCGATGACATCAAGTCCAAGCTGGACGAGTACAAGCAGCAGATCATCGACGGGAAGATCACCGTTCCCAACGGTTCCTGATCCGTCCTGATCGCCAAGGGCCCGGTGTCCGACACACCGGGCCTTTTGGGTTACTGTCTGTAGTCAGAAAGCCGGGGCCATCCAGTGGGGGAGGCCGACATCAGCACCCAGCCAGCAGTCGAGCTCGTCGGGATCACCAAGAGGTTCCCCGGCGTGGTCGCCAACCGCGACATCCACCTCAGCGTGGAAAAAGGCGAGATCCACGCCATCGTCGGGGAGAACGGAGCGGGCAAGTCCACGCTCATGAAGATCCTTTACGGCATGCAACGGCCGGACGAGGGCACCATCAGCGTCAACGGCGAGAAGGTCGCCTTCCACTCGCCCGCCGACGCGATCAACGTCGGCATCGGCATGGTCCACCAGCACTTCATGCTGGCCGACAACCTGACCGTGCTGGAGAACGTGATCCTCGGCAGTGAGCCGCGCAAGGGCGGGGTCGGCATCGACTTCGCGGCGGCCCGCCGGAAGATCAAGGAGATCTCCGACGCCTACGGTCTGGGCATCGACCCCGACGTCCTGGTCGAGGAGATCGGCGTCGGCACCCGGCAGCGTGTGGAGATCCTCAAGGTCCTCTACCGCGGCGCCAAGATCCTCATTCTCGACGAGCCCACCGCGGTCCTCGTGCCGCACGAGGTGGACGAGCTGTTCGAGAACCTCAAGGAGCTGGTGCGCGAGGGCCTCACCATCATCTTCATCTCCCACCACCTCGACGAGGTGCTCAAGGTCGCCGACTCGATCACGGTCATCCGCCGGGGCACCACCGTCGCCAGCGTCAACCCGCGCGACGTCACGGCCCGCCAGCTCGCCGAGCTCATGGTCGGCAGCGAGCTGCCCAGCCCCGAGACGCGCGAGTCGACCGTCACCGACACGGTCGCCCTGTCGGCGCGCAACCTCACGGTACGCGCCGCCGACGGCCGCATCCTGGTCGACGACGTCACCTTCGAGGTGCGCAAGGGCGAGGTGCTCGGCATCGCCGGCGTCGAGGGCAACGGCCAGGCCGAACTGGTCGAGGCGATCATGGGCATGCGGGCCGCCACCGGCGCCATCACGCTGGACGGCACCGACGTCTCCGCCTGGTCCACGCTCAAGCGCCGCGAGGCGGGCATCGGCTTCATCCCCGAGGACCGCCACCGGCACGGCCTGCTCCTCGAATCGGCGCTCTGGGAGAACCGCATCCTCGGCCACCAGACCCAGAAGCCCAACGTCAAGGGCCCCTGGATCGACCGGGCCGGAGCGCGCCGCGACACCGAGCGCATCGTCGCGCAGTACGACGTCCGCACGCCCGGCATCGACGTCAAGGCGGCCGCTCTGTCCGGCGGCAACCAGCAGAAGCTGATCGTCGGCCGCGAGATGAGCGGCAAGCCGGTGTTCCTCATCGCCTCCCACCCCACCCGCGGCGTCGACGTCGGCGCGCAGGCGGCGATCTGGGACCACCTGCGCGAGGCGCGGGCGGCCGGCCTGGCCGTCCTGCTGATATCCGCCGACCTCGACGAGCTGATCGGCCTGTCCGACACGCTCAAGGTGATCCTGCGAGGCCGCCTGGTGGCCGACGTGGACCCGGCGACCGTTACCCCCGAGGAGCTGGGCTCGGCCATGACTGGAGCGGGAGAGGCGGCATGAGCGAGAAGACCTCGCCCGTGGTCAAGGACACCTTCGTCAACCGGCTGCTCGGCCGCGTCACGCTGTCCGGCTGGCTGGCGCTGGCCGCGCCGCTGCTGGCCATCGTCTTCGCCGCGCTGGTCACCGGGATCGTCCTGGCCGTCACCGGCAACCCGCCGCTGGAGACGCTCGAGCTCATGGTCGAGTACGGCACGCAGCCGCGCACGATGGTGCTCACGCTGAACAGCGCGACCCTGTACTACATCTCGGCCCTGGCGGTGGCGCTGGGCTTCCGGATGAACCTCTTCAACATCGGCGTGGACGGCCAGTACCGGGTGGCCGCGATCATCGCCGCGGCGGTCGGCGGCGCGGGCCTCCCGCTCCCCGGCTGGCTGCAGGCCCTGGTGATCCTGGCCGCGGCCATGGCGACCGGCGCGCTCTGGGCGGCCATCGCCGGCCTGCTCAAGGCCTACCGCGGCGTCAGTGAGGTCGTCTCGACGATCATGCTGAACTACATCGCCACCTCGCTCGTCGCCTACCTCCTGGTCAACGTCTTCGGCGTGGCCGTGGCCGGCAGCAACAACATCGGCACCAAGCCGATCCCCGAGGAGTCCCGCATCCCCGGCCTGGCGCTGATCCCCGGCACCGAGTCGAAGGTCTTCGGCCTGATCATCCTGGCCGCGCTGCTCGGCATCGCCTTCCACGTCCTGCTCAACCGCACGCGCTTCGGCTTCGACCTGCGGACCACCGGCCTCAACCAGGAGGCCGCGGTCGCCGGCGGCGTCAACGTCAAGCGCATGGTGGTCATCGCGATGGTCATCTCCGGCGGCATCGCCGGCCTGGCGGGCATGCCGCAGCTGATGGGCGCCTCCTACTCCTACAGCCTCGACTTCCCGGCCGGCCTGGGCTTCACCGGCATCGCCATCGCGCTGCTGGGCCGCAACAACCCGGTCGGCATCGCCTTCGCGGCCATCCTGTGGGGCTTCCTGTACAACTCCGCGCAGATCCTCGACCTGCACGACGTGCCCACCGAGATCGTCGAGATCATGCAGGGCATCACCGTGCTGTCCGTGGTGATCGCCTACGAGCTGGTGCACCGCTACCGCATCGCGGCGGAGCAGCGGAAGGTCAGTAAAGAGCTGGCTGCGGCTCCCGCGCCGGAAGGGGCATCGAAGTGAGCGTCACCTCCCAGGCTCTCGCCGCGGTCAAGAAGCCGCGCAAGTTCCGGCTGACCTGGCCGATCGTGCTGGGCGGCGTGGTCGCGCTGATCCTGCTGCTGTCGATCACCCGCGTGGTCAGCGGGGCCAACGACATCACCTCCGGCGGCACCATGGCCGCCATGCTGGCGGCGGCGGTGCCGATCGGGCTCGCCGGTCTGGGCGGCCTGTGGTCCGAGCGTTCCGGCGTGGTCAACATCGGCCTCGAGGGCATGATGATCCTCGGCACCTGGTTCGGCGCGTGGGGCGCGGTCACGTGGGGCCCGTGGATGGGCATCCTGCTGGGCGCGATCGGCGGCGCGATCGGCGCGGTGCTGCACGCCGTCGCCACCGTGACCTTCGGCGTCGACCACGTGGTCTCCGGCGTGGCGATCAACATCCTCGGCTTCGGCGCGGCCAAGTACCTCGCCGCGGCGGTCTTCGCCGACCTGCCCGGCGGTGGCGACACCCAGTCGCCACGGTTGCCCAGCCCGGGCACCTTCAGCATCCCGGGGATCGGCGAACCGCTGCGCTCGCTGGAGCAGACGCACATCTTCTTCCTGTCCGACCTGGCCGGGGTGCTGCGCGGGCTGACCCAGAACGTGTCGTGGTTCACCCTGCTGGCCGTGCTGATGGTGCCGCTGACCTGGTGGGTGCTGTGGCGCACCGCCTTCGGCCTGCGGCTGCGCTCGTGTGGTGAGAGCCCCACGGCGGCCGAGTCGCTCGGCGTGAACGTCTACTACTACAAGTACGTCGCCGTGATCGTCTCGGGCGTCATGGCCGGTCTGGGCGGCGCGTTCCTGTCGCTGGTCGCGGCGGGCATCTACCGCGAGGGCCAGACGGGCGGGCGCGGCTACATCGGTCTGGCCACGCTGATCTTCGGCAACTACCGGCCCGGCGGGCTGGCCGGCGGCGCGCTGCTGTTCGGCTACACCGACTCGCTGCAGTTGCGGCAGGGCGGCACCTCGGTGCACGCGCTGCTGTTCACGCTGTCGCTGCTGGTCGTGGGGGCGGCGGTCTACCTGCTGGTCAAGCGGCACCGCAACGTGCCGGCGCTGATCACCGCGGTGGCGGGCGTGCTGGTGTTCTGGCTCTACCAGGTCACCGACAGCGTGCCGGAGCAGTTCACCACGGCGACGCCGTACATCGTCACGCTGCTGGTCCTGGCGCTGGCCTCCCAGCGGCTCCGGCCGCCGGCGGCCGACGGCCTGCCGTACCGGCGCGGGCAGGGGCACTGATGAGCGAGCGGAACGACCCCCGGATCGACTGGGAGGCCCTGCGCGAGGCCGCGCGGGCGGCGATGGCGCTCGCCTACGCCCCCTACTCCGAGTTCCCGGTGGGGGCGGCGGCGCTGGTCGACAACGGGCGCATCGTCAGCGGCTGCAACGTGGAGAACGCCTCCTACGGGCTCGGCCTGTGCGCGGAGTGCTCGATGGTCTCTGCGCTGCGCATGTCGGGCGGCGGCCGGCTGGTGGCCTTCACCTGCTGCGACGGGGCGGGCAACCTGCTCATGCCGTGCGGGCGCTGCCGCCAGTTGTTGTTCGAGTTCGGGGGGCCCGAGTTGATCGTGGAGACCCCCGACGGGCCGAAGCGCATGGCGGAGGTCCTGCCGTACGCCTTCGGGCCCGACGATCTTTCCCGGGGGATTTGATGGACGTCATCGAGGTCATCCGCCGCAAGCGGGACCGCGGCGAGCTGTCGCCGGAGCAGATCTCGTGGGTGATCGACGCCTACACCCAGGGCGTGGTCGCCGACGAGCAGATGGCGGCGCTGGCCATGGCCATCCTGCTCAACGGCATGGACCGGCGGGAGATCGCCGACTGGACGCAGGCCATGATCGCCTCGGGCGAGCGGATGGACTGGTCGATGCTCGACCGGCCGACCGCCGACAAGCACTCGACCGGCGGCGTGGGCGACAAGATCACCCTGCCGCTGGCGCCCCTGGTGGCGGCCTGCGGCGCGTACGTGCCGCAGTTGTCGGGCCGCGGGCTCGGGCACACCGGCGGCACGCTCGACAAGCTGGAGTCGATCCCCGGCTGGCGGGCCTCGCTGTCCAACGAGGAGATGCTCGCCGTGCTGCGCTCGGCCGGCGCGGTCATCTGCGCGGCCGGCTCCGGCCTGGCCCCGGCCGACAAGAAGCTCTACGCGCTGCGTGACGTCACCGGCACCGTCGAGTCCATCCCGCTCATCGCCTCGTCGATCATGTCGAAGAAGATCGCCGAAGGCACGGGCGCGCTGGTCCTCGACGTCAAGGTGGGCAGCGGCGCGTTCATGAAGGACGTCGACAACGCCCGCGAGCTGGCCACCACCATGGTCTCGCTGGGCAAGGACGCGGGCGTGCGCACGGTCGCGCTGCTGACCGCGATGGACCGGCCGCTCGGCCTGGCGGTCGGCAACGCGCTGGAGGTCGAGGAGTCGGTGGAGGTGCTCGCCGGCGGCGGACCCGCCGACGTCGTCGAGCTCACCGTCCGGCTGGCCAGGGAGATGCTGGAGACCGCCGGGGTCTCCGGCAAGGACCCGGCCGAGGCGCTCAAGGACGGCTCGGCCATGGACGCCTGGCGTCGGATGATCAGCGCGCAGGGCGGCGACCCCGACGCGCTGCTGCCGCGCGCCGCCGAGACGCTGACCGTCGAGGCCCCGGCCTCCGGCGTGCTGACCCGGCTGGACGCCTACGCCGTGGGCCTGGCCGCCTGGCGGCTCGGCGCGGGCCGGGCGCGCAAGGAGGACCCGGTGTCCTTCGGCGCCGGCGTCATGCTCCACGCCAAGCCGGGCGACATCGTGCGGGCGGGCCAGCCGCTGCTGACCCTGCACGCCGACGAGACCGACCGCTTCGCCCGCGCTCTGGAGGCGCTGGAGGGCGGCTACGAGGTCGGTTCCCACTCGGTCGAGCAGCTCCCGCTGGTGATCGACCGCATCGCCTGACCGTCGCGGGCGGCGCCCGGGGCCCTTGCTGCCGGGTGCCGCCTTTGGCAGGGTTCGAGCATGGCCGAGCCGCTCACCCTGTCCGGGCGCCGCGTGCACGAGGTGCTGGAACGTCAGACGCGGGCGCTGGCCAGGCGGCTGGTGACGGCGTTCGCCGAGCAGATCCCCATCTACCGGCGGCTGCCGCGCGAGGAGCTCGACGGCGAGATCCTCGGCATCGTCGAGCACAACCTGCGGGTGATCGGCCGCATGTTCCGCGACCGCCGCCCGCCCACGCGCGCCGAGCTGGCCCCGCTGCGCACCTCCGCCGCCCGCCGGGCGCAGGAGGGCGTGCCGCTGGAGGCGCTGCTGGCCGCCTACCACCTGGGCGCCAGGACCATCTGGGAGCACCTGTTCGCCGAGGCCGAGCCGGACGACTTCGCCGACGTGCTGGCCGCCAACCGGCTGGTGCTGGTCTACGTCGAGGCGGTCACCGCCGCCGTCTGCACCGCCTACGTGCAGGAGCGCGAGGGCATGCTCAGCCAGGAGCAGCACGCGATGCACGCCACCGTCTCGGCGATGCTGGCCGGCGACCAGGAGGCGCTGACCGGGGTACGGCTGGCGCCGCGTTACCTGGTGCTGGCGCTGGCCATCGGCCCGCACCCGGACGAGCGTTCCTCCGAGCCGGGCGCGGCGGTCGCGGGCCGGCGCAAGCTCCACCGCGTACGGCACGCCCTCCAACGCCACGCGGCCGAGCAGGTGCTGTCGGTCCTCGACGGCACCGGCGGCCACGTGCTCGTCCCGCTCCCGGCGGCCCACGAGGGGGAAGAGGCCGGGCCGGTCCCCGGGGAGATCGTCGCGGCGGCGGCCAAGGCGGCCGGAGCACCGGTGTGGGCGGCGGCCGAGGTGGCCGCGGCGGCAGAGGTCGCCGGGGCGGCGCACCTGACCGGCGAGGTGCTGGAGGTGGTCCGGCTCTTCCACCTGCCGCCCGGCGCGTACCGGCTGGCGGACGTGTTGCTGGAGTACCAGCTCACCCGGCCGAGCGAGGCGACCGAGGCGCTGGCGGGGCTGCTGGACCCGCTGCTCGACTACCCCGACCTGCTGCGCACGCTGAAGGTCTACCTGGACAGCGGGCTCGATCGGCGGCGCACGGCCGAGCTGCTGCACGTGCACCCGAACACCGTGGACTACCGGCTGCGCCGGGCGGTGGTGCTGACCGGGCTGGACCCGGTCGATCCGGGGCACCTGCAGCGGATCGGCGCGGCGCTGGCGGCCCGGCGCCTGGCCGGGCCGCCAGCCGTACCGAAGATCAATGGGCACCCGAGACGGCGGCTGTGACGGCGGTGGCGAAGCCGCGCATGCCGTTGGCGTTGGGGTGGAACGGGGTGGCCGGGTTGGCGGGGATGTAGGGCTCGATCCAGCGGGTGTTCGGGCCGGTGCACGGGTCGTGGCCGACGCTGGGGGCCTGGAGGTCGATGAAGCCGACGCCGGCCGCGGCGGCCTGCTCGGCGAGCATCTGGTTGAAGTAGATGAGGGTGGCGCGGATGTAGTTGGCGTCGCGGCGCAGGATCGGCACGGTCGGGTAGCAGCCGTTCTCGCGGGCGTAGGTGGCGTAGCCGACGACGAAGATCCTGGCCTGCGGGGCGCGGGCGCGGATGTCGGCGGCGAGCTGCACCAGCACCGGGCGGAGCGCGTCGGTCTTGACCCGCCACTCGTCCTGGCCGCCGGACTGGTAGTCGTCGTAGCAGTAGTCGCCGACCGGCGGCGGCAGCAGGTTGAGGCAGTCCTCGATGAAGCCGGTCAGCCCCACGTCGTTGGCGCCGATCTGCACGGTGACCAGGGTGGTGTCGGCGCTGACCGCGTCGAGCTGGGCGGGCACCGCGCCGAGGTCGGTGTTCTGCGGCTGGTACATGTCCTCGGTCTCGGCGCCGGAGCAGGTGACGTCGCGGAGGACGGCGGCGCCGATGGCCCGGGCGGTGAGGTGGGCGTAGTTGCGGTCGGAGCGGAAGCAGCCGAGCTGGGGCAGGATCTGGTTGGGGATGAGCGGGCCGGAGGCGGCCGAGTCGCCGAGCGCGACGTAGACCTCTCCGGCGGTGGCGGCTCTGGCGGGCAGGGCCAGGGTGGCCAGCACCAGCACGGCGGCGAGCAGCGTACGGAACACGCGGGTGCTCCTTTCGGGGGGTGGGGGGTGACTCCGTGCGGCTAGTGGCGGAAGGGGCCGGTGACCTCGTAGGTGATGCCGCCGGTGCCGGCGCGCTCGCCGCTGGTCCCGCGCTGGGAGGAGAAGTACAGGCGGGTGCCGTCGGGGGAGAAGGCGGGGCCGGTGATCTCGGACTGGCTCTGGCCGTCGAGGCGTAAGACGGGGGCGACGACGCCGTCCGGCGTGATGATGTTGATCTCCATGTTGCCGCCGTCCTCGGCGACGTACAGGTCGCCCGAGGCGACGCCGGTGATGTTGTCCACGCCGTCGAGGCTGCCGCCGCCGTCGTAGACGTGGGAGAGCGTCATGCGGGCGGCGTCGAAGGCCCAGACCTTGCGGTCGCCCTTGGCGGTGAAGTAGCAGACGCCGCCGGAGTAGTGGCAGCCCTCGCCGCCGTCGAAGTGGCGCGCGGCGCTCACCTGGTGGCGCGTCTGCGTCTGGAAGACGCCGGGGGTGGCGTCGGGGACCGGCCGCCACTCCACGCCGCCGGAGGCGGTCGAGCAGAGCACGTCCAGGCGGCCGCTGGACAGGTCGCCCCAGACGGCCGGGACGAAGCGGTAGAAGCAGCCGTCGCTCTCGTCCTCGGTGAGGTAGACGACGCGGCGGTCGGGGTCGCAGGCGGCCGCCTCGTGCTTGAACTTGCCCATGGCCGGGCGCTGCTGCGGGCCGCGGTTGCCGTACGGGTCGGTCTCGTAGACCTTGCCGCGGAAGATCTCCTCGCACGACAGCCAGGTGTTCCAGGGGGTGCGCCCGCCGGCGCAGTTGAGGTTGGTGCCGGACAGGATGCGGTAGGCGCGCTCGATCGAGCCGTCGGCCCTGAACTTGATCGCCGAGGCGCCGCCGGCCAGCGGGATCTCGGAGTTGGAGACGTAGATCCAGCCGCTGCCGTCGGCGAAGCAGGCGCCGCCGTCGGGCGCGGGATGCCAGAGGGTGCCGCCGACGAGCCGGCCGGAGCGGGCGACGACGCGGCTGGAGAAGCCGGACGGCAGGGCGACGCCGTTGCCGTCCGGCGCGCCCAGCGGTCCGTACGGGCTGGCTCCCGCCCTGGTCGAGGCGAGGGCGGCCTCCTGCCACACGGCTCCGGAGAAGGCCACCGCCCCCAGTCCGGCGAGGAAGGTACGGCGCTGCACAGGGACTCCCTTGGTCGAGGTCGGGTGCAGCCTCACGATGAGCCATGGGGGTCCGGCTGTGAACTGGACCGGACGGTAAAGCTATCGGTCAAGCTTTGTGAGTCATCACAAAGGGGACCGTGGGGCCTGGGAGCGGTCAGACCGACTCGGACTCGAAGATCTCGGCGAGCACGGAGCGGTAGGTGGGCAGCGCCTCGGCGTAGCGGGCGCGGCCGGCCGGGGTGGCGCAGACGGAGACGCCGCGGCGGTCCTGGGGGCAGACGTCGCGGCTGACGAGGTCGGCCCGTTCGAGCCGGGCCACGACGCGCGACAGGGCGCTCTGGCTGAGGTGCACCTCGTGGCAGAGTTCTTGCACGCGGTAGGACTTGTCGTTCGAGACGATCCGGTCGAGGACCTCGAACTCGCTGGGGCCCAGATCGTGCTTGGCGCCCAGCTCGCGTTCGAGCGCGCACATGGTCTTGGCGTGCTTGGCGAGCACGTCGCGCCAGGCCTCAACCTCGTTCATGACGCGGAGGTTACCACGAGACCAATTCCCATGCAACGGAATTTAATGCTGTTGCATTAGATGCGAGTGCATGTAATCTTTTGACTCATGTCCTCTTCCTCTTCCTCCTTCCGTTGGGGCGCCTTGACCGTCCTCTGCGCTGTGATCTTCCTGGACGCGCTCGACGTCTCGATGGTCGGTGTGGCCCTACCTTCCATCCAGGCGGACCTTGGACTGTCGACCGCCTCGCTGCAGTGGGTGGTCAGTGGCTACGTGCTCGGCTACGGCGGTCTGCTGCTGCTCGGCGGCCGGACCGCCGACCTGCTCGGGCGACGCAGGGTGTTCCTGGTCGCGCTGGGCGTCTTCGCGGTGGCCTCGCTGCTGGGCGGCATCGTCGACGACGGCGCGCTGCTGATCGCGGCCCGGTTCGTGAAGGGCGTGAGCGCCGCGTTCACCGCCCCGGCCGCCTTGTCGATCATCACCACGACCTTCCCTGAAGGTCCGCTGCGCAACAGGGCGCTGAGCATCTTCACCGCCTCCGGCGCCAGCGGCTTCTCGCTGGGCCTGGTGCTCTCCGGTCTGCTGACCGAGCTGGGCTGGCGCTGGACCTTCCTGATGCCGGTCCCGGTGGCGCTGATCGCGCTGGTGGCGGCGATCAAGGTGCTGGAGCGCGGTCGCGAGGAGCGCGCCGAGGGCGGCTACGACCTGCTCGGCGCGGTCCTGATCACCGCTTCCATGCTGCTCCTGGTCTTCACCGTCGTGCAGGCGCCGGAGGCCGGCTGGAGCTCCTTCCGCACCCTCGGCTCGCTGGCGCTGGCCGTCGCCCTGCTCGGCCTCTTCGTGGTCGTCGAGCGGCGCGTCAAGCACCCCCTCGTCCGGCTCGGCCTGCTCCGGTCCGCGCCGATCGTCCGGGCCAACCTCGGACTGGTCATCCTGTTCGGCTCCTACGTGGGCTTCCAGTTCGTGATGATGCAGTACTTCCAGAACCTGCTGCACTGGTCGGCCCTCCAGACCGCCCTGGCCTTCCTGCCCGCCGGCCTGCTGGTCGCGATCACCTCCACCAAGATGGGCGACTTCGCCGACCGCTTCGGCACCGGCAAGCTGATCGTCATCGGCTCGGCCGCCCTGGCCGCCGGGTACGCGATCTTCCTCGGCATCTCGGCCACGCCCAGCATCGGCTTCATGGTCCTGCCCGGCATGATCCTGCTCGGCATCGCCTTCGCCCTGTCCTTCCCGGCCCTCAACATCCAGGCCACCAACGGCGTCCACGACGACGAGCAGGGCCTGGCCTCGGGCCTGCTCAACACCTCCGGCCAGGTGGGCGGCGCGGTCGTGCTGGCCATCGGCACCGCCGTCCTGACCTCCCAGTCCACCGGCGGCCTCACCATCGAGGCGCTGCGCGCGGCGATCGTCGTCTCGCTCGTGCTCGGCCTGGCCGGGCTGGCCATCTCGGCCTTCGGCATCAAGTCCCGCAAGGCCGTGCCGGCGGTCGAGGAGCCCAAGCTCTACGAGACCGTCTGAATCCCTCCGGCGCACGGGGGCGAGGGCCTTCCCTCCGGGGAAGGCCCTCTGCCATGCCGGTCCGTGATAGCGCGCCGCATGCGCGGGGGCGAGCTGGGAACCTAACAGTCATGCGCTCCTCACGCGTGGTCACAGCTTCCGCGGTCGCCCTGGTCCTGCTGGCCGGGTGCGGCGCGGGCACGACGACGGCCGGGTCCAGCTCGCCGGTGGGCGGGATGCCCGCGGGGTCGAGGTCGCCTGCCGTACCGGAAACGAGCGGCTCGCAGGCATCCCCGGCGGATCCCACGAAGCCGGTGGATCCCACGAAGCCCGCCGCTCCCAAGAGCCCGGCCGTGCCGGTGCCGACGGACACTCGCGAGCGGCAGGCCGAGGGCGAGGGGGAGGCGGCGCTGGTGACGCGGGTGCGCTTCGCCCGGCACGCCGGCTTCGACCGGGTGGTGATCGACCTGAAGGGCGACCTGCCCGGCTACGACGCGCGCTGGGAGAAGGGCCTGCACGAGGACGGCTCCGGCCGCAGGATCAACGTCAAGGGCGGCGCCTACCTGCACGTGCGGCTGCACCCCGCCAACGCGCACACCGACGACGGCCGGGCGACCTGGAAGGGCGGCCCGATCTTCCAGGCCGACCTGGGCAACGTGACCGACGTGGTGCGCACCGGCGACTTCGAGGGCTACGTGGGCGTCGGGCTGGTCCTGGCGCGCAAGGCCGGGTTCGAGATCCGCACGCAGACCAGCCCCAACCGCCTCGTGGTGGACGTGGCACACTGAGTCCTGTGGTGAGAAAGATCGAAGGGGCGACCCGGATCCCGGTGCCCGGCGGCAAGGTCATCGAAGAGCACATCGGCCGCGTGAACAGCGAGGACGAGTCCATCTCCATCGCGCACATGGTGGCGCCGGCCAACTGGGAGGAGCCCGCCCAGACGCCGTCGTTCACCGAGTACACCGTCGTCCTGCGGGGCACCGTCCTGGTGGAGCACGCCGGCGGCGTGACCGAGGTGTCGGCGGGGCAGTCCATCGTCACCTCGCCGGGAGAGAAGGTGCGCTACAGCACCGGCGCGGAAGGCGCGGAGTACGTGGCGGTCTGCCTGCCCGCCTTCGCTCCTGACACGGCCAACCGGGACTAGCGCCTAAGATGACGAGATGAGCCAGCGACCCACTCTCGAGGAGATCCGCCGCGCGCCCAAGGTGCTGCTCCACGACCACCTTGACGGCGGGCTGCGCGCGGAGACCATCGTCGACCTGGCCCGCGAGACGGGCTACGACCGGCTGCCGACCACCGACCCCGACCAGCTGCGCACCTGGTTCGAGGAGGCGGCCGACTCCGGCTCGCTGGTGCGCTACCTGGAGACCTTCGACCACACCGTCGGCGTCATGCAGACGCGGGAGTCGCTGGTCCGCGTCGCCGCCGAGTGCGCGGAGGACCTCGCCGCCGACGGCGTCGTCTACGCCGAGGTGCGGTACGCGCCCGAGCAGCACACCTCCGCCGGTCTCAGCCTCGACCAGGTCGTCGAGGCGGTCCTGGAGGGCTTCCGGCTCGGCTCCGAGGGCCGCGGCATCCGCGTCGGCACGCTGCTGACCGCGATGCGGCACCAGGCCCGCTCGATGGAGATCGCCGAGCTGGCGGTCCGCTACCGCGACGTCGGCGTGGTCGGCTTCGACATCGCCGGCGCCGAGGCCGGCTACCCGCCCACCCGCCACCTCGACGCCTTCGAGTACCTCCAGCGGGAGAACGCGCACTTCACCATCCACGCCGGCGAGGCCTTCGGCCTGCCGTCCATCTGGCAGGCGATCCAGTGGTGCGGCGCCGACCGGCTCGGCCACGGCGTGCGCATCATCGACGACATCACCGAGGACGGCGCCAAGCTCGGCCGCCTGGCCGCCTACGTGCGCGACAAGCGCATCCCGCTGGAGATGTGCCCGACCTCCAACCTGCAGACCGGGGCCGCCGACTCCATCGCCCAGCACCCGATCGGGCTGCTGCGCCGGCTCAACTTCCGCGTCACGGTCAACACCGACAACCGGCTGATGAGCTCCACCAGCGTCTCGGAGGAGTTCCACAAGCTGGTCGAGGCGTTCGACTACGGCTGGGACGACCTGCAGTGGTTCACCGTCAACGCCATGAAGTCGGCCTTCATCCCCTTCGACGAGCGGCTCTCGCTCATCAACGGCGTGATCAAGCCGGGCTTCGCGCAGCTCAAGTGGCGAGCATGAAACAGACGTTCCGCTCCACCACCGCGTTCGTCTTCGGATGGGTGTGGCTGGCCTTCGTGGCGTTCAACGCCTACGACCTGACGGCCAACTACACCGGCAAGGGCACGCTGGTCGCGGCCGCGGTGCTGGGCGGGCTCACCGCGCTGGTCTACCTGACCGGCCTGCGGCCCGCCACCACGCTCACCGACGAGGCGCTGGTGGTGCGCAACCCGTTCCGCAGCGTCACGCTGCCCTGGTCCACCGTCGGCGACGTGCAGGTGGGCCACTCGATCTCGGTCGAGTACGGCGAGCCGGACGCCCAGGGCAAGCCGCGCGTGCTGCGCCTGTGGACCCCGATGGCCTCCGCCCGCGAGCGGGCCAAGGCCCAGCAGCGCGCCCTGCCCAAGCCCCAGCGCGGCAAGCTCCGCACCGAACCCGCCCGCACCAAGGCCGAGCAGGCCATGGCCGAGGCGATGGCCGGCAAGACGCACGCCGACTGGGTCGGCGAGCAGGTGACCCAGCGGGCCGAGGCCGCCCGGATGAGCCAGGCGGCCCCCGGCGAGGTCCGGATGGCGTGGGCCTACGACTCCTTCGCCGTGGTCCTGGCCGCGCTCGCGCTGGTGGTCGTGGCCGTCCTGGCCTGAGCGCCCGCCGGTTGACCCTGACACCGTGTGAGGTCGTAGACCTGGAGGAGTCATGTTCAGCATCGGAGACTTCGCCAGGCTCGGCCTCGTGTCGGTGCGCATGTTGCGGCACTACGACGCGATCGGCCTGCTGCGCCCCGCCCGGGTCGACCCCGTCTCGGGGTACCGGTCCTACCAGGCCGCCCAGCTCGCGCGGCTCAACCGCATCGTCGCGCTGAAGGACCTCGGGTTCACGCTCGACCAGGTGAGCCGGATCCTCGACGACAAGGTCAGCGCCGAGGAACTGCACGGCATGGTACGGCTGCGCAGAGCCCAGCTCGAAGCGCAGATCAGCGCCGACCTGCAACGGCTGCAGGGCGTCGAGGCGCGGCTCCGGATGATCGAGGAAGAGGGAGCCATGCAGCCTCTGGAAGTGATCGTGAAGCGGGTCGAGCGGGTGCGGGTGGTGGAGCTGAGCGGCCAGGCGGCCGGCTACGAGCCGGCGGACATCACGCCGGTGATCCAGCCGCTGTTCGAGCAGCTCTGGGAGCGGGCGCAGGCGACCGGTCTGACGCCCGTGGGCGCGTGCCTGGCGTACTACCTGGACGCCGCCGACGGGGCGGTGTCGGTGCACGCGGCGATGCCCATCGCAGGTGACGGCGAAGGCGCCGGCGGGCTGGACGTGGTGGACCTGCCCGAGCTGAAGCAGGCGGCCACGTTGATCCACCGCGGTCCGATGGACGGGGTCGGCGCCTCCTTCCAGGCGCTGGCCACCTGGGTGGAGGACAACGGCTTCCGTGCGCTGGGGCTGGCCCGGGAGGTCTACCTCGACTGCCCGGACGAGGTGGCGGACTGGGTGACCGAGCTCCAGATGGAGATCGCTCCCGCCTGAGTCTCACCACCAGTGCCAGCGCACGTCCGCGCGGGTGCGGCGCTCGGCGAGCCAGGCCGCGTAGGCGAGCTGCCCGGCCTGCCGGAGCGCCCGCTCGTCGCCGTCGGGGGCGGGACGACGGGTTCGCACCTCGCCGGTGAGCCAGCCGTCGCCGTACCGGACCGGACCGACCCGGTCGCCCGAGCGCAACGGCTCCGGCAGTTCCCAGACCGGCTGCTCGGCCGGCTCGGGCAGGGCCACCGGGGTGGGGGAGTGCGTGATCACCCAGGTCGCCAGGGCCAGCTCGACGGTCGCCGGGTTCTGGGCCAGCCAGCCCGGCGCGAGCTCCGCCTCCTTGCGGCGGCGGAAGCGGCGGCGCTTGCCGTACTCCTCGATGTAGTCCTGGAAGCTCTCCGGCGTCAGTCCCATGGCCTCCAGCCAGGCGAGCATGGCGGCCCGGTCGTGCAGGCCGCGGGCCCGCCGGAAGTCGTCGGCGGCCTCCTGGAGCTCGGCGTCGGAGAGCGGCTCCGGGTCGGCCGCCACGGCGGCGCGCACCAGGCACAGCTCGACGATCTCGTCGTGCCGGCCGAGCGAGCGCACCAGCACCATCGCCTCCGGCAGCGACAGGTGGCCGCCGTCGACGCTGACGAGCTGGTTGGCCGCCCAGTGCGTGGAGTGGTCGATCAGCCAGGGCACGCCGTCGTCGGGCGGGCTGGTCAGCGCCACCGTGCCGCCGTCGGGGTGGTCGAGCAGCAGGTCGTAGTCGACGACGGGGGAGCCCGGGCGCAGGTCGGTGACCAGCTCGGCGTTGAGCTCGGGATGCGCGGCGCTCCAGCCGGCGACCAGCTCGCGTGCCTGCCGTACCCCGGCCCGGCTGCGGTCGAGCCGGCGCAGCAGCGCGACCGCCGACTCCAGGGCGGCGCCGAAAGCGGTCATCGGGTCCCTCCGGTCAGCCAGCGGGCGACGGCGTCGCCGATCGGCAGGCCCGAGGCCTCCTCGACGCCGCCCCACTCGCCGTTCGGGTTGATCTCCAGGAAGACGTAGTCGCCCTCGGGGGTCAGGATGAGGTCGATCGCGCCGAAGGTGAGCCCCAGGCCGGCGACCAGGTCCACGCAGCGCCGCTCCAGCTCGCGGGGGAGCGCGTGCGGCCGGCAGAGCACCCGGCCGGTGTCGTAGTGCCGCCAGTCGTCCCTGGTGGTCCGGTGCGACTGGGAGTCGATCTCGGCGGCGAAGACGCGCTCGCCCACCACCGTCACGCGCAGCTCGACGTGCTTGGCGACGTACGGCTGCAGGATGACCGGCTCGTGCCGGATGGCGTGCCGCGCGGTGAGCATCCGCCGCGTCGTCACCGTGGTGAAGACCGTGTGCGTCTCGCCGCGCAGGGTGAAGGGCGGGTCGTCGATGAGCTTGGCGACCATGCGGCCCTCGCTGCGCTCGTACATCCGCCTGGCGGCGGCCGGATCGTTGGTCACCAGCGTGGGCGGGGCGGTGAAGCCCAGCTCGACCGCCCGGGCCAGATGGATGATCTTGTTGTGCGCGCGCCGCACCGCCGAGGGCGGCCCCGGCAGCCACGGCACGGCCAGCGTCTCCCAGATGCCGTCCAGCAGCCGCCGGGCCTGCCCCGCCGCGTGCGCGCGGTGGGACGGCTCGGCGACCGCCGTCGCGGCCTCGGGCACGGTCGCGAGCCGGTTCCAGACAGCTCGCACCCGGCCCAGGTCGACCTCGTCCGCACCGGTGCGCAGGGTGAACCGTGGCCTGCCACCGGTGAAGTCGGCGGTCACCGTGCCCGAGGCCGGGTAGGTGGCGGGATCGAACGCCAGGCACTCGACCCCCTGCCGCTCGATCTTGGGAACGACCGTCCCGACAGTGGTGTCGGTCCTGGCGGCCAGGACGAGCAGCACGTCGCCTCCATGAGTAGGTGGCCGCGGGGCGTTCGCGCCGGTCCCCGCGGCCGGTCTAGCTAGCGGTCAGCCCGGATCAGTGGCCGTAGCCCATGATGTAGGCGCCGTTGGCGGCCACGACCTCCTTGGTCCACTGGGCGCGGCGTGCACCGCTGAGCAGCGCGAGGTCCTCCTCGCGGATCTCTGCCGCCTCGAGGTCGTCAAGGTTGAGTCGCATGACGTCCTCCTCTCTGCCGCGTGCTGCGGCGATCACGGCCCCGCGCGCCGCCCTTGTGCGGCGCGCGCGGGCCCTTCCCCGGTGCTCGGGAGGAGCGACCGGAAGTCTCAGTGCCAGCGGACGCGGGCCGTGGTGCGCCGGCCGGCGAGCCACTGGCGGAAGGCGGCCCGCCCGGCGGCGGGCAGGGCCTGCTCGGGGTCGGCCGGCAGCCGCGAGCGCACCAGCCCGGTCAGGTACCCCTCCCCGTACGGCAGCGGTCCCACGGCCAGCCCGGTTACGGCGGCGCGCAACGGCTCGGGCAGCTCTCCGGCCGGCCGGGCCGGCGCGGGCGCCTCGGGCAGCGCCTCGGGCGGCAGCGGCAGCGTGGAGGTGACCCAGACCGCCTCGACCTCGTCGAAGTCGTGCCGGTGCACCGCCAGATGGACCGGGGCCAGCTCGGCCTCCTTGCGCCGCCGGAAGCGCAGCACCCGGGCGGCCTGCTCGGCCTCCTGCTGGAAGTCGTAGGTGCTCAGCCCGGTCGCGGCCAGCCAGGCGGTGAACTGCGCGGCGGTGAGCAGCCCGCGCGAGCGCCGGATGGCGTCGGCCGCCTCCTGCGCCTCGGCCTGCGTGATCTGCTCGCCGGCCGCCGCTTCGAGCAGCAGGCAGTGCTCGACGAGCGCGTCGGTGACGGTGGCCGCCCGTCCGGTGTAGGTGCGCAGCGCGCGCAACGCCTGGCGCAGGCTCAGGTCCTGGCCGTTCACGGTCAGGGCCAGGCAGGAGGCCCAGTGGCTGGAATAGGCCACCGCCCAGGGCAGGCCGTCCTCCGGCTCGACGGTGAGGGCCAGCGTGCCGCCGCCGGGATGGTCGAGAAGCAGGTCGTAGCCGACCAGAGGGCTGTCCGGGCGCTCGTCCACCACGAGCTGCGGCGCGTGCGCGGCGTTGCGGGCGGCCCAGGCGGCCACCGCTGCCCGCGCCTCCCCCAGGCCCTCGCGGCGCCTGGGCAGGCCGTGCAGCAGGGTTGCGGCCGAGGCCAGCGTCTCACCCAGGCTCATGCCGCCAGCCACTCGGCGACGGCCGCGGAGATCGGCAGGCCGGTCAGGTCCTCGATCCAGGCCCACTGGCCGTTCGGGTTGAGGTCGACGAACACGTGCTCCCCTTCAGGTGTGACGATCAGGTCGAGGGCGCCGAAGCTCAGCCCGAAGGATCGGACCAGCTCCACGCAGCGGGCCTCGACCTCGCCGGGCAGTTTCCCGGCGCGGTAGCGCTCGGCGGAGTCCTCGTAGTGCCGCCAGTCCTGCCGGGTCGAGGCGCCCGCCTGGGAGTCGATCTCGGCGGTGAAGACCCGCTCGCCGACCACCGTGACGCGCAGCTCGACGGCCTTCGGCACGTTCGGCTGCAGGATGGCCGGGGCATGCCGCAGCCGGTGGCGGGCGCGCAGGTGCCGCCGGTCGGCCGCGCTGGTGTAGGCGTGGTGCCGCTCGCCGTACAGGGTGAGGTCGGCCGGGTAGGTGGTCTTGGTGACCAGCTCGCCGCCGGTGCGCTCCCAGAACGGCGCCAGCTCGGCCGGGTCGTTGGTCATGACCGTCTCCGGCACGCTGAAGCCGAGCTCGGCCGCCCTGGCCAGGTGCACCAGCTTGTTCTGCGCCAGGCGGACGTCCTCCCGGCGGCCGGGCAGCCGCCGCGCCGGCAGGCTCGCCCACACCCCCTCCAGCAGCTCGGCCGCGGTGCTCGCGGCCCACTCCCGGTGCGCCGGGTCGGTGACCACGACCGGGATGCGCGGCTGTCCCGGCCGCCGGTCCCAGATCGCGCTCACCTGACCCAGGTCGTACGGCACGCCGCCGGTGGTGAGGACGATCCGGCGCTCCCCGCCGGCGAGCGAGGCGGTGATCCTCGACTCGCCGGGGAAGGAGGCCGGATCCCACCACAGGCAGGGCCCGGTCAGCCGGGGCACGACCAGTCCCGCGGTCGTGTCGCCCGGCTCGCTCAGGATGAGGATCATCAAAGGGGGTTGGGGATACAGCCGTCGCGGAAGGTCAGGGTCGGCTGCGTGATGACCGGACGCCCGCCGGTCACGAACTCGAGCGCCTCCTCGGGGAGCTCGGCCGGGGCCAGGTCGTTGAAGGACAGCGCCATGAAGGGCTCCTTGGTTTCTCGGGAACGGATGGGTCCACTGTCGACCGAGCGGCTTGTGATCCCCTTGGAGATCACTGCAAGGCCGGTGCCTGGCCGTTGACCAGCGCCGCGTAGTGCCCGCCCAGGGCCACGAGCTGCCGGTGCGTGCCGCGCTCGACGATCCGTCCCTTGTCGATGACCACGATCAGGTCGGCGTCGCGCACGGTGCTGAGCCGGTGGGCGATGACGATGCGGGTCTGGGTGAGCCACGACAGGTTGCTCTCGATCTCCGCCTCGGTGACGGTGTCGAGGTGGCTGGTGGCCTCGTCCAGGAGCAGCACGCGCGGCTTGGCCAGCAGCGCGCGGGCCAGCGCCAGGCGTTGCCGCTGGCCGCCGGACAGGCCCGTGCCCTCCGACAACATCGTGTCGTAGCCCATCGGCATCGCCGCGATGTCCTCGTGCACGCAGGCCAGCCGGGCGGCCTCGGTGATCTCCTCCAGGCCGGCGTCGGGCCGGCCCAGGCAGATGTTCTCCCGCACCGAGCCGGTGAACAGGTCGGGGTCCTGGGTCACCACGCCGAAGTGGCGGCGCAGCGAGGCGCGCTCCAGCTCGGGCATGGGGAAGCCGTCGTAGCTGACCGTGCCCTCGGTCGGCTCGTAGAGGCCCAGCAGGATGCGGGCCAGCGTGCTCTTGCCCGAGCCCGACCGGCCGACCAGCGCGATCTTCTGGCCGACGCCGATCTTGAGGGAGATGTCGCGCAACGTCCACGGCGCGCGCGGGTCGTAGCGGAAGGAGACCCGGTCGAGCTCCACCTGGCCGCCCAGGTGGGTGACCTCGATCTCGCCGTGCGGCTCGCGCTCGGACTCCATGATGTCGGCCAGCCGGTCCACGTGCACGACCGCCTCCTGCAGCGTCTGCAGGCTGGACAGCAACGTGCCGATCGGGCCCAGTGCCGCCACCGCCAGGCCGGTCAGGGCCAGCGTGGAGCCCAGGCCGGCTCCGCCGTACAGGACCTGCCAGCTTCCCGCCCACAACAGCGCGGCGGGGGCCAGGAAGCGGACGCTGTCCAGCATGGTGGTGACCACGTTCTCCGTCATGCTCACCCGCGAGTCGGCGTTGAGCTGCGCGGTGAACAGCCGCACCCAGCGCCTCGCGGCGGCGCGTTCGGTGCCGGAGACCTTGAGCGTCTCCATGCCGCCGATCGCCTCGATCAGCGAGCCCTGGGCCTCGATCTGCGCGCTCAGCTCGCGCTGGCTCAGCTCCATCATCCGCCGTCTGGTGGCCAGCAGCAGGCCCGCCTGGAGCAGCGCGAAGCCGATCAGACAGGCGCCCAGCAGCGGCGCCTGCACGGTCACGATCAGCACGTAGCCGAGTGCCAGCGGCCCGTCCAGCAGCGCGGTGGTCACCTGGCCGGTCAGCATCTGTCTCAGCAGGCTGACGCTCGTGCTGCGCTGCACGAGGTCGCTGGCTCCCCGGAAGACGAAGAAGCGGTACGGCAACGCGAACAGATGGTCGACCACGCGCGCGGTCAGCAGCCCGTCGATCCGCACCCGCAGATTCAGCATCGCCAGCGAGCGCAGGTAACCCAGCACGAGATGAATGAGCGCGACGATGCCCAGCGCGGCCCCGAGCACCGCCAGCAGCCGGTCGGCGCGGACCGGCAACACCGTGTCCACCAGCACCTGCGCGAAGCCCTGCACGCCGAGCCCCGCCAGTTGCAGCAGCAGGGACACCAGCAGGATCTGCATGATCAGCGCCCGTTGCCCGGCCAGCGCCTCGCGCAGAAAGGCGGTCAGCCAGGGACGCCCGGCGCCCCGGCCCGGCTGGAACCCGTCATCGGGCGCGAAGGCCAGCACGACGCCGGTGAAGCCGACGTCGAACTCGGCATGGGACAGATGCCGCCGCCCGCGCGCCGGATCGACCACCCGCACGCCGCGCGGGCCGAAACTCTCCACGACCACGAAGTGGTTGAACTCCCAGTGCACGATCGCCGGGAGCGGCACCTTGCGCAGTTGCTCGGGCTCGACGGAGAACGCCTTGGACTCCAGCCCGAACTCGCGGGCGGTGTGCACCAGGGCCAGCGCGGACAGCCCGTCGCGGCCCACGGCCGCCCGGTCGCTCACCTCGCGTACGGTGGTGCGCCGGCCGTGCCAGCTCAACACCATCGCCAGGCACGCCGCCCCGCACTCGGCCAGCCCGCTCTGCATCCGGATGGGGACTCGCCTGCTCATTCGCGAGATGCTGGCAGGCCGGTCTTGTCGGCGGCTTGTGGATCACTTGGGCGACAGCAGGCGGCTCAGCACGCTCTGGTGGCCGCGCTCCACCGTGACCACGCCCCGCGCGCCCTCCGGCAGTGGGACCGGGCACTCCAGCGCGCGCCCGGCGGCCACCGTGCAGGCGGCTTCCAGGCCCGGCAGCCGTACCACCGCCGTGGCGCCCGCCCGCTGGCCGCTCACCTGGATCTGACCGGCCTTGACCACGGCCGGCACCTGCACGTGGGCCGGCACCCGGACCAGGGCCAGCCCGCCGAGCACCAGCAGCAGCACCACCGCCGCCACCCAGAACGCGGCGAACTCCCTTCCGGCGGGCAACCACAAGCGTTCGCGCTCGTCGCGGCGCTCCGACACCCGTCGCAGCGCCGCCGCCCGGAACATCCCCTCAGCCATGCCCGGCATCCTGACGCGCCCGCCTTGGAAACCACTTGTCCCCCACTGCCCCCTGACCAGAATCCCGGCCCCCGTGCCCCGGCGCCCGGGATTGCAGGGAGAGGGGTGCCCGGTGCGCGGGAGTACGGGAGGAGGGAGTGCCCGGAACCCGGGGTCCCGGGGGAGGGAGTGCCCGGAGCCCGGGGTTTCGGGTGGCCTCCCGCCCCCAGCCCGGGCCCTCTTCCCCCCTTGGACGGCCAGCCCGAGAGGTGGGGAGCCGGGCACGGGTGGGACGGGGCTACGGTCAGAGCCCGAGAGCCCCAGCCAGATCCACCTTGAGCGCACCCAGATCCGCCTCAGCCTGAACCCGAGCCTCCCGAGGATCCCCAGCCACGACCACCTCCAGGTAACACTTGAGCTTCGGCTCGGTCCCCGAGGGCCGCACCACCACCCGAGCCCCGCCGGCCAGCCGATACCGCAACCCGTCGGTAGGCGGCAACCCAGCAGACCCAAGGCTGAGGTCGTCCACCGATTCCACAACCCGCCCCCCGAGCGCCCCAGGCGGCTCAGCCCGCAACCGCGCCATCGCCCCGGCGATCAGCGAGAGGTCCGCCACCCGGAACGACAACTGCGCCGTAGCATGCAGCCCGAACCGCCGAGCCTGATCGTCCAGCAGATCGAGCAACGTCCGCCCGTCCCGCTTGGCCGCCGCCGCGATGCTCGCCACGCTGAGCGCGGCCGAGATGCCGTCCTTGTCGTGCACCGGCAGCCCCGCATCCGAGCCGACGCTGTAACCCAGCGCCTCCTCGTAGGCGTAGACCAGCCCGTCCCCGGCCTTCATCAGCCACTTGAACCCGGTCAACGTCTCGGCGTGCCGTACGCCGTACTCCGCCGCGATCTTTCCCAGCAGCGTCGAGGAGACGATCGTGGAGGCCACCAGGCAGTCGCCGGAGGTGTTGCCCAGCACGTGCTCGGCCAGCAGCCCGCCGACCTCGTCGCCGGTGAGCATGCGGAAGCCGCCGTCGGCCAGGGGCACGCCCACCGCGCACCGGTCGGCGTCGGGGTCGTTGGCCAGCACCAGGTCGGCGCCGATCTTCCCGGCCAGGTCGAAGGCGAGGTCCATCGCCCCTGGCTCCTCCGGGTTGGGGAAGGCCACGGTCGGGAAGTCGGGGTCGGGCTCGCGCTGCGCCTCGACGATCTCGGGCGCGTCGAAGCCCGCGGTCATGAACGCCCGTTCCAGCACGCTGGCCCCGACGCCGTGCAGCGGCGTGTAGGCCACCTTGAGCAGCCGGGCGTCGCCCAGCGGCAGCGTGGTGACCGCCTGCAGGTAGGCGTCCACGATGGACTCGCCCAGCGTCTCGTAGGACTCGCCGCGCGGCAGCTCGTCCACCCGGCCCACCGCGTCGATCGCGGCCGAGATCTGCGAGTCGACCGGCGGAACGATCTGCGAGCCGTCGTTCCAGTACACCTTGTAGCCGTTGTCGCGCGGCGGGTTGTGGCTCGCCGTCACCGTGACGCCGGCGTCGGCGCCCAGCTTGCGTACGGCGAAGGCCAGCACCGGCGTCGGCAGCGGCCTGGGCAGCACCGAGGCGCTCAGCCCGGCCCCGGTCAGCACCTCGGCGGTGTCGCGGGCGAAGACGTCGGAGTTGTGCCGCGCGTCGTAGCCGATCACCACGTGCTTGCCCGGCCCCAGCACCCGGGCCAGCCCGGCCGCCGCCCGTTGGACGGTCACCCGGTTCATCCGGTTGGGGCCCGCGCCGAGCTCGCCGCGCAGGCCTGCCGTACCGAACTCCAGCTTGGCGCCGAACCGCGCCTCCAGCGCGGCCGGGTCGTCGAGCAACGCCTCCAGCTCGGCCCTGGTCTCCGGGTCGGGGTCCTGGGCCAGCCACTGCTCGGCCAGCTCGCGGCTGCTCGGGCTCACAGGCGATCGACCACCTTCGCCAGCAGGACGCCCATCCGGGCGGCGGTGGCGCGGCCCACCTCGAGGACCTCCTCGTGGTTGAGCGGCTCGCCGACCAGGCCCGCGCCGGGGTTGGTCACCAGGGACAGGCCCAGCACCTCCAGGCCGGCCTCGCGGGCGGCGACCGCCTCCAGCACGGTGGACATGCCGATCATGTCGCCGCCGAGGGTGCGCAGCATGCGGATCTCGGCGGGCGTCTCGTAGGTCGGGCCGCGGAAGGCGACGTAGACGCCCTCGGCGAGGGACGGGTCGATCTCGCGCACCAGCGCGCGCAGCCGCTTGGAGTAGACCTCGGTGAGGTCGAGGAAGGCGGTGCCGGTGATCGGGTTGGCGCCGGTCAGATTGATGTGGTCGCTGATCAGGACCGGGTCGCCGACGTTCTGGGTCTCGGGGCGCAGGCCGCCCGCGGCGTTGGTCAGCACCAGCGTGCTCACCCCGGCCGCGGCCGCGGTGCGCACGCCGTGGACGACGGGCTCGACGCCGCGGCCCTCGTACAGGTGGGTGCGGCCGAGGAAGACGAGCGCCAGGCGGTCGCCCGCGGTACGGACGACGCGGATCTTGCCGCCGTGTCCCGCCACGGCGGGCGCCGAGAAGCCGGGCAGCTCGACGAAGGCGACCTCGGCGACGGTCTCGCCGAGCGCGTCGGCGGCGGGCACCCACCCGGAGCCCATGACAAGCGCGACGTCGAAGGAGTCGAGCCCGGTCGCCCGCTTCAGCGCGGCGGCGGCTTCCTGGGCAAGGTCATATGGGTTGCTCACCTTCAGTAGTTTATGAGCACCGCGTCGGGTTTCACGTGCAAGGGCGGGCCCGCAGGTCCTTCACGTAGTCGTCGGGCGCGCCCGCCTGCTCGGCGGCGTCGGCCAGGATGCCCAAGTAGCGTGCCGAAGGCAGGCCGCCCTCGTAGGCGTCGAGCACGTAGAACCAGGCCAGCACGTCGCCGTCGAGCGTGTGCACCCGGAGCCGGATCTTGTGATAGAGCCCCCGGCTCGCGCCTTCCCATTGGTCGAGCTCGGCCTCGTCCCACTCGGGCACGTCGTAGAGCACCACGAAGACCTGCTCGTACTCGTCTTCGACGATGGTCGCGAGCGCGCCCTCCCAGCCCAGATCGGCCCCGCCGAACGTGAGCCGCCACCCGGACACCCAGCCAGCTCCCCTGATCGGAGAGTGCGGAGCGCGGATGGCCATCTGCTTGGGATCCATGTTGGAGCCGTAAGCGGCGTAGACCGGCATAGCCACCTAGGGTACCGCTTCACCTCCTGGTTGGCGGATGCGGGACAATGGGACACGTGACGAGGATCGTGATCATCGGTGGCGGACCAGGCGGCTACGAGGCGGCGCTGGTGGCCGCGCAACTAGGCGCGCAAGTCACGATGGTGGAGCAGGACGGTCTGGGCGGCGCGTGCGTCCTGACCGACTGCGTGCCGTCCAAGACGCTGATCGCGACCTCGGTCCGCAAGCAGGCGCTGCTCGACGCGCCGTCGCTGGGCGTCCACTACTCCGGCGGGGCCGACGGCGACGTCGGCACGCCCGAGATCGACGTGCCGCTGGTCAACCAGCGGGTGAAGGAGCTGGCCCAGGCGCAGTCGAGCGACATCGCCGCGCGGGTCGCCGCCGAGGGCGTCGAGATCATCAAGGCCACCGGGCGGCTGGTCGACCCGCAGGTCGTGCGGGCGGGTGACCGTACCATCCGGGCGGACGTGGTGCTGGTCGCGACCGGCGCGACGCCGCGCATCCTCAAGGGCGCCGAGCCCGACGGCGAGCGCATCCTCACCTGGCGGCAGCTCTACGACCTCAAGGAACTGCCCGAGCACCTCATCGTCGTCGGCTCCGGCGTCACCGGCGCCGAGTTCGCCGGCGCCTACCGGTCGCTGGGCTCGGAGGTCACGCTGGTCTCCAGCCGTGACCGGATGATGCCCAACGAGGACGCCGACGCCTCCGAGGTCCTCGAAGAGGTCTACCGCCGCCGTGGGATGAACGTCATGGGCCGCTCGCGCGCCACCTCCGTGCAGCGCACCACCGACGGCGTCGTGGTCACCCTGGAGGACGGCCGCACCGCCGAGGGCTCCCACGCCCTCATGACCGTCGGCATGGTGCCCAACACCGCCGGCATGGGCCTGGAGGAGGTCGGCGTCCAGCTCGACGCCGGCGGCTTCGTCAAGGTCGACAAGGTCTCCCGCACCTCGGCGCCCGGCGTCTACGCGGCCGGCGACTGCACCGGCGTGCTCATGCTCGCCTCCGTCGCCGCCATGCAGGGCCGCATCGCCGTCTGGCACGCGCTGGGCGAGGCCGTCCAGCCGCTCCGCCTGGCCACCGTCGCGGCCAACATCTTCACCGACCCCGAGATCGCCAGCGTCGGCGTGTCGCAGAAGCAGATCGAGGCCGGCGAGATCGAGGCGAACGTCGTCAAGCTCCCGCTCGCCACCAACGCCCGGGCCAAGATGCAGGGCTTCCACGACGGCTTCGTCAAGCTCTTCTGCCGCCCGCACACCGGGATCATCCTCGGCGGCGTCGTCGTCGCCCCGCGCGCCTCCGAGCTCATCCTCGCCGTCTCCGTCGCCGTGCAGCAGCGCCTCACCGTCGACCAGCTCGCCCACACCTTCGCCGTCTACCCGTCCCTGTCCGGCTCCATCACCGAAGCCGCCCGCCGCCTCATGCAGCCCATGGCCGCCATCGGCATCTAGGCCGGGATCACTGCAGGAGCAGGGCCAGGAGGGGGACGGTGGCGAGGGAGAGCAGGCTGGTGACGAGGATGGCGTCGCGGGCCAGGCCGGCGGGGCGGCCGTAGGCGCTGGCGTAGACGAAGGTGTTCTGGGCCGAGGGCAGGGCGGCGAAGACGACCGCGGAGAAGAGCGCGGGCTGGTCCAGGCGCAGCAGGAAGTGGCCGACGAGGAAGGCGATGGCCGGGTGGGCCACGAGTTTGACCGCGACGACCAGGCTGAGCAGGCCGGGGCGGCTGAGTTCGGCACGGGGGACGTGCAGGGACATGCCCAGCGCGAAGACGGCCAGGGGTACGGCGGCGCCGCCCAGTGACTCCAGGGTGCCGGTGACCACGGCGGGGAGGTCGAGGCCGGTCGCGGCGAAGGCCAGGCCGAGGCCGCTGGCGATCAGGTTCGGGGTGCGCAGCGGAGCCAGGGTGAACCGCTTCTCCGCGCCGAGCGCCATGAAGATCGGCGGGGACATGATCAGGATCTGGAAGAGGATGACCGAGATCGCGAAGGTCACGTCGTTGAGCAGGTAGAGCGCGATCGGGATGCCCAGGTTGCCGGCGTTGACGTAGCAGGAGGCCATCACCGTGACGATGCGCTCGTGCAGCTTGCCACGCAGCAGCAGCACCATGGCCCCGCCGATCACCACGGTGCTGATCGCGAAGGCGGCCAGCGGCCCGAACCTGATGGTGGCCAGGTCGGTCCGGCTCAGGATGAGGAAGAGCACCGCGGGCATCGCCAGGTTGAAGGTGAACCAGGTGAAGACGCCCTGCGCCTGCGGCGGCACCCGGCCGCTGCGGCTCGCCGCCCAGCCGAGGAAACCTAAGCACCAGATGGGGACGAAGGCCGCAAGGATTGCCGACACCCGACGAACCTATCAAGGCTCGCATATCGCCCCCCGTGGGCGGTCCCGACGGCGGGGTGGCCAGGGGGCCTTCCGATACTTGGATCATGCTCTCCCGACGCCAGTTCCTGACGCTGGCCGCGATCGCCACCGCGACGGCGGCCTGCGGTCAGGGTCCGACCTCCAGCACCCCCTCGCCGGGTCCGGCCAACCCCCTGCGCATCCCGCCCCTGCTCCAGGCCGGCGCCGACGGCCGGTTCACCCTGACCATGAAGGCCGGCACCACCGAGTTCGTCGCCGGCAAACCCGCGCCGACCTGGGGGTTCAACGGCTCCTACCTGGGCCCGACGATCCGGGCCAGGCGCGGCGACCGGATCAGGATGCGGGTGGTCAACGAGCTCGACGAGCCGACCACCGTGCACTGGCACGGCATGCGGCTGCCCGCCAAGATGGACGGCGGGCCGCACCAGATGATCCCGGCGGGCGGCGAGTGGACCCCCGAGTGGACGATCGACCAGCCGGCGGCCACCTCCTGGTACCACCCGCACCCGCACGGCGAGACGGCCAGGCACGTCTACCGGGGGCTGGCCGGGATGTTCCTCCTCGACGACGACGATGACAAGGACGAGGCGGCCGGCGCGGGGTTGCCGGGCGAGTACGGGGTGGACGACATCCCGCTGGTCATCCAGGACCGGGTCATCGGCGACGACGGCACGCTGGTCGAGGACCCCGTGGCCACCTGGGGCCTGATGGGCGACCGCATCCTCGTCAACGGCACCCTCGACGCCGCCTTCCAGGTGACCCGTCCGGCGATCCGCTTCCGGCTGCTCAACGGCTCCAATGCGCGCAAGTACAACATCGGCTTCGCCGACGGCCGCGCCTTCCACGTCGTCGGCGGCGACGCGGGCCTGCTGCGCGCCCCGGTGCAGGTCACCCGGGTCTCGCTCACGCCGGGCGAGCGGGTCGAGATCGTGGCCACGTTCAAGGCCGGGGAGCAGGCCCTGCTGCGCAGCTTCGCCGGCGACCTGGACCTCGACGACCGCGAGTTCGACCTGCTGCGCCTCGACGCCGCGCCCGGGCTCAAGCCCGCCGCCGCCCTGCCCGCCACGCTGAGCGACCGCCCGGCGATCGAGGTGCCCGCGGACGCCAAGGTGCGCCGCTTCACGCTCAACGGCTCCGACGCCATCAACGGCCAGGAGATGGACATGACCCGCATCGACGAGGTCGTCCCGGCGGGCGCGGTGGAGATCTGGGAGATCGTCAACACCGTCTACGCGCACAACTTCCACATCCACGAGGTGGAGTTCGCCGTGCTCGACGTGGACGGGGCCAAGCCCGAGCCCTACCTGGCCGGGCCCAAGGACACCGTCTACGTGCCGCCCAAGGCCACGGTACGGCTGGCCGTACGGTTCGGGGAGTTCGTCGACCCGGCCACGCCGTACATGTACCACTGCCACATCCTGCGCCACGAGGACGAGGGCATGATGGGCCAGTTCGTGATCGTGACGCCCGGCACCGAGGCGCAGGTGAACCGCACCCTCCCGGCCACGCACCAGCACGCCTGAACAAACGCCGGAGGGCGCGCCCCCGATGCGGGGAGCGCGCCCTCCTTGGTCGTGCCGGGTGGTGGTTACCAGTCGCCGCCGCCGAAATCGCCGCCGCCGAAGTCACCGCCGCCGAAGTCGCCCCAGCCACCGGCGTCACCGCCGCCGCCGAAGTCGCCGCCACCGGCGTCGGAGTAGCCCTCCGAGTAGCCGGCGCCGTAACCGCCCATGCCCATGCCGAAGCCGCCGCCGAGCATGCTGCCCATCATGGTGCCGATGAACATGCCGGTCATGATGTCGCCGAAGCCGCCGTAGTAGCCGTAGGCGTACGGCTGGTAGGCGGGACCGGCGTTGTAGTACGGCACGCGCTGGCCGTGGATCATGACCTCACGCGGGTGCGGGTCGTAACCCTGCTCCACCGCCTGGGCGTCCATGGCGCAGGCCGGGACCTCGCGCACCGCGCCACCGGGCGGAGCCCAGCGCACGTCGCGCACGCTCGGGCCGTGCTGCGGGTTGAAGAAGCAGGGAGCGCGCCGCTCGGGGATCGGCAGGTTGTTGACCTTGGCCTTCACCACGGCCAGCGCGTACCGGCCGTCCTCGAGGGTCTGGGTGACCTCGCGGATCTGGTCGGCCTTGGTGATCGTGGCGAGCTGGGTCTTGGACCGCTCGTAGGCGTCGAGCGCGGTCTGCCACTCCCCGATGTGCTGGCCGCTGGCGCCCTGCAGGCTGACGTCGGCGTCGAGATCGGTGATCTCCTCGCCGAACTTGGTGACGTCCTCCTCCACGGTGGTCTTGACCGCGGCGAGGTCGCGGGCCTCCTGCTCCAGGCGCTTCTTCTTGGCGTTCCTGGAGTAGAGGAAGTAGCCGCCGCCGCCCACGAGGGCGAGGCCGCCCAGCGCGAGCAGGACGCCGGTGCCGCCGCCGGAGCCGCTGACCGAGCCGGAGCTCAGCGCGGACCGGGTCTTGCCGGCCGCGGCGAGGTCGACCCGCTCGACGAACTCGGCCATGCCCTTGGTCACGTCGCCGCCGGCGTTGTTGGCCGACAGCCCGATGATCCGGTTGAGCGTCTGCTGGCCGATCTGGCTGGAGTCGGCGTAGACCTGGGTGCCGATCATGACGGCGACCGTGGCCTGGGTACGGCCGGCCTGGTCGAGCGCGCCGCCGAGCTGGCGGAAGTAGGCCCCGAGGTCGGCCTCGGTCGCGGCGCCCTTGGGCATCGCGACGGCGTAGACCTTGGACTTGGCCCCCTTGAGCTCGTCACGGATGGCCGACTGCTGGTCGCTGGTGAGCGGCGAGCCCGACTCCACGAAGAGCGGGTCGCCGGACTTCCAGGTGTTGAGAACCGTCGCGGCATCAGGCGGAGCGGCCGCAGCCTGCGCCGCGGAGGTGAATGAAAGCACAACGAGTAGCCCGGCGAGCAGCGCAACGAGCGCGGCCCCTGCCCGGCGCAGCGAATGGGTCATCGGCAACAAGCCTCCTTCGCCCTTCTGGACGAACGGGCGGTCGAAGAAGTTCCTCTATCGACGAACCTACCCGCTATGCGTCCTTGATCTCGCAGATGGCCGCCCCGGCGGTGACGGTCTGCCCGACGGAGGCGCTGAGGCCGGTGACCGTACCCGACTTGTGGGCGGTCAACGGCTGCTCCATCTTCATCGCTTCGAGCACGACGACCGTGTCGCCTTCGGCCACGGTGTCGCCGTCGGCGGCCACGACCTTGACGATGGTGCCCTGCATCGGGCTGACCAGCGAGTCTCCGCCGGCGGCCGAGGCCTTGCCGGCTCCGGCGCCGCCGCGCCTGGGGGGCTTGTTCGCTCTCGGCGTAGCGGTGGTGCTGCCGAGACCGGCCGGAAGGACGACCTCCAGCCGCTTGCCGCCCACCTCGACGGTGATCGTCTCGCGCGGGGCGGCCTCGGCGCTCTCGACGGCTCCGCCGTACGGCTGGACGGTGTTGTCGAACTCGGTCTCGATCCAGCGGGTGTGCACCTGGAAAGGCTCGCCGGTGAAGGCCGGGTCGGAGACGACCGCGCGGTGGAAGGGCAGGACCGTCGGCATGCCGTCGATCTCGAACTCGGCCAGCGCGCGGCGCGAGCGCTCCAGGGCCTCGCGGCGGGTGCGGCCGGTGACGACGAGCTTGGCGATCAGCGAGTCGAACGTCTGCGGGACGGTCATGCCGGCCTCGTAGCCGGAGTCGAGCCGGACGCCGGGCCCGCTGGGCGCGCGCATCGTGGTGAGCGTGCCGGGGGCGGGCAGGAAGTTGCGGCCGGCGTCCTCGGCGTTGATCCGGAACTCGATGGAGTGCCCGCGCAGCTCCGGGTCGCCGTAGCCCAGCTCCTCGCCCTCGGCGATGCGGAACATCTCGCGGACCAGGTCGATCCCGGCGACCTCCTCGGTCACCGGGTGCTCGACCTGGAGGCGGGTGTTGACCTCCAGGAAGGAGATGGTGCCGTCCTGGCCGACGAGGAACTCGCAGGTGCCCGCGCCGACGTAGCCGGCCTCCTTGAGGATCGCCTTGGAGCTGGAGTAGAGCAGGTCGAGCTGCGCCTGGCTGAGGAAGGGCGCGGGGGCCTCCTCGACGAGCTTCTGGTGGCGGCGCTGCAGCGAGCAGTCGCGGGTGGAGACGACCACGACGGTGCCGTGCCGGTCGGCCAGGCACTGGGTCTCGACGTGGCGGGGGCGGTCGAGGTAACGCTCGACGAAGCACTCGCCGCGGCCGAACGCGGTGACCGCCTCGCGCACCGCGCTGTCGAACAGGTCGGGGATCTCCTCCAGGGTGCGGGCGACCTTGAGGCCGCGGCCGCCGCCGCCGTAGGCGGCCTTGATCGCGATCGGCAGGCCGTGCTCCTCGGCGAAGGCGACCACCTCGGCGGCGCCTGAGACCGGGTCCTTGGTGCCGGCGACCAGGGGCGCGCCCACCTTCTGGGCGATGTGCCTGGCCTGGACCTTGTCGCCGAGCGCGGCGATGGCCGAGGGCGGCGGGCCGATCCAGGTCAGGCCGGCGTCGAGCACCGCCTGGGCGAAGTCCGCGTTCTCGGCGAGGAAGCCGTAGCCGGGGTGGACGGCGTCGGCGCCGGTCTGCGCGGCCACGCGCAGGAGCTTGGCGATGTCGAGGTAGGTCTCGGCGGGCGACTCGCCGCCCAGCGCGTAGGCCTCGTCGGCGACCCGCACGTGGAGGGCGTCGAGGTCCTGGTCGGCGTAGACGGCCACGCAGGCGATCCCCGCGTCCTGGCAGGCTCGCGCGATCCGGACGGCGATCTCGCCCCGGTTGGCGATCAGAACCTTCTGCACGTCTCTCCCTTTCCGCTGACCCCGAGAGTCCTGGCGCAGTTTATCGACCGAGGTAGGCGCCGCCGTTGACGTGGATCACCTGGCCGGTGAGGTGCCGGGCGCCCGGTGAGGCCAGGAATAGCACGGTCTCGGCGACGTCGTCAGGGGTGCCCGCCCGGCCGTTGCGGGTGCTCTCGACGCGGCGCTTGACGCCCTCGTCGGTGAGGCGGCCGCGGAAGAACTCGGTCTCCACGATCAGGCCGGGGGAGACCACGTTCGCGGTGACGCCTCGCGGGCCGAGATCGGAGGCCAGGTCCGCGGTCCAAGACTCCAGGGCGGCCTTGGCGGCGCCGTACGAGCCGGACCGGGTGCCGCGGGCGGCGATGGAGCCGATGGAGATCACCCGGCCGTGGTCGGCGAGCCGGGGGAGCAGGGCCTGGGTGACCAGGACGGCGGAGAGCACGTTGGCCGCGAAGTTGGCCTGCCAGCCCTGGGCCAGCCGGGCCAGTTCGGCGGCGGGGGCCGGGTCCGGGCTCTCGTCGGCCGGGCGGTCCAGGTTGGTGTTGCCGCCCGCGTTGTTGACCAGGACGTCGACCCGGGCGGGGAGCCGGTCGAGCGCGGCGGCGACGGCGGCCGGGTCGGAGGCGTCGAAGGCGGCGTGGCTCGCGCCCAGCTTGGCGGCGGCTTCGGCCAGGACGTGCTCGCGGCGTCCGGTGATGGTCACCCGGTCGCCGAGGGCGGTGAAGGCGGCCGCGATGGCGTACCCGATGCCGGTGCCGCCTCCGGTCACAACGATCTCGCGCAAGGATGCTCCATATAGGTCCGAATAATCCTCTGGACGACCATAGCCGCTCGGCATAACGCGGGGCGACGGCGGGGCCCGCTGCCTAAGGTGAGGGCGCTCCATCCGTCTATCCAGGAGGTACGGCATGAGCCAGAGCCTGCTCGGTGGCAATCCCGGTGAAATGCAGGCCATGTCCACGCAGTTCACCCAGCAGTCGGAGGCGGTGCGCGCGACGATGTCCGCGCTCGACCGCGAGGCGGCGAAGGTGGGCAGCGCCTGGACCGGCCCCGGCGCCGATCGGTTCGCGAGCGCCTGGCAGAACTACCGCGCCGCCTTCCAGCGGATGTCCGAGGAGCTCTCCGAGGCCGCCCGCGTGATCAACACCTACCGGGGGAACATCGAGTCCGCGACCCGCTAACGAGCTGTTCGAGCCCCGGCCATGCGTGGTCGGGGCTTTCTTCTGCCTGGATAACTGCGTCATGTCGGGATTTGTGACTATTGTGATGGCTGTTATCTCTGAGACTGACGGTAAAGGGGAGAACCATGGGCGACCCAAAGGTCGGTGGAGTCATCGCGGACATGGAGAAGATGTCCCAGACCTTCAAGACCCAGGCGGGCGCAGTCCTGGACGCCAAGAAGGCGCTCGACGGCGAGGCCGGCAAGATTCCGGCGTCGTGGTCCGGCCCGAACGCGGAGAAGTTCAAGTCCGCGTGGGAGGCGTACAAGTCCTCCTTCGACAAGGTGTCCCAGGCTCTTGAGGAGGCCCAGGACGGCATCCGCAAGAACAAGGAAGCCATCCAGGCCGCGACCGGCGCCTGATCTCTCACGAAACGGGGGTCTCCCGCACCGGGAGACCCCCTTTCGCGCGCAGGGACCGGGAGAAACTCGCCGTCACCGTGCAGGCCACCAGGCCGACGCACAGCACGAGGATGGCAGGCGCCGCGCCGGCGTGCTGGCTGAGCAGGCCGCCGAGCAGGGGCGCGAGCGGGGTGAGCCCGGAGAACATGACGTTGAGCGCGCCGTGCACCCGGCCCTGCATGTGGTCGGGCACCGAGCGGGCGATCTCGACCTCCAGCGCGATGTTGAGCGCCGGGACCACCAGCATCGCGACGAACAGCACCCCGGCCGTCCAGTAGGCGCCCAACGGCAGCACGAGCAGCGGCAGCACGAGCGCGAACAGCCACGAGCCCGCGAGCATGAGCCGCCCGGTGGGCAGCAGGCGCATCAGCCGGGCCGACAGCGCCGCGCCGGCCAGCCCGCCGAGGCCCAGCGCGGCCATCACCACCCCGACGTCCACTGGGTCGCCGACCAGCACGATGATCGGGATCGTCATCGCGTTGACCACCAGGTTGCAGCCGAGGACCAGCCCGCAGACCGCCCGGAGCAGGGGCTGGTCCCACATCCAGCGCACCGCCTCGGCGATGTCCGCCCGCATGCTCTGCGCGGGGGCGGGCGGCGTCTCGGGACGGCGGGGCACCCGCGCGAACGCCACGCAGACGAAGGAGACCAGGTAGGTCGCCGCGTCCACCAGGAAGGGCACGGCCCGGCCGAGGGCGAACAGCGCGCCGCCCAGCGCCGGCCCGGCCAGGCCCGCGGCGTGCTGGCGGGTCTGCTCCTGGGCGTAGGCGGTCGGCAACTGCTCGGGCGGCACCAGCGCGCGCAGCGAGGCGCCGTGCGCGGGCCGGAACAGCGCGCTCGCGACCCCGTTGACGACGGCGACCGCCAGCAGGTGCGGCATGGTCAGCGCGCCGGCCAGCAGGGCGCCGCCCACGCCGGCCATGGTGACGATCCGGACCAGGTCGGCGCCGAGCAGGATGCGCCTGCGGTCCCAGCGGTCCACCAGGGCGCCGGCCGGCAGGCCGACGAGGATCTCGGTGCCCATGGCCACCGCGCCGACCAGGCCGGCCTGCGTGGGGGAGCCGGTCATGGCCAGCACCAGCAGCGGGAAGGCGAGCCCGGACAGCGTCGAGCCCAGCTCCGAGGCGGCGGAGCCGACCCAGAACACCTGGAAGCGGAGGTTCCTGCGTAACGGCTGCATGGTTCAACAAGATAAATTGTACAAGAACTCTTGTACAACCCTCGTGGATAGGATTCCCCGCGTGGAGGAGACTCGGCGGCAACTCGGCCCGGACGACGTGGGCACGCTCAAGGCCATGGCCCACCCCACCCGGGTCCGGCTGCTCATGGCCATCGCCGAGATCGGCCCGGCCACCGTGGGCATGCTGGCCGAGCGCCTCGACGAGGCGGTCGGCGCGGTCAGCTACCACCTGCGGCAGCTCGGCGAGCACGGGCTGGTGGCCGAGGCCCCCGAACTGGCACGGGACCGGCGGGAACGATGGTGGCGCTTCGTGCCCACCGAGAGCCTGTCGATCACGCCCTCCGACTTCGCCGACGACCCGGTGGGCCAGATCGCCCAGCGGGCCGCGCTACGGGCCTGGCTGGAGGCCAGCACCGAACGGCTGCGGCTGGCGGTGGAGGCCATGCCCGGCCTGCCGCAGGAGTGGCAGGACGTGACGATGCCCAGCATGAACGGGCCGCTGCGGCTGACCGCCGAGGAACTGGCCCAGCTCTACGACGAGCTGGGCGCGCTCATGGAGCGCTGGAAGCGGCACGGCGAGACCGCCGCCGACCAAGAAGACCGGCGGCGGGTCCACCTCTACTTCCAGCCCCTGACCTAGCGGGTCAGCCGCCGGCCACCTGGACGAGCTCCCACATGCCGCCCAGCACCAGCAGGCCGCGCCCGGCCGGGCCTGCGCCGGTGGCCAGGCTGCGCGGCAGCCGTACCCCCAGCAGGTCGCCCTGACTGGTGGTGGTCGGGCGCAGCAGCAGGCCGTTGCGCGCCTTCTTCATCGCCACGACCGGGCCCCGGTACATCGAGTCCAGGTCCTCGACGCTGCCCGCGCCGATCACCAGGTTGCCGGTGTCGCGCACCTCGCCGATGTAGTCGGTGAGCCACTCGGCCAGCTCGCTGTCGTTGCCCAGCAGCTCCAGGTCGTCCACGAGCAGCGCGTGCCGCCCGGTCAGCGCCTCCTTGACCTCCGAAGGCGAGGCCTCCCCGGTGAAGGAGGCCCCGGGCAGGTCACGCACCGGCGAGCGCCGCGGCGTGATGGTGACCAGCGAGAACCCCCGCTGGGCCAGCCACGTGCCCATGGTGATGAGCGCGGTGGAGCGCCCGCTCTTGGGCGGCCCGGCGACCACCAGCGCGGGCCCGTGCTCCTCGGCGCGGAAGAAGCGCACCCCGAGCGAGTCGCCGCCCACGCCGAACACCACGGCGTCCGCCGGCAGCGGCTCCTCGGCCATCGCCATGGCCTCGGCCAGCGTGACGCCGGTCGGCAGCGCGTCGACCCGGAAGGGCCGCAGGTGCCGCGGCAGCTCCCCGGCGCGCAGCCGGGCCTCGCGGCCGAGCTGGTGCAGCGCGGCCACCTGCGCGGTACCGGCCACGTCCTCGGCCAGCAGGCCGACCTGCACCTCCCGGATGGTGGCGGTGGCGCGGAAGGCGCGGCCGGGCGGCATGTGGTCCGGCACGTCCTTGGCCCGCAGCCCGATGTAGCTGTAGTCCATCGGGTCGGCCAGCTTGAGCATGAGCCGGTCGTCGAAGAGCGTGGAGATCCGCCCGACCAGGGTGCTGCGGTCGCCGGTCATCACCACCTTGACGCCCACGCCCGAGCCCTCCTGGAGGATCTGCAGCCACTGGTCGACCAGCTTGCCGCCGTCGTAGGACTCGAACGCCGCGTAGAAGCCCTCCCACCGGTCGAAGAGCACCAGCAGGTACGGCAGGCGCTCGTGCTCGGCCACGGCCGCCCGCTGCTCGCTCAGGTCGGCGAAGCCCTGCCCGGCCAGCACCTGCTGGCGCCGCGCGATCTCGCCGAGCAGCCGGTCGGTGAGCCGGGTGAGCCGGTCGGGCGAGTCACGCCCGACGACCGCGCCGGTGTGCGGCAGGCCGACCAGCGGCAGCAGGGCGTTGTTGCCGCAGTCGACCGCGTACAGGTGGACGTCGCGCGGCGAGGCCTGGGTCGCGACCGAGGCGGCCAGCGCCCGCAGCACCGTCGAGCGCCCGGAGCGGGCCGAGCCGCAGACCAGCAGGTGGCCGGAGGCGGCCAGGTCGTAGACCTCGGTCGCGCGCATCTGGAGCGAGGGGATGTCGGCCAGACCCATCGGCAGCTTCGTCCAGGTGTCGGCCGGCTCGACCTCGCTCAGCGTGAGCGTGTCGGCCAGCGGCTCCAGCCACGGGCTGCGCTGCTCGGCCACGCCCATCGCGCTTGCCGTACGCCCGATGACCTCGACCAGCACCGACAGGTCGGTCTCCATCAGCGACTCGTCGTCGGCCTGGGCCCGGGAGCCGAGCGGGGCGCCCAGCCGCTGCCAGGTGATCGGGTTGATCTCGATGTACTCGGTCTTGGCCCGCCCCTGGCCGGGCCGGCGCCCTCCGATGCGAGCCGACTGTACGGCATGCAGCGAGGAGGCCCCCGAGCGCACGTAACAGCGGCCGGGCGTGGTCTTCGAGATCTGCGCCGCGGTCGGCGCGTTGATCACGTCGTTGGACTCCTCCGAGCTGGTCACCCGGAGCGCGATGCGCAGGTTGGTGTTGGCGGCGATGTCGGGGGTGACCACGCCGCCGGGCCGCTGGGTGGCCAGGATCAGGTGCACGCCGAGCGAGCGGCCCCGCCGGGCGATGTCGACCAGGCCGACGATGAAGTCGGGCAGTTCCTGCACCATCGCGGCGAACTCGTCGATGATCAGGATCAGCCGGGGCATCGGCTCCAGCCGCATGCCCTGGTCGCGGTAGTCGTTGTAGTCCTCGACGTCCTTGGCGTCGGCCTTGAGCAGCATGTGCTCGCGCCGCTTCAGCTCGGCGGCCAGCGACTCCAGCGCCCGCTCGGTGAGGTGGCCGTCCAGGTCGCTGACCATGCCGACGGTGTGCGGCAGCTTGGCGCAGTCCTTGAAGGCCGAGCCGCCCTTGTAGTCGATGAGCACGAAGTTCATCTCGTCCGGCCGGTTGTGCACGGCCAGCGAGGCGATGAACGACTGCAGCAGCTCCGACTTGCCGGCGCCGGTCGTGCCCGCGACGAGGCCGTGCGGGCCGTCCAGCCGCAGGTCGAGGGTGTAGGGGCCGTCGGCGCCGATGCCGATCGGCACCCGGGTGGTGCGCCCGCGCGACCAGTAGTGGGCGATCTGCTCGGGCGCCGGGTCGGGCATGCCGAGCAGGTCGAGCAGCCGGGCCGAGCCGGGGATGGCCGAGTCGGCGTCCTCGCGGCTGACGTCGCGGATGGGCGCGAGCGCCCGGCCGAACCGGTCGCACCAGCCCGAGTTGACCTGGTCGGCGATGGCGTCCGGGCTCTGCATCGCCCCGCTGAGCCGGACGAAGGCCGGCCGGTCGAGGTCGCAGACCGCGACCGTCGTGCACTCCTCGGGCAGCAGGCGCTGGTCGTCGTCGATGCAGATGCTGTAGACGCCCACGGTCGGGCCGAACTGCAGGATCTGCGGCATGCCGGGCAGGCTGCGCAGCGCCCGCGCGCCGTCCAGGACGACCAGGATGTCGTACGGCTTCTCCGCGGCGTACCCGGCGAAGACCCGCTTGTCCTCGTTGAACGAGCCGAAGTCCAGGCTGGACTTCTTGGCGTTGCGCCGAGCCTGGATCTTGTTGACCAGCTCGCTCGCGCGCCGGGCCGCCGACTCGGGGTCGGCGCCGACCAGGGACAGGCACTCCTCGCCCTCGTGCGGGGCGGCGTGCGGCAGCCAGCGCACCCAGTTCCAGCTCGCCTCGCCCTCGTGGTCGGCGCTCAGCACCACGATGGCCAGGTCGCGCGGGCTGTGCAGCGCGGCGGCCTGGGCGACCAGCCAGCGGCCCAGCGCCCGGGAGGTCTGCCGGGCGCCGGTCAGGCCCAGCACGCCCACCTGCGGCATCGGCACGGCCACCGGGACGGCGTGCGAGAGCGGCACCTCGGGCAGGTCGCGCTCTGAGGCGTTGCTGCCGTGCTCGACGATCAGCTCGATCAGCGAGCGCTGGTCGGCCACGCCGATCCGCAGGTGCAGCGAGTCGGCGTCGTGGCTGCGCCGCTCCCACAGCCGGCGGCGCGGGCCGGTGGCGGTCAGCAGGGTCTCGGCCGGGTCGGGCAGCTCGGCCCGGCGGTCGGTCTGGTCGTCCAGCCGCAGGTGTTCCAGGGCCTGGGCGAAGGTGTCGCGCTTGGCGCGGTACTCCTTCAGCGACTCCTTGTAGCTGCGCTTGCCGTGCCGGCGGTCGCTGTACCACTGGCCCATCATGGTCAGCGGGGTCAGCAGCGCCATGAGCAGGAAGAGCGGCTGGCCGAAGGCGATGGCCATGACCACGCCGCCGACGCCGAACAGCACGCTGGTCAGCAGTTGCAGCCGCTGGTACTGCGGGCGTTGCGGCTCGATCGGCACCTCGATCGGCTTCATCCGCGGCGGCTGGCCGAGGCGCGGCGGCCGGTTGTAGGCCAGGCCGCCCTCGACCGGCGTCAGGTGCGCGTCCGGGTTCTCCGGCAGCCTCAGCGTCATCACGCTGGCGCCGGTGATGAGCACCTGCCCCGGCGTCCAGCGCTCGGGCCCGGTCAGTTGCCGGCCCTCCAGCAGCACGTAGGCGCCCGGCGCCGGCTCGACCAGCGCCTCGTTGACGGTCACGTGCACCGACAGGGCGTGCGGCGAGGTGGTGGGGTCGGGCACCTGCATGGAGCAGCCGGGCGAGTTGCCCAGCGTGTAGGTGCCGAAGCCGAGCCGGTGCACCGCGCCGGCCGCGGGGCCGCCGGACAGGCGGATCTCGACCGCGCCGGTCGGCTCGCCCCGGTGGGTGGCCGCGGCCGCCGCCGCGTCGAAGGCCACGATGTCGCCGTCGCGCAGCACCCGCCCGGCGGGCATCGCCGGGTCCACCATCCGCCCGTTGACCCACAGGCCGCCCAGGTGGCCGGCCCGCTGGTGCACGGCGCCGCTGGCCCAGTTGGGGTGGGCGACGACCTGGGCGCGGGGCTCGCCGAGCGACTCGCCGAGCACCTCGGCGACCCGGGCCGCGGTGACCGTGTCGTCGGCCTGCGCGATCACATCGCGCGGGCCGTGACGCGTGAGCGCGGTGAGGGAGATGCGCATCATGGGACCAAAGCTTATGCTTCGCCCTGGCCTGGCTGCAGAAAACCGACTACGCCGGAAATGGCGCTTCTTGTCAGTGTTAGCGGGTTGGTGTCCGCTCCGAGGAGGATGAGGGCCAGCGCCAGTTCCTCCGGCCGGGGCTCGGCCAGCAGCGTCACCGTGGTCGTGCTGCCCAGCGGGGCGTGCGCGCGCACCAGACCGCTCAGCTCCTCGGTGTTGGCCGCCGTCGCCCGGTAGGTGTAGTCGCGGCCGGCCAGCGAGATGCGCAGCGCCCGGTCCTTCTTGGCCAGCCCGCGGCCCGGCCGGACGCTCGCCTCGACGCCGCCCACGCTCAGCCGGGTCCGCTCGTCCAGCGGCACCCGGCCCTCGCGGGTCGTGTCGGGGTGGCTGAGCTCCGTCGCGGGCAGGCCCTCGCAGGTGAGCGTGGCCAGGCGGGGGCGCTTGTGCACCTTCACCGTGATCGTTCCGTACGGCTCCGCCGTACCGGACAGGACGATGACCGCGTCCGGCGGGACGCTGCGGTGCAGGACGATCACGACCGCGCGTCCGGACCGGCGGCGACGATCTCGTCCGGGATGAGGTTGACGATCCGGTCCCACAGCTCGCGGGCGTCGGCGAAGACCAGGCGCAGCTCGCTGTCCGGGGTCACCTGGCCGGGCAGGATCGGCTCGGCGGGCCGCTCGCGCACCCAGTAGCCCAGCGGGCCGCAGTCGAGCACCGCCATGCCGCGCAGGTCGGTGGTCCTGCCGTCGGCGCCGGGCCAGGCCACGGTGACGCGCCAGTTGCCGGTGAGCTGGAGCAGCAGGTGGGTCAGGATGGTCAGCTCGGGGTCGGCCAGGCCGCTGGCACGGGCGATGGCCGCCTGCACGGGCTCGGCGGCCTCGCTGGTGCTGTCGGTGTCGAGCCGGCCCAGCTCGGCGAAGCCGGCGTCCATCGCGGCCATGGTGGTCTGGATGACCGGCGCCTGCGGCGGCTTGGCGTCGCGCTCGCGCAGGCCGACCACGCGGGCCAGCGACCACACCAGCGTCGAGGGGTCGGTCGGCACGTACTCCGACTCGATCTCCCCGGGCCAGGTCTCGTACACGAAGCAGGAGTCGTTGCCGATGATCGCGCCGTTGCCCGTGGTGCCCTCCGGGCCGGTGACCTCGATGTTGACCACCATGATCGGCTCGGCGAGCGCGCGTACCAAGGGCGCGAGCTCCGGCATGGCGCTGTCGTCCTCGGCCAGGAAACCGGCCTGGCGCAGCTCCAGATGAGCCTCGCGCAGCTCGGCGGGGAGGTCGTCGCCCGAGTACAGGCAGCCGAGCACGCCGAGATGCGCCTGAGCCAGGCGGAAACGGTCACGGGCACTGTCATGCGAGGGCATCTGCGACATCCTTCGTCGAACGATTCTGGCGGACCTCGGTCGGACGGGACCTCAGTCGAACGGATTGAGGGACTTGATGAAGTTCTTGGTCTTCTCCACCGCCTTGCCGGCGCCCTCCTTGATGTCATCCCAGTGTTCCACCACCTTCGCGCCGACGTAGACCGCGCCGAAGACCACCGTGGCGCCGATGGTGATCGGGTTGGGCGCGATCATCGCGGCGGTGAGCGAGGCGTTGAAGCCCAGCTCGGCGACGTCGGCGACGTACCCCGCGCCCTTGCGCTTGAAGGCGTCGACCGGGTTGCCCTGGGAGATGACGTTCGCGCCGGAGTACAACGTCGAGGCCACGCCGCCCGCGACGCCCAGCAGGCGCAGGCCGCCCGCGCTCTTGGCGAGCACGCCCATCCGGGTCAGCTTCGACGGGTCGGTCTTGAGGATGACCGCCGCCGCCTGCAGCTTCTTGGGGTCGGCGGTGGCGGCCCAGACCTTGAACAGGTTGGCCTGGCCGGCCAGGGTCGCGGTCTGGCCCGAGTGGGTGCCGATCTCCAGCGCCTTGACCAGGTTGTTGTTGCCGAAGGTCAGGTTGATGAAGTTGTTGACCCGCGCGCCGAGCAGCGCCCGCCCGGCGTTGGTGGCCTGGCCCACGCGGTCCATCTCGGCGTACTCGGGCAGCAGCGAGACGTAGTCGCGGTAGAGCTGGCTCTTCATGAACAGCTTGCGGGTCAGCGTGCTCAGATACGTGCCGGGCGCGGTCGCCGACCGGGTCTGGATGGTCCACCGGCCGCCGGTCAGCTTGTTGATCAGCGGCTGCCAGGCCTTGTTGTTGGCCATCAGGCGCAGCAGCGCGGCGCTCTGCGCGGTGACGATCGGCGCCGCCGTGGCGACGTTCCGGACGTCGCCGAAGACCTTGAGCACCTTGGCCACGGTCTGCTGGTGCGGCTCCAGCGCCGGGATGACCTTGGCGATCGCCGCCGCCTCCAGGCGCTTGAGGTAGTCGTCGATGCCCTCGCCGTGCCGCCGGCTCAGGTCGGACCTGCCGTTCTCGGCGGCCCACGCGGCCACGGTGTTGACGTAGACCAGCGTCGTCGGGTCCAGCTTGTCGCCGTTGGCGGAGATCTCCAGCGGGGAGAAACCCGCCCAGGCCAGCCCGGCGAACGGGTCGCCGGTCTGCAGGCGCAGCAGTGCGGCGCGCTTGCGCAGGTCGGGATCCTGCTTCTTGGCCCAGCCCGGCAACTCGCGCAACGCCGACATCTGGGGGGTCACGCCCAGCGAGCTCGCCCGCTTGAAGGCCTCGTCGGCTGAGGTGCTCAGCCGGCCCATCATGCCCGCCAGTCGCTCCAGTTGGTCTGGTTTGAAGCCGCGGTCTCCCATGACGGGCCACTGTATATGTCACTGTATATGTCAGTAAAAGTCAGAATGAAGGGTGATTCATCTATGCCGCCTCCTGAAGTCGAGGAGATGCAGGGCCAGGCCAAGAAGCTGCGCGACTTCGCCGACCACGTCGAGAAGCTCGCCGACGAGGTGCGCGACTACGCGGGCAAGATGGAGTGGTCCGGCCCGCTGACCGACCGGGTGCGCGGCGAGATCGGCACCTGGCGCACCCGCTGCACGGAGACGGCGGGGAAGATTCGGGACGAGGCGGAGAAGCTGGACAAGGCGGCCACAGACCTGCTCAACCGGAAGTGACGATCCTGACGTCCACGGCGGCGTTCGTGCGTTGCCACATGTTCCAGATCTCGACCAGGGTGAGGCTCCCGCCCGGGATCTCGATCGTCTGGCCCTTGCGCACCCGCAGCTCCCGGCCCGGGTTGGGCAGGCCGATGAAGACCTCGTCGTCGCTGAGCACCGCGTTGAGCGAGACGGCGCCGCCCGGGTACGGGTGCTGGATGGGCGGGATGCCGGAGTAGCGCGACAGCGTGAGCCGTACCAGCCCCGGAGCCAGGGCGGGCGGCTCGGCCAGGTAGGCGCGGACGCCCAGCGCGGCGGCCAGCGCCACGACCAGGACCCCGGCCAGACCGATCAGCCGCCACTTCATCGCTCCTCCCCGCTGACCTCGACGCGCTCCAGCAGGGGGATGGTGCCCCTGACCCGGAGCTGGATCCACCGCAACGGGATCTCCACCTTCTGCGGCGCGCTGCCGTTCGGGCCCCACGGATTGGACACCAAGACCATCTCCTTGCCGCTGGGATCCTTGAAGACCTTCTCGATGACGTAGACGTGGTCGGCGACCAACTGGTCGCCCGGGCCGTTGCGGTTGTCGATGTCGTAACCGTGCGGGACGCTCATCGTCATCGGCACCTTCTTGTCGACGAGATCCTTGAGCTTGTCGTAGGTGATGTCCTCGGCGTCCATCATGGGCCGGTCCTTGCCGTTCATGTCCTCCCACGGGCGCAGGACGTGGCCGTCCCGCCAGCGGTTGGGGGAGAAGACCTCGCCGACGTCCGGGATGTACTCCGAGTCGCCCTCGATGCCGCGGTACCGGCCGTTCCCGCGGAACTGGGCGAAGGCCTTCTCGTAGATGTTGACCAGAGGCGGATCGACCCCGCTGTCCATGGTCTGGCCGTCCACGCGGACCTTCACCGGCTTGCCGTCCCGGAAGAAGGTGACGGTGTAGCTGCCGTCCGGGTTGAGCACCATGCGCTTGGACAGGAAGTTGGGGTCGCGCTTGAGCTCGCTGATCACCCCGGCCAGGAACCAGCAGTCGCCCACGGCGCCCTGCGAGACGATCTCCCAGTCCACCGGCAGCTTGGGATCGGGGGGCGGGTTGGTCGGGCTGAAGGTGGCGCCGTCGAGCGTTTCCGGGTTCGGGACGGTGAGTTTGTCCGACCAGTCGTTGACGATGGTGTCCAGTGTCTTCTGCACGTCCCCGAACGGGCTGGGAAACCCGCGCTTGGTCTGCGTGAGCCCGAGGATCTTCGCCATGAGTCCCTCGGCCGGGTTGGGCCCGCCGGGCGTCATCCGCTCGTAGTTCTCGTGCGACTCCAGCGTCGCCGCCTTGACGAAGCGGGCGAGGGGGTCGATGAGCTTGGGGTCCTTGATCTGCGTCCAGCCCCAGGCGTTCCCGGACACCATCCCGTTGATGCGGTCGAAGTTGTCCTGGTAGATCTGCGTGGCCGCGAAGGGGTTGCGGGCGGCGGCGTCCAGGAGCTTGGCGATGGTGTAGTTCTGGGAGCCGTCCTTGAGCCCGCCGTTGACGATCTTGACGACGGCGTCCTTGCTCCAGGTGCCGTGCATCATCAGCTCGGCGAGCATGTTGTAGTCGGTGCCCCGGCCGGTGGGGTTGAACTTCTTCAGCCAGTCGTCGTCGATGACGCCGCGGTGGCTGGCGACGGCCAGGATGTTGGCGATGGCCTGGAAGCGGCCCTCGGTGTCCTCGTCGTCGTCGCCCCAGGAGTCGGGGCTCTTGGCGCGTCCGGCCAGCCAGCCGAGCTTGTCGGGGCCGAGCTCGCGGGCGAAGGCCTCCGCGAAGTCGGGGTCGAACTGGTACTTGCGGACCTGCTCCCACACCTCGGCCGGAAGCTCGCCGGGCTCCTTGTACTTGGCGGCCAGCTCCTTGGCCTTGGCCCGGGCCTCCTCGGGACTCTTGAAGTGCCCCGCCCACTCCGACTCGACCATCGCGCCGGTGAAGCCGTAGACGCCGTGCTCCTTGGAGATCTGCTCGGTCATCGACTGCCGCCGGCGTAACATCGGCAGCTCGCCGTGGATCCAGTCGGCGACCGAGCGCAGCGTGGTGATGTGCTTGGCGCTCAGCCCGGCCCGGCCGAAGTCGCGGTCCAGGTGCATGGTCTTCTCGTTGATCAGCGACTTCACGTCGTCCAGGTCGCCGATCATGCCCTTGAGCTGGACCGGGTCGATGCCCGCGAAGTCACCGCCGCCCGGAGGCTCGGGGGGAGCCATCAGTACCTCGACGAGCGGTTGTAGGAGTCCACCTGCCTGCGCCAGCGCTCGGCCTCCTCGGGCGAGCACTTGCGCGGCGTGGCGGCCAGCATCGCGGCCAGCTCGTCATCGAGCGCGCCGACCGCGGTGTTGTACGCCTTCACCTTGTCGTGCAGCTTGCCCTTCCAGTCGGTGGCCGTCTTGCTGGTCCAGACCTTGCCGCTGTCCATGGCGGTGGCGGGCTTGTTCAGCTTCTTCTCCATGGCGTTCTGGATGCCTTGCACCTTGTCCAGCAACGCCTTGAGGTACTCCCACTTGGGGTTGTCAACGTCGGCCATCGTCCTCACCTCGCAGCCGGGCCATCAGCGTCTCGGTCTCCTCCTCGCTCAGCGGCGGATCGGGAAGCAGCGGGGTCAGCTCCTCGACCTCCTGCGGCTCGCCGCTCGCTGGGTGGCCGGCGGCGACGGAGATCCAGTCGATGCCGGGGAAGGGCGTCTGCTCGTCGAACCACACCCCGTGCGCGAGGTCGGCGTCGCCCTCCACGGGCGCGTCGACGCCCAGCAGGCCGAGCGTCTCGGCGACCAGCGACGTCGAGTCCCCCTCGCGCAGGCCGAGGTCGGCGTCGACCATCCAGGTCCCGGCGATCTTCCAGTACGGCTCGGCCGCCGGCTCGCCGTGCGGCGCCACCCGCTGGAGCACGGGCGCGGCCAGCCGTTCGGCCTCGGCCCGGCTGGAGGCCGTCACGTTGAGCGTGATCGTCACCTGCCTGGTCATCAGTTGCCCACCCGCCCGGTCGCCCATTCGACGTTGAGATGTTTGCCGTCGGCGGTCAGCTTGGCCAGCCCGCCGTCCTTCTTGACCTGCACGTCCCACTCCTTGCCCACGTTGTTCTGGCCGCGGCCGTGCTGCTTGCCTTGCTGCCAGACGTTGCCGAAGGCGTCCTCGATGCCGTTGCGGGCGTTGGCCTGGCTCGGCTCCCAGTTCTTCTTCGGCACGAAGGGCACCGGGCCGTCGGTGGGCAGGCCCAGCTTCTCCGCCCGTTCCTTCCACTTGGGGAACCTGGCGTAGATCTTGGCCGCGTCGGTGTGGAGCCGGTTGACGACGCCCAGCGCGTCCATCACTTTGGTCGGGCTCTTCAGGTCGACGTTCTTCAGGGTGTTCTTGAGGTTGTCGAAGCCCTCGTTGATGGCCTTGACGTACGACTTGAGCTTGCCGGCGTCGGCGGCCGCGTCATCGGGCACCTTGAAGAAGATCTTGAGTGCCGGGAAGGCCTTGACCAGCGTCATGAAGGTCTTGATCGGCTTGGCCGCGGCGTCCCCGAAGTACGGGACCACCGCCGCCATGGAGAGCATGGCGCCCTTCCAGTCGCCCTCGCCCAGCGACAGCAGGCCCGAGACGCCGTCGGCGATCGGTGTCGGGTCGAAGATGCCGACCAGGTCGGCGACGAGCTGGACCGTCTGGTACCAGGTCAGGCCGCCTTCGGGCAGCAGGTCCTCGGTGTAGGGGCCCTTGAAGAAGCGCTGGACGATGTCGATGAAGGAGTTCTCGACGGCCTCGAACGGGAAGCGCTCGTCCTTGTGCTCCGCCACGACCTGGAAGAGCTTGAGCACCAGTTCGTCCGCCGGGTTCTTGGCTCCCGGGTTCATCCGTTCGAACGCGTCCGCCGCGTCCACCGTGGCGGCCTTGAGGAAGCGCCCCAGCGGGTCCCCGAGGTCGGGGTTCTTGGTGTTCATCCACCCGATGTGCTTGCCGTACGCCATGTTGTTGATCAGCTCGAAGTTGGTCTTGTAGACCTCGTGAGCGGCGAGCGGGTTGCGGGCGACGGCGTCGAGGATGCGGGCGGTGATGACGTTGCCGCCGCCGAGCTGCACGATCTTGACGCCCTGGTTGCCGATGCGGACCAGGGTCTGGGTGTTCCAGGTGCCGTGCATCATCAGGTCGGCCATCAGCGGCAGGCCCATCTTCTCGACGAACTTGTCGTCGACGACGCCGCGGTGGCTGGCGACGGCCAGGATGTTCGCGATGGCGGGGAAGCGGCCCTCGGCGTCCTTCTCGTCGTCGCCCCAGGCGCGCGGGTTCTTGGCGCGGGCGGCCAGCAGGGCGAGCTTCTCGGGGCCGAGCTCCTTGGCGAAGGCCTCGGCGAAGTCGGGGTCGAACTGGTACTTGCGGATCTGCTCCCAGGCGTCGGCCGGGAACTCGGCCGGGTGCTCGTACTTCCCGGCGAGTTCCTTGGCCTTGGCCTGGGCCTCCTCGGGGCTCTTGAAGTGTCCGGCCCACTCCGACTCGACCATTGACCCGGTGAAGCCGTGGACCCCGTGCTCCTTGGAGATCTGCTCGGTCATCGACTGGCGGCGGCGGAGCATGGGCAGCTCGCCGTGGATCCAGTCGGCGACCGAGCGCAGCGTGGTGACGTGCTTGGTGTCCAGCCCGGCCCGGCCGAAGTCGCGGTCCAGGCCCAGGGTCTTCTCGTTGATCAGCGACTTGACGTCGTCGAGATCGCCGATCATGCCCTTCAACTGGACGGGATCGATCCCCGCGAAGTCGGTGCTGTCTCTGTCGGGAGGCACGGGGGATACCTTACGGCCATGGTCAAGATTTGGCTGATTCGCGTAGTTCGCGAGCTTCGCGACGCAGGTTCTCCGCCGTCGTACGGCAGGCGGAAGCCAGCCCGCCGAGGTTCGAGTTCTGGGTCCTGAGCGTGCCGTTGAAGCGGTCGGCCGCCGGGCCGGTCCAGATCTCCCGTCCGCCCGAGGGCGTGGTGGTGATCTCCTTCAGCACCCCCTCGACCTGCCCCGCCCAGCCCTCGAACTTCTTGGCCAGTTCCTCCTTCGCCTCGGCCTGCGCGATCAGCTTGGCCTTGTCGGTCACGATCAGCCTCCGCGCTTCTTGAGGGCGTCGACCACGGCTTCGGTGTAGAAGCCCTGGATGGCGTTCTTGAGCAGCACCCGGTCCTCCGGGCTGAGCGCGGGCGCGCCCGCGACCTTGAGCCGGTCCTCGTAGGCCTTGAGATGTTGCTCGGACAGCTCGATGACCAGGTCGCTGGCCTCGCCGTTCTCGTTGCCGCCGAACAGCCCGCCGATGAGCGGCAGCTTCTGGAAGAAGTTGTCCTCCTTGTCGAGCGTCTTGGCCAGGTTGCCGGCGACCGGCCACTTCATCCGCTCTTCCAGCAGGTTCTTCCACAGCGTGCTCTGCACCTCGCCGGGCACGAGCTTGCCCAGGCGGCCGATGGTCAGGTCGATCGGGAGGATGAGCATCTCGACGGTGAGCTTGCGCCGCTCCTCCTCCTTGAGGTCGATGTCGTGCACCGCGCCGACCATCAGGCTGCCGAGGCCGCCGAGCTGCGCCATGGCGAGGGTGAACTTCTTGCGGTCCTCGGGGTTGTTGAGGTCGCCGTTGCCCACGTCGAGGGTGCCCTGGAGGCGGCGCATGCCGTCCGCCAGCGTCTCGCGGCCCTCGGGCCGCTGGAAGATGCCGGCGATGAGGTTGGTGAGGTCCTTCTCGCTCAGGTCGTCCCAGCCCTTGCCGGGGCTGAGGTAGCCGAGCTCCTTGTCGTTGCGCCCGGCGGCGAGCCGGGCGATCTCCGGCAGCCAGTTCGCGGCGTGCTTGGCCACGATCGCGTTGATCTCGGCGTCCTTGAGCGCGGCCGGCTTGAGCCCGCGGGCGGCCAGCGCCTTGGCCAGGGTCTGGAAGGCCTCGCGGCCGGTCTTCGGGTCGCTCAGGTCGGCGTTGAGCCCGTCCATGAGCGCCTTCTTGAGCACCGGGTCCTTGGCGAAGGAGTCGGTGTAGGCCCCGGCGGCGTGGGCCAGCGCCTTGCGCCGTTCAGGTCCGGGCAGGCCGCCGGTCAGCGCCCGGGCGATGGCGGCGCTGACCAGGGCGTCGAGGCCCGGTGGGCGACCCTCTTCGAGTACGGCCGGCTGCAGCAGCAGGTCGGCGGTCTTCTGGTCGGTGGCCAGCAGCGCCTGGAAGGCCTCGGGGTTGCCGTCGAGCGCCTTGAAGAACCAGTACAGCCGCCAGTTGTCCTCAGGCCCGGTGTGCCCGGTGACCGCGGAGGCGAGGTACTTGCCCGCCTCGACGAGGAACTCCTTCGACTGCGGCGCGGCGGCCAGCATGGCCGTCATCACGTCCGGGCCCGGCGTGGTGAGCATGTGCTTGCGCAGGTCGGGGATGAGCCCGGCGGCGTCGGCCGCGGCGAAGCCGTCGACCAGCGGCCCGAGCTCCTTCTTGAACTCCTCCAGTTCCTCCGGCGTCAGGCCCTTGCCGAGCGGGTCCTTGTTGTACTCCATCCACTTGGCCATGATGTCGCCGTAGGCCTTGGGCCCGAGCTTGTTGAGGAAGCCCGCGGCGAAGGCCGGATCCTTCATCTGGTCGGCCTTGAGCAGCTTCAGCAGCTCGTCGAAGGTGCTCATCCTGGGGTCCTTCTCGTAGGCAGCCCAGGCGTCCTTCAGCTTCTGCGCCTCCGCCTCGCCGGCCCGCTTGGCCGCGTCGGCGCTGGAGTAGGGGAAGTCGGCGACCTTGAAGTCGTCGCGCACCCGCCGCGCGCCGGGCACCGACTGGATGGTCTGGATCCGCCATTTCAGGTCGCGCTCGGAGTCGCCGAGGAAGGTCGCGCACTGGCCGAGCAGTTCGGCCCCCTTGGCGCCGCTGGGGAAGGCGGCGCCCGCTTCGGCGATCCCGGCCGACAGCGCGCTCTTCAGGGGGCCGGTCGCTTCGGCCGCGGTCTTGAGGGAGGTGGCCAGCTTGGTCGCGGCGGCTGGGTTGAGCCCCACGAACTCAGTCATGTCGCGTCACTTTCATAACGTTTGAGACGTTATCGCCCTGGACCGTGCCAAAGATCATCCTTGCTGAAACGTTCACTGATTCGCCACTAACGTGGTTGAGGGTGTTTATGCGGTCAGTGTGACTTGGGTTGCTTGGGCTAGGTATTGTCGGAAATCGTCACCAGCGTCCCTAACACTGGAGTCCCTGTAGATGAAGGCCACCGAACAGTCCTTCCGCAGGCCCGAAGCGCAGCGCCTGGCTGATCAAGGTCCTTCCTCGCAGCCCGTCCAGAGCCGTCGGCTGCCTTCCGCGCCGCGGGAGCGCAAGCCCGCGCTCGCGGCGCTCGCCGTCCTCCTGATCGTGGGCGGCGCGCTGCTCACCGCGTACCTGGTGATCATCATGGGCGACCGTGTGCCGGTGCTCAAGACCGCCCGCGACGTGCCCGCCGGGCAGCGCTTCGTCGCCGAGGACTTCGTCGAGGTGTCCGTGCCCTCCGACATGGAGGTCGCCTACATCCCGGCCGACCAGCTCGACATCGCGATCCAGAAGTACGCCAAGGTCGGCCTCACCACCGGGACGCTGCTCACCGAGGCCATGACCGCCGACGCGCAGGAGGGCCTGGTCGCCGGCAAGGCGGTCGTCGGCCTGGCGCTCAAGGCCGGGCAGTACCCGGCGATGCTCAACCCGGGCCAGCGCGTGCAGGTGATCTTCGTGTCCGGCGAGGAAGGCAGCGCCGAGGCCGGGCGCGTGCTGGCCGACCGGGCGCTGGTGCAGTCCGCTGAGACCTCGGTCGACGGCGGCGGGGCCCGCGTGGACATCGTCATCGACAAGGCCGTCGCCGCCGACATCAGCGCCGCCGCCTCCGCCGGCCGCGTCGCCCTGGCGTACCTGCCGGGCGGCAAGCCCGGCGACGCCGCCACCCCGGTGACGCCGACGCCGCAGGCCAGCACCCCGGTCACGCCCAGCCCCAAGGAATCGCCGACCGGCAAGGCCTCGCCCAGCGCCAAGGCCACGCCGACGACCACCGAGGACGAGTGAGCCATGGCCCTCATCGCCCTCGCCGCGGACAAAGGCGCGCCCGGCGTGACCACCGCCGCCACCGCGCTGGCCGCCGTCTGGCCGCGCCAGGCCTTCCTGGCCGAGTGCGACCCGGCCGGCGGTGACCTCGCCTACCGGCTGCCCGGGGAGCACGGCCACGCGCTCAACCCCGCGCACGGCCTGCTCAGCCTGGGCGCCGCGGCGCGCAAGGGGCTCGGCCCGCAGCAGGTCCTCGAACACTCCCAGCGCCTCATCGGCGGCCTCGACGTGCTGCTCGGCCTCACCGCCGCCGAGCAGGCGGCCGGGCTGACCTGGCTCTGGGACCCGCTGGCCCAGGCCCTCCGCGGCCTGCCGGAGACCGACGTGGTGCTCGACTGCGGCCGGCTCGGCTCGTACGCGCCGATCACCGGGCTGCTGGCCGCCTGCGACATGGTCGTCCTGCTCGTCCGGCCGCAGCTCGACCAGGTCGCCCACCTGCGCGACCGCGTCTCGGCCCTCGGCGCCGCGCTCGCCGAGCGCACCCGCACCCCGCCGGCCATGGGCGTCGTCGTGGTCGCCGAGCCCAAGGAGTACGGCAGGGCCATCGGTGAGGTCCGCCGCGTGCTGGCCGGAGCCGGGCTGCCCGACCTCGTGCTCGGCGGGCTGGCCTACGACGTCAAGGGCGCCGAGCTGCTGCGCGGCGAGTGGGGCGGCCGGCTCGACCGCACCCTGCTCATCCGGTCCACCCGCGAGCTGGCGACCACGCTCACCGGACATCTCGCGAGGGCGGCGTTCGCATGATCGACCACGGACTGGTGAAGCGGTTCCGGCAGGAGGTCGGCGACCGGCTGGCGCAGCAGCGGCGGCTGGACGCGGCCAACGGCCTGGCGCCGATGACCGGCGAGGACGAGCGCCAGTTCGCCCGCGCGCTCATCGCGCAGGTGCTGGAGGAGCACGCCCGCAGCGAGATCGGCATCGGCCGCACCCCGCCCAACGCCGAGGAGGAGGAGGCGCTCGCCGCCGGCATCCACGCCGCCCTCTTCGGCGTCGGCCGCCTCCAGCCGCTCCTGGACAACCAGGAGATCGAGAACATCGACATCAACGGCTGCGACCGCGTCTTCGTCAGCTACGCCGACGGCCGCGAGGAACTCGGCGAGCCGGTCGCCGAGTCCGACGAGGAACTGGTCGAGCTGATCCAGATCCTCGCCGCCTACTCCGGGCTCAGCTCCCGGCCCTTCGACACCGCGAACCCGCAGCTCGACCTGCGCCTGCCCGACGGTTCCCGCCTGTCGGCGGTCATGGACGTGGCGGTTCGGCCCGCGCTGTCCATCCGGCGCGCCCGCCTGGGCAAGGTCTTCCTGCCCGACCTGATCGGCAACGGCACGATCAGCCCCGAGCTCGGCCGCTTCCTGGCCTCCGCGGTGGCCGCGCGCAAGAACATCATGATCGCCGGCTCCACCAACGCCGGTAAGACGACGCTCCTGCGCGCGCTGGCGAACGAGATCGCGCCCAACGAGCGCCTGATCACCGTCGAGCGAGCCCTTGAGCTGGGCCTCGACCAGTTCCCCGAGCTGCACCCCAACGTGGTGGCCTTCGAGTACCGGCTGCCGAACGCCGAGGGTCAGGGCGAGATCACCATGGCCGAGCTGGTGCGGCGCTCGCTGCGCATGAACCCCTCGCGCGTGATCGTGGGCGAGGTCCTGGGCGACGAGATCGTCACCATGCTGAACGCGATGACGCAGGGCAACGACGGCTCCCTGTCGACCATCCACGCCAACTCCTCCATGGAGGTCTTCAACCGCATCGCGACCTACGCGCTGCAGGCCTCCGAGCGGCTGCCGATCGAGGCGACGCACATGCTCATCGCGGGCGCCATCGACTTCGTCGTCTTCATCACCAAGCGCAACGACTACGACCGGGGCGGGCGGCTGCGGCGGTTCGTCTCGTCCGTTCGTGAGGTGACCGGCGTCGACGGGCGGGTGCTCTCGTCCGAGGTGTTCGCACCGGGGCCGGACGGCGCCGCCGTACCGCACGCGCCCATCCAGTGCATCGAGGAGCTCGCCTACTACGGCTACCAGCCCGGCTACAACGGGGGGTGGCGGTGAACACGCTGATGACGGCGGTGCTCGGCGGCGCGATGCTGTCCGGCGGGCTGTTCCTGCTCGGCCTCTTCATCCGCGGCACCGAGGTGCGCCCACGTGCGGCCACCCCGGCCGACCGCCGCCAGCAGCTCCGCGCCCTGTCGGCCCGGATCGGCCTGGCGGTCGTGGTCGGCGCGGTGGTCCTGGCGGTCACCCGCTGGCCGGTCGTCGCGGTCGGCGCCGGGCTGCTCGTGCTGGGCTGGAACAGCCTGGCCGGCGGCGCGGCCGAGGAGCGCGCGGCGATGAAGAACCTCGAAGCCCTGGCCGCCTGGACCGAGTCCCTGCGCGACACCATCGCCGGCGCCGCCGGTCTGGAGCAGGCCATCCCGGCCTCCATCCGCGCCGCCGCCCCGACCCTGCAGCCGCACATCCGCGCCCTGGTCGACCGCCTGCACACCCGCATGTCGCTCCCGGACGCGCTGCACCGCTTCGCCGACGACCTGAACGACCCCTCCGCCGACCTGGTCGTCGCCGCGCTCATCCTCAACGCCAAGCTGCGCGGCCCCGGCCTGCGCGAAGTGCTCAGCGCCCTGGCCACCTCGGCCCGCGAGGAGCTCGACGTGCGCCGCAAGGTCGAGGCCGAGCGGCGCTCCACCCGGCGCTCCATGCAGATCGTCGTCGGCGCGTCGGTCGGCTTCGCGGCGGCGCTGGTCATCTTCAACCCGTCCTACGTGGGCGAGTACCAGGGCTGGCTCGGCCAGCTCGTCCTGCTGGTCGTGGCGGCCCTGTTCGGCGCCGGATTCGCCTGGATGCGGCGGCTGGCCAAGTACAACAAGCCCGAGCGGCTGCTGGCCCGGGTGACGCCGCAATGAACGTGCTGACCATCTCGCTGCTCGGCGGGGCCCTGATCGGGCTCGGCCTGTTCACCCTGAGCCGCGCCCTGTTCCCGGCCCGCCCCGGCCTCGCCGCGCGGCTGTCGGCCACGGACGGCCTGCGCCGCGAGTCCGAGATCTCGGTCAGCGTGATCAGCCGGGAGGAGGTCAGCCCGTTCCGCCGCCGCCTCGGCGAGTCCATGGGCCGCTTCTACGCCGCCCGCGGCTGGGAGATGCGATCCGCCCGCGCCGACCTGGCCCTGCTCGGCCGGTCCTGGGACGGCTTCCTGGCCACCAAGTGCCTGCTCGGCGCGGCCGGCCTGCTGTCGGCGCCGCTGGTGGCCGGCTGGGTCTCGCTGATGGGCTGGGGGCTCAACCTCAGCGTCCCGCTCTGGTCCGCGCTGGTCATCGCGCTGATCTTCTTCATGCTCCCCGACGTGCAGCTCAAGCGGGACGCCGCGGCCAAGCGCCGCGACTTTCGGCACGCCGTCGGCGCCTTCCTCGACCTGGTGTCCATGAACCTCGCCGGCGGCCGTGGCGTGCCCGAGGCGCTCATGATGGCCTCCTCCGTCGGCGACGGCTGGGCCATGGTCCGCGTCCGCGAGGCCCTGTCCAACGCCCGCATCGTCGGCATCACCCCCTGGCAGGCCCTGGGCCAGCTCGGGGAGGAGGTCGACCTCGACGAACTGCGCGACCTGTCGTCCGCGCTCGGCCTGGTGGCCGAGGACGGCGCCAAGGTCCGCCAGTCGCTCGCCGCCCGTGCCGAGACCATGCGCAAGCGCGAACTGGCCGAGGTCGAGGGCCAGGCGGGCGAGCGCTCCCAGTCCATGCTCGTCGCCCAGCTCCTCCTCTGCGCCGGCTTCCTGATCTTCCTGAGCTATCCGGCCGCAATGAAAATGTTGGGATCATGAAAGGGGACATCCCAATGAATCCGCTTCAGTCACCGCTGGTCGTGTACCTGCGGGCGATGCTGGGAGTCCGCATCGAACGGGCTCGCAACGCACCCTCCCGCGGAGCCTCCGCCGTCGAGTGGGTCATCATCACGGCGGTCATCGCCGCCGTCGCCATGGGGCTCGCGCTGGTCATCCAGCAGGTCGTCACCGAGCGGCAGGAACAGATCAAGACCGGCTTCGGGTCGGGTGGCGGCAAGCCGGCCGGCGGCTGACGCCCGTGCCCGCGCGCCCCGCCTTCCCGGCCGGCCGCCCGCCTGTCCGGTGGGCGGCCGGTCGATGTGCGCGGTTTTCCGCGCGGGCCGGGCGGTTGCCGCGGGTACGGCGGGGCGATCGGGGTGCGTCGGCCATCGAGCTGGCGATCATCATGCCCGTGGTGCTGATCGTGCTCCTGCTCATCGTGCAGTTCGCGCTGATCTTCCATGGCCGCCAGGTCGCCGACGCCGCCGCCCGGGAAGGCGCCCGCGTGGCCCGCTCGGCGGGCGCGGGAGCCCGTGACTGGCAGAGTACGGCCAGCCGCCGGGCCAAGGACATCCTGCGCGCGATGGGCCCCAAGATGCTGGAGAGCGCGACCGTCACCCCCTGGCAGCGCGGCAGCGAACGAGGTGTGACCGTCCGCGGCAACGCCGTGGCGGCTGTTCCGCTCATGCCGGGCATGACCTTCACCATCACCTCGACCTTCGGCGGCCCCATCGAGTGCTTCCGCCCGGACAACGGTTCCGGAGGCTGCGGATGAGGCGGCCGGCCGGTGACGGCGAGCGGGGGTCGATGGCGGTGGAGACGGTGCTGCTGGCGCCGGTCCTGCTGCTGTTCATCCTCTTCCTCGTCGGCGCGGCGGTCATCGTCGAGTCGCAGGGCGAGGTCAACGGCGCCGCCCGCGACGCCGCCCGGGCCGCGTCGGTCCAGCGGGAGTTCGGCGCCGCGCAACGGGCCGCCACCGCGGCGGCGCGGGCCTCGTTGAGCGGATCGTGCGCGAGCCCCGTCGTCAGCCTGGCCGGCTCGAACTTCACCGAGGGCGGCGAGGTGCGCGCCCGCGTCACCTGCCGGCTCGACCTGGGCTCGGTGGCCGGGTTCGGCTTCCCCGCGACCAAGGAGATGAGCTCCACCGCCGTCGCCCCGCTGGAGCAGTTCCGGAGGATCGGATGAGACGGCTGCGGGAACGGCGCGGCGACCGGGGCAGCACGGCGGTGTTCGTCGTGGTCTTCTCGCTCGCGCTCTTCTTGCTGGCTGGGCTCCTGGTCGACGGCGGCGCGGCGATGAACGCCCGGCTCCGCGCCGGCGACATCGCCGAACAGGGCGCGCGGGCGGCGGCCGACACCATCGACGAGGACGAACTGCGCGCCAGCGGGCGGATCCGCATCCGCGACGCCGCGGCCGCCTGCGGGCGGGCCCGGCGGGTGGTCACCGCCCACGCGGAGGCCAAGGCCCGCATGACCGCCTGCAGCGTGCGAGGCGGCAACCGCGCCGAGGTCGGCGTCGAGATCAAGTGGAACGCGATCCTGCTGTCGATCATCGGCATCACCGAGGGAACCATGTCCGCCGAGGTCTCGGCCGGACCGGAAACAGGTAGATAAGGCATGTCACGACAACCTGTGCGAGTGCAGTCGAGGTCCGGCCTCGACATCCTGCTCGGCGTGCTCTCCGTGATCGCCCTGCTCGGGCTGGTGGGCGGCGTGCCGTACGCGCTGGTGCGGTTCTTCGGCAACCCGCTGCCCGAGCAGTTCTCGATCGAGGCGCTGACCAGGCAGGTCGGGTTCGGCACGGTGCTGGACATGCTGGCGATCCTGGTCTGGCTGGCCTGGGCGCAGCTCGTCGTGTGCGTGGTGGTCGAGCTGTGGTCGGCCATCCGGCGGGTGGGCGTGCCGGCGCAGGTGCCGTTCGCCCGCGGGCCGCAGGCGCTCGCGCACCGGCTGGTGACGGCGGCGCTGCTGCTGTTCACCGCGGCGGCGGTGGTGACGCCCATGGTCAACGCGGTGGCCCAGCCCGGCGGCGCCCAGATCGCCGCGGCGCAGCAGGCCGTGCCGCAGCCGGTGGTCCAGGAGGCCGAGCAGCTCGCGCCGGTGAAGAAGGCCAAGAAGGTCTACACCGTCCAGCCGCCCGAGGGACGCCACCACGAGAGCCTGTGGGAGATCGCCGAGAAGTGCCTGGGGGAGGGCCGCAGGTACAAGGAGATCTACGAGCTCAACAAGCACAAGGAGCAGCCGGACGGGACGAAGCTGCACATCGCCAGCCTGATCCGGCCCGGCTGGGTGCTGGAGATGCCGGACGACGCCCGCAACGTGCACATCGTCGCCGAGGACGACTCGCGGCCCGAGATCCTCGACCGGCACCCGGACAAGCCCGCCGAACTGGACGGCCGGACCGCGCACCAGCAGGTCCAGCAGGCCGACGACCGGGCGGGCGACCCGTCCCGCGCCGACGACGCCGCCCCCGGCCGGGCCGACCTTTCGCAGATGTACGGTGACCCCGAGCAGACCATGAACGTCCGGCCGGGGCAGGTCCAGCCCGCCGAGCAGACCCTCCAGGTACGGCCGGCCGAAGTGCTGGCCGGCGACCAGGACCAGGGCCTCGACCTGTCCGCGCTGCCCGACTACCTCGCCGCCGCCTCGCTGGCCGCCGCCGGGCTCCTGGCCGCGCTGGGCCGCCGCCGCCGCGAGCAGTTGTGGGGCCGTGCGTTCGGCCGCCGGCTGCCCGAGCCCTCCGGCCCCGGCGCGCTGGCCGAGAAGGCGCTGCTGCTGGGCGCCGACCACCACGGCACCCGGCTGCTCGACCTCGGCCTGCGGCACCTGGCCAAGGAGCTCGGCGCGGCCGGCCGTACCCCACCCACGGTCTACGGCGCGTTCCTGGCCCCCACCCACCTCGACCTGTGGATCCACCCGGCCGACCGCGAAGCGCCCGCGCCGTGGGTGGCCGTGGACGGCGGGCAGGTGTGGCGGCTCGACGCCACCGCGGGTCTGCGCCTGCCCGAACAGCCGCTGGCCGGCGTGCTGGCTCCCTATCCCGGCCTGGTCTCGCTCGGCGCGAACGAGGGCGGGCGCGTGCTGGTCGACCTCGAAGCCGCGCACGGCATCATCAACCTGCGCGGACCGGCCGAGTACGTGACCGCGGCGCTGGCCGCCGTCGCCGTCGAGCTGGCCACCAACCGCTGGTCCGACCACATGAACCTGGTGCTGGTCGGCTTCGGCGCCGAGCTGTCGATGATCGCCCCCGAGCGCATCGCCGCCTACGCCACCCTCGGCGAGGCCCTGCCCGCGCTGGAGGCCGCGACCGCCGAGGTGCGCGGCGCGCTGGCCGCGCTCGGCGCCGACTCCGTGCTCACCGGCCGGGCACGCGGAGTGCAGAGCGAGTCGTGGATGCCCACGTACCTGATCTCCGCCGTGCCGCCCACACCCGAGCAGGCCCAGCGCCTGGCCGAACTGGCCCGCACCGGCTCCCGGCTGGCCTCCGGCTACCTCGTCGCGGGCGAGGCCACGCCCGGCGCGGTCTGGCAGTGGGAGATGCACGGCGACGGCCGCGCCACACTGCCCGCCCTCGGCTTCTCGGTCAAGGCGCAACTGCTGCCGCAGGACCAGTACCGGCAGGTCATCGATCTCTTCCGCAGCGCCACCGGACGTGAAGGGCTGCCGCTCGGCGACCCCTCACCGTCGGGGCCGGTCGCGCACCAGCTCCAGCCCGGCTTCCAGGCGCTCGCCGACGTGCGGATCCTCGGCCCGGCCGACGTCCAAGCCGGGGGACCGCTCGAACCCGACCGGATCGCGCAGTGCCAGGAACTCATCGCCTACGTCGCCACCCACCCCGGCGGCGTGCACCCGCGCGTCCTGGCCGGGGCGCTGTGGCCGCGCGGCGTCGAGGAGACCGTGCGGGACGCGGTCATCGACCGGGCGATGGACTGGCTCGGCGACGACGTCAACGGGCGGCCCAACCTCTTCCTCGACATGCAGGGCCGGCTGCACCTGGGGCCGTTCGTGCGGGTGGACTGGGAGATCTTCAAGGAGCTCCTGCGGGTCGCGCGGCAGGACGCCGGGCAGGAGGCGGCGATCCTCTCCTACGCCCTTGACCTGGTGCGTGGTCCCCTCCTGGCCGATCGGCCGTCCGGGCGTTACCTGTGGCTGGCCGGCGACCCGATCGAGACCGAGGTCACCGCCCGGGTCTCCGACGCCGCGCAGCGGCTCTGGCACCTTCGCATGTCCGTCTCCGACGCCCAGGGCGCCATCTCGGCGGCCTTGGCGGGCCTTCGGGTGTCCGAGGGGGACGAGGCGCTCTGGCGGTGCCTGCTCCGCGCCGCCCACGCCACCGGCGACCCCGGCACCCTCCAGTTCTGGGTCGGCACCCTGCGGCAGCGGGCGGCCAACTCGCAGTACTGGGGGCGGCTGGTGCCGGAGACCGAGGCTTTGATCGAGGAACTGCTCCCTTCACCGGTGCCGGAACGGGCGGCGGGATGACCAAGAAACCATCCACCCGTTCCTCGGTTTCGCCACGTTCTCTGGCCACCTCCGCCTCCTCGTGGTCCTCGGGCTCCTCCGGTTCGTCGCTGTTGTGGCGGTTCGCGGCACTTGCCGTCTGTACGGCTGTCGCGGTGACGGCGTGCGGGCCCTCGCCGAAGAAGGCCAGCGGCTTCGGCCACTCGGGCTCCACCGACACCGCGGGCCGCCCGGGAACCTCCGCCTCTCCCGGCTCCGGCCCCGACTCCGCCTCCGGCTCGGGTGATCCGGAGTCCCCGAGCACCGCCACCGGCGACCCGGCCTCTCCCGCCCCCGGCCACCCAACGCCCGGCGACCCAACGCCCGGCGACCCATCGCCCGCCGACCCCGAGGCGAATCTCCCGCCCGACCCCTCCAAGGGCAAGCCCTTCGCCCAGGTCCGCCTCCCCGCCGACTTCCGCCTCACCTTCCCCACCCCCACCGGCGAGGCCCGCGCCGCCGTACAGACCTTTCGCGACTTCTGGACCTACTGGTGGTACGCGATCACCACCAACGGCCGCGACCAGCAGTACCAACGCCTCCTGTCCCGCGCCGACCTCCTGGACGGCGGCCTCGGCATCTTCCCCGAGATCGTCGCCGGCTGGCGGTCCGAGGGCGTCCGCCCCACCGGCCACCTCCGCGTCGACCACCTGCGCACCACCCTGATCGAACCCGCCAGGATCGGCTTCGCCGCCTGCGTCGACGCCACCAAGCTCGGCACCCGCTCCCTCTCCTCGGGCGAGGAGCGCTGGACGCTGGGCAAGCGCGACACCTCCCGCTACCAGATGCGAGTCCTCATGAAGCAGACGGCCGACGGCTGGCGGGTCGCCGCCTTCACGTCCGACTACACGGCTAAGGAGTGCCGATGAAGCGGCGCCTGCTCGCCCTCCTCCTGGCGATCGTCACCCTCATCCCCCTGGGCGCCACCTCCGCCCTCGCCGACCCGCCCGTCGGCGGCGGCAACGGCAGCGAGTACTACGTCGAGACCCAGGTCAACCTGTCCGGCAACGGCCACAACCCGGGCGGCAAGACGCACATCCCGCCGGACTTCGACCCGCCCAAGTGCTGGTGGGAGCCGAAGTTCACCTACGACGAGATGGTGAAGTTCCTCACCGACATCCAGGAGCGCTTCGGCGTCTTCGGCGGCGTCATCGAGGCCCTGGTCGACTACATCATCGAGAAGATCCTCGCTGACTACAAGCAGTACGAAAGCTGGCCCGGCAAGATCTTCTGGCTCCTGACTCACGACAAGACCGCCGAGGGCGAGGCCTGCTACCAGGCCACCACCCCCAAGTGGCGCGTCATCCAGCAGGTCCCCGTCGCCGAGAACGACAAGGTCATCGACCCCTGGGACCTCGCCAAGATCGCCCGCGCCAACCTTGTCCTGCCCCGGCCCCGCATCAAGATCAACCCGCCCGGCGGCCGCTCCTACGTCGGCCTGGAGACCTGGATCGGCGTCCGCCCCATGCGCCCCCGCTCCGTCACCGCCTCCGTCCCCGGCTTCCCCCAGCTCAGCGCCACCATCCGGGCCCGGCCTTCCGCCATCCGCATCGAGACCAACGGCCCCGGCCAGGTCAAGTCCGGCACCACCTGCCCGCTCTACACCAAGGGCGCCTCGCTGGCTTCCGGCTGCTGGATCAAGTTCACCAAGTCCTCCCTGGGCGGCCGCTACACCATCACCGTCACCCAGCTCTGGGAAGTCACCAGCACGCCCAACTTCAACCTGCCCCAGGGCGAAGTCTCGGCCAGCTCCACCATCCAGATCGACGAAATCCAATCCACCGTCCGCAAGTAATCGACCGTAGGTTTCCCCCGTGGGGGCCACCTCTTGTGGTCGCCCCCTCGGACCGCCCGCGTTCCGCCCTCCGGGCCAGCTCCCTGGCCGCCCCCTCGGACCGCCCGCGTTCCGCCCTCCGGGCCACCTCCCAGGTGGCCCGCTCGGGCCACGCGCCGGGCTGTCCGCTCGGGCCACCTGCCGGGCTGTCCGCTCGGGCGACCTGCCGGGCTGTCCGGCTTGGCTCGTAGGGGCGGCCCGCTCGACTTGCCCCGACGAGCCACCCACTCGGGCCGCCCCGCGCAGGTAACCCCGCTCAGGCGCCTCAGCTAGTCCGCGGGAAGCCAGGCCCCTCGCCCGCCGGACTTCCCATCTGAAGGGCCGCCTATCCAAAGACCGCTCGCCCGCACAGCACGGCATCGGCCGGTCGGCCACCTCCGGCCTGCCCCCGCCGTACGATCAAGCCCCGCCGCGGTCCGGCAAGGCGGTCTGAACCGGCGTAACCACCCCCATGCCGATCAACAGCCCCCGCCCCGGCGGCCCACCCACAGCCCCCCGAGGCAAGCGCACGTTGAACAGGTCCCCATCCGCCGGGCTCTGGACCGACAGCAACACCCCAGTCCGGGGCTTACGTGCCTCTGCCACGAACCCGCGATAAGCCGTGGTCAGATCCCCGGTAGCTCCGCCGATGATCAACCCGTGCTCCCCGTCCCGCCCGCTCCGCAGTACCTCATCCAGCACCAGCCCCAACGGTGCATCGGGGTTGATGAGCTCAGCGTCGTCCACGATCACCACATACCGCTCCCGGTCGGCGATCAGGTCCTGTAGCCCGGTCCCGTTCCCGTCGAGTACGGCAAGCGCCCCCTCCAACTCCCGCAACGGGCTTCGCCGAGGCACGACGGCGATCACCGGCGTCCCTTGATCGATCAGCGACCGGGCAGCCGTCAGCAGCACCGACGACCGGCCCGACCGTGGCGGCCCGGCCACTACCGCCCCCGGGCCCTGGGCGAGCAGGTCGATCCCCATCGGGGCCAACGAGTCGCCCCCTACGCCCACCAACGCCCACAACGGTGACGGCGGCACGAACCCCGGCACCAGCGCCATGGCCTGGCCGGCGGTGATGCGATTCGGCATGGAGTCCACCCGCAACGGCGGCTCCCCATCCCAAATCCACCCCGCGCTAACGACCCCGCCCTCGCTCAGGCCGACCCCGCCACCGATTGCGCTCTGAGCCGGGATGATCTCGGTGCCGGTGCCGGTGCCGGTGCCGGTGCCGTTGCCTCCGCCACCGTCTCCGCTCCGGCTTGGGGCACCCTGGCTCGGAATGCTCCCGCTGCCCGCACTGACCTCGCTGCCCGCACCGGCCTCGCTCAGGACGTCCCCGCTCGCTCCAGCTTGGTTCGGAACGCCCCCGCCGCTCGCGCCGACCTCACTCAAGAGGTCTCCGTTCACTCCAGCCTGGCTCGGGACGCCCTCGCCTCGGATGGTCCGCTCGCCGGGAGCGCGCTCGTCGCTCTGGGCGGCTCGGGCGAGGCGTGCGAGCTTCTGGAAGGCCGCCACCTGGGCGGGCCCCGAGGGATCTGGGTCCAGCAGGGCGATCTGGCTTTCGATCAAGCCGTGGTCGCCCATCGACACAGCGCGCCCGGGTGGCATGGTCGACGGCAGCTCCTTGATCGGCAGACCTGCCAGGCCGTAGTCGGCCGAGTCGGCCAGGCGGAGGATGAGGCGGTCATCGAAGACCGTGGAGACCTGGCCGATCAGCGCCGATCGGTCCCCGGTGACCACGGCCCGGAGGCCGACCGCCGCGCCCTCGCGCAACAGTTGCAGGAGGGCCTCGGTCAGTCGGCCGTAGTCGTAGCCCTCGAACGCCGCGACATACCCCTCCCAGCGGTCGATCAACAGCACGAGCCACGGCAGTCGGTTGCCCGCTGCTCGGTACTCGGCCAGGGAGGAGTGTCCGGCCTCGGCGAGCAGTTGTTGGCGGCGGCCTACCTCGGCTCGTAGTCGGATGAGGAGGCGTTCGACTCGGTCGAGCTGGTCACGGGTGACGACTGCCCCGCAGTGCGGCATGGCCACCAGCGGCAGCAGCGCTCCCGAGCCGCAGTCGATGGCGTGGACGTGTACGTCTGCGGGCGAGGCTGTGGCGGCGATGCGGCCGGCGATGGTGCGCAAGGCTGTCGACCGGCCTGTGCGTGCGCTGCCGGCGATCAGTAGGTGGCCGCCCTTTTCCAGGTCCAGGGTGAGGGGGCGTTGTTGCTGTGCCCACGGCAGGTCGGTGACGCCGAACTCCACTGGAGCAACCTCCGCCGCGGTGGCGCTTGGACGGTGAGCTTCCGGGATGGTGGGGTCAGCGTGTCGTTCTGGGGTGGCGATGACTACCTGCTCGGGTAGCGGGTCTAGCCAGGGGCTTGGCTGTTCGGGGACCTGGGCCAGTCGGGCTGCCTCGGCGATGGCGTCCACCAGTAGGGCCAGGTCGGTGGTGCCTGAACCGTCGTCGGGGTCCTGCGGTGCGGGTAGTGCGCGGCCCAATGACCGCCATGTCAGGTCTGTCACCCGGACTGGTGCGCTCGATCGGGTTCCGCCGCCTCGGCCGCCGATTCGGGCCGTCTGTACGGCTGTCGCGGCTCCTACCCCGGCTCGGACGTAGCAGCGGCCGGGGGTGGAGCGGGAGATGTGGGCGGCGTCCGGGACGTCGATGACGTCGGCGGATTCGGCTGGTTCGGTTACCCGGAGGGCTATGCGGAGGGAGGTGTTGGCTTGGATGTCGGCTGTTACCACGCCTGCTGGGCGTTGGGTGGCGAGGATCAGGTGGATTCCCAGGGAGCGGCCTCGGCGGGCTATGTCGACCAGGCCGCTTACGAAGTCGGGTAGTTCGGCCACTAGGGCGGCGAACTCGTCGATGATCAGGACTAGGCGGGGGAGGGGGTCCAGCTCCTGCTCGGAGGGGCCCTTCTTGGTTGGCAGGACTTCTGGGGGAGCTTCGGCGTGGGGTTCCCGTGTTTGGGTTCCGGGGGCCTGGCTTCCGGGGGCCTGGGTTCGGCTGGCGTGGGGTCCGCTGGAGCGGGGTTCGTCGAGCTGGGAGGCGTGTGGTTGGCGGGCGTTGGGGTGTGGGCCGCCTCCATAGGGGTGGCTTCCTGTGGGGGCCGGGTCGGCTGCTGCCCAGCTTGGGAGGGCGCTGTTGTGTGGGCTCGTGGCGGGTGCCGCAGGGCCGTGGGGGGCGGTTGAGCCGGTCAGCCAGGGGCCGTCGAGTCGGGACTGTTCCACCGCTCGCAGTCGGGCGAGCCACCCCGCCGGGCCGGAGCCCAGGGTGCCGCGGCTTCCAGAGCCCAAGGGGCCGCTACTCCCAGAACCCGAGGGGTAGCCGCCGCCGGAACCCGAGATCCCACCGGCACCGGGAGTCGGGCTGCCGTCGGCGCCAGTGTCCAAGGTGGGGCGGAACCCGGAGCTCGGGGTTTCACGGGGCCCGAAGCTCCAGGTCCCACCGGTCCCGGAGTTCGAAAGGTTCCCAGCGGTGGAGCGGGCGGGATCACCAGGGTTGGCGGGGGCGAAGCCGGGGCGGCCGGGGGTGGGCCGTGCGGGGCCGTCACCGCCAGACCAATGAGGGGCTGGGCGGGTGAGGGTGTGGAGGTGGTGTGAGTAGTCCTCGATGTCCTTGGCGCCCGCCCGCAGCAGCAACCGTTCGCGGCGGCGGATCTCGGCGGCGAGGGAGTCGAGGGCGCGCTGGGTGAGGTGGCCGTCGAGGTCGGTGACCATGCCGACGGTGTGCGGCAGCCGTACGCAGTCGTTGAACGCGGCCCCGCCCTTGTAGTCGATGAGGACGAAGGTGAGCTGGTCGGGGCGGTTGGCGGTGGCGAGGGAGCAGATGAGCGTCTGCAACAGCTCGGATTTGCCCGCGCCGGTGGTGCCGGCGATGAGACCGTGGGGGCCGTCATGCGCGAGGTCCACAGCGAAGGGGCCGTCGGGACCGATGCCGATGGGGGCGGCGGTCGTCCCCTGGTCGGTCCAGCGGGCGGCGATGTCGGAGGCGGTGGGGGCGGGCAGGGAGAGCAGGTCGAGAAGCCGGGCCGAGCCGGGAAGCTGGCCGGCGAGGTCGGCACGGCTGACGTCACGGATGGGGGCCAGGGCACGGGCGAGACGGTCGCACCAGGAGGGGGAGACCTGGTCGGCGAGCAGGGGCCCGAGGGCGTCGAGGCCGCCGCCGCGAAGGCGGACGAGCCCGGCGTCGTCGCAGGTGGCGACGGTGGCGCATTCCTCGGGGAGCAGGCGCTGGTCGTCGTCGACGGCGAGGGTGTAGACGCCGGCGCGCGGGCCCTGGCGGAGGACCTGCGGCATGCCGGGCAGGCCGCGGAGCACCTGGGCGCCGTCGAGGACGACGAGGACGTCGAAGGGGCGTTCGTCGTAGGTGGCGAAGGCCGGTTCAGTGGGGGTGGCGGGGCCGCCCAGGTCGTCCCAGCCGGTGGGGATCTTGCCGAGTTCGGGGATCGAGGTGTTGAGCCGCTCGTCGATCAACGAGCTGAGCTCGGCGACCCGGCGGGCGGCGGTCTCGGGGTCGGCGCCGACGAGCGTGACGCTGTCGGCGGGCAGGACACCCTGGCCGGAGCAGTGCGGCAGCCAGCGCACCCAGCTCCAGCGCGCCTCGCCGTCGGAGTGCGCGGACAGCACGACGATCGCCAGGTCACGCGGGCTGTGCAGGGTGGCGGCCTGGCCGATCAGCCAGCTCACCAGCCCGGACGTGGTCTCGCGCGGGCCGGTGACGCCCGCGACGCCCAGGCGGCGCAGAGGCAGAGCCACGGGCACGGCATGGCACAGCGGCGGGTCGAGCGGCCCGCCGCGCTCCTCGGCCAGCTCCAGGTTGGCGGGCAGGTCCGCCAGCCCCACCCGCAGCCGCAGCGCGTCGGGGTCGTGGATCCGGCGCTCCCACAACCGGCGCCGCGGCCCGGTCGCGGTGAGCAGGAGCTCGGCGGCGTCGGGCGCGTCGGACCGCCGGGCCAGCTCGTCCTGGCGGCGCGCGTCGGCCACCTCGTGCTCATACTCGGCCAGCCGTTCCTGGTAGTCCTTCATCGCCCGCCGGTGCTTCTTGCGGCCGTGCCGGCGGTCGCTCCACCACTGGCCGAACATGATCAACGGGCTCATCAGGGCGATGAGCAGGAAGTACCACTGGCCCAGGAAGTAGGCCAGACCCACGCCCAGCAGCGCGGGAAGCAACGCGGCCAGCAGTTGCAGCCGCAGCCCCTCGGTCCGGCGGGGCTCGGCCGGCCGCTCGAACCGCCGCTCCGGCTCGGGCCGGCGGAGCCTGGGCGGCCGGTTGTAGGCGACGCCGCCCTCGGGGCGTGGGGCCAGGTGGGCGTCGGGCGCCTCGATGGCGGTGAGCGCCAGGACGGTGGAGCCGCAGGTCAGCAGGGCGTGTTCGGGCCAGTCGGCGGCCTCGGTGACCGGGTCGGACTCGAGCTGCAGGTCGGCGGGCTCGGGAACGGCCGCGGCGCTGCGGGACTCGGCCCGGTCGAGGAGCTGGGCGACGTCGTCGGCGTAGCGGCCCTTGAGCTTGCGGCGGGGGCCGCCGGTCAGCGGTTGCGCATGCCGTACCGGCTCGATGGTGATGGTTTCGGGGGTGATGCGGAGGAGGGCGGCTTCGGGCGGCAGGGACGGGTCGGGCACGGCGATGGCGCACAGATCGCTGGAGCCGATGACGTGCTGGCCCAGACCTAGGCGGTGCACGAGGCCCGCGCCAGGGCCGCCCACGACGCGGATCTCGGCCACTCCGCCGGGCTCGTCGGTGATCGTGTGGCGGGCCAGGTGCTCGGACAGCGCCACGCGGTCGCCGTCGCGCAGGATCGCCCGGACGGGGGCCCGGGGGTCGAGCTCGCGTCCGTTGCGCCACAGGGTGGCGGGGTGGCCGGGCGCGCTCAAAAGGGGATCGGTGTCCCAGGAACTCGTCGGGGAGAGGCCGTAGGGGGCGCGGTTGAGGCGGACGACCTTGGCCAGCGGCACGTCCTGACCTCGGAGGGCGTCGGCGAGGCGGCCGATGGTGAGCTCGCCCTCGCCCTCCACGACCACATCACGATCGCCGCGCTCGTCGAGCACGGTGAGCATGATCCGCATGTGCCGACCCCCTAGGTTCGCGACCGGGCCACCGTAACGCCAGCGACAACGGTAAGCCCGCCGATTGACGGCAACGGCATGACGAAACCAAGGTGTGGATAACTCGGAGCCGCGTCCTCGCCTGTGGAAAACGCGACGAGTTTTTGCCGGACACCGGGAAATCGGCTGTGGACAACCTGTGGACGAGGGTAGACGGCCAATGGTCGATCAGGCTCGCCCGGCTGAGCCGGTCGCCGGGCGTATACGCCCACGTCGAGGGCTGTTCAACCCCCATTAACCACCTCCGACGCACTTGCCGATTTTGTCCTGATAAATCAGTGATGAATGCGTCCCAAGTTACTCAAGTGACTCCTATCACGCTATTCATGGAATAAGCAACTGACTCCACAAAACGGGTCTGGGCAAGGTCGAGTTGACAGGCTCCCACCTGCGAAAGGAGCATGGTTCCCCGCATTCCATCCCCGCCCCAACAATCCGGTGCACATAATGGCGGGGAATTAGACAATTCATCTGAGCTCGTAATGGGAGCCCCCCACCCATGAGGACCAGCGAGAAACCCGCCGTCACCCCGGCGGGCCCGAACGGCGCGCTCTCCGGGCCCGCCTCGCGCAAGCTGCCGGTGCCGCCGCGCGAGCGCAAACCGGCGCTCGCGGCGCTTGCCGTCCTCCTCATCCTGGGCGGAGCGCTGGCCAGCACGCTGCTGGTCATGCGCAGCGGCGAGCGCATCTCCGCGATCCGGGTGACCCAGCAGATCGGGACGGGTCAGCCCATGTCCGCCGAGGCGTTGCAGGAGGTGCAGATCGCCGATACCGGCATCGACTACGTGCCGTGGTCGCGGCGGTTCGAGGTGGTGCGCAACTTCGCGGCGACCACAATCCTGCCCGGCACGCTGCTGACCGCGCAGATGACCATCACCGCGAGCCAGGAACTGGGCCCGGGCAAGGCCAAGGTGGGCCTGGCTCTCAAGGCGGGGCAATATCCCGCGGGACTCGACAAGGGGGATCGGGTCCAAGTCGTCTACGTTCCTGGCCGGACGTCCCAGACGGCCGGCCGGGTGCTGGCGCAGAGCGCGCTCGTGCACAGCGTCAGTCCGCCGGGCCGTACCGGATCCTCCGGACTCATCACGATCATCGTCGACTCGTCGGTGTCGCCGGACATCGTGGCCCGCGCCTCCACCGGGGAGATCGCCGTCGCCGAGCTGCCGGGAGCGCGCTGACGTGGCGCTCATCGTGCTGGCCGCCGACAAGGGCGCGCCCGGCGTGACGACCGGCGCGACCGCCCTGGCCGCGGTGTGGCCACGGCCGGTGCTGCTGGCCGAGTGCGACCCGTCCGGCGGCGACCTGGCCTACCGCCTCCCGGCGCAGGACGGCGGGGTGCTCAATCCGGGCAAAGGGCTGCTCACGCTCGGTGCCATCGCGCGCCGCGGGCTGGAACCGGTGCAGATCCACGAGCACACCCAGAAGATCGTCGGCGGGCTCGACGTGCTGGCCGGGCTCAGCCACGGCGAGCAGGCCGCCGGGCTGAGCTGGCTGTGGGGGCCGCTCGGCAAGAGCTTCGCCGCGCTCCCCAACGCGGACGTGCTCGCCGATTGCGGACGGCTCGGCACACATCCGCACCTAGCCGACCTCATCGCCGAAGCCCGGCTGCTGGTGCTCTTCACCCGCGCGAGCCTCGACCACGTGGCTCACCTGCGCGAACGGCTCAGCCTCACGAAACCGGAGAAGACCGGCGTCGTGGTCATCGCCGACCCGCGGCAGTACCGCGCCTCGATCGACGAGGTCCGCCGCATCGCCGGGCCGAGCGTGCAGTTCGTGCACGGCCTGGCCTACGACCCCAAGGGCGCCGAGCTGCTGCGCGGCCAGTGGGGCGGCCGGCTCGACCGTTCCCTCCTCATCCGTACGGCTCGCGAGCTGGCCGGCCGCCTGCACGGCCGCCTCGCCGGCGCCGACGCCGAGCAGGGGAGGCGCGCGTGATCGACCACGGTCTGGTGAAGCGCTTCCGCCAGGAGGTCGGCGACCGCCTGGCCCACCAGCGGCGGCTCGACGCGGCCAACGGCCTGGCGCCGATGACCGGCGAGGACGAGCGCCAGTTCGCCCGCGCGCTGATCTCGCGGGTCCTGGAGGAGCACGCCAGGAGCGAGATCGGCCTGGGCCGCACCCCGCCCACGGTCGAGGAGGAGGAGGCGCTCGCCGCCGGCATCCACGCCGCGCTCTTCGGCGTCGGCCGCCTGCAGCCCCTGCTCGACGACACCGAGGTCGAGAACATCGACATCAACGGCTGCGACCGCGTCTTCGTCAGTTACGCCGACGGCCGGGAGCAGATCCACGACCCGGTCGCCGAGTCCGACGACGAGCTGATCGAGCTGATCCAGATCCTCGCCGCCTACTCGGGCCTGAGCTCCAGGCCGTTCGACACCGCCAACCCGCAGCTCGACCTGCGCCTGCCGGACGGATCCCGGTTGTCGGCGGTCATGGACGTGACCGTGCGCCCGGCGGTCTCGATCCGCCGTGCGCGCCTGGGCAAGGTCTTCCTCTCCGACCTCGTCGGGAACGGCACCCTGAGCCCCGAGGTGGGACATTTCCTGCAATGCGCGGTCGCGGCCCGCAAGAACATCATGATCGCCGGCTCCACCAACGCCGGGAAGACGACCCTGCTGCGCGCCCTGGCGAACGAGATCCCCGTCACCGAGCGCCTGATCACCGTCGAACGTGCCCTGGAGCTGGGCCTCGACCAGTTCCCCGAACTCCACCCCAACGTCGTCGCCTTCGAGCAACGCCTGCCCAACGCCGAGGGCCAGGGCGAGATCACCATGGCCGAGCTGGTCCGCCGATCCCTGCGCATGAACCCCTCCCGCGTGATCGTCGGCGAGGTTCTGGGCGACGAGATCGTCACCATGCTCAACGCCATGACGCAGGGCAACGACGGCTCCCTGTCCACGATCCACGCCAACTCCTCCATGGAGGTCTTCAACCGCATCGCCACCTACGCCCTCCAGGCCGCCGAACGCCTCCCGATCGAGGCCACGCACATGCTCATCGCCGGGGCCATCGACTTCGTCGTCTTTATCGAGAAGCGCAACGACTACGAGCGCGGCGGCACGCTGCGCCGCTACGTCTCCAGCGTCCGCGAGGTGACCGGCTGCGACGGCCGCGTGCTGTCCAGCGAGGTCTTCGCCCTCGGGCCGGCCGGACTGCTGCCGCACGCCCCGGTGTCCTGCCTGGAGGAGCTCGCCGCCCACGGATACCAGCCGGGAGGGTGGTAATGCCGCTCATCGACCCCCTTGTCCTGCTGTCCGGCGCGGCCGCCGGTGGCGGCCTGTTCCTGCTGATCATGGCCCTGTACGGCATGCGCCCCCGCCCGTCGCGCCCGAAACGCGAGCTCGCCCGCACCCTCACCACCCGCACCGCCATCGCCGCCGTCGCGGCGGTAGCCGTACTCGTGACCACCGGCTGGGCGGTCGCCGCGGTCGGCACGGTGTTGCTGGTCTTCGCCTGGCGCGGCCTGTCCGGCGGCGCGGCCGAGGAACGCGCGGCGATGCAACGCCTGGAGGGCCTGGCCGCCTGGACCGAATCCCTGCGCGACACCATCGCCGGAGCCGCCGGCCTGGAGCAGGCCATCCCGGCCTCCATCCGCGCCGCCGCCCCCTCGCTCCGGCCGCACCTGCGGGCCATGGTCGACCGGATGCACACCCGGATGGCCCTGCCCGACGCGTTACGGCTGTTCGCCGACGAGCTCGCCGACCCCTCGGCCGACCTGGTGATCGCCGCCCTCATCCTCAACGCCAAGCTGCGCGGACCGGGCCTGCGCGACGTGCTGGGCGCGTTGGCGGTCTCCGCCCGCGAGGAGCTCGACATGCGCCGCCGGGTCGAGGCCGAGCGCCGCGCGACCCGCAAGAGCGTGCAGATCGTCGTGATCACCGCGCTGGTCTTCGCCGGGGTTCTGGTCGTCTGGAACCCGGGATACGTCGCCGAGTACAGCTCCTGGCTCGGCCAGGCCGTCCTCACCGTCGTCGCCGGCCTCTTCGGGGCGGGCTTCGCCTGGATGCGCCGCCTGGCCCGCTTCGACAAACCGACCCGGCTGCTGGTGGGAGGCGACCAGAGTGGTTGAGACGGTCGCCGCCGGCGGAGCCCTCGGACTGGGCCTCTTCCTGCTGATCCGCGCGTTGTTCCCGGCCCGTCCGGGTCTGGTGGCGCGGCTGCTGGCGCTGGACGCGGTGCGCCAGGACGAGGGCCCTCGGCTGCAACTCGTCCTGCCGGACGAGGAGGTCGGCGCGTTCCGGCGCGGGCTCGGCGTGCGCCTGGCCCGCCTGTACGGGGCCCGCGGCTGGGAGGCCCGGTCGGTCAAGGCGGACCTCGCCCTGGTCGGGCGCTCCTTCGAGGGCTTCCTGGCGACCAAGGTGTTGCTCGCCGTCTCCGGCCTGCTCGCCTTCCCGGTGCTGCTGGCCTGGCTGGTGCTGATGGAGTGGGGGGTCTCGCTAGCCATCCCGTTCTGGATGGCCGTGGCGGTCGCCGCGCTGTTCTTCTTCCTGCCCGACCTGCAGATCCGGCGGGACGCCGCCACCCGCCGCCGTGACTTCCGGCACGTCGTGGGCGCCTTCCTCGACCTCGTCTCCATGAACCTCGCCGGCGGGCGCGGCGTGCCCGAGGCGCTGCTGATGGCGGTGTCGGTCAGCGGCGAGCAGCCCAACTGGGCGATGTACCGCATCAAGGAAGCACTGGCCGGCGCCCGCATCGTCGGCATCACCCCGTGGCAGGCGCTCGGCCAGCTCGGCGAGGAGATCAACGTCGACGAGCTGCGCGACCTGTCCGCCGCGCTGGGGCTCGTCGCCGACGACGGCGCGAAGGTGCGGACCTCGCTCGCCGCCCGGGCCGCCACCCTGCGCCGCCGCGAGCTCGCCGAGGTCGAAGGGCGGGCGGGGGAGCGCTCGCAGTCCATGCTCGTCGCCCAGCTCCTGCTGTGCGCGGGCTTCGTGATCTTTCTCAGTTTCCCGGCCGCGATGAAGATGTTGGGGTCCTAGCCGTGAACCATCCTTGGGTCATCTACCTGCGCGCATATCTGGGCGTCCGGATCCACCGCGCCCGCACCGCCCCGACCCGGGGCGCCTCCGCCGTCGAGTGGGTGATCATTACCGCGATCATCGCGGGGGTGGCGCTCGGGCTGGCGACGCTGATCAAGACGCTGGTCGAGCAGAAGCAGAGCGACATCCAGAACAGCTTCGGCGGCGAAGGCGGGGGCGGCGACGAGTGAAGCACCCACGGCCCGGCCACCCCGTCCGCGAACCCAGGTCGAAGCGGCGTGGCGAGCGGGGGGCGACGGTGATCGAACTGGCGTTGCTGATGCCGGTGATCCTCGCCGTCTCCCTGCTCGTCGTGCAGGTCGCCCTGTGGTTCCACGGGCGGCAGGTCGCCGAGGCCGCGGCCCGGGAGGGGGCGAGGGTGGCCCGCTCGGCCCCCTACGACTCCGGCTCGTGGGCGGCCGACGCCGAGTCCAAGGCCGAGGAGATCGCCCGCGCGGTCGGCCCCAAGCTGCTGTCCGATCTGCAGGTCGAGGCCACCACCCGGGGCGAGGACGAGCGCTGGGTCGCGGTCACCGCCTCCGCCGTCCAGGTCATCCCGCTGCTGCCCGAGCTGGCCTTCACCATCACCGCCCGCTCCGGCGGCCCCGTCGAGTGCTTCCGCCCGGACGACGGGACCGGCCGATGCGGCTGATCCCTGCCCGTACGGCGAAGCACCCCCGCACCCCGGCAGAGCGGGGCTCCATGGCGGTGGAGACCGTCATGCTCGCCCCGGTCTTCCTGCTGTTCCTGATGTTCCTAGCCGGAGCCGGCCGCCTGGTGGAGGCCCAGGGCGAGGTGAACGGCGCGGCCAGGGACGCCGCCCGTGCGGCCTCCGTCCAGCGGACGAAGGCGGAGGCCGAGGCCGCCGCCGACGCCACCACCCAGCACGCGCTGGGCGGCACGTGCGACGGCCCCGAGTCGTCCCTGGCCGGGACGGAGTGGGCGGAAGGCGGGCAGGTCACCGCGACCGTGACCTGCCGCCTCGACCTCGGGTTCGTGGGGTTCGACCTGGTCAAGGACCTGACCGGCGACGCGGTGGTGCCCCTGGAGACCTTCCGGAGGGTCGAGTGACCAGCCGAAGGGACGATCGCGGCTCGATGTCGGTGTTCACCGTGCTCTTCTCCGTCGTGGTCTTCCTGCTCGCCGGGCTCCTGGTGGACGGCGGCTCGGCCATCAACGCGCGGCTGCGGGCGGCCGACGTCGCCGAGCAGGCGGCCAGGGCCGGAGCGGACCGCATCGACGTCGAGCACCTGCGCGAGACCGGCCAGGCGCGGCTGCTCGGCAGCGAGGAGGTGTGCGCGCGGGCGTGGGAGGTGCTCGACGCGCACCGCTCCACCGGGCTGGAGGCCGGGACGTGCGAGGTGACCGGGGGCGGGGCGGCGGTGACCGTGCGGGTGCGGGCGGAGTGGAAGGCGTTCTTCCTGGGCGCGGTCGGCTTTCCCGGGTCGTGGATGGAGGGCGAGGCGACGGCGGGGCCGGACGCGCGGTGACGAGGTAGACCGAAACGCGCCGGTCGGTGGCGGGTGCGGGGGGTGAACGAACACGCTGGACGAAGAAGGAGGGCCGATGCCGTCGGGTAAGCGCCCACACAGCTCTGGGCAGTCAGGTCCGGGCACCCCCAAGGGGGGCCGTCCCGGGGCCTCCCCTTTTCCCCGACCGGAACAACGGCAGGGGCAGGGGCAGAGGCGTAGGCCGGTGCCGGTGCCGGTGCCGGTGCGGATCCCGCCGAGGCGGACCGCGGGCGACGTGCTCGCCGGTCTGGGTGCGCTCGTGGTGCTGGTGCTGCTCATCGCCGGCGTGCCGTACGCGCTGCTGACCCTGGCCGGCCCGCCGCTCTCGCCCGAGTTGCTGACCCTCGACCTGTTCACCAGCGAGATCGGCCCGAGCACGATCCTCGCGGTGCTGGTCCTGCTGGTGTGGCTGGCCTGGTTCCAGCTCCTGGTCTGCGTGGTCGTGGAGCTGTACGCCGGGGTGCGCCGGGTGGGCATGCCCAGGCGGGTGCCGCTGTCCGGCGGCACGCAGGTGCTGGCCAACCGGCTGGTCTCGGCGGTGCTCGTGCTGTTCACGGCGAGCGCGGTCGCCGTCCCCGCGGCCAGTGCCGCGACGCGGGTGGAGGCCCCGAGGCTGGCGCCGGTCACCTACGCGGCGCCCGTGGCCGAGGGCACGGTCGAGACCGTCACGACGACCAAGAAGGTGTACGTCGTGCAGCCCCCGCACGGGCGGCATCACGAGAGCCTGTGGGAGATCGCGGAGAAGTGCCTGGGCGACGGGCGGCGGTATCCGGAGATCTACCGGCTCAACCAGCACAAGGCCCAGCCGGACGGGACCCGCCTGCAGATGGCGGACCTGATCCGGCCCGGCTGGGTGCTCGACATGCCGGACGACGCCCGCAACGTGCACACCGTGCCCCGCGACCAGAAGCGGGTGGACACCCTCGAACGCTTCCCAGGCCGCGCAACCCCCGCCGAAGCCCGTGCCGAAGCCCCCAAGGAGGCCCGCACCGGCACCGCAGCCATCGGCGCCCACGCCGAATCCCCCGCCAAGCCGGAAGCCCGCCAGCCGGCCGCACCCCCGGCCCAAACCCCCAAACCAGCCGCGAAACCCGCAGCACCGGAGACCACGACACCGAAAGCCACGGCACCGGAAACCCCGGCCACCACCCCCGCCCTGGACCTGGTCGACTACCTGGCCGGCGCCTCCCTGGCCGCCGCGGGCCTGCTCCTGGCCCTCGGCCGCCGCAGAAGGGAACAGCTCTGGCGAAGGGCCTTCGGCCACCGCCTGTCCCGCCCCCGAGGCGACGCCGCCAAGGCCGAGGTCGCCCTCCGGCTCGGCGCGGACGCCCCCGGCACCAGGATGCTCGACATCGGCCTGCGCCTCCTGGGCGCCGAACTGGCCGCCCAGAACCGCACCCCGCCGACCGTCTACGCCGCCCACCTGTCCTCCAGGACCCTCGACCTGTGGGTCCACCCGCCGCAGGCCGACGCCCCGCCCCCCTGGACGGCGGGTGACGGCGGCCAGGTCTGGCGGCTGCCCGCCCACGAGGGCCGCCTGCTGGAGGAACAACCGGGCGGCGCGCCGTACCCCGGGCTGGTCTCGCTGGGCGCCGACAGCTCGGGCCGGATCCTGATCGACCTGGAGGCGGCCCAGGGCCTGATCGCGGTGACCGGCCCGCAGACCACCGCCGCGCTGGCCGCGATAGCCGTGGAGCTGGCGACGAACCGCTGGTCGGACCGCATGCGCATCACTTTGGTCGGCTTCGGCGAGGAGCTCACCGCCATCGCCCCCGAGCGGATCAAGGCCGTGGGCGGCCTCGCCGAGGTGCTGCCCGAGCTGGAGGCGACCGCGGCCCCCCGCGCCGAGGTGTTGCGCGGCCGGGTGACCGGCAGCCCGCGCGACGCCCACTACCTGCTGTGCGCCGTCGCGCCGACCCAGGAGGAGGCCAGCCGCCTGGCCCTGCTGGCCCGCAAGGACAGCGCCGGGTACGTGGTCGCCGGGGAGGTGCCGCACGCGACCTGGACGATCCAGATCACCGACGACGGCCGCGCCCGCGTGCCGGAGCTGGGCCTGGAGACGACCGCGCAACTGCTGCCGCGCCGCCACTACCGGGCGCTGGTGGAGCTCTTCACCACCGCCGAGCACCTGGACGGCGAGGCGGTCCCCGAGGCCGAGCCGCTGGACATCCGGCAGCCGCCCGCGGTCGAGATCCGGATGCTCGGCCCGATCGAGATCGTCGGCGTCGACCCGCTGGAGGAGGGCCGCATGGTCCTGGCCACGGAGCTGATGGTCTACCTGGCCACGCATCCCGGCGGCGTGCACCCGGTGGTGCTCGGCGGGGTGCTCTGGCCGCGCGGCGTGCAGACGATGGTGCGGGACGCGACGATCGCCCGGGTGGCCGAGTGGCTGGGTCCGGAGCACCTGTTCACCGACGAGGCCGGGCGGCTGCGGCTGGGCCCGGGGGTGCGCACCGACTGGGAGCTCTTCCGCGAGCTGGTCCGCCGCTCGCACTCCGACGAGACGGCCCGCGCGGTCCTGCTGGAGCGGGCGCTGAGCCTGGTCCGCGGGCCGCTGCTGAGCGGCCGGCCGCGCGGGCGGTACGCGTGGCTGGCCGCCGACGAGCTGGAGTACGACGTCAGCGCGGGGGTGGCCGACGCCGCGCACCGGTTGTGCGAGGTACGGCTGGCCCACGGCGAGCCGGACGCGGCGGTGGCGGCGGTGCGGGCGGGCCTGCTGCTGGCCGCCGACGACGAGGGCCTGTGGCGCGACCTGCTGCGCGCGACGCACGCGACCGGCGACCTCGTCCGGCTGCGGGCCGTCGTCGAGGGCCTGACCAGGCGTTCGGCCTCGCATCCGTACGGCGGCGGCATGGCGCCCGAGACCGAGGCGCTGATCGACGAGCTGTTGCCCTCGTGGCGCATCCACGTGGTGAGGGAGAGCACGGCATGAGGCGCTGGCTGCTGGTGCTCCTGCTGGCCGCCGGCTGCGGCCAGGCGGACAAGCCGTACACGCCCCGCCAGGCCGCGGCCCCGCCGGCCGCCTCCGAAGAGGCCGGCTCGACGCCGACTCCGACCGTGGAGACCGTGCGCCTCGGCCCGGAGCTGTCGGTGGGCATCGACTGGCCGGCCGACGCCGACCTGGCGCTGCTCAAGGGCTTCACCGACCTCTACCTCGACTCGTGGCGAGCCGTACAGACCGGGGACGACGGCTACCTCGACCGGGTCGAGGGCGCGGCGGCGGCCGAGGCGCACGCGTGGGTGCGCGGCTTCCGCGGCGCGAAGGTGCGGGGCCAGGCCCGGCTGTACGCCCTGAACGTGCGCGCGGTCGTCGGCGACGGCGCCGAGGTGGGGGCGTGTGTGGACGAGAGCGGCCTGCGCCTGCTGTCCAGGACCGGCCGCGAGCTCGCCCGCCAGCCGGCCTGGACCCGCGGCCCGTACCTGCAGGCCGTCGTGTTGCGGCGCGACGACGACGGCGGCTGGCGGGTCAAGGACTTCCGACATGATCTGAAGGGATGCGCGTGATGCTTCGCCTGCTCGCAGCGGTCCTGCTCGTGCTCGATCCCGGCGGCCCGCGCGGTGAGGGCTTCCAGGACGACCGTACGGCAGGCGTCAAGCTGGAGAACTCCGACATCGTCATCACCGGCAACGGCGCGAGGGGCGGCACCGGCGACGGCTACCGCATCAAGCGCCCGTGCTGGTACGAACCCGGCCCCGACGGCGCGCAGATGGCCCAGACCCAGGAGTCGCTGCGCGCCCGCTGGTTCAGCCAGAACCCGCGCGGCACCGAGGCCCAGTTCCAGGAGTTCCTCAAGCAGTTCAAGGACAAGGTCGGACAGGAGGGCCGGTGGTGGAAACCGGCCTACAACAACGCCGATCCGGGCGGTTACGCCTGCTGGGGCGGCCTGGAGCCGTTCGTCTGGGTGCCGCCGGGCACCACGCCTCCGGCGGGCATCACGCTGGAGGAACTGGTGCAGATCGCCCGGGCCGCGCTGACCGTGCCCGAGCCGCAGATCAAGCTGAACCCCGACGCCAAGAGCTACGTCAACCTGCCCACCTGGGTGTGGATCGACGGGATCGGCACCACCCGGCGCTCGGTCACCGCGAGCCTGCCGGGCGTCATGTCGGCGACGGTGACCGCCCAGCTCAAGGACATCGAGATCAAGTCCGGCACGACCGCCGACCGGGCCGAGGTCAAGGAGGACTGCGGATCGTCCGGCCGGCCGTACGTGCGGGGCGGGCAGTTCACCTGCGGGGTGCGTTACCTGCGGGCCTCGATCGACCAGCCGCGCGGGGTGTACGTGCTCACCGTGAACACGGTCTGGCCGGTCGAGGTGGACAACGACGTGGTGCCCTTCGCCTACGACCCGATCGAGGCGGGCGGCACCCGGGACGTGCCGGTCGGCGAAGTCCAGAGCAACGTCAGAGGATGAGCACCGTCAGAGGATGAGCACCGTCAGAGGATGAGCACCGTCAGGGGATGAGCAGCGTCAGGGGATGAGCTCGACGTCCGGGTGCTCGGCGCTGGGCGCGTCGAACAGCGGCGTCTGCCGTCCCTTGAGGTGCAGGTCGAAGAAGGCGGCCGCGTAGGCGCGCTGCCCGGCCAGCGAGCGCTCCGGGTCGATGGTGCCGAGCAGCCCGCGCAGCCGTGCCTCGGGCACGCCGGGCACCTGCGGCCCGAGGGTCTGCAGGTCGGTGAAGGAGTAGTGCTCGGCGCCGGTGAAGCGCAGCTCGCGCTTCCAGCCGGTCGAGCGCTCCCAGAAGGTGCGCCAGCTCGCGTCGCTCTCGCGGGTGTGCGGCTGCGCGGCCATCTGGAGGAAGGGCTTGGCGACGCCGCTCTGCGCGACCGGGCCGCGGTGGCCGCCGTCGAGGTTGACGCCGGCGTCCACGCGCGGGTCGTCGTGCGTGGCCTCGGCGGCGGTCGAACCGCCCATCGAGTGTCCGATCATCCCGGTCCTGGACAGGTCGAGCGCGCCGGGCAGGCCGCCGGGCAGCCGTCGCCGCGCGGCGTCGGGGTTGTGCCCGCGGGCCAGCCGGTCGAGCTGGTCGAGCACGAAGCGGCTGTCGGCGACGCGGGTGCGCAGCGCCTTCAGCATGTCCGCGGTGTCCGGCTGGGCCGGCAGCTTGGCCCGTTCGAGCCGCCCGCCGGGGAACTCGACCTGCGCGGCCTCGTAGGTGTGGTCGATGCTGACCACGATGTAGCCGCGGCTGGCCAGGTCCTCCACGATCGCGGTGCCGACCGAGCGCGGGGCGCCGAAGCCGGGGGAGAACAGCACGACCGGCAGCTTGCCGCCCTTGACCGGCGCGCCGTACCGGGCGTGCGTCTTGGTGCCGGTCCAGTCCACCTCGCCGGGTTTCGTGCCGAACATCGCGGGGGCGACGGTCTGGCCGAAGTCCTCGCCCGCGCGCCGCGTCATGTGCGGCGCGTACGGCAGGCGCCGCGACCCGGCCGCCGGGTACCACACGCTGACCATCAGCTCGCGGTACGGCCGGCCCGCCACCCACGGTTCGGGCCGCGACCGGTCCACCAGGTGGAGCGCGACCGTGCCCACCTCGCGCGGACCGGTCGGGACGGGCAGGGTGAGGGCGCCGATCAGTCCGGCGGCGGTGACGAGGGCGGCGAGCATGCGTGGTTCCTCCTGGTCGGCGAGATTCCTCCCCAGCCTCGCAGCGATCTTGCTCCACGCCTTCGCCCCTCGGGACGAACCCGCCGTCAGACCACGGTCTGACGGCGGGCCCGGGCATCAGCGCCAGGCTTACGGCCGGCGCGCCTCGTGGGCGAGAAGCCACTGCTTGACGTGGGTGCCGTAGTAGTAGCCGCCGAAGCCGCCGGTGCTGGGCAGCACCCGGTGGCAGGGCACGAAGGGCGCGATCAGGTTCTGGGAGCACGCGCTGCCCGCCGCCCGGGCTCCGGTGCGCGCCAGCCCGGCGCGTTCGGCCAGCTCGGCGTAGGAGACCGTGGTGCCGGCCTTGACCTCGCGCAGCGCCTGGTGCAGCCGCCGGCGCGTGTCGGAACCCGGCTGGTCGACCGGGACGGTGTCGAGGGCGTCGAGGTCGCCGGCGAAGTAGGCGCGGACCGCGGCCGAGATCTCGCCCAGCGAGTCGACCACCTCCAGTCCCTCCTCCTGCAGGGCCGGCGTCAGCCGTACGAACATCTCCTTGGGGTCGGCGGTGAAGCCGGCCGCCACGAGCACGCCGTCGCGGGTCAGGAGGGAGAGCGGGCCGACGGGGGTGGGCTCGATGCTTGCCGTGATCATGATGCGCTCCAGAGGTAGAGAGCGGCGTAGGCGCGCCAGGGGCGCCAGCGCTCGGTGTGCTCGTCGGGGATGTCCAGGGCGGCCATGCGCTTGCGCAGGACCAGGTCGCCTTCGGGCCAGGCGTCGGGGTCGCGCAGCGCGCGCAGCGCGATGTAGCCGGCCGTCCACGGGCCGATGCCCGGGACCTCCAGCAGGCGGGCGACCGCTTCGGCGGGTTCCTGGCCGCCGTCGAGGTCGATCTCGCCGGAGCCGGTGCGCTCGGCGAGGGCGTGCAGGGTGGCGATGCGCCGGGTGGTGAGGCCGAGTCCGTCGAGGTCGGCCGCGGCCAGCTCGGCGGGGGTGGGGAAGAGCCGGGCGCCTTCCTCAGGGGGACCGACGGGACTGCCGGCGCGGGCGACGATGCGGCCGAGCAGGGTGCGCGCCCCGGCGACCGACACCTGCTGCCCCACCACGGCCCGCACGGCCAGCTCGAACCCGTCGAAGGCGCCCGGCACGCGCAGCCCGGGCCGGGCGGCGACGAGCGGGGCCAGGGAGGTCTGGCCGAGAGTCTCGGCGATGGCCGCCGGGTCGCTGTCCAGGTCGAGCAGCCGCCGGCAGCGGCCCACCAGCCGGGCGAGCTGCCGGGTGTCGTCGATCGACACCTCCAGGGCGATGTGCCCCGGTTGCGGGGTGAGCGTCAGCGTCCCGCCGGGGACCACCCGGCTGTAGGAGGCCGGGCCGGCCTGCTCCAGCCCGGGGATGGCCCGCGCGGCGAGGAAGGCGAAGACGCCCGCCACGTCGTACGGCTCGCGCCGGTGCAACCTGAGCCGGAGGCTCGCCGTCTCGGCGGGCGCCGCGGCGGCCCCCCGGGCGGTGGCCCGCAGCTCGCTCGGGGTGAACCCGTAGGTCTCCCGCATGGTCGCGTTGAACTGCCGCACGCTGCCGAACCCCGCCGCGAAGGCGACGTCGGTGACCGGCAGCCCGGTCTCGGTGAGCAACTGCTTGGCCAGCAGCAGCCGCTTGGTCCTGGCCACCGCCAGCGGGCCGACGCCCAGCTCGGCCACGAACAGCCGGTGCAGGTGCCGCTCGGTGATGTGCAGCCGCCGGGCGAGCCCGGCCACGCCGGTGTCGTCCGCCGCGCCGTCGTCGATCAGGCGCAGCGCCCGGCCGACGAAGTCGCCCCGCACGTCCCAGCCGGGATCGCCGGGCGACAGCTCGGGCCGGCACCGCTTGCACGGCCGGAACCCGGCCGCCTCGGCCGAGGCCGCGTGCCGGTAGAAGCGCACGTTGCGCGCCGCCGGGGTGCGGGCCGGGCAGATCGGGCGGCAGTAGATCCTGGTCGTCTTCACCGCCGTGTAGAACCGCCCGTCGAACCGGGCGTCCCGCGCGGAGACTGCCCGGTAGCAGGCGTCGAAGTCGAGGTCCTGAGCGGTCATGCCACCGACTCTACGTCCGCCCGCCGACCGCCGACTGGCGGGAATCGGACCTGACCGTGATCCGCCCAGGCCCAGCTAGTGAGCGCGAATCGCGGGAATCAGACCTCGCGCCTGAGCGGTGAGTTGACCAGCGGCAGCCAGCTCAGCGCCCAGATCACCCCGCCGGTCCACATGGCCGCCCGCACCCCCCACAGCTCGCCGATCAGCCCGGCCAGCAGCCCGCCGAGCCCGACCGCGCTCATCAGGATCAGCCGCATCGTCGCGTTCACCCGGCCGAGCATCGGGTCCGGCGTCACCAACTGGCGGAAGCTCACCAGCAGCACGTTGTTCAGCCCGGTCCGGTAGGTCAGCACGAACCAGGCCACGCCCGACACCCAGAGCCAGGGCCCGGCGTCGAGCAGTGGCGCGGCCAGCGCGGCGGGCGTGGTGGTCAGGCTGATCAGCCAGACCGCGCGCCCGCGGCCGAGCCAGGAGCCCACCAGGTGCGCCGTCGCCGACCCGGCCAGCACACCCGCCCCGCCCACCGCCATGAACAGGCCGAACACCCACGCGGGCAGGCCGAGCCGGTCGATCATCAGGACCGGCAGCAGCACGCTCAGCAGCGGGTAGCCGAGGTTGCTCAGCGCGCCCTGGATCGCGATCGGCCGCAGGTGGGCGTCACGCACGACGAACCGCACCCCTTCGGCGATCTGCCGGCCCAGCCGCTCGCCGGGCGCGCGGGGCTCGGGCGCCGGCTCGGCCTGGCGCACCCGGCCCAGGAACAACGCCGAGGCCAGGTAGGAGAGCACGTCGAGCAGGACGGCCAGCGGCGCGCCGACCAGCCCGACCAGCACGCCGGCGAAGCTGCGCCCGGCGATGTCCATGCCCGCGCTCGTGCTGACCAGCAACGAGTTGGCCGAGGTCAGCCGATCGCGGCCGACCAGGCCGGGCAGCACGCTGTGCGAGGCCACGTCGAAGAAGAGCGTGCCGACGCCGGTCAGCATCGCCACCAGGTAGAGCTGGCCCATGGTCAGCCAGCCGAACCACCAGGCCAGCGGCAGGCTGGCCAGCAGGGCCGCCCGCGCCAGGTCGGCGAGCATCATCACCGGCCGCCGCCGCACCCGGTCGATCCACACCCCGGCGGGCAGCCCGACGACCAGCACGGTGATCGTCGCCAGCGACGCCAGCAATCCGACCTCACCGGGCCCCGCGCCGAGCGAGGTCACCGCGAGCAGGGGAAGCGCGACATAAGTGATCTGGGACCCGAACTGGCTCACCGCCGCCGACGCGTAGAGCTGACGGAAGTCCGGATGGCGAAGAATCGGGGTCGTGGTGGTCATGGCCCCGACGATCCAGCACCATGGAGGACAGACCAATCGATTGAGCGAGGCGTTAATCCGATGGCACGGGAGCTGATCTTCACCGCCGAGGACGTGGCGAACACCCGGTTCGCCCTGTCCCCGCTCTGGGAGGTGATCGCCAGCGTCCGGGTGGTCAAGAACCCCGCCGGGCACCCGCTGCTGCGGCCCTGGGCCGACCAGGTCGCCCGGCGGCTGCGCGACGTGGACTGGCGGCTGCTGCACGACCTCATCCCGGTGCCGACCAGGGCGATCCCGGCCTTCGTCTGCCCGCCGCCCAGCACGCCCGTGCCCGACCTCGACGTCGAACTGGTCACCCTGCGCGCCCAGGCCGCGCACGTGCGGGAGGAGCTCGACGACCCGCACACCAAGCCGCTGCGCGCCCTGTGCGACGACCCCGAGGCCGGCCTCGACCGCCTCGCCGGCGAGATCGGCGCCTACTGGGCGGCGGCCGTCGACCCGTACTGGCCCAGGATCCGCAGCCTGCTCGAAGGCGACGTGCTCTATCGCGCCCGGCAACTGGCCGAGCACGGCCTGCGCCACACGCTCGCCGAACTCGACCCCGGCGTGCGCTGGGCGGGCGAGACGCTGATCCTGCCCAGCCGCTACGCCTCCGGGGTGCGCCCACTGCGCGGCCTCGGCCTGCTGCTGGTGCCCTCCGTCTTCACCTGGCCGTGCATCTTCTCCGGTACGGCGCCGCCCTGGCAGCCGACGGTCCGCTACCCGCCGCGCGGCCTGGCCACGCTGTGGGAACGCCGCGAGAGCGAGCCCCCGGAGGCGCTCGCCGCGGTGCTGGGCCGGACCAGGGCCCGCCTGCTGGCCGAGCTCGACCAGCCCGCCTCGACGCGGGACCTGGCGCTGCGCACCGGCCTGACGGAGCCGGGCGCCAACCGCCACCTCACCGCGTTGCGCCGCGCCGGACTCTGCTCGGCCCACCGCACCGGGCGATACGTCCTCTACGCCCGTACGGCTGTCGCCGAGGCGCTACTTCGATGAGATGCCGACCCCCAGGTCGAACTCGCGGTAGACGCGCGCCCAGAACCCGTCCCGCAACCACACCCTGGCCTCCGGGTACGGCCGCAGCGAGTGACCGAGCTCCTTCTCCGCCTCGATCAGCAACTCGGTGTCGATGACCGTCGGCAGTATCGGCCCAGGCAGCAGGTCCCGGATGTTGTCGCGGCCACGGGTGAGGATCCACTTCTGGGCCACGTGCTCGCCCACCTCCTCGACCCGGGGCCGGGAGGGGCCCAGCTTGGCCACCTGGCCGGGCTTGAGCGAGGGCTTGACCTGCGTACGGCCGGCGAAGACCTGGGCGGGCGAGGGCGTGGTGACCGGCGGAGCGACCGTCACCGGCTGCGGAGCACGACTGAAATAGGCACGCAGGAAATCAGCGGAGATCACTTCAACGGTGTCGGACTCCCACACGAGGCGCTCGGCCTGGTTGGTGCCGTACGGCGGTTCGACGCCCCACAGGTGGATGCGGACGCCATACGCCTGAGCCGCCTCCACCGCGGGCACCATGTCCTCATCGCCCGCCAGCAGGATCGTGTCGGTCACCGCGTGATGCCTGGCCAGGGCCTCCAGATCGCTCCTGATCTGGGCGTCCACCCCTTTCTGCTGGCCACGCGCGTTCAGGTTGCCAAGCCGTACCTTCACCCAGGGAAGCTGGGCGATGACCCGCTGATCGACGGTGGGCACCCGGTCACGAGCCGCGTCATACCAATAGATCCGCAAGAGTTCGCCGGAAATACGTTCCAGTGCATGTTTCTGAAGAGCTTGGATCAGCTCATCGGCGGCCACCCGATATTCCTTGCGTTCCTTGGCCCCAAGGAGCACTTCACCAGCGGCGGCATACAGATAACCGACATCCACGAGCACGGCGTACTTCGCTGCGACAGGATGCGGCGTGAGGTCTGGGATGGCCATGTCGTCCTCCAGGCCGCGGACTTAGTTGATCGGCTGACTATATACGCCTATTTTCTAGATACTCCCAAGTCCCGGGGAAGTTGACACCCGTTTCTTCGGATCCTTCTATGGTAGGCCGCTGTTCCGCCAGGCCGACTTCCCCGGCGTGAGCGCCTTACGCATGGATCTTGCCGGGTTTCGCCATGATTCGGTTTTGCGTGGGGCCGGGGCGGGCGTCTGATCGTTTCGCGTGGTCAGGACGGCGACCAGCGCCGCGATCTCTTCGGGGGTCGCCTCGCCGCGCACGATGCTGAGCTTCACAGCGGGATGTTCCCATGCTTCTTCGGCGGAAGGGAGGCCCGCTTGTTGCGCAGCGCGCGCAGCGCCCGGACGACCTGGGGGCGCGTGTCGGACGGGCGGATCACCGCGTCGACGTAGCCGCGCTCGGCGGCGATGTAGGGGTTGGCCAGGGTGTCCTCGTACTCGGTGACGAGGCGGGCGCGCTCGGCGTCGGGGTTGTCGGCGGCGGCCAGCTCGCGGCGGTAGAGGATGTTGACCGCCCCCTGCGCGCCCATCACCGCGATCTGCGCGGTCGGCCAGGCCAGGTTGACGTCGGCGCCCAGGTGCTTGGAGCCCATGACGTCGTAGGCGCCGCCGTACGCCTTGCGGGTGATGACGGTGATCAGCGGGACCGTGGCCTCGGCATAGGCGTAGAGGAGCTTGGCGCCGCGGCGGATGATTCCGTTCCATTCCTGATCGGTTCCTGGCAGGAATCCCGGAACATCCACAAAAGTGAGGATTGGAATATTGAAGGCATCACATGTTCGGATGAATCGCGCGGCCTTCTCGGATGCGTTGATATCCAGACATCCTGCGAAATGCATGGGCTGGTTGGCGACTACCCCCACGGGGTGTCCGTCGATTCGTCCGTATCCGACCACGATGTTCGGCGCGAACAACGCGTGGACCTCCAGGAACTCCCCGTCGTCCAGCACGTGCTCGATGACCTGGTGCATGTCGTACGGCTGGTTGGCCGAGTCGGGGATGATCGTGTCGAGCCCGGCGTCCGGCTCCAAGTCCTCGGCCGGCTCGTAGGCCGGTGCCTCGTCGAGGTTGTTGGAGGGCAGGTAGGACAGCAGCGCCTTGACGTACTCCAGCGCGTCCTTCTCGTCCGACGCCTGGTAGTGCGCGACGCCCGACTTGGTGTTGTGCGCGTGCGCGCCGCCCAACTCCTCGAAGCTCACCTCCTCGCCGGTGACCGTCTTGATGACGTCCGGGCCGGTGATGAACATGTGCGAGGTCTGGTCCACCATGACCACGAAATCGGTCAGCGCGGGGGAGTACACGTGCCCGCCCGCCGCCGCGCCCATGATCAGCGAGATCTGCGGGATCACGCCGCTGGCGTGCACGTTCCGCTTGAAGATCTCCGCGTACAGGCCCAGCGCGACCACGCCCTCCTGGATGCGCGCCCCGCCGCCCTCGTTGATCCCGATGATCGGGCAGCCCGTCTTGAGCGCCATGTCCTGGACCTTGACGATCTTCTCGCCGTACACCTCGCCCAGCGACCCGCCGAACACGGTGACGTCCTGCGAGAACACGCACACCTGCCGGCCGTCGATCGTCCCGTACCCCGTGATCACCCCATCGGAGTACGGCCGGCGGGCCTCCAGCCCGAACATGGTCGAACGATGCCGGGCGAACTCGTCGAACTCCACGAACGAGCCCTCGTCCAGCAGGGCCAGCACCCGCTCCCGGGCGGTCATCTTGCCCTTGGCGTGTTGCTTCTCCACCGCCGCGGCCGATCCGGCGTGCGCGGCTTCGTCCAGCCGGCGTTCGAGGTCGGCGATCTTTCCCGCGGTCGTGTGGATGTCGATCTCGGGGAGCTGCGGCACGGGCTCGGCACTCATGCCCACAGGCTAATGGCCCCTCCCACCCGACCACATCCCAGGGCTTCCCGTGTCTTCCCGCCCCGCCACATCCCAGGGCTTCCGTGTCTTCCCCGACCCACCGCCTCTTAGGGGATCCCCCCGCTTCTTAGGGGATCCCCCCGCTTCCCCCCGGACCTCCTCGCCGAGTTATCCACAGCCCCCCACCACCCGCCTCCCGCCCTCCACCGGCGAGCCATAAGGTGGCGGCATGACCGAAGCCGCCGTCCGCACCCACGCCCTGCTCAAACGTTTCGGCCCCCAGGTGGCGGTGGCCGGCGTGGACCTGGTCGTGCCCGCAGGCAGCTTCGCCGGCCTGGTCGGCCCCAACGGCGCCGGCAAGACCACCACCCTCAGCATGATCACCGGCCTCCTCCGCCCCGACGGCGGCGCCGCAGAGGTCGCCGGCTACAACGTCTGGGCCGACCCCGTCCAGGTCAAGGCCCGCATCGGCGTCCTCCCCGAGGGCCTGCGCCTGTTCGAGCGCCTGTCCGGCCGCGAGCTCCTCATCTACAACGGCCGCCTCCGAGGCCTGCCCCGAGCCGAGGTCCAGCGCCGCGCCGAGGAGCTCCTCCACGTGATGGGCCTGTCCGACGCCGCCGACAAGCTGGTCGTCGACTACTCCACCGGCATGCGCAAGAAGATCGGTCTGGCCGCCGCCCTCCTCCACAACCCCGCCGTCCTCTTCCTGGACGAGCCCTTCGAGGGCGTGGACCCGGTCAGCGCCAACACCCTCACCGAGGTCCTGCGCCGCTACACCGCCTCCGGCTCGACCGTCGTCTTCTCCAGCCACGTCATGGACCTCGTCGAGCGGCTGTGCGACTGGGTCTCGGTCATGAGCGGCGGCCACATCGTCGCCCAGGGCACTCTCGACGACGTCCGCGCCGGCCGTACCCTCAACCAGGCCTTCCTCGACCTGGTCGGCGGCCCCTCCGGCACCGACGGCGACGGCCTCTCCTGGCTCGGAGCCCCCCAATGACCCCCACCCCCACGGACCCCACCCCCACGGACCCGACTCTTGCGGACCCGACTCCCGCGAGGTCAACCCCGGCGGACCCGACTCCGGCGGACCCGACTTCCGCGAGGTCAACCCCGGCGGACCCGACTCCGGCGGACCCGACTCCGGCGGACCCGACTCCGGCGGACCCGACTCCGGCGGACCCGACTCCGGCGGACCCGACGCCAGTGGACCCGACCTCGCCGAAGCCAACTCCCGCGAGGTCAACCCCGGTGGTGCCCCTCCCGGCCAAGCCCTTGCCCCGGGAGCCCATCCGCCCCTTCACCCTGTTCGCCGCCCTCAAGCTCCGCCTGATCGGCGGCAACCTCCGCGGCGCGGTGGACCGCAAACTGGGCTTCGTCTTCACCCTCCTCGCCGCCCTCTTCGTGGCGACCGTCAGCTTCCTCTCCCTCCTGGCCCTCCGCCTGGCACCCCCAGACCTGGCCGCCGACCTCGGCACAGTCCTGTTCACCGCCTTCCTCATCGGCTGGGCGGTCGTCCCCCTGCTCGCCTTCGGCCTGGACGACACCCTCGACCCGGCCCGCCTGTCCCTCTTCCCCCTGACCACCCGACAACTGGCGATCGGCCTGTTCGCCTCCTCAGCCACCGGCGCCTGGCCCCTGACCACGCTGATCGCCCTCTTCGGCGCCCTGGCCGGCCTGGCCCGCAGCCTCCCAGCGGCCCTCACCGGTCTGGTAGCCGTCCCGCTGATGTTCGCCCTGTGCCTGGTGACCTCCCGCCTGGTCACCACGGCCCTGTCCGGCCTGCTCCGCTCCCGCCGGGGCCGCGACCTCCTGGCCGTCGCCGCGATCGCCCTGGTCCTGCTCTTCCAGCTCCCCAACATCATCGTCAACCGCGGCCTGGACGACCCCGCCGCCCTGCTCCGCGGCGCCGCCGGTTTCCTCCGCTGGACCCCGCCCGGCATGGCCGCCGAGGCCATCTCCATCGGCAACCCCCTGTGGCTGCTCCCGGTCGCCCTCACCGTCGCCGTCGTCGGCTACCTGTGGATCAAGGTCCTGGGCCGCGCCCTGGTCACCCCCGACTCCTCCACCCAGGCCGCCGCCTCCGTACGCGCCTCCAGCGGCCTGCTCGACCGCCTCCTGCCCGACGGCCCCCTGGCCGCCGTGGTCTACAAGGAGGTCCGCTACCTCCGCCGCGACCCGCGCTTCCGCGTGAGCTGGCTGGTCGCCGTCGTGGTCACCGGCGCCCTGGCCTTCTCCATGAGCGGCGACGGCGCCGGCCCCGCCCTGGTCATCGGCCTGAGCGTCCTCGGCGCCATCATGATCGGCGCCCAGCTCAGCAACCTCTTCGGCATCGACGGACGCTCCCTGTGGATGAACGCCGTCGTCTTCGCGCAGGACCGTGACTTCCGCACCGACATCCGCGGCCGTCACCTAGCCGCCGCCCTCATCGCCCTGCCGTTGCTCGCCGCCCTGGCCCTGGCCATCGGCCTGTTCACCGGCAACCCGGCCGCCGTCCTCCCCGCCCTCCTCACCGCGTGGGGCGTCCTCGGCCTTGCCCTGGGCGCCGGCGCCATCACCAGCACCCTCATCCCCTACACCGTCCCCGAACGCATGAACGCCTTCACCGGCGCCGCCCCCGGCCAGGGCGGTCAGGCCTTCCTCGGCTCCATGGGCTCCATGATGGCCGTCGTCCTCCTGGCCCTGCCTCTGGCCCTCCCCGTCGTCCTGGGCTTCCACTGGCTCGCCGCCCTCATGCTCCCGTACGGCGTCGCCGCCACCCTCCTGGGCCAGCACCTGGCCGCCAAGCTGGCCCGCCTCCGCCTCCCCGAAATCCTCGCGGCCGTCAGCCGCCCGACCTGACCCCCTGACGAGGCACCGGCGAGGGGGAGAGCTTGGGTTGCCCATAGAGGGGACCTCGAAGGGCGTGCGAAGCCGAAGGCCATGCTTTCACCAGGAGAAACAGTGGTCTAGTCCAATACTCGAGACCGGTATCCATCCGCTGAGAGCGCCTGGATACCCTCTGAGCATGACTTCCCAGGCGGTTGAGCGCCACAGCGCCGTCATCGAGATGCCCGAGGAGCTCCGCGCCGATGTGCGGCTCCTGGGAGAACTGCTGGGCCAGGTGATCGCCGAGCAGGGCGGCCCTGACCTGCTGGCGGATGTCGAGAAGCTGCGTAAAGCAGTGATCGGCGCACGCCGCCGTGAGGTGCCGTTCGACGAGGTGGCCGCGATGGTCGGCGGGTGGGACATCGACCGGGCGGTGCAGATCGCCAGGGCGTTCACCTGCTACTTCCACCTGGCCAACCTCGCCGAGGAGCACTACCGGATCCGGATCCTGCGCGAGCGCGACAACGACGGCGGCCAGCGGGAGTCGCTGGCGTCGGCGGTGGAGGAGCTGGGCGTGGAGCGGGTCGCGCAGTTGGTCGAGGGGCTGGAGCTGCATCCGGTCCTGACCGCGCACCCGACGGAGGCCCGCCGCCGGGCGGTGGTGACGGCGATCCAGCGGGTGAGCACGCAGCTCACGGAGTACAACACGCCGGGCCGCGGCGAGTCGGAGCGGGCGGAGAGCCGGCGCCGGCTGCTGGAGGAGATCGACCTGCTGTGGCGCACCGCCCAGCTCCGCAACACCAAGCTCGACCCGCTCGACGAGGTGCGGACCGCGATGGCCGCCTTCGACGAGACGTTGTTCCGCGTGGTCCCGCAGGTCTACCGCAGTCTCGACGCGGCGCTGGGGGAGGGGAGCGGCACGCGGGAGCCGCTGGCCAGGCCGTTCATTCGGTACGGGAGCTGGATCGGCGGCGACCGGGACGGCAACCCGAACGTCACCGCCAAGGTGACCCGCGAGGCGGTGCTGATCCAGGCCGAGCACGTGCTGACCGCGCTGGAGACCGCGACCGGCCGGATCGCTCGCACGATCACCGCGGCGGCGCAGTTCACGCCGCCGTCGGCGGCGCTGCGCGGGGCGATCAAGGCGGCGACGGACTCGCAGCCCGACCTGGTCTCCGAGCTCGCCACCCGCTCGCCGTCGGAGCCGCACCGCCAGTGGCTGCTGTTCGTGGCCGCGCGCATCGGCGCGACCCGCCGCCGCGACCTCGACCTCGCCTACCGCTCGCCCGCCGACCTGCTCGCCGACCTGCGGCTGGCGCAGGAGTCCCTGCGCGCCGCCGGCGCCGTACGGCAGGCGTACGGCGAGCTCCAGCACCTGATCTGGCAGGTCGAGACGTTCGGCTTCCACCTGGCCGAACTCGAGGTACGCCAGCACTCCCAGGTCCACGCCACGGTGCTGGAGGAGGTCAGGGCCGGCGGCGAGCTGTCGGAGCGCGCCGAGGAGGTCCTGGCGACGATCCGGGTGATCGGCTGGATCCAGGAGCGCTTCGGCGTGGACGCCTGCTCCCGCTACGTGGTCTCCTTCACCCGCAACGCCGGCGACATCGCCGCGGTGTACGAGCTGGCCGAGTTCGCGCTGGGCGCGAAGACGCCGGTGCTGGACGTGGTGCCGCTGTTCGAGTCGGGCGCGGACCTCGACCACTCGGCCGACGTGCTGGCCGGGATGCTCGACCTGCCGCAGGTGCAGCGCCGGCTCAAGGACAACGACCGCCGCGTGGAGGTCATGCTCGGCTACTCCGACTCGGCCAAGGAGCTGGGCCCGGCGGCGGCGACCATGAAGTTGTACGAGGCGCAGGAGCGGCTGACCGCGTGGGCGGCGGCCAACGACATCAAGCTCCGCCTGTTCCACGGCCGCGGCGGCGCGCTGGGCCGTGGCGGCGGTCCGGCCAACCGCGCGGTGCTGGCGCAGCCGCCCGGGTCGGTGGCGGGCCGGTTCAAGGTGACCGAGCAGGGCGAGGTGATCTTCGCCCGGTACGGTCATCAGGCCATCGCCCGCCGGCACATGGAGCAGGTGGCCAACGCGGTGCTGCTGGCCTCCTCCCCGGTGGTCGGCGAGCGCACCTCGGCCGCGGCCGACCGGTTCCGCGCGCTGGCGTCGGAGGTGGCGACGGCGTCCGAGCGGGCCTACCGGGCGCTGACCGAGGCGCCGGGCTTCCCGGAGTGGTTCGCGCTGGTCAGCCCGCTGGAGGAGATCGGCTCGTTGCGGCTGGGCTCGCGTCCGGCCCGGCGCGGGCTCGGCGCGCCGCGCTCGCTGGACGACCTGCGGGCCATCCCGTGGGTGTTCGCCTGGGCGCAGACCCGCGTCAACCTGCCCGGCTGGTACGGCCTGGGCAGCGGCCTGGAGGCGGTGACCGACCTGGAGCAGCTCCGGGCGGCCTACCGCGAGTGGCCGCTGTTCGCCGCACTGCTGGACAACGCGGAGATGTCGCTGGCCAAGACCGACCGCTCGATCGCCAAGCGGTACCTGGCGCTCGGCGGCCGGCCGGACTTCGCCGAGCAGGTGCTGGAGGAGTACGACCGCACCCGCCGGCTCGTGCTGGCCGTGACCGGGCACGAGCGGCTGCTGCAGAACCGGCGGGTGTTGTCGCGTGCCGTACAGCTTCGTGACCCGTATGTGGACGCGCTCTCGCACCTGCAGCTTCGCGCGCTGACCGCGTTGCGGTCGGAGGAGAAGCCGTCGGAGGAGGAGCGCGAGCGGCTGTCGACGCTCCTGCTGCTCTCGGTCAACGGCGTCGCAGCCGGTCTCCAGAACACCGGCTGACCACCCCGGAACGCCGGCTGATCATCCGGACGACAGCGAAAGGGGCCAAGGATCACCTTGGCCCCTTTTCGTGCTGCGAAAGCCGCTCAGTGCGCGAGCTCGACCCCTTCGCGGCCCTGCTTCGGCAGCAGGAACCCGACCGCCAGGGTCAGCGCGATCAGCCCGGCCGCCGCCGCGAAGGTGATCTCCGCGCTCCCGGTCTGGAAGAAGACCGTCCCCAGGATCGCCAGCCCGAGTGCGTTGCCGACCTGCTGGATCGCGGTCAGCGTGCCGGAGGCCGAGCCCATCTCCTCGGGGTCCACCGCGGCCAGCACGATCGAGTAGTACGGACCCATGATCAGGCCGCTGCCCAGCCCGACGAAGACCAGGGAGGGCGCGAGCTGCCAGGGCGTGATCGCCGGGTCGGCGATCAGGACCAGGGACAACACCGCGGTCCCCATGATGACCGCGCCGGTGAGCAGCACCTTGCGGCCGTACTTCACGCTCGCCTGGGCGATGGTCATACCGATGATCATGCCGATCGAGCTGGGCACGCCGGTAAGTGCGGCCTTGAGCGGCGAGTAGCCCAGGGCGAGCTGGGTGTAGAGGCCGATCACCACGAACACCCCGCCGAAGGCGGCGAAGTAGGTCGCGCCGACGGCCATGCCGCCGAGGAAGGCGGGCTTGCGGAACAGGCTGGGGGCGATGAGCTGGTCGCTCTTGCGCCGGCGCTCGTAGGCGACGAACACCGCGAAGGTCACGGCCGACAGGCCCATCAGCACGAAGCTCCAGACCGGCCAGCCGTGCTCGCCGCCCTGGACCAGCGGGAAGACCAGCAGCACGGTGGCGAGCGAGGCGAGCAGCGCGCCGGGCAGGTCGAGCCGGACGCCCCCGGTGGGCTTGGTGTTCGGCAGGAAGCGCAGCGCGGCGACGGCGGTGGCGATGCCGATCGGCAGGTTGATCAGGAAGATCATGCGCCAGCCCGGCCCGTCCACGAGCGCGCCGGCCAGGATCGGGCCGCCCACCGCGGACAGACCCATGATCGGGCCGAACAGGCCGAAGGCCGCCTGCAGCTCCTTGGGCTGGAACATCTCCTTCATCAGGCCCATGCCCTGCGGGATCATCGCGGCCCCGAACAGGCCCTGGACCACGCGGGCGGCGATGATCGTCTCGGGCGAGACGGCGATCGCGCAGAGCAGCGAGCCGATGGTGAAGCCGATCACGCCGATGAGGAACATGCGCTTGCGTCCGACGATGTCGCCCAGCCGGCCGCCGGTCAGCAGCCCGGCGGTCATCGCCAGGGTGTAGGCCGCGCCGAGCCACTGGATCAGCGAGGTGCCGCCGCCGAGCTCGGCCCGCATCACGGGGCCGGCGATGTTGGTGACGGTCGCGTCGAGCAGCTCCATCACCGAGCCGGTGATGATCACCAGGAGGGCGATCCAGCGCCAGCGGTTGGGGGTCGGCGTCGGGGCTTCCACCACCACGGGGCGGGTGTCGAGAGCGGTCACTGGGGGCCTCCTGAATCGGAACGGCTTGTTCTGTTCCAGAATAACAGAACGGAATGCTTCATTCCATAGCTGGGTCGAAAAAGTGGGGTGCGGCCGGCAACCGGGCTGGCCGCACCCCGGAGTGGTACGGCAGGCGGGCCGCCTGCCGTACCCGTAGAACCGGAGGGGTCAGGCGGTGAAGAAGGCGCGCACGTCCTCGACGAAGAGATCCGGCGCCTCCAGAGCGGCGAAGTGCCCGCCCCGGTCGAACTCGCTCCATCGGACGATGTTGTTGACCTCCTCGGCATACCGCCGGATCGCCACGTCCTCGGCGAAGTTGGCCACCGCGGTCGGCACCGGCGAGGGTGTCGGCCAGGAGCCGGAGTGCATGCTCTCGTAGTAGAGCTGCGACGACGAGCTGCCGGTGTTGGTGAACCAGTACAGCGCCGCGTGGGTCAGCACCACGTCCCGGTCGATGGACCCGGCCGGGTGCGCCCAGTCGTGGAACTTCTCCGCGACCCAGGCGAGCTGCCCCACGGGCGAGTCGGCCAGCGCGAAGCCGAGCGTGTGCGGCTTGGTGGCCTGGATCTGGAAGTAGCCGTTCCCGCCCGAGGTGTAGTCGTTGAGCCGCTGCAGCCGCACCCGCTCCGCCTCGGTGAACTGCTCGGGATCGACCTCGTCCATCGGGATGAACCCGACGCTCGCCGCGTTGACGTGCACCCCGACCACCCGGTCCGGCGCGACGCGCCCGAGGTCGGGGGCGATGAAGGCGCCGAAGTCGCCGCCCTGCGCGCCGAAGCGCTCGTAGCCGAGCCGCGTCATGAGCTCGGCGTAGGCCGTGGCGATCCGGCGGGAGTCCCAGCCGGCCGCGGCCGGGCCGCTGAAGCCGAAATTCGGGTGCGAGGGGATGACCAGGTGGAAGTCGCGCGAGAGCGGCTCGATCACGTCGAGGAACTCCACGACCGAACCCGGCCAGCCGTGCGAGAGGATCAGCGGGAGCGCGTCCGCCTTGGCGGAGCGCACGTGCAGGAAGTGGATCTTCTGGCCGTCGATCTCGGTGACGAACTGCGGGTGCTCGTTGATCCGCTTCTCCCAGACCCGCCAGTCGTAGCCGGTGGTCCAGTGCTCCACCAGCTCCTGGAGGTGGTCCAGGGGCATGCCCCGGCTCCATCCGGCGCCGGGAACCTGGTTCGGCAGGCGCGCCTCGCGAAGGCGGCGCTGGAGGTCGTCGAGGTCGCTCTGCGGGATGTCGATCCGGAAGGTTTCCATGGGTCAACGGTAGGAAGGATCGCGGAAGACTTCGTTCCGCGATCCCTGATCACCCCGGAAAAGTTTCGCGGTGATCTCGCCCTGGTCACCCCGGAAGAGTTTCGCGGTATCCAGCCCGGATCCCCGGCTGCGCGGGCGCCTCGAACACCTCCTCCTTCGCCGCCGCCCAGGCCGGTGGCTCACTGCCTCCCGCGAGTGCCCAGGCCGCCTGGCGGGCCGCTCCGTCGGCCACGTACTCGCCCGGCTCCGGCACCACGACCGGCCGCCCGAAGACGGCGGGGGCCAGCTCCCGCACCGCCCGCGAACGCGCCCCGCCGCCGACCAGCAGCACCCGGCGCGGCTCCGTGACGCCGAGCGCGTCCACGGCGTCGGCCAGGTGGCACAGCAGCCCCTCGACCGCCGCCCTGGCCAGGTGCTCCGGGGTGGCCGTGCGCAGGGTCAGCCCGTGCAGGGTCCCGGTGGCCTCGGGCAGGTTGGGCGTGCGCTCACCCTCCAGGTACGGCACCAGCACCAGCCCCCCGGCCCCGGGCTCGGCCCGCAACGCCAGGTCGTCGAGCGCGTCCAGGCTCACGCCGAGCATCCGCGCCGCCGCCTCCAGCACCCGGGCCGCGTTGAGCGTGCACACCAGCGGCAACCAGCGCCCGGTCGCGTCGGCGAACCCGGCCACCGCGCCGCTGGGATCCCGGGCCGGCCGGTCCGCCACGGCGAACGCGGTGCCGGAGGTGCCGATCGACACCACCACGTCGCCCGGCCCCGCGCCCACGCCCAGTGCGGCGGCCATGTTGTCGCCGGTCCCGGCCGCCAGCCTCGCGATGGGCCCGTCGAGCCGCCGCACCTCGGGCACCAGGGCGGTCCGGCCCAGCGCCAGCTCCAGCAGGTCGAGCCGGTACTCCCCGGTGATCGGCGACCAGTAGCCGGTGCCGGAGGCGTCCCCCCGGTCGGTGACCAGCCGCTCCATCGGCAGGCGGGCGCCTCCGTCCAGGGATCCGGCCAACTGCCAGGTCAGCCAGTCGTGCGGCAGGCAGACCGCGGCGGTCCGTGCCGCGTGGTCCGGCTCGTGCGTGGCCAGCCAGCGCAGTTTGGCCACGGTGAAGGCGGCCACCGGCACGCTGCCCACCGCCTCCGCCCACGCATCGGGGCCGCCGAGTTCGGTCACCAGGTCCGCGGCGGCGCCGGCCGAGCGGGTGTCGTTCCAGAGCAGCGCGTCGCGGACGACCTCGCCGCCGGCGTCGAGGCAGACCATGCCGTGCTGCTGCCCGGCCACGCTGACCATCGCCACGTCGCCGAGCCCGCCCGCCTGCCGTACCGCCTGCTGGAGGGCGGCCCACCAGTGCCGGGGATGCACCTCGGTGCCCTCCGGGTGGGCGGCGCGGCCCTGCCGTACCAGCCGCCCGGTGGCGGCGTCCCGGACGACGACCTTGCAGCTCTGGGTGGAGGAGTCGATCCCGGCGACCAGGGTCATCCCCGCACTCCGAGCAGGTGCTCCAGGGCGAGCTGGTTGAGGCGGGTGAAGTGGAAGCCGCGCGCGGCCACGGCGTCCAGGTCGAAGGCGTCGCCGGCCAGGTCGGCCAGGCTCTCGCCGGGCGCGAGGGTGGGCTGGGCGAGCTCGTCCACGCGCGAGGCGCGCAGGGCCTCCTGCACCTCGGGGTCGGCGCGGTAGGCGCGGGCCTTCTCGCGCAGGATCAGGTAGGTGCGCATGTTGGCCGCGGCCGAGTCCCAGACGTCCTGGGCGTCCTCGGTGCGCGCCGGCTTGTAGTCGAAGTGCCGCGGGCCGGTGTAGCCGCCGTGCTCCAGCAGGTCGACCAGGAAGAAGGCGCTCTTCAGGTCGCCGTGGCCGAAGATGAAGTCCTGGTCGTAGCGCGGGCCGGTCTGGCCGTTGAGGTCGATGTGGAACAGCTTGCCGTGCCACAGCGCCTGGGCGATGCCGTGCACGAAGTTGAGCCCGGCCATCTGCTCGTGGCCGACCTCGGGGTTGAGGCCGACCATCTCGGGGTGCTCCAGGCCGCCGATGAAGGCCAGCGCGTGCCCGATCGTCGGCAGCAGGATGTCGCCGCGCGGCTCGTTCGGCTTGGGCTCCAGCGCGAAGCGCATCTCGTAGCCCTGCTCGAGGACGTAGGCGCAGAGCAGGTCGAGCGCCTCCTTGTAGCGGTCGAGCGCGGCGCGCACGTCCTTGGCCGCGTCCGACTCCGAGCCCTCGCGCCCGCCCCAGCAGACGTAGGTGGTCGCGCCCAGCGAGGCGGCCAGGTCGAGGTTGCGCATCACCTTGCGCAGCGCGTACCGCCGGACCTCGCGGTCGTTGCTGGTGAACGCGCCGTCCTTGAAGACCGGGTGGGTGAACAGGTTGGTGGTCGCCATGGGCACCTTGAGCCCGGTCGCGGCCAGCGCCTTGCGGAAGGACTCGATCGCGCGCTCGCGGTCGGGCTCGACGGCGAGCAGGTCGTCGTCGTGGAAGGTCACGCCGTAGGCGCCCAGCTCGGCCAGCCGGTGCACGCTCTCCACCGGGTCGAGCGGCGCCCGGGTGGCGTCGCCGAACGGGTCGCGGGCCTGCCAGCCGACGGTCCACAGGCCGAAGGTGAAGCGGTCTTCCGGGGTCGGCCTAAGATTAGTCCACATAATGAACTAAATAACTATGAGGGCTATGGCAACGTCAAGACCTGTGCGACACGACGGCATGCGCGCCCGCAACCTCGCCCTCGTGCTGGGTGAGGTCCAGCGCGGCGGCCCGCTCAGCCGCGCCGCGCTCAGCGAGCTCACCGGGCTGACCAAGACCACCGTCTCCAAGCTGGTCGGCGACCTCCTGGAGGCGGGCATCGTCGAGGAGGCCGGCCCCGCCCGCGACGGCGAGCGCGGGCGTCCCGGCGTGCCGGTCCGGCTCAGCGGCGCCCGGGTGGGCGCGCTCGGGCTGGAGGTCAACGTCGACTACCTCGCCGTCTGCGTCCTCGACCTCACCGGCACGGTACGGCGAAGCCGCAAGGTCCCCGCCACGAACCGCGGCACCACCCCCGCCAAGACCCTCGCCGCCCTGGCCGAGCTGGCCGCCGAGGAGGCCGCCGCCTCCGGGCTGACGATCGCCGGCACCGGCCTGGCCGTACCAGGACCGGTGCGCGAGGGCGTCCTGCAGCACGCCCCGCACCTGGGCTGGCACGACGTCCGCGTGGACCTCGGCCGCCCGGTGGAGGTGGACAACGAGGCCAACCTCGCCGCGTTGGGGGAGTTGTGGTTCGGCTCCCGCGAGCGCGACTTCCTGTACGTGTCGGGGGAGATCGGCATCGGCGCCGGCATCGTGGTCGGCGGCGAGCTCTTCCGCGGCTGTCACGGCTTCGCCGGCGAGCTCGGCCACGTGGCCGTGGACCCCGCCGGGTCGCCCTGCCGTTGCGGCGCCCGCGGCTGCCTGGAGGTCTACGCCGGCCAGGACGCCCTCGTCGGGCCCGCCGCGGGAGAGGACGCGGTGGCCGAGCTGGTGGGCCGCCTGGAGTCCGGCGTGCGGCTCGGCGTGATCACCCGGGCGGGCGAGGCCCTCGGCCTGGTCCTGGGCTCGGCGGTGCACCTGCTCGACCCGGGCCGGATCGTGCTCGGCGGCATCTTCGCCCCGCTGTTCCCGTGGCTCGCGCCCCCGGCCGCCGAGGCCATGGCCGGACGGCTGGGCGGCCTGCGGGCCACGCCGCCCCCGCTGATCCGCTCGCGTCTGGGCGCCGACGCGGCGGTCCTGGGCGCGGCCGGCCAAGTGATCAGGAGAGTGCTCTCCGACCCCTACGCCTTCACCCGCTCGGCGCCCGCGTAGAGGTTGCAGCGCTCCTCACGCAGGAACCCGACGAGCGTGAGCCCGAACTCCCTGGCCAGTTCCACCGCCAGCGAGGAGGGCGCGGACACCGCGCAGACCACGGGCACGCCCGCGGCCAGCGCCTTCTGCATGATCTCGTAGCTGGTCCGCCCGCTGACCATGAGCAGGTGCCCGGCCAGCGGCAGCCGCCCGCCGAGCGCCGCCCAGCCCACCAGCTTGTCCACCGCGTTGTGCCGTCCCACGTCCTCGCGCACCGCGACCAGGTCGCCGTCCGGGGTGAACAGCCCGGCCGCGTGCAGGCCGCCGGTCTTGCCGAAGACGCCCTGGGCCTGGCGCAACCGGCCGGGCAGCGAGTAGAGCGTCTCCGCGGTGACCGTGACCCCGTCCGCGGGCAGCGCCGAGCAGCGGTCGCGCAGGGCGTCGAGGCTGGCCGAGCCGCAAACCCCGCAGGCGCTGGAGGTCAGGAAGTGCCGGTCGAGCGTGGGCAGGTCGGGCAGCGGGCCGCTCACCCGGACGGTCACCGTGTTGTAGCGCGCCTCGGGGGCCACGTCCTCGTCGGTGCAGTAGCCGATGGTGTCGATCCCGTCCCTCGGGACCAGGCCCTCGCCGTGCAGGAAGCCGGCGGCCAGCTCGAAGTCGTGGCCCGGCGTGCGCATGGTGATCGCGACGGTCCGGCGGTCGGCGCCCGAGGCGAGGCGGATCTCCAGCGGCTCCTCGGTGGCCAGGTCGTCCCGCCGGTCCCGCACCTCCTTGCCGGTCAGGGTCCGCACCCGCACCGGCGTGCTGGGCCCCGGCCGGACCACCTCCCCGGCCCGCTCCGGAATCCCGCGGCCCGCGCTCACGGCAGCCTGCGGAGGGTGACGACGGCGTTGTAGTCCGGGATCTTGGCGTCCGGCGAGCGCCGGGCCTCGTCCAGCAGGACGTTCCCCTCGGGCCAGTGCACCTGGAGGTTCCCCGGCATGATCGGCGCCCGCAGCACCTTGCCGGCGAAGACCCCGGACGGCGAGGTGAGCTCGACCGGCGCCCCGTCGGGCAGCCCGAGCCGGTCGGCGTCGTGCGCGCTGATCAGCACCGCCTCCCGGGTGGCGCCGTTGAAGCCGTCGCGCCGCTCGTGGACCATGCTGTTGAACTGCTTTCCCCGCCGCGTCGCCACCGCGAAGCCGCCGTCGGGGCGCTCCAGCCGGGGCAGCCGGACCGGGGACAGGCGGGCCAGCCCGTCGGGCGTCTGGAACCGCCCGTCGGCGAACAGGTGGCGCCCGCCGTACTGCACGTTGTCACCGAAGCGGGCCAGCCCCGCGATGCCCGCGTAGAAGGGGACCGCCTTCTCGATGTCGGAGCGGATCGCCGGGGTGCCGGTGTAGCGGACGTCGGCCGCCGGGTTCACCAGCGCCGCGAGCTCGCCGAAGATCTTCCACTCCGGCCACGCCTCGCCGATGCGCCGGCCCTGGACCTCGGGGGAGAAGATGATGCGCCGCTCGGTCGAGGTCTCGGTGACGCCCCCGGCCATCTCGTACCGCGTCTGCGCGGGCAGCAGCAGCACGTCGCCGTCGGCCGGGACGAGCATCTGTGAGGAGAGCACGATGTCGATGTGCACCCGCAGCTTCAGCCGCGACAGCGCCTCCCGGCAGTAGGCGGGGTCGGGCAGCACCTCCAGGAAGTTGCCGCCGCTGGAGATCAGCACGTCCAGCTCGCCGGCGTGCGCGGCGTCGATCATCTCGGTCGCGGTCCGCCCGGGCTCGTCCGGCACCTCGAAACCCCACAGCTCGCTGAAGCGGGCCGCGTTCTCCGGGGTGATCGGCAGGCCGCCGGGCAGGCCGGTGGCGTAGGCGCCCATCTCCGCGCCGCCCTGCACGCCGCTGTGCCCGCGGATGGGCATCAGCCCGCACCTGTCGCGGCCCACGAAACCGCGCGCCATCGCCAAGTTGACGATCGCGCGCACGTTGTCCTCGCCGAAGGTGTGCTGCGTGATGCCCATCGACCAGACCAGCACGCCGGTCCTCGCCTCGCCGAGCAGCTTGGCCAGGCGGTACATCTGCTCGCGCGTCGAGCCGGACAGCGCCTCCAGCTCGGCCCACTCCATGGCCTCGACGCTCCGCCGTACCTCCTCGAAACCGGAGGTCCGGGCGTCGAGGAAGGCCTGATCGAGCCAGTCGTTCTCGATGAGGTGCTTGAGCACGCCGTTGAGGAAGCCCAGATCGCCGCCGACGTTGACGCCGAAGAACTCGTCGGTGATCTTCGTGCCGAACAGCGCGGACTCGGCGTTGGAGGGCACCCAGTACTTCTCCATGCCGGGCTCGCGGTAGCTGTTGACCATCACGATCCGGGTGCCGGCCTTCTTGGCGTGGTAGAGGTACTTCATCGCGACCGGCTGGTTGTTCGACGGGTTCGAGCCGATGAAGACGATCACATCGGAGCCGATCCAGTCGGTGTAGGAGCAGGTCGTGGCCGCCGCGCCGATCGTCTGCTTGAGCGCGACGGTCGAGGGGGAGTGGCAGATGCGCGCGGCGTTGTCGATGCTGTTGGTGCCCATCGCCCGCACCGCCTTCTGCGCGGCGAAGTAGTTCTCGTTCGGCATCCCGCGGCTGGTCAGATACGCCCCGAACCGCGAGCCGCCGGCCGCGCGCACCGCCTCGGCCGCCAGCCGCAACGCCTGGTCCCACCCGATCCGGGTGAACCCCGCCTCGCCCTTCCTGCGCAGCATCGGGTACGGCAGGCGTCCCAGCTCCCGCAGCTCGGCGGACTTCTTCCCGGCCAGCGCGGACACCTCGCCCAGCAGCCGGTGATCCAGCGCGGGCATGGTGTTGAGCGGCAGCAGCCGGAGCCGGATGTTGCACAGGTGGATCTCGTCCATCGTCCAGTCCCGCATGCCCTGCGTGCCGAGCGCGCAGCCGTCGCAGGTGCCCTGGTTGAGGATGCGCCAGGCGAACCGGCGCTCGCCCTTGACCGCCTTGAAGGCCTTCCAGAGCTCCAGGTAGTTGTTCGGCTTGCGCAGGCCGAGACCGAACGGCCGCCAGGAGGCCCAGTTGCGGGGGTCGAGACGCTTGCTCATCCGGCCATCTTCTCTCGTCTGCTCGGACGGGCACAGCCGCCCTTCCGTACAGTGGTCCCAGACCAACCTTCACCACCGCGATGGGACGACGTGTCCGACTCTCGATACACCGACCTCGATCGGCCGCCGCTGTCCCAGCAGGCGCTGAGCCGCGCGCTGGTGCGCCCCGGCAGCCTGTGGACCGCCCTGTCCGTCGTGGACCGCACCGGCTCGACCAACGCCGACCTGGCCCAGACCGCCCGAGCCGGCGCGCCGGAGGGCGCCGTGCTGGTGGCCGAGACGCAGTACGCCGGCCGGGGACGGCTCGGCCGCCCGTGGAACGCGCCGCCGCGCTCGGGGCTGACCTTCTCGGTGCTGCTGCGGCCCCGGGTGCCGGTGCAGCGCCAGGGCTGGCTCCCGCTGCTGTTCGGCGTCGCCGCGGCCTCGGCCGTCCGCCGGCTGGCCGAGCTGGACGTGCGCCTGAAGTGGCCCAACGACCTGCTGGTCGGCGAGCGCAAGCTGGCCGGCATCCTGGCCGAGCGCAGCGACGGCGCGGTGGTCGTCGGCATGGGCCTCAACGTGTCGCTGCGCGCGGACGAGATCCCGGTGCCGGGCGCCACCTCGCTGGCCATCGAGACGGCCGGGCGCACCGCCGCCGACCACGAGCGCACCGGCGGGCTCGACCGCGACCCGCTGCTGCGCGACATCCTGCGCGAGATCGAGACGCACTACCGCGACTGGTGCGAGGCGGACGGCGACGCCGACCGCTGCGGGCTGCGCGCCGCCTACCAGGCGATCAGCGCCACCATCGGCCAGGAGATCCGGGTCGAGCTGCCCGGCGAGCGGCTGCTGAAGGGCACCGCGACCGGCGTCGACCGCAACGGGCACCTGGTCGTGGACGAGCAACACACCCTGAGCGCGGGAGACGTGGTCCACGTGCGTGCCGCGCACTAGCCTTTGGCCATGACACTCCCCGACCACCATCTCACGCAGGGCGAGCGGCGGCTGCGCTCGTTCCACCCGCACTGGAAGCGGCTGCTCGGGCCGTTCACCGCCCTCGTCGTGCTGGCCCTGGCCAGCGGTGCCGGCCTCTACTTCGTCCCGGGCGACTGGGAGTACGCCACCTACGCCCGGCTCGCCATCGGCGCGCTCGCGCTGATCCTCATCACCATCTGGTCGTTCGTCCCGTACCTGCAGTGGAAGAACACCGGGTACGTGCTGACCACGCACCGCTTCAGCATCAGCACCGGGGTGCTCAACAAGTCGACGGACGAGATCCCGATGACCAAGGTCAACACGGTCAGCTCCGACCAGACCATCGTCGAGCGCATGCTGGGCTGCGGCACCCTGACCGTCGAGTCGGCCTCGGAGAAGGGGCAGATGATCCTCAAGGACATCCCGCAGATCCAGGAAGTGCGCGCCGAGCTGTTCCGCCTGGTCGAGGACGCCTCGGACGGTGACGTCGACGAGCATGTCTAGGCCGACCGCCGAGCAGATCGAGCGGCTGTTCGCCGGCCAGCGGGCCCGGCACACCCGCGCCGAGGTGGCCGCGGCGGCCGGGGTGTCCGGCGAGCTGGCGGCGCGGTTGTGGCGGGCGCTGGGTTTCGCGACGCTGCCCGACGACACGGTCGCCTTCACCGACGCCGACGTGGACGCGCTGGGCGTCGTCCGCACGCTGCTCGACGGCGGGCTGCTGGACGCGGAGAGCGCGATCCGGATGGCCAGGGCGCTCGGCCAGACCACCGCCCGCCTGGCCCAGTGGCAGGCCGAGATCGTGATCGGCGCGATGTTGCCCGGCGACGGCCCGCCCTCCGACGAGGAGCTCACCCGGGTCATGGAGGCCGCCGGCCGGCTCCTGCCCGATCTGGAGCAGTTGCTCGTGCACGTCTGGCGGGCCCAGCTCGGCGCCGCGGGCAGCCGGTTGCTGGCCCTCGCCGACCTGACCGACGAGGCCGCCCCGACCCGCGCCACCCTCGCCGTGGGCTTCGCCGATCTGGTCTCCTTCACCAGCCGCGCCCGCGAACTGGACGAGCGCGAGCTGGCCGAGCTGGTCGAGGGCTTCGAGTCGCGCGCCGCCGACGTCATCGCCGGGCACGGCGCCCGGCTGGTCAAGACGCTCGGCGACGAGGTGCTGTTCACCGCGCCGACCGCTCAGGTCGCCGCCGCGGTCGCCCTCGACCTGGTGGGGCCGGAGCTCCGCATCGGCCTGGCCTACGGGCCGGTGGTGCCCATGATGGGCGACGTGTTCGGCACCACGGTCAACCTCGCCTCCCGGCTGACCGGGCTGGCCCGGCCCGGGACCGTCCTGATCGACCAGGCCCTGGCCCGGCACGTCGCGCCCGAGCGGACCCGCCGGCTGCGCAGGCGCACGGTCGCGGGGCTCGGCCCGGTGCAGCCCTACCTGCTGCGCTCTTGACGGTGATCAGGCCGCCTGCTCACGATGTGGGGCATGCCGTACGAAGTCCAAGGTGTCATCGCACGTGGCAAGGGCGAGGCCGTCTCCCTGGAGACCGTGCTCGTCCCCGACCCCGGTCCGGGTGAGGCGGTCGTCCAGGTCAAGGCCTGCGGCGTGTGCCACACGGACCTGCACTACCGGGAAGGCGGCATCAACGACGACTTCCCCTTCCTGCTCGGCCACGAGGCGGCGGGCGTCGTCGAGGCGGTCGGACCCGGCGTGTCCGGCCTGGAGCCGGGCGACTACGTGATCCTCAACTGGCGCGCGGTCTGCGGCCAGTGCCGGGCGTGCGTGCGCGGCCGGCCGTGGTACTGCTTCGCCACGCACAACGCGGCCCAGAAGATGACCCTCGCCGACGGCACCGTGCTCTCGCCAGCGCTGGGCATCGGCGCCTTCGCCGAGAAGACGCTGGTGGCGGCGGGGCAGTGCACCAAGGTCGCGCCCCAGGCGCCGGCCGAGGTGGCCGGCCTGCTCGGCTGCGGCGTCATGGCCGGGCTGGGCGCCGCGCTCAACACCGGGGCGGTGACGCGCGGCGACACGGTCGCGGTGATCGGCTGCGGCGGCGTGGGCGACGCGGCGGTTCTCGGCGCCTCGCTGGCCGGCGCGTCGCGGATCATCGCCGTCGACGTGGACGACCGCAAGCTGGCCTGGGCGCGCGACTTCGGCGCGACCGACGTGGTGAACTCCGCCGAGCGCGACGCGGTCGAGGCGATCCGCGAGCTGACCGGAGGGTTCGGCGCGGACGTGGTGATCGAGGCGGTCGGCCGGGTCGAGACCTACAAGCAGGCCTTCTACGCCCGTGACCTGGCCGGGACGGTCGTACTCGTCGGCGTGCCGACGCCGGAGATGACGCTGGAGCTGCCGCTGCTGGACGTGTTCGGACGCGGCGGGTCGCTCAAGTCCTCGTGGTACGGCGACTGCCTGCCCTCGCGGGACTTCCCGATGCTGATCGACCTGTTCCTGCAGCGGCGGCTGCCGCTGGACCGGTTCGTCTCCGAGACGATCGCCCTGGATCAGGTGGAGGAGGCCTTCGCCAAGATGCATCGCGGCGAGGTGCTCCGCTCGGTGGTGGTCTTCTAGCGCGCCGTACCCATCAATCGACGGAGAGTAACCAAACCGCAGGGTGGAATGTCCTGTCCTGAGAGGTTCATGCCTGTGTCGCACGACACATAGGCAAGCCTTACCAAAGTGAGCTATCTTAGGTGTGCCTTACCTATCACTTCGAGAGGCTCTCCCCCGTGGCGTACGTCTGCATCTGTCGTGCTGTGACCGAGAACGAGGTCCACGACTGCATCACGGCCGGTGCGCGCTCTGCCAAGCAGATCCGCGACACCACCGGCGCCGGTGCCGACTGTGCCTCTTGCGTGCGCAAGATCTGTGCGATCCTGAAGCGGTCCGACGACCTGATTCCGACCGCATAGTACGAGGGGCCCGTTCAATGCAGGGCGACAAGCAGATCATCGAGCTGCTCAACGAGCAGCTCACCGCGGAGCTCACCGCGATCAACCAGTACTTCCTCCACGCCAAGATGCAGGAGAACTGGGGCTACACCAAGCTCGCGGCACACACCCGCGCCGAGTCCATCGACGAGATGCGGCACGCCGAGACGCTGACCGACCGCATCCTCTTCCTGGAGGGTCTGCCCAACTACCAGCGACTCGGCACGCTGCACATCGGGCAGACGGTCGAGGAGCAGCTCCGCGCCGACCTCGAGGTCGAGATGAGCGTGGTGCAGCGGCTGCGCCCGGCGATCCAGCTCATGCGCGAGAAGGGCGACAGCACCTCCGCCCGCATCTTCGAGGACATCCTCGCCGACGAGGAGCACCACATCGACTACCTCGAGACCGAGCTCTCCCTCATCCAGAGCCTCGGCGAGCAGCTCTACCTGGCGCGCTACGCCGAGCCCCCGTCGGCCGACTAGACGCCCTGAATTCCTGCGACACGCCCGCCGAATGACTATCCGGTGGGCGTGTCGCTTTTGCGATACGGAAAGAATCCCCGATCCTGACGGAGTTCGCGGTTATTTAACCCCGACTAACCGACATTTATCTGCGTTTGCCCAGGTCAATGGATAGGTCAACGACAAGTCAAACCGCGCGCTGTGGCCGGGAAACGATCGCTTAAGGTCCTACGATCGCTTCATGACCAGCGTACTTCTCGCCGAGGATGACGCCTCGATCTCGGAGCCGCTCGCACGCGCCCTGCGCCGCGAGGGTTACCAGGTCGAGGTCACCCCCGACGGCCCACAGGCCCTGGAGCGGGCCCTTTCGGGCGGGATAGACCTCATCGTCCTCGACCTCGGCCTGCCCGAGATGGATGGACTTGAGGTCGCTCGCCGGATCCGCGCCGAAGGGCACGGCACCCCGGTGCTGATCCTCACCGCCCGCGTCGACGAGGTCGACACCGTCGTCGGCCTCGATGCCGGCGCCGACGACTACGTGACCAAACCATTCCGTCTGGCCGAACTCCTCGCCCGCGTCCGGGCGCTGCTGCGGCGCGGCACCTCCGAGACCCCCGTGGTCCAGGGCGTGCGCATCGACGCCGACTCGCGCCGCGCCTGGATGGGCGACAAGGAGCTCCACCTGACCACCAAGGAGTTCGACCTGCTGCGCGTCCTCGTGCGCGACGCGGGCAAGGTGGTCACCCGCGAGCAGATCATGCGGGAGGTGTGGGACACCAACTGGTGGGGATCCACCAAGACCCTCGACATGCACATCTCGTGGCTTCGCCGCAAGCTGGGCGACGACGCCGCCAAGCCCCGTTACATCACCACCGTCCGGGGAGTCGGCTTCAGGTTCGAGCGCGAGTAGGCGATGCGGCGTCGCCTGCTCTCCTCCACTCTGGTCGTCGCGGTCATCGCGGTGCTCCTGCTGGGGGTCCCCCTGGGCGTGGTGGTAAGCCGCCTGATCGTCGACGAGGCGGCCGCTGAACTCCAGGGCGAGGCCAATCGCCTTGTTCAGGAGGTGGGATACGCGCAGATCCAGGAAACCCCCATCGATCCACAGCAGATCGAGCAGAACTACCCTGACCGCTACATCCAGATCTACACCACCGGCAATCCGCCGAAGGCCATCATCGTCGGTAGTGAGGTGGCGGCCGACCACGCCATGTGGGAGGACGCCAGATCCGACGACGGGGTCTACGTCCGCGTCACCCGCGACCGCGGCGAGGTCGAGCAGGACGTGCACGCGCGCCTGCTCCTCATCGTGGCCCTGGCGGCCGCGGCCCTGGCCGTCGCGGTGGGGCTGGCCATCGTCCAGTCCCGCCGGCTGACCCTGCCCCTGCGCGACCTGGCCAAGATCGCCGAGCGGCTGGGTTCGGGCGACGCCCGGCCCAGCAAACACCGCTACGGCATCCCCGAGCTCGACCGGGTCGCCGAGGTGCTCGACCGCAGCGCCTCCCGCATCTCCGACCTGCTGACCAGGGAACGCGAGTTCGCCACGGACGCCTCGCACCAGCTCCGCACCCCGCTCACCGGCCTCACCATGCGGCTGGAGGAGATCGTCGCCGCCTCCAACGAGCCGGCGACCGTACGCGAGGAGGGCGAGGCCGCGATCGTGCAGGCCGAACGGCTCACCGCGGTCATCGACGAACTGCTGGCCGCCGCCCGCCGCCAGCGGCACGCGCAGGCCGAGCCCATGTCGGTGGACGAGATCCTCATCCAGCAGGTCACCGAGTGGGAACCCGCTTTCCGCCGCGCCGGCCGTCAGCTTCTGCTGGAGGGCGACCGCGGGCTGCGCGCCCTGGCCACCGAGGGCGGATTCGGCCAGGTCATCGCCACGCTGCTGGAGAACTCCCTCCGCCACGGCGGGGGCGCGACCGTGGTCACCACCAGCAAGAGCGACACCTACGTGGTGATCGAGGTGGCCGACCAGGGGCCCGGCATCGCCGACGAGCTGGCTCCGAAGGTCTTCGAACGCAATGTCAGCGGGCGGGGCGGCACCGGTCTGGGGCTGACCCTGGCCCGCGCGCTGGCCGCCGCCGACGGCGGCCGGCTGGAGCTGGTACGGCGGCGCCCGGCCGCGTTCGCGTTGTTCCTCCGCCCGGCCGTCGACAACGCTCGTAACCGGGTGGTCAGCGGTCCTGCTTGATCGCCGGCAGCTCCGTCGGGATGGGCTCGGTGGCCTCCAGGAAGACCCACCGCTTGTAACTCCAGTAGCGGAACAGGGTGCCGAGCCCCACCCCGATGAGGTTGGCCACGTTCGTGCTGATCGGGTCGCTCAGCTTCAGCGTGTACTCGGTGAAGCCGAGCACCAGCAGGCTGATCAGCAGCCCGATGCCGTTGAGCAGGAAGAACAGGAAGTACTCGCGGCCCAGGCCGGACTGCTCGCGGTGCCGGAAGGTCCAGTACCGGTTGCCGAGGTAGGCGAAGGTGGTCGCGACGACGGCGGCGCCCACCTTCGACGACAGCACGCCGATGCCCATGACCACGTTGAGCAGGTTGAACAGGCCCAGGTCGAGCACGAAGGCGATGGCCCCGATGGTGCCGAACTTGGCGAACTCGTGGACCAGGTCGGTGAACCGGTGGTAGGCGCGTTTCAGGAACTGCACGGTCCTCGCACGGTCCTTCCTGGTCAAGAGGGCACGACCACCTCAGCGTACCGGCCGTGCCGCAGGGTCGGGGTCGAGGCCGGTGTAAAGAGTGCTCCCCGCAATATCTCCCCAAGAACGGAAATAACCCGACTTGTCCGCTCCAGGGGCGGAAAGCCCCAGGGTGGGCGCGGGAAAATGCCGGGTGAGCGGGTCAAGTATGCTCACTGCACGTGAGCAACCCCGTTGTCGGCATCGTCGGCGCAGGCCAACTGGCCCGGATGACGCAGCCCCCCGCCATCGCCCTGGGCGTCGAACTGCGCGTTCTCGCCAACTCCCACGACGAGAGCGCGGCCCGCGTGATCGTCGACACGCGACTCGGAGACTACCGAGACCTCGCCACGCTGCAGGAGTTCGCCAAGGGCTGCGACGCGGTCACCTTCGACCACGAGCACGTGCCGACCGAGCACATCGCCGCGCTGGCCGCCGAGGGCGTCGAGATCCATCCCGGCGCCGAGGCCCTGGTCCACGCGCAGGACAAGGCGGTCATGCGGGAGCGGCTCACCGCCATCGGGGCGCCCTGTCCGGCGTGGACCCGGATCTCCGGCATCGAGGACGTGACCCGGTTCGCCGACGAGCACGGCTGGCCGGTCGTGCTCAAGGCGGTGCGGGGCGGTTACGACGGCCGCGGGGTGTGGGTCGTGCGCACGCGCAAGGCCGCCGAGGAGGTGCTCGGCCACGGCGTCGAGCTGATGGCCGAGGCGTTCGTGCCCTTCCAGCGCGAGCTCGCGGTGCTGGTCGCCAGGTCCCCGCACGGCCAGGGGGTGAGCTACCCGGTCGTGGAGACCGTCCAGGAGGACGGCATCTGCGTCGAGGTGATCGCGCCCGCGCCTGGCCTCGACCCCGAGGACGCCGCCCAGGCCCAGCGCATCGCGCTCAAGATCGCCAACGAGCTCGGCGTGACCGGGCTGCTGGCCGTCGAGATGTTCGAGACCGAGCAGGGCCTGCTGGTCAACGAGCTGGCCATGCGCCCGCACAACTCCGGCCACTGGACCATCGAGGGCGCCCGCACCTCGCAGTTCGAGCAGCACCTGCGGGCCGTGCTCGACCTGCCGCTGGGCTCGCCCCGGCCGACCGCGCGCTGGGTGGTGATGGCCAACCTGCTCGGCGGCGACGATCCGGACATCTTCGCCCGCTACGAGCACGTCATGGCCCACGACCCCGCGGTCAAGGTGCACTTCTACGGCAAGGAAGTCCGGCCGGGCCGCAAGATCGGGCACGTCACCGCGCTCGGCGACGACCTCGACACCGTGCGCGCCAAGGCCCGGCACGCGGCCGTCTACCTCACCACCGGGGAGTACACATGAGCGTCGGCATCGTCATGGGCAGCGACTCCGACTGGCCGGTGATGCGGCTGGCCGCCGAGGCGCTCGCCGAGTTCGGCGTGCCGTTCGAGGCCGACGTCGTCTCCGCGCACCGCATGCCCACCGAGATGATCGAGTACGGCAGGCAGGCCGCCGGCCGCGGCGTGCGGGTCATCATCGCCGGGGCGGGCGGCGCGGCGCACCTGCCAGGCATGCTGGCCAGCGTGACCCCGCTGCCGGTCATCGGGGTGCCGGTGCCGCTGAAGTACCTCGACGGCATGGACTCGCTGATGTCGATCGTGCAGATGCCGGCGGGGGTGCCGGTGGCGACCGTCGCCATCGGGGGCGCCCGAAACGCGGGGTTGCTGGCCGTACGGATCCTGGCGGCGGCCGACCCGGAGCTGCGCGAGAAGATGGTGCGCTTCCAGGACGAGCTGCGCGAGCAGGCCTACGCCAAGGGCGAGAAGTTGCGCGCGGAGGCCGCCGAGCTGGGCTAGCGGCCCCCGCGCCGGGTCAGGCGGCCCGGACGAGCGAGCCCTTGACCGTCACCGGATTGCGGATCAGGTTGAGGATCGGGCAGACCCGCTCGACCTCGGCCTGCAACCGGGCCAGGTCCTCGTCGGAGGCAGGGGAGGCGAGCCGTACCTCGTAGCGGAAGTCGTAGGGGTTCTTCGGGATCGACGGGTCGTCGCCGCCCTGCGCCCGCGGGTCGTACTCCGCCTCGACCTCGACGGCGAGCGAGTCGAGCGGGATCTCCAGCTCGGCCGCCTTGATCAGGAAGATGTGCGTCACGCAGCTCCCGAGCACCCCGGCCTGCAGCTCGGGGGAGCCGGGGCCGAGGTCGTAGCCGGCGAAGTCGGTGGCGCTGTCGCTGAGGATCTGGAAGTCGCGGATCCGGATCCGCCGCACGCCGCTCCGGCCTTCGGCGGTGACCTGCGCGTGGAGCCGGACGGGCGTGCCCGGGCCGGGAGCCGCGCGGCGGGCCAGCAGGGCTTCGCGCTTGTGGGCGAGGTACTCGCGCAGGCTGCTCATCGCAACGTCACCAGGCCGTTCGGGGTGTGCAGCGCCGCCTCGAGCGCGGGCTCGCCGGCGGCCACGTCGAGCTTCGCGCCGAGGGCGTGGAGCGCGGCCTCGATCTTCGCCGGTTCGGGGTGGGTGCCGCTCAGCGCGACCAGTTCGAGCTGGGGCAGGCCCTCGGACGGGTGCGTGGTCGCGCCCCAGTCGATCACGAACGGCGCCAGCCGTACCGCCTCGGGGTTGTCGATCCGGGTCAGCCGCCACTCCAGCAGGGTGCCGTCCGGCTTGCGGCGGGACAGCGGGCTGACCTCGCCGGGGTCGTAGCCGGCCGCGCGGGCGCGGGCGACCAGGTCGTCGATCTCGGTGGTGCGCACCGCCCAGCCGGCCAGCCGGGGCTCGGCCAGCGTCTCCAGGCCGAAGGCGCGCGGGCGCTCGTCCTGCTCGGGGTCCGGGCCGATGATCTCCAGGTAGGCGCCGGAACCGAGGCCGACCAGGTAGTTGGCGGTGCCGCCGGGATGCGCGCCGCCCTTGACCGGGGCGACGCCGGTGAGGCGCGTGAAGGCGGCGACCCCGGCCTCCAGGTCGGGAACGGCGTAGACGAGGTGGTCGAGCACGGTCATGAGGGTTCTCCCAGGGAAAGCATGAGCCGGTTGGCCCAGTTGAAGAAGGCCGCCGCGTGGACGAGGTCGGCGATGGCCAGGTCGTCGAGCCCGGCCTCGCGCAGCGGCGCCGGGTCGAAGCTGGGCGGGGTGGCGGTGAGGGCCGCCGCCGCGTCGATGATCGCCCGCCACCGTGGCTCCTGCGGGCCCTCGACGCCCTCGTCGAGCAGGCGCTGGACGTCGTCGTGCCGCTTGGAGTGGTGGGTGGCGAAGCGGGAGTGCACCGAGGCGCAGAACACGCAGCCGTTGACCCGCGAGACCGCGGTCGCGGCCAACTCGCGCTCGGCCCGCGGCAGGCCGCCGTCGGCGTTGTAGAAGACGTCCAGGTCGGTCTGCGTGCGCGCGTGCAGGATGCCCGGATCGCGGGCCAGCAACCGGAAGTACGGCGAAGCCGCCCGCGCCCGGTCGACGAGCGCTTCGAGGTGGGCCTCGGTCAGCTCCTCCTCGGCCAGCGGTTCGAGCCACGGGCTCCAGCCGAGCGAGTCCTGGGTGAAGGCGGTCATCGGAGTCCTCTCAGCGCGCTGATCACCCGGATCTGGAAGGCCAGGAAGGCCACAAGCTGGGCGACGGTGACGATCTCGTCGGTGCTCCAGCCCGCCTTGGCCAGCGCCTCCAGCGCCTCGGGCGAGGCCTCGCGCGGGCGCAGGACGAGCAGGTGGGCGTGGGTGAAGGCGGCGTTCATCCGCTCCCCGAAGGGACCGGCGGCCTGGTAGACCGGGCCGAGCACGTTCTCGGCGGCCAGTTCGGGCTCGCGGTAGGCGCCGTACGGTCCGGTGGTGCGGGCCGCCTCCGCCTCGGCCCTGATCGACTCGGCCAGGCCGGGGTCGAGCCGCTCGGCGTAGAAGCGGGCGACGGCCGGCTGCTCGTGCAGCGTGGCGACGAAGGCGGCCAGCGCCAGCAGGTCGGGCCGGGCCTGCCCGAACAGCGCCTCGTAGCTGCGCTGGGCGTACTCGCGGGTCCGCGGCCGGCGGCGGCGCAGCTCGTCCAGGGCCGAGCCGGGCGCGATGCCGGCGAGGTGGTCGATGACGTCGATGCTCATGTCCTGCTCAAGGTGGTCGAAGGGGTCCAGCCGAGCGCGGGGGCGACCTCGGTCGCCAGCAGCTCGATGGAGCGAAGGATCAGAGGGTGGGGCGGGTCGATGGAGTGCACCTGGAAGACCAGGTCGGTGACGTGCTCCAGGACCGGGTCGGCGCTCAGCGAGGCGACGACCTCCTCCGGCGTGCCCACGTGCGCGTCCCAGGCGGCGACGAGCTGGTCCACCCCGCCACCGTCCGGCACCGGCCAGCCGGCCACCGCCCGGCTCAGGCCCAGCTCGGCGTGGCGCAGCGCCTCCTCCCGGCTGTCGGCGACGAAGGCGGTGCGGGAGGCCACGATGCGCGGCGGCACGCCCGCCGGGAGGTTGGCGTGGTAGGCGTCCACGATCGGCTGCTGCACCTCGGCCAGGCTCACGCCGGGCGCGCGCGGCTGGGTGCGCGACAACATCAGCCCGTTGCCCGCCCGCCCGGCGCGCTCGCCGCCCGAGACCGAGAAGGTCGCCTCCCACACCGACTCCAGCAGCCGCGGCGCCGCCGGATAGAGCCGGTTGCCGCCGCCCAGGTCGCCGCCCGACCAGGCGTCGACCAGCACCGCGAGGTGCTCGGCGTACACCTCGGCACGGCGCGCGTTGTCGACGCCGAAGGCGGCGAAGCTCGTCGGCGTGCCTCCGCCGCCGACCCCCACCTCCAGCCGGCCGCCGGACAGCAGGTCCAGCACCGCGGTGTCCTCGGCCACCCGCACCGGCTGCTCCAGCGGCAGCGTGATGATGCCGGTGCCCAGCCGGATCCGGCTGGTGCGCGCGGCCACGTGGCTCAGGAAGACCAGCGGCGCGGGCAGGCCGCCCTCGCCGCCGTCGAAGTGGTGCTGGGCGACCCAGGCGCTGTCGAAGCCGAGCCGCTCGGCGTGCTCGATCTGCTCGGCGGCCAGTCGGTAGCGCTCGCCGGCCGGCGCGTCGTCCAGCAGCCGGGTGAAGAAGCCGAGGCGCCTGGTCATGCGGCCCTCACCGGGACCGCGGCCAGCAGCTCACGGGTGTAGTCGTCCTGCGGGTCCTGGAAGACCCGCGAGGTGGTTCCGGATTCCACGATGCGTCCCTTGTTCATGACGGAAACGGTGTGCGAGATCTGCCGCACGACGGCCAGGTCGTGCGTGATGAACAGGTAGGTCAGGCCGAGGTCGCGCTGCAGCTCGGCGAGCAGGTCGAGGATCTGCGCCTGCACGCTGACGTCGAGAGCGGAGACCGCCTCGTCCAGCACGAGCACCTGCGGCCCGACGGCCAGCGCGCGGGCGATGGCCACCCGCTGGCGCTGCCCGCCGGACAGCTCGCGGGGCCGCCTGGTGAGCACGTCGGCGGGCAGCGCGACCCGCTCGACCAGCTCCTTCACCCTGGTACGGCGAGCCGCCCGGTCGCCGAGCCGGAAGTTGCGCAGCGGCTCCTCGACGATGTCGGCGATCCTCTGCCGGGGGTCGAGCGAGCTGTAGGGGTTCTGGTGGACGAGCTGCACGTGCCGCCGGAAGTCCGGCCCGGCCCCCGGGAGCTCGACCGTGCCGCCGGTGGGCTTCTCGAAGCGCACGATCATGCGCGCGGTCGTGGTCTTGCCCGAGCCGGACTCGCCGACCAGCGCGTGGGTGGTGCCGCGGCGGACCTCGAAGGACACCCCGTCCACCGCCCGGACCCGGCCGAACTCCTTCACCAGGTCCGTGACGACGATCGCGGCTGGGCCCGCCGCGGGCTCCTCGCGGAAGTCGCGGCCGGACAGCGCGGGGGCGTCGGCCAGCAGCCGGGCCGTGTAGGCGGCACGCGGCTCGGCCAGCACCGCCGGGGTCGGGCCCTGCTCCTCGATGCGGCCGTCCTTCATCACCACCAGCCGGTCGGAGCGGCCGGCTGCCACCCCCAGGTCGTGGGTGACCAGCAGGACCGCCGTCCCGTACTCCTGGCGCAGGTCGTCGATGAGATCCAGGATGCGGCGCTGGACGGTGACGTCAAGGGCGCTGGTGGGCTCGTCGGCGATGATCAGACGCGGCTTGAGCGCGATGGCGGCGGCGATCAGGACCCGCTGGCGCATGCCGCCGGAGAGCTGGTGCGGGTACTGCTTCGCGCGCAGCTCCGGGTCGGACAGGCCGACCCGCTCCAGCAGGTCGAGCACCTCGCCCTTGCGCTTGTGCAGGTGGAACACCTCGCCGAGCTGGGCGCCGATGGTCTTGACCGGGTTGAGGGAGGTGATCGGGTCCTGGGGGATGAGGCCGATCTGGGTGCCGCGGACGGACCGCCAGGCCTTCTCCCCGTACCCGGCGATGTCGGCGCCGTCGAGCAGGATCCGGCCGCCGGAGGCGGGGTGCAGGCCGATGAGCGCGTTGGCGGTGGTGGTCTTGCCCGAGCCGGACTCGCCGACGACCGCCAGCACCTCGCCGGGGTCGAGGTCGAAGGAGATGCCGTGCACGACCTCGCGCCTGCCGTACTGGATCTTGAGGTCACGGACCTGGAGCAGGCTCATCGGATCTCCTTCGCCAGCCGGCCGGCGGCCAGCACGACCGCGACCACGACCAGGCCGGGCAGGGTGGTCAGCCACCACGAGGTGGCCAGGTAGTTGCGGCCCTCGGAGATCAGCAGCCCCCACTCGGGCGTGGGCGGCTCCGCGCCGTACCCGAGGAAGCCGAGCGTCGAGATGGCCAGGATGGCCACCCCGAACTGCAGCGCGGCCAGCGCGATCACCGGGCCGAAGGAGTTGGGCAGGATGTGCCGCCAGAGCACCGAGGCGAAGCCGCCGCCGCTGCCGAAGGCGGCCTCGACGTAGTCGGACCGGCGGGTCTTGACCACCTCGGCGCGGGTCACGCGGGCGAAGGCGGCGATCGAGCCGACCCCGACCGCGATGGCCACGTTCACCGTGCCCGGGCCGAGCAGGATGATCACGACCAGCGCCAGCAGCAGCCCGGGTACGGCGAGCAGGACGTCCGCGAAGCGCATCACCGCCGCGTCCAGCACCCCGCCGGCCGACCCGGCCAGCAGGCCGAGCAACGTGCCGGCGACCAGCCCGACGCCCACGGCGACGGCCGCGCCGGACAGCGAGTGCACCGACCCGTGCACCACGCGGGCGAACAGGTCGCGCCCCACCGCGTCGGTGCCGAACCAGTGCGCCACGCTCGGCGGCTGCAGCTTGTCCGCGGGCACGCCGTTGAGCGGGTCCTGCCCGGCGAACAGACCGGGCAGCAGGGCCCAGAGCAGGACGAGGGCGACGACCGCCCAGGAGAGGACCTTCATGCCAGCCTCGGATCGAGCACGGGATAGAGCAGATCGACGACCAGGTTGACCAGGACGAAGACGCAGGTGGCCAGCACCACGATGGCCAGCAGGACCGGGGTGTCCTGCGCGTTGACCGACTGCTCGGTGAGCCGGCCGATGCCGTTGCGGCCGAAGACCGTCTCGGTGACCACCGACCCGGCGATCAGCTCGCCGAAGGTCAGGCCCGCGATGGTCAGCGTGGGCAGCAGGGCGTTGCGCGCCACGTGCCGGTGGAGTATCCACCGCCGCGAGGCGCCCTTCGCCGCGACGACCTGGATGAACGGCTGCCGCAACGTCTGGTCGATGCTGCGGCCGAGCACCTGCGCGATGGGCGCGGCGATCGGGATGGCCAGCGTCACCACCGGCAGCAGGAGCTGCTGCGCCGGGGTGCCGCCGATCACCGGGACCAGCTTGAGCTGGAAGGAGAAGACCTGGATGAGCACGATGCCCAGCCAGAACACCGGCACCGAGACGAACAGCGGCGGCAGCGCCCGCAGGAACCCGCGCGCGCTGAACGCGATCACCACGGCCAGCACGAGGGCGAGCAGGAAGGCCGGCCCGGCCAGCTTCGCGGTCTCCGGCAGGCCCTCGGCCAGGCGCTCGATCACCGGGGTGCCGGTCTCGACCGAGTAGCCGAAGTCGCCGCGCAGGAAGCCGAGGAGCGTGTGCAGGTAGCCGCCCGCGTCGTAGAACCGCCGGATCTCGGCGATCTGCTCGGGGGACAGGCCCAGCTCGGGGTTCTGGAACTTGATCAGGATGGAGTCGCCGGGCAGGGCCTGGAGCAGCAGGTAGGCCACGGTGAAGGCGGCCCACAGGACCAGGGCCGCCTGTCCCGTCCTGCCCGCGAGGTAGCGGGCTCTCACGACTTCCAGACCGAGTAGAACGTGGGCCTGGCCACGGCCTCGAAGTCGACGCCGTGCACGTTCGGGGCTCCGCCGTACACCTGGGGCTCCTCGAACAGCGGGATCGCGTAGGCCTGCTCGATCACGTAGCGCTGGATCTCGCCGACCTTCGCCGCGCGCTTGGCGGGATCGGCCAGGGCCGACTGCTCCTCCAGCAGGCGCTCCAGCCGGGCGTCGTTCGACAGGATGACGTCACGGTTCTTGGTGTGGAAGTGGCTCTTGATCACGTCGGGGTCGGCGCGGCCGACCATCGAGTGGTTGACCGCGGTCTTCTCCGCGTCCTTGATGTCCACGGCCAGCGTGCCGGCGTCCGCGGGGCGGATCTCCAGCTTCACGCCGAGCTTGGTCCACTGCTGGGCGATCAGTTCGAGGGTCTGCTTCGACAGCGGCTGCGGGCCGGCCACGAACACGCCCAGCTCCAGCCGGCGGCCGTCCTTGATCCGGACCCCGTCCGGGCCCGGCGTCCAGCCCGCCTCGTCCAGCAGCCTCTTCGCGCCGTCGAGGTCGTAGGCCAGCTCCTTCGACAGGTCGACATAGCCGGTCGCCAGCTTGCTCAGCACGCTGGTGGCCTGCGGGTAGCTCTTGGTGAACAGGGTGGCGACGACCTCCTTGGCGTCCGTGCCCCGCTGGAGCGCCTGGCGGACCTTGAGGTCCTTCAGGATGCTGTTGGCCGGACGCAGGTACAGGCCGTTGTTGACGCCCCTGGTCGGCTCGGCGTAGATCCGGAAACCGGCCTTCTCGACCGTCTGCTCGTCGTACGCCTGGACGTAGCGCACGAAGTCGGCCTGACCCGACGTCAGCGCGCCCACCCGGACGCTGTCCTCCGGGGTGACGATGATCTGGATCTTGTCCAGGTAGGCGCGGCCCTGGTGCTTGCTGCTCGGCGGGGCCCAGCCGTAGTCCTTGCGGGCGGCCAGGTCGATCTGCTTGTCCACGATCTGGTTGGCCACCGTGAACGGGCCGGAGCCGATGACGTTCTTGAGCTGGCACTGCTCCTCGTACGGCAGGCTGATCGTCTTCTTCGAGACCAGGCCCGCGCCGATGACCGACGTGCCCTGGAGGAAACCGGGAGAGGGCTTGGAGAAGTGGAACCGGACCGTCCTGGGGTCGATGACCTCGCTGCGGTCGTAGTTGTTCACGAACTCGGCCGGGGGGAGCTTCAGCGTCTCGCTGCCCTTGCCGTAGACGTCGAAGTTCGCCGCCACGGCGGCGGCGTCCAGGGGGGAGCCGTCGGAGAAGGTCACGCCGTCGCGCAGGTGGAAGGTGTACTCCGTGGCGTCGGCGTTCACCTCCCACTTCGTGGCGATCCAGGGCTCGATCTCCAAGGTGTCGGGGTTCTGCCAGGTCAGCTTGTCGGTGAGCTGGTTGAGCAGGCCGCCGTTGGGATAGAAACCGGCGGCCGGGAGGTACAGGCAGGTGGGGGGCTGGTGTTCCAGGTAGGTCAGGGTGCCGCCGTACACCGGGCTGCCTGTTGGTCCCGGGGTGCCGGGCTGGGCTTGGGTGGCCGTGCCGCAGGCGCTGAGCAGGCCCATGGCGACGAGGACAACTAGGGATCGCGAAACAGACATGGGGGAACAGCTCCTCACAGGCTCGACTCAATCCCACCATATCCTACTTGTATAGTCGGGAATGCCTCGGCCTCCGTCCCGGGCGCGCTTCACGCGTTCGAGCTTGGGCTCCTCTTATGGGGGTCCAGCTCCCCATAAGCCCTCGCCGGGGGCCCGAGCGTGAGGCGGGTCGGTCAGAAGGGGAGGGTGAGGGGTAGGGGCGCCCCCGTGATCACAGCCCCAGGAAGGACGGTCACGTCGGCGCGGTGAGTGAACAACCCGCCCAGGTCGGCGGTAGGTAAGATTCGCGGCGCGGTGGGAGAGAAGCGGGGTGTGGCTGCCCGAGGGAAAAGAGGAGGCGTCACTCCTTTCCACTCTCAACGTATAGCGCACCAGGGGGCTTGCCACAAGCCCCCGGTCATGGCGCAGAATCGTCCGCCGAGGCCAGAAGCTGCGAAAACGGGGGACGAGCAAGTGCGAGTGGTGTTGTCGACGTACGGGTCACGCGGTGACGTGGAGCCGCTGGTCGGGCTGGCGGTCAAGCTACGGGAGGCCGGTGCGGAGGTGCGGGTGTGCGCGCCGCCGGACGAGGACTTCACGGCGCGGCTGGACGGGGTAGGGGTGCCGCTGGTGCCGGTCGGCCCGTCGGCCAAGGCGCTGACGACGGCGAAGCAGCCGCCGGCGCCCGCCGATCTGCCACGGCGCGCGGCGGAGGTGATCGCGAGCCAGTTCGAGGCGGTCACGGAGGCCACCGAAGGGGCGGACGTGCTGATGGCGACCGGGATGATGCCGGCGGCGGCCGGTGCGCGGTCGGTGGCCGAGCGGTTGGGGGTGCCGTCGGTGTCGGTGACGTTCCAGCAGGTCACGCTGCCCTCGCCGACCCATGCGCCGCTGGCGTACCTGGGACGGCCGTTCCCGCCGGAGGTGACCGACAACGCCGAGCTGTGGGAGCTGGACGCGCAGAGCATCGACGCGTTGTTCGGGGACGCGCTCAACAGCAGCCGGGTGGCCGCCGGGATGGCGCCGGTCCGGCACGTGCGCGACTACGTGATCGGGAAGCGGCCGTGGCTGGCGACGGATCCGGTGCTGGACCCCTGGCGGGGGACGCTCCAGGTCGTGCAGACGGGCGCGTGGATCTCGGCGGACGAACGGCCGCTCCCGCCCGAGGTGACGGAGTTCCTGGCGGCGGGCGCCCCACCGGTGTACGTCGGGTTCGGGAGCATGCCGATGCGGAAGGCGGCGGACGCGGCCGAGGTGGCGATCGAGGCGGTGCGCGCCCAGGGGCGGCGGGTGCTGATCGGGCGCGGGTGGGCCGATCTGGCGCTGGTCGACGACCAGGACGACTGCCTCGCCGTACACGAAGCCAACCATCAGGAGCTGTTCCGGCGGGTGGCGGCGGTCGTGCACCACGGCGGGGCGGGGACGACGACCACGGCCGCGCGGGCGGGCGCGCCGCAGGTGGTCGTGCCGCAGGGCGCCGACCAGCCGTACTGGGCCGGGCGGGTGGCCGAGCTCGGGATCGGGGCGGCGCACGACGGGCCGGTCCCGACGGTCGAGTCGCTGTCGGCCGGGCTGAGGGTGGCGCTGAGCGACGAGGTCCGTGACCGCGCGGCGGCCGTCGCCGGTCGCATCCGCGCCGACGGGGCCGAGGTGGCGGCGAAGCTGCTGCTGGACCCCGCCACCTGGGAGATGCCGTCCGCGTGAGCCGCCACCAGAACAATGCCGAAAGAGCTACGCAGATCGGAGCCGATGTAGTGACCCCGCTGTCCACCAGCGCGTTCGACCTTCCCGAGCACCTGGCGGCCAAGGCCGACCCGGCCTTGATCGCCGGGGACGAGGCGCACTTCGCCGCCATCGCGGCGAGCCTGGAGCAGTCGATCGCCGAGCTGTCCGCGCGGCTGGACGCCGAACGTCTGGCGCCGGGCCGCAAGGGCCGCGAGGCGCTCGAACGGGACCTGGAGATCCACCGGCTGAGCGGGCGCCTTCGGGCGCTGCGGCGGTTCGGGCTGGACCTGTGCCTGGGGCACATGGTCGCCGAGGACGACCCCGAGCCGGTGTACATAGGCCGCCTCGGCCTCACCGACAAGGACGGCCGGCGGCTGCTGCTCGACTGGCGCTCGCCCGCGGCGGAGCCGTTCTTCGGCGCCACCCACGGCAACCCGATGGGCCTGGCCAACCGCCGCCGCTACCGCTGGACGCGGGGCCGGGTGAGCGACTACTGGGACGAGGTGTTCACCGCCGACGGGTTCGAGGGGCACGCCGCCGCGCTCGACGACCAGTCCGCCTTCATCGCCAGCCTGGGCGCCAACCGCTCGCCGCGGATGCGGGACGTGCTCGGCACCATCCAGGCCGACCAGGACGCCATCATCCGGGCCGGTTCGCGCGGCGCGCTGGTGGTGGACGGCGGCCCAGGCACCGGCAAGACGGTCGTCGCCCTGCACCGGTCCGCCTACCTCGTCTACTCCGACCCGCGCCTCGGGCACCACCGTGGCGGCGTGCTGTTCGTCGGCCCGCACCAGCCGTACCTGGCCTACGTCGCCGACGTCCTGCCCAGCCTGGGCGAGGAGGGCGTGCAGCTCTGCACGCTGCGCGACCTGGTCCCGGAAGGTGCGGAGGCGAAGATCGAGAGCGACCCGGAGGTGGCCCGGCTGAAGGCCAGCGCGGACCTGGTCAAGGCCATCGAGCCGGCGGTCAAGTTCTACGAGAACGCGCCGGACAAGGGCATGTCGATCACCACCCACTGGGAGGACATCTGGCTCAGCCCCGAGGACTGGGCCGAGGCGTTCGACGCGCCCGACCCGGGCACCCCGCACAACGACGCGCGCGACCAGATCTGGGCCGCCCTGATCACCATCCTGGCCGACAAGCATGACGGCGACGTCGCCCCCCAACTGCTGCGCAAGTCGCTGCTGCAGAACCGGGAGCTGCTCACCACTTTCAACCGCGCTTGGCCGCTGATCGAGGCGAACGACCTGGTCGGCGACCTGTGGTCGGTTCCGGCCTACCTGCGGATGTGCGCGCCGTGGCTCAGCGTCGAGGAGATCCGGCGGCTGCAGCGCGAGGACCCCAACGCCTGGACGGTCTCGGACCTGCCGCTGCTCGACGCCGCCCGGCAGCGTCTCGGCGACCCCGAGACCTCCCGGCGCAAGCGCAGGCAGGAGGCCGCGCTGGCGGTCCAGCGCGAGCGCATGGCCCAGGTCGTCGAGCACCTCATCGAGGCCGACGACGACGGCGAGGGCCTGGTGACCCAGCTCGGCCGGGCCGACCTCCAGCGCAACCTCATCGACGAGTCCGAGCTGCCCACCGTCGACCCGGACGTGCTGGCCGGGCCGTTCGCGCACATCGTGGTGGACGAGGCGCAGGAGCTCACCGACGCCGAATGGCAGATGTTGCTGCTGCGCTGCCCGTCACGCAGCTTCACCATCGTGGGCGACCGCGCCCAGGCCCGGCACGGGTTCACCGAGACGTGGCAGGAACGGCTGGAGCGGATCGGGCTCGACCGGGTCACCCTGGCCTCGCTCAGCATCAACTACCGCACGCCCGAGGAGATCATGGCGGAGGCCGAGCCGGTCATCCGGGCCGCGCTGCCCGACGCCAACGTGCCGACCTCCATCCGCAGCAGCGGCGTCCCCGTCGTCCGTGGCTCCGTCTCGGAGCTCGCCGCCGTCCTGGACGGCTGGCTCGCCGACCACGCCGAGGGTACGGCATGCGTCATCGGAGCCCCGGGCTTCGCGGAGAGCGCCCGGGTGCGGTCACTGACGCCGGAACTGGCCAAGGGGCTCGAGTTCGACCTGGTCGTGCTGGTCGACCCGGAACGCTTCGGCGACGGCATCGAGGGCGCGGTGGACCGCTACGTCGCCATGACGCGCGCCACCCAGCGGCTGGTCATCCTCACCAGTGCCTGAGGGGTGTGCGGCCGGCCGTCACGGCGGCCGGCCACGCACACCTCCTGGCCGTCTCCCTGGACAGGGCCCGGCCACGTGCGGCGACTGGGTCTGACCCATGCTTGCCGTACCGGGACTTGGAATGGGTCAGCCCGGCACGGGCGGGTCAGGGGCGGCCGAGGGCGCGGTAGTGCCAGCCGGCGGCGCGCCAGACGGTCGGGTCGAGGGCGTTGCGCCCGTCGACGATCTTGCGGGTGGCGACGACGGACCCCAGCTCGCCGGGGTCGAGCGCGAGGAACTCGGCCCACTCGGTGAGCAGCAGCACGACGTTCGCGCCACGGACGGCCTCGACGGCGGAGGTGGCGTAGCTGAGCTCGGGGTGCGCCTTGCGCGCGTTGTCGAGCGCGATCGGGTCGTAGACGGACACGAGCCCGCCGAGCTGCCCGATGGTGACGGCGACGTCGAGCGCGGGGGAGTCGCGGATGTCGTCGGAGTTGGGCTTGAAGGCGGCGCCGAGGACGCCGACGGTGCAGCCGTGGAAGGAGCCGCCGGCCAGCTCACGGGCGAGATCGACCATGCGCGCGCGGCGGCGCAGGTTGATCGCGTCCACCTCCCGCAGGAAGGTGAGGGCCTGGTCGGCGCCGAGCTCGCCGGCGCGGGCCATGAAGGCGCGGATGTCCTTGGGCAGGCAGCCGCCGCCGAAGCCGAGACCGGCGTTGAGGTAGCGTCCGCCGATGCGGTCGTCGTAGGACAGGGCCTCGGCGAGCTGCTTGACGTCGGCGTGCGCGGCCTCGCAGACCTCGGCCATGGCGTTGATGAAGGAGATCTTGGTGGCGAGGAAGGCGTTGGCGGCGGTCTTGACCAGCTCGGCGGTGGCGAAGTCGGTGACGACGATCGGGATCTCGCCGAGCGGCGCGTAGACCTCGCGCAACTTCTCCTCGGCCTGCGCCGAGCGCACGCCGATGACGATGCGGTCGGGCTTGAGGGTGTCCTGGACGGCGAAGCCCTCACGCAGGAACTCGGGGTTCCAGGCGAGCTCGGCGCCCGCACCGGCCGGGGCGAGGCGCTGCAGGCGCTCGGCGAGCCGGTCGGCGGTGCCGACGGGGACGGTGGACTTGCCGACGACCAGGCAGTCGCGCGTCAGATGCGGCGCGAGCGCCTCGATGGCGCTGTCGAGCTGGGAGACGTCGGCGGCGTACTCGCCCTTCTTCTGCGGCGTGCCGAGGCACAGGAAGTGGACGTCGCCGAAGGCGGCCACCTCTTCGTAGGAGGTGGTGAACCGCAGGCGGCCGGAAGCCAGGCCGCGCCGGAGCAGCTCCTCCAGGCCCTCTTCGTGGATGGGCAGTTCGCCGTTCTGCAGCCGGCGGATCTTGTCGGCGTCGATGTCGAGGCCGAGAACCTCGAAGCCGAGATCAGCCATGCACGCCGCGTGGGTGATCCCTAGATAACCGGTTCCGATCACCGTCAGGCGATTTGGCACGTGGAGGCTCCCTTCATCGGGACGCATGTTACCGGCCCCCCGCTACTACCTCTGTGCCACCTCCTTACTCCGGCAAACCGTACCGGCTAGTAACAAGATGCTCGGACGTCCTAGTATTTGTGCCATGTCTTTCTACGCGCCCACCGAAGAGCACGAGATGCTGCGCGAGACCGTCCGGGCGATCGCGGACGAGAAGATCGCGCCCCGCGCCGCCGAGACCGACGAGACGGCCGAGTTCCCCTGGGACGTCTACAAGGCCCTCGTCGCGGCGGACCTGCACGCGGTGCACGTGCCCGAGGAGTACGGCGGGGCGGGCGCGGACGCGCTGGCAGCGGTGATCGTCATCGAGGAGGTCGCCCGCGCCTGCGCCACCTCCTCGCTGATCCCGGCGGTCAACAAGCTCGGCACGGTTCCGCTGCTGCTGTCGGCCTCCGATGAGCTCAAGCAGCGCTACCTGCCACCGGTCGCGCGCGGCGAGGCGATGTTCTCCTACGCGCTCTCCGAGGCCGAAGCCGGCTCCGACGCCGCCGCCATGAAGACCCGCGCGGTGCTCGACGGCGACCACTACGTGCTCAACGGCACCAAGATGTGGATCACCAACGCGGGCGTCTCCGAGTACTACACCGTCATGGCGGTCACCGCCCCCGGCGAAGGCGCCCGCGGCATCTCCGCCTTTGTCGTGGAGAAGGACGACGAAGGCGTCTCCTTCGGGCCGAAGGAGAAGAAGCTCGGCATCAAGGGCTCCCCGACGCGCCAGGTCATCCTGGAGGACGTCCGCATCCCCGCCTCCCGCATGATCGGCGAGCCCGGCACCGGCTTCAAGACCGCGCTGGCCACCCTCGACCACACCCGGGTCACCATCGCCGCCCAGGCCCTCGGCATCGCCCAGGGCGCCCTGGACTACGCGATCGGGTACGCCAAGGAGCGCAAGCAGTTCGGCAAGCCGATCGCCGACTTCCAGGGGCTGCAGTTCATGATCGCCGACATGGCGATGAAGCTGGAGGCCGCCCGGCAGCTCACCTACCACGCCGCGGTCAAGTCCGAGCTCGCCATGCACGGGCAGCCGCAGAAGGACCTCACCTTCCTGTCCAGCGCGGCCAAGTGCGCGGCTTCCGACGCGGCCATGGAGATCACGGTGGACGCGGTGCAGTTGCTGGGTGGGTATGGGTATACGCGGGAGTTCCCGGTCGAGCGGATGATGCGGGATGCGAAGATCACGCAGATCTATGAGGGGACGAACCAGATCCAGCGGATGGTCATGGCTCGGCAGCTCCTCAAGTAGCTGACTGCTCGGGCCTTCGCCGGGGCGCGCTTCGCGCGTGCGGGGGGCTCGTCTTAGCGGGGGGCCGAGCCCCCCCGCACCCCCAGCCGGGGCTGCCGCCCCGGACCCCGGCCTGTGGTGCGGCTGCCCCGTGGCTGGGACCATGGCACGTCATGGACATCGACGGCTTCTGGGACCTGGTCGAGCGGTCCGACAGGGAGAGCGGCTCCAGGGCCGAGCGTCTGGCGTGGCTGGATGCTCACCTGCGTACCCTGCCGGTGGAGGAGATCCTCGACTACCAGGTGTGGATGAACCTAGCTGAACGGCGTATCCACGTGTGGGACATGTACGGGATGTACTGGCACCTGTACGGGTTCGGGTCAGGCGACGGATTCCTCTACTTCGTGCGGTGGCTCATCAGCCTGGGCCGTGACGCCTTCGAGTTCGCAGCCGAGTCGCCTGACCGCATCGCGGAGTTGCCACAGGTCCTCCACTCCCTCACCGACGAGGACTGTCGGACCCAAGAGTTCGAGCGCTTCGGATACGTCGCTCAAAAGGCCTATGACGTGGTCTCCGCTTCCGGCATCGATTCCATGCCGGACGCGCTCACCGTTCGTGCGGCTGAACTCGGCGTGGTCAGTGACTGGAACAGCTTCGGTGACGGTGAGCATTGGGACTTCGAGGACGAGGCCGAGGTCGAACGACACCTGCCCGGCCTGATCGAGTACCGGGCTCGCCTGGAAGGCACGACTCCGTCATGAGATGGCTCTCTTCCGCCTAGGTCATCTAGGCGCGACCGGCCGCACCTTCCAAGGCTTCGGCGTCTCTCGCGCCCAGGAGGCGTGCCGTCTGGGCCCACAGCTCGTCGAGCAAAGCAGGGTCGTCGTTCAGCTTGGCGAACAGGATCATGCCTTCCATCTGCGCCACCATGGCCCGGGCCGTGCCGCGGCCGGCGCTGGCCGCCGGGATGTCCCCGGCAGCGGCAGCCTCTTCCAGCACCGACAGGATGAGCCCGATCTCGTCCTCGAAGACCTCCCGAAGGCGGGCCTGGACCGCGGCTTCCTGGCCGCTCAGCTCCAGCGCCAGGTTGGCGAGCAGGCAGCCGCTGACCGCTCCGGCGGTCTCGCGCAGGGCCTCCTGAGTGGTCCGGGTGGCACGGAAGAGCTGTTCGAGGCGGTCGAGGGGGCTGCCGGGCTGCGACAAGGTCGCCACCCACTCCATCCGCTGCCCGGCCCAGTGGCTGTCGATCACCGCGAGGGTGAGCGCCTGCTTGGACTCGAAGAAGTGGTAGAAGCTGCCTTTCCGCACGTCGGCCAGGGCGCAGATCTCCGCGACCCCGACGCTGGCGTACCCGCGTCGCCGCATCAGCTGGCAGGCGGCGTCGAGGAGTCGCTCGTGCGCGGTGCTGGATCGTCCCATGCGGCGAGTATACGGCCGGTCAACTATGACTTGCAGATTAGTTGACCGGTCGTCTAGTGTCGCCTCCATCGAGATCCGAGAAAGGGACCGTCCATGTCAGAACCCATCACCGTCGTCATCGCCTTCCACAGCGGCCACGGCCACACGGCCCGCCAAGCACGGGCGGTCGCGGCCGGCGTGTCCTCCGTGCCAGGGGCCCAGGCCGATCTGCGCGATGTGACCGTCCTGGACGACGAGCTGTGGGCCGCCCTCGGCCGGGCGGACGCGATCGTCTTCGGCTCACCGACCTACATGGGCAGCCAGTCGAGCGCGTTCCAGACGTTCGCCGAGGCCAGCAGCTCCGTTTGGGCCACGCTCGGCTGGCGCGACAAGGTCGCGGCCGGCTTCACCAACTCCGCGGGCCTGAACGGCGACAAGCTCAACACATTGACGTCGATCGCCCTGTTCGCCGCCCAGCACGGCATGCACTGGGTGAACCTGGGCCTGCCGCCCGGCTGGCTCTACACCTCGACCGGAAGCGTCGACGACCTGAACAGGCTGGGCGGCTTCCTCGGCGCCATGGCGCAGTCCCCGTCCGACCTCGGCCCCGAGGAGGCGCCCCTGACGTCGGATCTGATGACCGCCGAGAATCTCGGCCGCAGAGTGGCCCTGACCGCCACGCAACTGGCGCACGGGCGCCGGGCGTTCACCGGCGTCGCAGCCGGCTGAGGGGACACGCGATGATCACGCGAGGACGGGTCGAGGCGCTGTTCGGCCTGGAACACCCCATCGTGCAAGGTCCCTTCGGGGGAGGGCTGTCCACCGTACGGCTGGCCGCCGCGGTGTCGGAGGCCGGCGGCCTCGGCTCCTTCGGCGCGCACATCCTCGAACCCGAGCAGATCACCAAGCTCGTCGCGGAGCTGAAGGCGGCCACGGACCGGCCCTTCGCGGTCAACCTGTGGGTGCCGCAGGCGGGGGAGACCGAACCCGCCGAGCTCGCCGCCCACATCGACCGGCTCCGCCCCTACTACGAGGAGCTCGGTGTCCCCGCGCCCGGACCGGTCCTGCCCCCGTCGCCGTCGTTCGCCGAGCAGGTGGAGGCCCTCGTCGAGGCGGCTCCCCCCGTGATCAGCTTCGTCATGGGCATCCCCTCCCCGGAGGTGCTCGCCGAGGCCGGGCGGCGCGGCATCCGCACCATCGGCACCGCGACGACGGTGGACGAGGCCGTGGCGGTGGAGGCGGCCGGCATGGACGCCGTCGTGGCGTCCGGCAGCGACGCGGGCGGCCACCGGGGGGCGTTCCTCCGGCTCGTCGACGAGTCGCTGGTGGGAACCTTCTCGCTGGTGCCCCAGGTGGCCGACGCGGTGACGATACCCGTCATCGCGGCGGGCGGCATCGCCGACGGCCGGGGCGTGGCCGCCGCCCTCGTCCTCGGCGCGGACGGAGTGCAGATCGGCACCGGCTTCCTCGCGACGGACGAGTCGGGCGCCAGTGCGGTCCACAAGCGGGCGCTCCATGGGCCCGACGCCCGGACGACCGTGCTCACCAGGCTCTTCTCCGGAAGGCTCGCTCGCGGCATCCCCAACCGTTTCGTACGCGAGCTGCGCCCGTACGAGGACGCGGTGCCCCCGTATCCCATCCAGAACGCGCTCATGCTGCCGATCCGCCGGGCGGCCGCCGAGCGGGGCCTGCCCGACCTCGTCAACCTGTGGTCCGGCCAGGCGGCGCCGCTGACCACGCCCCGGAGCGCCCGCGACTACCTGGAAGCCCTGGTCGCCGACGCCGCGCGGACTCTGGGCCACACCTGAGGCGGTGGATCAAGGGCGGCGATAGCAGAGGGCGACAGCACCCGTGGCCGGAATGGTGGTGGCGTGCGAGAGCCGCCATGTCGAGGCCAGACCGTCGGGCAGCAGCCGTACCCCACCACCCAGGGTCGCCGGGACCACGGTCATCCAGAGCTCGTCGATCAGGTCGGCCTTGAGCAGTGCCTTGATGATGCTGGCGCTGTTGATCACGAGGATGTCCCGCCCCGGCGCGGCCTTGAGCGAGCGCACCTCGGCTTCGAGGTCGCGGGAGACCCGGGCGTTGGTCCACTCCGTCTTGTCCAGGTCGCTCTGCTCCAGGGTCGTGGAGATGACCACCTTCTCGACCGTGGCCAGCCAGTTCCCCAGGTCCCGGGTCCTGGGCGAGCTGGCCGGGTCGCTGGTCAGGCCGGGCCACACGGACGTGAAGCCCTCCCAGTTGACCCGGCCGACGACCGCCGTGCTCACCCCGCGCCAGATCCCCTCGTACATGATCTCGCTCTGCTCGCTGGTGATGTGCTCCATCGCCCAGCTCATGTCGTCCTCGGGGCCGGTGCTGGTGTAGCCGTCCATCGAGACGACGGCGTCCGCGATGACCTTGCGCTGCTGGCCGGTGTTCTCAGGCATGGTGCCCCCTTGTCGCTGGCGACGAGCGAAGAATCAGTTTCCGTCGGACGCTCTGTATGCAGCAAGCGTCCGGCTTATGGAGGGTCGATTCGGACAGCACCGTGGAGCTGCTCTGGGGCGTGCGACAGCCGCCGAACCGGGCGCCCAAGCCCGCGTTCACCCTCGCGCACATCGCCAAGGCCACCATGGACCTCGCCGACGCCGAGGGGCTCGCCGCACTGTCCATGCAACGGGTCGCCGCCGAGCTCGGCTTTGCCCGACGCCACCGTCGGCGAGCGCGTCATGGGCCCGAAGGAGATCGGCTGGACGGAGGCCGCGGTCGCCGTCCTCGCCGGGAGCGGCCTGAGCGGAGGCGAGCAGATGGACGCGGTCCTCCTGCTCAGCGGCCACGTCCGCAACACCCGCTCCGTCGCGGCGGCCGGCACCCAGCCATGGACGCCGGGCGGCAGCCCAGCCCTGTCCTCAGGCTGCTGCCCGACCACGCCGCCGACCGTGTTCCGGCGTTGCGCGCCGCCCTCGCCTCGTCCGGCGACGCCACTGGACAGCAGCCGCGAGTTCGGCCTGCAGCGGCTCCTCGACGGCGTGGAAGCCCTCAGCGCCCAGCGCCCGCCGGTCGTGCGCCGAAGCGTACGGCGCAGCCGATCAACGACAGGGCAGCACATAGCATGTGGCGATGCTCCCCCAGCCTGCCGACGGCCCCCGCGCCGTCTACCCCGGAACCTTCGACCCCTTCACCGAAGGCCATCGGGACATCGTGGAGCGAGCGCGCCGGTTGTTCGCCCACGTGACGGTGCTGGTCGCCGTCAACGACGCCAAGCGCCCCACCAAGGCCGGCGCGGAACGCGCCCGGGACATCCAGGCGAGCCTCCCGACGGAGTGGGAAAACGTGTCGGTCGCCGCCTGGAGCGGGTTGACCGTGGACTACTGCCGCGCCCACGCCGCCGACGTGATCATCCGAGGCGTACGAAACGCCTTCGAAGGGGAGCGCGAAGCCCAGCTGGCCACGATGAACGAGGCACTGGGCATCACGACCCTGTTCCTGCCGGCCCGACCTGAACTCGCGGCCATCTCTTCGACAGCGGTCCGGGCGCAGCGGGTCCGTTAGGGGATCGCGGCCAGGTTGATCACCACGAGTGCATCGCCCCGGGGCCAGAAGAGGACCCCGGTGCCGCCGTACCAGTGCCTGCCTCCGCCGGCTCGTTCCGCGCCCTTGAAGGTCACCGTCGTGTCGGTGGATGCGTCGTAGATCTCTCCGGAACCGAGGAAGAGCCGGCCCCGGTAGGGGTGATCGGGCATACCTCCCCGGTGCACGCGGCTCCAGGACCCGTCGGTGCGCTGGACGACGGTGTCCTGTCCGCGAGAGCCGACGCACCACGCCGGCCCGCAGCGCAACCTCTCGACTCCCCGCACAGGACGGATCTTGATGCGCTGTCCCGTCACCAGGTTCACGACCCGCGTCGGATTCGTCCGCACGTCGAGCGGCTCGTCGGTCGCCCAGGGCCACTCCACGAGCTGGAGGCCCTTGGACCTGGCCACTCGCTCAGGCCGTCCGCCCTTGACGCTCATCCGCCAGACGCCGTTCAGAGGCGACGACCAGATGACGTGCTCGCCTGCGAGGGCGATCCGATCGACGTTCTCCCCGGTGATCGGCCCCACCTTCGTGGGCTTGCCACCGCCTCGCAGGGGAGCGACCCAAGCGTGGCCGTCGGCGAGCCACAGCACCCGGTCACCATCGACCGTGCGGTACTGCGGGGCCTCGGCGAGGGTGGCGACGATTCGCGACCGCCTGGTCACGGCGTCGTACACCTCCAGGGTTCCTCGTTCGTTCCAGATCAGCACCTCTGTGGCGTTGATCGCCGCCAGGACCCTCGGGCCCTTGGGCATGGTGAAGACCGCCTGGGGCCAGACCCGCTCGATCGACCCCGCATCAGGCGGGGGAGGTCCCGTGACCACAGGGGAGCGCGGCCGCAAGGCGAGCACTCCCCAGGCCATGGCCACCGCGACGATCCCGGCCAACGCCCCGGTCGCCCGTCTGCGGGCCCGAAGCCGCCGTTTCGCCAGCACGCCGGGCAGCACGTCCCGGTTCTCGGCTCGATCGGCGATCGTGCGCAGCGCCTGGGCCAGCTTCTCCTCGGTCGTCATCGCCGCCTCCCGGTGAGGGCTTGTGCGCGGATGCGAAGGGTGGCCAGCGCACGAGAGGCCTGGCTGCGTACGGTGGCCTGCGAGATGCCCAGCCGCGAGGCGATCTCCGCGTCGGTGAGGTCGTCGTAGTAGCGCAGCACCAGCACCGCGCGCTGCTTGGGCGGCAGCGCCCGTAGCCGCTGCCAGATGTCGTCCAGCTCGTGTTCGTCCTGGTGCACCGGTGACGGCACTTCGGCGGTGAGCTGTTCACGCCGTCGCCGCCGCCACCAGCTCACGTGTTGCCGGGCCATGACCGTCCGGACGTACCCCTCGGGATCGTCCTTGTTGCGCACCCGGCGCCAGGAGGAGCTCAGTTTGAGCAACGCCTCCTGCACCAGATCGGCGGCGTCGTCAGCGCTGCCGGTCAGCACCAGGCCGTAGCGCAGCAACGCATGGCTTCTGGCGCGGACGAACTCTTCGAACTCCACCACCCAAGGACGTCTCAGCCGCTGTCGTTGTTGCAGAAATCTTCGCGCGCCTCGGAAGTGGTCCCCCGGAGGAGGGAGGGGGTTCCCTCCTTGGAGGGAATCGGTGGCAGGGCGGGCTGCCTAGCGTGGCGGTCATGAGAGCTTCTGCGAGGCGTCTGATCCTGGCGGCCGGGTGGGTGGGGGCGGCCGGGCTGGCGGTGGTGGCGCCGGGGAACGTGGTCATGCGGCTGGTGTTCGGGAAGACGGACGATCCGACGCCCGGGTGGCAGCTCGTGCTGGGTGGGGTCGGGCTGGTGCTGGGTGGGGTGCTGGCGGGGTGGAGTGCACGAAGGCAGGCGGGGCGGGGTGCACAACCGGGCGTTCGGCCCAGCCGGTGGGTCAGGGCGGTGACGTGGGGGGCGGCGGCGGTGCCGGTGGCCGGGTTCTCGGTGCCGCATCTGCTGTGGGGGCTGGGGGTGCCGTTCGGGGTGGCGGGCGGGGCCGGGATCGGGGAGCTGGGGGGTTCGCCGGTGTTCTGGGGGGTGTTGGTGGCCGGGCCCGTGGCGGGGGCGGGGTTGACGCTGGGGCTGGTCAGTCGGTGGGGGCGGGTGATCGGGGGGCGGAGAGTGCCTAGGTGGGTCGCGGTCGTGCCGGCGACCGTGGTGGGGCTGCTGGTGGCGCAGTACGGGGCGATGATGACCGGCTGCCTGGCGTTCGGCGTCAGCCGTACCTGCGCGCCTGGGGGAGGGGAGGAGGTCCTGGACGGGAACTGGGGGTTCGCGGGGACGTACCCGGTCTTCCTGCTGTGGGGGGTGCTCCTGCTGGCCGCGGTGGTGGGGTACGTGCACACGACGGCTCGGGAGGGTTAGGGGCGGAGGACGGCGGCGCCGGCGAGTACGGCGGCGCCCAGGGCGAGGGCGGTGGCGGTGCCCTCGACAGGGTCGAAGAGGGCGACGAGGCCGCCGAGTCCGGCCACGCCGAGGGCGGCGCCGACCTGGCGGAAGGCGTTGAACAGGCCGCCGGCGACGCCGCCCGTGCCCGGGGGAGCGGCGGCGACGGTCATGGCGGTGAGGGGGACGAGGGTGAGCGGGGTGCCCAGGCCGGCGATCAGGAGGCCGGTCATGAGGAGGGCGAGGGGTGCGCCGGTGAGGATGGCCAGGGCGGTGAGGGCGGTTCCGGTGGCGCCGAGGGTCAGGCCGAGCCGGGTGGGGAGTTCGGGGCCTCGGGCGGCGACCAGGCGGCCGACCAGCGGGCCGATGGTGGCGGGGCCGATGGTGTACGGGAGGAGGGCCAGGCCGGTCTGACCGGGGGTCAGGTGCCGGGCCTGGAGGAAGTACAGGCCGAGGGTGAACAGGACGGAGGCCATGACGAACTGCTGGGCGGTGCCGAGCAGGGTCACGCGGCGGAGGCGGCGGATCTGGAGGAGGCGCGGGGGAAAGGCGGGGGCGGGGCTGCGGCGCTCGGTGAGGAGGAGGATCGGGAGGGCGAGGAGGGTGAGCAGGCCGAGGAGTGCGCTGCGCTCCAGCACGGCCGCGGTGAGCAGGCCCAGCGTGACGACGGCGGCGGTCTGACTGCGCCAGTCCAGTGGTGTGGTGGGCAAGGAGGGGGCGGCGGGTCGCTCGGCGGGCCCAAGAGGGGGGACGCTCGAAGCGGCGGCGGGAAAGGTGGGAGAGGGGGTGGCGGCGTTTCGGAAAGTCGCGGTGAGGGCCAGGCCGAGGAGGGCCAGGGGGAGGTTGACCAGGAAGATGGTCCGCCAGCCGCCCAGGTCCACCAGCAGACCCCCGACGAGCGGCCCGGCGGCGAAGCCGAGGCCGGTGAGGACGGCCCAGGTGCCGACGGCGCGAGCGCGGGCGGCGGGGGCGGGGTAGAGGGCGCCGAGCAGGGACAGGGTGCTGGCGGGGATGGCCGCCGCGGCGGCTCCCTGGAAGGCACGGAAGAGCACGAGCAACGGCAGACTGGGCGCGAGCGCGCAGAGCAAAGAGGCGGCGGCGAAGGCGATGAGGCCCAGGCGGAAGACCCGCCCGGCGCCGAAGCGGTCGGCCAGCGCGCCGCTGGAGAGCAGGAGCGCGCCGAAGGCGATCACGTAGGCGCTGACCGTCCATTGCTGCCCGGTGAGGGTCCCGCCGAGGGAGGCGGAGATGTCGGGCAGGGCGACGTTCAGGATGCTGCTGTCGAGCAGGACCATGAAAAAGCCGGTGGAGAGGCCCAGGAGCCGCAGACCGGCCGACGGAGTAGTACGGGTGTCGAGCATGGCCCCAGCATCGAAGCGGCCACCCCCACCGCTCCACCGGAAGAACCGCACCCTTCGTGCGGTTAATCCGAATCGTGGAGATGCGACAGCTCCGAACCTTCCTGGCCGTCGTCGAGCACCGTACGGTCACCGACGCCGCGACCGCGCTGGACCTGGCGCCGTCGTCGGTGTCGCAGCAGATCAGGGTGCTCGAAGCCGACCTGGGCGTGGCGCTGTTCGTGCGGCGGCACGGCGGCATGGACCTGACCGAGGCGGGCGAGCGGCTGAGCTCACGCGCGCCACGCCTGCTGGACGAGGTGGAACGGGCCCGCCGGGAGGTGGCCGGGCTGCCCAGGACGCTGCGCTTCGGCGCGATGGAGACGATGATCGCCACCCGCCTGCCGAGCCTGCTGCGCCGGCTGGGCGAGACGCGGCCCGACCTCGACGTGCGGGTGGACCGCGCCGACAACCACACCGACCTGATGGAGCGCGTGCGCGGCGGCGAGCTGGACGCGGGGCTGACGCTCGACTCGCGGGTGGCGGCGCTGCCGCCCGAGCTGGCGTACGTGGACCTCGAACCGGTGGTCCCGACGCTGGCCGTACGGGGGGATCACCCGCTCGCGGGACGCGGGCCGGTGACGCGCGCGGAGCTGCGCGGGCACCGGATGATCCTGGGCCCGAAGGCGTGCTCCTTCCACGTGCTGACCGAGCGGTATCTCGCCCCGCACGACGACCTGGCCCGGGTGTCGAGCGTTTTCGTGGCGCGGAGCTGGGCAGCGCAGGGCATCGGAGCGGTGCTGCTGCCGGACTTCACGCTGGCGGCCGAGCTCGATGCGGGCACGCTGGTGCGGGTGCCGCTCGCCGAGGAACTGCAGGAGTGCTGGATGAGGCTGGTGTGGCGGGCCGACCGCGAAACGGAGCCCGACCTGCGTGACCTGCTCTATTCGGCCAGCATTCCTGAAATCATTAGATAATGGGATCCGCGACACTGGTGCCGCAGACGCGCACGATGGAGCTGTCCGCCGACGACGCGTGGACCACGCTGCGCCAGTACGGCTTCCGCCACCTGGCCCACGACTCCTTCGTCCGTTTCCGCTACGGCGACGGCATGAGCCACTCGCGAGCGCTCGCGTTCCAGCTCTGCCTGTCGATCATCCCCGGCGCGATCGCCCTGGTCGGCCTCAGCTCGGTCACCCACCAGGAGCATCTCGGCCAGGTGCTGGAGCTCGCGCTGGCCCGCCTGGCGCCCGGCGAGGGCGGCGCGGCGGTCATGGACGTGCTCGGCGGCGGCGCCAGGCGGCGGGACGTCGTCGCGCTGGTGCTCGGCCTCGTCACCGCCCTCGTCTCGCTCACCAGCACCATGGCCCAGGTCGAGCGCGGCGCGAACCGGATCTACGGCATGGAACGCGACCGTCCTTTCCACCGCAAGTACGGCAGAGCGGTCGTGCTCGCCTCGACGGCGGGCGCGCTCATGGTCGCGGGCTTCACCGCGATGGTCGGCGGCGGCGCGATCGGCGGGGCGCTGGCCGAGGTGTACGGGTGGGGGCCGGGGCTGCGGTTCGGGTTCGACGTGGTGCGCTGGCCGGTGGGCTTCCTGCTGGCGCTCGCCTCGGCCTCGGTGCTGTTCCGCGCCGCGCCCCGGCGGCGGCAGCCCGGGCACACCTGGCTGGCCTTCGGCGCGCTGGTCACCCTGGCGTTGTGGACGGTGTTCACCTTCGGGTTCTCCCTCTACACCGGCAGCAGCGGCACCTTCGGCAGCACCTACGGGCCGCTGACGGCGATCATGGCGCTGCTGCTCTGGGCGTTCCTGAGCTCGATCGCGCTCTTCCTCGGTCTGGCCTTCGCGGCGCAGCTCGAAGCCTGCCGGGCCGGGTGCGTGGATCCGGCGGAACCCGACACCGGGCCCAGCGCGCAGGAGGAGCGGGAACCGCTGGTCGGCGCGGTCGGTTCGGCCGCCATCGCCGCGGCCCGCGGCCTGATCCGTGCGGCCCGCCGTACCCGCTCCAAGGCCACGACGCCCGCCGACCCGCCCGAGCGGTAAGCGCTACAGCGCGCCCAGCAGGTCGACCACCAGGCGGAGCGGCTCCGGGCCGGTGGGCCGCAGGACGACCGTGTCCGCCCCGGCCTCCCACAACGCGCGGAGCCGCGCGACGGCCTCGTCGGGCGTGCCGGAGAGTGAGGCGACCTCCGACGCGGGCACCTGAAGGAACCCGGCCATCTCCGCCGCCAGAGGCTCGGGCAGCTCGCCCGAGCACAGGTAGGTGAGCACCACCAGCTCGTGCGGCCCGGTGGGCGCGATGGCCTCCAGGGCCGCCCGCACCCGCTCCGGCCCGTACCCCTCGGGCACGATGGTGCCCTGGGCCAGCCGCCCCGACAACGCCAGCGACTTGGGCCCGATCGCGCCGGTCATGAGCGGCGGCGGCACCTGGGGCGGGTGCACGAGCCGCACCCCGTCCAGCCGGACCTCCCGGCCGTCCAGGCTCACCTGCTCGCCGCTCAGCAGCGCGGACACCGAGACCAGGGTCTCCTCCAGCAGCGACAGCGGCGATCGAGGCGCCACGCCGGCCTGCCGCATCCACTCCCGCACGCCGTGCCCGATGCCCGCGACGAAGCGCCCGGGGTGCAGGCGGGCGAGGTTGCCCAGCTCCATCGCCAGCAGCGCCGGGTTCCGCAGCGGCGCGGGCGTGATGCCGACCGCGACCCGCAACCGGGAGGTGACCGCGAGCGCGGTGGCGGCCGAGGTGAGCCCGCCGGTCCAGCCGAGGTCCTCCACGACCCAGAGGTCCTCGATCCCGGCCATGGTGTCCAGGGCCCGGGCGAAGGGCACGAGCTCCTCGGGCGGCAGCCCGCGGTCGAACATCACACCGAGCCTCATCGGCCCCTCCAGTAGTAGCGGAACAGGCGGCCGACCTCAGCGTAGCCAGCGCGCCGGAACGCCGCGGCGGTCGGTGTGTTCGCCACGTCGGTGGCGGCGACGATGCGCTCCAGTCCGGCCTCGGCCAGGGTGCGCGTGCCGTACGCGAGCAGGTCGTCGACGAAGCCGTGCCCGCGGTGCTCGGGGACGACGCCGATGTAGGCGATGGAGTGGTCGTCCGGCACCACCAGGCCGACCGGCTCGCCGCCGAGCAGGCCGACGGCGAACCAGCTCGGCTTGGCGCGGCGGTGGACGAGGTCGGCGTACATGACCCGGGCCTCGTGTTCCGCGCCGCTGGTGGCCAGCTCGACGCGGGTGTCGTGGTCGAGCGAGCCGCGCGAGATGCGCACCAGCAGGTCGAGCACGGCCTGCTCGCCCAGGTCGAGCGCGGGGACGTAGGTCAGCCGCCCGGGATCGGCGGGCAGGTCGGCCCCGGCCTGCCACTCCAGCCGGTGCCGCTCGACCTCCAGCTCGAAGCCGGCGCCGAGCACCGCGGCGTGCTCGGTGGAGCGGTCCAGGACCGGGGTGAGGCCGGGCTTGAGCGCGATGTCGTGGATCATCTTCGGCACGCCCAGCGAGCCGACCGCCTCACGCAGCAGCGCTGAGCCCGCACGCGGGTCGGGGCCGGGCTCGAAGTGCCAGGTCACGACCGGGTCCGCGCCGCGGTACGGTGCCCAGAAGGCCACCCGCACGGGGCCACGGGCGAAACACCACTCGGGTCGCGTCCTGCCCTCCTCGCCCGCGGCGACCAGTTGGGATCGGGCAGGCTCGGGGAACTGCTCGAACAAGGTGGCGAGCCTCCGGAGCCGGGATTCTCGCCACGATCATAGACAAGCCGGTCAGGCCGCGGCCAGCAGTGCGTCGGGCAGCGAATCGGTCGTCTCGAAGTGCCCGTCGAGGTTGGTGATCGTCAGCAACCGGGCGATCATGCCGGGGCCGAGGACCAGGACCAGGCGGCCGCGCGCCTGCCGTACCCGCTTGAGGGTGGAGACGAGCAGCCCCAGCCCCGTCGAGTCGCAGAACGGGACCTCGGTCAGGTCGAGGACGAGATGGGGTGGAGTTCCGGACGCGCAGGCGGAATCGATCGCCGCGCGCAGCCGGGGGACTCCAGAGGAATCCAGGTCGCCGATGACTTCCAGCACGATGCAGGGGCTCTCCCACCTGGACTTGACCACCATGATGAGCGAACTGCCCTGCATTGGGAAGAGTATGCCTAATTTTTGCAGATGTTCTGGGTTGCCGTCCTGGTCACCGGTGCGGCCGTCGGGGCGGCGGAGGCCGAGGCGGACGGGCTGGGCGTGACCACGGCGTTCGCCTTCACCTTGCGCACCTTGGGCTGGTCGCTGCCGAGCACGACCTCGATGCCGGGCTTGTCGGTGAGCTTCAGCTCGGCTCCGGGCAGCGCCGCGGCGACCGTGCGGGCGGAGTCCTCGCGGCCGGGGCCGTAGCGGATGACCGTGCGGGTGAAGTCCTTCTTCGGGGTGTTGCCGGCGGTCTCCGGGATGACGAAGCCCGAGGCCAGCAGCGCGTCGCGGGTGCGGGCGCCGAGCCCCTGGATGTCGGTGCCGTTGAGCACCCGCATGGTGATGCGCGCGGGCGGCACGGTCAGCGGCGACGGGCTGGCCGTGGGCGTGGCGGGCGCGGAGGCCGATGGGGAGGGGCTCGGCCGGCCGAGGTCCTCGTCGGCGGCGATCCGGCGGAACAGGTCCTTGGCTCCTGCCTGGTCCCACTTGACCGCCGACTCCCCGGTGGGCGTGCGGTAGTCGGGGTCGGCGATCGGGATGGAGGCGAAGCGCACGTCGTCGAGCGAGGTGTCGCGCAACTGCGTCACCAGCGAGTTGAGATCCTTCTGCGGGTCGATCTTCACGCTCGCCTGGACGCTCTTGATGAACTTGCCGAGCGCCGCCGGGTCGGTCAGCGTCGCGGGGCTGAGCACCTTGTCCAGCAGCGCGGACATGACCTGCTGCTGGCGGTCGATGCGGTCGAAGTCGGAGCGGACGGTGGCGCGCGTGCGGGCGTAGAAGAGCGCCTGGATCCCGTCGAGCTGGTGCGTGCCGGCCGCCAGGTTGAAATTGATCTTCTTGTCGTTGATCGGCACCGGCGTGCAGACGGTGACCCCGCCCTTGAGCGAGTCGACCACGTCGATGAAGCCCAGCACGTTGACCTCGACGTACAGGTTGATCGGCAGCCCGGTGGCCTGCTGGACCGTCTTGAGCGTCAGCGACGGCCCGCCGAGCTGGTAGGCCGAGTTGATCTTGTGGTGGCCCTTGCCGGGAATCGTCGTCCAGGAGTCGCGCGGCAGGCTGACCACGGTGATCCGGCGGTGGTCGGCCGACAGGTGGATCAGCATCATGGTGTCGGTGCGCTGGCCCACCTCGCGGCCGAGGCGCAGGTCGCGCTGCTCGCGCCGGGACAGGTTGTCGCGCTTGTCCACGCCGACCAGCAGGATGTTGAGCGCCCCGTCGGACTGGATGCCGGAGGCGCCCGCCTCGACCGCCTCGAAGCCGCCGAGGCCGTAGGTCGAGGTCGCCCAGACCGCGCCGGTGCCGGCCAGCACCACGCACGACAGCGCGCCGGACAGGATCAGGTTGCGGCGCCGCCGCCGTGGGCTCTTGCGAGCCGACCGCGGCAGGGTGACGCCTCCGTAGGCGTCGCCGCCCACACTGATCCCGGCGTCCTCCACGTTGCCTCCACCGTAAAGACCGGCAACCGTCAAGATTGCCCAACCACCCTGCTCGTACAGTAGCGTGAGGGCCGCCATGAAGCAGTTCCCCGACTCGCCGTCCACGCAGACCGGCCTCTGGCCGCCCGTCTCCGTGATCATGCCCGTGCTCAACGAGGAGCGCCACCTCGACGAGGCCGTCCAGATGGTCCTGTCCCAGGACTATCCGGGCCCGATCGAGGTCGTGCTGGCCGTTGGCCCCTCCCACGACCGCACGCAGGAGGTCGCCGACGCGATCGCCGCCCGTGATCCCCGCGTCGTCGTCGTGCCCAACCCCACCGGACGCACCCCCAACGCGCTCAACGCCGCCATCGGCGCCTCCCGCAACGAGATCGTGGCCCGGGTCGACGGCCACGCGATGCTCCCGGCCGACTACCTCCGGGTCGCCGTCGAGACGCTGCGCGAGACCGGCGCCGACAACGTCGGCGGCATCATGGCCGCCGAGGGCGTCACCCCCTTCGAGCAGGCCGTCGCCCGGGCGATGACCTCCAAGATCGGCGTGGGCGCCGCGGCCTTCCACGTGGGCGGTACGGCAGGCCCCGCCGACACCGTCTACCTGGGCGTCTTCCGCCGCACCGCGCTGCGCCGCGTGGGCGGGTACGACGAGCACTTCCAGCGCGCCCAGGACTGGGAGATGAACCACCGCATCCGCGAGAGCGGCGGCCTGGTCTGGTTCCAGCCCCGGATGCGCGTCTCCTACCGCCCGCGCCCGACCATCAAGGCGCTGGCCAAGCAGTACTTCCACTACGGCCGCTGGCGGCGCGTGGTGGCGCGCACCCACGAGGGCACCATCAACCTGCGTTACCTCGCCCCGCCCGCCGCGGTCGTGGCGATGCTCGCCGGCCTGCTGGTCTCGCCGTGGTTCCCGCTCGGCCTGATCATCCCCGGCGGTTACCTGCTGGCCATCGGCGCGGGCACCGTGCTGACCGGCAGCGGCCTGCCGTTCGGCGTCAAGGCCCGGCTCATGGCGGTCTACGCCACGATGCACCTGTCGTGGGGCTGGGGCTTCCTGACCAGCCCGCGCAAGCTCGCCCGCCCGCCGCGCGGCCTCTAATCCTGCTGCAGGGCCCGGTCCACCGCGTTGCCGAACCTCGTCATCGCGTCCGGGTACTCGGGCCCCAGCAGGTAGGTCCTGAGCTTGCGCCGCGCCTCGGCCAGCTCGTCCGGCCCCTCGACGAAGGCGGCCAGGTCCGCCAGGTCCTGGCCGATCAGCGTGCCCGCCTCCGTGCTGGGATAGCGGTCGAAGAAGGTGCGTTCGGGCAGCCCGGCCACGTTGGTCACCGCGTACGGCTTGCCGCTGGCCAGGAAGTCGGGCACCACGCTGGAGATGTCGGCGACCATCAGGTCGGCGAGGTTGAAGCAGTCGTACAGGTGCGGCTCGGTCCCGCTCACCACCAGGTGGTTGAACTGCGTCGCCGTCCCTGGTGAGGACGGGTGCCGGGCCTTGGCCGCGGCCAGGTTCGCCCCCTCCAGCAGCGTCACGACCTTGCGGTGCGCCCGCGCCGCCGCCCGGTCGCGGTAGCCGGTCAGCGGGTGCGCCTTGTAGATCACCCGCACGCCCAGCTCCATCAGCGCCCGCACCAGGCGCGGCCCCATGGACGGCAGCGAGGTGTGGAACAGGTCGTCGGTCCAGCCCTCCCACGTGGGCGCGTACAGCACCGTCTTGTACGGCAGGCCCGGCCCCTCGGTCAGGATGCCGTCGAGCTGCGGCCGCCCCACCTCGTGGACGTCCTCGTCGCGCACCCCCACCTCGGCCTTGCGGTAGCGGTCGCGCCCGGCAGGCCCGGCCACCCACACCTCGTCGTAGACCTTGGAGAAGGGGTTGAACGAGGCCTCCTTGTCGCTGTCGCCGTGCCCGATGAAGGCGCTGCGCAGCCCCTGGATGCGCAGCATGTGGATGTTCTTGCCGACGTTGGCGACGTACAGGCACAGCCGGGCGCTGCCCAGCGCGCGAAAGCCCATCAGGTCGGCGCTGGCCGGGATGCAGACCATCGGCAGCGAGGTCGGGCCCAGCCGCTCGGTCATGCCGCGCTCGCGCAGCACCACGATGCAGCGCCGGCCGAGCCGCTCCAGCGTCGGCAGCCACATCCGGGCCTGGTAGGCCGCCTCGGCCGCGCCGGAGAAGTACAGGACCACCTCGGGCGCGAACTCGCGGACCCTGCGGTCGGCGATCTCCAGCACGCGTTCGCGATCGGTGAGCGGGGCGGCTCGCCGTACCCATGGGACGAGGGCGAGCGCGGCGGCGAGGCCGATCGCCAGCGCCAGGCCCGCGCCCAGCGCGCCCGCGGCGGCGCCGAAGGCGGCGCCCAGCACCGGCAGCGCGTCGAGGTAGAGCCAGCGCACCCCGCGATGGTTGATCAGGAAGTTCGGCGGCGTGGACGGGATGCGCAGCTCGGAGACGTCCAGGTTGCGGGTGGACACCGGCATCGTGGCCAGCGTCTGCCGCAGCCGCATCGCCAGCCCGGTCTGGACGGCCCGCACGCCGTGCATGGCGAACAGTCCGGCGGCCAGGCCGGCGAGCCACGGCGAGTCGGCCCCGGCCGTCCGCGCGACCAGCAGCACCGCCGCCATCTCCCGTACGGCGAAGCGCAGCGTGACCCCGAGGTGCACCTTCGACAGCAGGTCCACGAAGGACTTGGCGACCCGGGGAGCGAGGAGCTCTGCGGCGTAGGACCCGGCGGCCACCAGCGCGAACAGGACCGGGGCCGGCCACAGCGCGGTGAGCAGCAGCAGAGGGTAGGCGCCCAGCAGGGCGATGATCGCGCAGAGTCTCCTCATGCGTTCAGAGAGTAACTGCCCCTTCCAGGCGGACATCGACAACCTGGCCGGTGAGGTCGGAAACGAGCACGTCGATGGAGGTCTGGGCGACCGCGCGGGGAGACAGCAGGGTGTGGGCGGGTTCGTCGCCGAACGCCCGCTCCCGCATGGGGGTGCTGGTCCGTTCCGGATTGACGCAGTTGACGCGGATGCCGTCGGCGGCCCACTCGTCGGCCAGCGCCTGGGTCAGGTTGACCACGGCGGCCTTGGAGGAGGAGTAGAGGCTGTAGCCGGCCCGGCCGCGGGTGTAGGAGCTGGAGGTGTAGAGCAGCAGCCGGCCGCGCGACTCGCGCAGGTACGGGTGGGCGGCTCTGGCCACGTTCACCGGCCCCAGGTAGTTGACCCCGACGGTCTCGGCGATGGCCTCGTCGCTCGCCTCGGCGAGCTTGCCCGTGTGCAGCACGCCCGCGGTGTTGACCACGAAGTCGGCCCGCCCGACCTTGGCCAGGGCCTTGGCGACCGAGTCGTAGTCCTCGACCCGGACCTCGTTCTGGGTGCGGGAGAAGGAGTGCACCTCGGCGCCGTAGCTCCGGGCCAGCTCGACCACGTCGGCCCCGATGCCGTAGCTGCCGCCGAAGACCACCACGGTCCTGCCGGCCAGCGCCTCGCGGTAGGCGAAGCTCGTGGGCAGCGGCGCGGTGGCCGCGGTGAGCTGGAAGAGCTTGTCGGCGATGTGCACGTCCACCGGGTGGGTGACCTTGATGTTGTGCTCGCTGCCGGGAACGATGTAGATCGGCACGTCCGGCAGGTAGCGCAGGACCACGCCGCAGTCGTCGGTGGCCGGCTGCCGCTCGAAGTCGGGGTCGGCGAAGGCGCGCTCGTAGGCCTCGCGGATGACCGAGAGCCGGAAGCACTGCGGGGTCTGCCCCCGCCGCAGCCGCGCCCGGTCGGGGATGTCACGGATGATCTCGCCGCGCGGCCCCGGCGCGGCCACCACGACCGTGTCGGAGCTGGGGATGGCCACGTCGACCGCCTCGTACACCTTCAGCGCCTGCACGCACTCGGTGATGATCGACGGCTTGAGCAGCGGCCGGACCGCGTCGTGCAGCAGCACGTTGCACTCGGCCGGCCCGAGCGCCTTGAGTGCCCGCCATGTGGTCTCTGTCCGGGAATCGCCGCCTTCGAGAATCTGGCTGACCTTCCCGAAGCCGGCGCGGGCCACGATCTCCTCCGCCTCGGGCGTGAAGCCGGGCGTCATCAGCACGATGATCTCGTCGATCTCGGGCGAGGCGTTGAACAGCGCCAGCGTGTGCTCCAGGATCGTCTTCCCGGCGATCTTGAGGAGCTGCTTGGGGGTGTTCAGGCCAAGCCGCTGGCCCACGCCGCCGGCGAGGACCACGGCGACCGAACGCAGACGAGATTCAACGGTCATACGGCGAGGGTAACGGTCGATTCGGCCACTACGTCGCTACGCTGTGTCCACGCACTCCCTCGCGACCGGGAGGAGACCTGCGCTTTGCAGAGTGACACGCCGCCGAGCCCGCGGCGAGACCAGATGTCGTCCAGCCCGAGGCGACCGTCCATGACCCCACAGAAGCCCACCGCGACCGCGGTGGTGCTGGCCGGCGTGCCGGCCACCCGCCTCGCCTGCGCCGACGGCACCCTGCTCGACCGGCTCAACGACCAGCTCGTCACCCTGCCCGTGCACGACGTGCAGACCGTGGCGGCCGGCGGCGGACCGGCCGGCGACCTGCGCGCGGTGGCCGCCCTCGTCCGGCTCCAGCAGGGGCCGGTCGTCGTGCTGCCCGGCGATCTCGTCGCGCATACCGAAGCCCTCGCGCTGCTGCTGGAGCATCCGGCGAGCGACACCGCGGCCCTGGTCTCGACCGAGCGCCCGCCCGGCCCGCTGCGCCCGCCCGTGCGGCTGCAGGCCCGCAAGGTCGCCGCCGCGGGCAGCTCCTTCCACACGGTGCCCGAGGCCAACGCCACCTTCCTGGGCGTGCTCCAGGTGAGCGAGCGCGACCTCGCGACGCTGGCCGACATCGCCGACGAGCTCGCCGACCTGGTCCAGGCGGGCCGGCTCGGCCCGGTGAGCCCGATCGAGACCGTCGACCTGCTGCTGGTCGGGCTGGTCCGCTCGGGCGTCGGCGTCCGCGCGGCCGACGCCGGCCCGCTCCACTGCGACCGGGTGACCGGCCAGTCCTCCGCCGACACGGCCATCGCCGCGCTGGCGGACGTCGACGAGGCCCGCGTACGGCTGGACACCGCGGTCAAGTCCGACGACGGCTTCTTCGCCACCTACTTCGTGTCGAGCTGGACCAGGCCCCTGGTCCGGCTGGCCGCCCGGCTCAAGCTCACCCCCAACGCGGTCACCGGCATCTCGATCGGCCTGGCCGTGACCGCGGCGGCGTGGTTCACCTACGGCGCGAGGGCGGCCCAGGTCGCCGGCGCCGTCCTCGTCTATCTCTCGTTCGTGCTCGACTGCGTGGACGGGCAGCTCGCTCGCTACACCAGGACCTTCACCCCGCTGGGCTCCTGGTCCGACGCCATGGCCGACCGGTTCAAGGAGTACGTGGTCTACGTCGGCCTGGCGGTCGGCTACTCGGCCGGGCAGGGCAACCCGGACGGCATCTGGCAGCTCGCGGTGGCCGCCATGGTGCTCCAGGTGGTCCGGCACACGCTCGACTTCTCCTTCTCCGGCGCGGTGGCCGACGCGGCCAAGGTCGGCGCCTCCTGGGCCCGGCCGCCGCGCTCGCTCATGGAGCCGGCCGACCAGGGGCCCCTGGGCCTGCGCGCCCGGCTGGAGCGCGACACGCTCACCCGCTGGCTGAAGAAGATGATCGTGCTGCCGATCGGGGAGCGCATGGCGCTCATCGCGGTCACCGCCGCCCTGTTCAACGCCCGCGTGACCTTCCTCGCGCTGCTGGCCTGGGGCGGCGTCGCGCTGCTCTACCAGCTCGCCGGCCGCATCGAAAGGGCGACGGCATGATCTCGGTGCAGCTCACCCCCATCCCGCGCAGCCGCGTGGTGGCCTACCGCGACGACGGCCCGCTCTCGCGCGGCATGGGCCTGCTGGTCGCCGGCCAGCTCCCGCCCCTGCCGCCGCTCGTCGTCGCCGCCTTCGTCATCGGCGTGCTGATGGCGATCGGCGTGGCCGGCTCCGACGACTGGGCGATCCTGGCCTTCGCCGTCACGCTGCTGCTGGCCGGGCCGGGCAGCTCGGCCCCGCACGACGGCCGCTACGACTGGCTGGTGCCGCCGATCCTGCGGGCGATCGAGTACTGCTGCATCGCGGCCGTCGGCTTCGCCCACGCCGTGCACCCGCTGTGGATCTTCGCGCTGCTCGGCGCGATGGCCTTCCACCACTACGACCTGGTCTACCGGCTGCGCCAGCGGGTCTACCCGCCACCGTGGCTGTCCACTTTCGGACTCGGCTGGGACGGCCGGATGATCGCCGTCTCGCTGGGCGTGGTGGCGGGCTGGCCCACCGTGGGGTTCGGCCTGCTGGCCGCCTACCTGTGGGCCTTCTTCGGCTGGGAGAGCCTGACGTGCTGGCTGGCCGCGCCCCGTGCGGGCGGCGAGGTGACCGAGGCGGGAACCCTGGACTGACACCGGATTACCCGATCAGGGCCATCTGGCAACTAACCTTTGGGTGCCACACAAGTCATGCTCGACCGAGGAGTGCACGTTGCTGGGAATGGTGCTGGCCGCTGGAGCCGGACGTCGCCTGCGGCCCTACACCGACACGCTGCCCAAGGCGCTGGTGCCGGTCGACGGGGAAACGACGATCATGGACATCTCGATCCGCAACCTGGCCGCGGTCGGGCTGCGCGACATCGTGATCATCGTCGGCTACCAGGCCCAGGCCGTGCACGAGCGCAAGGCCGCCTTCGAGGAGCGCTACGGCGTCACCCTGGAGCTGGTCCACAACGACAAGGCCGAGGAGTGGAACAACGCCTACTCCCTGTGGTGCGCGCGTGAGCACTTCGCCAAGGGCGCGCTGCTGCTCAACGGCGACACCGTGCACCCGGTCTCGGTCGAGAAGACCCTACTGGCCGCGCCCGAGGACAGCGACATCCTGCTCGCGGTCGACAACGTGAAGAAGCTGGCCGACGAGGAGATGAAGGTCACCCTCGGCCCCGGCGGCGAGCTGCGCCGCATCACCAAGCTGATGGACCCGGCCGAGGCGTACGGCGAGTACATCGGCGCCACCCTCATCCGCCCCGGCGCCGCCGAGCGCCTGGCCGACGCCCTCCAGGCCACCTTCGAGCGTGACCCCCAGCTCTACTACGAGGACGGCTACCAGGAGATGGTGGCCCGCGGCGAGAACATCCGCGTAGCCCCCATCGGCGAGGTCTCCTGGGTCGAGGTCGACAACCACGACGACCTCGCCAAGGCCCGCGAGATCGCCGTCGGCTACTGATCGAGGAGCCCAGATGCCGCTTCTGGCGAGGATGTTGCCCGCCCCGCTGACCATGGAGGTCAGGCGGGGCGCGGTCGCGCAACTCGGCGCGTTGCTCGCCGACAGCAGGGTGGCCACCTCCGGCCGGGTCGCCGTCGCGGTCGGCCCGGGCCAGGGCGACCACATCGAGCACCTCATCGCCCCCACGCTCGCCGAGGCGGAGGTCTTCCGCGTCGCCGACGGCTCGGTCGAGGCCGCCGTCTCGCTCGGCGCCGACCTGCGCAAGGGCGCCTACGAGGTGGTCGTCGGCGTGGGCGGCGGCAAGACCATCGACGTCACCAAGTACGCCGCGTCGCTGGCCGGCATCCCCATGGTGGCCGTGGCGACCAACCTGTCCCACGACGGCATCTGCTCGCCCACGGCCTCGCTGACCTACGAGGGCGGCAAGGGCTCCTTCGGCGTCCCGATGCCGCTGGCCATCCTGGTCGACCTCGACCTGGTGCGCACCGCGCCGCAGGCGCTGGTCCGCTCGGGCGTGGGCGACGTGGTGAGCAACCTGTCGGCGATCGACGACTGGCAGCTCGGCAACCTCGAGCGCGGCGAGCCGATCGACGGGCTGGCCTGCTCGATGGCCCGCACCGCGGCCGAGGCGCTGATCGGGCGTAAAGACTCCATCGAGTCCGACGCCTTCCTGACCGTGCTGGCCGAGTCGCTGATCCTGTCCAGCCTCTCGATGGTGATCGCCGGCTCCTCGCGCCCGTCCAGCGGCGGCGACCACGAGATCCTGCACGCGGTCGACCAGCTCTTCCCCGGCACCTCCAATCACGGCGAGCTGGCCGGCATCGGCGCCGCCTTCTGCTTCTTCCTGCGCGGCGACGCCGCCCGGCTGGAGCAGGTCGTGGGCTGCCTGCGCCAGCACCAGTTGCCGCTCACCCCGGGCGACATCGGGCTGACCGTCGAGCAGTTCACCGAGGCCGTGCTGTTCGCGCCCTCCACCCGGCCGGGCCGCTACACCATCCTGGAGCACCTCCGCCTGTCGGAGCCCGAGGTGCGGGAGCGGGTGGAGAGCTATGTCGAGTCCCTCGGTCACTGAGCTGCGCGCGGTCGCGCAGCCGCCCACCCACATCCAGCGCCGCAACGGCGAGCACTGGGCGGGCGTGCTGTACATGCGCCGCCTGTCGATCTACGTCACCTGGCTGCTGACCAAGACCTCGATCACCCCCAACCAGGTCACCTGGGTGATGACCGTGGTCGGCGTGCTCGGCGGCGTGGTGCTGGCCTTCGACGGTCTGCTCGCGGCGGTGGTGTCGTTCCTGCTCATCCAGCTTTACCTGCTGCTCGACTGCTCCGACGGCGAGCTGGCCCGCTGGACCGGGCAGACCTCGCTGGCCGGGGTCTACCTCGACCGGGTGGGCGCCTACTTCTGCGAGGCCGCGCTGCTGGCCGGGCTCGGCTGGCGCGCCTCGGAGACGCTGCCCGACTGGTACACGGTGATGGGCTTCGCCGCCGCGCTCGGCGCGATCCTCATCAAGTCCGAGACCGACCTGGTCGACGTGGCCCGGGCGCGCGCCGGGCTGCCCGCCGCCAGCGAGGCCTCCGCCGGTCAGTTGCGGTCGGGGCTGCTGGCCCTGGCCCGCCGGATCGTCGGCGCGACGAAGTTCCACCGCATCGTGCAGCCGGTGGAACTGTCAATCCTCGCCCTGATCACAGCCGTGATCGATATGGTGGTCGGCGACCTTACCGCGACGCGGGTGCTCACCGTGGCCTGCGTGGTAGCCGCCGCTCTCCAGGTGGTTCTTCACCTGGTGAGCATCATGGCGTCGAGGAGGCTGTCATGAACGAGGAACCGTCCGCGCCCGGCGTCCGTCGTAATGATCGGACCCCCGCGCTTCGGTGGGGGTTCACTTGCGGTTCCGATACTCTTGTGCCATCCCAAACTAGGACATAGACAGACTCGGTGATCATGACAGAATGCCACGCCCGTGCTCTCAACGCGTCGAGGCGATGACGCGTTGAAGATCTCGTGCGTCATCCTCACCATGGGCAACCGGGTCGCTGAGCTGAACCGGGCGGTCGAGTCCGCGTTCAACCAGACCGACGGCGACGTCGAAGTGGTGATCGTGGGCAACGGGGCCGACGTGCCCGAGGTGTCGGCCACGCCGCCCGCCGGCTCGTCCGCGGTGCTCAAGACGGTCCGCCTGGAGCAGAACGTCGGCATCCCGGCCGGGCGCAACCGTGGTGTGGAGGAGTGCTCGGGCGACGTCGTGCTGTTCCTCGACGACGACGGCTGGTACGCCAACCAGAAGGTGGCCGCGCACGTGCGCGAGCGCTTCGCCACCGAGCCCGACCTGGCCGTGCTCTCCTTCCGCGTGATGGACCCCGACGGCACCGGCTCCCAGCGGCGGCACGTGCCCCGGCTGCGCGCCGGCGACCCCGAGCGCTCCTCGCCCGTCACCACCTTCCTCGGCGGCGCCTCCGCCGTACGGCGCAGCGCCTTCCTCCAGGTCGGCGGCCTGCCCGAACGCTTCTTCTACGCGCACGAGGAGACCGACCTCGCCTGGCGGCTGCTCGGCGAGGGTTACCGGATCGAGTACGACGCCGAGACGGTGATGTACCACCCGTGGGTGCCGCCCACGCGGCACGAGAACTTCTACCGGATGAACGCCCGCAACCGGGTCTGGCTGGCGCGGCGCAACCTGCCCTGGCCGCTCGCGGCGCTCTACCTGATCGACTGGGTCGTGCTCACCCTGCTGCGCGAACGCTCCGGCAGCGCGCTCAAGGCTTGGTTCGGCGGCTTCGTGGAGGGCCTGCGCACCCCGGCGGGCGAACGCCGCCCGATGGCCTGGCGCACGGCCTGGCGCATGGTCAAGCTGGGCCGCCCGCCCATCGTCTGAGCCGCCCGGCCGATCAGGCCGGCTCGCCGCTCCAGCGGCCGGCCGCCTCGAACGACATCGCCACCCGGGCCGAGTAGCTGGTCAGCAGGGCCCGCTTGGGCAGGCCCAGCTCGCTCAGCTCCTTGGCCACCGGGTGGTTCCCCAGCCGGATCAGCGCCCCGCCGGGCCTGATCCGGCTCCCTCCGGCGCGCATCGTCGCCGGGATCCGCCGCGTGATGCCGTCCAGGTGCGTGTAGGCCGTCAGCGGCGTCACCGGCGTCCGGGCGGGCACCGGCAGGCCGGGCTTGATCAGCAGGTCGAGGACCAGCCGCCCGTCCTTGCGCACGATGCACCGCTTGTACGGCGAGCTCATCCGCAGCTCGACCTCCGCCAGTTCCTTCGGGAAGCCCCAGATGCCCCGCCCGGCCGCCAGCGTGAAGCGCTGGTCCACCGGCAGCCAGTGCACGAACGCCCCCGGCTGCCCGCCGCCGGGCGCCCGGACCAGGAAGGTCATCCCGAACTCGTGGTAGGCGCCCAGGTCGCTGTCGCCGTAGTCGACGAAGACCAGCGTGCACACGGCCTTGCCCGGCAGGACCTCGGCCACCTCCACCCCGGTGTAGGCCAGCACGGCCCGCGCCGCGTCGGCCCGCACCGCGTAGCTGGCGGTGCAGACCGCCGCCTGCCTCACCTGGACGGGCAGGGTGACCGTTCGGCCGTCGATCAGGTGCGATGCCATGCTTCCAGTACATCAACCGGATTGCCGTGTGACCATTCCCGCGTGGCCGGCGTCTTCTCCTGACATGACTGTCCCCGAGACGCGGAGGCCACCATCGAGGAGCTGTACCGCGAGCACTGGCTGCTCGTCTGCGGCTTCCTGCTGCGCCGTACCCGAGACCCCCACCTGGCCGAGGACCTCGCCCAGGAGACCTTCGTCCGGGCGACCCGGGCCTTCCTCGGCTGGCGCGGCGAGAACCCGGCGGCCTGGCTGCTGGCCATCGCTCGCACGACCCTGCTCGACCACGTCCGCCGGCGGCGGGTCGAGCTGCCCCTGCCCGACCCCGACGAGCTGGGCGTCCCGGGCTTCGACGCGACCGGCCTGGACGTCCGCCAGGCGCTCGACCGGCTGCCCGAGCAGACCAGAAAGCTGCTGGAGCTCGTCTACTTCGAAGGTTTCTCCCTGGTCGAGGTGGCCGCGATGACCGGCCGCACGACCGCCGCGATCAAGACCGCCGTGTGGCGGGCCCGCTCGGCCTTCGCCGAGGTCTATGGAGGTGCACGATGATCGAGATGCCGGAGTTCGACGTCAAGAGCACGCGGCGGGCCGTACGCCGGGGGGTGGCCAGGACCGCGCTGCGCGCGGTGGCGATCGTGGTGGCCCTGACCCTGGTCGCGGTGATCGGGCCGGTGCTGCTGCAGAAGCGGAGCGACCGGGCGGATCGGATGAGCACGGTGCTGGGGGTGGCCTTCGAGCTCTACGCCCCGGCCTACCGGCTCTCCTTCACCTCCTGCTGCGAGATGACGCCGTGGTCGATGGGCATGACCATGAGCGGCGGGCCGCTGCGCGCGCACGGCGGGTTCGTCACGCAGGGCGGCCAGGAGTACACGATCACGCAGACCTTCTTCGGGCGCGTGTCCGGCCACCTGCCGCTGGGCGCGTCGGCGATGACCACGCTGAGCTACGCCCTGATGAACGTCAGGACCGGCAACCAGCCCAAGGAGGACCAGCGCAAGGTCCTGGCCAGGCTGCCCGCCGAGTTGCGGGCGCTGTCGGTGGTCGAGTTCGAGCGGCCCCTCGACGCGGCCGCGCTGAAGGCCTTCGAGGCGCGGCACGGTGTGACGGCCGAGCGGGTGGTCTACGAGGAGCGGCCCAGGTCGATCCCGATCACCTGGGGCTACGATATGGACTTCAGCCTCCCGGACTCGCAGCCCGGCGACGAGCTGAAAAACTTCCGCGCCTGGGTGGACCTGCTGCGCGAGCACGACGACGCCAACCTGCGCGACTTCGACCTCACCCTGGAGCGGCTGCGCCGGGCGGCGAAGGACGGCCTGGCCTACGCCTTCGTGGACACCCTCACCACCGTCGGCGAGCTGCGCAAGGTCATCGAGGACCCGCTGGTCCGCACCGTGCGGGTGGCCGACCTCGCCTACGACCTGGAGAAGCCGTAACCGACCGCCGGGGCGGGCGCGGCTGCGGTCGCGCCCGCCCAGCGCTCCAGGAGCGAGACGAAGGCCGGGGCCTGGTCGGGCCAGTGGTGACGCGCCCGCGCCGCCTGATGCCCGCGCGCGCCCATGGCCGCCCGCAGCTCCGGGTCCTCCTTGAGATCCAGTACGGCATGCAGCACGGACTCGGTGTCGAAGGAGACCGTCAGGCCGCACGCGGCGCGCTCGACGAGCTCCTGCGGGGTGCTGACGACCGGCACGCCCCGGCCCATGTAGTCGAGGATCTTGGCCGGCAGGCCCGGCTCCCGGCTGAGCGAGATCCCGGCCAGCGCGCCCTCGGTCATCCGCAGCGCGTGCCGGAGCGGCACGTACCCGAACCAGTCGAGCAGCCCCACCCGCTGCGCGTCGCGGAGCATGGGCCGCACGCGCGGGTCGGCCGAGCCGATGAGGTCGAGCCGGATGCCGTGCGGTGCGAGGCGTTCGGCGAGCGCGACCAGCTCGGCGACGCCACGCTCGGCCGAGAGCCGGCCGAGGTGCACCACCCTGGTGTCGCCCGGGAGCGGGGGAGCGGACGACACCAGGGTGGCCTCGGGGACCGTCGAGGGGTCGATCACGTGGTGGCGGCGCCGGGCCCGGGCCGCGGCGGCGCGGCGCAACGGACCGCCGGGCTCCTCGCGCGCGTCCCACACGATCGGCGGGCGGCGTAGGGGCAGGACCCGCAGAACGTCGATGTCGTGCGCGAGGACGAGGTCGGCGTCCCGGCAGCCGCGGCGCAGCGCCATCCTGGCCCGGTTGAGGCCGCCGCCCCGCCGTACGTCTATGGCGGTGACGTGCGCGTCCGGCGTGACGTTGTAATAGGAGAAAGGCGCGACATACGTCACTTCGTGCCCCGCGTCGAGCAGGGCCCGGATCTGCTTGTGCATGATCCGGGCGTCCTCGGGGTGGTGGACGATTGTGGCGACGCATACCCGCATACGCCCATGCTGCGCGTCCAGGGCTTCACCGGCGTGAATCGGGAGGGAACTACCGCTTAACTTCCTGCGGGACCGACGGCCGGCGGTAGAGCCAGGTCAGCCGCGGTTCGACGAGCCACTTGAAGAGCGTGCGGGTGATCGGCAGGCACAGCACGATGGCCAGGGCGAAGGCGCTGGTGGAGATGGCCAGCGCGCCGAGCGGCCCGTGCAGCCAGGGCAGGTCGAGCAGCCCGGTCTCCTTGGCGATCAGCACCGGGATGCCGTGGAGCAGGTAGGCGTAGAGCGTGCGGGTGCCGAGGTCGGTGTACCAGGTCTCGCCGCGCGGCACGAGCGCCAGGAAGGCGAAGCACATGGCCAGCGAGGCGCCGAGGATGAGCAGGTGCTCGGCCAGGCCCATCCACCAGGACAGGTCCATGTCCTTGTAGCTGTGCTTGAAGTAGAAGGGCTTGAGGCTCAGCTTCTTCATCGACACCAGCATGGCCACGCCGGCCGCGCCGAGCAGGATCACGCCCGCCACGATCTTGACCCAGAGCCGGTTGAGCCACTCGAAGTGCTGCGGCTGCAGGGTCAGGCCGATCACGAAGAAGGGCAGCAGGCCGAAGAAGCGGTCCATGCTGAACTCGCCGGAGATCTGCGAGAAGCCGGCGAACAGGTAGACGGCGATCGAGACCGGGATGGGGAACTTCATCCGCTTCCACACCGGCGTGGACAGCCGCCAGAACAGCAGCGCCACCAGGTACCAGTTGAGCCAGGCCGGGTCGATGATCGTCAGGCTCCACTTCTGCCCGAGGGCGGTGCGGAGCGCGGCGTAGCCCACCTCGACGATCACGTAGGGGATCAGGAAGGTGTCGACCAGCTTGTTGGTCTTGGCGTTGGAGTTCCAGAAGTTCCTGGACAGGTAGCCGCTGATGACCACGAACAGCGGCATGTGGAAGGTGTAGATGAAGATGTAGAGCGAGCGCGAGGAGTCGGCGTTGAGCGTCGGCACCAGCGAGTGGCCGACGACCACCAGCGCGATCAGCAGGAACTTGACGTTGTCGAGATACGGCTCACGCGTCTTCTTCGGCGGCGCGGGCTTGTCGTCCTGCGGAGGCTCCTGCTGGGCCTCGGCGGGCGGCTGCGGCCACCACACACCCTTCGGGTCGGTGTCCGCACCCGAAGGAGTCCTGGGGACCGGCAAGGAGTATCTCGTGTCGCTCACAACAGGGGGACGCTCTTCTCGGGGGACCGCTGGGCGTGATCTACCCTAGCGGTCCCCTCTTGCAGCTCGCTGTCAGAAGAGCGCTTTACACAGAAAACTCGCAGGTCAGGTGCAAATGTTCTTTTGATCCGCGGTCACGGTGTTCTGCTCGACGACCTTGGACACCGTCGTCGGGACGCGCACGCCCTGGTAGTCGGCGCCGATGACGACCTGGACGATCGGACCGGGCTCGACCTTGCCCTCGAACTCCGGCGCGCTCACCCCGGCGCTCGGGCTGTACGGCTTCAGGTTGACCGGCTTGACCTTGGTCGCCGCGGCGGGCTTGGTGCCGCTCAGCTTGGCCGCCGCGAGCTCCGCGAAGGGCTTGTCGGCGGCGGACTTGGCCGAGTAGAGGACCTTCGTCTGCGGGGCGGCGGCCGGGGTGTTGCCCACGCCGACGACCTTGAAGCCCCACTTGGTCAGCTCGTCGGCCACCTTCTGCGCCTCGCCCACCCGGTCGGTGCCGTTGAGCACCTGGATCTGGACCTGCTGCGGCTTGAGCTGCGGGCCGGTCGGCTTGGCCGTGGCCTGCTGCACCACCTCGACGTCCTGGGAGATCTGCTGCCAGAGCAGGTCTGCCTCGCGCTTGACCCACTGGACGCGGTTCTTGTCCGCCGGGTAGGCCTCGACCGGGACCATGATGAACTTCACGCCGCTGGCGGTCAGCTTGCCGGCGCTGGCGGCGATGTCGAGCAGCTTCTGCGGGTCCTTGGCGAGGTCCTCGTCCATCAGCACCGACTCCTTGGCCGCGTCGATCAGCTTGGTGAGCTTGCCGACGTCGGTCATCAGGTTGGTCGAGGTGGCCGCCTGGACCATCTTGCTGAGGAACTTCTGCTGGCGCTTGATGCGCTGCAGGTCGCTCTGGTCGGCGCCGATCTTCCGCAGCCGCATGTAGGCCAGGGCCTGCTCGCCGTTGAGCTTGTGGGTGCCGGCGGTGATGTTGAACTTGGACAGCGGCTCGTTGATCGCGGTGGTGAAGCACATCTCCACGCCGCCGAGGGCGTCGACGATGTTCTTGAAGCCGGAGAAGTCCACCTCGACGAAGTGGTCGATGCGGATGCCCGTGAGGGTCTCGACGGTGTCGACCGTGCAGGCGATGCCGCCGTTGTTGTAGGCGGAGTTGATCATCTCCATGTGGGAGGGGATGGTCGCGCCGGTCTTCTCGTTCTGGCACTCGGGGATGAGGACCATCGAGTCACGGGGCAGGCTGACGATCTGCGCGGCGTCGCGGTTGGGCGAGATGTGCATCAGCAACATCGTGTCCGTGCGCTTGCCGCCCGCGTCCACCTCGCGGGCCAGCTTCTGGCCGTAGCGGGCGTTGCCCTTGCCCGCGCGGGTGTCGGAGCCGACGATGAGCACGTTGAGCGCGCCGGTGAGGTTCTGCGGGCGCGGGCCCTTGATCTTGCTGGCCACGTCCTCCGTGCGGAGGCCGCTGAAGGTGCTGCGCAGCATGCCGTAGCCGGTCAGCAGAGCGCCGACCAGCGCTACGGTCAGGCCGATGCTCACCCAGGCCATGACCCGCATGCGGTTGGGGCCGCCGTTGCCGCCCTTGGCCGCGCGGCGCCCGCCGGGGGGCGGTCCCTGCGGCGGAGGGCCGGACGCGCGATGGGACATGCGTTCCCGCGGCTGAGTCGGCGCGACGCGGCGGTCCTGGACGGAGACGCCCCGATGCTCACTCATTCGCCCCCCACGGCCTTTCCGACGCGGTCACACGCGGCCTCCTCCATCGCGCCGAGAGTAGGTCACACTCGGCGTGCCTGTGGGCAAGATCGAGGTAAATCAATCGTGACCGGGGCGTGATACACCCGCCGAAGAGCATACTCAGAGCCGGACATACCGTGGAATAACAACGTGAAAGACTTTACGTATCGCGAGGAGTACTCAGAACCGCCGCCAGGCAAGCCAGCGGTACGGCAGGCAGCACGTAGCGGTAGTCGAACTCCGCCACCGCCGGCGGCATGAGCAGTAGCGCCCAGGCCCCCGCCCAGGGCAGCGCCCACGCCGGAGGCCCTGACCAGGACCTTTCCCGGCCCGCCCGCCGAGCCTGCCAGATCCGGGCCACGGCGACGCCCGGCGGGACGAGGAGCACGAGCAAGAGAACGGCCCCCGGCAACCGCGCGAAATCTTGATAAGTCCGCATCCATCCGGCCCACGGCTCCACCACCCGCGTCGCGATCTCGCCCTGCTGGTACTCCCGGGCGAACTCCGTGCCCACCCGGGCCGGATAGCGGCCGGGCGGCGGCGGGGTCTGGGCCGGGAACTGGTAGTAGGCGTAGATCTCGGCGTCCGGGTAGACCGGCCGCCCCCAGGTGAAGGTCCGGCCCAGCTCGCCCAGCAGGGAGGCGGCGTAGTCGAGCGGCTGCGTGCGGATCGCCAGCAGGGCGAAGCGCATGGCCTTGTCGTCGGTCTCCTTGACGAAGGTCTCGTCCGGCAGCCGCACCAGCGGCGACTCGCGCGACCAGACGTACTCCTGCGACGGCGGCCGCTGCCCGGCCGGGCGCGGGTCGCACAGCACGGCCAGATCGGGCGGCGGGCGCATCCGGGCGCAGTCGGCGAAGGACATGGTGCGGGCGTAGAGGAAGACGCCGTTCGCACCGACCAGGCCGACGCGCTGGTAGGTGGCATAGAACCAGCCGCCGTAGGCCACGATCGGGATCAGCGCGGCGACCAGCAGGGCGACCGCCTTGCGCGGGCGGCGCCGTACCAGCAGCCACAGGCAGACCAGCCCGACCAGCGGCAGCCCGACCGTGCGGGTCAGCGCGGCGGCGGCCAGCAGGAGGCCGATGGCGAGCGCGGGCGGCTCCTCGCGCAGGGCCAGCACGACCGCGGCCACCACCAGCGCCATGAAGAGCGTGTCGGAGACGAGCAGATGCTCCAGCTCGATCTGGTAGGCGTCCAGCAGCACCGGCGCGGCGGCCAGCGCGGCGGCCCAGCGCGGGGCGCGGCGCACCGCCGCCCAGTAGACCAACGCGCCGACGGCCAGGCCGAGCAGGTGCTGAGTGGCGGCGACCACGCCGAAGCTGTGCAGGGGCTCCAGCAGCTTCATGAACATCGAGTAGCCCGCCGGGCGCACCAGGTCGGGGCGCGGGCGCATGACTGTGACGATGTAGCTGTAGGAGTCGGGGAACCACAGCGCGGGCCGGTAGCCCAGCATGGTCACCACGCGCAGGAGCGCGCCGAGCGCGAACAGGCCCGCGAACCAGCCGTGCCGCCGCAGCAGCCCCATGCGCACCCCCCGATCGTTTTCCCGGCGTACGCTACCCCGCGGCCACACCTGTTCGGGCAGGAGGCGGGCGGGTTGTCACCCCCATTGGATACGCTCCCGAGCACCGATGGCACTCACCGATCCTTCACGCCGGCCGTCGGCGGGCCGGGTGCTCGCCGTCCTGTCCGTGGTGCCCGCGCTCCTGGTGGCCGGGTGGCTGCTGGCCGGGCTGCCGCTGTTGCTGCTGGGCTGGTTCCGGCCCCTGGTCGCCGTGCCGCTGGGGATCGCCGTGGCCGGGGCGCTGTGCGTGGCCGCGCTGCGCCGGCTGCCCGAGACCGCCGACGCCACCGGCTGGCAGACCGGCGGCGTGCTCGCGGTGGCGCTGGGGTCCGGGGTGTTCAACGCGTTGCTGCACAGCGAGCAGCTCATCGTGCGCCGCGACCCGGCCACCTACGCGCAGTACGCCATCTGGATCGCCGAGCACGGCTCGCTGCCGGTCGACCGGCAGGAGGCCGCCTTCGGCGGGGCCGATCCCGCGCTCGACTTCGGCAGCGTCGGCTTCTACGACCGGCCAGAAGGGGTGGTGCCGCAGTTCATGCCGGGGCCGCCCATGGTGTTCGCGGCCGGGGAGTGGCTGGGCGGGCTCCTGGTCTCCCCGGCGGTGCTCGGGGCGCTGGCGGTGCTGGTCGTCGCCGGGGTGGCCGCGCGGCTGGGCGGCGGGCGCTGGGCGGTACCCACGGCGCTGGCCTTCGCGGTCAGCCTGCCCGTCCTCTACACCTCGCGCACCACGCTCAGCGAGATCACCTCGCTGATCCTGCTCTTCGGCGGGGTGGCCCTGCTGCACGACGCGCACGCCGCGGGCGGGCGCGGCTCGCCGGGGCGGGTGGCGCTGGCCGGGCTGGTGGCCGGGCTGGCGGTCCTCGTGCGGGTGGACGGGCTGCGGGACGTGCTGCCCGTGCTGGCCTACGCCGGGTTCCTCATCGCCCTCGGGCGCACGCGCGGCGGGGCTCCGGCCGGGGCCGGAGCGCGTGGGGGAGCGGTCCGCGGCGGGCCCGGGCGGCTGGGGCTGGCGTTGCTGGGCGGGCTGGCCGCCGGGGCCGGGCTGGGGTTCGTGGCGGCCGCGGTGCTGGCCAGGCCGTACCTCTCCTACCTGTCCCGCTCGGTCGTGCCCCTGCTGGCCGTCTGCGCGGCGGTGCTGCTGCTGACCGTGCTCGGGGCGGCGCTGGCGCCGAGGCTCGCTCGGTGGCGGCGCCCGGCGTTCCTGCCGGCGGCCGGGGCGGCGGCCGTGGTGGCGGTGATGCTCGGCTTCGCCGTCCGCCCCTGGGTGCAGCAGGTAACACGGCAGCCGGTCACGGAGGAGGACTGGCTCACCTACCGCTTCATCGAGGTCACCCAGCGCGACAACGGCCTGCCGATCGACGGCGGCCACCTCTACTTCGAGAACTCCCTCTACTGGGTGATCTGGTACATCGGCTTCCCCGCCGTCGTGCTCGCCACCCTCGCCGCCGCCGTGCTGGTGCGGCGGATGCTGCGGGACGGCGCCTCGGCCGAGTGGCTGCTGCCGCTCGCGCTCATCGGCTGGACCACCGTCACCACGCTGCTGCGTCCCGAGATCACGCCCGACCACCCGTGGGCCTCGCGCCGGCTGGTCCCGGTCGTGCTCCCCGGGCTCCTGCTGCTCGCCTTCTGGGGGCTGGCGTGGGTGCGCGACAAGGCCCGCCGCCTCGGGTACGGCAGGCGCGCCCAGGGCTGGATCGCCGGCGTGGGCGTCGTGCTGCTGCTGGTCCCGGGGGCGATCACCTCGATCGGCACCGCGTTCACCCCGGTCGAGCGCGGCGAGCGGGCGGCGGTCGAGGCGATGTGCGCCGCGATCCCGCCCCGGGCGTCCGTGCTCCTCGTCGAGCGGGTCACCGGCGACCGCTTCACCCAGGTCGTGCGCGGCATGTGCGGGGCGCCCTCGGCACAGGTCCGCCGGGCCGAGTCCACGGACACCCCGCCGGAGGCCGACGTGCGGCGGCTGATCGCGAAGATCCGGGCCGCCGGGCGGGTGCCGGTCCTGCTGGCCGCCCAGCCCGGCCAGCTCACCGCGTACGGCCCGCCGCGTCAGGTGCTGGCGCTGCGGACCAAGCAGGACGAACGTTCCCTGGTGAAGCCGCCCGACGGGGTGTGGAGCCTCAGCGCCACGGTCTGGATGGCCCTCCCCGCCTGACCAGGGGATAGCTCCGGCCTCGGCGGCCTCACCACCGGGGGTAGCTCCGGATGGACGGCCGGCCGGCGGTGACGACGACGGGTGCGACCAGGTGCTTGCCCAGCACCTCCGAGACCGTCGCCGCGTCGAGCCGCCCCAGCGCCTCCAGGTGGCCGGACAGCCACTCGGGCGGCAGCCCGGCCGCCGCGAGGGAGGCCAGCTCGTCGGCGAGTCCCGCGGCGCTCTCGAAACGCGACCACGCCCCGTCGAGACAGGCCGTGACCGCCCGCTCGCACTCCTCCGCGCCCACGCCGTGCGACGCGGTCTCGCGCAGGATGCCGAGCGCCAGCTTCGTGGCCTTCTCATCGCCCACCGCGCCTTGGACGAGCAGCACCGCGCCGCCCGGCCCGGGGTCGAGGGAGGCGGTGAAGCCGTAGGTTCGGCCGAGCTCCTCCCTGAGCACCCGGTTGAGCCGGGTGAACAGGCCCTCGCCGAGCACCCGGCACGCGACGGTGAGCGCGGCCCACGCCACGTGGTCCTCCCGGCCCGGCACCCGGTAGCCGATGGCGACGTGGGCCTGCAAAGCGCCCTCCCAGGGCAGGGCCAGCGGCGCCGCCTCCACTGCCACCGGACCCGCCGGCCCGGGCGGCAGCGCGGGACCGCACAGCTTGAGGAGCCGCTCGGCCCGCTGCCCGGAGAAGTCGCCGACCTCGCCGACCACCACCAGCGTCCCCGCCTGCCACGACCCCCTGAGCCGCGCGAGCAGGCGGGAGCGCGCGGCGTGACGCGGCGAGAGCGTGGAGTCCTCCGGATCGGGCGGCGCGAGCAGCCGCACCGCCTCCTCCAGCCGCGCGGCGGGCACCTCGAAGGCCACCTCGCCGGGCGAGACCCGCAGCTCGGCGCCGAGCGCCTCCCACGCGGGCGCGTCACCGGCCGGTCCGGCCGCCGCCCCGACCAGCCGGACGGCCGCCAGCCCACCGGCGGGCCGGTCACACACCACCGTCGACCCGGTACGGCGCAGCGCGGGCAGCGCCCACGTGTCGGACCCCATCAGCTCTCCTTCGGCAGGTAGGTCAGGACGCCCGCCGGTGCGCCCAGCCGCCACACGGCGGCGAGCGCGGCCGGCTCGGTCACGGCGGCGATTCTGCGGGCGGCGGTGAGCGCCCGTCCGGCCTCGCCCGTCTGGACGGCCTCCAAGGTGAGCTCGGCCGCCAGCCCGCCGACCGTCTCGACCCGTTCGAGCGCCGCCCGCGTGGCCATGGCCTTGGCGCGGGCCAGCTCACCCGGCCGGAAGCCGCCCGCGGCCAGCTCGGCGATCTCGTCGGTCACCGCCCGCTCCATCGCGGCGAGATCGGAGCCGGGCGCGGCGTGGACCTTGACGATCGCCAGCGAGGACGCGACGGCGAAGCGGTGGACGTCCACCTCGACGGACTGCGCGCCCTCCTCGGCCAGCCGCCGGTGCAGGCGCGACCCCTCGCCGGCGGCCAGCACGCGCAGGGCCAGGTCCGCCGCCTCGATCTCGGCCCCGCCCTCGGGCGGCAGCCGGAAGGCCTGGTAGACGGCCGGGAGCGGCTGCGGCTCCGGGACGGTGAGCCTGGGCGGCGCCTCACCGGTCACGTACCGTCCCGGCAGCTCGGGCGCGATCAGCTCGGTCCGGCCGGGCGGGACGGGGGTGAAGGCCAGGGCGGCCAGCTCGATCGCGGTCGCGGTCGGGACGTCGCCCACCACGGCCAGGACGGCGTTGCCCGGCACGTACCAGTTGCGATGGAAGGCGACGCAGTCGCGCAGGGTGATCGCGTCGAGGTCCTCCTCGATGCCCGCCGGGGTGTGGCCGAAGGGGTGGCAGAGCGGGAGCAGATGGGGGAGGTGCGTGCCGTACGGGAAGGCGAACACCCGCTGCAGCACCTCGGCCCGCACCACCTCGCGTTGCGCGCCCAGGCGGCGCGGCGACTCGCGCATCCGCGCGGCCTCCAGCCGCAGGACCCGTTCGAGATGTTGCGGCCTGACCAGGGTGTGGTAGGCCGTGTGCTCGAACCAGGTGTCGGCGTCGTAGACCGCGCCGAGCCCCTCCAGCTCCGTCATGTGGCCGGGCGCGAACATCAGGTGCTCGGTGAGGTGCGCGAGCCCGGTGCGTCCCCGCGGCTCGTGCCGCGAGCCCGCCCGGTACCGCAGGTCGACGGCCACCAGCCCGGTGCCCGGCCGTTCCACGACGAGGACGCGCAGGCCGTTGGCCAGCACGAGTTCACGCGGCACCGCGGACCTCCCTGACGACCCGCAGGATCTCCTCGATGACCAGGTCGGGCCGCTCCTGCGGGATCAGGTGCCCGGCGCGCGCGGCGACCACATGCCGGCCGCGCGGAACGCTCGCCGCGAGCCGCCGGTGGCTGGCGGCCAGGTTGTCCCACAGCTCGGCGAACTGCTTGGGCCGTTCGCCCGCGGTGAGCACGGTGACCGGGATGTCCGGCAACGGCGTGGTGCGGCGCAGCTCGAACAGGGCCGTGAGGCTGCGCTGCTGGGCCGCGCCCTCCGCCCGTACGGCTCGCGCCGCCGACCTGGTCGCCGCCTCGCGCAACGTCTGGGCCCGCAGGTCGGGCGGCATCGACGCGGCCACGTCACGGACGGCGGGCGAGGGCCTGGCCAGGGCCAGCCGTACCAGGTCGGAGGCGGCCTCAAGGGCGTCGGACACCGGCTGGAGCACCTTCAGCAGCCGGAACGCCGGCCCGCCCGGCAGAGGCACGTCCTGCTGCGGGGCGGAGGGGTCGACCAGCACCAGCCCGGCCACCCGGTCCGGCCGCGTCCTGGCGTACAGCTCGGCCACCGCGCCGCCCAGGCTGTGGCCCACGAGGACGACGGGCGTCCGCCCGATCAGGTCGTCGAGGTCGCACGCCATCCGCGCGTGGTCACGCGGTCCCGGGGCGGGGTCGCTGCGCCCGAGCCCGGCCCGGTCGTAGGCGAGCACCGTGGTCACCGCCGCCAGCGCGGGCGCCACCAGCGCCCACTGCGTGCGGGTGCCGCCCAGCCCGGCCTCCAGGAGCACGCGGGGCTCACCCGTACCCGTGCTCTCGACGTGCAGCGTCCTGCCGTCCCGTACGGCGAACCCGCTCATGCCCGTACCCCCGTCACCAGATCATCGCCGATCGTCCGGCCGGCCGAGGCGATCACCGCGGCGGCCACGACACCGGGCACGCCGATCGCGATCACCGCCCCCGCCACGCCCAGCGCCTCCTCCACCAGGCCGAGCAGGACCGCCCCCACCAGCCCGCCGCCCGCGAGCGCGAACGCGGTCACCGCCGCCGCGGGCGCACGATGCGCGGGCGCCACCACCGACTGGCTGATGAGCTGCGCGCACGGCACGATGAGCGACTGCGCGGCCGAGGCCAGCCCGAACGCGGCGAGCGTGAGGGGCAGCGACGGCGCGAGCACCCCCGCCGCGTAGAGGAGCGCCGTGCCGGTGACCGCCCCGCCGCAGATCACCGCCACGCCGCCGGGACGCGCGGAGAAGACGCGGTCCAGCGGCTGTCCCACGGCGAGCAGCGTCACCAGCATGACGCCCGCCGCGCAGGAGGCGTAGAGCCCGCGTGCGTCCGCGCCGAGGTGCCAGCGATCGGCCAGATGCACGGCCACCAGCGCCGACACCGGCACCTGAAGCGCACCGAAGGCGGCGAACCCGGCCAGGATCCGGCGCAGCGTGGGCGTCCTGGCCATGGCCTTGCCCGCCGCGAGCAGGCCCGTCTTCGAGGGCGCGCTCGGCTCCGGGTCGTGGCGGCCGATGCCGGGATCGCGCAACCGGATCGCGAACAGGCAGGTGAGCGCCGAGATGCCGCCCAGCGCGGCGAAGGTGGCCCGCCAGTCGAGGCCGAGCCGGCCGGTGAGCGCCGAGACGACCAGCGGCGCGGCCAGGTAGGCCAGCGCGCCCGCCGCGCCGTACAGGGTGAGCACGCGGGCGCGCACCTCGGGCGGGTAGGTGTCCACCAGCAGAGGCGTGTGCAGGGCGACCGTGCTGCCGTTGGCCAGCCCGAACACCAGCACGACCAGGGCGAGGCTCCACATCCCCGTGGTGAGCGCGACGGCCGCGGTCGCGGCGCTCCACACCAGCGCGGTGCCGAGCGACAGCAGCGCGCGCCGCGGCTTGGACGTCACCAGGGCGGCCAGGGCGAGCGGCGCGACGGCGAGGGCGAGGAACTGCACCGACATCGCGCTCGCGAGGTCGCCCACGCTCAGGCCGAGCTCGGTCCTGAGGTCGGGGCCGAGCACGGTCAGCCCGGTGTCGGCGAAGGAGTTGCCGACCACCAGCGCCCCGAGCGCGGTGACGGGATACATGCTCGGTCCGTGCCGGTGCGGCACGTTGCGGAGCGGTTGGTCCATGACCACACCCTGCGGAGTGCGGGCCCGGCCTGGACTGTGCGATCGGCTAACGTTGAGGCAGTTTCGTTGTCCTGGGGGGCGCGGGTGGGTGCTGGCTCGTCTCTGGCGGGACTTCTCGACGCGTTCACGCTGGTGGTGGCCCCGCGCGGGCTGGATGTCGCGATCACCGGCGCCGTGCTGCACGATCTGGCGGGCGCGCCGGTCACCCGCGCCGGTTCCGTGGTGCTGCTCGTGGGCGTGGACCCCGCGCGTCCCGAGTCGGCGTCGGTGCTGTCCGGGCTGACGGGGGCCGCGGCGGCGGTGGTGCGTTCCGAGCCGTGCGCGGCCCTGGTCAGCGCAGCGGAGGAGACGGGTGTCGCGCTGCTCCGGTCCCCGTCGCCGTGGGCGAAGGTGTTCGCCCTGGTCGAGGCGGCCTCGGCGGACCGCGCTCCGGGTCCGGCGGCCGAGGCGCTCGCCCGGGTGCCGCCAGGCGACCTCGACTGCCTGGCCGACGACGCGGCGGCGCTGCTCGGCCGGCCCGTGCTCGTCCTCGACGCGGAGTGGCGGCTGCTGGCCCACTCGGCGGTGCTCGACCAGTGGACCGACGAGCTCCACCGCGAACTGCTCCTGACCAGGGCCGTCCCGGAACGCGACGCGCCACCCGGCACCAGGCTGCTGCTGCTCGCCGGGCACCGGGCGCTGCGCTTCCGCAACGAGGAGGACGGCCGCCCGGTCTGGCGGATCGGCGCGGGCATCCGCTGGGCGGGACGGCCGGTGGGCATGCTGTGGGTGCACGAGGGCCGCACCGAACTCCCGACGGAGTACCTCCTGCTCGCCGAGGAGATCGCGAGCATCAGCGGCTTCCACGTGTCGAGACACCTCGCGGCCAGGAGGAACGACCGCGAGCGGCGCGGACGGCTCGCCGGTCAGGCGCTCGACGGCGTCGGCTCCGCGGCGGCCTGTCGCGCGCTCGGGCTCGGGCTCTCCTCCGGCTGCGTGGTCGCCGCCGTGCGCGCGGCCCGCCCCGGGCTGCTCGACGCCGTCTCGACGGCCCTGGCGGCCCGCGGGCAGCCGGCCGCCTGCGTGCTCAGGGACGAGATCGTCTACGCGATCCTCCCGGCGGGCACCGCCGATGCGATCGCCGGCGAGCTCGCCGGCGATCTCGGGGTCAGGGTCGCCCTCGGCTGTACGGCACGCACCGCCCACGGCCTCACCCGCTCCGCCCGGCTGGCCTCGCTCGTCCTGACCGTCATGGAGGACGCCGGCCCGCGCGACGCCGCCTCGCTCCGGGCACGGGTGGCCGTCGAGGAGGTGCTCGACCTGCTGGACGGCACGCCCGACCTCCTCCTGCACGAGCTCGGCACCGCCCAGGAGGAGACCGTGCTGACCTGGATCGAGGCGATGGGCGACGCGGCGCGGACCGCGGCCCGCACGGGACTGCACCCGAACGGGGTCCGCTACCGGGTGCGCCGCCTGGCCGAGGAGGGGCTCGACCTGGCCGACCCCGACACCCGGCTGCTGGCCTGGCTAAGGCTGCGCCTCCCCGGTCCTGGGCAGCGCCCGCGCGCTCAGGTAGACGAAGGCGGACCCGCCGTCGCCGGCCTCTCCGGCGAAGACGAGTGAGGTGCCGTCGGGGGCCACGAGCGTGGCGGCGTCGGCGGGCAGAGCCGTCGTGGTCTCGCTCTCGCCCTCGTCCTCGTCGGTGAGCGTCACCAGGAAGCCGCCCGACGGCTCGCGCCTGACCTCGACCGACACCGCCCTGGCCGCGTAGCGCCCCTCGAAGCGCGCCGGGTCGCACGGCGCGGCCTCGGCGGGAACGGGCGGCGGGGCGGGCGGCGTGACGCCGAGCAACGACGGCGCCAGGTCGTCGAACAACGCCCGGCCCGCGCCGCCGTTCGTGACCAGCGCCACCGCCACCCCGGTCCCCGGCACCGCACGCAGGAACGCCGCCTGCCCGTTCGTGGAGCCGTCGTGCCCGATCACCGGACCGCCGGGCCAGTCGCGCCCCTCCCAGCCCAGCGACCACCAGTCGCCCCGCCGCGCCATCCCCCGCGGCAGGCGCACCTGGGGACTCACCGCCCACGCGGCGTCCAGGTGCGCTCCGGCGAAACGGACGAGGTCGCGCGCGCTCATCGCCAGCGACGAGCCCGCGGGGGCGTTCGAGCGCGGCATCGCCCAGACCGGCACCACCTGCCCGCCCTCGTGGCCGACGGCCGGCCGCCCGAGGATCGCCTGGCCGGCCGAGGTGGCCACGGTCAGCCCGAGCGGCCCGGCGAGCCGTTCCTCCACGGCGCGTTCCCAGCTCAGCCCGGTGACGACCTCGACGATCCGGCCGAGGACGCAGTAGCCGGTGTTGCAGTAGGAGAAGCGCTCGCCCGCCGGGAAGACCTGGGGCGCGAGCTCGTCGAGCGCGGCGACGTACCGTTCGAGCGCGTCGTCGCCGGGACCGAAGTCGTCGTAGAGGTCGCCCTCCAGCCCCGAGGTGTGGGTGAGCAGGTGCCGCGGGGTGAGACCGGCGCGGAAGCCGGGCAGCAGCTCGCGCACCTCGGCGTCCAGGTCGAGGTCGAGCTCCATGACCAGCGCGGCGGTCCACAGCTTGGTGATCGAGCCGATCTGGAAGAGCGCGTCGATGGTGACGGGCCAGCCGGTGGCGAGGTTGAGCACGCCGGTCGCGGCGTCACGCACCTCCCCGCCGGCCAGCACCGCGACGGCGGCCCCCGGCACCCCGTGCCGGGCGGCGAGCTCGGCCAGCCGCTCGTCGAGCCTCATCGCGTCTCCTTCGTGCCCGCGAGCACCCGGCCCGCGTCGATCACGGCGGCGAGGACGGCGGCCACGTCCGCCTCCGGGTTCAGCACGGTCAGCTTGAGGCAGACCCGGCCGTCCAGCTCGGTGCGGCCGACCACGGCCCGGCCCTCGGCCAGCAGGCGGCGGCGCAGTCCGGCGTTCACCAGGTCGCCGTCCGGCGCCCGGTAGCGGAAGACCACGGTCGACAGCACGGGCCGCACGACCAGTTCGAGCTCGGGCGACGCCTCGACCAGGTCGGCGGCCCGGTTCGCGAGGGTGTGGCAGCGCTCGACGAGCGCGCCCAGGCCGCTCCTGCCCAGCGAGCGCAGCACGACGAGGATCTTCGCGCAGTCGGGCCGCCGGGTCGTCCGCAGCGAGACGCCGAGCAGCCCGTCGTAGCCCTCGGCCACGTCGTCGCCGGGATTGAGGTAGGCCGCGCTCATCTCCAGGGACCGCAGCGCCCCCGCCTCCTTCACGAGGAACACCCCGGCCGCCGCCGGCACCCAGCCGAACTTGTGCAGGTCGATCGCCACGGAGTCGGCCCGGCCCAGGCCGTCGAGCAGGGGAGCGAGCCGCGAGGAGAACAACGCGCCACCGCCGTGGGCGGCGTCCACGTGCAGCCACGCGCCGTGCGAGGCGCACAGCGCGGCGATCTCGTGCAGCGGGTCGATCGCGCCGGTGTCGGTGGTGCCCGCCGTGGCCACGACCGCCACCGGGATTTCGCCCATGGCCGCCGCGTCGGACAGCGCCGCGGCGAGGGCGCCCGCGTGCATCCGGTGGGAGGCGTCGGTGGGGACGGGGATCACGGCGTCCTCGCCGAGGCCCAGCAGGGCGGCGGCTCGCCGTACGGAGAAGTGGGCGGCGCGGGAGCAGAAGACCAGCCTGCGGCGCGACGCGGCGGGGCGGCGGTCGCGGGCCAGGAGCAGGCCCATGAGGTTCGACTCGCTGCCGCCCGTGGTGACCGTGCCCGAGGCGTGCTCGCCGTACCCGACAAGGGTGGCGAGGGCGGCGACGAGCGCCTTCTCCATGGTCACCGCGCTGGGCGCCTGGTCCCACGAGTCGAGCGACGGGTTGAGCATCGAGACCGCGAGATCGGTCGCGACCGCCTCGGGCAGCGGCGGGCAGTGCAGGTGGGCGGCGCAGCGCGGGTCGGCGGGGTCGGGGCCGCCGTAGGCCAGCAGCCAGGCGAGGGCGGTGGCCGCCTCCTCGGCTCCCGTGCCACGTTCGGGCAGCACGTCGCCGAGGACCCGGCGGACCCTCGCCTCCAGCTCGGCGGGCGACCCGGCGGGCACCGGGCCACCCCGCGCGGCCGAGCCCTCGGCCATCGCCTCGGTGACGCGGTCGATCAGCACGTTCAACGTCATGCGGCCCACGATGCCGCCGCCCGGCCGCCCGTGAACTGGCCTGTGGCACAAACGCGGGCCGCGTCGGTTGTCCGGGACGGCCAGGTCAGCCGGAGGGGCGGTGCGCCAGGCGGAGGCGGAGCCACGTGGCCAGCCTGACGTCAGGGTCGTGCAGGTCGAGGCCGCTCTCGGCGAGCTTGCGCACCCGGTACCTGAGCGTGTTCGGGTGCACGTCCAGCCGGTCGGCCGCCGCCCGGTAGTCGCCGCCCGCCTCCAGCCAGGCCAGCATCCACGGCTCGGCGGGCAGCCGGTGCACGAGCAGGTCGGTACGGTCACCCAGCAGGTGACGCAGCTCGCCGATCGCGGCCTCGGTCCGGACGTCGTCCACGCTCGCCACCGCGGGCCCGTCCGGCCGCCCGAGCAGCACGTCGAGCACCAGCGCCGCCTGGCGCGCCGAGCGCGGCAGTTCCTCGGCCGACCACACCTGGCCGCCCACTCCCGCGACCAGCCGCCGCCGCCCGCGCGGCCGCCCGACGGCGTCGGCGGCGAACTCCCTGGCCCTCGGCCCGAGCACCAGGCAGACCGTGTCGCCGCGCAGCGCGCAGGCGGCGGGCCGGCGATAGCCCTCCAGGTGCGCGGCCAGGCTCTCCAGCAGCACCCCGCCCGGCACGTCCGCCCTCGATCCCACCGCGACCACCGTGAGCCCCTCGGCCGGGTCGAGCCCGAGCTCCCGGCAGGCGCCGGCGGCGCCCTCGCCGCCCTCGACGGCCAGCCCGGCGAGCTCGCCCTGCCTCCGCCGTACGGCACGCGCCTGCCCGAGGTGCGTGGCCGCGAGCCGCGCGAACCGCTCCACCAGCTCCAGCCGGTCGTCCGGCAGGGGCGCCTCGCCGTCGATCACCCAGAGCATCCCGTACGGCACGCCGCCCGCCAGCACCCCCGCCCCGATCCGCCCGGAGGCCCCGCGGCCCAGCCGCCGCGCCCGCCCGTCACGCAGCAGCTCCCGCCGCATCTGGGGCAGCGCCTCCGCCTCGGGGACGATCCGGTTGAGCACGGTCTCCCGCATCAGGTCACCGGCGGTGCGCAGGTCGTGCGCGGAGTAGGCCAGCAGCCGCCACTGCGTGTCGACGAGCAGGACCGGCCGGTTGAGCGCGGCGCCCATGGCCCCGGCCAGCGCGGGCAGGTCGCCCGGCGGCACGCCGCCCAGGTCGCCCGCCACACCGCCGGCGTCGCGCCCGCCGGTGAGGTCGTCGGCCATGGTGAACAGGTGCGTCCAGGCCAGCGCCCACCGCATCCGCAGGAGCGCGACGCCCGCCTCCCGCGCCGCCGCGACGAGCGGTCCCACGGCCTCGTCCCGGCACGGCCCCACGACCGCAGCCGCGGCCCCGCGCAGCCCGCGCACCCCTTCGGCCGTCGCCGGGCCGGCGGGGTCGAGCCCGACCATCAGCACCAGCGAGCCGGGCGGCGGCGGATCGCCGAACACCGTCGTGCCACTCACCTCGACCGAGGAAGGACCCGACAGAACCTCGAGCAGACCCTCGCCCACCTGCGTGATCAGCAGGTCGAGCGGCACCCGCGCCCGCGCCTCAGCACCGTCCATGTCCCGCAGCCTAGGCGCGGATTCTTGCCGGGTAGTGCACCCGGCCTCCGGCTGGGCAGGGTAGCCTCAACGCCCGTGAGCAGCACTGGATCCCCCATGGCAGAAGCCCCCTACGTCACGATCGTCCTGCCGTGTTACAACGAGCAGGACCACGTCATCGACGAGGTCGACCGCATCTGCAAAGCCATGGACTCCAGCGGTTACACCTACGAGCTGGTCGCCGTGGACGACTGCTCGACCGACCAGACGCTCCAGCGCCTCCAGGACGCCGCCCCGGGCTACCCGCACCTGCGCATCCGCGCCTTCCACCGCAACGGCGGCTCGGGCACCGTGCGCCGGATCGGCACGCAGGAGGCCCGCGGCGAGATCGTCGTGTGGACCGACGCGGACATGACCTACCCGAACGAGCGCATCCCCGAGCTGGTCCAGCTCCTGGAGAAGGACCACACGATCGACCAGGTCGTGGGCGCGCGCACGTCGGAGGAGGGCTCGCACAAGATGTTGCGGGTCCCGGCGAAGTGGGTGATCAGGAAGATCGCCGAGCGCCTGGCCGGTCAGAAGATCCCCGACCTGAACTCCGGGCTGCGCGCCTTCCGCAAGAGCGTGGCCCGGCCTTATCTGCGGCTGCTGCCGCCCGGTTTCTCCTGCGTCACGACGATCACGCTGTCGTTCCTGATGAACCAGCACGACGTGCACTACCTGCCGATCGACTACGCCAAGCGGGCGGGCACGTCGAAGTTCAGCTTCGTCTCCGACGCCTACCGCTACATCCTGCAGGTGCTGCGGATGATCATGTACTTCAACCCGCTCAAGGTGCTCATGCCGGTGGCGTTGTGGCTGATCGTCATCGGGCTGGTCAAGGGCGTGTTCGACGTGGCGCGGTACGGGTTCTACCTGACCAGCAACACCATCGTGATCTTCCTGTCCGGGATGCTGATCGGGTCGGTGGCCCTGCTGGCCGACCTGATCGTGCGCTCGCGAGGGGAGTAGCGTGCGCATCGCGATCGTCGGGCCGACCTACCCCTACAAGGGCGGGGGCGCGCAGCACACCACCGAGCTGGCCAGGCGGCTGAGCGAGGCGGGCCACGACGTGGTGATCGAGTCGTGGCGGGCGCAGTACCCCTCCTTCCTGTACCCGGGGCAGCAGACGATCAGCGAGCCCGAGGGCCTGCCGTACCCGCGGACGCGGCGCGTGCTCGACTGGCGCAACCCGCTGGGCTGGGTGGCGGCCGGGCGGCGGCTGCGGGGGGCCGATCTGGTGGTGTTCGCGGTGCTGAGCCCGGTGCAGGTGCCGGCCTACCTGGGCATCCTGGCGGGGCTGCGCGGCGGGGCCCGGACGGTCGCGTTGTGCCACAACGTCCTGCCGCACGAGCGCAAGCCGTACGACCGGCCGCTGATGAAGGCCCTGCTGGGCCGGGTGGACGCGGTCCTGACGCACTCGGCCGAGCAGGCCGGCCTGGCCCGCGAGCTGACCGCGAAGCCGGTCGGCACCGCCGGGCTGCCGCCGCACCTGCCGGCGACCTCGGCCGACCGGTCGGCCGAGGTGCACCGGCGGCTGCTGTTCTTCGGCATCGTCCGCCCGTACAAGGGTCTCGACGTGCTGCTGCGGGCGTTGCCCGAGGGGATCGCGCTGACCGTGGCGGGTGAGTTCTGGGGCGGCCTGGAGCAGACGAAGGCCCTGATCGCCGAGCTCGGGCTGGGCGAGCGGGTGGACCTGCGGCCGGGGTACGTGGCGGCCGGCGAGGTGCCGGCCCTGTTCGCCGCCGCGGACGCGGTGGTCCTGCCCTACCGGAGCGCGACGGCCAGCCAGAACGTGTGGCTGGCGCACGAGCACGGCCTGCCGGTGATCGCCACCCGGGTGGGCGCGCTGGCCGACCACGTGACCGACGGCGTGGACGGGCTGCTGGTCCGGCCGGGCGACGTGGCCGGGCTGCGCGCGGCGATCGAGCGTTTCTACGAGCCGGGCGAGCCGGAGCGGTTGCGCTCGGGCGTCAAGGCGGTGGACCCGGAGCCGTTCTGGGCCTCGTACACCGCCGCGCTGCTGGAGCTCTGACGGCCCAGCAGGAAGAACAGCCCCGCCATGAGCAGCTCGGACAGGGTGAAGACCAGCCGCGAGACGATCCCGATGGCCAGGGCGACCGGCGCGCCGATCAGCGGGCCGAGCACCACGACCAGGGCGCCCTCGCGCACGCCGACGCCGGAGGGGATGAAGAAGACCAGCAGCCCGCTGGCCCAGGCGAAGGCGAAGGCGCCGGTCGAGACGGGGTAGCCGGAGCCGCCGAGCAGCCAGATGTGCAGGCCCCAGCAGGCCCAGCCAAGAGCGGTCCAGGCCACCGCGACCAGCAGCGCGCGGCCGGGCAGGACGCTCTCCAGCGGCTCGCGCCGCGCCAGCCGCAGGGCCAGGTTGAGGCCCCAGGTGAGCACCCGGGGATGCAGGCAGACGATGATCAGCGGGATGAGCAGCAGGAGGTACCACGCCCCGGCGAAGGCCTGCTGGGCGGTGGCCGCGGCCAGGCCGAGCGCGACGCCCAGGTTGACCAGCAGCCCGAGCGAGATGGTGGCGAAGGTGCGCGTGGGCGGGCTGCCCTGGCTGCGGCCCAGCTCCATCATCGCCGCGTAGGCCCAGACCGTGCCGGGGATGTACTTGCCGAGCTGGCCGACGAACATGATCCGCCCGGCCATCCGCAGCGGCAGCGGCGAGCCGAGACCGGCCAGGATGCGCCGCCAGGCCAGCACCATGCACAGTTGCCCGGCCAGCACCGCGGCGAGCGCGGCCAGCACCGAGGCGGGCGACATGGCCGACAGCGCCTTGCTGGTCTCGTCCCAGGTGCGGGCGACGCCGTACGCCAGGAAGCCGAGGGCGACCAGCGCGAGCAGGACCCGGAGCAGGGTGGAGGAACGCAGGCGGGCCAGCATCAGGCCAGCGTAGCCGGGCCGGCCGGGCGGAACCAGACGGCCGGGCGCCCGTGGGCCGGTACTGTGGGGCAGCGTGGCGAGGCAAAAGCAGCTCGAGTACTCCGAGTTCCAGGCGGCGATGCTGGACGAGGCCAAGCGGCGGCGCAAGGCGGCGAAGATCATCGCGGTCCTGGAGCACTTCCGCGGCTCGCTCGCCGGGCTGACCGTCGGCGACGTCGGCTGCTCGGCCGGGTTCATCGCCGACGAGCTGGCCGCGGTCTCCAAGCACACCCTCGGCGTCGACATCGACGTGCCGGGCCTGCGCAAGGCCGCCGACCGCTTCGGCGAGCGGGTGGCCTTCGTCTGCGGCGACGGCACCGCGCTGCCCTTCCCGGACGGCTCGGTGGACGTGCTGGTCTTCAACCACATCTACGAGCACGTGGTCGACCCGGACGCGGTGGTGGCCGAGATGCACCGGGTGCTGGCCGACGACGGCGTGCTCTACCTCGGGCTGGGCAACAAGCTCGGGATCATGGAGCCGCACTACAAGCTGCCGTTCCTGTCCTACCTGCCCGAGCGGGCGGCCGACCGGTACGTGCGGGCCTTCGGCAAGGCCGACCACTACTACGAGCGCTTCCGCACGCGGCGGGGGCTGCGCCGGATGCTGCGCGCCTTCCACGTGTGGGACTACACCTTCCCGGTGCTGGCCACGCCCGAGCGCTTCGCCGGCGGCGAGCTGTTCCCCGGCGTGCTCGGCAAGATCGCCCGGGCGGTGCTCGGCCTCACCCCGCGGGCGGTGCTGGGCCTGCTGCTGCCGCTGGTGCCGACCTACATCTGGGTGGCCACCAAGCGGCCGGCGCTCCCGGTGGGGGCGCGGCTGCCGCAGCCACCCGAGCGGGTCCGGCCGCTGTGACCACCCCCGATCTCCCGCCCACCGACCAGGCACCGGACGTGCCGCCCGTGACTCCAGGCGGAGGGAAGAACCGGCGGGCGCTGCTGCGGCGGGTCGTGCGGATCGTCTTCCTGCTCGTCGCCCTCGGCTTCGGCGCCTGGTTCGTCGCCCGGCAGTGGGACGAGGTGCGCGCCGGCTTCGCCCGCATCTCCCTGCCGATGACCGCCGCCTCGCTGGCCGCCGTCGTGGCCGCCCTGCTGGGCGCCATGTTCACCTGGCGCTCGCTGCTGGCCGACCTCGGCTCCCCCCTGCCCGTACGGCCGGCCGCCAAGGTCTTCTTCGTCGGCCAGCTCGGCAAGTACATCCCCGGCTCGCTCTGGCCGGTGCTGGCCCAGATGGAGATGGGCAAGGACCTCGGCGTCCCGCGCTCGCGCAGCGCCGCCGCCTTCTTCCTGATGATGCCGGTGCAACTGGCCAGCGGCCTGCTGGTCACCCTGGCGACGCTCGGCTGGGACCGCTACGGCTGGATCCTGCTGGCCGTGCCGGTGCTGCTGGTGCTGCTCGAACCCAAGGTGATCAACCGGCTGATCGGCCTGGTGCTGCGCAGGCTCAAGCGCGAGCCGCTGGAGCGCCCGCTGACCCGCCGCGGCATGCTCACCGCGCTGGCCTGGGCGTTGTCCGGCTGGATCGCCTACGGCGTGCACCTGTACTTCGTCGTCGGCTCCGACCTGCTGTTCTGCGTGGGCGCCTTCGCGCTGTCGTGGTGCCTGGGCATCCTGACCTTCGTCGTCCCGGCGGGGGCCGGGGTCCGTGAGGTCGCGATGGTCGCCGTGCTCGCGCCGATCCTCGACCAGGGGAGCGCCATCGCGGTCGCGCTGGTCTCCCGGATGGTCATCGTCGCCGGTGACGTGATCTGTGCCGGAGTGGCCGGTATAACGGCAAAGCGCACAGGTGTGTGACGCCCGCCACAGGGGGAGTGTCCCCGGCATAAGGTAAAGAGGATGCACGGTCTTGAGGGGAGAGATCTGCGTGATGCCTCGGGTGCTCATCGACGCCGCCGCGGTCCCCGCCGATCGCGGTGCGCTGATCCGCTATGTCGACGGGCTGATCGGAGCGCTCGACCGCGCCGGGGCCGACCTGGTGGTCGTCTGCCAGCGGGCGGACGCCGACCGCTACGCCAGGCTGGCGCCCTCGGCGCGGATCATTCCCGGCCCGCCGTCGATCACCAACCGGTCCACCCGGCTCGCCTGGGAGCAGGCCAGCCTGCCGGTGCTGGCGCTCCAGGCCGGCGCGCAGGTGATCCACGCCCCGTACTACTCCATGCCGCTGCGCTCCGGGCTGCCGACCGTGGTGACCGTGCACGACGTCACCTGGTTCACCGATCCCGGCCGGCACGACCCCGACCGGGCCTCCTTCATCCGCTCGGCCACCCGCACCGCCGCCCGGCACGCGACCCGGGTGATCGTGCCCTCCAAGGCCACCAGGGACGAGCTGATCCGGGTGCTGGCGGCCGACCCGACCCGGATCGACGTCGCCTATCACGGCGTCGACCAGGCGGTCTTCCACCCGCCGACGGCGGAGCAGACCCGGCGGGCGGCCAACCGGTGCGGGCTGCACGGCCGGCCGTACGTGGCCTTCCTGGGGGCGCTCGACCCGCGCAAGAACGTGCCCAACCTGATCCGCGGCTTCGCGATGGCGGTCGAGGGCATGGCCGAGCCGCCCGCGCTGGTGATCGGCGGCGGCATGCACACCGAGGACGTCGACGCCGCCTGCCGCGAGACCGAGGCGGTCGTCAAGGTGGTCCGGCCCGGCTACCTGTCCAACGGGGAGATCAGCGGCTTCCTCGGCGGCGCGCAGGTGGTCGCCTTCCCGTCGGTGGGCGAGGGTTTCGGGCTGCCGGTGCTGGAGGCCATGGCCTGCGGCGCTCCGGTGCTGACCACCCATCGCACCTCGCTGCCCGAGGTCGGCGGTGACGCGGTCGCCTACACCGAGCCCGACGCCGCCAGCATCGCGGTCGCGTTGCGCCAGTTGCTCGACGCACCCGAGCGCCGCGAGCAGCTCAGCGCCGCCGGGCTGGCCCGAGCCCGCGAATTCACCTGGGACGCATCGGCCGAAGCGCATCTCAGCGCTTATCTACGCGCCGTCGAATAGACTCGCCTGGGTGGAGAGTTCATTGCCGGATCTTGAGGCGATCCTACTGGTCGGTGGCCAGGGCACGAGGTTGCGCCCGCTGACCCTCGGCACCCCCAAGCCGCTGTTGCCCACGGCCGGCGTGCCCTTCCTCGCGCACCAGCTCGCCCGCGCCCGCTCCTTCGGGGTGCGCCGGATCGTCTTCGCGACGTCCTACAAGGCCTCCATGTTCGAGCCCGCCTTCGGCGACGGCTCCGACTTCGGCCTGGAGCTCGTCTACATGACCGAGGAGACGCCGCTGGGCACCGGCGGGGCCATCCGCAACGCCGCCCAGGCGCTCGCCGCCGGCCCGGACGCGCCGGTGCTCGTGCTCAACGGCGACATCCTGTCCGGTCACGACATCGGCGCCCAGATCCGGGAGCACGTCGCCCGGCGGGCGGCCGTGACGCTGCACCTGACCGAGGTGGAGGACCCCAGCCGGTTCGGCTGCGTGCCCACCGACGACTCGGGGCGGGTCACCGCCTTCCTGGAGAAGACCCCCAACCCGGTGACCAACCGGATCAACGCCGGCTGCTACGTCTTCACCCGCTCGGTGATCGACACGATCCCGGAGGGCGAGGTCGTCTCGGTCGAGCGGGAGACCTTCCCCGGCCTCATCGAGGCGGGCGAACTGGTCCTGGGCTACGCCGACCGCACCTACTGGCTCGACGTCGGCACGCCGGCCGCCTTCGTGCAGGGCTCGCGCGACCTCGTGCTGGGCCGGCTGGCCTCGGCGGTGCCGGCCGGTGACTTCCTGGCGCTCGACGGGGCGGTCATCTCGCCGGAGGCCAAGGTCGGCGGGGGCACCACCGTGGGCAAGGGATCCGTGGTCGCGCCGGGCGCCTCGGTGACCGGCAGCGTGCTCTTCGACGGCAGCACGATCGGGCGCGACGCGGTCGTGGTCGACTCGGTGGTCGGCGTGGGGGCCGAGATCGGCGCGGGCGCGGTGGTCCGCGACGCGGTGATCGGCGACCGGGCGGTGGTCGGGCCGGGCAACGAGCTGCAGGCCGGGGCCCGGGTCTGGCCCGAGATCGAGCTCGGCGAGTGCGCGATCCGGCACTCCAGCGACGTCTGATCCCCTCTGCAGGCACTCACTCCTTCTGCAGGAGATACGCGCGTGCCGGGTCGGCGGTGACGGTGACGTTCGTGCCCTCGGCCAGCACGTGCCGCGGGTCGGGGCCCGGCACGGTCACGGCCAGCGTGCCTGCGCCGGTCTCCACCTCGTAGTCCACGCTGGGCCCGTGGAAGGTGGTGCGCAACACCGCCCCCGTGCCGTCCTCGGCCGCCGGGGCCAGCGCCAGCGTCTCGGGCCGCATCATGAGGTAGGCCGGGGCGCCCGCCCGCACGGCGGGGTGGGCCTCGACGGCCATCGTCCGGCCGAGCGCGGTCACCACCGCCTTCCCCTCGCCGGCCCGTTCCGGCACGACCTCCACGAAGTTGGCCCGGCCGATGAAGTCGGCGACGAAGACGCTGGCCGGCCGGAAGTAGATGTCGGAGGGGGCGGCCACCTGTTCGATCCGGCCCCGGTTCATGACCACCACGCGGTCGGCCATGGTCATCGCCTCCTCCTGGTCGTGCGTGACGTAGAGGCTGGTGATGCCGAGCAGGCGCTGGATACGCCGGATCTCCGCGCGCATCGCCTCGCGCAGCTTGGCGTCCAGGTTGGACAGCGGCTCGTCGAAGAGCAGCACCTTGGGCTGCACGACCAGGGCGCGGGCGAGCGCCACCCGCTGCTGCTGGCCGCCGGACAGCTCGTGCGGGCTGCGCCGGTCGAGGCCGACCAGGTTCATGCCGGTGAGCGCGACGGCGACGGCCGACTCGATCTCGTCCCGGGGGCGGCGCTGGACGTGCAGGCCGTACGCGATGTTCTCGGCGACGGTGAGGTGCGGGAAGAGGGCGTAGTTCTGGAAGACCATGGCCATGGAGCGGCGTTGCGGCGGCAGCGCGTCGATGGCCCTGCCGTCGAGCAGGACCGAGCCGCTGGTGGCCGACTCCAGCCCGGCGACGATGCGCAGAGTGGTCGTCTTGCCGCAGCCGGAGGGGCCGAGCAGGGTGATGAACTCGCCCGGCGCGACGTCGAGGCAGACCGAATCGACGGCCAGGACCGGGCCGGCGCCGCGCACGCGGAAGCTCTTGGTGAGGTGCTGGAGCGTGAGGTGCCCGTCGGTCATGGTTGCCTTTCTGCGACGCGGTGAAGGGTGGGAGCCCGGCCCACCAGCAGGCGGATGACCCCGAACCCGGCCAGCACGAGCGCGGTCAGCACGGTGCAGTAGGCGAAGGCGACCCCGAACCGGCCGGTGCCGGCGGCCGACAGGATCTGCGAGGTGATGATCTGCGTCCCCGGCGTGACCAGGAAGACGATGGTGGACACGGAGGTCATGCACCGGGCGAAGCTGTAGCTGATCCCGGTGAGCAGGGCCGGGCGGATCAGCGGCAGGGTGACCGTCCGGAAGGTACGGCCCGGCCCCGCGCCCAGCCCGTGGGCGGCCTCCTCCAGGCTCGGATGGAGCTGGGCGAGCGCGCCGGAGGCAGTGCGCAGCCCGGCCGGCACCGACCGCACCACGTAGGCCAGCACGATGGCGAGCGCGCCCCCGGCGATCGCGCTGCCGCCGACCAGGCCCGGGACCACGAGCACGCCGCCGAGGTACAGGTCGCCCCGGTAGGCCAGCAGGAAGCCGATGCCCAGCACGGTCCCCGGCACGGCCACGCCGAGGGTGCCGGCGAAGTCCAGCCAGCCGCCCGCGCGCGGCAGGTGCCGCACGACGAGCCAGGCGATCACCAGCCCGGCCACCCCGGCGACCGGCGCGGCCAGCGCGGCCAGCAGCGTGGTGTCGCCCAGCGCCTCGCGGCCCACGCCCAGCACGACCTCGCGCAGATGGCCGAGGGTGAGGCTGTTGTCCACGCCGAAGACCCGGGTGAGCCCGCCGGCGACGACGGTGCCGTAGACGGCCGCGATGACCAGGGCGATGAGCACGGCCAGCCCGTAGATCGGCCAGCGCACCCAGTGGGTGATCAGGTGCACGCTCCCGGTCGGCTTGCCGGTGATGGTGGCCCGGACCCTGCGCCCCAGCCAGTAACGCTGGGCGACGAAGACGGCGACCGACGGCACCAGCAGGATCAGGCTGTAGACGGCGGCGCCGGTCAGGTCGTACTCGCCGGTCACCGCCAGGTAGGCGCGGCTGGCCAGCACGGTGTGGTCGCCGCCGAGCACCAGCGGGTTGGCCAGGTCGGCGATGGCCTCCACGAACAGCAGCAGGAAGGGCGCGGCCAGCCCGGGCGCCAGCAGCGGCACCAGAACCGTGCGGAAGATGCGCCACCGCGAGGCGCCCAGCGTCATCGCCGCCTCCTCCATCGCCGGGTCCAGCCCCCGCAACATCGCCAGCAGCCCGAGGTAGGCGACCGGGAACAGGGACAGCGACAACACGAAGACCAGCCCGTCGAGGCCGTAGATGTCCCACTCCAGCCCGAACAGGCCGTGGCTGATCAGCCCGCGCCGCCCGAAGAGCACCACGGTCGCGGTGGCCACCGCGAAGGGCGGGCTGACCACCGGGACCAGCGCCAGCACGTGCAGGACGCGCTTGCCCGGCACGTCCAGCCGGGCCTGCACGAAGGCGAACAGGAAGCCGATCGCGGTCCCGGCCAGCCCGACCAGCAGGCCGAGCTCCAGGGTGTGCCACAGGATGCGCAGGTCCACGGCCGAGGTGAAGAAGCGGGCGTAGCGGGGCCACGCCTCGGGGGAGAGGGCGGAGGCCAGCACGGAGCCGATGGGCACCACGCTGCCGGCCAGGACGAGCGCGGCGCAGGCCCCGATCGCGAGCCGTACCGAGCCGGGCCGGCGCATCGCGCCCCGCCGGGCCCTCACCTGGGCGCCTGGGCGACGGTGGCGTCGAACTCGCGGGTCAGCGCCGGCTTGGCGGTGCCCGCGCCGGCGATGTCGTAGTCGACGAGCCGGACCGTCTTCAGGTCCACGGTGTGGCCGGAGATCTTCGCCCGCGGGTTGGTCGGCACCTGGTAGGACCTGACCGACGGGCCGATCTCCTGGGCGGCGGGGGTGAGCGCCCAGTCGACGTAGGCCCGCGCGCTGACCGGGTTGTGAGCGCCCTTGACCAGGGCGACGCCGCCGACCTCGTAGCCGGTGCCCTCGACGGGGAAGGTGGACTCCAGGTGCGGGAAGCCCTGCTCGCGGGTGGCCACGCAGTCGTGGGAGAAGACCACCCCGACGCCGACCTCGCCGCGCGCCACCTGCTGTGCCGGGGCCGCGCCCGACTTGCTGTACTGCAGGACGTTGGGGTGCAGTTTCCGCATGTAGCGCAGCGCCGCCCGGGTGTCGCCGCCGTTGAGCACGACCTGCGTCCACAGGGCGGTGAAGGCCGTCCCCGAGGTCAGCGGGTGGGCGATGCCGATGTTCCGCGACAGGGCCGGGTCGAGCAGCGCCTGCCATGACGTGGGGCTGGCCACGCCCTTCTCGGCCAGCACCTCGGTGTTGGCGCAGAAGCCGAGCACCCCCACGTACACCCCGGTCCAGGCGCCGGACGGGTCCTTGTAGCGGGCCGGGATGGACGCGGCTCCCGGCGAGACGTACGGCTCCAGCAGCCCCTGCCCGGCCGCCGCCGCGTACCCGTCGGCCGGGCCGCCGTGCCAGACGTCGAACTCCGGGTCGGCCCGGCCCGCCTGGATGCGGGTCAGCGCGTCGCCGCTGGACAAGCGGACGAACTCCGCCTTCACCCCGGTGGCCGCGGTGAAGGCCGCCGTGTGCGCCGCGCACCACTCCTCGGTCGCGCCGCACGCCACCGTGACCTCGCCCGTGTCGGCGGCAGCCGTACCGGCCGGGGCCTGGCGCGTGCACGCGGCGGCGGCCAGGGCGAGCGCGCCCGCCAGCAGCAGCCTGCCTGGTGTGTGCATGGTCAACCTCCTTGACGGGGAGCCAACGCCCCGACCGTAGGCCGGGCAAGGGGCCGGTGCGGTGACGGCCGGGTGAGGCTTGGTGACGGGCTCGTCACCCACCACCGGAGTGCGGCTACCGTGACAGAGTGGAGGAACGTGCCTGGGTCCCGGAAGGCCCGCTCGACGTGGGCCAGGTGCTGGGGCCGCATCAGCACGGCGGCGGCGACCCGACGTGGCGCCGGACGCCGGACGGCACGATCTGGCGCGCCTGCCGCACCCCCGACGGCCCCGGCACGTTGCGCATCGGCGTGCGCGAGGGCGCGGTGCTGGGCCAGGCGTGGGGGCCGGGCGCGCGGTGGCTGCTGGAGACGATGCCCGCGCTGCTGGCCGCCGGCGACGACGTGTCCGGGTTCGTGGCGCACCACCGCGTGCTGGGCGAGGCCGCCCGGCGCCATCCGGGCCGGATCCGCATCGGTCGCAGCGGCCGGGTGATGGAGGCCCTCGTCCCGGCGATCCTGGAGCAGAAGGTGGTCGGCCAGGAGGCATGGCGCGCCTGGCGCTGGCTGCTCCACCGGTACGGCACGCCCGCCCCCGGCCCCGCCCCCGAGGGCCTGCGGGTGGTCCCCGAACCCGAGGTCTGGCGGCAGATCCCGGCCTGGGACTGGCACCGCGCCGGCGCCGAGGCGGTGCGCGCCCGCACCATCGCCACCGCCGCCTGGCACGCCGACAAGCTGGAGACCGCCGCCACCAGCGCCGAGGCCGACCGGCTGCTGCGCGCTCTGCCCGGCATCGGCGTCTGGACCTCGGCCGAGGTGCGCCAGCGCGCCTTCGGCGACCCCGACGCGGTGAGCGTGGGCGACTTCCACCTGGCCAAGATCGTGGGCTACGCGCTGACCGGGGAGAAGACCGACGACGAGGGGATGCTGCGGCTGCTGGAGCCGTACGCGGGGCACCGGCACCGGGCGACGATGCTCGTCGGCCTGACCGGGCTGCGCCCGCCGGCGCGCGGGCCGAGGCTGGCGGCGCGCGACTATCGTTCCTTCTGACGGACCTGGGTGCGCTCGCCGAACCTAGAGGGACGTAAGGTGCCGCGTATGACTGTGGTCAGCGATTCCGCCCTCCGCCGAGCCCTCGCCCGCGCCCGCGACGGGAAGGCCCTCGACCTCACCGAGGCCACCGTGTTGCTGCACGCGCGCGGCGAACACCTCGACGCCCTGCTGGAGCACGCCGGACGGGTCCGGGACGCGGGGCTGGGCGCCGCCGGACGCCCCGGCGTCATCACCTACAGCCGCAAGGTGTTCATCCCGCTCACCCGGCTGTGCCGCGACCGCTGCGGGTACTGCACCTTCGCCACCGCGCCGCACAAGCTGGACAGCCCCTTCCTCAGCCCGGACGAGGTGCTGGAGATCGCCCGCGCCGGAGCGGCGATGGGCTGCAAGGAGGCGCTGTTCACGCTGGGCGACCGGCCCGAGGAGCGCTGGAAGCCGGCCCGCGAGTGGCTCGACGCGCACGGCTACGACGACACGCTCTCCTACGTGCGCGCGATGGCGATCCGGGTGCTGGAGGAGACCGGCCTGCTGCCGCACCTCAACCCCGGCGTCATGTCCTGGCGCGACCTGCAGCGGCTCAAGCCGGTCTCGCCGTCCATGGGCATGATGCTGGAGACCACGTCGGAGCGGCTGTTCACGGAGAAGGGCGCGGCGCACTACGGCTCGCCGGACAAGGACCCGGCGGTACGGCTGCGCGTGCTGGAGGACGCCGGGCGGATCAACGTGCCGTTCACCACGGGCATCCTCATCGGCATCGGCGAGACGATCGAGGACCGCGCCGAGTCGATCTTCGCGATCCGGAAGGTGGCCCGCGAGTACGGCGGCATCCAGGAAGTGATCGTGCAGAACTTCCGCGCCAAGCCGGACACCGCGATGCGCGGCATGCCCGACGCCGACCTGCACGAGCTCGCCGCGACCATCGCGGTCACCCGGCTAGTGCTCGGCCCGCGGGTGCGGGTGCAGGCGCCCCCGAACCTGGTCGACGCCGAGTACGGGCTGATGATCCGCGCCGGCATCGACGACTGGGGCGGCGTCTCGCCGCTCACCCCCGACCACGTCAACCCCGAGCGGCCCTGGCCGAACATCGACGATCTCGCCGAGCGGACCGCGGCCTCGGGCTTCACGCTGAAGGAACGGCTGACGATCTACCCCGAGTACGTGCTGGCCGGGGAGCCGTGGCTCGACCCGCGGGTCTCCGCGCACGTCGCCGCCCTGGCCGACCCGGACACCGGCCTGGCCCGCGAGGGCGCGATGCCGGCCGGGCTGCCCTGGCAGGAACCCGACGGCGGGTTCGTCGCGGCCGGCCGTACCGACCTGCACGTGGCGGTCGACACCGAGGGCCGCACCGGCGACCGGCGCGACGACTTCGACTCCGTCTACGGCGACTGGGACGCGCTCAAGGAACGCCTGGACCCGGGCGCGTCCGCGGGCGGCGGCCCCGAGCGGTCGCTGATCAGGCAGGCGCTGCGCAGGGCCGAGGCCGACCCCGCCGGGCTGTCGGACGAGGAGGCCGTCGCGTTGCTCAGCGCGGACGGCGAGGAACTGGAGGCCCTGGCCGCGCTCGCCGACGAGCTGCGCAGGCAGGCCGCGGGCGACGACATCACCTACGTGGTCAACCGGAACATCAACTTCACCAACGTCTGCTACACCGGCTGCCGCTTCTGCGCCTTCGCCCAGCGCCGCACCGACGCCGACGCCTACACCCTCAGCCTCGACCAGGTCGCGCAGCGCGCCCAGGAGGCCTGGGACGCCGGGGCCACCGAGGTGTGCATGCAGGGCGGCATCCACCCGGACCTGCCCGGCACGGCCTACTTCGACATCGCCCGCGCGGTGAAGGTCCGCACGCCGCGCATGCACGTCCACGCCTTCTCCCCGATGGAGGTCATCAACGGCGCCAGCCGGACGAACCTGTCCATCGAGGACTGGCTGCACGCCGCCCGCGAGGCCGGCGTCGACTCGCTGCCGGGCACCGCGGCCGAGATCCTCGACGACGACGTGCGCTGGGTGCTGACCAAGGGCAAGCTGCCCACCCGCGAGTGGATCGACGTGATCACCACCGCGCACAAGGTCGGCCTGCCGACCACCTCGACGATGATGTACGGCCACGTCGACACGCACCTGCACTGGGTCAAGCACATCAAGCTGATCCGCCGCCTCCAGGAGGAGACCGGCGGCTTCTCCGAGTTCGTGCTGCTGCCGTTCGTGCACCACAGCGCGCCGATCTACCTGGCCGGCGTCGCCCGCCCCGGCCCCACCGCCCGGGAGAACCGCGCGGTGCACGCGCTGGCCCGCATCCTGCTGCACGGCGCGATCTCCAACATCCAGTGCTCGTGGGTCAAGCTCAAGGACGACGGCTGCCTCGACGTGCTGCGCGGCGGCGTCAACGACCTGGGCGGCACCCTGATGGAGGAGACCATCAGCCGGATGGCCGGCTCGGAGAACGGCTCCTACAAGACCATCAGCGAGCTGCGCGCGATGGCCGCCGTCTCCGGCCGTCCCGTCCGCCAGCGGACCACCGAGTACGGCGAGCCGGACGCCGAGCGCCTGGCCGCCTCGGCAGCCAGCGACGGGGTATGCAAGTCGGTTCTCCGGGTGGTGCCGCTGTAACAAGTTCTCCTATGCTCCGTTGACCGCCGGTCATGCGCTCGGTGGACCGGCGGGCGGCAGGAGGTACGGGTTTCGTGCGGCAGGGTCAGCACCGGTCTTTGCTGATGACCCGGCGGCGCAGGGCGCTGTGGCGGGGTCTCGCGGCGGCGCTCGGCGCCCTCGCGCTGATCGCCGTGGGCGTCGTGGCGATCCGCGCCGGCGGCGGTGGCGGATGCGCCGCGCGAGAGCCGGTTCTGGTCAGCGTGGCCGCGGCGGGCGACATCGCTCCCGCGGCCATGGAGGCGGCCGGGCGCTTCAACGAGACCAAGGCCGCCGTGGACGGCTGGTGCGTGCTGGTCCAGGTCAGCGAGCAGGCCCCGGCGACCGTGCTGCGCACCCTGCTCGGCGAGCGGGCCGGGGTGCTGAGCGAGCGGCCCGACGCCTGGATCTCCGACTCCTCGGCGTGGGTACGGCTGGCGCGCGAGAACGGCCGGCTGACCGGGCCCGAGACCGTGGTGGCGACCTCGCCCCTGGTGTTCGCCACCCGCTCCTCGCTCGCCCAGCGCTTCGCGGTCAGCCGTACCGAGATGAACTGGCAGCTCGTCTTCCCGGCCGCCGCGCGCGGACGGCTGCGGCCGACCGACAACGAGCCGGACATCGTGCGCGTGCCCGACCCGTCGCTGGCCGGAGCGGGGATCGCCACCGTGGCCGCCGCCCGCGACGTGGTCGGCTCGGGACCGGACGCGGACAAGGCGCTGACCGCCTTCGTGCGCTGGGCCCAGGCCGGCTCGGCGCCCGACTACCGCACGCTGCTGGCCGCCGCCGAGGATCGCTCCTTCTGGCAGCGGCCGGTGGTGATCGTGCCCGAGCAGTCGGTGCTCGCGCACACCGCGCTCGGCGCCGACCCGATCGTCGCCCTGCACCCGCGCGAGGGCACGATCAACCTGGACTACCCCTACCAGGTCACCGCGACCGATCCCCGGCTGGCCGAGGGCGCGGCGCTGTTCGGGCGGTGGCTGCGCGGCGCGGGCGGGCAGGAGGTCATCCGCCGGGCCGGCTTCCGCGCCGCCGACGGCAGCGGCGCGGGCGGCGCACCCGGCGCGCCCACGCCCCGGCTGCGGCCCACCGTCTCGCCCGGCGACATCGACGAGGCGCTCCAGGCGTGGAGCCGGCTCGCGCCGCCGACCAACATCCTGGTGCTGGCCGAGACCTCCAAGCACATGGCCGAGCCGCTGGCCGGCCGGACCCGCCTGGAGGTGGCCATGGACGCCGCCCGGCTCGGGCTGCAGCTCTTCCCGGACTCGACGCGGATGGGGTTGTGGGAGTTCGCCGAGACCCACCGCAAGCGGGTCTCCCTCGGGCCGGTGGCCGAACCGGAGGCCGGCGAGCTGGTCCGCCGGGGGCGGCTCACCACGCTCACCGGCGAGCTGCGCGCCCACCCCAAGCAGGGCAGCGCGCTGCACCAGGCCATCGACGCGGGCTTTCGCGAGATGACCTCGCGGTACGCCGAGACGATGAACAACACGCTCCTGGTGATCACGTCGGGCCGGGACGACGGCGGGCTGTCCAGGGCCGCGCTGCTGGAGCGGCTGCGCCGGGAGTGGGACCCCGAGCGGCCCGTGCAGATCGTGATCATCGCCTTCGGGAGCGGGGCGGACCGGGTTGGGCTGGGCGAGATCGCGGCGGCCACCAACGGCTCCCTGCACGTGGCCAAGGAGCCGGGGGAGATCATCGACGTCTTCCTGGCCGCCCTGGCCCGCCGCCTCTGCCACCCCGTCTGCGGAGCCACCCAGCCCCGCTGAGGGGGATCAGCGGACCGTCCGCTGACGGGGTCAGCGGACCTCGATGAAGCCGGCGGGGTCCGGCGGGAGTCGCTCGGGCTGCGGGGTGGCCGGGTAGCCGTAGGCCACCACCCCGGCCGGGGTCCACCCGCGCGGCAGGTCGAGGGCGACCTCCTCCGGGAACACCCAGGCGGCGGCCACTCCCTCCACGGCGAGCTGGACCAGCAGGTTCTCCACGCTCGCGCCCAGCGCCAGCAGGTTCGGCCGGTCGGGCTCGGCGCCCGCCAGGCACGGCACCAGCAGCCCGGGCGCGCTCGCGGGCACCTCCGGGGCCGCCGCGCGCAACCGCTCGCCGGCCTCGGCCGACTCGACCAGCACGAAGCGCCACGGCACGCCGTTCCCGGGGTTCCCAGCGGTCTCGGCGGTCGTCCCCTCGTTCCCGGCCTTGACAGCGGGGGCGGTGAGGGCGGCGGAGACGGCCTGCCGGACGATCCCTGGGCTGACCGGCCGGTCGGCGAAGGCCGTGGCGGTGCGCCGGGCGTGCACGACGTCGCGCGAGCCGTACCGGAAGAGGTCCTCGTCGGCGGGCCGGACCAGCGGCCGGACGCCGGGCCCGTCCTCGGCGGTGACCAGGTGCGCCAGCCCGCGCACCAGCGCGACCGGCACCCCGGTGAGCTTGCCCTTGACCAGCTCGGCCGCGGCGGCGATCTCGTCGGCCAGCGCGGTGACGGTCGCCACCAGCGGGTTGCCGTGCGTGTCCACCCCGCCACGGAAGTCCTCAAGGACCTGCACGCCGGCCGCTCCGATGGCGACGTCGGTGAGCCCGTGCCGCCACGGCCGCCCGAAGGTGTCGGTGATGACCACCCCGGCGGCCTTGCCCAGCGACTTGCGGATCCGCCGGGCCGACTCGTCCGCGTCCTCCGGCAGCAGCAGCACGGTGCCGGGCTCGGTGTTCGAGGCGTCCACGCCGGCCGCGGCCATGACGAAGCCGTGGCGCGTCTGCGCGATGACGGTGTCGCCGCGCCGGGCGACCACGCGCTCGGTCTCCTCGGCGATGGCCGCCGCCCGGTCGGGGGCGTGCCGGATCCGGCCCTCGGCCTTGCTGACGATCTTCGAGGTGATCACCACGATGTCCCCGTCGCGCACGTCCGCCCCGGCCAGCAGGGCCGCGAGGTCGTCACCGGGGCGGACCTCGCCCAGCCCGGTGACCGGCACGATCGTGATCACAGCGCCGCGGCCAGGTCGAGCGTGGCCTGGGCGAGCGCGCGGGTGGCGTCGGGGTCGGACATCAGCAGCGGCCGGGCCTCGACCCGCACCCCGTCGAGCGCCACGCCGGCGTCCTGCTCGGCGACCAGCCAGCCGTCGATCAGCGGCCTGCCGTACAGCTCCAGCACGGCCTGCGCGCTGGTCTCGACGCCGATCGCGCTCAGGCAGGCGTCGGCCATGCCGCGCACCGGCGCCCCGCCGATGATGGGGGAGACGCCGACGACCTTCTTCGCCTCGACCGCGGCCCGGATGCCGGGCACCTGGAGGATGGTGCCGATGCTCACCACCGGGTTGGACGGCGGCAGGATCACGACGTCGGCCTCGGCGACGGCCTCCAGGACGCCGGGCGCGGGCTTGGCGGAGTCGGCCCCGACCAGGCCGATCGACTCGGCGGGCACCGAGGCGCGCAGCCGTACCCACCACTCCTGGAAGTGCACGGCCCGGCGGCCCCGCTCGTCGGTGAGCACGACGTGGGTCTCGCAGCGATCGTCGCTCATCGGGATCAGCCGCACGCCGGGCTGCCAGCGGGCGCAGAGCGCCTCGGTGATCTGCGAGAGCGGGTAACCGGCCTCCAGCATCTGCGAACGCACGATGTGGGTGGCGAAGTCGCGGTCGCCGAGCCCGAACCACTGCGGCTCGACGCCGTACGCGGCCAGTTCCTCCTTGACGACGTGCGTCTCCTTCTCGCGGCCCCAGCCCTGCTCCTCGTTGATGCCGCCGCCGAGGGTGTACATGACGGTGTCGAGGTCGGGGCAGACCCGCAGGCCGAACAGGGTGATGTCGTCGCCGGTGTTACCGATCACGGTGATCTCGGCGTCGGGCGCGGCGGCCTTGAGACCGCGCAGGAAACGGGCGCCGCCGATGCCGCCGGCGAGGGAGACGATACGCATGCCGACCAGTCTGTCACCCCTGTCCGGGAGGTAAGGCTTCAGCTCCCGGAGCCCGGAAATCGGGGCAGTTTTAGCGATTTGTGACAGTTGTGGTTGTTGGGTCTACCGCCTACGAGGGGACTTATGTGGCACACTCCCATCGGACCAAAGGGTCTGTATGGGGGTAGATGTGAGCGAGTCCGTGAACAGAGAGACCGTCAACCGGCTGCGAGAACCCGCGGCCTGGCTGGTCGTGGCCTGGACGGCCGTCAACATCCTCGCCGCGCTGGTCCAGACGCTGTTCGGCAGCGGCGGCGGGCTGGTCGGACGCGGGTCCGCCCACCTCACCGGGCTGTCCGGACCGGTCGCCACCGCCCTGGTCTTCGGCGCGATCCTCCTGGTCGCGGCGGCTCAGGTGCGGTCCAAGCTCCTGCTGACCGTCCTCGCCTGCGAGCTCGCCGTCGCGGCGGGGCTCAGCGCGCTCGGACTGATCTTCCGGGTCATCTCCTGGGACTCGAGCGGGGTGATCTGGGCGTTTCTCTCCGGGGGGATCGAGATCGCGCTCATCCTGCTCGCGCTGATGTACGTGCGGCCGATGGTCCTCGGTGAGGGGTCCGCCGTCAAGGGGGGCACCGGTTTCGGGGCCTCTTACTCGCCGCCGTCCGGGTTCGCCGAGCAGGGCTTCGGGCAGCAGCCCCCCGCCTACGCCCAGTCGACGTACGGCCGGCAGCCCGACTCCTTGTACGGCCAGGCCGGCTACAACCAGCAGCCTGACTCCGTGTACGGCCAGCCCGGGCAGGCCCAGCAGCCCGACTCCCAGTACGGCCAGCCTGGGCCCAGCCAGCAGCCCGACCAGGCCGCCCAGCCCCAGCACGCCCACGCTCAGCCCGGCCAGCCCCAGCCCCAGCACGCTCAGGGCCAGCCCCAGCACGCTCAGGGCCAGCCCGGTCACCCCCAGGGCCAGCCCCAGCAGGCCGCCCAGCTCCAGCCCGCCCCCCAGGCGCTGCCCCAGGCCCAGCCGGTGCCCCAGCCGGTCTCGCAGGCGATCGGCCAGCCCGCCCCCCAGCAGCCGGCCCAGCCCCACGCCCAGCAGCCCCTCGCCCAGCAGCCTGTCTCCCCGCAGCAGCCCTCGTCGGTCCCCCCGATCCAGCCCCTGCACCAGGCCTACCAGCCCCCGACGCCCCAGCCCCTGCCCCCCGCGCAGCCGGAGCAGGTCGAGCCGTCCCGCCCGGCCCTGCCCCCGGCCGAGCCGCTCCAGCAGCCGGCCGCCTACCCGAGCCAGAGCTACCAGTCCGCCGATTCCGGCTACCACTCCCTGGATTCGGGCTTCCCGTCGCAGGATTCCGGCTACCCCTCCGCCGACTCGGCCTACCCCTCGTCCGACTCGGGTTATCAGCCGTCCGAAACCCTCCCCGAGACGGGCTACACCCCGGCCCCCTACGTCCCGGCGGACGCCCAGCCCGGCGGCGGCGGCACCTACCCCTCCCTGGACCGCCCGTCCTACGCCCCCTCCCACGCCCAGCAGCCCTCCGGCTACCAGACCGTGGACAGCAACCCCAACGTGTACGCCTCGGCCAACCCCGCCCCCTATGGCCCCGCCGAGACCCAGCCGGAGCTGAACTACCCGCAGCTCTCGGACCCGCAGCCGTACTACAACCAGGCCCCCGCGTTCGACCCGCAGAACCAGCAGCACCAGCCGAGCCCGCAGAACCAGCAGGGCGGCACCCCGTTCACCGGCTACTCGGGCCAGGAGTACGCCCAGCAGCCCGCCTTCCAGGTCCCCGAACCCCCGGTGGACCCGCGCTCGCAGCAGCTCATGGACGCCTACCAGCAGGCCAGCTCCTACCAGCAGAACTCCGGCGCGCACCAGCCGATGAACATCCCCGACTACGGGCACGCCCCCGCGGCCACGCCGTACGACGACCCGTTCGGCCACCCGCAGACCCCGCTCCAGCCCGCCGCGCAGGGCTACCCCCAGCAGCAGCAACAGCCGCAGCACCAGCAGCAGTGGAGCGAGCAGCCGGTCGACTCGACGGTCAGGCTCGACCCGTCGATGTACCGCGGTGACGCGCTCGGCGTCCCGGCCGGTCAGGGCGACGACCCGATCGATCCCACCGCCATCTACACCCCCGACCCGCGCAGGTAAGAGTCGGGCAAAGAGCAGCTAGAGAGAAGGTGAGCCGCGGGCGGTAGTCAATACCGCCCTGGTACGGTTCCGACGCTTACCGCGTTGACTATGTCAGGCCAATGCCATGGATTCCGACATGGGCCGCATGTCAACCGCACATCGCGAGCACACCGGGGCGAGCTGGTCTTTCCCCGGATACCGGCATGCCGCTTGACGATCCCTGCTGGACACGCGTGTAATTACAGCCATGTTGTTACGCCCCCTCCTGGGGTAAGAGGGGGGCGTGAATGGGGGGCTCCATTGCGGGCAGGCGGCAGGGAGGTGTGCAGTGGCCGAACTGGTCATCGCACCTGAGGAATTGGACGGCGAGGAACTCGGGTGGCAGGAGCGGGCTTTGTGCGCGCAGACTGACCCCGAGGCCTTCTTCCCGGAGAAGGGTGGTTCCACCCGAGAGGCGAAGAAGGTCTGCCGGGCCTGCGAGGTCCGGGCCGAGTGTCTGGAGTACGCGCTCGAGCACGACGAGCGCTTCGGCATCTGGGGCGGGTTGTCGGAGCGGGAAAGGCGCAGGTTGAAGCGCCAGGCCGGATGAAAAAGGGGGACCACTACGGTGGTCCCCTTGTTCGTGCGGTACGTGGTGTCCGTCAGCGCCTGTCGTCCCAGCCGGGATCGACCGTCTCGGGTGGCAGGCCCAGCAGGGTGGCGACCTGCTCCACGACCACGTCGTGGATCAGGGCGCCCAGCATGTCGCGATCGCGGGCGCGGGCCTCCAGAGGCCGCCGGTAGAGCACCACGGAGGCCGGCTCGCGCCCGCGCGCCGCGTCGGCTCGCCCGAAGGGCACCGACTCCGGGCGTGTCGGCCCGTCGCCCAGTTCGGCGAGGGGCGGCACCTCCTCCACGGCGAACTCGACGGAGGCCAGTTGCTTGCCCCACTGGGGGCGCAGCCGCTCGACCGCGTCGAGCACCAGATCGTCGAAGCGTTCGCTGCGTGAGCGGGCCATCGGCACCCAGGCGGGGGCGAGGGGGCCGCGAAGGCCCCGCCCGTGCCGGTCGCGGCGGCGGGGACCGCGCCGCTCGGTCAAGGCAAGAGTCCTGTCACGGAACCAGTCTACGAAAAGGCTGTGATAGGTGTCCGAATTGTGGCGACACGCTCGGTAAGAGCGCTCAGGTAGTGGCGCACGGGTCTCTTACCGGATACGGTCCCTCCGTGAGCCCCGTCCGCCGCTGTTCCCGCACTGCTTGCAGTCAGCCTGCCGTCTTCACGCTCACGTACGTGTACGCCGATTCGACCGCTGTGCTCGGCCCCCTGGCGACGTACGCGGAGCCACACTGCTATGACCTGTGCGCCGAACACGCCGAGCGGCTCACCGCCCCTCGCGGGTGGGAGGTCGTCCGGCTGCCGACCGATGGCGCGGCGCCGAGTTCCGACGACCTCGAAGCGCTGGCCAACGCCGTCCGTGAGGCCGCACGTCCGGCCCCAGGCGGGGTCGAGCCGGTCGGCCAGGGGGTGGAGGTCGGCCGCCGCGGGCACCTGCGTGTCCTCAGGTCCGCGCAGCAACACCGGGACCGCTAGGCTGCATAGCTGGGGTAGGCATCGTCCGGCTGCGCCGGAATCGCCCCATCGGGCCGTAGACGACTATCCAGGGGCGGAGCTGACGAGTGGGCGACCTCGCCGGGACCTTCAAGGCGTACGACGTTCGCGGCGTGGTGCCGGAGCAGTTCGACGAGCAGGACGCGGCGGCCGTCGGAGCCGCCTTCGTCGAGGTCACCGGGGCGCAGTCGCTGGTCGTGGCGCGTGACATGCGGGTCTCCTCGCCGGCGCTCTCGCGGGCCTTCATCCGCGGCGCGCTCTCCCGTGGCGCCGACGTGATCGACGCCGGGCTCGGCTCGACCGACCTGCTCTACTACGCCAGCGGCAGCCTCGGCCTGCCCGGCGTGATGTTCACCGCGAGCCACAACCCGGCCCGCTACAACGGCATGAAGATGTGCCACGCCGGCGCGGTGCCGGTCGGCACGGACACCGGGCTCACCGAGATCCGCGACCGCGCCGCCGCGATCCGCGACCGTGGCGCCGACCTCGGCCCGGCGACCGGCTCCGTCGTGGAGAAGGACCTGCTGCACGGCTACGCCGCGCACCTCAAGACGCTGGTCGACCTGTCCGGCAGCCGGCCGCTCAAGGTCGTCGTCGACGCGGGCAACGCCATGGGCGGCCACACCGTGCCCGCCGTGTTCGCCGGGCTCCCGCTGGAGCTCGTGCCGCTCTACTTCGAGCTCGACGGCACCTTCCCCAACCACGAGGCCAACCCGCTGGAGCCGGACAACCTGCGCGACCTGCAGCAGGCCGTCCGCGACCACGGCGCCGACCTCGGGCTCGCCTTCGACGGCGACGCCGACCGCTGCTGGGTGGTGGACGAGCGGGGCGAGTCGGTCTCGCCGAGCGCCATCACCGCGCTGGTCGCCACCCGCGAGCTGGCCAAGCACCCGGGCAGCGTGATCATCCACAACCTGATCACCTCGCTGGCCGTACCGGAGATCGTGGCCGAGCACGGCGGCGTGCCCGAGCGCACCCGGGTCGGGCACTCCTTCATCAAGGCCGAGATGGCCCGCACCGGCGCGGTCTTCGGCGGCGAGCACTCCGCCCACTACTACTTCCGCGACTTCTGGTACGCCGACTCCGGCATGCTGGCCGCGCTGCACGTGCTGGCCGCCCTCGGTGAGCAGGACGGTCCCCTGTCCGAGCTGGTCGCGGCCTACTCGCGCTACCACGCCTCCGGGGAGATCAACAGCACCGTGGCGGACGCGCGGGCCGCCATGGAGTCCGTACGGCAGGCGTTCGCCGGCCGCGGCGAGGTCGACGAGCTCGACGGCCTGACCGTGACCGGAGCCGGCTGGTGGTTCAACCTGCGCCCGTCCAACACCGAGCCGCTGCTGCGGCTCAACGCCGAGGCGGGCGACGAGGCCACCATGACGGCGATTCGTGACGAGGTACTTCGGAGGATCCAACTGTGAAGATCGACGACTGGCTGCTGGAGATCCTGGCCTGCCCGGCGTGCAAGGCGCCGCTGCGGGCCGAGACCGAGCGCGACGAGCTGGCCTGCACCTCGTGCGGGCTGATCTACCCGGTGCGCGACGACATCCCCGTGCTGCTGGTGGACGAGGCGCGCAAGCCGTGACCTGGCAGGATCACCTGCTGGACGACCAGGCGCACCTCGTCGAGACGGATCCCGGGGGCATGCTCCCGGCGGTGGCCGCCTCCGCGGCGCACGTGCGCACCGCCCACCGCATCGCGCTGGAGAGCGGGGTGGCCCGGCTCACCGGGCGCCCGCGCGCCATCGTGGTGGTCGGGATGGGCGCGCCGGGCCTGGTCGGCGACATTCTCACGACGATCTGCGGTCCGGGCGCGCCCGTGCCGATCGTCACCGTCAGCTCCTACCGGCTGCCCGGCTGGGTCGGCGCGGCCGACCTGGTCCTGGCCATCTCCGGCTCCGGTTTCGGCCGGGAGACCGTCGCGGTCGCCACCGAGGCGGTGCGGCGCGGCTGCCACCTGCTGGCGGTCGGCCGGGCCGGCTCGCCGCTGGAGGCGATCGCCAAGCAGGCCTCCGCGCCGTTCGTGGCGGTGCCGACGCACGGTCCCTCGCGCAGCAACCTGTGGCTGCTGGCCGTCCCGGCGCTGGTGGCGCTGTCCGGTCTCGGGCTGATCCGGGCCGACGACGAGGTCTACGAGCAGATGGCGGTCCGGCTGGAGGACGTGGCGCACCGCTGCCGTCCGGCCAGCGAGTCGTTCGTCAACCCGGGCAAGACCCTGGCCATGGAACTGGCCGGCAGCGTGCCGCTGATCTGGGGTTCGTCGGCCGTCGCGGCGGTCGCCGCGCACCGCATGGCCACGCAGCTCGGCAAGAACGCCAAGTACCCGGCGCTGCACGGCCAGCTCTTCGACCAGGTGGCCACCTTCGACGGTCCGCTGGCCCAGCGCGACATCTTCGCCGACGAGGCGGGTTTGAGCGTGCGTCTGGTGGTATTGAGAGACGTCGAGGAGGAGCCCGAACTGGCCCGCCGCCGGGTGCTTTCGATCCAGCTCGCCCAGGATCGCGGGGTGCCGGTGTCGGAGGTGGTCGCGGAAGGGGAGCATCCGCTCCACCGGCTGGCCACCTTGATCGAGCTGGTCGACTATGCCAGCGTCTACCTGGCGCTCGGCTATGGTCTCGATCCGACCCCGGTGTCGGCCGTCGCGGAGCTCAAGTCCAGAATTTCACAATAGGATCCCCTGGACCTGATTCAGACCGAGTGAGTGGGAGACAACCGGTGAGCGCGAGCGGCGGTACCAAAGCCATCATCGCGGCCCTGGCGGCCAACCTGGCCATCGCCGTGGCCAAGTTCGTGGCCGCGGTGGTGACGAATTCCTCCTCGATGCTCGCGGAGGGCATCCACTCGGTGGCCGACTCCGGCAACCAGGTGCTGCTGCTGGTCGGCGGTAAGCGCGCCAAGCGCGCCGGCACCGCGGAGCACCCGTTCGGTTACGGGCGGGAGCGCTACTTCTACTCCTTCATCGTGGCGGTCGTGCTCTTCACCATCGGCGCGGCGTTCTCCCTCTACGAGGGCATCTCCAAGCTGATGCACCCGCACAAGATCGACTCCGCCCAGTGGGCGATCGGCGTGCTGGTCTTCGCGATCATCGCGGAGTCCTTCTCCTTCCGCACCGCGATCAAAGAGTCGAACGCGGTCCGCGGGAAGCAGTCGTGGGTCGCCTTCGTGCGGCGGTCGAAGTCGCCCGAGCTTCCGGTGATCCTGCTGGAGGACCTCGGCGCGCTGTTCGGCCTGATCTTCGCCCTCTTCGGCGTGAGCATGACGGTGATCACCGGCAATCCGATCTGGGACGCCATCGGCACCCTGATGATCGGTGTGCTGCTCGCGATCATCGCGGTCATCCTCGCGGTGGAGACGAAGTCGCTGCTCATCGGCGAGGGCGCCGACGCCGGCACCGAGACCCAGATCCGCCAGGCGCTGGAGGGCGCGCCCGAGGTCAACCGCATCATCCACATGAAGACGCTGCACCTCGGCCCGGAGGAGCTGCTCGTCGCCGCCAAGATCGCCGTCGAGCACGACGACACGGCGGCCGACGTGGCCCGCGGCATCGACGAGGCCGAGCAGCGCATCCGCGCGGCGGTCCCGATTGCGCGGGTCATCTACCTGGAGCCCGACCTCGACCGGAGCAGCCGTCCGGTCTCCTGATCAGGCGAGGGGCGGGGCGGTGGGTCTTCCTGCCGCCCCGTTGCCATGCCGGGGGTCAGCAGCGGGGCAGGCCGCTCTCCGAGAAGGCGCAGGTGCCGTCGGGGTTGGCCAGGACGACCTTCTTGATCGAGGGGAACTGCTTCAGCGTGCGTTCCAGGGAGTACTTGATCGCGTAGTCGGCCAGGTGGCCGGGGCCGTAGGGCGTACGGCAGAAGCGGACGCGGGCCGTACCGGACTTGACGGTGAGCTTGAAGTCGGGGCCGCCGCAGTCGGAGAGGCCGGCCAGCTTCAGGTGGCTGAACAAGCCCTTCTTCCGCTCGGCCTTGGTCGGGCCGGCGATGAACTGCTCCACCGCGAACCGGGCGACTCCCGAGGTGGGAGCGTTCCTGACCACGGCCGCCACCTTGGGCGGATAGTCGACCTCGACGGGAAAGTACACCTTCACCGGGTGGCCGGGGCCCTGCGGCAGCGCCAGGGTCATGGCCAGGATGAGTTCCTTCATGTCCGGTTGGACGCCTGATCCCTTTGCGGCGTTTGCAACCATCGCAGGGCTTTTTCCTTTTCGAAGTCCAGGGCCCGGCGCGGCGCCTGCAGCCTTCCGATGCTCAACCCCAGCTCCCGTACGGCCTGCGCCACCGCCGGGTCGCTGAGCACCCGCAGCCCGAAGGCCAGCTCGGCGGGCGAGATGTCGAACCGTTTCTCCAGCTCCATGCCCTGCGCCACCGCGGCCAGCTCCTCGTCGCCGAACCGGCGGTGCGCGCCCTGCCCGCGCACGGGCGGCAAGAGCCCCAGCGCCTCGCGATAGCGGAGCATCCGGGGGGACATCCCCAGGCGTCGAGCGGCTTCGGTGATACGCATACGAGTAATTCTGACATTCTTGTGGCAGATTCCGCCCCTCCAGGATGCGATACCCCGCCGAGCCCGCCTAGACTCGACGGCGACGACTTTCCTAGAGGGGAATCAGATGGACTTCAAGGTCGCGGACCTGTCGCTGGCCGACTTCGGCCGCAAGGAGATCAGGCTGGCCGAGCACGAGATGCCCGGCCTCATGGCGGTGCGCAAGGAGTACGCCGACTCCCAGCCCCTCCGCGGCGCGAAGATCATGGGCTCGCTGCACATGACCATCCAGACCGCCGTGCTGATCGAGACGCTGGTCGCCCTCGGCGCCGAGGTGCGCTGGGTCTCCTGCAACATCTTCTCCACCCAGGACCACGCCGCCGCCGCGGTCGCCGTCGGCCCCAACGGCACGGTCGACGACCCGCAGGGCGTGCCGGTCTTCGCCTGGAAGGGCGAGACGCTGGAGGAGTACTGGTGGTGCACCGAGCAGGCGCTCACCTGGCCGGGCGGCGAGGGCCCGAACATGATCCTCGACGACGGCGGCGACGCCACGCTCCTGGTCCACAAGGGCGTCGAGTACGAGAAGGCCGGCGCCGTGCCGTCCGCCTCCGAGGAGGACCCGGAGGAGTGGCACGTCATCATCGACCTGCTCAAGCGCACCGTCGGTCCCGACAAGAAGTGGACCAAGATCGCTGAGCAGATCAAGGGCGTGACCGAGGAGACCACCACCGGTGTCCACCGCCTGTACGAGATGTTCAAGGCCGGCACCCTGCTCTTCCCGGCGATCAACGTCAACGACTCGGTGACCAAGTCGAAGTTCGACAACAAGTACGGCTGCCGCCACTCGGTCATCGACGGCCTCAACCGCGCCACCGACGTGCTGATCGGCGGCAAGGTCGCCGTCATCTGCGGCTACGGCGACGTCGGCAAGGGCTGCGCGGACGCGCTGCGCGGCCAGGGCGCCCGCGTCATCGTCACCGAGATCGACCCGATCTGCGCGCTCCAGGCGGCGATGGACGGCTTCCAGGTCACCACCCTGGAGGAGGTCGTCGGCTACGCGGACATCTTCGTGACCACGACCGGCAACTTCAACATCATCACGGCCGAGCACATGGCCCGGATGAAGCACAACGCGATCGTCTCCAACATCGGCCACTTCGACAACGAGATCGACATGGCCGGTCTGGCGCGCGTGCCGGGCATCAAGAAGTCCGAGGTCAAGCCGCAGGTCCACACCTGGGAGTTCCCCGACGGCCACCAGATCATCGTGCTGGCCGAAGGCCGCCTGATGAACCTCGGCTGCGCCACCGGCCACCCGAGCTTTGTGATGTCGAACTCCTTCACCAACCAGGTGATCGCGCAGATCGAGCTGTTCACGAAGACCGAGGAGTACCCGATCGGCGTCTACGTGCTGCCCAAGCACCTCGACGAGAAGGTCGCCCGGCTCCACCTCGACGCGCTCGGCGTCAAGCTCACCGAGCTGACCAAGGAGCAGGCCGACTACATCGGCGTGCCGGTCGAGGGCCCGTACAAGTCCGACCACTACCGCTACTGATCCGTCGGGCGCTTGAGGGGCGGGTCGTCGCGGCGGCCCGCCCCGCACGCCCGCTGACCGTCTCCCTGGACAGGGCCCGGCCACGTACGGCGGCCGGGCCCTCCCGTGCTTGCCGTACGAGATGGTGAGAAGGATGCTCGGCGAATCGAAGATCAGTTGGGCGGGCCGGTCGATGCCGGTGCTGACGGCGATCGGCACGCGGTTCGCCGGGGAGCGGCCCCTGGAGGGGCTGCGGATCGCGGCGTGCCTGCACGTCACGGCCGAGACGGCGGTGCTGATGGGCGCGCTGCGGGCGGGCGGCGCGGAGATCGCGCTGGCGGCCTCCAACCCGCTCTCGACGCAGGACGACGTGGCCGAGGCGCTACGCGAGTACGGCATAGCGGTCCACGCCAAGGCCGGGGTGGACCGGGCGGCCTACTACCGGCACATCCACGAGGCCCTGGACATCGGCCCCGACCTGGTGCTGGACGACGGCTGCGACCTGGTGAACATCCTGCACACCGAGCGCACCGACCTGCTGGATCGGGTGTCGGGCGGGTGCGAGGAGACCACGACGGGGATCATCCGGCTACGCCAGATGGCGGCCGAGGGGGCGCTGCGCTTCCCGATGGTGGCGGTGAACGACACCCGCACGAAGCGCATGTTCGACAACCGGTACGGCACGGGCCAGTCGACCTTCGACGGCATCATGCGCGCCACGAACACGATGCTCGCCGGGCGCGTGGTGGTGGTGGCCGGCTTCGGCTACTGCGGCCGGGGGGTGGCCGAGCGGGCCAAGGGCCTGGGGGCGCGGGTCGTGGTGACGGAGATCGACCCGGTGAAGGCCCTCGACGCGATGCTGCAGGGCTACGACGTGCTGCCGATGGAACGCGCGGCCCGGGCGGGCGAGGTGTTCATCACCGTGACCGGCAACCGCGACGTGATCCGCGAGGAACACCTGGCGGTGATGAAGGACGGCGCGATCCTGGCCAACGCCGGGCACTTCGACGTGGAGATCGATGTCCGGGCGCTGGACGAGCTGGCGGTGGAGATCAACCGCGGCGTGCGCCCGAACACCGACGAGTACGTGCTGGCCGACGGCCGCCGGCTTCTGCTGCTGGCCGAGGGCCGGCTGGTGAACCTGACCGCGGCGGAGGGCCATCCGGCGGCGGTGATGGACATGTCCTTCTCGGCCCAGGCACTGGCCGTGGCGTGGCTGGCCACGGAGCGGACCCGGCTCGCGCCAGGCGTCTACGACGTGCCGGAGGAGCTCGACGCGGAGGTGGCGCGGCTCAAGCTGGCGGCGGCGGGGCGGGAGATCGACCGGCTCACCACCGAGCAGGAGGACTACCTGCATTCCTGGAGAGTTGGTTCGTAACAGAAGAAGACTCTTGGTTGAGGCTTTACTTAGCTTCATAATCCTCCTCATTCCGCTAGAAAACGGAATGATCTGGAGGCACTCATGTCCCTGCGTGGCTTATCCGCCCGCATCCTCCTGGCGGCCGGCGTGGTGATGGCGTTCGTCGCCACCCCGGCCGGCGCGGCTCCCGACGACATCGTCAAGTCCGACAACATCTCCCTCCAAGCGCACCTCGACCTCCCGGCCGGCGCCGCGATCAACAGCGACATCGCCTTCCAGGGCGACTACGCCTACGTGGGCAACTTCACCGGCTTCGCGATCTACGACATCAAGCACCCGAAGAAGCCCAAGCTGGTGAGCTCGGTCCGCTGCCCCGGCGGGCAGATGGACGTCACGATCCTCGGCGACATCCTGGTGACCTCGGTCGACGACTCGCTGAGCAACGACTCCTGCAACGCCGTGCCGCAGAGCGCGCGCAACAAGGACTCGTGGGAGGGCCTGCGGATCTTCGACGTCAGCGACAAGGCCAACCCGAAGTACATCAAGTCGGTCGAGACGCAGTGCGGGTCGCACACCCACACGATGGTCCCCGACAAGGTGGGCGAGGCGTTCTACGTCTACGTCTCCTCCTACTTCCCGTCGGCCAGCTTCCCCGACTGCCAGCCGCCGCACGACAAGATCTCCGTCGTGAAGGTGCCGATCGCGAACCCGACCGCCGCCGCGGTGGTGGGCACGCCGTCGATCTTCCCCTACGGCACCTACCCGGGCGCCAACAGCACCAGCGGCTGCCACGACATCACCGCCTACGCCGAGCTCGACCTGGCCGCCGGCGCGTGCATGGGGGACGGGGTGCTCCTGGACATCTCCGACCGCGCCCAGCCGAAGGTGATCGAACAGGTCACCGACGCGAACTTCGCCTTCTGGCACTCCGCCACCTTCAACAACGCCGGGACCAAGGTCGTCTTCACCGACGAGCTGGGCGGCGGCACCTCGGCCCGCTGCACCGCGGCCGAAGGCCCGAACCGCGGGGCGGACGCGATCTTCGACATCGTGGACCGGAAGCTCGTGTTCAAGAGCTACTACAAGATCTCCCGGCTGCAGACGACGACCGAGAACTGCGTGGCCCACAACGGCTCGCTGATCCCGGTCAAGGGTCGGGACATCATGATCCAGGCGTGGTACCAGGGCGGGCTGTCGGTGTGGGACTTCACCGACTCGGCCAACCCGCAGGAGATCGCCTTCTTCGACCGGGCGCCGCTCGACGACACCCGCCTCATCCTGGGCGGCTACTGGTCGGCGTACTACTACAACGGCTACATCTACGGCAGTGAGATCGCGCGCGGCTTCGACGTCTTCAAGGTCAACGACCCGCGGGTCAACCAGGCCAACAGCGTCAAGCTCGACATCCTGAACGTCCAGACCCAGGGCTCGTACCGCGAGCCCGGCAACGGCGTCCCGGGCGGTCACTAGCCCGGCCCGCCTGCGCCCCCGGCCTCTGCCCGGGGGCGCAGGTCCCGCCGGGGTGTCAGAGCTCCGCGAGGATGCGGCGCATCCGGCCGATCTCGGCCGCCTGCCCGGCGCCCACGTCGTTGGCCAGCTCCTGGATCGCCCGCTGCGACCCGTCGATGAGCACCTTCGTCGACATCTCGACCGCGCCTTGGTGATGCTTGATCATCAGGTCCAGGAACAGCCGGTCGAAGGCCTCGCCCGAGGCGGCCTTGAGCGCGGCCATCTCCTCCGGGCTCGCCATCCCGGCCATGCCCTCGTGCGCGGCCCCGTGATGCGCCTCCGGGACCTTCTGCCCCTCGTTCTGGAGCCAGGAGACCAGGTAGGCGATCTCCGGCTCCTGCGAGTCCTTGATCCGCGAGGCGATGGCCTTCACCTTCGCCGCGCGGGCCCGGGTGGGCGCCAGCACGGCCATGTCGATCGCCTGCCGGTGGTGCACGACCATGTCCTGGACGTACTTCACGTCGGCCGCGTTGACCGGCGCGGACGGCACGCTGGTCGCGGCCTCCTCCGGGCTGATCGTCTTCGCCTCCTCGCCCGGCCGCCCCGGCACGATGACCGGCCCGCCGGAATCGGCCTGCGGCGGGGGCGCGGGGGAGCCGCTGCACCCGGTGAGGGTGACCAACGCGGCGGTGACGGCGATGAGCGCAGCGCGCACTCGGGACCTCCTCGACTTGCCTCACTCTATGGGCATATCCAATGCCTAAAGAAGACATCTACTGACATAGTGGGGACGCTTTCCCGTCCCTCAGCAGGAGGTTTCCGTGGCGTCCAGACTCGGCCGCTTCGCGCTGGCACTGGCGGCATGCCTCGCGGTGGTGTCCGCGGCGCCCGCCCAGGCGAGCGCCCCCCAGGCGGCCGCCAAGTCCAGCCCCAACGTCAAGCTCGTCGCCAACGTGCCCAAGAAGGGCGCGTTCGCCGACCTCACCGCCTACGGCACCGACCTCGCCTTCCAGGGCCGGTACGCCTACGTCGGCAACTACAACGGCTTCACCGTCTTCGACGTGGCCGATCCCACCAAGCCCAAGCGGGTCAGCCAGGTCCTGTGCCCCGGCGCCCAGAACGACATCTCAGTCAAGGGCGACCTGCTCTTCCTCTCCATCGACGAGCCGCTCAGCGGCAGCTCCTGCAAGAGCGACTACGGCGACCCGAGCAGCAGCCGCTCGTGGGAGGGCATCCGGATCTTCGACATCAGCGACAAGGCCCGGCCGCGCTACGTCAAGGCCGTCGAGACCGCCTGCGGCTCGCACACGCACACCCTCGTGCCCGACAAGCAGGGCAAGTCGCTCTACCTGTACGTCTCCTCGTACGGCCCGGCCGCCGCCTTCCCCGAGTGCAAGCCGCCGCACGACAAGATCTCCGTCGTCAAGGTCCCGATCAAGAACCCGAAGGCGGCCAAGGTCGTCTCCACGCCCGTGCTCTTCCCCGACGGAGGCAACGAGGACCAGCCCGGCCTGCTCCTGCCCACCTCCGGCTGCCACGACATCACCGTCTACCCGGCCAAGGACCTCGCCGCCGGGGCGTGCATGGGCGACGGCGTGCTGATGGACATCTCCAACCGCGAGCAGCCCAAGGTCATCGCCACCGCCACCGACGAGAACTTCGCCTTCTGGCACTCGGCGACCTTCAACAACGCCGGGAACAAGGTCGTCTTCACCGACGAGCTCGGCGGCGGCGGCGCGGCCACCTGCACCGCGTCCATCGGCCCCACCCGCGGCGCGGACGCGATCTTCGATATCGTCGGCAAGGAGCTCGTGTTCAAGAGCTACTACAAGATCTCGCGGCACCAGCAGGCGAGCGAGAACTGCGTCGCGCACAACGGCTCGCTGATCCCGGTCAAGGGGCGCGACATCATGGTCCAGGGGTGGTACCAGGGCGGGGTGTCCATCTGGGACTTCACCGACTCGGCCAAGCCGTTCGAGATCGGCTACTTCGACCGCGGGGCCTTCAAGCCGCGGGACATCGCGGGGTCGTGGTCGGCGTACTACTACAACGGCTACATCTTCAGCAGTGAGATCCAGCGCGGGCTCGACGTCCTCAAGCTCACCGACCGCCGGACCGACCCGGCCGGGCGGGTGCGCTTCAAGATCCTCAACGCCCAGACCCAGTACCGCTACTAGACCGGGGGCGCGAACCCCTCCGGTGTCGTCCGCGGATCCTCCCCCGCGGGCGGCACCGGAGCCCGGTACACCGGCTGCTGGGCCATCGGCGGGTGGGGGACGACCTGCTGGGGCTGCTGCTGGTACGGCAGGCCGCCTGGCGCGGGATGCGGGGGAACGGACCCGGCCCGCTGAGCCAGCCGTATCTGCTCACGACGCCGCCGCTCGGCCAGAACCGCACTGAGGAAGGCGTGCGGCGGCACCCCGGGCGGCGGAGGCGGCGAGATCGAGGCCGCCACCTGGGTGGCGATCCGGATCCCCATCTCGTACTGCGTCTGCGGATTGAGCTCCGACCAGCGCAGCAGGTACTGCCGGGCCGCCGCGGCCACGTCGTCCGGCAACTGCGACAACTCCAGCGTCGCCGCCCACTGCGCCAGCGGAGGCGGCATCTGGATCATCGCCGAGGTGTCCCGCGGCCCGCGCTCGGAGATCACGATCGTCCCGGCGAAGACGTCGCCCAGCCGCTTGCCCTGCTGCGACACCAGCGATGAGATCAGCGCGGGCGCGCCGTACAGCAGCCAGAACTCCAGGAACCCGGCCAGCCCGCGGAAGAGCGCCTGCCGGAACCGCTCAGGCCCGCCGTCGTCACTCACCACCCGGAGCCCGAGGGCCAGCTTGCCGAGGCTGCGTCCCCGGGTGAGGCTCTCCATGGCCACCGGGTAGCCCACGGTGACCAGGACCACCAGCAGGATGTTCGCCGCCGCGAAGATCGCCGGATCGCTGATCTCGGCGAAGAAGGCGAGCAGGAGAAAAGCCCCGATCAGGACCGTCCACTGGACGACCAGGTCGATGATGAGCGCGAGCGCCCGCGTGGGCAACTGCGCGACCCGCACCTCGACGACTACGGCATCGCCAGTGACAACCTCGGACATACCAGGAGCCTATTCGGTCCCGCCCGCTCACCAGGAAACAGCCCGAGACCCGGAGAGGCAGCCGGTTCGGTCACAAGGTGGGGCTGCTCGGGCAGAATGTCCGGGTGGACATCGATGCCTTCGCCGCGGCGCACCGGCCCGCCTGGGACCGCCTGGAGACGCTGGTCGCCCGGCGCAACCGGCTGACCGGCCCCGAGGTCGACGAACTGGTCGACCTCTACCAGCGGGTGTCCACCCAGCTCTCCGTCCTGCGCTCGGGCTCGGCCGACCCGATGCTGGTCGGCCGGCTGTCGGCGCTGGTCGCGCGGGCCCGTTCGGCGGTGACCGGCGCGCACGCGCCCGCCTGGCGGGAGTTCGCCCGCTTCTTCACCGTGTCCTTCCCGGTCGTGGCCTACCGGGCGCGGTGGTGGTGGCTGGGGACGACGCTGGCCTTCGTCGTCGTCTCCTGGGTCATGGCGGCCTGGGTGGCGGCCAACCCGGACGTCCAGGCGGCCATCGCCTCACCCGAGGAGATCACGCAGCTCGTCGAGCACGACTTCGCCGACTACTACTCCGAGAACCCGGCGGCCTCCTTCGCCAGCCGGGTGTGGATCAACAACGCCTGGGCCTCGATGATCATGATCATGTCGGCCATCCTGGGCGGCCTGCCGATCCCGTACTTCCTCTACCAGAACGCCGCGAACGTGGCCGTCTCCGCCGGTCTCATGGCCTCGCGCGACAAGCTGGACATCTTCTTCGGCCTGATCACCCCGCACGGCCTGCTGGAACTGACCGGGTTCTTCCTGGCCGCCGCCGTGGGCCTGCGGCTGGGCTGGACCGCCATCGACCCCGGTCCGCGCCGCCGCCTCGACGTCCTGGCCGAGCAGGGGCGGGCCGTGATGGCCGTCGCGCTGGGCCTGATCGTCGTGCTCTTCGTCTCCGGCCTCATCGAGGCGCTGGTCACCCCGTCCGGCCTGCCCACCGCCGCGCGGATCGCCATCGGGGTGGTCGCGGAAGTGCTGTTCCTGGTCTACGTCGTGGTCCTGGGCCGCCGGGCTCTCCGCGCCCAGGAGACCGGCGACGTCGAACGAGCCCCCGACCTGGCCCCCACCGCCTGAGACTCCCGGCCCAGGAGCGCTCGGTGGCTAGAGGCGGCCCTGGGCCTTCAGCGCGAGGTAGGCGTCGGCCAGGGCCGGGGCGATCTCGTCGGGGACGGCGTCGACCACTTCCACGCCGTTTCGCCGCAGCCTCGCGGTGATGCGCCGGCGCTCGGCCAGCGCCCGTTCGGCGGCTGCGGCGTCGTAGACCTCCTCCGCCGATCCCCGGCGCGAGGCCATGGCGGTGACCCGCGGGTCGGAAACCCCCGCGACCAGCACGAGGTGCCGGGCGGAGAGCTGGGGGAGCACCGGCATGAGCCCCTCCTCCATGGACGCGGAGTTGAGGTCGGTGAGCAGCACCACCAGGCACCGCCGCCTCGCCCGTGACAACACCGCGGCCACCATGCCCTGGGCGTCGGCCTCGATGAGCTCGGCCTCGATCGGCGCCATGACGTTCACCAGCGCGGGCAGCAGCTCGGTGCGCGAGGCACCGGCCACCCAGGCCCGGACGGCTCGGTCGTAGGCGAGGAAGTCCACCCGGTCACCCGCCCGCGCGGCCAGAGCGGCCAGCAGGAGGGCGGCGTCCATGGACCAGTCGAGCCTGGGCCACCCGGGAGCGGGGAGCGGCGCCGGGTCGGAGCCCCGCCTGGCCGGCAGCCCGAACTTCCGCGGACCCCCAGAGCTGGGCGAGCCCCCGTGGCTCGGAGAGGCCCCGGAGCCGTGGGAAGCCCCGGGTCCCAGCGACGCCCCCGACAGCAGCCCCTGCCGCGGCATCTCCCCAGCCAGAGGCACCGGTGCGGTGCCGACGCGGCCGGCGGAGGTGCGGCCGGTGTCGAGCACGATGAGCACGCGCCGATCCCGCTCGGGCCGCCAGGTGCGCACCACCACGTCGTGCCGCCGCGCGGTGGCCCGCCAGTCGATGGACCGGACGTCGTCGCCCACCACGTACTCCCGCAGCGAGTCGAACTCGGTGCCCTGACCGCGCACGAGCGCCGGGTGCTGCCCGTCGAGCTCGCGCAGCCGGGCCAGCCGGGAGGGCAGATGCTTGCGCGACAGGAACGGCGGGAGCACGCGGATGGTCCACGGCACCTGGTGGTTGCCCTGCCGGGCCGCCAGCCCGAGCGGACCCAGAGAGCGTACGGTCACCGCGGCGGATCGCCGGTCGCCCCGGCGGGTCGGGGTGAGCGCCACGGTCAGCTTCCGGCGCTCGCCCGGCGGGACGTTGAGGGCCAGCGAGCGCGGCTCGGCCCCGGCCGAGGGCGGCCAGGCGTCACGCAGCAGCCCGCGCACCCGCCGCGAGCCGGGGTTCTCGACCAGCAGCTCGACCGTGGCGACCTGGCCCAGCCGTACCAGGGTCTCGCCGGACCGCTGGAACCGCAGCCCGCGCACGCTCCCGGCCAGCGCGAGGTCGACCAGGACCGCGGCGGCCAGCAGCAGGCAGACCCCGGCCAGCGCGAAGCCGGGCTCGGGCGCGACGAGCACCACGACCACACCCAGGACCGCCAGCAGCGCGGCCCGCCCGGTCAGCGCCATGTCAGCGCGGCCCCCTCATCCACACCCGCTCCCGAACCTGCCGGACAGCGGGTCCTACTGGGCTCTTCCATGCCAAGACTCATCTCAGCGCGGCACCGGGACGGCGGCGAGGATGCCGTCGAGCAGACCGTCGGCGGTCGCGCCCTCCAGCTCGGCCTCCGGACGGAGCTGCACGCGGTGGCGGAGCGCGGGCCGCGCCAGCGCCTTGACGTCGTCGGGCGTCACATATGCCCGCCCCGACAACCACGCCCAGGCCCGCGCCGTCGCCAGCAGCGCGGTGGCGCCACGCGGGGAGACGCCGAGCTGCAGCGAGGGGGAGTGCCGGGTCGCCCGGCAGACGTCCACGATGTACCCCAGCACCTCGGGCCCGACGTGCGTCTTGCTGCACGCCTCCCGCGCCGCCGCCAGGTCGTCGGCGGTGGCGACCGCCTTGACCTGGCTCAGGTCACGCGGGTCGAAGCCCTGTGCGTGCCGCTCCAGCACCGCGATCTCGTGCTCGCGCGGCGGCAGCGGCACGGTCAGCTTGAGCAGGAACCGGTCGAGCTGCGCCTCGGGAAGCTGGTAGGTGCCTTCGTACTCCACCGGGTTCTGGGTCGCGCAGACCACGAACGGGTCGGGCAGCGCCAGGCCGTCGCCCTCGACGCTGACCTGCCGCTCCTCCATCGCCTCCAGGAGCGCCGCCTGCGTCTTGGGCGGCGTGCGGTTGATCTCGTCGGCCAGCAGCAGGTTCGTGAAGACCGGGCCGCGCCGGAACTCGAACTCCGCGGTCTTGGCGTCGTAGATCAGCGAGCCGGTGATGTCGCCGGGCATCAGGTCGGGAGTGAACTGCACCCGCTTGAAGTCGAGCGACAACGCCGCCGCGAGGGTGCGGACCATCAGGGTCTTGGCCACGCCGGGCACGCCTTCGAGCAGCACGTGTCCCCGGCACAACAAGGCGATGACCAGCCCGGTCACGACCGCGTCCTGGCCCACGACCGCCTTGGCCACCTCGGCCCGCAGCGCGCCGAGGGCCTCACGCGCGCTCTCCGCCCGGCCGGCCACCCGGGTGGTCTCCTCAATGTTCAATGATCTGCCTCTCCAGTTGCTCAAGGTATCGGGCCAGACCGACAAGCCCGCCGTCGTCGGCCGGGGCCGTGCCGTACAGCGCCCCGCCGATCTGCTGCGGATCCAGCCCCGTCCGTACGGCTACCGCGCTCACCACGGCGTGCGGGGGCGAGTCGCCGGTGAGGCCGAGCCTGGGCACGATCCGGTCGAGCGTCCCGGCGCGCAGGGCGGCGGCGGCCTGGCCGCGTGCCCGGCGGGCCCGGTAGAGCCCGCCGCGTCCCTCGACGGTCTCGGCGGCGCGCACCACCACCGGCAGCCGCTCGGCGACGACCGGGCCGAGCCGCCTGGCCCGCCACGCCACGGTGACCAGCAGCGCGACCAGCGCCATCCGCAGGCCCCAGCCGATGCTCTCGGGCATCAGGTCGTGGAAGGAACGGCTGCCGCCCCCGGGCGGCTGCCCGTCGCCCGGCTCGGCGGGCGGCGGGACCAGCCAGGTCACCGCGCGCTTGGCGCCGAGCAGGTTGAGCGCCAGGGCGGCGTTGCCGTCCTCGTCGAGGCGCTGGTTGGTCATGAAGGTGGTGCTGCTCAGGACCGTGACCGTGCGCTGGCCGTCGTGGTACTGGACGAGCGTGGGCTTGCCGCGCGACGGGTAGCACGCGGTCGCGCCGGCCGGCGGGTCGAGCGGCTGGCCGCCGAGGTACGCGCTGCCTGCGGCGGTCGCCGCCGGCAGGTCGCACTCGGGCTCGCGCGTGCGCTCCCGTGCCGGGTCGCGGGCCGGCTCGACGGCGGGGGCCAGGAGGTCGAGGTGCAGGTTGCGGGCGTCCACGACCCGGTCGCCAGGGAGTGCGGCGAGGGCGCCCGGGTTGGCCGGGTCGACGTTGCCGGTGACCAGGACCAGCCGGTCGCCGGGCAGGGCGGCGGCCTGCTCGGCGGAGTCGACCCGGTCCACCTGTACGCCGTGCGCGCGCAGGAGCTGGGCCAGGGCCTTGCCGCCGCGCAGCGTGCCGTCCTCCGGGTCGAGGTAGCGGGCCTGGCCGTCGCCGCCGGTGAACAGCACCGTGAGGGCGGCCACCAGCGTGAGCAGCGCGGCCACCAGCAGCGGCGCCCGAACGGCCCGCCAGATCCGCCCACCAGTGGGCGAGGTCGCCGTCCGGGCGGCGGGGCTCTGCGGGGAGGTCGCCGGGGTGTGCGGGGGAGCGCTCATCGCGGACCTTCCTGCCCGTTGACCGCCGATCGCGGCGCCTGCCCGGAAAAAGGCGGCTGCCCTGGCAACGGCGGTTGCGGTGGTTGGCCGGGGAGCGGAGGTTGCGGGGGAAGGGGAGTCGGGCGGGCCTGGCGCAGCCGCTCGTCGAGGTCACGCAGCATGCCGTACGCCTCGGCCGTCCCCGGCACATCGCCATAGGTCACGTCGTCGAACACCCGGGCCGCCGCCGCCAGCTCGCCCGCGAAACCGGGCAAAGCCCGTCCCGCCTCGGCGGCCAGCTCGTCCGCGGTACGGCCGGGCAGCCCGTCCACCAGAGCCCGCTCCTCCAGGTCACGGGCAATGGCCCGCAGACGCTCCTGGACCGCCTCGGCCCAGAGCTCCTCGCCCGCCAGCCGCTCGGCCTCCTGCCGGTGTTCCACGGCCGTGCGCGCCCGCGTCCCGAACAGCTCCCCACCCCCGCCCGCCGCACCACGAGTGGTCCGGCGCAACCGCCAGATCAGCAACCCGGCCAGCCCGCCCACGATGAGCACGATGAGCACGGCCGCGATCACCCCGCCGGCCGGCGCGCCGTCCACCTCGGGGTTCGTCAGGTCGCCGAGGAACTGCTGGAGCCGCCGCCAGACCTCGTCCACCAGCGGCTCGTGCTCGTACCCGGGCTTGAGCAGCTCGTCGGCGGCCTCACGCTGAGCGTCGTCCCTGCTGATGGGCGGGCTGATGGGCGGGCCGATGGGCGTCACGGGCTAGCGTCCGGAGGCGTTGGACGGGTGCCAGAGCTCGTCGGCGGAGGAGTGCACCCAGCCCTGCCGCTGCTGCTCGATGGCGGCGGTCTGCAGGACCAGGTCGAACGCCTCGCTGCGCATCCGGCGGTCGGTGTACAGGAGCCCGGCGACCCCGGCCTGGATCGGGTAGGAGATCATCCCGCCCACCATGGTGCCGACCGCGATCAGCACCGCGGCGATCACGGTGGAGCCCACCGTGCCGCCGCCGAGCATCCCGACGAACGAGCCGATGAAGGTGAAGGGCACCGCGATGATGCCGCTCACGAAACCGGCCAGCAGCGCGGTGACCAGCAGGATGCCGAGCACGCGCCAGAAGTCGCCGGTGACCAGCCGCCAGGACCGCCGCATGGCCGCGATCGGCCCCAGCCCCTCCAGCACCGCGGCCGGGGTGGCGAAGGAGAAGCGCGCCATGACGAAGAGCGCGTAGGCGACGTAGGCCAGGATCACCAGCACGCCTACGCCGAAGACGGCGCCACCGCTCGCGCTCACGCTCAGCAGCAGGACGAAGATCGGCACGAGCAGCAGCAGCGGCGCCAGCACCAGCCCGGCCATCAGCAGCACGACCCCGAACAACGCCGGCCAGCGGCCCTTGAGCAGCCGCCAGGCCTCCCCAGCGGTGATCTTCCCGCCGAAGACGGCACGGCCCAGGATGCGGGTGAGCACGCCGGTCAGCAGCGTGACCGCGATGTAGCCGATCAGCATCGAGACGAGCGAGCCGCCGTAGGTGGCCAGGAAGCCGGAGTTGACGCTCTCCAGGTCCTCGGGCCGGGTCTCCGGGTCGGTCAGCAGGCTGCCCATGTCGCCGAGCAGCAGCGACTGGCTGACCGCGACCGGGATGGCGACCAGCAGCGCGGTGATCGCGGACAGGCCGAGCACGGCTTTCGGGTTGGAGCGGATGAGCTTGATGGAGCCGTCGAGCACATCGCCCAAGGTCAGCGGCCGGAGCGGGATGATGCCGGGGCGCAGCGCGGGCGCGTGGTGCGCGTAGCCGTGGCCGGGCTGGCCGGGCATGCCGTAGGGCTGGCCACCGTACGGCTGACCGGGCTGGCCCGGGTGACCGTGCTGACCAGGCTGACCGTGCTGACCGGGCTGGGCAGTCTGACCAGGCTGGCCGGGCTGGGCGTGCGGGTGGCTCTGCTGGCCGTACGGCGAGCCATACGGCGTGCCGTACGGCAGGCCACCCTGCGCGGGCCCGGGCGCGCCCGGGCCGGGCGGCTCGGACGGCGGCGGGCTCTGGCCCGGCGCGGCCCACGGCGAGGACGCGGGCGCTCCGTAGGGCGGTGGCTGCTCGGCGGCCCAGCCGGGTGGACGCTCCTGACCTTCTGACATAGCCCAATCCTGGCATGTGTGACAACGGCACGGGGTTCCGCGGACGCCGCATTACCGGCTTTTCCGGCGAGCTGGGCCATGGGGATGGCCGAATGAGCCTGCGTTACCGCAGACTGAGGATTGTCGGGGGACCATCGGGCGTAAAATTTGGCATTTGACGGTCTCACGTCACATCCACGAGCTGGCCAAGGGTAACCTTCCAACAATCGTGGAGTATGTCCCACAATGCGTAGAACGAATGAGGGGCCATGAAAGGTCGCGTGCTGGTCGTCGACGACGACGCCGCTCTCGCCGAGATGCTCGGCATCGTGTTGCGTGGAGAAGGCTTCGAGCCCTCTTTCGTCTCTGACGGGGACAAGGCCCTCGACGCGTTCCGCGACACGCGCCCGGATCTGGTCCTGCTCGACCTGATGCTCCCCGGCGCCGACGGGATCGACGTCTGCCGTCGCATCCGGGCCGAGTCCGGGGTGCCGATCGTCATGCTGACCGCCAAGAGCGACACCATCGACGTGGTCCTCGGCCTCGAATCGGGCGCCGACGACTACATCGTCAAGCCGTTCAAGCCCAAGGAGCTCATCGCGCGGGTGCGGGCGCGGCTGCGCCGTACCGACGAGCCGACGCCGGAGATCCTGCAGATCGGCGACATCACCATCGACGTGGCCGGCCACTCGGTCAAGCGCGGCGAGGAGACCATCAACCTCACCCCGCTGGAGTTCGACCTGCTGGTGGCGCTGGCCCGCAAGCCGCGCCAGGTCTTCACCCGCGAGGTCCTGCTGGAGCAGGTCTGGGGCTACCGCCACGCGGCCGACACCCGTCTGGTCAACGTGCACGTCCAGCGGCTGCGCGCGAAGATCGAGAAGGACCCGGAGCACCCCGAGATCGTGGTGACCGTCCGCGGTGTCGGCTACAAGGCCGGGCCTGCCTGACGGCTCCGCCATGCCCCCCGCCAAGAAAGGGTCACGCCGCCGGATCGTTCGCCGCCTCCTCGGAGGAGCGCGGCGGAGGCTGCGGCGTGCGGCGGGGCGGGTGCGCCGCGTCTGGCGGCGCTCTCTGCAACTCCAGGTGGTCTCCAGCACGCTGGTGATCTCCATGACCGTCGTGGCCGTCCTGGGCGTCTTCCTCTTCCAGTCGATCACCACCTCGGTCGTCGACCAGCGCGAGAAGTCCGCCCTGAGCGACGCGCGCAGCGACACCGCAGCCATCGCGAACCTCCTCAAGGCGCACCAGGACAGCGGCGAGAGCCCCAAGCCGGGCCAGATCGTCAAGCCCCCGGTCGACCAGGCGATGGACGCGATCAAGCCGACCGAGGAACGCCGCTACGACGTCATCGTCCTCAACGAGCGCGAGCCCAGCGGCTCCCGCGCCACCGAAGGCGTCAGCCGGCTGAGCATCCCGGCCGACCTGCGCGACCGCATGGACACCAACAACACCAAGTTCCGCTGGGGCGAGGAGTTCCGCGTCTCGGGCCGCTACCAGGTCGGCTTCAACCCCACCGGCACGCCCAAGCTCGCCATGGTGACCGCTGTGGTCGTCTCGAGCGGCGGCTACCAGGTCTACCACTTCTTCCCGCTCACCGAGGAAGAGGCCACCCTGACCGCCATGCGGCAGATGCTGGTGCTGGTCGGCATCGGCCTGGTGGTGCTCCTGGCCGCGATCGCCTCCCTGGTCACCCGCCAGGTCGTCACTCCGGTACGGCTGGCGCGGCAGGCGGCGGAACGGCTGGCCGCCGGCAAACTCGACGAGCGGCTCAAGGTCCGCGGCGAGGACGACCTCGCCCGCCTGGCCACCTCCTTCAACGAGATGGCCGCCAACCTCGCACTCAAGATCCACCAGTTGGAGGAGCTCTCGCAGGTGCAGCGGCAGTTCGTCTCCGACGTCTCGCACGAGCTGCGCACCCCGCTGACCACCGTGCGGATGGCCGCCGACCTCATCCACGACGCCCGCGAGGACTTCGACCCGATGGTCTCGCGTTCCGCGGAGCTCATGCAGGCGCAGCTCGAACGCTTCGAGTCGATGCTCGCCGACCTGCTGGAGATCAGCCGCTACGACGCCGGGGCGGCCACGCTCGACCTCGAACCCACCGACATCCGCGACGTGGTCCTGCGGGCCGTCGCCGACTCCGAGTCGCTCGCCGAACGCCACGCCACCCGCTTCGACCTGCGGCTGCCCAACGAGCCGTGCATGGCCGAGATCGACAGCCGGCGGGTCGAGCGCATCCTGCGCAACCTGCTGTTCAACGCCATCGAGCACGGCGAGGGCCGGGACATCGTGGTCACCGTCGGCGCCGACCGCGACGCCGTGGCGGTAGCCGTACGAGACCACGGTGTCGGGCTGAAGCCCGGCGAGGAGCAGATGGTCTTCGACCGGTTCTGGCGAGCCGACCCTTCGCGCGCCCGCACCATCGGCGGCACCGGCCTGGGCCTGGCCATCTCGCGCGAGGACGCCTCGCTGCACGGCGGCTGGCTGCAGGCGTGGGGACTGCCCGGCGAGGGCTCGCAGTTCCGGCTCACCCTGCCACGTGACTCCAGCATCGAGCTCAAGGGCTCGCCGCTGTCGCTCGAACCCCCCGAAATGCAGATCAGGCGGACCTGGCGCGGGCAGATCACGCCCGTGCTGGCGCCCGCCACGGGGGACGGGGCCTTCCATGGCGAGTAGACGGTTCTTGACGCGCACCGCGGCGGTCGCCTTCGCGGTGTCCGTGACCTGTCTCGGCTCGGGATGCTCGGTCATCTCGCTGAGCAGCGCGCCCAAGCCGCCCGACCGCTCGGTCGAGGGGGCGAGCCTCGGCAAGCCCTTCCACCGGGTGCTGCCGGTCGAACCGCGGCCCGACTGGACCCCGGTCGAGGTGGTCGAGGGCATGCAGGCCGCGATGGCCGCCTTCGCCGACGAGCCCGGCGACAAGACCCTCTGGAAGTACCTGACCGCCGACGCCCGCAAGGCCCTCCAGGCCGCCGGGCCGCCGGTCTACGTGCTCGACCAGATCCGCGTGGTGCCCAAGGCCGAGGACGAGCCGGAGGGCCAGCGCGCCCGGGTCGAGATCACCGGCAACGCGATCGCGCAGATCACCGACGACGGCCGGTACGTCCCGATGACCACCCCGCAGAAGGTCACCGACCTCGTCACCCTGCAGAAGCAGGGCGGCAACGGCTACCGCGTCGCCGCCTTCGCCAACACCCGCATGCTGCTGTCGGCCGCCGACGTCGAACGCGCCTACGAGCGCAGCCGCCTGTACTTCCTCAGCTCCCAGGACGGCGAACCCGTCGCCGACCTGGTCATGCTCCGCCGCCGCGCGGCCGAGAACCTCGCCGAGAGCATCGTCGGCCACCTGCTCAAGGGACCGAGCGGCGCGCTCGGCGAAGCCGTCTACTCCGCGCTGCCCGCCGGTGCCCGCGTCGGCTCCGTGCGGCTCACCCGCGAGGTCGTCGAGATCAACCTGCTCGGCTCCTTCGACGCCGACTCCGTGCGCAACGAGCGCGGCCTCAAGACCCAGCTCGGCGCCAGCCTCACCGAACTCGCCAAGGGCCGCCGCATCGACGTCCTGCACAACGGCAACCCGTTCTACGGCACCCGCTCGCTGGAGATCAGCCCCGAGGACTACAACCTCGGCTCGACCCCTCCCCAGATGGCCTTCCTGCTGCGTGGCGGCCGTGTCCTCACCGAGCAGGAGCAGGGCTCGCCGCGGTCCTTCCTCCTCGTCCCCGGCGCCGACGGCGGGCCGGGCCTGACCTTCCCCGCCGTCTCCTCCGACGGCATGCTCGTCGCCGCCCTCGACCACGACGGCATCTGGGTACGGCAGGACGGCCAGTGGAACCGCTGGATCGACGGCACCCTCCTCGCCCCGCCCGCCTGGCGGGCCGGCAAGCTCTGGACCTTCGACCCGTCCAAGTCGGCCTTCGTCTCCCATGACCCCGCCACCGGCCAGCGCCAGGACTACCGCATCCCCGACCTCGCCGACGGGACCGTCGAACACTTCAAGTTCGCCAAGGACGGCGTCCGGGTCGCGATGATCGTCAAGGACCTCGACGGGATCCACTCCCTCCGCGTCGGCGTCCTGGCCAACGGCCGGATCGAGCACCTCCAGACCCTCGCCGCCGCCAAGGACGCCAAGGACCAGGACCGCGAGCACTTCCTCGACCTGGCCTGGGAGACGCCGGAGAGCCTGCTCCTCCTCACCGACTCCGGCCTCAACGGCGTCGACCTCGTCCGCGGCCTCAGCGCCACCTCCTCCACCCGGGCCAAGAACGCCCGATCCGTGGCCGTCTCCGGCTCCCGCATCCTCCTCGGCACCGACGCCGGCGTCCTCCAGCTCAACCCGGCCAACCAGACCTTCGAGCCCCTCCCCTCCGTCGAGGAAGGCCCCCCGGCCTACCCCGCCTTCCGCGCCGGCTAACCGGCCGCCCCGTGGCCCCTGACCTGGCCACCGCCCAGGATCACCCCCCACCGCGGGGGCTTCCCGCCGCATCGATGACCTGTGGTCAGTGGGCGCACCCGCCGCTCAGGATCACTCCCCACCGTGGGGCTTCCCCGCCGCATTGGTGGGTTGTGGTCGGTGGGATGGGCGCCGCACAGGAGCACCACCCGCCGCTGGACTTCTCGCCGCATAGAGGACGAGGGGGTGGCGGCTGCGGGGCCGCCGTACGGGGCAGGATGTCGGACGTCTGCCAGCCGCCGTACGCCAGCCAACCCCCCACCCACCAATGCGGCGGGGAAGCCCCGCAGTGGGAAGTGATCCTGTACGGCGCCCAGCCCCCGCCCACGGCGAGAAGTCTCGCGGGCGGGTGATGATCCTGTACGGCGGGCAAGCCGGTGACCACAGGCCACCGATGCGGCGAGAAGTCTCGCGGGCGGGTGATGATCCTGTACGGCGGGCAAGCCGGTGACCACAGGCCACCGATGCGGCGAGAAGCCGTGCGGCGGGGAGTGATCCTGTACGGCGGAGCCATCAACAACGGGCCCGATTCTGTCGCCCCCACAAGGCAAACTCACCCCCGTGCTGACCGCCCTCCTAACCCTCGTCCTCCCCCAACCCTGCCTCTCCTGCGCAGCCCCCAACGGCCCCCTGTGCCCACCCTGCCTAACCCCAGACCCCGCCCCCCGTTCCCCAACCCCGCCCCCACCGGCCCTCCCGCCCTGCTGGTCGGCAGGCGACTACGAAGGCCCCCTGAAACGCGCCATCCTCGCCTACAAGGAACGCGGCCAAACCACCCTGGCCACCCCGTTGGGCGACCTCCTGGCCTTCACCCTGACCAAGGCCCTCCACCACACAAACCAACCAAACCACCACCCCCTGACCCTGGTCCCGATCCCCAGCGCCAGGAAAGCGGTCCGCTCCCGAGGCCACGACCCAGTAACCCACCTGGCCACGCGTGCCGTACAAGCCCTGAAAGCCACCGGCACCCCCGCAACCCTGACCCCGGCCCTCACCCAGGCCCGCCGTACGAACGACCAGGCCGGCCTGACGGCCGCAGCCAGACAGGCGAACCTGGCGGGTTCACTCCGCTGCACCCAAGACCTGACCGGCTCAACGGTGATCTTGGTGGACGACGTCCTCACCACCGGAGCCACCCTGGCCGAAGCCGCCCGCGCGCTCAGAAGCACCGGCGCGAACCCCTGCCTCGCCGTAACCGTCGCCGCGACACGCCGAAGATCCAGAAATTCCTGACTGTCACCCTGGGTAAAGAAAGATCAAAGCCTCCCGTCTCACCCCGAAGTCACACCTGCCTACCCACCCCACCCGCTCCCACCAGCTCACCACCCGAAAGTCCGCCCCCATAAGGGATCCGCCACCGCCAACCTGGACACACCACCCCACCCGCCACCCGCCGGAAAATCACGGAAAGTGATCGTTTGGCCAAGCTCCAGGCTGACATTCACCGCTGATGCGGATAGCGTTCTGACATGGCACCCGTTCGGGTCCGTGGTTGCGCAGAGCCGGGAGTCCCGGCTCCGCTAGCCGATGCCAGCCGCAGGCAAAACGGTCCACGTAAGGCGACTTTTTGTCGACTGATCACGGTGCGGCTTAGAAGTAAGTCCTGCCTTCCCGGAGGTCCAGATGTCCTCCGACCAGAAGAGAAGGTGAGTAGTGGCACAGAGCTGCGAAATCCTCAGCAGGCGATTGTGGGGTCGAAGACCAGGTCGGCCGGACGGGTGCCAGTCGAGTTCCCCGACCGAAGCGTTCGCCCTTGGCGCAGCGCTGATGCAGATGTGCCGGAAGAGGGTAGTGGTGAAGGAGAGGCTGAACCCCACCCGGCCGTCCCCGTCGGGTGTGCTCTCTCGTAGTCGCTAGACGAAGGGGGGTTGTTGCATGGACATCATCGTCAAGGGCCGGCACACAGGAGTGAGTGATCGGTTCCGAGACCACGTGACGACCAAGCTGGCCAGGATCGAGCGGCTGAACAGCAAGCTCATCCGCGTGGACGTGGAGGTATCCAAAGAGCGCAACCCGCGTATCACCGACCAGCGTGAGCGTGTGGAGCTGACGATCCACTCCCGCGGCCCGGCCATCCGAGCCGAGGCCTCCGCCGACGACCGCTTCGCCGCGCTCGACATCGCACTCGACAAACTCGAAGGCCGCCTCAGGCGGCTCGCCGACCGCCGCAAGGCGCACCACGGCAGCCACCACACTCCCTCCGACGCCGAACTGACCGCCTCGTTCATCGCCGAGGTCGCCCCCGCGACCCGGATCGTGCCCGACAAGCAGGCCGCTCGCACGGAGCCGGAGGAGCCGAGGGAGCCCGAGGCCGCCTTCTTCGACGACCGGAAGTACGACGATCTCGTGCCCATCGAGATGGAGGGCGACGGCCCGCTCGTGGTGCGCGAGAAGTTCCACGAAGCCGAACCCATCACCATCGACCAGGCGTTGCTCCAGATGGAGCTCGTCGGCCACGACTTCTATCTGTTCCGCTGCAAGGAGAGCGGACACCCCAGTGTCGTGTACCGGCGGCGCGGATACGACTACGGCGTGTTGCGGCTCGTAGAGCCCTGATCCCGGGTCACGAAGATCTTCTCGACCACCCAAGGACCGCGGAACCCGTGCCATGATGGCGGTTCGACGGCTCTGGCCCCCCACGAGGAGGAGACGTGAGCGAGCGCATCGCTGGGCCCCTGACGGGGCATCGCGCGGCGAGCGAGCGTGTAGAGGATGGGCAGGCGCGGCTTCCGGAGGCGGTCGCGTGACGGAACCGAGCGAGCCCATCCGAGTCCTGGTGGTCGACGACTACCAAATGATCAGGCACGGCCTCGTCACCACCTTGAGCACCGAGGACGACATCGAGGTGGTCGGCGAGGCGAGCGACGGGCAGGAGGCGGTCGACATGGCCGACCGGCTCCTCCCCGACGTCGTGCTCATGGACGTCCGCATGCCCCGGCAGGGCGGCATCGAGGCGACCAGGCACATCAAGGCGTCCGTGCCGAGCACCCGCATCATCATGCTGACCGTCAGCGACGAGGAAGAAGACCTCTTCGAGGCCATCAAGGCCGGGGCCACCGGCTACCTCCTCAAGGACGTCCAGCTCGACGAGGTGCCCGACGCGGTGCGCAAGGTGCACGAGGGGCAGTCGCTCATCAATCCGGCGATGGCCGCGAAACTCATCAACGAGTTCGCGAACATCAGCCGTAAGGAGGCCGAGCGGCCACCCCAAATGCCCGTGCCCCGGCTGACCGAACGGGAGATGGAGGTCCTCCGGCTGGTGGCCAAGGGGATGAACAACCGCGAGATCGCCAAGCAGTTGTTCATCTCCGAGAACACCGTGAAGAACCACGTCCGCAACATCCTGGACAAGCTGCAGCTGCACTCCCGGATGGAGGCCGTGGTCTACGCGGTCCGCGAGCGCATGCTGGAAATCACCTAGCACTGCCCTTGTCCTCGGCGCGGGCTCCCTTCACAGGCCCGCCGCCCGTGCCCCCATCCACACGGGCCGGCGCGGCCTGTCATGGCACTGCTTTTGCAGTGACTTCGCGGTGGCTCCCTGCGGCCTCGGGGCGTCCGTCAGCCTGGATCGTGCCTGGGCCGCTACCGACTGCCCCGGCCTTCCTGGCACTTCGTCGTGATCCGCCCGGCCCTGTGGCCCGCCGGACGTCGGCCCGGTAGCGGGGTGGCGGGCGGTGCTGGGCCTGCCACCGCCCTGCTGGTACGGCTGAGCGCTGTACGGCTGACATCCCACGGCGAGCCCGAGCCTTGACCGGCCGGCCTTCCTCCGGCGGAGCTCGCCGTAGACCGCCGTCGGGACAGGGAGCGGCAGGTTCTCCTGGTGACCGGCCGACCATCCCGTGCGGGGCTCGCCGTCCTCCACCATTCCGGCACTGACCGTCGGCCTGAGCCGCCGGGGCTTGCCGTACTTCACCCCGGCCCTCGCGGCGGGCCGTACACCGGTTTCCGGGTGGAGCTAAGGGGTGCGGGTGAGGTGGGGGAGGAGGTGGGGCTGGTCGAGGCGTTCGATGCGGACCGAGTCGCAGCCCACCCAGGAGGCCGCCTCCCACAAGGCGGCGCGGAGGCCCTCGACGGCCTTGGCGGTGGGGATGCCGGGTTCGAGGCTGACCTGGCGGGCGACGAAGGTGGTGCCCTCACGGGCCGGGTCGACCCGGCCGATGAGACGGCCGCCGGCGAGGACGGGCATGGTGAAGTACCCGTGGACCCGCTTGGCCTTCGGGACGTAGAGCTCCAGCGTGTAGTCGAAGCCGAAGACCCGTGAAGTGCGGCCGCGGTGCCAGATGAGCGAGTCGAAGGGGGAGACCAGGGTGGCCCGATGGCGGCCACGGGTCTCGGTGGCGAGCAGGGCGGGATCGGCCCAGGCGGTGGCGGCTGCCGCGGCGCCGGTGGAGGCCGAGGCGCGGCCGGTGGGGGGCCAGCCGGTGACGGTGACCGGGACGAGGCCGGCGGCGCCGCTGTTGAGGGCCTCGTCGAGCATGGCGGCGTGCTGGTTGCGGACGCGGAGGAAGTCGACGAGGTCGGCCCGCGTGGCGACGCCCAGGGAGCGGCCGGCGATGGCGACCAGGCGGGTGATGCACTCCTGGTCGGTGAGGTCCTCGGCCAGGAGGTCGGCGGGGACGGCGCGTTCGGCCAGGTCGTAGACGCGACGCCAGCCGACGCGGCGGGTGCAGACCAGCTCGCCGATGTCGAGCAGCCACTCCAGGCCGATCTTGGAGTCGGACCAGTCCCACCAGGGGCCGCCGTTCTTGGCGCCGCCGACGTCGGCCGTGGTGATCGGGCCGGAGGCGCGGACCTGGTCGAGGAGCTTGTCGACGTCCTTGGGGACCTCGTGCCAGCGGAGCCCGCGCTCGCGGTAGGCGCGGCGGCGGAAGGCGAACAGCGGCCAGTTCTCGATGGGCAGGATGCAGGCGGCGTGACACCAGTACTCGAAGCTGCGGGCCGGCTGGTCCCAGTAGGCGCGCTCCACGGCGGGCCGGCCGAGCGCGCCCAGGCGGGCGTAGGCGACCAGCTCGTGGGAGCGGGCGAGCACCGAGACGGTGTCGAGCTGCACCGCTCCCAGGCGGCGCAGCATGGCGTGGGGGCCGCCCTTGCGTGCCTCGGCCCCGATGAACCCCTGCGCGCGCAGGACCAGGCGGCGTGCCTCGTCGGCGGTCAACTCCGTCATGTCGGCGAATGCTAGCGGCGGCGACCGACAGAACCGGCTTCGGCCCCTTCTTCACCCATTGGAGAGGAGGTCTTCCAGGGGGCCGGACTCAGAGGGTGGTGCCGGCCGTACGAGGGAGGGGTGTGGCGACGGCGGGCGGCGGACGCTCGCAGGCGGCCACCCGCCTGCGGGTGTCCGGCGCCCGCCGTTGTACGTGCTCACCGGCAAGGCTCAAGGCCGTGCCGGATCCTGCGGCGGCCCGGCGAGAGCCGGAAAGGCCGCAGGGCCGGGGCGGCCAGGTGGGCCGCCCGGGTCGAGGGTGATCACTCAGTGGTGATCGGTCACTTGTGGTCTTCGGCCGTCATTCCCGCGCGCGGCGCGTCGATCACGACATCAGAGAAGATGTCGAACACGAGGGCCAGAATGCCGCCCACCACGATGATTCCGACGCCGATCCAGACGATCATCCAATTGGCTTGGATCATTCCGACCCCGCCCACGATGAACCCGGCCAGCATGACGGTGACCGCGAGCCACGATGAAGCTCGTCCACCGTGGTTGCCCAGGTTCTCTCCGCCCGCCATGGCCTTCTCTCCTTCGAGGTTATGACTCTGTCTGGAGGCATTCTCCCAGAAGGGATCGGCGATGGCTGTGTCAGGTGCCCGAACCGCCTACGATGGCAACGGGGAAGTATGACTCGGCCTCTCCTCCTGGCGGCGCCGCCGGGGTAGACCTGCGAGGAGCTTTACACAAGTGGCAGCCATTCTGGACAGGATCCTTCGCGCTGGCGAGGGCAAGATTCTGCGTAAGCTCAAGCGCATCGCCGATCAGGTCAACTCCATCGAGGACGACTTCACGGCGATGACCGACGCTGAGCTCAGGGCGATGACCGATGAGTTCAAGCAGCGGCACGCCGACGGCGAATCCCTCGACGACCTGCTTCCCGAGGCTTTCGCCACCGTCCGTGAGGCGGCGCGGCGCGTCCTGCACCAGCGCCCCTATGACGTGCAGATCATGGGCGGCGCCAACCTGCACATGGGCAACATCTCCGAGATGAAGACCGGTGAGGGCAAGACCCTGACCTGTGTTCTGCCCGCCTACCTCAACGCGCTGACCGGCCGTGGCGTCCACGTCATCACGGTCAACGACTACCTGGTCCAGGTGGGCGCCGAGAAGATGGGCCGGATCTACCGCTTCCTCGGTCTCGAGGTCGGCATGATCCTTTCGGGTCAGACTCCCGACGAGCGGCGCAAGCAGTACGCGGCGGACGTCACGTACGGCACGAACAACGAGTTCGGGTTCGACTACCTGCGCGACAACATGGCCTGGTCGCTGGACGAGTGCGTGCAGCGCGGCCACGTCTTCGCGATCGTCGACGAGGTCGACTCGATCCTCATCGACGAGGCCCGCACCCCGCTGATCATCTCCGGCCCCGGCGAGCAGTCCGGCAAGTGGTACGCCGAGTTCGCCAAGCTGGTTCCCCGCCTCCGCAAGGGCGTCGAGGCGAAGAACCCGGGCGAGGAGAGCACGGGCGACTACGTCGTCGACGAGAAGAAGCGCACCGTCGGCATCCTCGAGGCCGGTGTCGCCAAGGTCGAGGACTGGCTGGGCATCGACAACCTCTACAAGCCCGAGAACACCCACCTCGTCGGCTTCCTGAACAACGCCCTGAAGGCCAAGGAGCTGTTCAAGAAGGACAAGGACTACATCGTCACCAACGGCGAGGTCCTCATCGTCGACGAGTTCACCGGCCGCGTGCTGCACGGCCGGCGCTACAACGAGGGCATGCACCAGGCCATCGAGGCCAAGGAAGGCGTGGAGATCAAGGACGAGAACCAGACTCTCGCCACGGTCACCCTCCAGAACTACTTCCGCCTCTACGAGAAGCTGGCCGGCATGACCGGCACCGCCGTCACCGAGGCGAACGAGTTCCACCAGACGTACAAGATCGGCGTGGTCCCCATCCCGACCAACAAGCCGATGATCCGCAAGGACCAGGCCGACCTCATCTACCGCACCGAGGACGCCAAGTTCCAGGCGGTCGTCGAGGACCTGGTCGAGCGCTACCAGCACGGCCAGCCGTGCCTGGTCGGCACCACGAGCGTCGAGAAGTCCGAGCGGCTGTCGCGCATGCTCAAGCGCCGCGGCATCCCGCACGAGGTCCTCAACGCCAAGAACCACGCCCGTGAGGCGGCGATCATCGCCGAGGCCGGGCGTAAGGGCGCCATCACCGTCGCCACCAACATGGCCGGTCGAGGCACCGACATCATGCTCGGCGGCAGCGCCGACTTCCGCGCCGACCTCGAGCTCAAGGCGCGCGGCCTCGACCCGCTCGAGACTCCGGAGGAGTACGAGAAGGCGTGGGACGAGGCGCTGACCAAGGCTGAGGCCGCGGTCAAGTCCGAGCACGAGGAGGTCGTCGCCCTCGGCGGCCTGTACGTCCTCGGCACCGAGCGGCACGAGTCCCGCCGCATCGACAACCAGCTCCGCGGCCGTTCCGGCCGGCAGGGCGACCCGGGCGAGTCGCGGTTCTACCTCTCGCTCGGCGACGACCTCATGCGCCTGTTCAACTCGCCCCGCGTCGAGGCGATCATGATCCGCATGAACATCCCCGACGACCAGCCCATCGAGTCGGGCATCGTCACCAAGGCCGTCGCCAGCGCCCAGCACCAGGTCGAGCAGCAGAACTTCGAGATCCGCAAGGAAGTTCTGAAGTACGACGAGGTCATGAACCGCCAGCGCAAGGTCATCTACGCCGAGCGCCGCCGCGTCCTGGAAGGCGCCGACCTGCACGAGCAGGTCCGCGGGTTCATCGCCAACGTGATCGACGGCTACGTCGCCGGCGCCACCTCCGAGGGCTTCGCCGAGGAGTGGGACCTCGACAAGCTGTGGAAGGCCTTCGCCGAGCTCTTCCCGATCCAGCTCACCGTCAACCAGGTGATCGAGCAGGCCGGCAGCCGCGAGGACCTCACCGCCGAGTTCCTCAAGGAGAAGATCACCGAGGAGGCGTACCGCGCCTACGACGCCCGCGAGGAGGAGCTCGGCGCCGAAGCCGTGCGCGAGCTCGAGCGCCGCGTCATCCTCTCGGTCCTCGACCGCAAGTGGCGTGAGCACCTCTACGAGATGGACTACCTCCGCGAGGGCATCGGCATGCGGGCCTACGCGCAGAAGGACCCGCAGATCGAGTACCAGCGCGAGGGCTTCGAGATGTTCAACGCGATGCTCGAGGGCATCAAGGAGGACACCGTCGGGTTCCTGTTCAACCTCGAGGTCGAGGTTCAGGAGTCGCCCATCGTCGAGGAGGAGGAAGACGCCGTCCTCGCCGAGACCCGCTCCATCATCGCCCGTGGGCTTCGTGGGCCGGAGCGGCCCAGCGAGCTTGACTACAGCGCGCCTGGTGAGATGGGTGAGGTCGAGCACACCCGCGTCCGCACCTCCGCCGCCGAGCGGGCCGCCTATGGCAACGTCGAGCGCAATGCGCCGTGCCCTTGTGGGTCGGGCAAGAAGTACAAGCGCTGCCACGGTGACCCCAAGAACGTCACCGCCTGACCCTTTCGTCACCTTCCACCGCCCGTGCCCGGGGTTCCCGGGCGCGGGCGGTGCTGGTTTTCTGGGGGTTCTTTTGTACGGCAGGCGCACGTAGACGCCACCCGCCGACCGTGGCCGGCCACCTTCCAGGGAGACGCTCACCGACCTCCCCACTTACCCGCCGCAACGGCTTAGGGGCGAGGGACTGGGATTGCGCGGCTCCCCGGCACGCTCAACCAGTCGAGGCACCCGCCCAGATGGCCGGCCGCCCTCCCACCGAGCCGCCCTCCCACCGAGTCGCCCTCCCACCGAGTCGCCCTCCCACCGAGTCGCCCTCCCACCGAGTCGCCCTCCCACCGAGCTGCCCTCCCACCGAGCTGCCCTCCCACCGAGCTGCCCTCCCACCGAGCTGCCCTCCCACCGAGCTGCCCTCCCACCGAGCTGCCCTCCCACTGAGCTGCCCTCCCACTGAGCTGCCCTCCAAGCAAGGCGGCCAACCGCCCAACCGCCGCCCACCCAACCACCGAGGCGGCCAGGCGGCCGATGGGGCGGGTGGCCGAGTGGCGGGGGGTGGTCAGTGGATTGGCGGCCAAGCGGGCAGGCGGCGCCCAGCGGGCAGGCCACCGAGCGAGGAGGCCTCCGGGCCGGGAGACCGCTGAGCCGGGGGACTGGTTAGCGAGGGGATCGGTGAGCGCGGAGGCCGGTGAGCGGGGCGGTCGGTGAGGGGCCGGCCCGTGGGGGTGGGGCTGGCCGTACGGGGTGGGTCAGCGGGTTTCGAAGTCGGTGCACACCCACTGCACGCCGCGGCGTTCCAGGCGGAGGGCCAGGGCGTGGCTGCGTTCGCCGCAGTGGACCAGCACGCACATCTCGACCGCCCCGTCCCTGGGCTCCTGGATCCGGGGGGTGCCCACCAAGGGCGGGCGGCGGGTGTCGATCATGCGGCCCGCCTTGCGGAGCTCTCGATAGGCCTGGTCGCTGAGGCGGTCGGCCAGGCTCGCCGGTGGGCGGCGGCCGGCCAGGACTTCGGCCAGCGCTTGGCCCAGGTGGCGAAGGCGGCGCTGGTCCGGGAGTGCGCCCGGTGGGCCCCAGACGAGGGTCGCCGGATCGTCCACCGCTAGGGCCAGGGTGCCCTGGAACCGGGCCTGAGCCTGGGGTCTGCGCACCAAGGGGATGGCAGGAGCGACCTCTGCCGGACCCTCGGGCGCCTCAGCCGGGTGGGCGGGCGGCGAGGAGGGGTGGCCGGGCTGTGGGGTTGGGTGGTCGGGCACCGGCGTGGGGCGGTGGGTCGAGGGTGAGGGAGCCGGGGAGCCCCCGGCCGGGGAGTCCAAGGCTGGGGAGTCCAAGGCTGGGGAGTTCGCGGCGGGGGAGGTCGTGGGAGGGGTGTGCTCGTAAGGGGGGTCGGGGTAGGGGGCGACGGTCAGGTGGGGGAGGCGGGGGTGGCGCGTGATGGGCATGAGGTCCTCCAAGGGGGATCCCGGCTGAGAAAGACCGGTTGCTATAAGGAGGATTCGGCCCGGGCTCCAGATACATCCCGGCCCGACTTTCTGAAAAACCGGGCCAGTTTGCCAGAGAATGCGGCAAAGATTCTTGGCCAGTCGGCACCAGCGGCGATTATTGGGACAGAGGTCGAGGCCCCTAAGGGCGTCCTGAATCGTTGTGTCCAGGCCGGTTAGGGGGTTGTGTCTGGCCGTAAGGGGCCGACTGGAGGGTCAGGGGTCGGCGGGCTTCTGGGGTGCGGCGGAAGGGGCGGCGGGAGGGGTGGGGGGAGGGGCAGTGGAAGGGGTGGTGGCGGGGTCCTCTTCGGGTTCCCGGCCGGGGGTGAGAATGTTCAGCTTGCGGATGAGAAAGCTGAAAAGAGCGTAGTAAATCACGAAGTAAGCCACCCCGATCAAAATGATGAGAACCAGCCCATGAGTGTTGGACTTGGTGGCATTGAGCAGCATGTCGATCAACCCGGCCGAAAAGCTGAACCCCAGCCGGGTGTCCAAGGTGGCCAGCAAAGCCATCGCCAGCCCGGTCAACACCGCATGCACCACGAAAAGCACCGGCGCGACGAAGATGAACGCGAATTCGATCGGTTCGGTGATCCCGGTGACGAAGGCGGTGAGCGCCCCGCCGATCATGATGCTGCCGACCGCCGCCCGGCGGTGCGGGGGTGCGGCGCGCCAGATGGCCAGGGCGATGGCCGGCACGCCGAACATGAGCACCGGGAAGAAGCCGGTCATGAAGATGCCCGCCCCGTCCTGCCCGATGGCGTAGCACTTGAGGTCGCCCGCGGCGTGCACGCCGTTGACGGTGCACTCGGGGATGACCGTCCAGACGATCGAGTTGACGAAGTGGTGCAGCCCGAGCGGGATGAGGAAACGGTTGGCGACGCCGTACACGCCGGCGCCGAGGGCGGAGTTGGTGGCCAGCCAGTCGCCGAAGTCGGTGAGCGCCTGCCCGATAGGCGGCCAGATGAGGCCGAAGATGACGCCGAGCAGGAGGGAGGCGAGCGCGGTGACGATGGGCACGAAGCGGCGCCCGCCGAAGAAGGCCAGCCAGGACGGCAGCTTGATGCGGTAGTACCGCTGCCAGAGCACCGCGGCCAGCAGGCCGATCATGATGCCGCCGAGCACGCCGGTGGGCTGGGCGGAGGCCGCCTGGTTGATCACTTCGGAGCCGTCGGCGAGGGTCTGGCTGACCTTGGCGTGGATGACCTCGTTGTCGGAGTTGAAGAACATCCGCTTGGCGACCTGGTCGAAGACGAGGTAGCCGACCAGCGCGGCCAGGGCGGTGGAGCCGTCGGCCTTCTTGGCGAAGCCGATGGCCACGCCGATCGCGAAGAGGATGGGCAGGTTGTCGAAGAGCACGCCGCCGGCGGCGGCGAAGATCTCGGCGACGTCGGCCGACCAGGCGAAGCCGGGCACGTCGGCGAGGCCGCCCGGCTCCGGGCCGTTGGAGCCGAGCATGTCGGGCTGGCCGAAGCGGAGCATGAGCCCGGCGGCGGGGAGCACCGCGATGGGCAACATCAGGGAGCGTCCGATGCGTTGCAGCACGGCGAAGGCCGACGCCCAGAACGACTTGCCGCCTTCGACGGCCGTGGAGCTCATCGCCGATTCCCCTCGCCAGTGATCATGCGGGGGAGTGCCCGGTAAATACCCGGAGCGGGGCCTGCGTGTCAAGGTATAACGCCAGATTCTGGTCAAGTGTTATGCCCGCCCGGCGGCTCCGCCGTACCTCCGAAAAGGGGTGCTGAGCTGGGCAGACGCGCCGGCCATAAGGCGGGGTTATGGGGGTCTTGATATGGCGGCGGTGCGTGCCGTTCCCGTTACGTTTGCGGCGCACCCCCCAATTCGAGGAGAGATGTTCATGCTCCGAAGGAAGGCCGTGGGGGCGTCCATCGCCCTCGCACTGACGATCACAGTCGCTCCGGCGGTCGCGTACGCGGCGACCGCCGGTGATCCACCCAATGCCTACGCGCAAGCCCAGCAGTCGGCCGCCGCGCAGGCCGACCCGGATCCGAAGCTCATCCAGGCGCTCACCCGCGACCTGGGGATCAGCGCCGACCAGGCGCAGGTTCGGCTGGTCAACGAGACCGCCGCCGCCCAGGTGGAGAAGGTCTTCGCCGACGCGCTCGGCGCCTCCTTCGGTGGCCTGTGGGTGAGCGGCCCGGTGGCGGACCTCTCGGTGGCCACCAGTGACGCCGCCAAGCTGGACACCATCCGCGAGCTCGGCGGCGCGCCGATCCTGGTCGCCAACCCGCTGAGCGAGCTGGAGGCGGTCAAGGCGCAGCTCGACCGGCTGCGGCTGCCGCGCGGCGTCGCGTCGTGGTTCGTGGACGTGACCGCCAACAAGGTCGTCATCCTCACCCGCGACCCCGGCCGTGCGCAGCTCTTCGTCGACTCCAGCGGCCTGGACACCAGCAAGGTGCTGGTCCTGCGCACGGGCGAGAACCCCCGCCCGCTGTACGACGTGCGCGGCGGCGACGCCTACTACATCAACGGCAGCACCCGCTGTTCGGTGGGCTTCGGCGTCACCCGAGCCGGCAGCCAGGGCGGCTTCGTCACCGCCGGCCACTGCGGCACGACCGGCGCGAGCACGACCGGTTCCAACCGCGTCGCGCAGGGCACCTTCCGCGGCTCCTCCTTCCCGGGCAACGACTACGCCTGGGTCGAGGTCAACAGCCAGTGGACGCCGACCAACCTGGTCAACGCCTACAGCGCCGGCCTGATCACCATCACCGGCTCGACCCAGGCGGCGGTCGGCTCGTCGATCTGCCGGTCGGGTTCGACCACGCAGTACCGCTGCGGCACGATCCAGCAGCACGGCACCAGCGTCACCTACCCGCAGGGCACTGTCAGCGGCGTCACCCGCACCACGGTCTGCGCCGAGGGCGGCGACTCGGGTGGTTCGTTCTTCTCCGGCAACCAGGCCCAGGGCGTCACCTCGGGCGGTTCCGGCAACTGCAGCTCCGGCGGGACGACCTACCACCAGCCGGTGAACGAGATCCTGCAGACCTACGGGCTGACCCTGGCGCGGACCGGCAACCCGCCGACCAGCCCGCCGCCCACCAGCCCGCCGCCCGGCGGCGGCACCTGGGCGGCCGGCACCGCCTACGCCGCCGGCGCCAGCGTGACGTACGGCGGAGCGACCTACCGCTGCCTGCAGGCGCACACCGCGCAGGCCGGTTGGGAGCCGCCGAACGTCCCCGCGCTGTGGCAGCGCGTGTGATGTAGCACCTCGGCCCGGTCACCCCTCAGGGGTGGCCGGGCTTCTCCCTGGCGGCGGCCGGTTCGCCGGAGTCGACGTCGGGCTCGGGTTCGCGTCCCGGGGTCTGGATGTCGAAGCGCTTGATCAAGAAACTAAAGACAAAGTAGTAAATAACGCCATAAATCGCCCCGACCAGCAGGATGCCCGGCAGGTTCTGCGTGTTCGACTTGCTGGCGTTGAGCAGCAGGTCCAGCAACCCCGCCGAGAACCCGAACCCGAGCTGCGCGTCGATCAGCGTGGTGATCGCCATCGCGAGCCCGGTGAGCAGCGCGTGCACCACGAAGAGCACCGGCGCGACGAAGATGAAGGCGAACTCGATCGGCTCGGTGATCCCGGTGACGAACGAGGCGAGCCCGGCCGAGAGCATGATGCCGCCCACCGTCGCCCGCCGGTGCAGCGGGGCCGAGCGCCACATCGCCAGCGCCGCCGCCGGCAACGCGAACATCATGATCGGGAAGAACCCGGTCATGAACTCGCCCGCCTGCGGGTCCCCGGCGAAGTAGCAGTTCCAGTCGCCGCCGAGCGTGCGGGCGCCGACGTGGCACTCCGGCACCATGTACCAGACGATCGAGTTGGCGAAGTGGTGCAGCCCGAGCGGGATCAGCAGCCGGTTGAGCAGCCCGTAGAGGCCGGTCCCGACCGGCCCCGCCTCGGCCAGCGCCCGGCCGGCCGAGCCGATCCACTCGGCCAGCACCGGCCAGACCCAGCCGAAGGCCACTCCGAGCAGCAGCGCCACGATCGAGGTGATGATCGGCACGAACCGCCGCCCGCCGAAGAAGGCCAGCCACGCGGGCAGCTTGATCCGGTGGAACCGCTGCCAGAGCAGGGCGGTGGCCAGGCCGATGACGATGCCGCCGAGCACCCGCGTCGGGTTCTGCACGCCGTAGTTGATGATCTCGCGCAAGTCGTCGGTCCGTACCAGCACCTGCTCCCGGATGCCGGAGCCGAGGAACATGGTCCGGGTCACCCGGTCGAAGACCAGATAGCCGATCACCGCCGACAGCGCCGTGGAGCCGTCGGCCTTGCGCGCGAACCCGATCGCCACGCCCACCGCGAAGAGCATGGGCAGGTTGTCCAGCAGCGCGCCCCCCGCGGCGGCCAGCACCAGGGCGACGTCGTTCATCCACGCGAAGCCGGCCACGTCGGCCAGGCCGCCCGGCTCGGCGCCGTTGGAGCCGAGCATGTCGGGCTGCCCGAAGCGCATGAGCAGCGCCGCGGCCGGCAGGGCCGCGATGGGCAGCATGAGCGACCGGCCCATGCGTTGCAGCACGCTCATCACTCGGGCGAACGGCGAAGGGATCGCTGCGGTCTCGTTCACCGGCAGTCCTCGGGGGGTCGGGGGGTGTTTCCAGGAAGCCTAGAGCGGGCCGCCTGCCGTACCGCCGGGCGCGGGTCAGCGGCGGGCGGGCATCTCCAGCATGGTGCGGAGCTGGTAGCGGTCGGCCCGGTAGGTCGAGACGCCCAGCTCGGCGCAGACGCCGCCGGAGAAGGAGCGCCGCTGCAGCAGCAGGACCGCCCCGCCCCGGTCGAGTTTGAGCAGGTCGGCGTCGCTCGGGTCGGCGATGCCGCCGTCGATGGTCAGTTCCCCGGCGTCCATGACGATCCCGTAGCGCTTCTCCAGCAGCTCGTACAGCGAGGTGTCCGACAGGTCGTGGTCGGCCAGGTCGGGCGCGAGGGAGACCGGGATGTGCGCGCGCTCGATCGACAGGGGTTCCCCGTCGGCGGTGCGCAGCCGCTCGATGAAGTGCACCTCGTCGCCGGGCTGGATGCCCAGCTCCTTGGCCAGGTGGGCGCTGGCGCGCACGACGCGGCGGTCGAGGTCGCGCGAGCCGGGCACCATGCCGCGGGCGCGCATGTCGTCGGTGAACGAGGTGAGCTGCAGGGCCAGCTCGATCTTCGGCCGCGCCACGAAGGTGCCCTTGCCGGGCACGCGGTGCAGCCGGCCCTCGCTCACCAGGTGGTCGACCGCCTGCCGTACCGTCATCCGCGACAGCCCGAAACGCTGGCAGAGCTCGCGCTCGGACGGGATCGCCGCTCCGATGCTGAGCTCGTTGCTCTCGATGAGGTCGAGCAGGATCTCCCGTAGCTGGAAGTACTTGGGCACCGGGCTGTCCGGATCGATGTGCGCCACGGATCCTCCCCTCGATCTGATGTGGGCAATGAGCTATGGTTCGTACTGGTCTAGTCCGGACTAGACCACGTGGACCAAGATATAGCGATAGGAGCAGTATGACCACCAGGATGCGTAGCGAGATCGCCGAGCAGCCGGCGGCCCTGCGGGCGACGCTGGAGGCACTGCTGCCCCGGGTTGACGAGGTCAGCGCCCTCGGTGCGCAGACGAAGCAGCTGCTCTTCATCGCCCGCGGTACCTCGGACAATGCCGCAGTTTACGGCCGCTACCTGATCGAGTCGCACGCCGGTCGCCTGGCCGCGCTCGCCGCCCCCTCGATCGCCACCACCTACAAGCGCAAGCTCGACCTCGACGGCGTGCTGGCCGTCGCGATCTCGCAGTCCGGCAAGACCGAGGAGATCGTCGAGACGCTGAGCTGGGCCAAGGACTGCGGCGCCAAGACGGTCGGCATCACCAACGGCGGCGTGGACAGCCCGCTGGCCCAGGCCGCCGACCTGGCGCTGTGCACCGAGGCCGGGGTCGAGAAGGCCGTTCCGGCCACCAAGACCTACACCACGCAGCTCGCCGCCCTCGCCGTGCTGGCGCTGGGACTGGGCGCCGACGTCAACGCCGACGACCTGCAGCTCGTGCCCGACGCGGTCGAGAAGCTGATCGCCGAGCCGGGCGACCTGGACGCCGTCGTCGAGGGCCTGGCCGACAAGCCCGGCGTGGTCGTCTCCGGCCGCGGCCTGGCCTTCTCCACCGCGCTGGAGACCGCGCTCAAGCTCAAGGAGGCGTGCTACCTGCACGCGATGGGCCTGTCCTACGCCGACCTCCTGCACGGCCCGATCGCCGTGGTGGACGAGGACACCCCCGCGCTCCTGGTCGCCGCCGAGAACAGCCCCACCCTGTCGGGCACCGTCGCGCTCGCCGAGCGCGTCGTCGGCGCGGGCGCCGCGGCCTTCACCATCGGTGGCGGTACGGCTCTCGCCAAGGCGGGCACCGCCGCGCTGAACGGCCCGGCCCTGCCGGAGTGGGTGGCGCCGATGGGCCTGATCGTGCCCGGCCAGCTCCTCACCGAGGCGCTCGCCCGCCGGCTCGGCATCGACCCCGACGCGCCGCGCGGCCTCAACAAGGTCACCCAGACCGATTGATTACCTGGCGTAGTTTAGCCTGTTCGGAGGGGAACGAGGGAGGACCCGATGGCGGCTGATGCCAACGCGATCATCGCGGGGCTCGGTGGTGCGGACAACATCATCGAGATCGAGCCCTGCATCACGCGGCTCCGCACCGAGGTGCACGACGCGTCCAAGGTCGACCAGGCCGCGCTGAAGGCGGCCGGCGCCCACGGCGTCATGGCGGCGGGCAACGTGGTGCAGGTCGTGGTGGGGCCCGAGGCCGACACCATTGCCAGCGACATCGAGGACATCATCGGCTGAGCCATGACCACTGTTATCGCCCCCGTAGAGGGGTCGGCTGTGGGATTGGCGGCAGTGCCGGATCCGGTGTTCTCGGCGGGCATGGTCGGTCCGGGAACGGCGATCGACCCGATTCGGGGACCGGGCAAGGCAGTCGCTCCCATAGACGGAAAGATCATGAAGTTGCATCCGCACGCCTACGTGATCGTGGGCGACGACGGCAAGGGTGTCCTGGTCCACCTGGGCATCGACACCGTGCAGCTCAAGGGCGAGGGGTTCCAGCTCCTGGCGGCCGAGGGGGATCGCGTCAGCGCCGGCCAGCCGGTGGTGGCCTGGGACCCCGCGGCCGTCGAGGCCGGCGGGCGCTCGCCCGTCTGCCCGGTCGTCGCGCTGGACGCGACGGCCGAGTCGGTCACCGGCGTGGCGCGTGGCGTGGTGCACGTCGGGGACGAGCTGTTCCGGTGGGGGTGAGCACCGCGCTGTTCGACCTGGACGGCACCCTGGTCGACACCGAGGCGCGCAACATGGCCATGTGGCGGCGGCTGCTGGACAACCACGGCATCGACGCCGACGTCCGGATCTTCATGGGCCGCCGGGGCCGCGACGTGCTGCCGGTGCTCTTCCCGGACCGCGACCTGGCCGACCTGGCCGAAGAGGTGTGGAGCTACGAGCGGCTGCCCGACCTGCCGGGCATCGCGCCGGTGCCGGGCGGGGCCGCGCTGGTGCGCGAGGCCGCCGCCGCGGGCGCGCCGCTCGGGCTGGTCACCTCCGCCCAGCGGCCCTGGGCCGTACGGCATCTCGACTATCTCGACATCCGCGGCCTGTTCCAGGTGCTGGTCACCGCCGAGGACGTCGAGCACGGCAAGCCCGACCCCGAGGGCTACCTGCGTGCCGCCCGGCTGCTGGAGGCCGATCCGGCGACCTGCGTGGTCTTCGAGGACACCCCGGCCGGGATTGCCGCGGCCAAAGCGGCGGGTATGAGGTGCGTGGGCGTCGCGACCACGCACGCCGCGAGCGAGCTCGGCCAGGCCGACCTGGTGGTCCCCGATCTGACCGCCGTGGCCTGGCCGCCGTCTCTCTAGGGGAGGATGTTGATCATGGCTGAGCGCAGGGTGACCGTCGTAGCCGAGGTGGGGCTGCACGCGCGGCCCGCCGCCACCTTCGTCCAGGCCGCCGCCAAGGCGCCGATCGAGGTCAGCGTGTGCAAGCTCAACCGCGACCCGGTCAACGCCAAGAGCATCCTGGCCGTGATGGGGCTCGACGTCCGGCAGGGCGAGGAGATCGTGATCACGGCCGAGGGCGAGGGCGCCGAGGAGCTCCTGGACGAGCTCGCCGCGATCGCCTCGGCCCCGTGACCGGCGCGGGGGTGAGCCCGGGCAACGGGCACGGCCCCGTGAAGGGCGTGGGGGTCAGCCCCGGCATCGGGTACGGCCCCGCCTACGTGCTGGCCGAGCGGGTCCCCGAACCGCCCGTCGGCGAGCGGTACGCGGGCGAGGCCGGGCCGGAGAAGGACCGCGTCGCCCAGGCCCTGGAGCGGGTCGCCGCCGAGCTCGACCGGCGCGGCGAGCGGGCCGGGGGCCAGGGCCGCGAGGTGCTGGGCGCGCAGGCCATGATGGCCCGCGACCCCGGTTTGGCGGTCGAGGTGGCCGCCCTGGTCGACACCGGGCTGGCCGCGCCGCGCGCCGTCTTCGAGGCCTTCCAGAAGTACCGCGACCTGCTCACCGCGGCCGGCGGCTACCTGGGGGAGCGGGCCGCCGACCTCGATGACATCCGCGACCGGGTGATCGCCGTGCTGACCGGGGTGCCGATGCCGGGGGTGCCGGAGGAGGCTCCGGGGGGCGTGCCGTACGTGCTGGTGGCCCGGGATCTGGCGCCCGCGGACACGGCGGTGCTGTCCAGCGCGGTGGTGGCCGCCTTCGTCACCGAGGAGGGCGGGCCGACCAGCCACACCGCCATCCTGGCCCGCGCGATGGGGGTGCCCGCGGTGGTCGCCTGCCCCGGCGCGACCACGCTCGACGGCAACCTGCTGGTCGACGGCGGCGCCGGCCTGGTCGAGCGGGAGCCGGAGCCGCACCGCGTCGAGCAGGTACGGCGGGCCGACGCGGCCCGCAGGCGCCTGCTGGCCGAGACGACCGGCCCGGGCCGCACCGCGGACGGCCACCGGGTCCCGCTCCTGGCCAACCTGGGCGGCCCGGCCGACGTGCCGGCGGCCTTGCAGGCGGGCGCGGAGGGCGTCGGGCTCTACCGCACCGAGTTCCTCTTCCTCGACCGCGCCTCGGCGCCCTCCGCACGGGAGCAGGAGGAGGCCTACCGCGCCGTCCTGGAGGCCTTCCCGCGCGGCAAGGTCGTCGTGCGCACCCTCGACTCCGGCGCGGACAAGCCGCTGGCCTTCCTGCCGCCGCCGGGGGAGGAGCCCAACCCGGCGCTGGGCGTGCGGGGGCTGCGAATGGGACGGCACGTGCCCGAGGTGCTGACCGGCCAGCTCCAGGCTTTGGCCCGCGCCGCCGAGGGGACGAGCGCACAGCTCCAGGTGATGGCGCCGATGGTGGCCACCGCCGAGGAGGCGGCCTGGTTCGCCGCCGCCTGCCGTACGGCCGGGCTGCCCGAGGCCGGCGTGATGATCGAGATCCCGGCGGCGGCCCTGCGCTCGGCGGATCTGGCGCGGTTCGTGGACTTCTTCTCCATCGGCACCAACGACCTGGCCCAGTACGCCTTCGCCGCCGACCGGCAGCTCGGCGTGCTCAGCGACCTGCAGGACGCCTGGCAGCCCGCCCTGCTCGACCTGGTCGCGCTGGCCGTCGGCGGGCACGGGCGGCCCTGCGGGGTGTGCGGGGAGGCGGCGGCCGATCCGGCGCTGGCGTGCGTGCTGGCCGGGCTCGGGGTGGGCTCATTGTCGATGGGGGCGGCCGGGTTGCCTGCCGTACGGGCGGCGCTGGCGCGGCACACGCTGGTGCAGTGCCGGGCGGCGGCCGCGGCGGCGCGGGCGGCCGCGAGCGGGGAGCAGGCCAGGGCGGCGGCCCGCGAGCACCTGCCGGGACTGTCCGAACTGGGGCTTTAAGCGGCTCTGGAGGAAAAGAGTGGTCCGAGCGGCTCGCGGGCTGGATAGCGTTGGTGTCATGGTTCGAGGCATCCGTACGGCAAGGCTCCTGGCGGTCGCGACCGCGTCGCTCCTGACCGGGCTGACCGCGTGCGCGGGAACGGCGAAGCCGCCCGCGCCCACCTCCACCACGGGCGCCCCGGCCTCCACGCCGCAGGAGCAGACCTCGGCGGCGCCCGAGCAGGGCGGGGAGAAGGGCGAGCAGCGCGGCGAGGTGGCCAGGGCCCTGGCCGGGATGAGCCTGGAGGACAAGGTCGGCCAGCTCTTCATGCCGGTGCTGCCGGGCACGACGGCCGACGCCAAGACCATCCGCAAGTACCGCCTCGGCGGCGTGATCCTCTTCCCGGACAACATCAAGACGGTCGAGCAGGTCGTGGCGCTGACCAACGGCCTGCAGGAGGCGGCGGGCAAGGTGCCGATGCTGGTCGGCACCGACCAGGAGAACGGCATCGTCTCGCGGGTGGGCGCGCTGATGACCAAGTTCCCCGGCGCCAAGGTCATCGGCGACACCGGGGACACCGCGCTGGCCAGGAAGGCGGCCGAGGCGACCGGCGCGGAGCTGAAGTCGCTCGGCATCAACCTCGACTTCGCCCCGGTCGCCGACGTCAACATCAACCCGCGCAACCCGGTGATCGGCGTGCGGGCCTACGGCTCCGACCCGGCCAAGGTCTCGCGCATGGTCGGCGCGGCGGTGAAGGGCTTCGCCGACGCGGGCGTGGCCGCCACCGCCAAGCACTTCCCCGGCCACGGCGACACCACCACCGACAGCCACACCGGCCTGCCGGTGATCAAGCACACCAGGGCGCAGTGGGAGAAGCTGGACGCCCCGCCCTTCCGCGCGGCCATCGCCGCCGGGGTGGACGCGATCATGACCGCGCACATCGTCATGCCCGCCCTCGACCCGTCCGGCGACCCGGCGACGTTGTCCAAGCCGATCCTGACCGGCATCCTGCGCGGCAAGCTCGGCTTCAAGGGCGTGATCTCCACCGACGCGCTCAACATGGAGGGCGTGCGCACCAAGTACGGCGACGGCGAGGTGGCCGTGCGTGCCGTGCTGGCCGGAGCCGACCTGCTGCTCATGCCGCCGAGCCTGGACAAGGCCTACACGGCGGTCCTGGGCGCGGTGAAGTCGGGCCGCATCTCCGCCAAGCGCCTGGACGAGTCGGTCACCCGCCTGCTGGAGCTGCGCCGCGCCCGCGGCTTCCTCGACCGGGCGCCGGTCGCCTCCGCCGAGGAGGCGAACCGGGTGCTCCGCTCAGCCGAGCACCGCAAGCTGGCGGCCCGCATCACCCGCGCGAGCCGATGACGTAGCGGAGCATTATTCTGTCCTCATGGTCAAAGGCATTCTGATCGACTGGGGCGGGGTGCTGACGAGCCCCATGGGCGTCTCCATCGCCCACTGGCTCGAAGCCGACCGGATCGACGCCGCGCACTACCGCCAGGTCATGCGGCGCCTGATCACCGAGGCCTACAGCGAGGACGGCGGCCACAACGTCGTGCACGCGCTGGAGCGCGGCGAGCTCGGCGCGGCCGAGTTCGAGCGGCTGCTGGCCGCCGAGCTGCTCACCCTCGACGGCACCCCGCCGCCCGCTGAGGGCCTGATCAACCGGATGTTCGCCGGCTTCGCCCGCGAGGAGGCGATGTACGGCATGCTCCGCGAGGCCAGGAGCCGAGGGCTCAAGACCTGCCTGCTGTCCAACTCCTGGGCCAACGACTACCCGCGCGAGGACTGGCCCGAGCTGTTCGACGCGGTCGTCATCTCCGGCGAGATCGGCATGCGCAAGCCCGAGCCGCGCATCTTCCACCACGCGCTCGGCCTGATCGGCCTGGAGGCCGCCGACTGCGTCTTCATCGACGACATCGAGGCCAACATCCTGGCCGGGACCGGCCTGGGCCTGCGCGGCATCCACCACCGCGACGCCGTGGCCACCATCGCGGAGCTGGAGACTCTCCTGTCGTCACCGCTGGCATGATTGACCTCATGCGTGTCTATCTGCCGTGCACGATCCCGGCTCTCACCCGCGCGGTCGAGGCCGGCCAGCTCGGCCCGGCTCCCCTGACCGGCTTCGCCGTGACGCCCGCCCTCACCGAGTGGTACGCCTCCGGCGACACCGAGGAGCTGGAGTACGTCGCCCTCACCGAGGCGGCGCGCTCGTCCCTGCGCATGCTGGCCGCCGACCGCGCCGACGGCGCGGCCACCCCGGCCCGCCGCGTCGTGATCGCCGCCGACGTGCCCGACGGCCTGCTCCAGGTGCCGGCCGCCCTGGAGGAGAAGGCCCGGGTACGGCTGGCCGAACCGGTGCCGATGGCGAAGGTCGCCGCCGTGCACGTCGACGACCTCGGCGCCGCACCCGACATCGAGGCCGCCATCGCCGCCCTGCCCGAGGCGGACAAGGGCGACGACGACGCCCGCTTCACCGTCGACGGCGCGGAGGCGCACGAGCTCATGTGGTACGCCACCCAGGAGATCCCGGACCTGCTGTCATGATCAAGCACCTCGTCTGGGACTGGAACGGCACGCTCTTCCACGACATCGAGGCCATCGTCGGCGCGACCAACGAGGTCTTCGAGCCCTACGAGCTGCCCAAGCTCGACGCCGACGCCTTCCGCGCGGTCTACACCCGGCCGGTCTGGGTGACCTACGAGAAGCTGCTCGGCCGCGAGCTGCGCGAGGGCGAGTGGAAGCTGCTCGACGACACCTTCCACGCCAGCTACTACCGCCTGATGGCCGCCTGCCGGCTGGCCGAGGGCGCCGAGCGGCTGATCAAGGAGTGGGGCGGCAGCCAGTCGCTGTGCTCGATGGCGCCGCACGACCATCTGGAGCCGCTGGTGAAGTCCTTCGGCATCCACGAGCACTTCCTGCGGGTCGACGGGCTGCGCGACGGCAAGACCGGCGGCGAGAAGGCGGCCCATCTGGCCGCCCACCTGGCGGGCATGCCGGTCCGGCCCGAGCAGATCCTGGTCATCGGCGACAGCGTCGACGACGGCGTCGCCGCGCGGGCCGTGGGGGCGCGGGCGGTGCTCTACACCGGGGGCATGAGCACCCGCGCCGAGCTGGAGCGGACCGGGTTCCCGGTGGTGGACACGCTGGCCGAAGCGCTCAACCATGCCTAAATCGCCCGGGCCTGGCCTGGCCGGCGGGCGGTAGCCGTACGCTAGGCCCGTGACCCCCCGCCTCGTCCTCTGGAACGTCGACCTCACCCTGGTCGACGTGGCCATCGTCACCCGGGATGCCTACGCGGAGGCGTTCCGCGCCGTCACCGGGCGTCCCCTCGTCAAGCTGGCGCCCGCGCTGGGCCGCCCCGACTCCGAGATCATCTTCGAGACGCTCGCGCTCAACGGCGTGCGCGCCGAGAACGAGGACCTGCCGCGCTTCATCACCGCCCTGGCCACCGCCTTCGCCGGCCAGGCGCACCGGCTGGCCGCCACCGGCCGCGCCATGACCGGCGCCCGCGAGGCGCTGGAGGCCGTGGCCCGGCTCGACGGCGTGGTGCAGTCGGTGCTGACCGGCACGATCAAGAGCAACGCCGTGCTCAAGCTGCGTGCCTTCGGGCTCGACCAGCACGTCGACTTCGACATCGGCGGCTACGGCGAGGAGGTCTACCCCAAGGCCACCCTCCTCCAGGTCGCCCAGGGCCGCGCCAAGCAGCGGTACGGCACGCCGTTCGGCGCGGCCGACACCGTGGTGATCGGCGACTCCACCCGCGACGTGCAGGCCGCCCGCATCGGCGGCGCGGCGGTGATCGGCGTGGCCTCGGGCCGCTCGATGCCGGCCGAACTGCGCGAGGCCGGGGCCGACCTGGTGCTGCCCGACCTCGGCAACGCCTCGGAGGTGGTCGCGGCCGTTGCCGCGCTGACCTCGCCGGTGGACCGCAAGGCCGGCTGACCCGCTGTGTGGTGCCCGGCCACGTCGCCGGGTGGCGGGATATGTGTCCCCCGATGATGACTGGCGCGCCCGGCCGGGCCAGGATGGTGCCATGGTTGCTGAAGGTGAACTGCTCTGGACGCCGGCCGACCCCTCCGGCTCCAGGATCGCGCGCTACCTCGACTCGCGCGGGCTGACCGGCTACGAGCAGGCATGGCAGTGGTCGGTCGATCACCCGGCGGAGTTCTGGACGTCGATCTGGGAGTACTTCGAGGTGATCGGCGAGCGCGGCGACGGGCCCGTGGTGTCCGGGACGATGCCCGGCGCGCGCTGGTTCCCCGGCGCCGGCGTGAACTACGCGGAGAACGCGTTGCGCCCGAGGACGGGCACCGCCTTCGTCTTCCGCGCCGAATCCGGCACCCGGCAGGAGTTCTCCCACGCCGAGCTGCGGGAGGAGGTCGCGCGGGTGCGGGCCGGGCTCGTCCGGCTCGGCGTCGGCAAGGGCGACCGGGTGGCCGCCTACCTGCCCAACATCCCGCAGGCGCTCATCGCCTTCCTGGCCACCGCCTCGCTGGGCGCGATCTGGTCGGCCGCCTCGCCCGACTTCGGCGTGCCGAGCGTGGTCGACCGGTTCACCCAGATCGAGCCCAAGGTGCTCATCGCGGTGGACGGCTACCACTACGGCGGCAAGAGCTTCGACCGCACCGACGCGGTGCGCGAGATCGCCGGCTCGCTGCCCACGCTGCGCGCGACCGTGTGGATCCCGTACCTGACCGCGGCCGACGAGGGCCGCGCGCCCCAGCAGGCCGAGCCCGCCGAGCCGCACACCTCCTCCCTGCCCACGGGCCAGGTGCTCGGCTGGGCGGGACTGCGGGCCGAGCCGGCCGAGCTCGCCTTCGAGCCGGTGCCCTTCGACCACCCGCTGTGGATCCTCTACTCCAGCGGCACCACCGGCCTGCCCAAGCCGATCGTGCACGGGCACGGCGGCGTGGTGCTGGAGCACCTCAAGTCGCTCAGCTTCCACCAGGACCTCGGCGAGGGCGAGGTGTTCTTCTGGTACACCACCACGGGGTGGATGATGTGGAACTACCTCGTGGGCGCGTTGCTCGTGGGCGCGGTCCCGGTGTTGTACGACGGGGCGCCGCAGGACCTGTGGGGGCTGGCCGCCGCCGAAGGGGTCACCTACTTCGGGGTGGGCGCGCCGTACATCCTGGCCTCGATGAAGACGGGCGCACGGCCCACCGGGCTGCGGCTCAAGGGCATCGGCTCGACCGGGTCGCCGCTGCCGCCCGAGGGGTTCGCGTGGGTGGCCGAGCACCTGCCCGGGGTGCCGGTCGGCTCCTTCTCCGGCGGCACGGACGTCTGCACCGGCTTCGTCGGCTGGACGCCGCTGCACCCGGTGCGCGCGGGCGTGATCCCGTGCCGGTCGCTGGGCGCGCGCATCGAGTCGTTCGACCCGGCGGGCAAGCCGGTCGTGGGCGAGGTGGGGGAGCTGGTGCTGACCGCGCCGATGCCCTCGATGCCGGTGATGTTCTGGAACGACCCGGACGGGTCGCGGTATCGCGACAGCTACTTCGACGTCTACCCGGGCGTGTGGCGGCACGGCGACTGGCTCAAGCTCGGCGAGGACGGCTCCTGCGTGATCTACGGCCGGTCCGACTCCACGCTCAACCGGGGCGGGGTGCGGATGGGCACGAGCGAGTTCTACCGCGTCGTCGAACGGTTCGAGCAGGTCGCCGACTCGCTGGTGATCGACACCGGGCAGCTCGGACAGGAGGGGCGGCTGCTGCTCTACGTCACCCTCGCGCCCGGCGCCTCCCTCGACGACGGGCTGATCATGGGTCTGCGCCGGGCGCTGCGCCAGGAGCTGTCGCCCCGGCACGTGCCCGACGAGATCATCGAGGTGCCCGGGATCCCGCGCACCCTGTCCGGCAAGAAGCTGGAGGTGCCGGTGCGCAAGATCCTGCTGGGCACCCCGGTCGAGGAGGCGGCCAACCCCGACGCGATGGCCAACCCCGACGTGCTACGCCACTTCCGCCGCGCCCAGTAGCGGCAGGCACGCCTCCAGGTTGTGGATCTGGACGTCCGGGGCGGGCGTCCAGTCCGCCCGGTCCAGCCGGAAGCGCCGGCTGACCACGCGCTTGCCCTTCGGGCAGACCAGGTTGACGCCGTCCTCGCGGTAGCCCAGCTTGCGGGTGACCGCGAGGGAGGCGGCGTTGTCCTCGAACGCCTCGGTGCGGGCGTAGTCGGCGTTCAGGCCGGCGAAGGCCAGGTGCAGCACCGCCGTACGCATCTCGGTGCCGAGGCCCAGGCCGTGGAAGCGCCGGCCCAGCCAGGAGCCGGTGGAGACCTCGCGCAGGATCGCGAAGTCCTTCGCGGCCATCTCCTGCGTGCCGACCACTTCGCCGTCCACCACCACCACGAACGGCAGGGACCAGTTCTCGGGCGTCATCCGGCTCAGCGCCCCGAGCTGCCAGGCGACGGTGCTCCGGGCGCGCTCCTGCGGCGTGGCGTCGGTCCAGGGCACTAGGAAGGGCATGACGCCCTCGTCGTGCACCCCCTCCGCGGCCCGCTCGCCGAGCTCGTCGAGATCGGCCAGGCTGGGCAGGCGCAGTTCGAGCCGCGGGGTGGTGATCTTGAGGTTCAGGGTGGGAAAGTGCCGCATTCCGGAAGTCTGCCAGCTCGGGTACGGCGAAGCCGACCGGATTTCCGGCTACGCGGTCAGCCCGGCCGCCCGCAGCGTGCGCTCGACCGTATCGGCCCACGGGCGCATGGCGACGACCGGAACGCCCTGCTCGGCGGCCTGCGCGGCGAGCCAGTCGCCGTACATACGGCTCACCCGGGCCCGCCCGCGCTGCTCACCGGCGGCCGGTTCACGGCTGAGGTAGTTGGCCACGATGCGGTCCTCGTCCGGCTCGTGCAGGATCACCTTGACCGCGCCGGGCAGCTCGGTCGACGGCAGCAGGTAGTCGCCTTCGAGGACCACCGGCGTGCCCGTCTCCAGGTGGTTGGCCACCACGGCCCGCACCGCCGGCTCCAGCGCCCGGGCCACCTCGATCTGGAGCTCCACGATCCGCTCGGCCGGGAAGGCGGCGGCCTCGGGCGTGGTGCGCCAGTAGTGCAGCATCGGGAGCTGCTGCGGGGTGGTCATCGCCTGGAGCGCCTCGACGATGTCGTCCAGCTCGACCAGCGGCACGCCCAGGCGCCGGGCGAGCGGGTAGGCGACGCTGCTCTTGCCGATGCCGGAGGCGCCGCCCAGCAGGATCACGGTGTTCACCGGCGCGAGCATACCCAGTGGCTCAGAACCCCTGGGGCAGGCGGAACACGTTGTCGGGGTCGTAGGCGGCCTTGACCTCGGCCAGCCGGCCGGCGTTGGCGCCGTAGTAGGCCGGACGCCAGGAAGTGAGGTCGGGGTCGATGTAGTTGACGTAGGCGTGCTCGCCCAGCCACCGGCTCATCGCCGCGTGCGTGCCGCGCACCCAGGTGCGGTCGGTGCCGGGCGAGTAGTACTGCAGGCTGTAGAGCGCCGCGCGGTGCGGGAAGGCGGTGGCCGAGGCCGGGGTGCGGGCGATGGCGCCGCCCATCGCGTCCATCAGCACGGTGTGCTCGCCGCGCCTGGCCACCCAGTCCACCAGCGCCGCCCGGCCGTCGGCGGGCAGCGGCCGGTAGGCGAAGTGCGACTTGGCGGCGAACGCGGTCCGGGAGAGCCGGCCGTCACGGGTCTGGCCCGGCAGGTGGCACTGCGAGGCGGACAGCCGCGCGCAACCCGCCATGATCATCATCGCGTCGAGGTGCGTGGTGTGCTTGACGTGCCGCGAGCTCGGCGCGCCCAACTTGGCCAGCAGCGGCTTGAGCAGCCGGTCGAGCTCGGCCGGCGGCCCGAGGTAGAGCCCGCCCACCTGGACGTCGAGCACGCCGTTGTCGCGGCCCAGATGCAGGTTCGACCACAGGCTGTCGGGGGCCGCGGGCGCCCAGTCCTGCCAGGCCTTGAGCGTGGCCGCCGCCTTCCGCCAGGGCCAGTGCAGGAAGAACGTGGTGACCCGGCCCACCGGGTGGGCGCGGAAGGTGAAGGAGACCGCCACGCCGACGTTGCCGCCGCCACCGCCCCGGCAGGCCCAGTAGAGCCCGGCGTGGTGGGTGGAGTCGGCGGTCACCAGCCGCCCGTCGGCGGTGACGAGCTGCACCGACTCCAGGGTGTCGCAGGTCAGGCCGTACTTGCGGGAGACGACGCCGAGGCCCCCGCCCAGCGCCAGCCCGGCGATCCCGACCGTCGGGCAGGTGCCGGCCGGGATGCTGACGCCGTGGCGGGCCAGCCGGTCGTAGACGTCGATCAGCTTCGCGCCCGCGCCGACGATCGCCCGGCCGTCGCGGTGGCCGACCGAGTTCAGCCGCGAGACGTCGATCACCAGGCCGGGCCCGGTGGACCAGCCGGCGTAGGAGTGGCCGCCCGAGCGCGGATGCACCGCCAGGCCGCTGCGCCGGGCGAAGACCAGGCAGGCGGCGACGTCGGCGGCGTTGGCGCAGTAGGCCACCCCGCCCGGCCGTACGCGGTCGTGGGCCGGGCTGAACAGCCGCCTGGCCTGGTCGTAGGCCCGCTCGCCCGGCCTGACCAGCGTGCCCTTGAGCGCGCGCCGCAGCCCCGCCCAGTCGGGCGGAGGCGCCGCAGCGCCGAGCAGCACGGGGCTGAGGGCCATGGCCTGGAGGAGCTGCCGTCGTTCCACGTTTGTGAGACGGGCGAGGCGGCCGCCCGGTTGGTCACAGATGTGTCACTGGTTCCGGAGATCCATAACACCGGGGAGAGGGGGCAGATGGGAGGGCCCAATGACCTTGCCCGCGAGGCCGTTCAGCGGCTAACTCTTAGGAAAGTTTACTTTTCATTTAAGGGAGCTGCCATGATCAGGCAGGGTGCGGTCGAGGAAACGCGCGTCGGCGACATCCGGGACGTGGGCCTGCTGGCCCTCCGGCTGGTGACCGGGCTGCTCCTGGCCGGGCACGGCGCGCAGAAGCTCTTCGGCGTCCTCGGCGGACACGGGCTGGACGGCACCGCCCGCTTCTTCGCCGGTCTCGGCTACGAGCCCGCCACCTTCTTCGCGGCGCTGGCCGGCCTCGCCGAGTTCGGCGGCGGGCTGCTGCTCGCGCTCGGCCTGCTCACCCCGCTGGCCGCCGCGGCCGTGCTCGGCGTCATGGCCAACGCGGTCGTGGCCGACTGGTCCAAGGGGCTGCTCGGCGGGTTCGAGTACCCGCTGCTGCTCGGCACGGTCGGCGTCGTGGTCGCCTGCACCGGCGCCGGGCGGTACGCGCTCGACCACGGGCGGCCCTGGGAGCGGCACGGGGCCGCCTGGGCCACCGCCAGCATCGCCCTCGGCCTGCTGAGCGCCGCCGGGGCGCTGCTCGTCCGCGCCCTGTGAACCCGTGAACCCCGCGAACCCGGTGAGCCCGGGCTGCCGGTCTTGGGGTCAGGCCACGGGGCTGGGCTGCCGGCTCGGGGCGCTCGCCTCCTGCGGCAGCGGCGGGTAGATGCTGAGCTGCTCGGCCGCCACCAGCGCGGCCGACGCGTCCGACACCAGGCCGGTCGAGATCGGCACGGTCCGGAGCAGCGCGTGCAGCAGCCAGTCGGTGCCCACCCGCAGCCGGTTGCCCGTGGATTCGAGCGCCAGCAGGTGGTAGCCGCTGGTCACCAGCTTGGCGGGCGGCCCGGTGAGCCGCAGCCCCATCGGGTCGGCGACGGCCGACAGCCCGCCCAGGTCGGCGACCATGCCCAGGTCCCGGTGCCGGTAGTAGGTCAGCTCGCCGTACCCGAAGGACGCGGCGATGTTCCGCGCGGCGACCGGGCCCTGGCGCTGGGCGTGCTGCGCGGTCTGGGCGCACACGCCGCCCGGACGGGTCAGGTCCGGTACGGCTGCCGCGTCCCCGACCGCGTAGACGTGCGGATGCTCCCGCACGCTCAGATCGGCCCGCACGACCACGCGCCCCCGGTCCAGCGGCAGGCCCAGCCGCTGGACCAGCGGGCTGGCCGACACGCCCGCCGTCCACACCAGCAACCGGCAGGGCACGACCGTCCCGTCCGTCAGCGTGACCGAGTCGGGGCGCGCCTCCCGGATCGAGGTCCCCAGCCGGACCTCCACGCCCAGCCGGCGCAACGCGTCCGTGGCCTTGGCCGACAGCGCCTCCCCGAGCTGCGGCAGCACCGCGGGCGCCATGTCCAGCAGCAGCCATCGCGTCCGCAGCCTCGGCGCCGCCGCCGTGGCCAGCCGCTTGGCCATGGCCACGAACTCCGCCCCGGCCAGCCCCGCCCCCACCACCACGAACGTGCTGAGCGCCTCCCGCTCGGCCAGATCGGCGGTGACCCGCGCCCGCTCCACGTTCGCGATCACCCGGTCGTGCAGGTAGAGCGCCTCGGTCAGCGTCTTGAACCCGTGCGCGTGCGCCTGCAGGCCCGGGATGTCGAACACCCGCGTCACGCTGCCCGGCGCCAGCACCAGCCGGTCCCACGGCAGCTCGAACCGCTCGCCGGACGTGCTCAGCACGGTGATCGTGTGGGCGTCGAGATCGGCGTCCACCGCGTTCCCCCGGCACAGCACCACGCCCCGCAACCTCGACAGCGCCACCGCGATGTCCGGCGCGTGCACCAGCCCGCCCGCCACGTGCGGCAACAGGGGTGTGTAGAGGTGGAAGTCCGTGGGGTTCACCACGACCACCTCGGCCGTGCCGCGCGGCACCATCCGGCTCAGGCTGCGCGCACAATGGAACCCACCGAAACCGCCACCGACCACTACGACTCTCTTCACCCTGGGAGTTTTCCCCGGCAGAGGCCGCATTTGGTCAACGGCCCGGCAGGCGCGGGCATGGGATTACCCGGGGGCTTCCTCACGCCCGCCCCCCTCCGAGCCCGGTGGCTTCCGACCCGCCCACCTCCGAGCCCGGTGACTTCCTTCCCCCCACGCCTCCGGCAACGGGACGGATGTGCGGTGCCCGGCGGCCGTGTTCCGCCCGACCCTCCCCGAGGAGGTGGAGGTGTACGCTCGCACCTTCCCGAGACCGCGGAGGTGCGATGCCCACCGACCACGACCTCACCGTCCTGGACCCGCTCCCGGCCGTCTTCTCGGCCTTCCCCGGCCCCTTCTGGGTCGCCGGCGGCTGGGCCGCCGACCTGCACGCCGGCCGGGTCCTGCGCCCGCACGCCGACCTCGACCTGCTCATCCTCCACTCCGACCTGCCCGCCTTCGCCGCCGCCTTCACCGACCGCGAGATCCTCCTCAAGGGCCACCGGGACGGTACGGCGAAGCCCTGGGACGGCCGTCTCGACCTCGACCCCGGCCCCCAGAGCCTGACCTTCACCGACCCCCGGATCCCTTACCCGCTGGAGGTCGTGCTGGGCCTTTCCGACGGGGAGGACTGGGTCTTCCACCGCGGCAGCGGCCGCATCCGCCGCCCGTTCACCGCCATCACCCACCTAACCCCTGATGGCCTGCGCTACCTGGGCCCGGAAGTGGTGCTGCTCTTCAAATCCCGCCAGGACCGCCCCAAGGACCACGCCGACTTCATCGCTCTGGCCGACCACCTCACCCCCGAACAGGCCGCCTGGCTCCTGTCCTGGCTCACCCCCCACGGCCACCTGCCCCACCCCTGGTCAGCCCCCCTCCACACCTTCGCCACCACCCCCCAACCCGCCGACTGAACCGAACCACCCATCGGTCCGGACCTCGCCGGTGGGCGTTGAGCGGCGGGATCGGGCCGGAGCAGCGCGCCGCCTTCTCCGCGGACCGCGCCCAGCTTGCCGAGGGTCGCGATGCTGGAGCCCCGGGCCTTCCACCTGCCGCAGCCGTCGGTGCACGGCCCCTTCGCCCGCGCGAGCCCCCTTGAGAGTCCCACCGGGCAGCGCCCGAGCCCCTTGCGCGGAGCGCTCCGAACCGAGGGCTGTCAGGCGAGGCGGAGGGCGAGGGCGGGGCACATCTCGACGGCCCGGCGGGCCTCACGCAGCATGCCGCCCGGGACAGGCCGGAAGGCCGGGTAACCGAAGTCGTCGAGGTCGACGAACTCCGGCAAAAGATGAGCGCACAAGCCGTGCCCCTCACACCGCGTCCAGTCGACGTCGAGCCGGTATTCAGGTTCCGCAGGCGACTCGGGCAGCGGAAGGACGCCGAGCACGGGGCGGCCACAGGTGCCGGCGTCCAGGTGCGAGGCGATGTCGGTGGCGAAGACGTCCAGGGCGGACAGGGCGAAGCGGGCGGTGCCGTCGGGGTGGGAGCAGGCGCCCCGCCGCTCGACCGACCGGGCGGCTCGCCGTACGGCCTCGGGTGAGCCCTCGCCCGAGCAGAGGGCCAGCAGCGCACGGGCGAGGTCGGGCAGCCCGAGCCGGCAGGGCCCGCACTGCCCGGCGGACTGGCCGGCGAGGTAGGCGGCGACGCGGGCGGTCTCGCCGAGCGGGCAGGTGTCCGGGCCGAGCGGCAGGACGATGCCGGCGCCGAGCGGGGTCCCGGCGGCACGGGAGAGTACGGCGGTGCGGGCCTCGGCGGCGGTCAGCCAGGTGCCGTGGTAGCCGCCCAGGAGCACGCCCGGCCCGAGGTCGGCGCCCGGCGAGCACAGGTCGAGGACGGCCGAGAGCGGCATGCCGTGCGCGGCCTCGACGACGGTCTCGCCGCCGACGGTGAGCAGCAGGGTGCCGGGTTCGCGAGGCGTCCCGACGTCGGCGTAGGCGGCCGGGCCCAGCCGGGCGAGCAGGGCGAGCTGGGCGAAGGTCTCGGCGTTGGACAGCAGCGTGGGCAGCCCGTCCACGCCCTCGTGCGCGGCCCGGCGCTTGCGTCCGGGCGGCGTCGGGGTCTCGCCGTTGACGCCTCGCACCAGCGCGCCGCCCTCGCCGGTGATGAAGCGTTCGGGCAGGCCGATCACGCGGATCCGCAGCCGCGACTCCTCTGCCCCGGCCACCCCGGCGGCGCGGCGCTCGGCGACGGCCGCCTCGGCGGAGGCGAAGGGCACGCTGTCGGCGGCCACCGCGAGCACGATCTCCCGCGCGCGCAGCGCCTCGGCGGCGAGGACGGCGCCGTCGAGCACCAGGTGCGGCGTACGGACGAGCAGCATGGCGTCTTTCCGGCTGGCGGGCTCGCCCTCGGCGGCGTTGATCAGAACGACGCGTTCTGAGCGGTTGCCGGCGACCGCACGCAGCTTGCGGGCGAAGGGGAAGGCCGCCCCGCCCCGCCCGCGCAGGTCGACGAGATCGGCCTGCGCGATGAGGGACTCCAGGTCGAGCGGCGCCGGAGCGCCGTGGATGGTGCGGTGGGCGGGCAGGTCGAGGCGGCGGCAGTGGTCGAGCCCCTCGGTGAGCCGGGCCGGCCCGAGCCGCACGACCGGCGGGACCTTGTGCGGGATCATGATGTCCTCCAGCGGAACGTGACTCAGCCGGCCTTGCGGTACTTGGCCAGCTCGACCGGCTGCGCCAGCCCCCGCTCCCCGGCGGCGGCCTCCGGTTCGGCGACCACTTCGGGTACGGCAGGCGGCCGGGCCACCGAGGCCCAGACGCGCACCAGCAGGGCGGCGCCCACGGCGGCCAGGCAGCCGAAGTAGGCCCAGGTCACCCAGGCCGCAGGGGTACGGCCGGCGGTCAGCCCGTGCAGGACGGCGATCGGCCAGGCGAGGTAGGCGGCGCCGTGCAGCACCCGCCACAGCCCGGGCCGTGCCGTACCGGCGAAGCGTCCCCGCACGACCCCGCTGAGCGCGGCGACGGTGAGCAGCCCGGCGGCCAGCAGCCCGAGCCAGGGCCCGCGCCCGGACTTGAGGGCGATGTGCCCGGCCAGGAGGGCCATCCCGGCCAGCGCGGCCAGCCGGTGGGCGAGCTGGGCCCGGACCCGGTTGGGCGCGGAGAGGAAGACCCGTTCGGTGGCCAGCAGGCCGAGGGCGACGGTGGCGGTGAGCGTGACGAGCGCGAGGACGCCGAGGTAGAAGTCGGCCAGCACGAGGAGTTCGCGGCCGCGGGGCGAGGCGGTGAGTGCGGCGGCCGACAGCAGGAGCGCGGTGAGCGAGGCGATCAGGCCGAGGCGGACGTTGCGGGCGTCCAGTCCGGCGGCGGCCGGGGCGTGCCGGGGTTGGCGGCGGTGCAGCATGAGGATTCCTCCCAGGGGTCGCGGTGAGGGTGCTGCCCTGGGGCCTCAGCAGAGTGGGCTGGTCAGCAGCGGCGGCCGCGGTTGATGCAGGAGACGGCGAAGGCCATGAGCCGGTCGGGCATCACGTTGGCGAAGTCGGCGTGATCGGTGACCGGGTTGTGCTTCTGCTCGGGGAAGGCGTCGAGCGCGTAGGACAGGCCCGGGGCCACCGAGTAGGTGAGGATCATGCGGAGCTGCGGCACGGCCCGGGTGCCCTGCGGGCAGCGCCCGCCCTGCGGGAAGACGACGTGCGTGCGGTGGTTGGCGCTGTCGGTGTTCTGGCCGTCCCAGCAGCTCGGGAAGTCGAGGATGCGGACGACCTGGCTGAAGCGCGGGCAGAGCGGGTACTTGGTGGTGATCCGGTTCGTGAAGCCGGTGCAGGTCCACTGGGCGCGGGCGTTGGCGCCGCCGTTCGTGGCCGCCTTGGCGTCGCCGGTGATCAGGCGGAGGAAGCGCGGCATGGGGCCGACCCGCTCGCCGGTGCCGCGGAAGAGCATGATCGCCTGGCGGGGACGCAGGACTCGGCCGACGTTGCCGTCGGGGTCGCCCAGGTTGTCGTCCACGCGGCGGTCGCGCAGGACCGGCCAGAAGTAGGTCGAGCGGTCGTTGAGCCGGCAGGTGGTGCCGGCGGCGGCCAGGGACTGGTCGGTGGAGAAGGCGTCGGTGGACAGGTTGCCGACGTAGTCGTGCAGGTGGTGGGCGCCGTTGCGGACGCCGGGGGCGACGATGAAGTTGTCGGGGTTCTGGTGGCCGTTGGCGTTGGTGCCGCAGCGGGAGGTGAAGCTGCCGCCGCGGCCGGTGAGGTTGCCGGAGGCGTTGGGCTGGACTCGGCGGATGTCGATGAAGTCGTCGGGGAAGGGGCCCAGGTCGGCGCACTCGTCGCCGGGGTCGTCCGTGGGGCTGGGGGAGGGGCTCGGGGACGGGCCGGCATCGGGGTCTCCGCCCCGGTCGTCCCCGGGGTCCCCGGTGGGCTCGCCCGGATCACCCGTCGGCTCGCCCGGTCCAGGGTCGGCGGACCCGTCGGCCGGACCGGGATCGGCGGGCCGGTTCCCCCGGTCGGGGTCGGTGGGCCGGTCCGGTGAGGGCGAAGGCGGCCGGGGGCGGGGGTCCGGGTCGGGCGAAGGAGGCCGGGGGCGGGGGTCCGGGTTGGGCGAAGGAGGCTCGGGCGGGGCGGGGAGGAGGCGGCCGCCGGCGGGGGAGTGCGACCCCGGCAGGCAGTGGTCGGCGAGGGCGGCGGGCGCCGCGGCGACCTCGGTGACCGAGGCCGCGACCAGCCCGGACGCCACGAGCGTCAGAGCCGTCAGGACGTGTTTCATGGTTTCACTCCGATGGTGGGTGAGGGCGGTTCCGGCAGGGCCGAGTGGTCCACGAGCCCGGTGGACTCCAGCAGGGTCATGTGCCGCATGACGACCACGACCGCCCGCTGGGCGAACTTCCGGATCTCCGCGTTCCGCGTGCCGGCCCGGACCTGGGCGACGACCGCGAAGACCTTCCCGTGCGCCGCGCGCAGCAGGTTGGCGAAGTCGCGGTCGTAGGCGGCGCCGGACCGGGCGGAGAGCTGGGCCATCCAGCGTTGCTGGTCGGCGCTGGGGACGCTGGGCAGGTCCACGTCGAGCGCCGCGGCCACCTTGCGGACCTCGACGTCGAGCTTGGTGTGGTCCTCGACGAGGTGCCGGCCGACGTCCTTGACGCGCTCGCTGGCGGCGAGCTGCTGGGCCTGCTGGCCGGTGGGGATCTCCCAGAGTCCCGCCTGCCGTACCTTGATCAGGAAGTCGCGGTCGGCGGGGCCCAGAGGGCCCGACGGGCGCGGTTCCCAGGTGGCGGGCTCGCCCGCGGAGGGCAGGACGAGCACGACGGTGAGGACGGCCGCGACCGCGAAACCGCCGAGGGTGAGCGCGGTGGCGGCGATGTCGGCGAATCGGCGTCGCATGCCCCGAGGTACGCGGACCCCGACCCGAGAGTTCACGCCTTGTGACGAGATAGTCAGAAATGACTGGAGTTATCGGAGTGGCTACCGATGCGGTAACGAAGGTGTAAAGATGTGCGCCGTGTTAGCTCACTCCAAGGACGAGGAGCAACGCATCGCGCTGCTCTATCAGCAGTTCCGCGGCCCGTTGCTGCGCCACGTGCGCAGATCCACGGGAAACGATCTCCAGTGGGCGGAGGACGTCGTCCAGGAGACCATCGTCAGGGCCTGGCGGAACTCCGCCCGGCTGTATTGGGAACCCAGCCTCATCTGGGCGTGGCTGCTGACCGTGGCCAGGCGGATCGTCATCGACGGCCGCCGCCGGCGCAGCGCGCGCCCGCCCGAGGTCGAGCCGCCGGAGGCCGACAGCATCGCGGTGCCCGACGCCTCCGACCGGGCGTTGTCGGCGATCGTGGTCGGCGACGCGCTGGCCCGGCTGTCCGAAGAACACCGCGAAGTCATCGAGCAGACGTACCTGCGGGACCGTACGATAAGTGAAGCGGCGGAGATACTGGGGATTCCGCCGGGCACGGTGAAATCACGGCTCTACTACGCCATAAGAGCCCTCCGTGAACTGCTGCGCGAGAAGGGGGCAGCCGGCTGATGCATCCTGAGGTGGCCGCCTACGTCCTCGGCGTCCTCGACGAGGAGGAGCACGAGGCCTTCGAGCGCCATCTCGACGGGTGCGAGCAGTGCCGGCGGGAGCTCGCCGAGCTCGCCGAGGTCCCCGACGCCTTAGATCAGTTGAGGTCGAACCCCTCTCGCGTTGACGATTGACCACTTTTCGGGTGGTATCGGTACGGGCATGGGCCCGGCAAGTTCTTGGGGGAGGAGCCTCGGTGGCGGTTGACGCTGTGCCGCCAGACCGGCAGTTCGGTGAAGAGGGCGGGCGCCTGTCCTATGGCGCCTACCTCCGCCTGCCCGAGCTCCTCGGCCAGCAGGAGCCGCAGTCGCAGGCCCCCGACGAGCTGCTCTTCATCACCGTGCACCAGGTCTACGAGCTCTGGTTCAAGCTGCTCCTGCACGAGCTCGAAGGCGCGCGCGACGCCCTGTTCAACGGCGAACTGTGGCAGGCCAGGCACCTGTTCAGGCGGGTGCACTCGGTCGAGCGCGTGCTGGTCGAGCAGGTCGAGGTCCTGGAGACGATGACGCCCCAGGACTTCCTGGCCTTCAGGGCCAAGCTCGCCCCGGCCAGCGGGTTCCAGTCCGTGCAGTTCCGCGAGCTGGAGTTCCTGTCCGGGCTGAAGGAAGCCCGCTACCTCACCGGGTTGCGGGACGCCAGCGAGGGCGAACTCGCCAGGCTGCGCCGCCGTATGGAGGAGCCGACGCTGTGGGATGCTTATCTCACCGCCCTCTCCAGGCGCGGCCTGGGCATCTCCGACACGGAGATCATGGGTTCGCTGCTGACCGTGGCGAGGGACCGCAGGACCTACGACGACCTGTGGCAACTGGCCGAGGATCTGCTGACTCACGATGAGACGGCCGCATTGTGGCGGATGCGGCACGTCCAGATGGTCGAGCGGCAGATAGGCACGAAATCCGGCACCGGCGGCTCGACGGGAGCCCCCTACCTCCGGGGCCGGACCCGCATGCACTACTTCCCCCTGCTGTGGGAACTAAGGGCATGGCTGTAACGAAGGATGAACCCTCACAAAGGAGTGAGAGCGAGATGCCGCTCGAAGAGGCCAAGGACGAACTGCTCCAGCGCGCGGCGCACCAATGCGCCGAAGTGCCCGAGGACGAGGCGTCGGCCTTTCTCCGGCTCTACTACCGGCATGTCGCGCCCGAGGATCTGCTCGAGCGCAATGCTGTAGACGTTTACGGCCCGGCGATGTCCCAGAAGCACCTGGCCGAGGTCAGGCCGCAGGGGCGGGCGCTGGTCAGGGCCTACACGCCGACCGTGGAGGAGAACGGCTGGGATCCCGGCCACTCCGTGGTCGACGTGGTCACCGACGACATGCCCTTCCTCGTCGACTCGGTCACGATGGAGCTCGACCGCCACGACATCGGCGTGCACCTCCTGGTCCACCCGCAGATGCGGGTACGGCGGGACATGACCGGCCGCCTGCTCGGCCGTGGCCAGGAGGACGTGACCGGCCAGATCTCCACCGAGTCGTGGATGCACATCGAGATCGACCGGCAGGCCGACCCGGCCGTGCTCAAGGAGCTGGAGGCCGACCTCCAGCGGGTCCTGGCCGACGTACGGCACGCGGTCGAGGACTTCGTGAAGATGCGCGCGCTGGCCGTCCAGACCGCCGAGGACCTGGGCGTCAACCCGCCGCCGCTGGAGCCGGCCGAGGTCGAGGACAGCATCGACCTGCTGCGCTGGCTGGCCGACGGCCACTTCACCTTCCTCGGCTACAAGGAGTACCGCCTGGACCGCTCCGAGGACGGCGAGGTCCTCAAGGCCGTCCCGGGCGCCGCGCTCGGCATCCTGCGCGACGACAAGGCCGGCTCCGACAGCTTCGCCGCGATGCCGCCCGAGCTGCGGGCCAAGGCGCGCGAGAAGCAGCTTCTGATCATCACCAAGGCCAACTCGCGGGCCACCGTGCACCGCAGCGCCTACCTCGACTACGTCGGCGTCAAGCTCTTCTCGCCCGACGGCGAGGTGGTCGGCGAGCGCCGCTTCCTCGGCCTGTTCACGCACGTCGCCTACAACGAGTCGATCTCCCGCATCCCGGTGCTGCGCCGCAAGCTCGGCGAGGTGATCGAGGCCGCCGGGCTCTCCCCCGACTCGCACGACGGCAAGGACCTCATCGAGATCCTGGAGACCTTCCCGCGCGACGAGCTGTTCCAGACCTCCGTCGAGCAGCTCGTGCCGATCGCCCAAGGCGTGCTGCGGCTGCGCGAGCGCAAGCAGGTCCGGCTCTTCCTGCGCCGCGACGACTACGGCCGCTTCATCTCGTGCCTGATCTACCTGCCGCGCGACCGCTACACCACCAAGGTGCGGCTGAAGATGCAGGAGCTGCTACTCAAGGCGCTCGGCGGCACCTCGCTCGACTACTCGGCGATGATCGGCGAGTCGGCGCTGGCCCGGCTGCACGTGGTCATCCGCGGCGAGCGCGGCAAGCCGCTGCCCCAGCCCGCGGTGGACGTCGAGGAACTGGAGTCGCGCCTGGCCGCGATCACCCGGTCCTGGGAGGACGACCTGGCCGACGCGCTGACCGAGATGACCTCCGAGGAGGAGGCGCCCCGGCTCGCCCGGCGCTACCAGGCCGCCTTCCCCGAGGGCTACAAGGCCGACTTCCCGCCCAAGCTGGCCGTGGTCGACCTCAAGCGCCTGGAGGAGCTGGTCGGCAAGGACGACGACGCGATCGGCATCAACCTCTACGAGCCCTACGACGTCACCGAGGGCGAGCGGCGGCTCAAGATCTACAAGCTGGGCTCGCCGATCTCGCTGTCGAAGGCGCTGCCGCTCATCCAGCGGCTCGGCGTCGAGGTCGTCGACGAGCGGCCCTACGAGGTGGACCGCGACAACGACCCGACCACCAAGAACGCCTGGATCTACGACTTCGGCCTGCGCTACGTGCCCTCGCCCGAGGTCGGCCGGGAGGACTTCAAGCGGCTGTTCCAGGACGGCCTGGCCGCCCTCTGGCACGGCCAGGTGGCCGCCGACAACTTCAACTCGCTCATCCTGCAGGCCGGGCTGACCTGGGAACAGGTCGAGATCCTGCGGGTCTACGCCAAGTACCTCCGCCAGGCCGGCACCACCTTCAGCCAGCGCTACATGGAGCGCGTGCTGACCGGCAACGTACGGCTGTCGCGGCTGCTGGTCTGCCTGTTCGAGGCGCGGCTCGACCCGAGGCGCTCGGCGGAGGCCCGCCAGGACCTCACCGACGCGCTCACCGAGGAGATCCTGGCCTCGCTGGACGAGGTCGCCTCCCTGGACGAGGACCGCATCCTGCGCGCCTACCTGGAGATGATCCAGTCCACGCTGCGCACCAACTACTTCCAGACCGGGCCGGACGGGCGGCGCAAGCCGTACATCTCGTTGAAGCTCGACTCGCCGTCGATCAGCGTGCTGCCGCTGCCGCGGCCCAAGTACGAGATCTTCGTGTACTCGCCGCGGGTCGAGGGCGTGCACCTGCGCTTCGGCAAGGTGGCGCGCGGCGGCCTGCGCTGGTCCGACCGGATGGAGGACTTCCGCACCGAGATCCTCGGCCTGGTCAAGGCGCAGATGGTGAAGAACACCGTCATCGTGCCGACCGGCTCCAAGGGCGGCTTCGTCGTCAAGCGGCCCCCGGCGAGCGGCAACCGCGAGGACGTGCTGGCCGAGGGCGTGGCCTGCTACCGGATCTTCATCTCCGGCCTGCTGGACATCACCGACAACCTGGCCGAGGGCAAGGTCGTCCCGCCCTCTGACGTGGTACGGCACGACGGTGACGACCCCTATCTGGTGGTCGCCGCCGACAAGGGCACGGCCACCTTCTCCGACATCGCCAACAGCGTGGCCAAGGAGTACGGCTTCTGGCTCGGCGACGCCTTCGCCTCCGGCGGCTCGGTGGGCTACGACCACAAGGCGATGGGCATCACCGCCCGCGGCGCCTGGGAGTCGGTGAAGTACCACTTCCGCACGATGGGCCTCGACACGCAGACCACCGACTTCACCGTCGCCGGCGTGGGCGACATGTCGGGCGACGTCTTCGGCAACGGCATGCTGCTGTCGGAGCACATCCGCCTGGTGGCCGCCTTCGACCACCGGCACATCTTCATCGACCCCGACCCCGACGCGGCCACCTCCTTCGCCGAGCGGCGGCGCCTGTTCGAGCTGCCGCGCAGCTCGTGGGAGGACTACGACCGCGGCCTCATCTCCGCCGGAGGCGGCGTGTGGCCGCGCACGGCCAAGTCGATCCCGCTCACCCCGCAGATCCGCGAGGCGCTGGGCATCGAGGAGCCGGTCGCCTCGATGGCGCCCAACGACCTGATCAACGCCATCCTCAAGGCCCCGGTCGACCTGCTCTGGAACGGCGGCATCGGCACCTACGTGAAGTCGGCGGCCGAGTCCAACGCCGACGTGGGCGACAAGGCCAACGACGCCCTGCGCGTCAACGGCGCCGACCTGCGCGCCAAGGTGGTCGGCGAGGGCGGCAACCTGGGCCTGACCCAGCTCGGCCGGATCGAGTTCGCGCTGAACGGCGGGCTGGTCAACACCGACTTCATCGACAACTCCGCGGGCGTCGACACCTCCGACCACGAGGTCAACATCAAGATCCTCCTGGACGAGGTGGTGCGCGACGGCGAGCTCACCGACAAGCAGCGCAACCAGGTCTTCCGCGAGATGACCGACGAGGTCGCCCAGCTCGTCCTGCGCGACAACTACGCCCAGAACGTGGTGCTGGCCGCGGCCCGCGCCCAGAGCGTGGAGATGCTGCACATCCACGCCCGCTACCTGCGCAAGCTGGAGCGCGAGGGGCTGGTCAACCGGGAGCTGGAGTTCCTGCCCTCGGACAAGATCCTGGCCGAGCGCCGCCAGGCCCGGCTCGGGCTGACCGCGCCGGAGTTCTCGGTCCTGCTGGCCTACACCAAGCTGGTCACCGAGAACGAGCTGCTCGGCTCCGACCTGCCGGACGACCCCTACCTGGCCACCTGGCTGGTCTCCTACTTCCCGTCGGCGTTGCGCGAGCGGTTCCGCTCCTACATGGACAACCACCCGCTGCGCCGCGAGATCATCACCACCTGCGTGACCAACGAGCTGGTCAACTCCACCGGGACCACCTTCATGTTCCGGCTGGGCGAGGAGACCGGCGCCTCGGCCGAGGACATCGCCAAGGCCTGGCTGGTCACCCGCGAGGTGTTCGACCTGCCCGGCTTCTTCCGCGCGGTGGAGAGCCTGGACAACCAGGTCGACACCGCGACCCAGATCGCGATGCTGCTGGAGGCGCGCAAGCTGGCCGAGCGCGGCACCCGCTGGCTGCTGACCAACCGGCGCCCGCCGATGGACCTGGCCGGCGCGGTCAGCTACTTCGTCAAGGGCGTCAACGGCCTGCTCGCGCACATCCCCAAGCTGCTCACCGGCCCCGACCTGGCCGCCTTCGAGGAGCGCCGCGACGCCTTCGTGGCCAGGGGCGTGCCGGTGGAGCTGGCCGAGCGGACCGCGTCGATGGTGCCCGCCTACTCCACCTTCGACCTGGTGGAGATCGCCTCGCTCACCGGCCGACCGGTGGGCGAGGTGGCCGAGGTCTACTTCGACCTGGCCGACCGGCTCCAGCTCGCCCGGCTGCGCGAGCGGGTGATCGCGCTGCCGCGGGACAACCGCTGGAACTCGATGGCCCGCTCGGCCCTGCGGGACGACCTCTACGCCGCGCACGCCTCGCTCACCCAGGACGTGCTGGCGTCGAGCGCCTCGGGCCTGGCGCCGGAGGAGCGGCTGGCCCGCTGGACGGAGGCGAACGCCGCCGCCGTCGGCCGGGCCCGCCAGACGCTCTCGGAGATCTGGGAGAGCGACAACTTCGACCTGGCGACCCTCTCGGTCGCGCTCCGGGCGGTGCGGACGCTGGTGGCCTCCAGCAGCCTGCCCCGCAGCGCCGACTAGCCCGTCGGGCCGGAAGCCTTGATCACCCCGCCGTCGTGGGCGACCACGTCGGCGGGGTGTTCGGCGTCGGCGGGCGGTACGGCGGTGGCGAACTGGTGCACCTCGCTGACGCTGAGCGGCTTGAGCCGGGTCGGCTTGACCACGTCGCCCACCGCCCAGCGGGCGCGCTCGGGCACGGGGATCGGCACGCCCTCCTCGCCCGTGGTCTTGGGCGTCACCGTCGTCGTGCGGGTCAGGGAGTACTGCACCAGCGCGCCGCCGTCCTTCGTGCGCAGCGCGTAGACGGGCAGGTCGCCGGTGGAGAAGGTGGAGTCGTTGTCGTAGGCCCTGTCCCGCCACATCGCCCGGTCGCGGGCGTCGCTCTCGGCGATCTCGGTGGTGAACGGGCCCGGCGCGATCAGCTTGCCGGCCACGCCCTCCGAGCCCGCCTCGGCGATGGTCGCGTGCAGCGGGCCCACGTACTTCGGGCTGATCCGCACGCTCACGTCGTCGGAGGCCAGGGGCGTCGCATACCCGTCGGCGCCGATCTCCACCTGCGGCACCTTGCGCAACACCGTCATCGAGGTCAGCCGCCAGCGCCCGCCGCCCCGGGCGAAGGTCACCAGCGTCGGCTTGCCGTCGCGCGGCACGATCGCGGAGAACCACGGGTTCTTGTCGCCGGGCGCCAGCCTGGGCACCAGCAGCGTCGGCTCGCCCCACCGGTAGGCGGCAGGCCGGCCGCCGGCCGAGTCGAAGGCCGCCGCGGTCAGCGACGACTGCCCGCCGGTCACCTGCTCCAGCGCGTCACGCATCAGGCCCGCCTCGCGCACCCAGACGTTGGCGCGGGCGAACTCGGTGAACTCCGCCAGCGCCTGGGCCGGGGTGATCGGCGGCGCGGCGGTGGGGGTCGGTGAGGCGGTCGCGCTGCTGCTGACGGTCATCGGGGTCGGCGGCGTCGCCGGACGGTCGCCTGCGGAACAGCCGGTCAGGCTGAGCAGAAGGGCGGCGCCTAGCACCACCGGACCGTATGCGCGCACCTCGATATGTTACGGCGTGCCGTACCCTTGGGAGACGTGGCAGGAATAGACCCGGCAGAAGAGATCAGCGAGCTGTCCAGCACGCTCGCCAGCATCAAGGACGTGCTCGACCTCGACGCGATGCGCAAGCAGATCGCCGAGCTGGAGGAGCAGGTGGCCGCGCCGGATCTGTGGGACGACCCCGAGGCGGCGCAGAAGGTCACGAGCAAGCTCTCGCACCTGCAGGGCGAGCTCAACCGCGTCGAAGGGCTCCAGCGGCGGGTCGACGACCTCTCGGTCCTGTTCGAGCTGGCCGCGGAGGAGGACGACGCCGACACGCTGGCCGAGGCCGAGCGGGAGCTCAACTCGCTGCGCGGCGACGTCAACGCGCTGGAGGTCCGCACGCTGCTGTCGGGCGAGTACGACTCGCGCGAGGCTCTGGTGACCATCAACTCCCAGGCCGGCGGCGTCGACGCGGCCGACTGGGCGCAGATGCTCCTGCGCATGTACCTGCGCTGGGCCGAGCGCAAGGGCTACTCCACGGAGGTCTACGAGACCTCCTACGCGGAGGAGGCCGGCATCAAGTCCGCGACCTTCACCATCAAGGCCCCCTACGCGTACGGCACGCTCCGCGGCGAGCACGGCACGCACCGGCTGGTCCGGATCAGCCCGTTCGACAACCAGGGCCGCCGGCAGACCTCCTTCGCCGGCGTCGACATCGTGCCCGTCGTCGAGCAGACCGACCACATCGACATCAACGAGGACGAGCTCCGCATCGACGTGTACCGCTCCTCCGGCCCCGGCGGCCAGGGCGTCAACACGACCGACTCGGCGGTCCGCATCACCCACCTGCCCAGCGGCATCGTGGTCTCCTGTCAGAACGAGCGCTCCCAGCTCCAGAACCGGGCGACCGCCATGGCGGTCCTCCAGGCCAAGCTGCTGGAGCGCAAGCGGCAGGAGGAGGCGGAGAAGATGTCCGAGCTGCGCGGCGCCTCGACCACCTCGTGGGGCACGCAGATCCGCAACTACGTCCTGCACCCGTACCAAATCGTCAAGGATCTGCGCACCGGCACCGAGGCGGGCAACCCGACCGCGGTCCTGGACGGGGACATCGACGGCTTCATCGAGAGCGAGATCCGCTGGATGCGCCGCCAGGAAGCCGGGATGGAGTAGTCAGGGCGACGCCGGCCGTCCCGTACGGCCGGCTTCGGCTAGGTGCCGAGCAACTGCCGCAGCACCAGCGTGAGGAAGAGCGCGGCGAGAAGGACCGCGGCGACCATGGCCGGGGTCAGGGCGAAGCCGTGCCGGTGCAGGCGTTCGCGGTTGGCGCGGCAGGTGGCGCAGCGTCCCTCGATGACCGGGTGGGCGCAGGCGGCGCAGACAAGGTGTTCGCAACTCATCGTGCCTCCACTGTAGCCGCTCAATCGTTTTGTTTCCGTTATGGACGTTCCATGCCAGTCTTCCCCCTAGACTGTCCTCCAGCCAATCGGAACGTCGATCATCAGTAAAGATGGACGCCCCCGGTAGGTCAGCGGTGGGAAGTGGGCATGTGCCACCCTCCCCTCCAGCTTGGCCCCTAGACTGGTACGCCGTGATGCTCTCGTGATTCATTTCGACAACGTCACCAAGGTCTACGCGAATCAGAACAGGCCCGCGCTGGACCACGTCTCCGTAGACATCGACAAGAGCGAGTTCGTGTTCCTGGTCGGGCCCTCGGGCTCCGGGAAGTCGACCTTCCTGAGGTTGATCCTCAAGGAGGAGCGACCCAATTCCGGTGCCATCCACGTGGCCGGCAAGGATCTCGCCAGGCTGTCCAACTTCAAGGTGCCCTCCCTGCGCCGCCGCATCGGCTGCGTGTTCCAGGACTTCAGGCTCCTGCCCAACAAGAACGTCTACGAGAACGTGGCGTTCGCCCTAGAGGTGATCGGCAAGCCCAGGCGGTTCATCCGCAAGGTCGTGCCCGAGGTCATCGAACTGGTCGGTCTGGAAGGCAAGGCGCACCGCATGCCCGAGGAGCTCTCGGGCGGCGAGCAGCAGCGCGTCGCGATGGCGCGCGCCTTCGTCAACCGGCCGATGATCCTGCTGGCCGACGAGCCGACGGGCAACATCGACCCGGCGACCAGCATCGGCATCATGAAGGTCCTCGACCGGATCAACAGGACCGGCACCACCGTCGTCATGGCCACGCATGACGCGGCCATCGTCGACTCGATGCGCAAGCGTGTCGTGGAGCTGGAGGACGGCAAGATCGTCCGCGACCAGTCGCGTGGCGTCTACGGCCAGGCGTACTGAGGATCCGGATACCAAGGGAGCTGACGGGAAGAACATGCGGGCGAATTTCATCCTCTCCGAGGTCTGGATCGGCCTTCGCCGGAACCTGACGATGACCATCGCGGTCATCGTCACCGTCGCCGTCGGCATGGCGATGCTCGGCGTCGGCTTCCTGATCAGCGCTCAGGTCAGCACCATGAAGGACTACTGGTTCGACAAGGTCGAGGTCTCGGTGTTCCTGTGCACCAAGAACACCTCGATCCCCGCCTGCAAGGGCAAGGAGGCCAGCCCCGACCAGACCGAGGCGCTCAAGACCAAGCTGGAGGGGCTGCCCGAGGTCAAGCAGGTCCACTTCGAGGACCAGGCGATGGCCTACGAGAACTTCCGCAAGACCGCGGTGGACAAGACGCTGCTGGACGTGACCAAGCCGGAGGACATGCCCACCTCCTTCCGCGTCCAGCTCAAGGACCCCGAGCTGTTCCAGCCGGTCATCGACGCGGTCACCGGGCAACCGGGCGTCTCGTCGATCAAGAACCAGAAGGAACTGCTCAACGACTTCTTCGGCATGCTCGACGCGCTGCGGACGGCGGCCTTCGTGCTCGCCGGATTCGTGGTCATCGCGTCGATCCTGCTGATCGCCAACACGGTGCGGCTCTCGGCGTTCAACCGGCGCCGGGAGACGGGCATCATGCGGCTGGTCGGCGCGTCCAACCTGTACATCCAGCTCCCGTTCGTCATGGAAGGCATGATCTCGGGGCTGATCGGCGGCGTCTTCGCGGCGGTCATGCTGATCCTGGCGAAGGTCTTCGTCTTCGAGGAGTTCCAGAAGTACCTGGCGATCGGATCCCAGCTCGAATGGGAGACCGTGGCCTGGGTGATCGTCTGGACGCTGGGCATCGGCGTGCTGATCTGTATCCTGTCGTCCTTCGTGACCCTCCGTCGCTACCTCCGAGTGTGACCGGACGCCGGTAAGGTCGAGGTATGCCACGTGAAACCGGGCGGAAGCTCATCGCCCAGAACAAGCGTGCCCGGCACGACTATCAGATCAGTGACACCTTCGAGGCGGGTCTGGTCCTCCAGGGCACCGAGGTCAAGTCGCTGCGCGAGGGCCGGGCCTCGCTGACCGACGGCTACGCCACGGTCGAGAACGACGAGGCGTGGCTGCTCAACGTGCACATCCCCGAATACGCGCAGGGCACGTGGACCAACCACTCGGCCCGCCGTAAGCGCAAGCTCCTGCTCAACCGCAAGGAGATCGACAAGCTCGCCGCCAAGCTCAAGGAGGGCGGGCTGACGATCGTGCCGCTGCAGCTCTACTTCAAGGACGGCCGGGCCAAGGTCGAGATCGGCCTGGGCCGCGGCAAGAAGGACTGGGACAAGCGGCAGACCCTGGCCGAGCAGCAGGCCAAGCGGGAGATGGCGCGAGCCGTACGCCAGCACAGCCGATGACCCGAGCCAAGCGCCTGCTGTCCGCGGCCGTCACGATGGTGGTCGCGGGCACGACGCTGTCCGGATGCCTGTCGGAGTCCTCGCCGCACGAGGCCATCCGCGACTTCCTGGTGGGCTGGAAAGAGGAGAACTACGACCTCGCGGCCGAGCGCACCAACGGCGACCCCAAGGCGGTGGCGAAGGCGCTGGCCGACACCAAGCTCGACCTCGACGCCATCTCCTTCCGCTTCCGCATCACCGGGGTGACCCGCACCGGCGACGACGCCAAGGCGTCCTTCAACGCCGAGGTCGACCTGGGGGAGAACAACCCGCTCTGGCACTACAAGAGCGAGATGCCGTTGCGGCTGATCGACGGGCAGTGGAAGGTGCTCTGGTCGCCCTCGGTGCTGCATCCGCAGCTCAAGGACGGGCAGCGCTTCGCCGTCCTGACCAGGTCGGTGGGGCGGCAGCCGATCGTCGACCGCGACGGCGCCTCGCTGCAGACCAACATGCCGCTGTACGTGGTCGGGGTGACCCCGGGGCAGCTCGGGGCCAACGCCGAGGCGGTCTGCCGGCAGCTCTCCCAGCTCACCGGCTACGCCGCCGACCGGCTGATCAGCCGGATCCGCTCGGCGCCGCCCAGCGAGTTCGTGCCGCTGATCACCCTCGGCCGCAAGCGCCACCAGCAGCTCAAGGACCAGCTCACCGGCATCCAGGGCATCAGGACCCAGGTGCAGGAGCAGCCGGTCGCCCCGGCCGACCCCAAGCAGATCGTCGGCCTGGTCAGCACGCTCACCGCCGAGGGCGAGCAGCAGCTCGGCGGGCCGCAGCGGGCGGGCGACTCGATGGGCCGCTCCGGGCTGCAGAAGGCCTACCAGGACCGGCTGACCGGCTCCACGGTCACCCAGGTGATCACGCTCGACCTCAAGACCGGCGAGAAGGCCGCGGAGCTCCAGGAGCTCCAGGGGCTTCGCGACGCGGCCGAGGTGCACACCACGATCGACTCCTCGATCCAGCGGGCCGCCCAGACCGCGGTCCAGGGCACCTCCGCCAGCATGCTGGTCGCCGTCGAGGCCTCCAGCGGCAACGTCCTGGCGGTCGGCTCCACCGGGCTCGACCAGATCAAGGACGGGCTGGCCGGCAAGTACCCCGGCGGCACGGCCATGTCGATCGTCGCGGCCAACGCCCTGCTGAAGTCGTCGGTGACGCCGAAGACGCGCGTGCCCTGCGTGGCCAGCCGCTCCGTCGGCGGCGCCCGCTTCGACTACACCGGGACCGTCACGCCCGGCACCACCTTCCAGCACACCTTCGCCCACGGCTGCGTGACCGGCCTGGCCGCGCTCGCCCGCCTCGTCGACGCCGACCAGCTCAAGCGCAGCGCCGAGGAGCTCGGCCTGGGCCTGCCCTGGAAGCTCCCGCTGGCCTCCTTCTCCGGCGCCTGGCCCGAGACCGACAGCGACGCCGGCAAGGCCATGGCCATCGCCGGGCAGAACGTCCAGGTCAGCCCGCTCTCGCTGGCGCTGGTCGCGGGCGCGCTGGCCTCCGGCACCTGGCATCCGCCCGTGCTGGTCACCAAGCCCGCCTCGCCCGACCCGGCCGGCGAGACCCTGCCCGACGAGCCCGTCCAGGCCCGGCCGATCGACCCCAAGGTCAAGGCCGCGCTGACCGCCATGATGCGCGCGGGCGTCGTCTCCGGTACGGCAGGCGCCGCCGGTACGGTCACCGGCGTCCACGGCATCCGCGCCGAGGTGCCCGGCAAGCCGATGACCTGGTTCGTGGGCTGGCAAGGTGATGTGGCGGTAGCCGTACTGGTGGAGAAGAGTGATCCCGCGGCCGTCGCGGGCCGCTTCTTCCAAGCCATCGGTAACGCTTCGTGAAACTCGGTGACCCAGAGCAACCGTTGCTGCGGGGCTGAGCGTCTTACCTCATGACTGAGCCGCTCGGGGGGTTGCGGTTCCAGTCACGGTGACGGGCCAGGGCATCATCTCGGGGGAAGCCCTGCCGTCAGGACCGGCTCGACCCTGCCGGTCGGCCCTCGGGGATGTGCGCGACTTGCCGCGTTCCCGGGGGCCTTCGGCCGTTTACCGGAATGCGAGCCGGGGTTCGCGTGTTGTAAGGTCAGGTGGAACACACACCCGGGGGTGATTGGTCTCGACTTTGACCTTGCAAGTCAGGAGAAGCGGGCCGAGGACGGCGGACATAACCTCGTAAATCCTGTGACCGCAAACAACAAGTGCCAACTCTAAGAGCACTGTGGCGGCGAAGTCCAACTTCGCCCTCGTTGCCTAACAGCAACCCACTGTCAGCCTGAGAATGCCTTCGGCTCAGGACCTGGCATCGCTAGAAGGCTCAACCGCTAGCCCCGGTCACGGGGGTTCGCGGAACATCTAACAGTGACTGAGCCCGTCGGTGATCCGCCTGCGGAAGCACCGGGGCCGAGAAAAGCGTCAAGCAGGCTGCGCCCGGAGAAGCCCTGGTTTGGGGTTGAAGGACGCGGGTTCGATTCCCGCCACCTCCACCAGACCAGACCGCCCTCTACCTGGAGAAACACTCCACGGTAGGGGGCGGTTTCGTGTCTGTGGGGGCACCAGGGGACCCCTGGGCCACGACCGCGCCCCGAATCCGAGCCGATCAGGCTCGGGGGTCGCCGCCGGCCACCCAGCCAGAGAACATAGCGGTCATGAGCCGCTTACCCGTGCGCTGGTCTCGCTCTCACGGATCGAGGCGGGCCGCCCGTCCTTCGGCCCGCTCAATCCGCAAAGCCGCCCAAAGGGCACGGTCCAGGCCGAAGGGCAGACTGCGGGATGTCCGCTGGAACGTTCAGTGGTGGGCGGCGCTCGCCACGGTTCTCGCCGGACTCATGTCCCTGCCCGCGCTCGCCATGTCCGTGAACGCGCTCAGGGTCGCGGAGCAACAGAGGCTCGATTCACGCAGGGTCGCGGAGCAGCAGAGAAGCGATGCGCACCGTCAGAAAGCCGAGGAAGACGAGACGGTCAGGCGGGCGTTCGTCCAACGGATCATCTACGACGGTCACGACGGTGTGTTCTTCGACGGCGGAGACCTCGTCTTCACCAACGGCAACACCGCATTGGCCACCACGCGCATCCAGCTCAGGTTCACCCGCGACAAGGGCGCGGGCGAAGCCGCGAACTGGACCTACAGCCTCATGGAGTTCCGTGTACCCGGCTGCACCGAGGCGACCTTCCGGATCACCAAGGGCCTCGAGGACGAGATTCAGACCGAGGGCATCACCTTCTCTGAGGTGGTGGCCGAGGATTATGCGTCGGTCCTCAACCCGCACGACAACCGTTGGTGGTACGTCCTAGGTTTTGCCGACCAGGTCCCCGAACCCCTCGCGCCGGAAGACCATACATTCCAGCAAAATCAGTCCATGAGCGTTTTCACCGAGCCGGATCAGAGCCGGAAGCTCTCCGGATGCGCCTGACCGGCCGACCGCATCCACCGGTCGCCGGGAGCGGGCCCAACCGTGGATGGCTTGACTGCGTCAGCGGCCGGCGACGAGGTCCATGAAGGACCTCAGTAGGTTCCGGAGGATCTTCAGCGCGCACGCCTCCGCCCCTTACCGCCACTGGCGGTGGCTGAAGGCGATGAGGGCGACGACCAGAGCGAGCGAGCCCATGCTGCGCGACCCCGCCGGCAGCCCACTGCCGGGCAGCCGGCGTGCCGGCGAGGTCAGGACACGGCTGGTGCGTAGCGGGCGTCCAGGGGCAGTCTCAGCCGCTCCTGGGCGGTCGTGCCGGAGGGGCGGTCCCGGTGGAAAGGACCGCCCCCGTGCGTGATCAGTCCGCCTGGAGTTCGCCCAAGGTGACGGTGGCGGTGGCGGTGGTGCCGTCGGGCTTGGCGACTTCCACCTTGGCCTGGTCGCCCGGTTGGAGGCCGGCGAGGACCTCGGCGAGGGCGGCCATGGTCGGGGTGTCCGTGCCGTTGACCGAGACGATGACGTCGCCGGCGGCGATGCCCGCGGTGGCGGCGGCGCCGCCGGGGATGACGGAGTAGACCTGGACGCCGGCGGGCTGGCCGTCGGCGCCGAGGACGGTGGTGCCGCGGATGCCCAGGGCGGCCCGGTGGGTGTTGGTGACCTTGCCGTCCTTGATGATCTGCTGGGCGACGTCGGTGGCGGTGTTGCTGGGGATGGCGAAGCCGATGCCGGGGGCGGCGCTGTCGCCGAGGTCGGGGTTGGTGGCGGCCAGGGTGGGGATGCCGACGACCTCGCCGGAGAGGGAGACCAGGGCGCCACCGCTGTTGCCGGGGTTGATGGCGGCCGAGGTCTGGATGGCGTTGGCGATGGTGACGTTGGAGGGCTCCTGGACGGTACGGCCCAGGGCGGAGATGATGCCGTTCGTCACGCTGCCGGACAGGCCCAGCGGGTTGCCCATGGCGAGCACGATCTGGCCGACGCGGAGCTTGGAGGAGTCGGCGAAGCGGGCGGGCCGCAGGCCCCGGGGGTCGTCGACCTTGATGACCGCGAGGTCGCCGGCGCGGAAGGAGGCGACCAGCTTCGCGGCCCGGGCGGCTCCGCCGGTGGCGAGGGACACCTGCATCTCGGTGGCCTCGCCGACCACGTGGGCGTTGGTGATGATGTGCCCGGCGGTGTCGTAGACGATGCCCGAGCCCAGGCCCACGCGCGTGGTGATCTGCACGATCGACGGCAGGACCTGGGTGATCACCTGCTCGTAGGCCTTCTCGAGCGCGAGCGCGCTCTCCGGGGCCGGGGTGGCGCTCTCGGAGGGGGAGGCGGTGGCGGGGGTGGTGCTGGGGCTGGAGACGGGTGCGGGGGAGGAGCACCCGGCCAGCATCAGAGCGGCGGCAAGACCGGCGAGTATCGTCCTCATGCGCCGGTATCTTCCCTGATCAAGGGGAAAGATACGCCTCGCGGACGCTGCTGCGGCTGAGCTTGCCGGTGGGCGTGCGGGGGAGTTCGGCCCGGAACTCGATGACGCGGGGATGCTTGAGCCGGGCCAGGCGTCCGGCGCACAGGTCGAGCAGGGAGGCGGCGAGGTCGTCGCCGGGTGAGGCGCCCTCGACGGGCTGGACGAGGGCGACGACCTTGTGTCCCCATTCGGGGTCGGGGACGCCGATGACCGCGACGTCGGCCACGGCGGGGTGCTCGATCAGCACGGCCTCGATCTCGGCGGGGTAGATGTTGACGCCGCCCGAGATGATCAGGTCGGTCCTGCGGTCGAGCAGGAAGAGGTAGCCGTCGGCGTCGAGGTAGCCGACGTCGCCGGGGGTGTAGGCCTGGCCGCGCATGGAGGAGGCGGTCTTGGCCGGGTCGTTGTGGTACTCGAAGCGGTTGATCCCGCTGATGTAGACCAGGCCGGGCTCGCCGGGCGGCTGTTCGCGGCCGTCGTCGCCGAGGATGGTGAAGCGCAGGCCCTCGACCGCCCGCCCGACCGTGCCGGGGCGCTCCAGCCATTCCTGGGTGGAGAGCATGGTGGCGACGGCCGCCTCGGTGGAGCCGTAGTACTCCCACACCACCGGGCCGACCCAGTCGATCATGGCTTTCTTGGTGGCCGGGGGGCAGGGCGCGGCGCCGTGGTAGAGGTGGGTGAGGCTGGACAGGTCGTAGCGGTCCCGGTCCGGTACGGCCAGCAGCCGGTGGAACATGGTGGGCACCATGAAGGCGTTGGTCACCCGGTGCCGCTCGATCGTCTCCAGGGTCTCGACGGCGTCGAACCGTTCCGGCACGACCAGCGAGTGCCCGTGGTGCAGGGCCATCATGGCCTGGCCGTACGGGGCGGAGTGGTAGAGCTGCGAGCAGACCAGGTGCACCCCGCCGAGCGGGAGGCCGAAGTGCCGCCAGCTCTTGCGCATCAGGATCGGGTGGAGGTCCTCGGGCGACAGCTCGAGCAGGCGGCGGCGCACGCCTTTGGGGCGGCCGGTGGTGCCGGAGGTGTAGAGCATCATGGATCCGGCCCAGCGCGGTTCCGGGGCGGTGTCGGGCCGGCCCTCGGCGAGGCCGGCGACGCTGTCGTGGCCGTCGCGGACGACGACCTTCGCCTGGCAGTCGCGGACCACGTAGTCGATCTCGTCCTCGGTGAAGTGCCAGTTCACCGGGACGTGGTAGGCGCCGATCTGGTAGGTCGCGAGCATGAGCGCGACCGCGTCGGGCCCGTTGCGCACCACGGTGACGACCGCGTCGCCCCGCCGTACCCCCCGGGCCAGCAGGCCGTGCGAGACGCGGTTGACCGTGGCCAGGAGGCGGCCGTAGGTCAGGTCGGCGTCGAGCAGGGCAGGTCGTCCAGGATCGGCTGCGGCGATCTCGTAGAAGCCCCTCATGGATCGGATCCTACAGAACAACGTTCTGTCGGCAAAAGGGTTCAAGGGGTGACGTAATCTCAAGCGCATGGGCGACCACGATCCCTACCACCCCTCGCACGAGGCCCCGACCACGCCGTTCCGCCGGATCGTGGTCCCTCAGGAGACCCCGCAGGCGCCCCCGCGGCCGGTCCCGGCGCCGCGGCCGCCGAAGCGGAAGCTCGGCGACGTCCCGATCCGGACGGTCTACCTGGTGGTGGCCGTCGTGGTGACGGTGCTCGCGGTCGTGGCCGTCTTCGCGCTCTTCTCCGGCGACCAGCCGGACAACCAGCCGATCACCACCGCCGCCGCGCCGCAGGCGACCGCCGCCGCGACGCCCGCGCCGACCGGGGTGGTCGCGGCCGAGCCGCCGGCGGAACTGGCGCTGCCGAAGCCCGAGGGCAAGGCCACCAAGGTCGTCGGCAGCTTCACCGACAAGAACACGTTGCTCACCTATCCGCGCCTGGGCAAGCCGTGGGACGCCAGGTCCTACAGCCCGTTCTCCATCGCCCAGCGGATCGGCGAGAAGGCCAGGCCGCACACGGTGATCGGCTCGGCGATGGTGCCGGTCGAGGTGAGCGCCAAGCCGAGCGGTGACGCCGACTACCGGGAGATCGCCTACCGGGCCACCCGCTGGGCCGCGCGCACGCATCTGCCCGACGGCGCGGTGATCGCCTGGACCGGTTCGCAGAAGCCGGCCAAGGGCAAGGGCTGGGTGCTCGGCTTCACCGCGACCTACCCCGGTGGCAGCTCGCAGGGCGTGGTCGCGGTCATCGAGGTCGGCAAGGCGAAGCCGGCGATGCTGCTGGCGACCGTACCGGACACCAGGCCCGATCAGCAGCCCGATCTGTACACGCTGGTCAAGGGGCTACGTAAAACATAGAAGCATCCTCTAGAATATCCTTCTAGGCTATGTCTGGGAGGACACGATGGCGATCGGGTTGAGCGAGGAGCACGAGGCGCTCCGCGAGTCGGTGGCGGGCTGGGCCGAGCGGCACATCACCCCGCGCGAGCAGGGGAGCGGCCGTCCCGGCTTCTGGGCGGGGCTGGCCGAGCAGGGCCTGCTCGGGCTGCACCTGCCGGAGGAGGCCGGCGGCTCCGGCTACGGCCTGCTGGAGACGGCCGTCGCCATCGAGGCGCTGGCCGAGCGGGTCGCCCCCGGCCCGTACGTGCCCACCGTGCTGGCCAGCGCCGTCATCCACGCCTCCAAGCGGCACGAGCTGCTGCCGGGCCTGGCCGACGGCACGCTGACCGGCGCCGTGGCGTTGCGCGGCGAGCTGACCGGCACCCGGGGCCAGGACGGCACCCTGGTGGTCTCCGGTACGGCGGAGCCGGTGCTGGGGGGTGACCTGGCCGACGTGCTCGTGCTCCCGGTGAGCACGCCGGAGGGCGAGGAGTGGGTCGCGCTCGACGCCGCCTCGGCCGCCGTGACGCCGGTCAAGTCCCTGGACATCACCCGCGCCGTGGCCAAGGTGGAGCTGGCGGCGGTAGCCGTACCGGCCGAGCGGGTCCTGGACGGCGTCGAGGGGTCCGACGTCCTCAACCTGGCCGCGATCCTGCTGGGCGCCGAGGCGGCCGGGCTGGCCTCCTGGTGCGTCCGGGCCGCCGCCGACTACGCCAAGGTGCGCGAGCAGTTCGGCCGGCCGATCGGCCAATTCCAGGGCATCAAGCACAAGCTCTCGCGCATGCTGGTCGCGCTGGAGCAGGCCCGCGCCACCGTGTGGGACGCCACCCGCGCGCAGGGCCGCGAGCTGGAGTTCGCCGCCGCGGTGGCCGGGGTCATGGCGCCCGACGCCGCCGTGCAGTGCGCCAAGGACGCGATCCAGACCTTCGGCGGCATCGGCTACACCTACGAGCACGACGCGCACCTCTACTTCCGCCGCGCGCTCACCATCCGCGCGCTGCTCGGCTCCTCCGCCGAGTGGTCGGCCTCGGTCGCCGAGCTCGCGCTCGACGGTGTCGCCCGCGAGATGGAGATCGACCTGCCGGAGGAGGCCGAGGAGCTGCGCGAGTCGATCCGCGCCGAGCTGGCCGAGATCGCCGGGCTGAGCACCGAGCCGAGCGGCCACGGCAACCGCGGCAGCGACCAGAAGCGGGCGCTGGCCTCGCGCGGCTTCGTCATGCCGCACCTGCCCAAGCCGTGGGGCCGCGACGCCAAGCCGCTGGAGCAGGTGCTCATCCACCAGGAGCTGCGCGCCGCCAAGCTCAAGCTGCCGCAGATGATCATCGGCGCGTGGGTGGTCCCGTCCATCGCCGTGTACGGCACGCCGGAGCAGCAGGAGCGCTTCCTGCCCGGCACGCTGAGCGGCGAGATGATCTGGTGCCAGCTCTTCTCCGAGCCCGGCGCCGGCTCCGACCTGGCGAACGTGCAGATGAAGGCGGAGAAGGTCGAGGGCGGCTGGCGGCTCAACGGCCAGAAGATCTGGACGTCCGTGGCGCACGTCGCCGAGTGGGGCATCTGCATCGCCCGCACCGACACCTCCAAGCCCAAGCACGACGGCATCACCTACTTCCTGGTCGACATGAAGGCGCCCGGGGTCACCGTCCGGCCGCTGACCGAGATGACCGGCGAGAACCTGTTCAACGAGGTCTTCCTCGACGACGTCTTCGTGCCGGACGACCTGGTCGTGGGCGAGGTCAACGACGGCTGGCGGGTGGCGCGCAACACGCTGTCCAACGAGCGCGTGTCGCTGTCGTCCGGCTCCGGCGGGACCGGGTCGTCGGTGCCCGACCTGGTCGGCCTGGCCGGCCGGCTCGGACGCGAGCTCACCCCGGCCGAGCGGCAGGAGCTGGCCGCGGTGGTCTGCGAGGGGCACTCGATCAACGCGCTGTCGCTCCGGGTGACGCTCAAGCAGCTCGCCGGGACCGAGCCCGGGGCGGACGCCTCGGTGCGCAAGCTGCTGTCCACCTCGCACGCGCAGCACGTCTCCGAGTGCGCGGTATCGCTGCTCGGTCCGGCGGCGACGATCGCGGCGGACATGCGGCTGGGCGACGCGGGCTACTGGAACCGCGCGGTCCTGGCCACCCGGGCGATGACCATCTACGGCGGGACCACCGAGGTGCAGCTCAACATCATCGGTGAGCGCATGCTCGGGCTGCCCCGCGACCCGGAGCCCGGCAAGTAACCGCGGGGAGCGGCTCCGGTGCTCGCCGGTCACCGGAGCCGCTACTCTGACCCGCTATGGGCAGGATTGTGCACGTCTGGGGGCCCGCGTTCCTGGGGCTCGCCCTGGGCGTCCTGGCCCTCTGGCCTGCCCTGGGTCCCGGCTTCGTGCTGCGCTACGACATGGTGTTCGTGCCGGACCCGCCGATCCTGCCCGACACCGGCGGCTTCCCCCGGGCGATGCCCAGCGACCTCGTCGTCGCGCTGCTGTCCGGGGTGCTGCCCGACCAGCTCGTGCAGAAGGGCATCCTCCTCGGGATCTTCGTCCTGGCCGCCTCCGGCGCCGCCGCGCTGGTCCCGGGCGAGCGGCTGCTGCCGCGCCTGGCGGCGGCGGCCTTCTACGCCTGGAACATCTACCTCGCCCAGCGTCTGCTCCTCGGGCAGTGGGCGCTCCTGCTCGGCTTCGCCGGCCTGCCGTGGGTCGTGCACGCGGCCGGCCGGCGCTGGTGGCACCTCGCCCTCGCCCTCCTGCCCGCCGCCGCGGGCGGCTTCCAGGCGATGCTCGTCACCGTGCTCACCTTGGCCGGGGTCGCCCCGCGCCGGCTCTGGCTGCCCGCCGTCCTCGCCCTGCCCTGGCTCGTCCCCGCGCTGGCCGCCGACGCCGCGACGGACCCGGCGGGCGTCGACGCCTTCGCGGCCCGCGCGGACGGCCCGTTCGGGACGCTCGGCAGCCTCCTGTCGCTCGGCGGCGTCTGGAACGCCGAGGCCGGCGTGCCCGGCCAGGACGGCTGGTGGCCGGCCAGCGCCCGGCTGCTGCTGGCCCTCGTGGGCCTGGCCGGTTTCGTACGGCTGCGCGGCAAGGTGACCTGGTGGCGCGGGCTGGCCCTGGCGGCGTCGGCGGGGCTGGTGATCGCCTGTGCTGGAGCCTTCGCGCCCGGCCTGGTCAAGGCGCTGATCGCCGGATGGCCCGGCTTCGGGCCGCTCCGTGACGGGCAGGCGTACCTCGCGCCTCTCGTGCTGGCGGCCGCCGTCGGGTTCGGCACGCTGGTGCCGCACTGGCTGGGGGTGCTCGCCCCGCTGCTGGTGCTGCCCACCTTCGCGCTGGGCGCCTTCGGGCGGCTGGCGGCGGTGGACTACCCGGCGGACTGGCTCGCCGTGCAGCGGATCGTCAACGCGGACCCGGCTCCCGGTGCGGTGCTGAGCCTGCCCTGGGGCGCGCACCGGGCTTTCGCGTGGAACGGGGGGCGGGTGGTGCTGGATCCGGCGACCAAGCTGTTCGAGCGGCGGGTGATCTGGGACGACGGGCTGTCGGTGAGGTTGCCGGACGGCCGGCGGCTGCGGGTGCGCGGCGAGGACCTCGGCGAACGGCCGCCGATCCGCTACGTGCTGATCGCGGGGGATGAGAACAGGTTCCTCGCCCAGTACCCCGGGTGGGGTGTGGCTTACCGGGGTCAGGAGGTGGTTCTTCTGCGAGTTCCAGGGGGTACCCGAGGGTAACTTACTCTGTTACGGTTTGAGCAAGCCTATGGCGATGATTGGGAACACGTTCTAATCTCGGGCCCATCCCGCTTCCGATCTGGAGGGAGAACCAAGTGGTTCGCATCCTCGCGGCACTCATCATCGGGGCCGTTCTGGCGGTCGGAGCCTCGGCAGCGGTCGTCAATGTCGCCGCGCCGACGGCGGAACCGCCCAACCAGCCGTTGTACAACTACGGCTCCCGGTGATCTGAGCGCTCAGGCGACACCGGAACTCCCTGTTCGACACCCCACGGCGATGAGCTGTGTTCAGCCATGCCCGCATGCGCCCTACCCCCCGTGGAGCAGACGTGACGAGATCAGGCGGGCCCAATCTCGGAGACATCCGGGTCGCCGTGCTCAACTTCCGCGAGCCCCTGCAGAGCGTGGCGGGCGGCGCGGAGGAGTACGCCTGGCAGGTGGCCAGGTACCTCGCCGAGCAGGGCGCCGGCGTGCACTTCGTGACCAGCCGGGAGCGCGGCCAGGTGGCCGCCGAGCGGGTGGACGGCATCGAACTGCGCCGGATGGGCAACCGCTACCTGGTCTACCTGCTCGTCCCGCTGTGGCTGCTGCTGCGGCGCCGGCGCTTCGACCTGGTCGTCGACGCCATGAACGGCATCCCGTTCTTCGCGCCGCTCGTGGTGCGCCGCCGTACCAAGGTCATCTCGCTGGTGCACCACGTGCACCAGCGGCAGTTCTACGCCTTCCTGCCGAAGCTGGTCGCCCGCGTCTGCTGCTTCGTGGAGGGCCCGCTGGCCAGGCGGCTCTACCGGCGTTGCACCACGGTGACCGTCTCGGAGTCGTCCAGGCGGGGCCTGCGTGAACGGCTGGGCTGGATCGCGCCGATCCAGGTGATCCACAACGGGGTGCGGGTCGTCCCGTCCGGGGTCGAGCCCACCGGCGAGCCGGTCATCACCTACGTGGGCCGGCTGGTCGGGCACAAGCGGATCGAGCAGGTGGTCGAGCTGGCCGAGACCCTGCGGCCGCAGTGGCCCGACCTGCGGGTGCACGTGATCGGCCGGGGTCCGGAGTACGCGAATCTGGCCGATCTCGTCGCGCGGCGCTCGCTCGGCGACCGGGTGACCCTGCACGGCTTCGTGCCCGAGGAGGACAAGAACCGGCTGCTCGGCGAGTCCCTGCTGCACGTCATGCCCTCGGAGTGGGAGGGCTGGGGCCTGACCGTCATCGAGGCGGCCGGCCAGGGCGTGCCGACCGTGGCCTACGACGTCGGCGGGCTGCGCGACTCGGTGCGCGACGGGATCACCGGCTGGCTGGTGCGCGAGGACGACACCCTGGCCAACGTCGTCGACCGCTCGCTCAAGCGGCTCACCGACCCCGTGCTGCGGGAGGAGACCGCGCGGCAGTGCCGGCAGTGGGCCGACAGCTTCCACTGGGAGCGCACCGGCGAGGCCTTCGCCCACCTGATCGTCGCCGAGCTGGCGGAGGTGCGCGCCACCCGGCTGGCCAAGGTGTCGCGGCTCAGTGCTTCCTGAGCACGATCACCAGGTTCCAGGTGACCAGCTCGCGCAGTCCCGGGACGCCGACCACGAACTTGGCCCAGCGTGGCAGGTAGCGGGGGAGCGCGTCCACGACCACGGCGTCGGGACGGCTGCGCGCCCAGCGGAGCATCCGGGCCACGGAGACGGCGTAGAGGCTCTCGCCGAACACGTTCTTGGGACGCCTGCCCATCTTCCTGGCATAGCGCCGGGCGGCCGTGTGCCCGCCGAGGTAGTGCCAGGGCGAGGTCTCGTGCCCGCCCCAGGGCGAGAGCCAGTTGGTGTAGGACAGGTACACCGTGCCGCCCGGCCGGGTCACGCGGAGCATCTCATCGGCCATCCGGATCGGGTCCGGCACGTGCTCCAGCACGTTGGAGGAGAAGCAGAGGTCCACCGAACCGGTGGCCAGGGGCAGGTCGAGCGCGCTGCCCAGGATCGAGTCCACCGGCATGCGGCCGTCGCGGGCGGTCATCTCGCCGGCGTCGCAGTCGACGCAGACCACCCGGGCCCCGCTGTCGCGCAGCGCGTCGGAGAAGTAGCCGGAACCGCCGCCCACGTCCACGATGAGCGTGCCCTTGAGCTCGGCGTAGGAGTCGAGTTGCGCGACGGTGTCCCGCGCGAGCAGGCCGTAGAAGAAGTCGGGATCGGTCTGTTCCTTGCGGAAGGCGCTGAACAGCCGGACCGAACGCGCCAGGGTCGCGCGGAAAGGGGTGGGCGAGGGCACGGCGAGAGCGTACTAGAACGTGTTGCGATTCAGCAGGCCCCCGCTTCTTTCCTGGCCAGTAACAATTGGAAGACGCGTCTGGTTCCGGCGGCGGAACGCGCTCTAGCCTCGGATCTGTCCAGATGAGGGGATATGACGACGTGGAACCGCGCTTCAGGCACTGGCTCAGGCTGTTCGCCGGATGCGTCGGGCTCCTCTGCGTCACCTTCTCCACCGCGCCCGAGCGGATCATCTCCGAGACCAAGCTCGACATGCCGGTCAACCCGCTGGGCTTCCTGGAACGGGCGCTGAGCCTGTGGGACCCGGCGCACTTCGGGCACCTGCAGAACCAGGCCTACGGCTACCTGTTCCCGATGGGCCCCTTCTACGCGGTGGCCGACTGGGCGGGGATGCCGGACTGGATGGCGCAGCGGCTGTGGATGGGGCTGGTGCTCTGCGCCGCGTTCGCCGGAATGATCTACCTCGGCCGGGCGCTGGGCATCGGCACGCCCGACACCCGGGCGCTGGGCGCCCTCGCCTACGCACTGGCCCCGCACGCGCAGGCACTGATCGGGGTCAACTCCTCGGAGTTCCTGCCCAGCGCCATCGTCCCGTGGATGCTCATCCCGCTGGTGCGCGGCAGCCGGGAGGGCACCGACGTCCGGCGCGCCGCCGCGCAGTCGGCCCTGATCTTCGTGCTGTGCGGCGGCATCAACGCCGCCGCCGAACTGGCCGTGCTGCTGATCCCGCTGCTCTACCTGCTCACCAGGAAGTCCGGGCCCCGGCGGCGCCGGCTGCTGGCCTGGTGGCTGGGCTGCATCGCCGCCGTCTCGTTCTGGTGGCTGGCCCCGCTGGTCATCCTGGGCCGCTACATCTTCTCCTTCATGCCGTTCACCGAGAACGCCGTCACCACGACCGGCGTCACCTCGCTGGCCAACACCCTGCGCGGCGCCGCCAACTGGCTGGGCTACCTACCCGTCGACGGGCTGCCCTGGTGGCCGGCGGCCTTCGAGCACTCCACCCGCCCGTGGCTGATCCTGGCCACCGCCGCGGTGGCGGCGCTCGGGCTGGTCGGGCTGATGCGGCGCAGTATGCCGGAACGGACCTTTCTGGCGCTCCTGACCATCCTCGGCACCGCGATCATGGTCACCGGGCACGTGAGCGTGATCGCCAACCCGCTCGCGCCCGAGGTGCGCGACCTGTTCGACGGGGTGCTGTCGGCCTTCCGCAACATCCACAAGTTCGACGCGCTGGTCCGGCTGCCGCTCGCGCTCGGCCTGGCCCACCTGCCGGTGCTGATCGCCTGGCGGCTGCGCCGGCCGCTCACGTTCGTCGCGGCGGCGCTGGTGGGCGCCACGCTGATCCCCATCGCCACCGTGGGCCTGGCCGCCCGCGGCTCGATGCAGGAGATCCCGCCCTATTGGCGGGACGCGGCGGCCTGGCTCAACGCCAACACCGGGCGGCAGAGCGTGCTGGCCGCCCCGGGGTCCCGCTGGGGCGAGTACCTCTGGGGCCGGCCGATGGACGAGCCCATGCAGCCGCTGCTCAACGTGCGCTGGGTGAGCCGCACCATCGTGCCGTGGGGCTCGCCCGGCATGACGCGGCTGCTGGACGCCATCGACGAGCGGATCGCCACCGGGCGGGGCTCGCGCGGGCTGTCGCAGGTGCTCGCCCGGATCGGCGTGCGGTACGTGCTGGTGCGCAACGACCTCGACAAGTTCTCGATCCAGGGCGCCTGGCCGGCCCGCGTCCACCAGGCCATCGAGGACACCCCCGGGCTCAAGCTGGTCAAGGCGTTCGGCCCGGCGGTCGGCGACCCCAACGCGGGCAGCGCGTCCAACTGGTTCAACCAGCCCTACCACGCGCTGGAGATCTACGAGGTGGCCGAGGCCGCGCCCATCGCCGCCACCGTCCCGGCGGCCGAGCCGCTGCGCGTCACCGGCGGGCCCGAAGCGCTGCTGCACCTGGCCGACCAGGGCCTGCTCCAGAACGACCGGCCCATCCTCATCGGGGACGAGGGTACGGCGGAGCAGATCCCCATGGCCGACACGGTCGTCACCGACACCCTGCGCCGGCGCGAGGTGGCCTTCAGCGACCTGCGCTTCGCCGGGTCGCAGACGCTCGCCGCCGACGAGCCGTTCCGCCGCAAGGCGGCCCAGCACGACCTGCTCGACCCGGAGTGGAACAGCCACATGGCGGTGGCGGAGCTGGCCGGGCTGGCGAGCGTGACGGCCTCCTCCTCGGCCGCCGACATCACCTCGGTGCCCAGCGGGCGCGACCCGGCTCGCATGCCGTACGCCGCGGTGGACGGCGACAGCCGTACCGCCTGGTGGTCGGACGGGTGGAAGGGCGCGGTCGGCGAGTGGCTGGAGCTGAAGTTCACCCAGCCGATCATGCTGCCGCACGTCGAGGTGACCTTCAGCAAGCTGGTCGGCCCCGCGGTGACCGAGGTGGAGATCGAGCTGGACGGCGGCCAGAAGCTGCGCCACCCGGTGACGGCCACCACGGGCTCCCAGCTCATCCCGGTGCCGCCGGTGGTCACGCAGCGGATGCGCATCACGGTGACCAAGATCGCCTGGCCGCCGAGGAGCCCGGTCGGCACCCGGGTCGGCATCGTGGACCTGAAGGTGCCGAAGCTGCTGAGCTCGCGCTCCGTCGCCGTGCCGCTCCCGGCGACGAAGGACCGCGAGCTGCCGGACTACCTGCTGACCGGCGGCACCGGCTCGGCGCCCGGCTGCATGCGCGGCTCGTCGATCTGGACCTGCTCGCCCGAACTGCAGATCCGCGGCGAGGACGGTTACGGCTTCAGCCGGACGATCACCTCGCCCGCCGACAGCAGGCGCGAGGCCGAGGGGCTGGCCGTGCTCAGCGACCCGGCCGCCGCCGCCAAGGCCACCACCTTCCCGAACCTCTACCCGAAGATCAGGGCCTCCTCCACGCTGGTCGAGCACGGCGCCGCGCTCGGCGGCTCGGCGTTCGACGGCGACCTCAAGACCATCTGGTACGCGGGCGGCTTCGACCCCCGGCCCAGCCTGACGATCGAGCTGGAGAAGCGGACCAAGCTCAACCGGATCCGGGTGCACTACGCCAACCTGCTGCTGGATCCGGCGCCCATGCGGGTGCTGCTGACCGCCGGCAACGAGACACGCACCGGCTACCTCGACGCCGACGGCTTCTTCCGGTTCAAGGCGCTGGCCGCCAAGCAGTTCAGGGTGCAGTTCCTGCCCGCCCCCAGCCAGCGGGTCCAGATCGCCGAGCTGGAGATCCCGGGCGTCGTGCCCGTGGGAGCGCCCGACGAGCTGCCGATCCGGACGGTCTGCGGCGCCGGGCCGGTCCTGTCGGTGAACGGCGCGGAGATCCCGACCCGGATCGTCGGCGGGACCGTCGACGACATCCTGCAGGGCCGGCCGCTGACCTTCCGCACCTGCGCGAACTGGGGCCTGGCCGAAGGCAAGAACCACCTCGCCTTCTCCGTGCAGGACCCCTACCGCGTCACCGCGCTGCGCGTCCACGCGCCGATCGAGAAGCCCCGCCCGCCGGTCGTGCGCACCGAGGCGAAGGTCGAGAAGTGGACCCCGGACAGCCGCGTGCTGACCTACACCGCGGCGACCCGCTCCTACCTGGTGGTCAACGAGAACTACAACGCCGGCTGGATCGCGACGGTCGCGGGCAAGCGGCTGCAGCCGGTCCGGCTCGACGGCTGGCGGCAGGCGTGGCTGGTCGAGCCGGCCGACGCGGGCCGGGTCGTGATCACCTACGAGCCCGAGGTCGCCTACCGCGCGGCCCTGGCGGCGGGCGGCGCGCTGGTCCTGCTCGTGCTCCTGCTGGCCGCCTGGCGGGGCAGGCCGGCCGGCTCGCGGACCCTGCCGGCGATACCGCCCGCGAGCGTGCCGGGCAGGCTGGTGCCGCTCGTCGCGGTCGCGACCGGCCTGTGGGTGGGCGGGATCTTCGGCGTGATCGGCGTCGCGCTCAGCTACGCCCTGCTCGCCGGCATGCGGGCGGCGCCGGCCCGGAACCCCGACATGGCGCCGGGGGTGCGCCGCTGGGTGCACGCGATCTGCTCGCCCGTGACCGGCGGCGCCTTCCTGATCCTGGCCGGGTGCTCCATGGCCCTCGGCCACCTGCTGGCCGGCGGACAGCACCTCGACCTCGCCGCGGCGCTGCGCGACGCGGTGAGCCAGATGCTCTGCCTGCCGCTGCTCGGGCGGCTGGTGCTGGCCCTGCACGGCGAGCCCGAGCCGGCCGGACCACCCGATGACATGACGACGAAGCCCCTGGCCGCAGAGCTGGCCGAGCCGGTGAGGAGCCTTCGATGACCCTGGTCGTGACCACGCAGCCGCCCACCCTGCGCCGGGCCTCGGTGCCGGGCCGCTGGGTGTTCCCGCTGGCCCTGGTCCTGCTGGCCGGTCAGCTGGCCCTGCTGGGCTGGGTGGTCGGCGGCTCGTTCTTCAAGGAGGACGACTTCCACCTGATGGTCCGGGTCACCGAGCCGGGCGCTGGGGTGGGCATGCTCTTCGAGTCGCACGCCGGCCGGTTCATGCCCGCGGTCCTCGCGCTCGGGTGGCTGCTGGCCAAGATCGACGCCTACGGCTGGGTGCTGGTCACGGCCGTGGTCCAGGTGGTGCAGGCGGCGGCCTCGCTGGCGGTGCTGCGGATGCTGACGACCGCGTTCGGCCGGCGCCCGACGGTGTTGCCGCCGTTCGCGCTCTACCTGTTCTGGCCGCTCGCGCTGCCCGCCCTGACCGCGTGGGCCGCGGCGATGCAGACCGTGCTGGTCCATCTGGCGATCGCCCTGGCCGTCACGTCCTACCTGCTCCTGGTGCGCTGGGGCGGGCGCGGCCACGCGGCGGGCGTGGCCGGCTGGAGCCTGCTCGGCATGCTCGCCGACGGCTCCGCCCTGCTGATCCCGGTCCTGCTGCTCGCGCTGCACGCGATCTTCCTGGCCGGGGAGCGCGGGCGGGGCGCGCTGGTGGAAGCCGTCCGCTCGCGGCCGGTCTTCTGGGCCCTGTACGGCTCGGCCACCGCGGTCGTGGCCCTGCTGCACCTGACCTACCGGCTGGGAGCCCGGCCCGCCGGCCTGCCGTCGGGCTCGGACGCCTTCGCGTTCCTGGTGCGCGTGGCCGGGGAGACCTTCGGCGCCGGTTTGGCCGGCGGTCCGGTGCGCTGGCACTTCCTGCGCTCCGACTACGGCGTGGCCCTGCCCGAGCCGCCGGTGACCCTGGCCGCCTGGATCCTGGTCCTGCTGGTGGTCTGGGCTTCGATCCGCACCCGTGGCCGCCGCCCGGCCCTGGGGGCGTGGGCGATCCTCGCCGGATTCCTCCTGGTCTCGACGGTGGTGCCCGCGCTGCTGTGGACGGTGCCCGCCGCCGGTTCCTTCGCGGGCACCGAGACCCGGCTGGTGGCGCACCTCACGCCGGTGGCGGCGCTCTGCCTGGCGGCGGCCTTCCTGCCGTTCGCCGGCGAGCACCGCACGGGGGAGCGGCATCCGGCGGGACGGGTGCTGACCTCGACCGGCCTGGTCCTGGTCGCCGCGGTGACCGCGCTGTCGTGCTGGAGCGCCGCGGCGCTCGCCCGGGGGATGGACAGCTCCCAGGTGCGGACCTACCTGGCCACCGCGGAGGCGGAGCTGGCCAAGGTGTCGTCGGGCACGCAGATCTACGACGGCTACGTGCCCAGGTTCGTCATGTTCCCCTGGTTCGGGGAGGACCGGCTGACCTCGAAGGTGCTCGCTCCGCTGGCGCGGCCTGCCGTACAGGACGTCATGCGGGACCCGAAGCCGGCCGCCGCCCCGGTCGTCTTCGACGAGTCGGGACGCCTGCGGCCGATGACCGTCGCGCCGATCGTCGCCGTGCGCGCGCCCAAGCAGGGCTGCTACCGCTCGGTCAAGGGGCTGATCGACGTGCCGCTCGGCGGGGACCTGCCGCCCCGGACCTACACCGTGGCGATGTCCTACATCGCCAGCCGTCCCTCGCTGGCCGTGCTCTCCTTCGGCGGCCGGCAGGTGCGCATGAACCTGGAGCGCGGCGTGCGCCTGGTGCAGTTGCAGGTGCCCGAGGCGGGCGGCCCGCTGGTGCGGATCGGCGGGCTCACCGAGGGCACCACGCTATGCGTCAGCGGACTCAACCTGGGCAGCCCGATCCCGGTCCCGGGCCGCTGAGGGCCGGCCGAGGTAGCGCCCCAGCTTGTGGAAGGGCTCTTCCACGGCGTGGTAGGAGAGCACCGACAGCACGATCGTGCCGGCGGCGGCGATGCCCAGCACCTGCCAGAAGTCGCCGCCGAGGAAGAGCGTGTTCCCGATGACGAGGTAGTAGCCGTAGATCACGACGAACTGCCAGAGGAAGATCCCGTAGGAGATCTTGCCGAGGTAGCGCACGACCGGGTTGCCGAAGATCAGCGTGGCCAGGCCGCGGCGACCGGCGAAGGCCGAGGGCGCCACGAGGAACAGGCCGACCAGCGCCGACAGCAGGGCCTTGCCGGTGCCTTCCTGCGCGGGCGCGACGCCCAGGTGCAGCGGGCCGGTCATCGGGGTGCTGGCGACGGCGTAGGCGGCCACCGCCACCGTCCACGACAGCGGGGCGAGCCGGCTCACGCCCGAGCAGAAACGGGCGAGCCTGCCGTCCGGCTCCAGCTCGGCCCAGACCGCCAGCACCGCCAGCGCCATGCCGGGAGCGAACCACAGCAGGTAGCGCGGCAGGATCATGTTGATCTCCGGCGGCACGCCGGGCAGGTGCGCCACGAAGACCACGCCCATGGAGAGCGCCGCCATGACCAGGAGCGCGACCAGCAGCCGCACCGCCCGCGCGGCCACGCTCACCGCCCGGCCGGCCAGCCAGGTCAGGACCGCGCCGAGCAGGGGCAGCACCAGGTAGAAGGCGATCTCCACCGACAACGACCAGACCTGTTCGATGCCGCGGCCCTCGGCGCGCTGCCACCAGGAGTCCACGTCGTAGATCTGCAGGAGCAGCAGCCACTTGGCCCAGAACCACTGCGAGGCGCTGTGCGCCTGGTTGAACAGGGTCAGCGCGACGGCCGCCACCAGCCAGTAGGCCGGCACGATGCGGAACAGCCGGCGCAGCAGGTAGGCCCGCGTGTCCGGTGCGTCCGTGCCCGCCAGCGCCGCCCTGGCCCACGGCTTGTAGAGCAGCAGGCCGGACAGGGTGAAGAAGATGGCCACGCCGATGTCGCCCCGCGAGGCGAGCCAGGCGCCCCAGCCCTCGGTCAGGCCGGTCTTGGCGGCCACGTGGAAGACCAGGACGGCCAGCGCTGCGACGGCACGGACGCCGTCGAGGGCGTCGATGTGCTCACCGGCGGGCCGCTTCACCTTCGCCGGCTTCACCGGCTTCTCCGGCTTCTCCGGCCGGGTCGGTCGCGGCTCGGCGGCCTTCGGCGCCTCCGGCCGCTTCTCGGGCAGCGGCGCGAGCGGGACGCTCTCCCGCGCGGGCGCGGCGGCCTGCGCGGTCATGCTGCCCTGCACCCGGGAGAACGGCGCTTCCAGCAGGTAGTAGGTGAGCGTGGCGAGCAGGAGCGTGATCAGCAGGCTCAGCGGCAGCACGTACCAGAAGCCGCCGCTGAAGTAGGGGGTGCCGGTGAACCGGTAGATCGCCTCCAGGGCCACGAACTGCCACAGGAAGATGCCGTAGGAGATCTGCCCCAGGAACCGCATCACCGGCCCGCTGAGCCGGCGCGCGTACCCGGTCTGACCCGGCCGCGCGCAGACGAGCGGCGCGATCAGCAGGAAGGTGATGCAGGTGTGCAGGACCAGCCGCACCTCCTCGTGCAGCAGCGTCGTGTACGGATCACCGAAGCGGCCGACGATCGGTGTGGACAGCAGCAGGTAGCTCACCGCCGCCGCCACCAGGCACAGCGGGGTCGAGGCGGCGATGGTGTCCCGCAGCCGGCCGGCCCGCCGGGCGCCGGGCGAGTCGCCGTCCGCCCAGACCAGTAGCAACGCGATCCCCATGCCGACCGCGAAGAAGACGGCGTGGTGGGGCAGGAGCGCGTAGAGCCAGTAGATCCGCTCGGGATAGAACATGACGATCGCGAACAGGAACGACACCGCGCCCATCGCGAACAGCGCGGTCATCGCGCGGGCGGCCCGCCGGTCCCTGGTCTCGCCGCGCCGGGCGTAGCGGCCGATGAGCCAGGCGATGACCGGCAGCAGGAGGTAGAAGGCGACCTCGACGGCCAGGCTCCACATCTGGCCGAGCGCCGCGGGCCCCAGCCCGCCGTTGGGCCACTGCGCCGCCGGGTCGTAGATGTGCACCAGCAGCAACATCTGGACCCACTGCTTGACCGAGTAGCCGCCCGCCTCGGCGATCAGCGTCATCGCCACGATGACCGTCGCCCAGTAGCCGGGCAGGATGCGCAGGGCGCGGCGGCGCAGGTAGAGGCCCACGCCGGGCGCGGGGGTGCCGTCGACGATCCGCCGGGCCCAGGGCCGGAACAGCAGTAGCCCCGACAGGCCGAAGAAGACCGAGACCGCCAGGTCGCCGCGGGCCAGCAGGGCGCCGGTCACGCCGCTGACGCCGATGAAGCCGGTGATGCCGGCGGCGTGGTAGACGAGGATGGCCAGCGCCGCCACGGCCCGCAGGCCGGTGATGGCGTCGACGCGGGCTTCGAGCCGGGGCGCCGCCGGGGGCGCCGTCGTGGTCGCGGTCATCGCGGCTTCGCCCAGGCGCGTTCGATCCGCTTGCCGAGGATCCGGCCGGGGCGCTCCACGAGGTGGTAGGTCACCCACGCCATGGCCAGCGAGCCGATCAGGACCGGCAGCAGGACCGGGAAGAACGCCATGTCCAGGTAGGGCCGGCCGGTGAGGTCGTAGTACAGCCAGAGCAGCAGGATGTGCCAGGCGAACAGGCCGTAGGAGAGGTTGGCCAGCCAGACCATCGCCCGGTTGCCCAGCACCAGGTTGACCCGGGTGCGGCCGGGCGGCTGGAAGGCCACCGGGGCGATGAGCAGCAGGGCCATGAGCGTGTAGGCCAGCAGGCGGAAGGCGCTGTGCTGGATCTCCGGCCAGCCGCCCGGGACCTTCGGGCCGCCCAGCTCGGTGGCCGCCAGGCCGAAGATCAGGGCGGCGAGCGCGAAGCAGATGCCGGCGTTGCGCGCCAGCTCCGAGCAGGCACGGCCCACGCGCTCGGACAGCGGCGTGCCGGCTCGGGCCCAGACCCGCAGCACGCACAGCGCCATGCCCGCCGCGAACCACGGGAAGTAGCGCGGCAGGATCCAGTCGAGCTGCATCGTGTAGCCCGGGAAGTGCACCACGAACAGGTAGCCGAACGAGGCGACGGAGAGCACGCCGAGCATGACCAGCACCCGGACCGCCCGCTGGTCCGGCGTGGGATCGCCGCGCCTGGCCAGCTTCGCCAGGCCCCACGCCAGCAGCGGCAGCACCAGGTAGAAGCTGAGGTCGACGGCGAGCGTCCACATCTGCTGCAGCCCGATCGGGCCGAGCTGGGCGCCCGGCCACCAGGGGCTGGGGTCGAAGAGGTGGACCAGCAGCAGCACCTTGACCCAGTCCCAGGCGTCCCGGATCTGCGGGAGGTTGTAGGCGACCAGGCAGGTGACCGCGACCAGCCAGTAGAGCGGGAAGATGCGCAGCAGGCGGCGGGTGAGGAAGGTCCGGGCGCTGGGCGGGCCGCCTTCGGTCAGCAGCGACCTGGCCCACGGCTGGTAGAGCAGAAGTCCCGAGATCGCGAAGAAGATCGCCACCCGCGCCTCGCCGCGGGCCATGAGCCAGGCCAGCGCACCGGTGCCGTACTGGAGCCCGACCACACCCGCCACGTGGAACACCAGCACGCCCAGCGCGGCCAGCACGCGCAATCCGTCGATGCCGTCCAGCCGTGCGGTGGAACGGGTATCAAGCTGGACCTGCATCAAGCTCCACCGGGGTGCGGGGGGAAGGTCGCATCAGGGTATCCCTAACCTAGAATCCGTTCCACTGTCGAGAAATAACGGGTGGGGCGCGGATGAGATCACCGGCGGGCATGGCCCTGATCGCTGCTGGCGCCTTCCTCGCGGGCCTCGCGCTCCTGCTGCCCGGCTACGTGGTGCGGGCGCTGACGGCGGCGCCGGCCGACCTGCGGACGACCTTCCTGATCCGGGCGGACGACGCCACCGTGCTCGACTCCGCCTACGGCCGGCTGCATCGCGGGGTCGAGGTGGAGGCGATCTCGGCGCTGGAGGGCGACGCCGACGCTGCCTCGGGCGACACGGTCGTCTGGAACAACGCCACGCTGCTGCGCAAGGGCGACCTGACCCTCGGCTACACCGAGCGGCGCTCGGCCTTCGACCGGTTCAGCGGCGAGTCGGTCAACTGCTGCGAGGCCCATGTCGGCGACCTGTCGGTGGTACGGCAGGCCGGACTGGCCTTCAAGTGGCCCGCCTTCACCCAGCCGCGCGCCTACCCGTTCTTCGACACCGTCACCCGCTCCGCGCTGCCCATGGAGTACGGGGGGAGCGAGGAGATCGACGGGCTGCTGGTCTACCGCTTCGTCCAGCAGGTGCCCGAGACCCGCACCGAGGCGGTGCCGGGCGGCGTGGCCGACACCAAGGGCCGCCGGCGCCCGGCGCACACGAGGGTGGAGCTGGAGCGGACCTTCTGGGTGGAGCCGGTGACCGGCACTCCGGTACGGCTGGCCGAACGCCGACGGCATACGATCGTCACCGACGACGGCGCGTTGCGGCAGCTCAGCCTGGAGGCCGACCTGGTCTCCGCGCCCGAGGAGGTCGCCGGGCGGGTGGCCGAGGTGCGGGACAAGGTGGGCGTGCTGCGGCTGCTGGACCGGCCGGAGCTGCGCTGGTCGCTGACCGGCGCGGGCGTGCTGGCGATCGGGCTCGGGGTCGTGCTGGCGCTGCGCCGGAGGCGACCGGTCAGGTAGAACCTGTTTCGGTCACTATTTGGCATCCCCATCGTGACGCGGATCACTCTCGTGGATAACATTACCGGTCAGTAGAAACTCAGTTCCATTGCATCTCGGGCCCTCAGAACCCCCAGCAGGAGGATCCATGCGCCGGGTCGTGACAGTCGTACTCATCGGGATCGGGGCCTTTCTCATCGCACTCGCGGCCCTGATCAAGTTCTGGGCCGCGGATCAGCTCATCGCCTCCGGCGTCAAGGCCAACCAGTACGGCGTCTCCCAGCTCGAGGCCAAGGGCGCGCAGTACTTCTCCCGCCAGGACCTCAAGGTCCTCACCGCCGACCTCGACATCATCGTGACGACCCGCGGCGACGTGAAGGAGGCCACCGGCGAGCGGGTGGTCTGGGACGAGGCGATGGTCGTCAACGACCGCACCAACAACCGCCGCCTGATCGACCTGAGCGAGCGGCGCAGCGCCTTCGACAAGACGACCGGCGCCGGGATCAACTGCTGCGGCGTCAACGTCGGCAAGGAGCCGGTGCAACTGGAGGGGCAGATCTACAAGTGGCCCTTCAACGTGGAGAAGACCACCTACAAGGTCTTCAACAGCTCGGTGAAGAAGGCGCTGGACGCCAAGTTCGTCCGTGAGGACGTGGTCAACGGGCTGCCGGTGTACGTCTTCGAGATGACCGTCCCGGCGACCAAGACCGAGACGATGGTGGCGCCGGCCTCGGTGTTCAACGTCGAGGGCATCACCGGGGACATCCAGCTCGAGCGGTGGTACGAGGGCAAGAACACGTACTGGATCGAGCCGGTGACCGGGTCGCCGGTGCGCCAGGAGCAGCAGCGCCACGAGGTGCTCAAGGGCGTCGACGGGGTCGAGCGGGCCAAGGCCTTCGTGGCCGACGCCAAGATGACCGACGAGACGGTCAAGGGCCTGGTGGACAACGCTGCCAGCGGCAAGAGCCAGATCAACCTGCTGACCACCGTGATCCCGCTGTCGTTGCTGGGCGCGGGCATCGTGCTCCTGGCGGGCGGGATCCTGATCGGCCGGCGCCGCCGGGCCTAGCGGGCGCTTGGTCTGGGCCTAGCTAGAACGCGTTCCAGTTTGTATCGTCGGTCGCATGCGGACCCGTGTGACCGACCAACTGGGTATCGAGTTTCCGATCTTCGCGTTCAGTCACTGCCGCGACGTCGTCGCGGCGGTGAGCCGGGCCGGGGGCATGGGCGTCCTGGGGGCGCTCTACTTCACCCCGGAGGAGCTCGAGACCGAGCTCGCCTGGATCGACGACCATGTGGACGGCCGGCCGTACGGCGTCGACGTGGTCATGCCGGCCTCCTACGAGGGGGCCGGGTTCGAGGCCGGGGAGCTGGTCGGCCGGCTCCAGGGCATGATCCCGGAGGGGCACCGGCGCTTCGTGGACGGCCTGCTGGCCGAGCACGGCGTGCCGGAGCTGTCCGGCGGCGAACCGGGCAAGGTCCTGCTCGGCTGGACGGACGCCACCGCCCGCCCCCAGGTCGAGGTGGCCCTGCGGCACCCGATCGCGCTGCTGGCCAACGCGCTCGGCCCCCCACCCGAAGACGTGGTACGGCAGGCGCACGAGCACGGCGTGCCGGTCGCCGCCCTGGCCTCCACCCCGCGGCACGCGATCAAGCAGGTCGAGGTGGGCGTGGACATCGTCGTCGCGCAGGGCACCGAGGCCGGCGGCCACACCGGGGAGATCACCACCATGGTGCTCATCCCGCAGGTCGTGGACGCGGTGGACGTGCCGGTGCTGGCCGCGGGCGGCATCGGCAACGGCCGCCAGATGGCCGCGGGCATGGCCCTGGGCGCCGAGGGCGTGTGGACCGGCTCGATCTGGCTGACCGTCGAGGAGGCCGACACCCCGGAGATGGCCCGGCGGCGCATCCTGGAGGCGACCTCGCGCGACACCGTGCGCTCGCGGTCGTGGACCGGCAAGCCGGCCCGGCTGCTGAAGAACGAGTGGACCGACGCGTGGGAGTCGGCCGGCTCGCCGGGCACGCTGCCGATGCCGCTGCAGTTCATGCTGGTCGCCGACGCGTTGCGGCGGATCGGCCGCTCCGACGCGGCCGAGCTCGCGACCTTCCCGGCCGGGCAGGTGATCGGGCAGATGAACCAGGTCAGGTCGGCCAAGGACGTGATCTTCGAGATGGTGTCGGAGTACGTCGAGACCATGGAGCGGCTGACCCGGCTCGGCGGCTAGCGGCCCTCGAAGCGCGCCGGGCGCTTCTCGGCGAACGCCCGCGAGCCCTCGCGGGCGTCCTCCGAACCGATCACCGGCCAGCCGAGCTCGTCGGACACCTTGAACGCCTCGGCCTCGGCCAGGCCCAGGGTGTCGCGGTAGGTGCGCAGGATGGCCTGGACGGCCAGCGGGCCGGAGGCGGCCACGTCCCCTGCCAGGTCGAGCGCGGCCGTCAGGGCCTGGCCGTCGGGCACGACCCGGTTGACCAGGCCCATCGCCAGCGCCTCGGCGGCGGTGATCGAGCGGCCGGTGAGCAGGAGGTCCATGGCGTGGCAGTAGGGGATCTGCCGCGGCAGCCGGATGGCCGCGCCGCCCATCGGGAACAGCGCGCGCTTGGCCTCGAACAGGCCGAGCGTGGCCGACTCGGCGACGACCCGCAGGTCGGTGCCGATGAGCAGTTCGGTGCCTCCGGCGACGGCGTAGCCCTCGACCGCGCAGACGATCGGCTTGGTCGGGACGTCCTGGCGCAGCAGGCCCTTCCAGTGGAAGTCGGGCAGGGCCGCGGCCCGGGCCTGGACCTCCGGGTCGGCGGAGGGCCGGCCCATGGCCTTGAGGTCGGCCCCGGCGCAGAAGGTGCCCTCGGCCCCGGTCAGCACGGCGACCCGGACCTCCGGCTCGGCCGAGACGTAGGCCCAGGCCGAGGCCAGGCCGACCAGCATGTCGGAGGACAGGGCGTTGCGGGCCTCGGGGCGGTTCATGGTGACGAGCACGACGTGGCCGTCGCGCTCGACTCGGCAGTGCGGGGTGCTGATCGGCAGGAGCTCCATGCGGCACAGCGTAAACAAGCGAGCGCTAGTTCACCAGCCGCCCGGGCTGAGCGTGGTCAGCTCACCAGGTGCGCATAGATGATGACGTTGTCCTCGTAGTGCCCGGTGGCCGGGTCGAACTCGCCGCCGCAGGTGATCAGCCGCAGCTCGGCCGCGTCGGCCGGGCCGTACACCTTCTGGGTGGGGAAGGCGTCCTTGTCCACCCGCTCCAGGCTGTCCACCGCGAACGTCGCGGTCGAGCCGTCGGCACGCGCGACCTCGATCGAGTCGCCCGGCTCCAGGGTGTGCGCCCGGTGGAAGACCGCGGGCTTGCCGTAGGCGTCCACGTGCCCGACCAGCACGGCCGCGCCCCGCTCGCCGGGGGTGGGCCGGTGCTTGTACCAGCCGACCAGGTCCGGCTCGCTCAGCGGCGGCACCTCGATCGTCTGGTCGGCGTTGAGCCCCACCGGGTCGATCGTCGCCGTCTTGACGCCGATCTTCGGGATGGAGATCGTGGCCGGCTCCGACTCGGGCAGCACCGCGGCCTCCTCGGTGAAGACCGCCGGCTCGGCCGCGGGACTGGCCGCCGCCACCGGCAGCTCGGCCGCGTGGGCCGGCTGGACGGGCGTGCCGCGCAGCGCCCCGGCCACCATCAGCAGCCCGCAGAAGACCAGCATCGCCGCGGCGACCTGGGTCAGTGTGCTCCTCATCTCGCTCCCCGTGGATGCCCCGAAAGGGGTACGGCTCGCGCGAGCCGTACCCCTTCCGAGTGAACTGCGGTGATCAGGCCTGCTCGGCCTTGCGGCGGCCGAACAGGGCCGAGCCGACGCCGCCGGCGATCAGCAGACCGCCGAGCGCCACGCCGGCCAGCGGGCTGCCGGACAGGCCGCCACCGGTGGCGGCGCCACCCTGCGGCGTGAGGGCGAGCGACTGGGCGACGACCTTCGGCTTGACGGTCAGCTTCTCGGCGTCGGAGGCGCCGTTGACGTAGACCTTGAACCAGTACGTGCCCGGCTTGACGCTGGTGGGCACGTAGAACTTCTTGCCGCCGACGCCGTGGCCGTTGAGCTTGACGGTGAAGTGCTTGCCGTTCGGGTCCACGATGGTGGCGGTGCCCTTGCCGACGTGCTTGGTGAGCACGAGGGCGGAGAACTTGCCGCCGGCGTTGACCTTGTTGGTGCTCAGGACCAGGTCGACCTGGGCCTTGGGGGCCGGCTTGACCACGGTCAGGGTCGCGGTGCCGGACTTGCCGGCCACCGTGGCGAGCACGGTGTAGCGGCCCGGCTTGACGCTCTTCGGCGCGGTCAGCTTGACGCGGGCGGTGCCGTAGGCGTCGAGCTTGGCGTAGTGCTTCTTGCCGCCCGGGTCCTTGACGGTGACCCAGGTGCCCGGCTTGACGTTCTTCGTGGTCACGCCGGCGTAGTAGCTCTGGCCGGGGTGGACGAAGGGCGGCTCCAGGCGCAGCGCGACGCTGGCGGCGGGGACCGGCGCGGCGACGACGGTGAGCGTGGCGGGCGCGCTGACCTGGCCCGAGGGCAGGACCGCGACGACCTTGCTCGCGCCCACGGCGGCGTCGGCGGGCACGTTGAGGACCGCGACGGCCTTGCCGTCCTTGACGGTGGCGGGGATCTCGCCGCCGGCCCACTTGACCTTCACCACGGTGCCGTCGGCGACGGCCTTGGTGGTGACGGAGGCGGTGGTGGACTTGCCCTGCACGACGGTGCTCGGGTCGAGCGTGACGCCGACGCCCACGATCGGGGTGGCGCTCTCGCCGACGGTGATGCTGCCGACGGCCTTGCCCCAGCGGCCGAAGTCGGCGCGGACCTCGGAGTAGCCGAGCTTGGCGTCCTTGGCGATGGTCACGGTGACCTGGCCGCGGCCGACGCCGTTGCCCTGGTCCTTCAGCGGGACGTGGTAGACGCGCTCGAAGGCGTCGCCGCTCAGGATGGCGGTGCCCTCGCGCAGGTCGCCGGCGACGTCCACGACGACCTGCTCGCCGCGGACGACCTTGTCCTTCATGCCGATGCGCGGCTCGATCGAGGCCTTCTCGGAGACCTTGAGGTCACGCGAGTCCTTGCCGTAGCGGCCGGCGTCGGCGCGCACCGCGAAGGTGCCGCTGTCGGCCTGGGCCGGGACGGTGAAGGTGTACTCGGCGACCGCGTAGCCGTCGCTGTCGCCCTTGGCCTGCACCGGCTTGGCGCCGAACAGGTCGGAGCTGAAGATGACGTCGCCGGCGCGGGAGTCCACGTGGGCGCGGACGGTGACCTGGTCGCCGGCCTTCGCCTCGTAGGTGCTCAGGCCGAGCTTGAGCTCCTTGGCGACGTGGGTGACCTTCAGGTCGGCCGAGGCCGAGGTGTAGCGGGTGGCCGCGGTGACCTTGAAGGTGCCGCTGTCGGCCTGGGCCGGGACGGTGAAGGTGTACTCCGCGAAGCCGCGGTCGGTGGCGACGGTCTTCGTGCCGAACAGGTCGGAGCTGAAGGTGACCGTGCTGGCGAAGCGGCTGGCGTGGGCGCGGACGGTGACCTGGTCGCCGGCCTTCGCCTCGTAGGTGCTCAGGCCGATCTTGACTGCGGCGTGGCGCTCCTCGGCCGCCTGCTCGGAGGGCTTGTTCTCCGGGGTCTGGCCGTTGCCGGGCTTGCCGGTCTCGGGCTTGGACGTCTCAGGGGCCTTGGTCTCGGGCGCCTTCTTCTCGGCCGTCTCCGGCTTGGGCGTCTCGGGGGTGACCGAGGTCTGAGGGTCGGCCGGGACCGGCTCGGCCAGGGCGGGACCCGCGGTGAGGACGGCCAGGCCCAGGGCTCCGGCTACCGCGAGGGACTTGTTGAAGCGCATGTTCTCCCAATCGACGAGAACGGCGCGGGGTTCGTTGAGACCCCCGATCTCGGGAACACGCCGTCTCGCGGGGGCCATCCTCTCTCACAAATCACACCTTTAACGGCCAAAACGGACATAAGGTCAAGTTTCTTTGCCGTTTCATTACCTTTAGGGCACAAAGTGATCTCGTGGGTGATATCTAACCACGCGTCCGGGTCTATCAAGCGCTTGCTAGGGGAAGCGCCCCGGGGTTACGCTGCGACGGCGAACGAGAACGTGTTCTCGCTGTCGACGGACCGATGAGGGAGCTGCGATGGGCACGCTCGGATTCTGGAGACTCGCACAGGCCGACCCCGAGTGGGTCGCCGCAGTGGATCCCGACGGCGTCGAGCACCGCGCGGGCGACCTGCTGGCCAGGGCCAACCGGCTCGTCCACGGGTTACGTGAGCTGGGCCTGCGGCCCGGCGACGGCTTCTGCGGGCTGGTGCCGAACGGGTCCGAGGGCCTGGTGCTCTACCTGGCCGCGCTGCAGGCCGGCTGGTACTACACCCCGGTCAACTGGCACCTGACCGGCCCCGAGATCGCCTACATCGTCGCCGACAGCGAGGCCAAGGCCTTCTTCGCCGACCAGCGCTTCGCCGCCGAGGCGGTCCGCGCGGCCGAGGTGATCGAGTCGCACCGGCGCTTCGCCTTCGGCGAGGTGCCGGGCTTCCGCCCGGCCGCCGAGCTCACCGCCGCCCAGCCCGCCACCTTGCCCGAGGACCGTACGGCAGGCGCGACCATGCACTACACCTCGGGCACCACCGGCAAGCCGAAGGGCGTGCGGCGCCGGCTCAGCGGCCTCGACCCCGACGACGGCGCCGAGCTGATGACCTTCCTGCTCTCGCTGTTCGGCATGACCCCCGGCAAGCCGAACGTGCACCTGGTGACCTCCCCCAACTACCACACCGCGGTCACCCAGTTCGGCGGCACCGCGCTGCACATGGGGCACACGCTGGTCTTCATGGACCGCTGGGAGGCCGAGGAGACGTTACGGCTGTGCGAGCGGCACCGGGTCACCAACTCGCACCTGGTCCCGACGCACTTCAAGCGGCTGCTCGCGCTGCCGCCTGCCGTACGGGACAAGTACGACCTGTCCTCGCTGCGCTGGATGATCCACGCGGCCGCCCCCTGTCCAGTGCCGGTGAAACAGGCGATGCTCGACTGGTGGGGCGACTGCGTCTACGAGTACTACGCGGCCACCGAGGGCGGCGGCACGCTGGCGACGCCGCAGGACTGGCGGGCGCACCCCGGCACGGTGGGCAAGGCGTGGCCGATCAGCGAGCTGCTCATCGTCGACGACGAACTGAAACCTGTTCCACCCGGCACCCCCGGCACTGTCTACATGAAGATGATGGGCGTCTCCTTCGAGTACAAGGGCGACGCGGCCAAGACCGAGGCCGGGCGGCTGGACGACTACTTCACCGTCGGCGACATCGGCTACCTCGACGAGGACGGCTTCCTGTTCCTCTGCGACCGCAAGGCGGACCTGATCATCTCCGGCGGGGCGAACATCTACCCGGCCGAGATCGAGAACGAGATCATGATCCACCCCAAGGTCGCCGACGTCGCCGTCTTCGGCGTGCCGGACGAGGAGTGGGGCGAGCAGATCAAGGCCGTCGTCGAGCCCGCGGCGGGCGTGGCCCCCGGGCCCGAGCTGGCCGCCGAGATCCTGGCCTCGCTGGACGGGCGGCTGGCCCGGATGAAGTGGCCGCGGACCATCGACTTCATCGCCGAGATGCCGCGCGAGCCCAACGGCAAGCTGCTCAAGCGCAAGCTGCGCGACCCCTACTGGGAGGGACACGGCCGTGCCATCTGAGGAGCCGCTGGTCGCCGAGCACGTCCTGGAGTTCCCCGGCGGCTACACCCGCAGCACCGGGCCGGTGATCGGGCGCTTCCTCACCGAGCTGCGCGAGCGGCGGCTGTACGGCGTGCGCACCCGCGAGGGCCGGGTGCTGGTGCCGCCGCTGGAGTACGACCCCGACACCGGCGAGGCGGTCACCGGCGACTGGACCGAGGTGGGACCCGCCGGAACGGTCACCGCCGCGTCCTGGGTCGCCGAGCCCCGCCCCGAGCATCCGCTCGACCGGCCCTTCGCCTGGGCGCTGATCAGGCTCGACGGCGCCGACACCGCCCTGGTGCACGCGCTCGACGCGGGCAGCCCCAAGGCGCTCAAGCCCGGCCTGCGGGTGCGGCCGGTCTGGCGCGAGCAGCGCACCGGCGACATCACCGACCTGGCGTGCTTCGTCCCCGAGGTCACGATGATCACCTCGGCGATCCCCGCGCGCTACCGCATCCGCGCGAGCGACTCGCTCACCCGCTTCCTGGAAGGCGTGCGCGACGGCTACTTCCTGGGCGCGCGCTGCGGCTCGTGCGCCAAGGTCTACGTGCCCTTCCGCACCTCCTGCCCGGAATGCGGTGTGGCCGTCGGCGAGGAGGTCCGCCTGCCGGACACCGGCACGATCACCACCTTCGCCATCAACAACCTGCCCGACCCGCGCGCCCCCGAGGTGCCGTTCGTCTCGGCCTACATCCTGCTCGACGGCGCCGACGTCCCGATGATCGCCCTGGTCGGCGGCCTGCCCGCGCACGAGGTACGGCAGGGCATGCGAGTGCGCGCCGAGTGGCTGCCGCCCGAGCAGCGCACCCTGTCGATGAGCAATGTCCGCTGGTTCGCCCCCACGGGCGAGGAAGACGTGGCCCTGTGATGCGAGAGGTAGCGATCGTCGCCTTCGCCCAGACCCGGCACACCCTCACCGACACCGGCCTGTCCGAGCCGGAGCTGCTGCTGCCGGTCCTCGACGAGGTGCGCGAGCGGACCGGGCTGCGGCGCTTCGGCTTCACCTGCTCCGGCTCCTGCGACTACCTGGCCGGGGCGCCCTTCTCCTTCGTCTCCGCGCTCGACGCGCTCGGCGCCTGGCCGCCGATCTCCGAGTCGCACGTCGAGATGGACGCCGCCTGGGCGCTGTACGAGGCGTGGGTCCGGCTGCAGCACGGCGACGTGGACACCGCCCTGGTCTACGGCTTCGGCAAGTCCACCCTCGGCGACCTGCGCTCGATCGCGACGCTCCAACTCGACCCCTACTACCTGGCCCCCCTCGGCCTCGACCAGCTCTCGCTCGCCGGGCTCCAGGCCGCCGCGCTCGGTGCGCCGCAGGCCGAGCTCGACGAGATCGTCCGGCGGAGCCGTACCGACGGGCTGGCCAACCCGCACGCGCCCGACCTGCCGCTGGAGGGCGACGCCCCACCGGTCACCGACGGCGCGGCGGCGGTCGTGCTGGCCGCCGGGGAGGCGGCCGGGGAGCTGTGCGCGCGGCCCGCCTACCTCACCGGCCTGGCGCACCGCATCGAACCGCACTACCTGGGCATGCGGGATCTCGCCCGGTCGGCCTCCGCCGCCGACGCCGCCCGCGCGGCGGGGGTCGGCAAGGGCCACGTGGACGTGGCCGAACTGCACGCCTGCTTCGCCCACGAGGAGCTCATCCTGCGCCGCGCGCTCGACCTGCCGCCCGAGACCGTGGTCAACCCGTCCGGCGGGCCGCTGGCGGCCAACCCGGTGATGGCCACCGGCCTCATCCGGCTCGGCGAGGCCGCGCGGCGCATCCACGACGGCGACGCCACCCGCGTGGTCGGCCACGCCGCCGGCGGCCCCTGCCTGCAGCACAACCTCGTCGCGGTGATGGAGGCCGGCCATGGGTGAGCGGTGCGCGGTGATCGGCGTCGGGCAGACGCGGTACACCACCAAACGCCAGGACGTCTCGATGCCCGGCCTGGTGCGCGAGGCCGCGCTGGCCGCGCTGGAGGACGCCGGGCTGACCTTCAAGGACATCGACGCGGTCGTCATCGGCAAGGCGCCCGACCTGTTCGAGGGCGTGATGATGCCCGAGGCGTTCCTGGCCGACGCGCTCGGCGCGGCGGGCAAGCCGATGATGCGCGTGCACACCGCCGGCAGCGTCGGCGGCTCGACCGCGCTGGTCGGCGCCTCGCTGATCCAGGCCGGCGTGCACGAGCGGGTGCTGGTGGTCGCCTACGAGAAGCAGTCGGAGTCCAACGCCACCTGGGCGCTGTCCACGCACCTGCCGTTCAACGCCTCACTGGTGGTGGGCGCGGGCGGCTACTTCGCCCCGCACATCCGCGAGTACATCCGGCGCAGCGGCGCGCCCGAGCACATCGGCACCCTGGTCGCGGTCAAGGACCGGCTGAACGCGCTGAAGAACCCCTACGCCCACCTGCGCATCCCGGGGATCAACCGGCAGATGGTCGAGTCGACGCCGATGCTCTGGGAGCCGATCCGCTACCTGGAGACCTGTCCGTCGAGCGACGGCGCCTGCGCGATGGTGCTGGCCGCCGAGACCAAGGTGACCGGCACCCCGGCCTGGGTCCACGGCGCGGCGATGCGCTCGGAGCCGATCTTCCGCGCCGGCCGCGACACGGTCAACCCGCAGGGCGGCAAGGACTGCGCGGCCGACGTCTACGCCCAGGCGGGCGTGAGCGACCCGCGCCGCGACCTCGACGTGGCCGAGGTGTACGTGCCCTTCTCCTGGTACGAGCCGATGTGGCTGGAGAACCTCGGCTTCGCCGCCGAGGGCGAGGGCTGGAAGCTGACCGAGTCGGGCGCGACCGCGCTCGACGGCGACATCCCGTGGAACGCCTCGGGCGGGGTGCTGTCCAGCAACCCGATCGGCGCCTCCGGCCTGATCCGGTTCGCCGAGGCGGCCCAGCAGGTGCGCGGGCAGGCGGGGGAGCACCAGGTGGACGGGGCACGGCTGGCGCTCGGCCACGCCTACGGCGGGGGCGCGCAGTTCTTCGCGATGTGGATCGTGGGGGGCAGGAAACCCTAGGCCCAAGGAGGAGCCGATGGAGTTCAACCACGCCGACCTGTTCGAGGGCCTGGCCGACACGATCGGCGACCGCGTGGCCGTGGTCTGCGGGACGGAGCGCCGGACCTACGCCGAACTCGACGCCGAGGCCAACCGGCTGGCGCACCACCTCCTGGCGCAGGGCGTCGGGCCGGGGCAGCACGTGGGGCTGCAGCTCTACAACGGCATCGAGTACATCGCCGGCATCCTGGCCGCGCTGAAGATCCGCGCGGTGCCGATCAACGTGAACTACCGCTACGTCGAGGCCGAGCTGAGCTACCTGTTCACCGACGCCGACCTGGTCGCGCTGCTCTACGACGCCGAGTTCGAGGAGCGGGTCTCCAAGGTCTCGGCGCCGCTGTTACGCCACCGGATCGTCGTCGGCGGCTCCTCCGCCACGGCCGTGCCGTACGGCGAGGCTCTGAAGGACCAGCCCTCGACCAGGGGCTTCCCCACCCGGTCCGGCCAGGACGTGTACATCATCTACACCGGCGGCACCACCGGCCTGCCCAAGGGCGCGATGTGGCACACCGAGGACCTGTTCATGGCCTTCGGCGGCGGCAACCCCTACGGCGAGCCGCGCGCCACCCCGCGAGAGGTGATCGACGAGGCGGTCAAGGCCACGCCGATGGTGATGATGGCGGCCCCGCCGCTGATGCACGGCGCGGCGCAGATGGCCACCTTCATCGCCTGGTGGATGGGCTCCACCATGGTCTACGTGCGCAAGTTCGACGCCGCCGAGGTCTGGCGCACGGTCGAGCGTGAGCGGGTGTTCACCATGAACATCACCGGCGACGCCATGGCCCGGCCGCTGGCCGAGGCACTGGCCGCCGGCTCCTACGACGTGTCGTCGTTGTTCGTGGTCAGCTCCACCGGGGCGATCCTGTCCGGCGCGGTGCGCGACCGGCTGCAGGAACTGCTGCCGAACGTGATGATCCTCGACAACTTCGGCTCGACCGAGTCGGGCTACACCGCCTCGGGCGTGGCTGGCTCCTCGCCGGAGAGCGGGCTGAAGTACCAGCCCAACTCGACCGCTCGGCTCGTGGTGCTCAACGAGAAGCTGGAACCGGTCGGGCCCGGCGAGATGGGCACCGTGGCCAAGTCGGGGCGGATCGCCTTCGGTTACTACAACGACCCGGCCAAGAGCGCGCAGACCTTCGTCACCGACCGCGACGGCACCCGCTGGCTGCTCACCGGCGACCTGGCCACCGTGCACGACGACGGCACGATCACCATCTACGGCCGGGGCTCGCAGTGCATCAACACCGGCGGGGAGAAGGTCTTCCCCGAGGAGGTCGAGGCCGTGCTCAAGGGCCATCCGGCGGTCTTCGACGCGGTGGTCACCGGGGTGCCGGACGAGACGTGGGGCACCAGGGTCGCCGCCGTCGTCGAGGCCAGGCCGGGCGCGGAACCCAGCGCGGCCGAGCTCGACGCGCACTGCCGGGAGCGGCTGTCCGGGTACAAGGTGCCGCGCAGCTACGCCTTCGTCCCCGAGATCGTCCGCTCGCCCGCGGGCAAGGCCGACTACCGCTGGGCGCGGAAGATCGTCGAAGCGTCAGCTCTTTGAGGCGGTGGCGAGGAAGGCGCCCATGCCCAGGTAGATGACGCCGCTGCCGATGTCGAGCCGGCGCCGGGCCCGCTGCGAGCTGCGCAGCCGCCCGGCCAGGCTGGACGACAACACCGCGAAGGCGCCGTCGGACAGCAGGCCGAGCCCGACCCAGAGCCCGCCGAAGACCAGCACCTGCGGCAGGATCGGCTCGGTGGTCGAGACGAACTGCGGCAGGAAGGCCAGGAAGAACAGGGCGGTCTTCGGGTTGAGCACGTTGACCACGAAGCCCTCCCAGAACAACCGCCGCTTGGAGTAGACCCGCAGCTCCGGGGTCTCGCCCGCGTCCTTGCGCAGCAGCGTGCGGACGCCGAGGTAGAGGAGGTAGGCGACGCCGAGGATCTTCACCACGGTGAAGGCGGTCGCCGAGGCGGCCAGGACCGCGCTGATGCCGAGCGCGGCGGCCACGATGTGCACCAGCGAACCGGCGTGCACGCCGGCCACCGAGACCAGCCCGGCCACCCTGCCCTGCGTCACGCTCCTGGTCACGATGTAGACCACCGCGGGGCCGGGCACCAGCAGGATGCCCATCGTCATGGCGCTGAACAGCAGCAGGGTCGCGAAGTCCGGCATGCTCTCATGCTAGGGAGCCCGTCAACGGGTTATCGGCGGCCAGCGCCTCCAGCAGGGCGAGGGTGCCGGGCTGGTCGGGCGGCTCGCCGTACACCGCGGCCATGACGTGCCGGGTGGAGCCGGGTATGGCGGCGATGCCGACCTCCGGGTTGCGGTGCGCGCGCAGCGCCAGGCCGGGCAGCACGGTGACGCCCATGCCCGCGGCCACCAGCGCCTGCACCGCCACGATGTCGTCGCTGGTGAAGGAGATCGACGGCTCGAACCCGGCCTGCTCGCACAGGTCGAGCAGGTGGCTGCGGCAGCGGTCGCAGCCGGCGATCCAGGAGGCGCCGGCGTGCCGGGCCAGGTCCCCGGAGACCTCCAGGTCGGGGGAGACGAGGTAGCTGGGGTCGTCGAGGAGCGGGATGAGCCGCAGGTCGCCCGCCTCGGGCGCGGTGTCGTCGTAGCGGAAGATCACCGCGACGTCGACGCGGCCGGCTCTGAGCAGGCGCAGCGCCTCGGGCGGTTCGGTCTCGGTGAGTTCGAGGCGCAGGCCGGGGTGGGCGGTGGCCAGGCGGCGGGCGGCCTGCGGGACGAAGGTGCCCAGCGCGGAGGGGAAGGCGGCCAGCCGTACGCGGCCGGAGCGCAGGCCCACGTGCGCGGCGAGCTCCTCGGAGGCGGCGTCGAGGCGGGCGATGATCTCCGCGGCGCGCTCGGCGAGCAGGCGGCCGGCCTCGGTGAGCCGGATCCCGCGCCCGGCTCGCTGCACCAGCTTGGCCCCGGTCTCGGCCTCCAGCCTGGACAGGTGGTGGCTGACCGAGGGCTGGGAGTAGTGCAGGTCGCGGGCGGCGGCCGTGACCGAGCCGCGCCGGGCGACGGCGAGCAGGACGCGGAGCCGGATCACATCAAGCACATCTATATATAACCCCAAATACTTCTGTTGGACCTATGGGTGCGGCGCAGGGCACTGTAGGAGGGGAAGGAGAGTTGGCTCCATTCCCTAGGGGGAAACTATGAAAACCCTCGTGCGTCCCGGCCTCGACCACCTGGTCGACGGCATCCGCGAGATCGTCGCCCTCGGGCGGCCCCGGCGGGAGACCGCCTTCGCCGTGGCCGACCACCTGCGCGCCCACCTGCCCACGCCGGAGATCCTGACCGAGGACGAGCGGCAGGGGCGGGCCGACAGCTACCACTCCTTCCCGCTGCACACCGAGACGGACTTCTCCGTCGTCGCCGTCGTCTGGCGGCCGGGACAGGGCACCGTGATCCACGACCACCTGTCGTGGTGCGCCTTCGGCGTGCTCAGCGGCAACGAGCACGAGACGCTCTACCGCGACCACGGCGACCACCTGGAGGAGATCGGCCGGGCCGACAACCGGCCTGGCGACGTCAGCGGCTTCGCGCCGCCCGGCGACATCCACTCGGTGCTCAACACCAGCGACGAGATCGGGATCTCCATCCACGTCTACGGCGCGGACGTCAGCGCCACCGGCAGCAGCGTGCGCCGCGTCTACGACCTGCCCGTCCGCTGAGCCTCGACGCGGCGGCCGATCCGGTCCACGTCGCCGCGCTCGCCCGGCGCCAGCGGCGCGCCGACCGACTCCCGCAGCGCGCCGGCCTCCGCCAGCAGGCGGGCCGCCCGCTCGGTCTCCCCGGCCAGGGACCACGCCCCGGCCAGCCCTTCCTTCGCGAGGGCCACGGCTCGCGGATCGTTCGTCGCCTCGGCCGCGGCCAGGCCCTTGAGCTGCAGCTCCAGCGCCTGCTCGGCGTCCTCGCGCAGTTCGGCGACGAAACCCAGCTCGGCGAGGACGAACGCGGTGCCGGCCGTACCCCTGACCTGGTCGAGCCAGCCCAGCCACCGCCGCAGCCGCGTCTCCGCCTCGTCCAGCCGCCCCTGCCGCCGGGCCACCAGGCCGAGGCCGACCTCGGCGAACTCCAGCGCCGAGGCGTAGGACTGCTCGGTCGCCAGCCGCAACGCCCGCTCGTGCAGCTCGCGGGCCTTCGCGTACTCGCCGGTCAGCAGGGCGATCCGGCCCAGCCCGGCCAGCTTGAACGAGACGGTCGGCCACAACCCCAGCTCCTCCGCGTGCCGCAGCCCCTCCTCGCGCAGCTCCCAGGCCCTGGCGTAGTCCCCGGCGATCTCGGCCGGCATGCTCAGCGCGTCGGCCGCCTCCGCCTGCCCCCACCGGTCGCCCAGCTCGCGGAAGAGCGCCCGGCTCCGCTCCCCGTCGGTACGGCAGGCGCCCAGATCCCCCCGCGCCAGCGCCAGCCTGGCCCGGGTGGAGAGCGCCGCGGCCTCCGTCCAGGTGTCACCCGCCGCTCGAGCCCGCGCCAGCACGTCCTCCACCCGGCGCAGGGTGGCGGTGAAGTCGCCGTAGGCCCACCGCACGTGCTCGACGAACCAGGCGGCCCGCGGCTCGGCGGTGGCCGCCTCGGCTCCGGGCGCGCCCAGCGCGACCGACAGGCCCATCAGCCACGCCGGGTCCCCGCCGGAAGCGGCCAGCGCGTCGCGGCCCTCGACCAGCCGGCCCCGCAGGTGCCGGTACCACGCCAGCGCGTCGGCCAGCCGCCGGTCACGCACCAGCCGCAGGTTCGCCGCCTCCGCGTCCAGCCGCGCCAGCCACTCGCGCTGGTTCGGCCCGCGCAGCTCCGGCTCGGCCGTGACGGCGAGGCGGACGAAGTAGTCGTGGTGCCGCGCCCTGACCTTCTCCTCCTCGCCGGAGGCGGCCAGCTTCTCCCGTGCGTAGGCGGCGATCGACTCCAGCAGCAGGTAACGCGGCCCGGGCGCGACGCTCACCAGGGAACGCTCGACCAGCCTGGCGACCTGCTCGGCGCTCGCGCCCACCGCCTCGGCCGCCTCCAGGGTGCAGCCCCCGGCGAACACCGCCAGCCGGCGCAACGCGGCGCGCTCCGGCTCGGCCAGCAGGTCCCAGCTCCAGTCGATCACCGCCCGCAACGTGCGCTGGCGGCCCGGCAGCCCGCGGATCTCCGGAGCCAGCGTGGCGAACCGGTCGTCGAGCCGCCTGGCCAGCTCCGCCACCCCCAGCGCGCGCACCCTCGTCGCGGCCAGTTCGAGGGCCAGCGGCAGCCCGTCGAGCCGGCGGCAGATCTCGCTCACCTCCGGGCCGGGGCCGACGTTGGCCCGCGTGGAGAACAGCTCCACCGCGGCCTGCTCGGTGAGCGGAGGCAGGTCCACCAGCCGCTCGCCGGGCAGGCCGAGCGGCTGACGGCTGGTGGCCAGGACGCGCAGGCCGGGCGCGGCGCCGAGCAGCGTTCCCGCCAGCTCGGCCGCCTCCTCGATCACCTGCTCGCAGTTGTCCAGCACGAGCAGCAGCTCCTTGCCGCGCACCGCCTCGGTCAGCGGGATGTCGTCGCGGATGCCGAGGGCGGCCGAGACCGCGCGGGCCAGGTCGGCGGCCTCGCGGGCGGAGGCCAGCTCGACCAGCCAGACGCCGTCCGCCGCGCCGCCCGGCGGCAGGCCGGAGGCGGCGGCGAGCGCCAGCCGGGTCTTGCCCACGCCGCCGGGGCCGGTGACGGTGACCAGGCGGTCGCCGGCCAGCAGGGCCTGGACCCTGGCGACCGCCTCCGCCCGGCCGATCAGCGGGGTGAGCGGCGTGCTGAGGTTGGTGCGGGCGGGCTCGTGGCGGAGCATCTGCTGATGCAGCTCGGCCAGTTCGGGGCCGGGGTCGGTGCCGAGCTCGTCGGCCAGCCGTACCCGGAGGGACTCGAAGGCGGTGAGCGCCTCGTGCCGGCGGCCGGCACGGTAGAGCGCCTTGAGGTGCGCGGCCTGCAGCCGCTCGCGGAAGGGGTGCAGCTCGGCCAGGTCGCCGAGCTCCACCGGCTCGCCGAGGGCCAGCCGTACCTCGGCCTGTTCCTCGACCAGGGTCAGCCGCAGCTCCTCCAGCCGGGCGGCGAAGGGCGCGGCGAAGTCGAAGTCGGGCAGCACCGGGCCACGCCACAGCGCCAGCGCGTCGGCCAGCAGCCCGGCCCGGGTGGTCAGGTCGGCGGCCGAGCGCGCCTGCCGGGCCAGCCGCTCGAACTCGGTGCTGTCGAGCCACTCGGCGGCCACCCGGTAGCCGCCCGGCTCCCGGACCACCAGCTCGCGAGCGCCCAGCGCGCCCCGGAGCTGAGAGATGCGGGCCTGGAGCACCGAGGTGGCGTTGCGCGGCGGCTCGTCGCCCCACAGGTCCTCGATCAGCATCCCGGCGGGCACCGGCCGCGGCGCGTGCACGAGCAGGTCGGCCAGCAGGGCCCGGACCTTCGCGTCGGGGACGGCGAGCGGACGCCCCTCGGCCGTCCACACCGTCAACGCACCGAGCACCCCGAACCGCACCTCACCAGGCTAGCCGTAGGAAACCCGTAGCCCGTTCCTGGAGAGTCGCAGCATGACGAAGAAAGTGACGATCGCCGGTCTGGGCGCGATGGGTTCGACGATGGCCGCGGTCTACCTCGACCGGGGTTACGAGGTGTCGGTCTGGAACCGTACGGCGAGCAAGACCGAGCCGCTGGTGGCCAAGGGCGCCAAGGCGGCCGATTCGGCCGCCACCGGCGAGCTGATCGTGCTCAGCCAGGTGGACTACCAGTCGATGTACGACAGCCTGGGTGAGGCCGACCTGACCGGCAAGGTGCTGGTGAACCTGAGCTCGGACACCCCCGAGACGTTGCGCCGCGCGGCCGGCTGGGTGCGCGAGCGCGGCGGTGAGCTGATCACCGGCGGCATCATGGTCCCGCCGCAGGGCATCGGCCTGCCCGGCGCCTACGCCTTCTACAGCGGCCCCGAGCACCTCGTCGAGCAGCACCGGGCGGCGCTGGAGGAGCTGGGCGCGGTCAAGTTCATGGGGGAGGACCCCGGTCTGGCGATGGCCTACTACACGGCCAGCCTGCACATGTTCTTCTCCATCCTGGCCGCCTTCGCGCACGGCGCCGCGCTCGTGGGGGACATCCGCGCCTTCCTGCCCTTCGCCCAGGAGACCGCCACCGAGCTGGGCGGCGACGGCCCGATGGGCTATTTCAAGATCTTCGCCGACGAGATCGAGAAGGGCGTCTACCCGGGCGAGTTCAACAACATGCACATGATGGCCGTGAGCATGGAGCACATCGTCCAGGCCAGCAAGGACGCCGGCCTGGACCTGGCCACCCCGGCGGCGCTGAGCGACCTGATGAACCGCACCGTCGAGGCCGGTTACGCCGCGGACGGCCTGTCCAGCATCTACGAGGTGATCCGGCCGCGCAGCAGCTCCAGCACCATCGCGTGAACCTGCTCGATCGGGCGGTCGGGATGCAGCACCGACCGCTCGATCGACACGGTCAGCACCATGCCGAACAAGCCGGTCGCCGCCGTCTCCACCTGGCCCTCGGGCAGCTTGTCCCGCAGCTCGCGCACGTACACCCCGATCGCCTCGGCCCGCAGCCGGGCGATCGCCTCCTGCCAGGCCGACTGCCACATCTGGCCGAGCAGCACCCGGGCGAACGGGCCGTAGTCGGCGAAGAACCGGAGCTGCGCCATCACGGCGCCCTCCAGGTTCTCGGCCGCCGCCATCTCAGTGGCCAGCAGGCCGATGCCGTAGTCGAGGAGCTGCGCGAACAGCGCCTCCTTGCTGCCGAAGTTGTAGAAGACGGTGCCCTTGGCCACCCCCGCCCGCTCGGCGATGGCCTCGACGGTCGTGGCGTTGTAGCCCTGCTCGGCGATCAGGTCGATGGCCGCGGCGAACACCTTCAGCCGCGTCTCGGCCCGGCTCACAGAGCCAGCTCCGGATGCAGGCGCTTGAGCGACCAGGTGCGGCCCTTGTGCACGGCCAGGACCGTGAGCGCCAGGCCGAGGGCGAGGAAGGCGGAGAGCACCCCGCAAGCCTGCCACACCACGGTCAGCTCGCCGCCGCTGATCAACCGGCGCAGCGCGGCCACCAGCCAGCTCATCGGCAGCCACGGCGAGATGGTCTGGAAGAACCCGGGCGAGGTCTCGATCGGGTAGGTGCCCGCCGCCGAGGTGAGCTGCAACATCAGCAGCGCCAGCGCGGCCACCCGGCCGGGCGGCCCGAGCAGCGCGTTGACCGCCTGGACCAGCGCCAGGAAGGCCGCCGTCGCCAGCAGCAGGATGCCCACCACGCCCCACCAGTGCGCCGCCTCCAGCCCCAGCGCGAACTTCAGCACCGCGACCAGCACGCCGACCTGCGCGAACCCGAGCGCCACCGCCGGCGCCCAGCCCGCCAGCGCCACCCGGAGCGCCCCCGCGGTACCGGCCAGCAGCCGCGGGTTGAGCGGGCGCAGCACCATGTAGGCGATCATCGCGCCGACCCACAGCGCCAGCGGCACGAAGAACGGCGCGAACCCGGTGCCGTAGTTCGGCACCTCGTTCCGCACCGACTTGGCCAGCCGGACCGGGTCGCTCATCGTCTCGGTACGGCTGTCGCGCTCGGCCTGGTCGTAGTCGGGGATCTGCCCGGCACCGTCGCCGAGCCCCTCGGCCAGCTCCTTCGAGCCGCCGGCCAGCTTGTCCAGCCCCTTGTCGAGGCTGCTCGCGCCGTCGCCCAGCTTGCCCAGGCCGCCGCTCAGCTTGCCCACGCCGTCACCGAGCTGGTCGAGCCCGCCGGCCAGCTTGGCCGCCCCGGCCACCACCTTGCCCGCGCCCGCCTCCAGCTTGCCCGCCGCGGCGCCCACCTCGCCGACCTTGCCGTGCACGGTCGCCGCGCCCTCGGCCAGCTTGCCGAGCCCGTCGTCCAGGGTGTTGTACTGCTCGCGCAGCCCGTCCAGCTTGGGGCCGAGCTCCGGCGCGACCGCGGCGATGCGCCGGGCCTGCCGGGCCAGGTCCCGGGCGGCGGCGGGCAGGTCGCCCGAGCCGCTCAGCCGTTCCTCCAGCCTGGCGGCCTTGGCGGCGGCCCGCTCGGCCGAGTTCGCCGCGTCCCGCAGTAGGGACCGCACCTGCGGATCGGTCTCCGGGCCCAGCCCGTCCAGCGCGGCCCGGGCCGACTGCGCGGCCTCCTGGGCGCTGCCGCCCGCCTCGGCCGCCAGCCCGTCGAGCCCCGCCGCCAGCCGGTCGGCCAGCTCGGCCACCTGCTCGGCCGACTCGGCCACCTGCGGGCCGTACTCGTTGAGGACCGGCACGTACTTGTCGGCGAGCTGGTTGACCTTGCCGCGCTGCGCGTGCACCTGCTCGTAGGCCTGACTGGTACCCGCCGCGAGCGCCCCCGTGCCCTCGCGGCGGAGCTTGTTGACGCCCTGCTCCAGCTCACCCAGCTTGTCCTGGAGCGTGGACAGTCCGCTGGTGAGCTGGCCGGCGCCGTTCTGCAGCTTGTTCACCCCGCTGGACAACTGCGCCGTCGCGCTGCTGGCCGACGCCAGGCCGACCTGCAGCCGGCCCGCGCCCTCCCCGGCCTTCACCGTGCCGTCCTGCAGCTTGCGCGCCCCGTCCGCCGCCTCCACGGTCTTGTCGTGGATGTCGCCGATGGAGATGAACACCTCGTCGAAGTAGCCCTGGATCGCCGTCCTGGCCGCCGCCGCGCGCACCTCGTTGAACACCGCGTCGGAGATCGACCCCATGATGTACGACCGGCCGGTGTCCACCGTCACCCCCAGCGACGCCGGGACCGCCCTGTCCGTGGACGGCGACTCCAGGCGGCTGCTGAAGTCCGCCGGGATGGTCAGGGACAGGTAGAAGCTGCCGTCCCTGACCCCGTCGGCCGCCTGCCGCGCGCTCACCTCGTGCCAGCCCAGCACCTCGCGCTCGCGCAACTCCTCGGCCAGCTCCTTGCCGTACTTGCCGGTGTCCTCCGTCACCAGCGCCACCGGCAGCCGGTCGAGATGATCCTGCGGATCCCAGAACGACCACAGGTACAGGCCCGCGTACAGCAGGGGCAGCAACACCACCGCCGCCAGCGCCAGCCGCGTGATCCGCGCCCGGGTGAACCTGCGCAGCTCCCTCATGACAACTCCACCACCTGATCGGCCACACCCGCGACCTGCACACACGACACGACGACCATCAGGCCGCCTGCTCGAACCAGCCCTCCGCGGGCCCCCCGCTCGTCTTCGCCGGGATCTCCCATTTCGGAGGCGGCCCCCTTGGCCACCCCTCGAGCCTTGGGGACGACACCGTGGACCTCGGGGGCCACTCCGCGGGCTGCCGGCCCGTCTCCCGGCGCTGCCGCCGATCGTCCCCCTGAGGCCAGTTCCGTCAGCAGGGCCCACACCGCGGCCCGCCCACTCTCCGGCAGCCCCACGTCCACGTTGTCAGCCACGATCACCTTCGGCCGATCGAGCAAGGCCAGCGCCAATCCGAGGCGCACCTGCCCCTCCCGATCCAGCTCCCCGACCGGCGTACGGTCACCCGCCGTGAACCCCACCCGCTCCAACACCTGCTGGTACGGCTGCCGCCCCCGCTCCCGCAGATGCTCCCGAACCGTCAACCGCCGATCGAAGTCGGTGACCCCGTCCACCAGCGCCAGCGCCGCCACCTTCCGGATCGCCCGCCGCCGCTCCACCCCGGCCACCGACAACTGACCCGCCGACGGCTTCATCCGCCCGGCCAGCGTCAGCAACAGACTCGTCCGCCCACTCCCACCCGGCCCCACCACCGCGGTGAGACTCCCGGGCTCCGCAACGAACGAGACCCCCTCATACACCCCAGCCACCGCCAGGTCTTTCGCGACGATCACTCCGCGCACTCCTTTGAACTGACCGGTCAGTACAAAAGATAGCGCATAGGACACCACCGCTTCCCCGCCACCCCCTCCCAGGCGCCCGCCGCCGACGCCCCTGATCTCAGGGACGCCTCCCGACGGCCTTGGGGAACCACGGCCCGCGCCTGCGCCTGGGGGACCTCAGGCCACGGACCCCTACCTCCGTACGAGGCCTCAGCCTCCGTCTCGAGCCGGGGGCCAAATCTCGCCTCCGACCCGGGCCGCCCGTGCCGTCACCGCTGACCGACCCCCCAAAGGCCCCGCCGCCCCGGAAACAGCGAAACCCCCGGGGTCCGGGGCCGGAAGGCCTCGGCGGGGGTGTGGGGGGCTCGGCCCCCCACCGAGGGGAGCCCGAGCTCAAACGCGCGAAGCGCGCCTCAGACGAAGGCCGAAGTAGTTCAGGCGAGGGTCAGCGGAGTTCGCCCTCCAGCAACCCCATGAGGACCATGTCATGCCACTTCCCCGCCCGCCGGAAGGACTCCCGCGCCACGCCCTCCTGCACGAAGCCCACCTTCTCGTACACCCGCCGGGCAGCCACGTTCTCCGCCACCACCCACAGCGTGATCCGGTGCAGGCGCAGTTCGTCGAAGCCGTACCGGCACATGGTCCGCATGGTGTCGGTGGCGAAGCCGCGTCCCCAGTGGTCCTTCTCGCCGATCCAGATGTCCAGCTCCGCGTCGCCGATCTCGGGCTGGGCGTCGCGCAGCCGGACGGCGCCGATGAGCTTGCCGGTCTCCAGGGTCTCGGCCCCGAGCAGGGTGTTGCTGTAGGTGTTGGTCGGCCGTTCGAGGTGCCGCTTGGTGAGCTGGGCGAGGGATTCGGGCTGGCCTGCGCCCATGTACCGGATCACCTCGGGGTCGCTGCCCCAGCGCCAGAGGGCTTCGGCGTCGCCGGGTTCGAGGGGGCGCAGGCGGATCAGGTCTCCGGTCAGCATGGGGTTCTCCTCAGAGTCGGGTTGTCCCGGCATTCGTAGCAGGAGGGGATGCCGGGTTCCACCGAGTTTCCGTCCCGGCCCTCTGAACGCCGGAAGCCGAAGCGCTCGCCCTGGCCCCCCGAACCCCGGAAGCCGAAGCGCTCGGCCCGGGTCACCAGGACCCGGGCCGAGCGCGACGACCGGAGGATCAGACGCCCAGCACCGAAGGCTGGCCGAGCTCGTGCAGGAAGAGCGCCTCGGCGGTAGCCGTACGACGGAGCTCTTCGAGGTCGACGCGCTCGTTCGGGGCGTGGATGTTCGCGCCCTCGTCCTCGGCGCCGAAGAGCAGGATCTCCGCCGCGGGGAACTGCTTGATCAGCGTGTTGACCAGCGGGATCGAGCCACCGGCGCCGACGTCGCGCGGGGTGCGGCCGAAGGCGCGCTCCATGGCGCGGTTGAGGGCGGAGCGGGCCTTGCCGCCGGAGTCGGCCTGGAAGCCGGAGCCGACGGTGAGGTCGCCGAAGGAGACCTGGACGCCCCAGGGCGCGACCTGCTGGAGGAAGCCCATCACGGTGTCGACCGTGGTCTTGGGGTCGCCGGACGGGGGGATGCGGACGGTGACGCGGGCACGGGCCAGCGGCTGGACGGCGTTGACCGCGCCGGAGACGGAGGGCACGTCGAGGCCGGTGACGGTGATCGCGTAGGAGGCCCACAGGCGGTCGGCCAGGGAGCCGGAGCCGACCAGGGAGACGCCGTCGAGGACGCCGGCGACCTGGCGGAACTCCTCCTCGGACGGGCCCTGCCCGAGGAAGGCGCCCCGGGGGAGGCCGGGCACGCGGATGTCGCCGTTCTCGTCGTGGAGCGCGGTGAGCATGCGCATGAGCGCGGCGAGGGCGTCGGGGGCCGCACCGCCGAAGGAGCCGCTGTGCTGGGCGGTCTTGAGGGTGCGGACCTCGATGGTGAAGGCGGCCATGCCGCGCAGCGAGGTGGTGACCGAGGGGTCGCCGACCTTGGGGTTGCCGGTGTCGGCGACCACGATGGCGTCGGCGCGCAGGAGTTCGGGGTTCTTCTCGACGAAGGCTTCGAGGCGCTCGCCGGCGTACTCCTCCTGGCCCTCGATGATGACCTTGATGGTCACCGGGAACCGGCCCTGGAAGGCGCGCAGCGCGGCGACGTGCGAGATGATGCCGGACTTGTCGTCGGCGGCGCCGCGGCCGAAGAGCTGCCCGTCGATGAGGGTCGGCTCGAAGGGCGGGGTGTTCCAGGCGGCGGGGTCGCCGGCGGGCTGCACGTCGTAGTGGGCGTACAGCAGCACGGTGGGCGAGCCCGCGGGGCCGGGGGCCTCGCCGTACACGGCGGGGAAGCTGCCCTCGACCGGGATCTGCTGGACGTGGTGGAGCCCCACCGAACGCAGCAGCTCCTCCGTCACGGCCGCGGCGGCGAGGACGGGCTCCTCCGGGTGACCGGGAAAGGCCACGGAGGGGATGGCGACGAGGCGCTTGAGCTCCTCGACCGCCTGAGGCATCGCGGCGGCGACAGCGCTCTCGATCTGATCTGGTGTCACCGGACTACTCTCCCGGGGTCGTTGCGTGGGTACAGCTCATTGCATCACACACAGTTACCTGGCCTGCAAACCGGGCGTTGTACCCCGATAACCTACCTGCGGATTTCGTTGTTGTTACAAGTCGAAACTGCGAATACCTGACTTCTTGCAGAGTGTTGCCACGCTTTCGCTTGGCAATCCGCAGCTCAGCAGGCAAACTGTGAGCAGTCCGACACAAGGGAAGATACGTATGGACGTCCAGACGGCGGCCCAAGAGCATCTCTGGTTGCATTTCACGAGACACGGCGCGTACAGCAAGTCCGACATCCCGATGATCGTCCGGGGTGAAGGGGTGTACATCTACGACGATCGCGGCAAGCGATACCTGGACGGACTCGGCGGACTCTTCGTCGTGCAGGCCGGGCACGGCCGCACCGAACTGGCCGAGGCGGCCGCCAAGCAGGCGCAGGAACTGGCCTTCTTCCCCCTATGGTCCTACGCCCACCCCAAGGCGGCCGAGCTGGCCGCGCGCCTGGCGGAGCACACCCCGGGCGAGCTGAACCGGATCTTCTTCACCACCGGCGGCGGCGAGGCCGTCGAGAGCGCGTGGAAGCTGGCCAAGCAGTACTTCAAGATGACCGGCAAGCCGCTCAAGCACAAGGTCATCAGCCGCCAGGTCGCCTACCACGGCACCCCGCAGGGCGCGCTGTCGATCACCGGCGTCCCCGCCTTCAAGCAGATGTTCGAGCCGCTGGTCCCCGGCCGGGTCGCGGTGCCGAACACCAACCACTACCGCGCCGACGAGATCACCGGCGTGCCGGGGATGACGCCGGAGCAGTTCGGGATCTGGGCCGCCGACCGCGTCGCCCGCGCGATCGAGATGGAGGGCCCCGACACCGTGGCCGCCGTCTTCGTCGAGCCGGTGCAGAACGCCGGCGGCTGCTTCCCGCCCCCGCCCGGCTACTTCAAGCGGCTGCGCGAGATCTGCGACGAGTACGACGTGCTGCTCGTCTCCGACGAGGTCATCTGCGCCTTCGGCCGGCTGGGCACGATGTTCGGCGGGCAGAAGTTCGACTACGTGCCCGACATCATCACCTGCGCCAAGGGCATGACCAGCGGCTACTCGCCGATCGGCGCGATGATCGCGCACGAGCGGCTGTTCGAGCCGTTCAAGGCCGAGGGCGAGATGTTCGCGCACGGCTACACCTTCGGCGGTCACCCGGTGAGCGCCGCGGTCGCGCTGGCCAACCTCGACCTCTTCGAGCGCGAGGACCTGCTGGGCCACGTCACCCGCAACGAGCCGGCCTTCCGGCAGACGCTGGAGCGGCTGTACGACCTGCCGATCGTCGGCGACGTGCGCGGCTCGGGCTACTTCTGGGGCATCGAGCTGGTCAAGGACAAGACCACCAAGGAGACCTTCAGCGCGGAGGAGAGCGAGCGGCTGATCCGCGGCTTCCTCAGCCACGCGCTCTACGACGCCGGGCTCTACTGCCGGGCCGACGATCGCGGCGACCCGGTCATCCAGCTCTCGCCGCCGCTCATCGCGGGCCAGAAGGAGTTCGACGAGATCGAGTCCATCCTCCGAGGCGTGCTCACGGACGCCTGGAAGTTGTTGTAACCACCCCCCGCCCGGCACGACGGCGTGCCGGGCACGTCCAGGAAAGGACCCACACCAATGAAGATCGGTGTGCCCGCTGAGGTCAAGAACCACGAGTACCGCGTCGCGGCGACGCCCGCCGGTGTCCACGAGCTCGTCCGCCACGGCCACGAGGTGTTCGTCCAGCGCGGAGCCGGCCTCGGCTCGCACATCACCGACGAGGAGTACCTCGCCGCCGGCGCCAAGATCCTCGACACCGCGGACGCCACCTGGGGCGAGTCCGAGATGGTGCTGAAGGTCAAGGAGCCCATCGCCGAGGAGTTCCACCGCCTGCGCGGCGACCTCGTCCTCTTCACCTACCTTCACCTGGCCGCGGGCGCCGCCTGCGCCGACGCGCTGCTCAAGGCCGGCACCACCGGCATCGCCTACGAGACGGTCCAGGTCGGCAACGCCCTGCCGCTGCTCGCCCCGATGTCGGAGGTCGCCGGCCGGCTCGCGCCGCAGGTGGGCGCCTACAACCTGATGCGCTTCAACGGCGGCCGCGGCGTCCTGCCCGGCGGCGTGCCCGGCGTGGCCCCCGCCAAGGTCGTCGTCATCGGCGGCGGCGTCTCCGGCCTCAACGCCGCGCAGATCGCCGTCGGCATGGGCGCGGACGTCACCGTCCTCGACACCAACGTCGACCGCCTGCGCTTCATCGACGCCGTCTACCAGGGCCGGCTCAAGACGCTGGTGTCCAACTCCTACGCCATCGAGCAGGAGGTCCTCCAGGCCGACCTGGTCATCGGCGCGGTGCTCATCCCCGGCGCCAAGGCCCCGACGCTGGTCTCCAACGACCTGGTCTCCCGCATGAAGCCGGGCTCCGTGCTCGTCGACATCGCCATCGACCAGGGCGGCTGCTTCGAGGACTCCCGCCCGACCACGCACGCCGAGCCCACCTACAAGGTGCACAACTCGATCTTCTACTGCGTGGCCAACATGCCCGGCTCGGTGGCCAACACCTCCACCTACGCTCTCACCAACGCCACGCTGCCGTACGCGGTCAAGCTGGCCGACCTGGGCTGGAAGGAGGCCCTGCGCGCCGACACCGCGCTGGCGCTGGGGCTCAACACGCACGCCGGGCAGCTCACCAACGAGCCGGTCGCGGAGGCCCTCGGCCTGCCGTACGTGCCGGTTTCCGACGTGCTGGCCTAGCTTCCAGGCCAGGTACGGCAGGCCGTGGTTATATCCCCTTGGGGGGCGAAGACCACGAGGAGGCCGTCGATGGCTATCGGAATCAGCCAGATCACGCTGTACGTGAAGGACCAGGAGGCCGCGAGGCGCTTCTGGTCCGAGCAGATGGGGTTCGACGTCGTCATGGACCAGTCCTACGGCGACGAGCGCTGGGTCGAGGTGGCGCCGGCCGGCGGCGGCCCGCGCCTGGTCCTGTACAAGGAGAGCGCGGACTGGCCCTCGCTCTCCGGCGAGCAGCCGAACTACGTGCTGTTCGAGGCCGACGACCTGGTCAAGACGCACGAGGAGCTCGCCGGGCGCGGCGTGGAGTTCGTGACCGAGCCCAAGCAGGAGCCGTGGGGCTGGTCCTCGACGTTCAAGGACAACGAGGGCCACCTGTTCCACCTCGGCCAGCGCCGCTAGCCCGCCTCGCCGCGGGCTAGCGCACCAGCCGGGCGCGCAGCAGCCTGGCGGTGTCGAGCACGTGCTCGATCTCGGCCCGGCTCGGCCACGGCGCCGTGCCGGGCCGCAGCAGCGTGGCCCGTACCGAGGCGAGGTGCTCGACCGCGGCGGTGTGGACCCCGCTGCGCTCGGTCAGCCAGACCACCACGTCCGCGTGGTCGCGCAGGGGCCGGGTGAGCAGGTCCCAGGTGCCCAGGATCTCCGTCAGCTCGGGCACCGGCAGCGGCACCCCGTCGCGCCGGCCGGTCGCCGCCGAGGCCAGCTCGGCCCTGGCGCTCAGCTCCGGCTCCGCCAGCCGGTCCCAGGTGGGCGGCGGCGGATCGGCCAGCCACCGCTCGGCTTCGCCCGGGTGACCCGTCGCGCTCAGCAGCCCGCCCAGCTCCATCGCCGCCCGGTGGTGGCCCGACAGCGCCGCCTGGCGGAACCAGTGCTGGCCGCCGGCCAGGTCGCCGTTCTCCGCGATCAGCAGGAGGCCGAAGTTGAAGGCCGACTCGGCGTCGCCGCTGGCCGCCGCGCGGCCGAACCAGTGGCTGGCCCCGGCCGAGTCGCTCAGCTCGACGCAGACGAACCCGGCCATGCGCTGGTCATCCAGCCGCCCGGCCGCCGCCGCGCGCTCGAACCACGCCAGCGCCGTGCGCAGGTCCCGGCGCGACAACGCGATCCCGCCGAGCTGCGAGGCCGCTCCCGGATGCTCGTGCTCGGCCGCCAGCCGGTAGTACCCCTCCGCGCCCTCCGGATCGCGGGTGGCCTGCAGGAACAGCCCCAGGTGGTAGGCCGCCTCCGGATGCCCGCCCCGGGCCGCGAACTCCCACCACCGCACCGTCTCGCCGCCGTCACCCGCCGCGTAAGCCAGGAACCCCAGGTCGTGCGCCGAGGCCAGGTCGCCGTCGGCCGCCGCCCGCCGGTGCCACTCCCGGCCGATCGCCAGCTCCCCGGCGTCCTCGCAGATCAGCGCCAGCTTCCGCGCCGCCGTACGTGACCCGTTGTGGGCGGCCCGCTCGAACCAGATCCGCGCCGCCGCCAGATCGCCCCGCTGCTCCAGCAGCAAGGTGGCCAGGTTCAGCGCCGCCTCGATGTCGCCCATCCCCGCGGCCAACTCGTACCACGTCACCGCCTCGTCGAGGCTGCCGTGCTTCTCGTGCCAGACGCCCAGGTTGAACGCGCTGTCCACCTGCCCGGCCGAGGCCGCCCGCTCCCACCAGTGCCGCGCCGCCGACCGATCCCCGCGCGCCGCGTAGAGCTTGCCCAGCCGATGCGCCGCGCCCGCATCACCCTGGTGCGCCGCCACCAGCAGATCGGGCTCGTCTCCGGACCGCGGCGCGGGCACCGCGGTCGCCTGCTCGAGTTGCCACCAGGACATGTCCCCTCCCGGGTGTGTAGGACAGGGTGACATGTAATCACTTCGTTGCGGAGGGTAATTGCGGTCTTTGCTGGGCCTGGCTTTCCGGTTGTCAGAGTTTCTTGTGGGAACCGTGCTATTTCTGACACCAGTGTTGACAGTTCCGGGAAAAGCCCGATATTGGCCGCAAATTGACTTTTCTCTGGAACGATCCCACCGAATGCACTCCTAAGGAAGGAATCCAGTGAGTCTCGCAGCACACGCGAGGCGCGGCATCGGGGGGCTCGTCCTAGTCCTGTCCGCCGTGCTCGCCGCCGGGGGCCTCGCCGCCCCCGCGAGCGCGGCCCCGGCACCTGTGGTGTTCGGTACGGCTGCCGCCTCGCCCAAGGTCCAGAGCGTGCCGTGCCCCGCCACCGTCAAACTCGCCACGGCGCTGAAGGTCAAGGCGCCGGCCACGCTGAAGTACCGCTGGCTCTTCAGCGACGGCGGCAAGAGCGTCGTCAAGACCTACCGCGTCGGCGGCAAGGGCATCAAGAGCCTCCGGCTGACCACCACGCTGAAGGTCGCCGACAGCCTGCGCGGCTGGGGCGCGGTCGGTCTGGTCGCGCCGGTGAAGAAGGTTTCCAGGAAGGCGCACTTCGCGGTCACCTGCACCACCGGCGGAACCGGCACGCCCGACCCGATGATCGCCGTCGGCTACGGACAATGGACCGCTCCACCCGCCACGGGTCAGCCCCAGCAGGACAACCCGCCGGCCACTGACCCCAACCCGGTGCGCGGGATCACGCTGGAGGCCACGCCCAAGAGCTACGCCGGGCGCTGCCCGACGAAGATCGCGCTCAAGGCCGGCTTCACCTTCGCCGTCGCGCCCAAGCCGGGCGCCACCGTCACCTACCGGCTGATCGGTTCCGACGGCAAGGTCTCCGACTGGAAGTCGCTCACCCTGCCGGCCGGCGCGAGCACCAGCCACCAGGCCGACCTCGGCCAGATCGAGGTCGCCAAGACCGGCTGGCAGCAGCTCGAAGTCGCCCAGCCCGACCAGATCAAGTCCAACCAGGCGCACTTCGCCCTGGTCTGCGGCGACCCCGAGGTCAGTGTCAGCAAGGCGGTCGCGCACCCGGGCGAAACGGTCACCGTCACCGCCAAGTTCGTCGGCGCCGACGTGAAGAGCATCGCCTCCAAGGCCTTCGTCCCCGAGACCCACGCGGTCCCGGCGGGCAAGAAGGAGTACTCCTTCGAGGCCAAGGTCTCCACGCAGCTCGGCGAGCACGAGGTCAAGGCGCTCTTCGCGGACAACGACAGCGCCACCACCAAGATCAAGGTCGTCGAGGACCCGAACCCGGTGAAGGGCGTCAAGCTCGCCCTCGACCCGGCCGCCTACGAGGGCCGCTGCCCGGCCCCCGTCAAGGTCACCGCCACCTTCGACCTCGGCACCTACCCGGCTGCCCCGCTGACCATCGCCTACCGCGCGGTCGGCACCGAGGCATGGAAGACGATCTCGGTGCCCGCCGGGCACAACGGCAGCCACACCGCCGAGCTCGAGCCCCTGCGCTTCGCCGAGAGCAAGAAGGGCGCCTACCAGATCGAGCTCAAGCAGGCCGACGGCGCCAAGTCCAACGCCGTCGCCTACGACATCGCCTGCGGCGAGCACTCCATCGTGCTGAGCAAGGCCTCGGGCCACCCCGGCGAGGAGGTCACCGTCACCGTCAAGGGCTTCGGCTCCGACGTCAAGACCGTCGTCTCCAAGGCGTTCACCCCCGAGACCCACCAGGCCCCGGCGGGCAAGCGCGAGTACACCTTCAAGGCGACGGTGTCCGCGGTCATCGGCGAGCACCCGGTCAAGGCCACCTTCGCCAACGGCGACGACGCCGGGACCGGCTTCACCGTCGAGGCGGTCAAGAACCCGGTCGCCCAGGTCGCCGTCGTCGTCGATCCCACGGGCTACCGGGGCGAGTGCCCGGTCACGCTCAAGGTGCGCGCGACCTTCAAGGGCATCCCGTCCTACGTCACGAGCATCCAGTACCGCCGCGTCGGCGCCGGCGCGTGGCAGACCCTCACCCTCCCGGCCGGCCACGGCGGGACCCACGTGGCGGACCTGCCCTCGCTCACCTTCACCTCGTCCGATGCGGGCAAGGTCCGGCTGGAGGTCAACCAGCCCGACGGCCTGAAGTCCAACGAGGCCGGCTATGAGGTCGTGTGCGGCAAGGCCGGCATCACCCTCGACAAGACCACCGCCCACCCCGGCGACAAGGTCGAGGTCAGGGTCGACGGCTTCCACTCCGACGTCAGGACGATCAGCTCCGAGGCCTTCGTCCCCAAGGACCACACCGTCTCGGGGACCAAGCGGGTGTACGAGTTCGACGCCACGGTGGGTGACAAGCTCGGCACCTTCACGGTGACGGCCAAGCTGGCCGACGGTTCCAGCGTCACCGCCTCGCTCAAGGTCGAGGCCGCTCCCATCAAGGTGACGGGTCTCAAGATCGAGTTCAAGGACGACGACGTGCGGGCCAGGTGCCCGGTGTCGCTGCCCATCTACGCGCTGTTCTCGGGGTTGCCGCGCGGATCGCAGACGCTGGAGTACCGCATCGTCGGCACCGCCACGTGGCAGTCCGTCACGGTGACCGGTGGACATGACGGCAAGGACCTCGTCTGGCTGGAGCCGCTCCAGGTGACCGCGAGCGGCAAGGGCAGCATCCAGATCGAGATCAAGGGCACCAGCGTGCGCTCCGACCAGGAGTCGTACGAGGTGACCTGCCTCGAGCGCTCGATCACGCTCAGCAAGTCCTCGGCCATGCCCGGCGAGAAGATCGAGGTCGAGGTGAACGGCGTCGACTCCAAGGTCGACAAGGTCGTCTCTCAGGCCCTGGACCCCTCGCCCAAGGACCCCACCTGGGAGGAGTACCGGTACTCCTACAACGCCGAGGTCAAGGAGATCGCCCCCGGCACTTACCCGGTGACCGCGTACCTGCGTGACGGCACCACGCTGGTCGCCCAGCTCACCGTGCTCAGCCCGGTCCACGTCAAGGGCGTCTCCTTGTCCGTCGCCCCGGACCTGCCGAGCAACGGCAAGGTCACCTGTGGGACCACCTTCCAGTTCAATGCCACCTTCGACCTGACGGGCGCGCCTGCCGGCGCGTTCACCATCCGCTACCGGTTCCCCGAGAACCGCGCGGTCAGGGAGATCGCGGTCCCCGCCAACCACGGCACCTCTTTCACGGCGGCGGTGCACAGCGTCACCATCCAGAGGAACGAGGGGTACAACACCCAACTGGAGCTCGTGGTCGACCAGCCCCGCCCCGTTTCTGACAGGTTCCATTTCAAGGCGCGGTGTGACTGATTGACCTGAAGGGTGGTCATTGACTCCGGTCAATGACCACCCTTCACTCTTTCCCCATAAATACCTCTAGTCACCTTTTGTCTGGAAGGATCGCTCCCCGGGGAGATGGGGAGATCTTCCGATGAGAGGGAAAGCAGTGAAACTCGCAAGTACGGCGAGGCGCGGCTTCACGGGATTCGCGATGGCTGTCGTCGCGCTCCTGGCCGCTGGGGGCCTCGCCGCCCCGGCGAGCGCGGCTCCGGCACCAGTGGTGTTCGGTACGGCTGCCGCCTCGCCCAAGACGCAGACCACGAAGTGCCCGGCCACGGTCAAGCTGTCGACCGCGGCCAAGGTGAAGGCCCCGGCGACGCTCAAGTACCAGTGGGTCTTCAGCAACGGTGACAAGAGCTCCGTGAAGACCTACCGCGTGGGCGGCAAGGGCATCAAGAACGTCCGTCTGCACACCGCCATCAAGGTCGGCGGCGACGCTCGCGGCTGGGGCGCGGTGCGCCTCCTCAGCCCGGTAAAGAAGGTCTCGAAGAAGGCCTACTTCGCGGTCACCTGCACCGGCGGCGGCGACAACGGCGGCGGCACCGGCCACGCGACGAGCGGCGGCTGGGTGCACCTGTCCTACGGCCACGTCGAGGAGCCCCCGGCCAACCCGGGCAACGGCGGCACCCCGCCGCCCGCCGAGCAGAACCACGTCAAGGCCGTGACCCTGCGGCTCGGCGCGGGCGGTGAGGAGAAGGCCGACCGCTGCCCGAAGGAGTTCGCCCTCGCGGCGAGCTTCGACATCACCGGCGCCCCGGCCACGGCGTTCACCATCAACTACCGCCTGCTGGCCTCCGACGGCACCGTCGGTGCGTGGGCGAGTACCTCCGTCCCCGCCAACCACGGCACGACGCACGAGGTCGACCTGGGCAAGATCAGCGTGAGCCAGAGCGGCTGGCGTCAGATCGAGGTCGCCCAGCCGAACGCGCTGAAGTCCAACCAGGCCGCGTACACCGTCGAGTGCGCCCAGCCGAGCATCACGCTCAGCAAGCCCGCCGGCAAGCCGGGTGAGACGGTGAAGGTCACCGTCAAGGGCATCGACGTCAACGTCAAGAGCATCACCTCCAACGCCTTCGAGCCGGCCGTGCACACCGTCGCGGGCAGCCACAAGGAGTACTCCTTCGACGCCAAGGTCGCCGTGCAGGCCGGAGCGCACGAGGTCAAGGCGGTCTTTGCCGACAACACCAGCGTGACCGCGACCTTCACCGTCGAGGTGGACGTCAACCCGATCAAGAGCCTCTCGATCGCGGTCGACCCGGTCAAGTACACCGGGCGTTGCCCCAAGCCTCTCGCCGTCACGGGCACCTTCGACGTCTCGGGCCTGCCGGCGGTGGAGTCCACCGTCCAGTACCGCCGCGTCGGCACGGAGGAGTGGCAGTCGCTGACCGTCCCCGCCAACCACGGCGCCACCTTCGTGGCCCAGCTCAAGCCGCTGACCGTCCAGGCCACGGAGAAGGGCACGGTCAAGATCGAGGTCAGCCAGCAGAACAAGCTGGTCTCGAACGAGGTCGCCTACGACATCACCTGCGTCGGCCCGACCATCTCGCTGGAGCCGGACACCGTCCGTCCCGGTGAGCACGTGACGGTGACCGTGGACGGCGTCGACAGCGAGGTCAAGAAGATCGAGTCGAGCGCCTTCCGCGACTCGGACTTCCGCGGTGAGACCCGGGTGGTCTACCGGGTAGGGGTGTCGCTCGATGCCCGCAGCGGTGAGCACACGGTGACCGCGCGGCTGGCGAACGGCGAGGTGCTGACCGCCAAGCTGTCGGTCTACCGCTCGCCCGTGCGGAGCCTGTCGGTGGTCGCCGAGCCGGCCCCGTCCGGCACTCCCGTGGCCTGCCCGCACCGGGTGAACTACAAGGTGACCTTCAATCTCGCCGGGGCTCCGGCAGGGGCGTTGAAGATCAAGTTCCGCGTCGCGATCTTCCCCGTCGACCTGGTGACGCCGTTCCGGGACCTGACCATCCCCGCGGGTCACGGTGACAGCTACACCGCGGTGATCGACTCGGAGGACTTCTACTCCACGACCCAGCATGAGCAGTATCGGCGGGTCGAGGTGCCGGAGTTCCTCGGTGCCGAGCTGAGCAACGCGCTCAAGTTCAAGATCACCTGCAAGTGACGACCCGGGGGACGGGTGGCGGTGCCGCCCGTCCCCTGCTGTTGACCGAACGGTTACCTGGGTCTGTCAGGATTCCGCCTTCAAGATCCGTTGGAAGAGGAATCCAGTGACCTTAGTGACCGCGGCCCGACGCCGGGCCGGGAGCGTTGCGGCCATCCTGGCCTTCGCCGCCGGCCTGCTCGCCGTACCGGCTCAGGCCGCCCCCACCCCGGTGGTGTTCGGTACGGCTGCCGCAAGCCCGAAGACCCAGGCCGGGACCTGCCCCGCCACCGTACGGCTGGCAGTCTCGGCCAAGGTGAAGGCCCCCGCGACCCTGAAGTACGTCTGGACCTTCAGCGACGGCGACACCAGCGCCGTCAAGACCTACCGCGTCGGCGGCAAGGGCGTGAAGAAGATCAGGCTCGCCACCACCCTCAAGGTGCACGGCGACGTCCGCGGATGGGGCGCGGTGCGCCTGCTCGGGCCGGCGAAGAAGACCTCCGCCAAGGCCGCGTTCTCCGTCGACTGCCCCGAAGGCTCGGGCGGCTCGGGCGGCGGCGCCGACACGTGGGAGCCGGTGGGCTACACCGTCGAGGGCGCGACCAAGCCGGTCACCCCGCCGCCGGCCGGCCAGGGGCAGGAGCGTTCGCTCACGCTGAGCAAGTCCACCGCGAACCCCGGCGACAAGGTGACCGTGACGGTCACGAACACCGCCGCCGACGTCCGGACCATCACCTCGGCCGCCTTCACCCCGGCCGTGCACCCGGTCAGCGGGCAGAAGCGCGCCTACAGCTTCCAGGCCACCGTGGCGGAGGCGCCGGGTGAGCACGAGGTGCGGGCGGTCTTCGCCGACAACTCCTTCGCCACGGCGACCCTCAAGGTCGTCGCCCTGGAAGGGCCGGTGAAGAAGGCCACGATCGACGTCGAGCGGGTCACTGCGGCCAAGTGCCCGGTCACGTTCAAGATCCGGGGCACCTTTGAGGGGCTGCCGGCGGGAGCGCAGACCGTCCGCTACCGCTATGTGGGCACCGAGGCGTGGCAGAGCGTCGAGGTCCCGGCCGGCCACAAGGGCGCGCACACCGCCGTGCTGGAGCCGCTGGAGCTGACCGCGGAGACCAGCAAGGGCTTCGTCCAGGTGGAGATCGACCAGCCCGGCCGGCTGAAGTCGAACATCGTCTACTACCTCAAGTGCCACGGCTTCCAGGGTGGCCAGGTGATCGGCACCGCGACCGCCGACATCGCCCTCACGCCCACCGGTGGTCCCGTCGTGGAACTGGTCGCCGACGCGCTGCTGGAGTCGATCAAGTCCGTCTCCGGCGCCCAGATCGCGCTGGTCAGCCGCAGGTCCGTCGAGGCCGGGCTCAAGGCAGGACCGCTCACCATCGAGGACGCCCACGGCACGCAGCCGCGGGGCAACTCGCTCCAGGCTCTGAACCTGACCGGAGCCCAGCTCAAGAAGCTGCTCGGCGAGGCGACCGCGCAGACCGGGCCGCTGACCCCGTCGGCCGGAGTGCGGTACACGCTGACCGGCTCCACCGTCACCGAACTGACCATCAACGGGGTGGCGGTGACCGATGCCCAGGTGATCCGGGTGGCGGCCACGCACATCCTGATGTCCGGCTACGACGGCTTCCCGACCTTCCGGGAGGGCACGGACCGGTTCACCGGAGGCCTCGACGACGGCGGCGCGGTGGCGACCTACATCGCCCGCAACACCCCGGTCCAGCCGCCGAAGGGGGACCGCGTCACCCTCGTTCCGTGACGAAGCGGATGAACCCCTGGTACATCCCCATCGAGCACACATAGCGCAGGGTGCCCGCCCGCTGAGGCGGCAGCCGTACGGTCGCCGGGAGGGAGTGATCCGTCCCGGCGATCGTCACTGTCCGGGTGCAGCCCGGTTCGGCCACCTTGAACACCAGGTCCACCGGCTGCCCGGCCGGGGCGGTGACCAGGGCCGGACGGTAGCCGGTGGCGGTGGCCCAGACGACGATCGGGCCCCGCGCGGGCGGGGCGGCGGCGGCCGGGCGGGTCGAGCCGGGCCACCAGCCGCCGAGGCTGAGGCCGGAAGTGATGGTCCACAGGGCGACGGCGACCGCTGCCACGCCTGCCAGGAGGGCGAGGCGGGTCTGGGAGAGCTTGCGGAGGAGGAGGGCCAGGAGGGCGAAGGCGGGGGCGGTGCCCACGACGAAGCCGGTCATGACGGCGGCGCCGCCCACGGGGGAGGCGCTGGTGACGGCGACGAGTTCCATGCTCAGGGTGACGCCGCAGGGGATGAGGATGGTGGCGGCGCCCAGGAGGAAGGCGCCCCGGGTGCGGGTGGGTGTGGGGGCGCAGCCGGTGGGGCGGTGGTGCTTGGCGCGGTCGTGGCGGATCAGGCGGAGGGCGAAGGCCAGGACGCTGAGGCCGGCGGCGACGAGCAGGACGGCGCGGACGGTCGGGGGCAGGCGGATGGCGGAGCCGGCCCAGCCGAGCAGGGCGCCGGCCAGGAGGTGCGAGGTCAGGCGGCCGGTGAGGAAGCGGGCGATGACCTGGGGGGTGGCGGCGCTGGGTGAGTGGCGGTGGACGAGGCCGACGAGGAGGCCGCCCTGCAGGGCCGTACAGGAGGCTGTGCCGGCGACGAGGCCGGCGGCCAGGCCGCTGAGGAAGAGGGAGATCGGCTCCACCGGGCCTCAGTCCTGCGCGGGAGGGGGTACGGGGGGCTGCATCGGGTCCCTCGCTCTCGGGGGAGGTCTGGGCGGAGGTCTCGGGGGAGTTCGCAGTGGCGGTCTCGGTGGAGGTCTCGGTGAACGGGGAGGTCTCGGTGGACCGGGAGGTCGCGGGCGAGGTCTCGGGGGAATTGGCGATGGAGTCCTGGGGTGAACCTAACGCGATGCTCCGACAGCGGCCAGTAACACTTGTTTCACCCGCGGGGACGATTGATGATCAGCTCGTGATCGACAAAGAGACCGGCTGGTACTTCATGCACGCCTCGATCAAGGCCGTGGTGCTGCACGAGGGGCGGGTGTTGTTGTGCAGGAACCCGCGGGAGAAGTGGGAGCTGCCCGGCGGGTGGCCGGATCGGGAGGACGGCACGCTGGCCGAGGTGGTGCGGCGGGAGGTGCGGGAGGAGAGCGGGCTGGAGGTGAACGTCGGCCCGGTGGCGGGAGCGGAGATCTTCACCATCGGCCAGGGGAAGGTGTTGATCGTGGCGGTGCGGGCGACGGTCTCGGGCGCGGTGGAGCTCTGGCTGAGCGAGGAGCACAGCGCGGTGCGGTTCTTCCCGGTGGGGGAGCTGCCGGCGGACCTGGAGGACGGCTACCGGCCGCTGATCGAGGCGGCTACAGCCAGCCCGGCCTGACCAGGCCGGACTCGTAGGCGATCACCACGAGCTGCGCCCGGTCGCGGGCGTGGAGCTTCATCATCGTCCGGCTGACGTGCGTCTTGGCGGTGGCCGGTGACATGAACAGCTTGGCCGCGATCTCGTCGTTGGTCATCCCGGTGCCCACCAGGGCCAGGACCTCGCGTTCGCGGTCGGTGAGCTGGTCGAGGCCGTCGGTGGCGACGGGTTCCTTGGCCCGGGAGGCGTACTCGGCGATCAGGCGCCGGGTGACGCCGGGCGACAGGAGGGCGTCACCGGCGGCGACGACGCGGACCGCCTGGATGAGCTCGGTGGGCTCGGTGTCCTTGACGAGGAAGCCGCTGGCCCCGCCGCGCAACGCCTCGAAGACGTACTCGTCGAGCTCGAAGGTGGTCAGGATGACGATCCGCGGCCCGGCGGGCATGAGGCGGGTGGCGGTGAGGCCGTCGACGCCCGGCATGCGGATGTCCATGAGCACCACGTCGGGGGTGTGCTCGGCGGCCAGCCGTACCGCTTCGGCGCCGTCGGCGGCCTCGGCGACGACGGTCATGTCGGGCTGGGCGTCGAGCAGCGCCTTGAACCCGGCGCGCACGAGCGCCTGGTCGTCGGCGAGCAGCAGTCTGATCATGTGTCCTCCAGGGGCGGCCGGGCGTCCACGCCGGACAGGGGCAGCCGCGCGTCGACGGCGAAGCCGGGTCCGGCGGGTCCGGCGGTGAAGTCGCCGCCGAGCGCGGTGACGCGTTCGCGCATGCCGGGGATGCCGTTGCCGCCGCCCTCGCCGGCGAGGACGGCGGGCGTGGTGCCGCCGGTGTCGGTGACGCGCACCCGCAGGGAGTCACCGTAGGTCAGGGTGACGGTGACCTTGGCACCGGGTGCGTGTTTGGTGACGTTGGTGAGCGCTTCCTGGACGATGCGGAAGGCGGCCCGGTCGACGCCGGGCGGCACGGGCCGGGCGCCTTCGCGCTCCAGGGTGACGTCGAGGCCGGAGCGGGCGATGAGCTCGTCGAGCCGGTCGAGCCCGGCGGTGGGGGAGCGGGGCGCGCCCTCGCGCAGCACGTTGAGGACCGAGCGCATCTCGCCGAGCACCTCCTTGGACGCGGTCTTGATCGTCGCCAGCGCGGTGCGCGCCTGCTCGGGGTGCTCGTCGATCAGGTGGAGCGCGGTCGAGGCCTGGACGTGGATGAGCGAGATGTTGTGCGCGAGCACGTCGTGGAGCTCCTGGGCCATGGTCAGCCGTTCCTCGCTGGCCTGCCGCCGGGCTTCCTCCTCCTCGACCCGGTGGAGCTCGCGGCGTTTCTCGCGGATGATGCGGGCGAGCTCGGAGGCGAGCATGACCAGCAGGATGAAGGCGGTGACGGCCAGGTTGTGGAACAGGTCGCGGCGGCCGATCACCCAGGCGTAGGTGAGGAAGGTGACCAGGGTGAGCCCGGCCAGGGCCCACGCCTGCAGCCGTTTGCGCTCGACCACGAGCAGGAAGGCGAACATCACGATCGGGCTCAGGAAGATCGGCCCGTACGGGTAGCCGCCCCACACGTAGGCGTAGGTCGCGGCCAGGGTGGCCAGCGTCGCGGTGATCGGGCAGTGCCGCCTCACCAGCAGCATGAGCGGCCCGACCAGCAGCAACGCGTAGGCGTAGGGGTCGAGCGGCTCGCGGAAATCCCTCTGTCCCCAGTAGGCGCCCTGGGAGGCCACCACCTGGACCACGGCGACGATCAGCGCCACCAGAGGGTCGTTCTTACGCACGGCCCCACGTTAGGCCACCGCTCCGACGAAAAGCATCCGCCCGGTGTGGGAGTGGGCCCTACCCCGGGGGGCGTACCTGAGTCATGGTGAGTGCATGATCCGACTCATCCTCGCCGGGACGCTGATCGTCCCGATCCATCCCGTGGAGCAGGAAAAGGTCCCGGTTCAAGAGGGGTACGGCGGAGCCGTCGCCACCGTCGACCACGACGCGAGCAAGGCCGCCGTCGAGATCCTGCGCCGGGGCGGCAACGCGATCGACGCCGCGGTCGCCGCGGGCGCGGTGCTGGGCGTGACCGAGCCGTACTCGGCCGGCGCGGCCGGCGGCGGCTTCATGGTCATCTACCAGCGCGGCCGGGTGCACACCATCGACGGCCGCGAGACCGCCCCGGCGGCGATGACCTCGTCCTCGCTGGAGGGCATCCCGTTCGAGGAGGCCGTCACCAGCGGCCTGTCCGCGGGCGTCCCGGGCGCGGTGGCCCAGTGGGAGCTGGCGCTGCGGCGCTTCGGCACCATGAAGCTGCGCGACGCGTTGCGCCCGGCCATCGAGGTGGCCGAGAAGGGCTTCGTCGTCGACCAGACCTTCCACTCCCAGACCGCCGCGAACGCCGCGCGCTTCCGCGACATCGCCTCCACCGCCAAGCTCTACCTGCCCGGCGGCCAGCCGCCCCCGGTCGGCTCGGTCTTCCGCAACCCCGAGCTCGCCGACACCTACCGCCAGCTCGCGCGCCGCGGACCCCAGTGGCTGTACGGCGGGCAGCTCGGCCGCGAGATCGTCGCCACGGTCAAGAACCCGCCGGTCACCCCCGGCGCCACGCGCAACGTCCGCCCGGGCCTGATGGAGGTCGGCGACCTGCGCGACTACCGCGCCCTGCTGCGCGAGCCCACCCGCGTCGACTACAAGGGCCTTCAGGTGTACGGCATGGCCCCGCCCTCCTCCGGCGGCTCGACCGTCGGCGAGGCGCTCAACATCGTCGAGGCGCTGCCCAAGGTCGGCCTGCACGAGTACCTCGAAGCCTCCCGCCTGGCCTTCGCCGACCGCGGCAAGTACGTCGGCGACCTCCCCGGCGTCCCGCTGCGCGAGCTGCTGTCCGACGGTTTCGCCAAGGAGCGCTCCTGCCTGATCGGTGAGCGGGCCATGGCCCACCCGGCCGCCCCGGGCTCGCCCGACGGCTCCTACTCCGGCTGTCCGGCCCCCGCCGAGACCGCCACGCCGGTCGCCGACGAGGGCCCGGAGACGACGCACCTGGTCGTCGCCGACCGCTGGGGCACGGTCGTGGCCTACAACCTCACCATCGAGTCCACCGGCGGCAACGGCATCGTGGTGCCCGGCCGCGGCCTGCTGCTCAACAACGAGCTGACCGACTTCACCTTCGGGCCCGCGCCGGGCGACCCCAACCTGCCCGGTCCCGGCAAGCGGCCCCGCTCGTCGATGGCGCCGACCATCGTGCTCGACGAGGGGCGGCCGGTGCTCGCGGTCGGTTCGCCGGGCGGGTCCACCATCATCACCACCGTGCTGCAGATCCTGCTCAACCGCTACGAGTTCGGGATGAGCCTGCCCGAGGCGCTCGCCGCGCCGCGCGCCACCCAGCGCAACACCGAGCAGACGCAGGCCGAGCAGGCCTTCCTCGACCAGCACCGGGCGTCGCTGGAGGCGCTGGGCCACAAGCTGGTCCTCAACCCGGAGATCGGCGCGGCCACCGCGCTGGAGTTCCTCGGCCGCGGCCGCGTCCAGGCGGTCGCCGAACCCACCCGGCGCGGCGGCGGCAGCGCCCTGGTCGTCCGGCCCGCCCGTCCCTGATCCCGCTCCCCGGTACGGCGGCGCGGAACCGCCGTACCGGGGTCAGCGGATCAGCTCGTAGGCCTCGCTCCTGACGCGCCGGGTGCGGGCCCAGTACTCGAAGGTGAAGCCCGGCCACAGGGTGCGGTTGACGCCGTGCTCGTCGAGGTACCAGGAGTCGCAGCCGCCCTCGGTCCAGACCCGCCGGCCGAGCCGGGCCCGCAGCCGCCGGTTGTACGCGCGCTGATGGCCGGGCCGCACGTCGAGCGCGCGGGCGCCGGTCCTGGCCAGCAGCCGCAGGCACTCCATGACGTACCGCACCTGAGCCTCGATCATGAAGACCACCGAGGTGTGGCCGAGCCCGGTGTTCGGCCCGAGCAGGAAGAACAGGTTGGGGAAGCCCGCGGTGCTGACCCCGTGGAATGCCTCGGCGCCCTCGCGCCAGGCGTCCTGGAGGCTGAGCCCGCCGCGCCCGGTGATGTGCTGCTCCCTGAGCTTCTCGACGACCTTGAACCCGGTGCCGTAGACGATCGCGTCCACCTCGATCCGCCCGCCGGTCCGGGTGCGCAGGGCCGTGGGGGTGATCTCGGTGATGCGCTCGGTGTGCAGGGTGACGTGCGGCCTGGTCAGCGTCGGGTAGTAGTCGCTGGACAGCAGGATGCGCTTGCAGCCGATGGTGTAGCCGGGGGTCAGCTTCGCGCGCAGCTCCGGGTCGGGCACCTGCGCCGCGAGGTGGTTGAGCGCCAGGCGCTCCTGCGCCTTCATCAGCCGGGGGTCGACCGTGAAACCGAGCGCGCGGGTCTCCAGGGCCCAGTAGAGCGTGTTGCGCAGGGCACGGGCGGCTCCGGGGAGGGCGAGAGTACGGCGGGCCCGCTCGGAGAAGGCGAAGTCGGGCTTGGGCTGGATCCACGGCGGGGTGCGCTGGAAGACGTGGAGCTCGGCGGCCTGGGCGGCCAGGCGCGGGACGAACTGGACGGCCGAGGCGCCGGTGCCGATGACCGCGACGCGGCGGCCGGCGAGGTCGGCGGTGTGGTCCCACTCGGCGGAGTGGAAGGCGGGGCCGGCGAACGACCCCCGCCCCACGATGTCCGGAAATTTCGGGATGTGGAGGGCGCCTAGGGCGGACACCACCGCCTTCGCGCGTAACGTCTCCCCGTCGGCGGTGCCGATCGACCACTCCCGGGCCGCGTCGTCCCAGTCGAGCGTGACGACCTGCTTGCCGTACCGCAGGTGGGGCTTGATGCCGTACTTGTCCACGCAGGCCCGCAGGTAGTCCCAGATCTCGGCCTGCGGGGAGAACATCCGCGACCACGAGCGGTTGAGCTCGAAGGAGAAGGAGTAGAGGTGCGAGGGGACGTCGCAGGCGCAGCCGGGATAGGTGTTGTCGCGCCAGGTGCCGCCCAGGTCGGCGGCCTTCTCCAGGATCAGGAAGTCGTGGAAGCCGGCTTCCTTGAGCTTGATAGCCATGCCGACGCCGGCGAAGCCGGACCCGATGATCACGATGCCCGGTCCGGCCACGTGCCCTCCCGCTATTGGACTTGCCGTCCAAGGTAATCGGCGGCCCGGGAGGGCTCAAGGGGTGCGGCTCAGCGCGCCACAGGCTGCCCGTGGCGCGACCGAGCGGTAGGTCACTTCAGCAGGAGGTAGGCCCCGACCGCGACGATCGCGATGAACAGGACGACCGCCAGGATCGGCAGCAGAGGGGATCGGCGCTTCGGCTGCTGGGCTGCTTCGTTCTCCACCCGGTGCGCGAACGCGCGGAACTGCTGGGTGTTGCCCGCGGGGTCGATGTGCTGGTCAGACATGCCCTGAACTCTAGCTGGGGGCCTTGGTTGATTTGTACCTTTTGATCGAATTTCGCGATCGGGGCTGGTGGGGAGACCGGTCCTGCCGGGAGATACCTTTGAGGCATGCTCCGAACCCTCCTGTCCCCCCGGCTCTGGGGTCTGCACCTGGTGGTCATCGGGGCTGTTGCCGCCTTCATCCTGCTCGGGCGCTGGCAGCTCGGCGTCTTCGAGGAGTCGGGCCGGCCGCACGCGAGCGCCGACCCCGCGCCGGTCGCGGTGGAGGAGCTGGTCAAGGCGGGCGCCACGTTCAGCGAGCCCGGCCGCCGCGTCGTCGCCTCGGGCGCCTACGACGCCGGACGGCAGCTCCTGGTGCCCGACCGCAAGCCGGACGTCGACGCCGTCGGCGGGCGGGCCGCCCGGGGTGCGGGTTTCTGGGTCGTGACCCCGCTGCGGCTGGCGGACGGCTCGCTCGTGCCGGTGGTGCGGAGCTGGGTCGCCCAGCCCGCCGCCGCGCCGCCCGTGCCCGCCGGGCCGGTCAAGGTCGAGGGGCGCACCCGGCCGCCGGAGCCCACCGACAGCGTGCAGCGCACCGCCAGCTCGCTGCCCGCCGGGCAGGTCTCCACGGTCACCCCGGCCGAGCTGATCAACCTGTGGCCGGGGGAGAGCGTGCGCAACGGGTTCGTGGTCGCCGCCGACTCGGGGATCAAGATCCCCTCGCCTCAGGTGGGCGGGAGCGTCACCTGGCGCAATCTGGCTTATGCCTTGAACTGGTGGATATTCGCAGTGTTCGCCGTGTTCATGTGGGTTCACTACGTACGCGAAGCCGTACGGACATCGAGAGGACAGCAGTGGAGTCAGCCCTCAAGCCCTTCCGAGTACTCGCCTACATCGTCGGCGTGATGCTCCTCGTGCTCTGCGTGGGCATGGTGCTGAGGTACATCGTCGGGGTGGACTGGTGGCCGTCGCTGATCATCGCGCAGGTGCACGGCTTCCTGTACATGATCTACCTGGTCGCGACGATGAATCTGGGCATGAAGGCCCGCTGGAGCTGGCCGAAGATCCTCGGCGTCATGCTCGGCGGCACCGTGCCGTTCCTGTCGTTCTACGTGGAGCGCAAGGTCACCGAGCAGGTGCTGGCCACCGCCTGAGCGGTGACGGGCCGATGGTTGGACAGGACCTCCCGCGGACGGGAGGTCCTGTGTCAACGGCCGATGCCGCGGCGGCGAACTCGCTTGAGCCGCGCGCGCTGGGACGGGTCGAGCATGAAGTAACCGACCACGGGTGCGGCGATCACGCCCAGGAAGACGAGGGTGGTGATCCACCCCCAGCCGAAGACGATCAACGACAGCAGGACGGCGGCGCCGGCGCCGATGGCGTACTTCTGAACGGGCGACATCTCAACTCCTAGGGACGCGGGCCCTTCCCATTGTGCAACGCCGAACCGCTCATGGCGGTTCCAGGCCGCGATATATCTCATCCGGATCAGTTCGGGCGCCTTCGGCGAAGTCGGCCTCGAAACCCGGCGGGATGGCGGCGGTGACCCGGTCGATGTCGAGCTGCTCGATCGGCGAGGCCGGAACCTCCCACTCGGCCTTGGCCTTCTGCGCCGTCCCCAGGCAGCGGGCCGCCTCGCCGTACCGCCCGGCCAGGGCCAGCGCGCCGGCGAGCCCGATGAGCGCTCCGGCCATGTCGCGCCGCGCCTCCAGCCGCCTGCCATCCTCGTAGCCGGCCCGGTGCAACTCCAGCGACCGTACGGCGTCGCCGAGCTCCTCGGCGACGAAGCCGAGCTCGGTCAGCACCATGGGGTGGTGCACCGCGCCCGGTTCGAGCAGCTCGCCCAGCCGGCGCTCGGCCTCGGCGTGCCGGCCGCCGCGGCGGGCGGCGAAGGCCAGCACGACCTGCGCGAAGTCGTGGCCGAGCTGGAAGCCCTGCTCCACGGCCAGCGTCAGCGCCCGCTCGGCCAGCTCGACGGCCTCCTCGTGGGCGCCGCGCTGCAGGGCGATCCAGCCGAGCCAGCACTGCCGCTCGGCGACCTGGGGCCACAGCCCGAGCTCCTCGGCCAGGGCCACGCTCTCGTGCGTCAGCCGCATGGCCTCGGCGTAGTCGGCGGCGATCTCCGCCCGCGCCGCCTGCCACTCGACCGCCTGGAGCAGCCCCCACCGGTCGCCCAGCCGCGCGAACAGCTCGGCGGCCCGGGCGGCGGCGGCCTCCAGGGCGGGCAGGTCCACCCGCACGTGCGCGTCGCGCGCCTCCAGGATCAGCGCCGCCGCCTCACCCCACTCGTCCCCCAGCTCACGGAAGTCCGCGGCCGAGAGCGCGGCCGAGCCGGAGTCCTCGGCCGCGACCAGGTTGAAGCCGTTGAACGCGGTGAACCAGCGGGCCCGCAGCCGCTCGCGCGGCCCCTCGATCTCCTCGTACGGCACAGCCGCCCCGGCCTCGCCCTGCGCGGCGGCGAACCCCGCCTGCCAGGCCAGCGCCCGCGCCACCGCGTCCGGCGTCCCGCCCCGCTCCAGCGCCGCCGCGATGGCCCGCCGGGCCTCCCCGAGCCGCCCGCGCAGGAACCAGTACCAGCCCAGCGCGTCCACCAGCCGCAACGCGTGCGGCCCGGCCAGCGCCACCCGCAGGTTGGCCGCCTCGGCGTCGAGCCGCGCCAGCCACTGCCGCTGCTCGCTCCCACGCACCTCGGCGCGTTCGGCGAGCGCGGTGTAGTACTCGGCGTGGCGCTGCCGTACCTCCTCCAGCTCGCCCGCCTCGCGCAGCCGGTCGGCGCAGAAGGCGGCCACCGACTCCAGCAGCCGGTAGCGCGGCCCGGCGGGGCCGTGCACGACGGTCACCAGCGAGCGGTCGACCAGCCGGACGAGGTGGTCGAGCACGTCCACCCCGCACACCGCCTCGGCCGCCTCCAGCGTGCAGCCGTCCACGTGCACGGCCAGCCGGCGCAGCACGGCCTGCTCGGGCTCGCCGAGCAGGTCCCAGCTCCAGGCGATCATCGCGGTGAGCGTCTGCTGCCGGGGCGGCGCGCCGCGGTGCCCGGTGGCCAGCAGCCGGAAGCGGTCGTCGAGCCGCGCGACCAGGCCGTCCACGCCGAGCGCGCGGGCGCGGGTGGCGGCCAGTTCGAGCGCGAGGGGGATGCCGTCCAGGCGGCGGCAGAGCAGGGCGAGCGCCTCCGACTCCGGCACCCGCGCGCGGGCGGTGAACAGCCGCATCGCGTCCGGCAGGTCGAGCGGCGGCACGCTCCACACCGCCTCGCCGGGCAGGCCCAGCGGCTCGCGGCTGGTGGCCAGCACGGTGAGCCGGGGCGCGGCGCGCAACAGGGCACGGACCAGGTCGGCGGCCTCGTCCACGAGGTGCTCGCAGTTGTCCAGCACGAGCACCATGTCGCGCTCGCGCAGCGCGGTCTCCAGCGGCACGTCGTCGCGCAGCCCGAGCGTGGCGGCGACGTGCGCGGCGAGGTCCCAGGTGTGGTCGAGGCCGGCCAGCTCGACCAGCCACGCCGCGCGGGCCGTGGCGCGGGCCGCCTCGATCGCGAGGGTGGTCTTGCCCACTCCTCCGGAGCCGGTCAGGGTGACCAGCCGGTCGCCGGCCAGCAGCTCGCCCACCTCCGCCAGGGCCGTCTCGCGGCCGACCAGCTCGACCAGCGGGGCGGGCAGGTTGGGCGTGGGGGCGGTGCGCGGCGCGGCCGGCGCGGGGGAGAGCGTGGGGTCCTGGCGCAGGATCGCCTGGTGCAGCGCGGCCAGCTCGGGGCCGGGGTCCAGTCCGAGCTCGTCGGCCAGCCTCTCGCGCAGGTCCTGGTAGGCGGCCAGCGCCTCGCCCTGCCGCCCCGCGCGGTAGAGCGCGGTGATCTGCACCGCCCGCAGCCGCTCGCGCAGCGGATGCGCCGCGACCAGCTCGCTCACCTCGACCGACAGGCCCAGCTCCAGCCGGGCCTCGGCGAGCGCCTCGTGGCAGCTCAGCCGCTGCTCCTCCAGCCGGGCGACCGCCGCCCGCGCGAACTCCTCGTCGGCGAAGTCGGCCAGCGCCGGGCCGCGCCACAACTCCAGCGCCCGCTCCAGCAGCTCGGCCCGCTCGCGCGGATCGGCGGCGGCCTCGGCCTTGGCGACCAGGTCGGCGAAGTCGGCGGTGTCGAGCGAGCCGCCGTCGACCAGGTAGCCGGGCGGGCGCGAGACGATCAGGCCCTTGTCGCCCAGCGCGGCACGCAACTGCGAGACCCGCACGTGCAGGCTGGCCCGGCTCAGCGCCAGATCCTCGGCCAGCCGGTCGGCCGAGACCACCCGGCCCGGCGTCAGCAGCAGGTCGGCCAGCAGGGCTCGCACCTTCTGCCCCGGAATGGCGACCGGCTCGCCGTCGTCACCCCAGACGGCGAGCGGACCCAGCAGCCCAAAGCGCATGTAGGCCACCTTAAGACTTCGGTAAGGGCACTCGGTCAGGGTGAAGACATGGAAGAGCTGCGGATCGCGGTCATCATCGCGAGCACCAGGCGCGGACGGTTCGGCCCCACGGTGGCCGGCTGGTTCGCCGCCAAGGCGCGCCGCCGGGTGACGGTCGACCTGATCGACCTGGCCGAGACGCGGCTCCCCGAGACGCTGGAGGACACGGCCCCGCCCGCGGTGGCCGAACTCGGGCTCCGGCTCGGCGAGGCCGACGGCTTCGTGATCGTCACCCCCGAGTACAACCACAGCTTTCCCGCGCCCCTGAAGACCGCGCTCGACTGGTACTTCGACGAGTGGCACGCCAAGCCGGTCACCTTCGTCTCCTACGGGAGGGAGACCGGCGGGCACCTCGCGGTGGCGCAGCTCCGGCAGATCTTCATCGAGCTGCGTGCCGTACCGATCAGGGAGACTGTCTCCCTGCCGAACTACTGGGACCTGTTCGCCCCCGACGGCGGCTGGCCCAGGGCGGGAGCCGACTGCGAGCTCGCCGCCAAGACGACCCTCGACCAGCTCATCTGGTGGGCCAAAGCCCTCCGCACCGGAAGGACGACCTCATGAGGAAGATCATCAACTCCACCTACGTCTCGCTCGACGGCGTGCAGAGCAACCCGCACGAGTGGTCGCTCAAGTACTTCAACGAGGAGGCCGGGGCCCTGGCCTACGAGCAGCTCTTCTCCAGCGACGCCATGCTCATGGGCCGGCTGACCTACGAGGGCTTCGCCGAGGCGTGGTCGGCCCGCGCCGGGCAGGACGAGTTCGCCGACCGGTTCAACTCGATGCCCAAGTACGTCGCCTCGACCACGATGGACAAGGCCGACTGGACCAACACGCAGGTCCTGGAGGGCGACCTCGTCGAGGCGGTGCGCGGGCTGGAGGGCACCATCCTGATGTACGGCTACGGGCCGGTCGCCCGCACGCTGCTGGAGAACGGGCTCCTCGACGAGCTGCGGCTGTGGGTGCACCCGGAGATCGTCGGGCGTGGTGGCCTCGACGGGCTCATCTACCACGAGGGCAGCGCCGGGCAGCTCGAGCTCGCCGAGGTCAAGACCTTCAGTAACGGGGTGGTCGTGCTGTGCCTGCGTCCGAAGGCTGAGAGCTGATCAGTCTCAGCTCCTCGCGCAGCGCCTCCGGAGCGGGGCGCTGCGCCGGGTCGCCGGCCAGCAGCCGGAACAGCAACGGCGCCAGGCCCTCCGCCCTGGTCAGCGGCGCACCGGGCGACGGCGGCCGGCCTTCCACGGCGGTGTACAACGTCGCGCCCAGCGACCACAGGTCCGAGGCCGGGCCCATCCGGCCCTCCGGCGGCGTGTACGGGCTGTTGCCCAACTGTGGCTGCGGGGGCGCGAGCGAGGCCCGGCCCTCGGCGTCCAGCAGCACGCTGGCCGGGCGGACGTCGCCGTGCTGGCCGCCCTGCGCGTGCAGGCCGGCCAGGTGCTCCAGCAACGCCAGCCCCACCCCGGCCACCTCCGCGGGCGGCAAGGGGCCGTCGGCCCCGATCAACTGATCCAGCCGCACCTCCTGGGACTCCACCTCGGGTACGGCAGGCGGTACGGGCACCGGCTCAGGCACGGCAGGCGGTGCGGGCTGGGGCTCAGGTACGGCAGGCGGCACGGGCTCGGGTACGGCAGGCGGCTCGGGCATCGCCAGCGGCGCCGCGGGCGTCCCCAGCACCGGCGCGGGCGGACGCAGCACCGGCGCGGGCGGACGCAGCACCGGCGCGGGCGGACCCATGGCCGGGGCGGGCGCGCTCACCGCAGGCGCCGGGGCGTCGTTCCGCTTGCGCCGGAACCTCCCGAGGAGCCCCCGCTTGGGCGGCTCGACCAGGTCCGTCCTCGGCCGCTGCTGCACCGCCGCCTCCTCCCATGCGGGCGGCGGCGGCCCGACCGGCCCGGGCAGTGGCGGCGGCGGGGGCGGCGGAGCAGGGGGCTGCGGCAGAGCCAGGTTGTTGAGCACCACCCCCACCGTCTCCGCCGGCACCTGCCCGTCCAGCATGTCCCGGATGAGCGTCCGCAGCGGATCCCCACCGGCGGCCGGCTCGTTACCGGGCGGCCGCCCTTCGAGCGCGAAGTGCAAGGTGGCCGCCAGCGACCAGAGGTCGGCCGACGCCGGGAGCCCGGGCCGCGGCCCGCACAGCCCGGTGAGCACGGCCCGCCCGGTGGTGGTGAGCAGCACGCTGCCCGGGTTGACCCGCCCGTGCACCAGCCCGGCCCCGTGCGCGGTGGCCAGCGCGTGGAAGACCTGCAACCCCATCCGCGCCGCCTGCGCGACGGGCAGCGGGTGCCGGGAGGCGACCGCCGCCTCCAGCGACCCGCCGGAGACGAACTCCATCACCACCCAGCCCTCGTCCAGCACCTCGTGCACGGGGACGAGCGAGGGGTGGCGCAACCCGGCGGCGGCACGCGCGTCGTGCACCGCGTTCTGTCGCAGTTCCGGCGGAACCCGCAGCTCTTTGACGGCCACGTCCCGATGCAGCGCCTCGTCGAAGGCCAGCCGTACGGCACTGTCCGTGTCGCCGAGGGGGTTCAGTAGCCGATAACGCCCGGCCAGCTTCATGAAAGTGAACGATATCTGGAGTTCGACCGGCATAGCCATCGAGTGTTGTGGTTTGCGAAGGTTGCCATTAGTGTCGATCTCCAGCTCGACCAGGACAAAAGCCCTTAGGAGGTGAGGACGCCGTGTTTTCCGCAGTCTCCCGGCGCTCCCGCCTCAGGGAGCGCTCCTAGCCTTCAGGAGCAAGTCCCGTGACCGATCTGGTCTTCCGCCCTCTGCGTGACGAGGGCGAGTTCAAGCTGTTCTCCGCGATCACCGCTCCGCTGCCCGTGACCGGCGTCGGCGTGCGCGCCAAACCGTTCGAGGACCTGCTGGAGGAGTACCGGCCCGACTGGCTGTGGCTCGCCCAGCGCGGCGACGAGGTGGTCGGCCGCGCCGCCTTCTGGGGTCCGGCGGGGGCCGAGCACCCGTGGGCGCTCGACCACTTCGACTTCGACACCGTCGAGACCGGCGCCGCGTTGCTCGTCGCCGCCTACGTCGCGCTGGTGGGGCCGGACTACGTGCATCCGTGGGGGTCCAAGCGTCCCGAGTACAGCCTGTTCCTGCCGCCCGACTGGCGCGAGCGGCCGGACGCGTTCGCCGAGGCGAGCGTCCGCATCGAGGCCGCCGAGCGGGCCGGCCTGACGCTGCTGGTCGAGCGGCTGGCCGAGCGCTGGGAACCGGAGTGGGGGCTGCCGCCCCGCTCCACCCGGCTCACCTTCGAGCCGGTCGGCCCCGGCGACGAGCCGCTGCGCGGGCTGCTGGAGCAGATCGTCAGCGGCAGCCTCGACGCCTACGACCTGCGCGACGTGCGCGAGCTGGGCGTGGAGGGCGCGGCCGGGCACGCGCTGGAGTCGCTGAACGACATGGACCCCGGGCGGAGCCGCTGGCGGTACGGCTACGACGCCGCCGGGGACCTGGTCGGCATGGTCCTGCCGGTGGACAACGGCCGCTTCGCCACCATCGGGTACATCGGCGTCGACCGGCGCCACCGGGGCCGGGGCTACGCCTTCGACCTGCTGGCCGAGGCGCTGCACCTGTTCGCCGCCGAGGGCCGGCCGTACGTGCTGGACAACACCGACGTCGGCAACCACCCCATGGCCGCCACCTTCGCCCGCGCAGGCTACCGAGTCACCGGCCGCCGGATGATCTTCACGTGACCGCCGGGTCCGTGCCGTTCAGCCAGGCCTGGTGGGCGGCGTGGACCCGCTTCCACAGCAACGCCTTCTCCTCCTCGGTCGCGTCCTCCAGGGTGAGGCCGAAGACGTCGGCGAGGGCGGCGAAGTAGTCGGCGGCGGTCTCCAGCGTCGTGCGATGGGCGCCGTGGCCGAGCCGGGTCAGGACCAGCCCGCGCAGGTTGTCCACCCCGGCCCGGTCGCGGCGCTGGACCACGGCGGTGCGGACGAAGCCCGACTCGGGCGAGGTGGTGAGGTGCTCGTGCATGGCCGTGAAGGCCGACATCTTCGTCTCCTCCAGGGCGAAGTCCATGCCGGCGAAGCTGCCGCTCGGGTCGTGCTCCAGCCGCCAGCCGCCCGGCGCGACCACCGAGGGACGCATGCCGTACTCGAAGGGGCCCTGCCGGTAGCGGCCCTCCGCCAGCGGCAGCGGCTCGTGCAGCGCGTCGCCGAGCCCGAGGTCGGCCAGGTAGCGGCCCTCCGGCAGCTCGACGGTGAGCACGAGGTGGTTGCCGGTGATGGCGGGCGGGGCGTCGGCGGTGTGCACGCCGCCGACATGCCGGCCGACCCGGAAGCCCATGGCCGTGGCCAGCGCGGCGAAGGCGCCGTTGAGGTGGTAGCAGTAGCCGCCGCGCCCGCTCACGATGCGCGCGGCCGACTCGGCCGGGTCGATCCCGGTGGGGCGGCCCAGCCAGATGTCGAGCACTTCGTACGGCACGCGTTCCACGTGGGCGGCGTGCAGGGCGGTCAGGGTCTCCAGCGTCGCCGGAGCGCCGAGCAGGTCGGGGCGGCCGAGCCGGCGAAGGTACGAGGGGATGTCCACTGCCCCAAGTCTGCACGAGATGTGCACAACCGGGGCATGCCTTTCTGCACGCCCCGTCTCTACGCTCTAGACCTGTGAAACGGGTTCTGCTGGTCGAAGACGACGAGACGATCGCCCTGGCGGTACGCGACCGGCTCGCGGCCGAGGGGTTCGACGTGCGCGTCGCGGGGGACGGCGCGGAGGCCGTGGCGGAGTACGGCAGGTCCGACCCCGACCTGGTCATCCTCGATCGGCTGCTGCCCGGCCTGGACGGCCTGGAGGTGTGCCGCCGGATGCAGGCGGCCAGGCCGGTGCCCGTGCTGATGCTGACCGCGCTCGGCGAGGAGACCGACGTGCTCGTCGGCCTCGGGGTCGGCGCCGACGACTACCTCGCCAAGCCGTTCAGCATGCGCGAGCTGGTCGCCCGCATCCACGCGCTGCTGCGCCGGGTGGAACGGGCCGCGCAACTGGCCGTCGAGGACACGGTGATCCGGGTCGGCGAGGTCGAGATCGACACCGCCGCCCGCCGGGTCTTCGTGGCCGGGACGGAGGCGCAGCTCACCAGGACCGAGTTCGACCTGCTGCGCCGGCTGGCCGAGCGGCCCGGCCAGGTCTTCGAGCGCGACCGGCTGCTGTCGGACGTGTGGGGCTTCTCCGAGGCCGCCGCCACCCGCACGGTGGACAGCCACGTCCGGGCGCTGCGCCGTAAGCTCGGCCCCGACGTGGTCCGTACTGTCCACGGGGTCGGCTACGCGCTGGTGCGCCGGTGAGGCCGCTCGACTTCCTGGGCCGGATCAAGGTCAAGCTCGGCCTGCTCATCGTGGCCGCGCTGGCCGTGGCCTTCTTCGTCTACGAGGTGCTGCTCACCGACCTGGCGCGCGGCTGGCGGATCGCCGTCGCCGTCGCGCTCGGGCTGGCCATGGTCCAGGTGCTGGCCTGGGGGATGACCCGGCCGCTGCGCGAGATGGCCCGGGCCGCCCAGATCGTCGCCAAGGGCCGCTATGACCTGCGCGTGCGCGCGACCTCCCGCGACGAGGTCGGCGAGCTGGCCCGCGCCTTCAACGCGATGGCCGCCGACCTCGGCGCGGTCGACCGGCAGCGCCGCGAACTGGTCGCCAACGCCAGCCACGAGCTGCGCACGCCCATCACCGGGCTGCGCGCCGTCCTGGAGAACGTGATCGACGGCGTCTCGCCGCCGGAGGCCCTGCGTACCGCGCTCGCCCAGACCGAACGGCTCGGCCGGCTGGCCGCGCAACTCCTCGACCTGTCGCGCCTGGAGTCCGGGGCGCGGTTGATCGAGGAGGACGAGGTCGAGCTGGCCGCCCTGGTCCGCCAGGCGGTCGAGGAGGCCGCACCGGCGCGCGAGGACGTCCGGGTGGAGATGGCGGTGCCGCGCGGGCTCGTGGTCCTCGCCGACCCCGACCTGCTCGCGCAGGTGCTGGCCAACCTGCTGGACAACGCCGTACGGCACAGCCCCGCGGGCGGGGTCGTGACCGTGCGCGCCGACGAGCGGGAGCTCGTGGTGGCCGACGAGGGGCGGGGGATCCCCGAGTCGGCCAGGGCCAGGGTGTTCGAGCGCTTCTCCCGGCTGGACGCCGCCCGCGCGGCCGACGCCGGGGGCGCGGGGCTCGGGCTGGCCATCGTCAAGGAGATCGTCGAACTGCACGGCGGCTCCATCCACATCGGCGACGGACCGGGGTGCCGGATGGTCGTCGCGTTACCGGGGAGGCTTGTGATGGCACTCGACGGACCGCAGGACGCGGAGCTGGGCAAGCAACCCTCGCCCACCGAACCCCCAGCAACCGACCCCGGCCCGGCATCCCCGGCCACCTCCCCTGCCGCGTCGGCGGCCGGGTCGTCGGCCGCGTCCCCAACCGTCTCGGCGGCCGCGTCGCCGGCCGGGGAACCGGTCGCGGCCGGGTTGCCCGCCGGGGCGGCCCCGACCACCCCCGCGGTCGCCCCTTCCGCCGCCCAGCCCGCCGATCCCTCCACCGGCCCCTCAGTCGGCCCCTCAGTCGGCCCCTCCACCGGCCCCTCCACTGTGCCGTCCACCGGCCCCGCCGTCGGCCCGGTCCCTGCCGGCTCTCCCACCGACCTGGTGACCGTCCCGGCGGGGGTCGGGGCGGCCACCGGGCCGGGGACGGACGTGCGGCCGGACGAGGCCGGGGCCGGGGCGGAACCGCGGGTCCCGGGGGTCCCGGGGGTCCCTGGGGTCCCTGGGGGTCCTCGGGTCCCGGGGGTGCCGGGCGGGCCGGGCAGCCCGTCGGTTCCGGGTGTCCCGGCCGTGCCGCCGGTGCCGGTGTTGCGGGCGGGCGAGACGCCGGTGCCCGGGCTGGCGCGGGTGGTGTTCGGCGGGCTGCTCGGGTCGGTCGTCGGCTTCATCCTCGGCATGGTCGCCGCCGTCTTCGCCGTAGTCGCGATAGACGAGGAGGGCGCCGGCGCCGTGGCGCTGGTGCTGGTCACGCTGGGGGGCGCCGTGGTGGGCGCCGCGTCGGGAGCCTCCAGCAGGGCCAGGGTCTACCAGCAGGCCACCACCCCGCCCCCATCCCCCGGCCAGCCGCTCCCGCCGTACGTGCCGCCACCGCTGTTCCCCCGCCCCGACCTGCCGGACACCCCGCGCTGGCTGCTCCCGGCGGCGGCGGGGGCGGGCGTGTTCGGCGCGATCGCGCTGCCCGAGTCGCAGGCCGGCCTGGGTCTGGTGCTCACCTTCCTGGTCCTGGCCGGCGCGGCGGTCCCCGCGGCGCTCAAGCGCATGACCCCCTGGACCGCGGCACTGGGCGCGGTCGCGCTCGCCCTGGTCGCGGTGGCCGCCTGGCGCGACGCGACCTGGTACGTGCTGCCCGCGCTGGCGCTGGGCTGCGCGGTGGCCGCACTGGCGATCTCCGGCGCCGGGGCGGGCTGGCTCGGCGTGATCAGGGGCGCCGCCGCGGCGCTGCTGTCGCTGGCGCCCGCGCCCTGGTTCCTGGCCGAGCCTCTGCGCCGCCCCGCCACCCGCAAGCGGTTGCTGCCCGCGGTGGGCGCGGTCGGCATCACCACCGTGCTGCTGCTGGTGTTCGGCGCGTTGTTCGCCTCGGCGGACGCGGTCTTCGCCAGCTTCGTGGAGCGGGTGCTGGCCACGCCGGAGTGGGCGGAGTCGATCCCGGGCCGGCTGGTGGTGTTCGTGCTGATCGCGGTCCTGCTCGCCTCGGTGGTGCTGGTCGCGTTGCGGCCGATCAACGACCCGGCCAGCCCGTCGCTCAAGCTGAAGCTCAGCCCGAGCCTGTGGATGCTTCCGCTGACCGCGCTCAACCTGCTGTTCGGCGTCTTCGTGGTGCTGCAGATCGCGGTGCTGTTCGGCGGCGCGGAGCGGGTGGTGCGCACGGCGGGGCTGACCTACGCCGAGTACGCCCGGCAGGGCTTCTTCCAGCTCGCCGTGGTCAGCTTCATCGTGCTGGCCATCGTCACCGTGGCCAGCGTGGTGGTGCGGGCGCGCGGCCGGGCCCGGCTGGTGCTCGCCGCCGAGCTCGGCACGTTGTGCGCGCTCACCCTGGTGATCCTGTTCTCCGCGCTGCACCGCATGGACCTCTACACCGAGGCCTACGGCCTGTCGCGGCTGCGCATCTCGGTGCAGGCCGCGATCTGGTGGCTGGCCGCGATCTTCGCGCTGGTCCTGATCGCCGGCGCGGTACGGCTGGCCGGCCGCGGCACGGTCTGGCTGCCGCGCACGGTGGTGCTGGTCAGCGCCCTCGGCCTGGTCGGCTTCGCCGCGGTCGACCCCGAGGCCCGGGTGGCGGAGTCGCAGGTGGCCCGCGGCGTCGACCGGGTGGACTACGGCTACCTGCGCGACCTGGGCGCCGACGCGGTGCCGGCGCTCGACCGGCTGCCGGAGCCGCAACGCTCCTGCCTGCTGCGCGAGATCGCCACGGGGGTGCGCAAGGCGCCGGAGTGGAACTCCTGGAACCTCGCCCGGGTGCGGGCGCACGACGTGCTGGTCAAGCGCCCGATCGTGGAGTCGGCCAGTTGCCCGTCCCGGTGATCGCCGGGTCACAGGCCGGTGGGGGTGCCCTCCTCGGGGACCAGGACCTCGGTGTCGGCGGTGAGCGTGCGCCCGCGGAAGTAGGCGGGCTCACGCAGCCAGCAGAGCATCATCAGCACCACCCCCACCGCCAGCGAGCCGATGCCGATCACGAAGACGCCGCCGACGCCGAGCAGGGAGGTCTCGCCGTACTCCGGGTCCCACATGTCGATCGCGCTCCGCACGAAGGCGGCCAGCATGATGATGCCGCCGAGCAGCGGGAAGATCCCCTTGAACCACAGGTCGCGAGCCGACCTGCGCAGGTCGCGGCGGAAGAACCAGACGCAGGAGAAGGCCACGATGGAGTAGTAGAAGGCGACCGCGAGGGCGAGGGAGGCCACGGAGTCGTAGAGCACGTTCTGGCTGATCAGCGACAGGCCCACGTAGTAGCAGATCGCCACGATGCCCATGACCGTGGTGGAGAACGACGGCGTGCCGTACTTCGGGTTGACCTTGGCGAAGCGCTGCGGCAGCGCCCGGTAGGCGGCCATCGCCAGCAGGCCGCGGGCGGTGGGCAGGATGGTGGTCTGCGTGGAGGAGACCGCCGAGATCAGCACCGCGATGACCACGATGATCGCCAGCGGGCCGAGCACCGAGTCGCTGAGCGCGGCGAAGACGTCGTCGGCGATGTCCTCGTTGCCCAGGCCGGTCGGCCCGTCCCCGGCTCCGCCGTACGCCAGGAGAGCGACGGTGGTCAGCGTGTAGACGCCGAGCAGGATCACCGAGCACAGCAGCGCGGCGCGGCCCGGCGTGTGGTGGCGGTCGGTGGTCTCCTCGTTGACCGCCAGGCAGGAGTCCCAGCCCCAGTAGATGAAGAGCATCAGCAGGAAGGCCTGGGTGAAGCTGGAGACCGAGTCGAAGGCGAACGGGTTGAACCACTCCCAGCTCGGCCGCACCGAGGTGTCCAGGGCGTCGCCGGCGTAGACCCGCCACAGCGCGACCACGCTGAACAGGATCAGCGCGCCGATCTGGATCGCGGTCAGCCAGCGCTGCATCTTCGCGCCGAACTCCAGACTGCGGGTGCTGACCCAGGTCATCACCGCGATGCTGGCCGCGCCGATCACCGTCAGCGCGACCCGGTTCCCGGCCAGCTCGTCCTGGCCGATCAGCCGCAGGCCGTACTGCGCGGCCACCTCGGCGACGTTGGCCAGGGCCAGCGTGCCGGACATCGCCACGCCCCAGCCGCCCAGCCACCCGACGACCGGGCCGAAGGCCTTGGCGCCCCAGGTGAAGGCGGTCCCGCTGTCGGGCACCGCCCGGTTGAGCTCGCGGTAGGCGAAGGCGGTGAACAACATCGGCACGAACGCGACGATCGCCGCGGCGGGCGCCTGCAGGCCGACGGCGATGACGACATAGCCGATCGTGCAGGCGATGGAGTAGGCGGGGGAGGTGGACGCGATGCCGATGATCGCGTTGTCCCAGAGGCCGATCGCGTCGTGGCGCAGCCCCTTGTCCGCCAAGGCTCCCCGCAGCCCCTTGTCCTTCAATCAGTCTCCCGGGTGGTTCAATCCTTTGCGTGACTTTTGACGTGGTCATCACCGGCGGGCGCGTGCTGGACGGCACCGGAGCCCCGGCCTTCAGGGCCGACATCGGCATCAACGGCACGCGCGTCACCGCCGTGGGGCGGCTGGAGGGCGCGGCGGCGGGCGAGGTGATCGACGCCACCGGGCGCTTCGTGGCGCCGGGTTTCGTCGACTGCCACGCCCACGGAGATGCGGTGGTGTTCGACCCCGAGGTCCAGCTCGCCGCGCTGCGGCAGGGCGTGACCACGTTCGTGCTCGGCCAGGACGGGTTGTCGTTCGCGCCCGGCTCGGCGACCACCGTAGCCTATGCGACCAGGTACTTCGCCGCGGTGAACGGGTCGTTGCCGCGCCCGGAAGGGCCGCTGTCGGTGGCGGAACTGCTCGACGCCTACGACCGGGCGACCGCGCTCAACACCGCCTACCTCCTGCCGCACGGCACGATCCGCTACGACGTCATGGGGGCCTCGCCCGAGGAGCCGTCGCGCGAGCAGCTCGCCGCGATGGTCCGGCACGTGGAGACCGGGCTGGCCGAAGGGGCGGCCGGGCTGTCCACGGGGCTGGAGTACCTGCCGGGCCGCTACGCCGGCACCGCCGAGCTGGCCGCGCTCTGCCGGCCGCTGGGCCGCCTGCCGTACGTGACGCACATGCGCGCGTACGGCGTGCGAGCCGGGGTCGGCATGGCGGAGGTGGCCGAGATCGCGAAGGCGTCGGGCGTCGCCGCGCACGTCTCCCACCTGCACGGCCCGGCCGACGTGCTGCTGCCGCTGGTCGAGCGGGCGCTCGGCGAGGGCGTCGACCTGAGCTTCGACAGCTACCCCTACCTGCGCGGCAGCACGATCCTGGCGATGGTGGTGCTGCCGCCGTCGGTGCCCGCCGCCGAGGTGGAGCGGGCGATCGAGGTGCTGGAGTCCGACGGGCTCGACGAGCACTGGGCCTCGCTGGCCGACACCTGGCCCCGGCTGACCGTCTCGCACGCGCCCGGCTCGGAGTGGGCCGAGGGGCTGACCGTCCCGGAGGCCGCCGAGCGGGCCGGGACCACCCCGGCGGAGTTCTGCCGGCGGCTGCTGATCGACACGCGGCTGGAGGCGGGCTGCGTCTCCGCCAGGCCGGACGAGGGTCCCGAGGGCGAGGAGTCGGTGCGGCGCGTGCTGCGGCATCCGGCGCAGACCGGCGGCTCCGACGGCATCTACGTGGGCGGCCACCCGCACCCGCGCGGCTTCGGCGCCTTCGCCCGCTTCCTCGGCCGGCACGTGCGCGAGCTGGGCGACTGGAGCTGGCCGGAGGCCGTGGTCCACCTGGCCTCGCACCCCGCCCGGCGCTTCGGCCTGGACGGGCGCGGGCTGGTACGGCCCGGCTTCGTGGCCGACCTCGTGCTGATCGACCCGCGCACGGTCGGCGACGTGGCGACCTACGCCCAGCCGCGGGCGGTGGCGACCGGCGTGGACGACGTGCTCGTGTCGGGCACCAGGGTGCTGGCCGGGGGAGCCCTGACCGGGGCGACCGCAGGCCGGGCCCTGCGTTGATAGGGTCGGACGCGGACAAAAGGGGGTTTCGGTGGGGTCTGTTTTCGACGGGTCGTATGAGTTCCCCCTGATGGTCGTGCACCGGGCCGCGCTGGAGCACAACATCGCGACCATGGCCGCCTTCACCCGCGACCACGGCCTCGCCTTCGCCCCGCACGCCAAGACGCACCTGTCGCCGGAGATCGCCCGGATGCAGCTCGACGCGGGCGCGTGGGGGCTGACCGTGGCCACGCCGGCGCAGGCCCGCATCGCCCGGGGCTTCGGGGCCCGGCGGCTGATCGTGGCCAACCAGCTCGTCGACCCGGCCGGGCTCGACTGGGCGCGCGCCGAGCTGGAGCGCGACCCCGGCTTCGAGCTGTACAGCTTCGTGGACTCGGCCGCGAGCGTCGAGCTGCTGGCCGCCCGCGCGGGCGGCCGGCCGTACCGGGTGCTGGTGGAGCTGGGGCACGCCGGCGGGCGGGCCGGCTGCCGGACGCTGGAGCAGCTCCTGGAGCTGGCCGCGCTGGTGCAGCGGACGCCCGGGGTGGAGCTGGCCGGCGTGGCCGGCTACGAGGGCTCGCTCAAGGACGCCGCGGAGGTGCGCAAGTACCTGGGCGTGCTGCAGGACGCGGTGGAACACCTGCGCGTGCGCACCCCGATCCTGTCGGTCGGCGGCAGCCAGTGGTTCGACGTGATCGCCCGCGAGCTGGTCACCACCCAGGCCCGCGTGGTGCTGCGCAGCGGCGCCTACGTCTCGCATGACGACGGCTACTACCGCGAGCGCACCCCGTTCAACCGCGTCGAGGGCGAGCTGCGGCCCGCGCTGGAGGTGTGGGCGCACGTGCTGTCCACGCCCGAGCCCGGCCTGGCGATCGTCGGCATGGGCAAGCGCGACGCGCCCTACGACGAGGGGCTGCCGATCCCGCGCCGCCCCGGCGTCGAGGTGCTGAAGATGCAGGACCAGCACACCATGGTGGCCGGGACGCTCCAGGTGGGTGAACTGCTCGCCTTCGGCATCTCCCACCCGTGCACCGCCTTCGACAAGTGGCGCGAGCTGCCGCTGGTCGACGAGGACTACCAGGTTGTCGGAACGATAAGGAGCCTGTTGTGAAGAAGGAACTGAGGACGACCGAGGGCGCGGCGCCGGTCGGCGCCTACTCGCAGGGACTCGTGGTGGGCGACTTCGTCTACACCTCGGGCGCCGGGCCGCTCGACCCGGTCACCGGCGAGGTGGTCGGCGACGACATCGAGACGCAGACCCACCAGACGATGCGCAACCTCGGCGCCATCCTCGCCGCGCACGGGCTCGGCTTCGACGACGTGATCAAGGCGACCGTGCACCTGCAGCACCTCAAGCGGGACTTCCCTGCCTACAACGAGGTGTACAAGTCGTACTTCAGCCAGCCGTACCCGGTGCGGACCACGGTCGGCTCCGACCTCATGGACATCCTGGTCGAGATCGACTTCGTCGCGCACAAGAGCGCGTAAGGTTCGCCTGTGGACAGTTCGGTGTACGTCTTCGCCGAGGACCTGCGAGGCGAGGGCACGGAGCGGGTGCTCGACCGCATCCGTGGGTACGGCGTGGCCGGCGTGACGGTCGGCGCGGTGCACCACGGCTCGCGGGACGTGACGCCGCACGGGCTGTCCAAGCTGACCCTGCGCCACGACGGGGCGCACTTCCCGCTGCCCGGCGACCTGTTCGCGGGGCAGCGGCTCCGGCCGCCGGCCGGGTACGCCGACGTCTTCGACGGGCTCGGCGAGGCGTGCCGGGCTCGCGGGCTCAAGCTGCACGGCTGGACCGTCTTCCTGCGCAACGGCAGCCTCGGCGCCGAGCACCCCGACGTGACCGTGCGCAACTGCTTCGGCGACCGCGGCTACCCGACCGACCTGTGCCCGGCCCATCCCGACGTGCGGCAGTACGCCGTCTCGCTGGCCCGCGCGGTGGCCCGGCTCGGAGTGGACAGCGTCGTCGCCGAGTCGCTGCACTATCGGCCGCTCAAGGCCGAACGCTCCTTCGTGCCGCTCGGGCCGATGGACGCCTACCTGATGGCGTTGTGCTTCTGCGACTACTGCATGAGCCGCGCCGCCGACCTCGGGGTCAACGCCGAAGGCGCGCGCGAGGAGTGCGCGCGCATCGTCGGCGGCGTCCTGGGCGGCGACCCGGCCGCGCAGGGCGAGGTGACCCGCGCAGCGCTCACCGCCTACGCCGGGCCCGAGGTGGTCGCCTACGCGCGGGCCCGCTCCGAGACGGTGACCTCGCTGGTCGCCGAGGTCTCCCAGGCGGTCGCCGCCGAGGGCAGCCGGTTGGTCTTCGTCGACTCCACCGGCTCGGTCAAGGGCTACCAGGACGGCCTGCCCACCCCCGGCCTCGCCGCGCACGACGCCTGGCAGTTCGGGGTGGACCTGGTCGCGCTCGGCGACCTCGTGCCCTCCTTCGCCGTGCTCGCCTACGCGCGGGACGCGGCCCGCGTGGCCGACGACGTGGGCGCCTACCTGCGTTCGGTCGGCAAGGACCGCGAGGTCAGGGCGGTGCTGCGGCCCGGCTACCCGGACAGCGACTCCGCCGACCGGCTCGCGGCCAAGGTGCGCGGGGTCAAGGCGGCCGGCGCCTGGGCGGTGGACTTCTACGCCTACGGGCTGATGTCCTTCCCGGTGCTCGACCGCATCCCGGCCGCGCTCATCTGACCGCCTCGACCAGCATCGGCAGGGCCTTCTCCAGCTCCCGGGTCCAGTAGGGCCACGCGTGCGTGCCGGGGCCGTACAGGTTCACGGTGAGTCGCACGCCGGCCTTGCGGGCGGCCTCGACGAAGGTCCGGTTCTGGCGTTCGATGACCGCTTCGCCGTCGTCGCGGCTGGTCGTGCTGTCCAGCGGGCCGGGCTCGCCGTTGCCGCACGAGACGTAGACCGGCAGGCCCTTCAGCTTGGCGGCCAGGGCGGTCGGGTTGCGCCGGGCGATCTCGGCGTCGTCGGCCCACAGGTCGCGCGACTGCTCCTGGGCGATGTAGTCGGCGTCGGACCTGGAGGCGTCCAGCAGACCGGAGAAGGAGGCGGCGGCGCGGAACAGGCCGGGGTGGCGGGCGGCGTAGGACAGCGCGCCGAACCCGCCCATCGACAGGCCCGCCACCGCCCGGCGGTCGGTCGCGCCGTACTTGCGCTCGATCAGCGGGAGCAGCTCGGTGAGGTGGAAGCTCTCCCACTTCGGGCCCTTCGCCCAGTCGCTGTAGAACCCGGCGCGGCCCCCTTCCGGCACGACCACCACCAGGTCGAGGTCCTCGGTGAGATCGTCGGCGTGGCCGCGGGAGATCCAGTCGACGCCGGTGTGGCAGCAGCCCTCCAGCAGCAGCAGGAGCGGATGACGGCTGCCCTCTCGCCAGCCCTTCGGCAGGAGCACCTCCACCGTCGCCTCGCGGCCCAGCGCCGGGGACTCCACGGTGAGCGTGCGCCGGCGGCCGTCGGCCTCCTCGTCGACCACCTTCAGCGCCGCCGGTGGCTTTTGGTACGGCTCCTTTTGGTACTGCTCCGCCGCCGGGGCGCACCCGGGCAGGAACAGGACGAGCGCCAGCAGCAGCCGCTTGATCACGCGAGGATTGTTCCCCGTGCGGTCACCGGCGTCCAGCGAGCGCGGTCACCGCGCCCAGCCCCAGGTACACCACGCCGCTGAACAACCGCAGCCCGCGCGCCTTGGCGGCCAGTTTCGTGCCCAGCGCCCCCGCGGCGAAGGCGTAGACCAGGTCGGAGATCAGGCCCAGGGTGAAGAGGATCACCCCGAACACCGCGATCTGCGCCGCCGGGGCGCCCCGGCCCGGGTCCACGAAGGCGGGCAGGAAGGCCAGGAAGAACAGCGCCACCTTCGGGTTCAGCACGTTGACCAGCACGCCCTCCAGGAACACCGCCCTGAGCGGCTGCGCTTTCACCGCCTGCTCGCCGCCGCCGTCCCTGCCCGTCAGCGCCCTGACGCCCAGGTACACCAGGTAGGCCACCCCCGCCCACCGGACCACCTCGAACAACGTCGCCGACTGCCGGACCAGCACCGACAAGCCCAGCGCCGCCGCCGCGACGTGCACCAGCGTCCCGCACTCCACCCCCAGCGCGCTCGCCACCCCCGCCCGCCGCCCCTGCGCGAGCGCCCTGGTGGTGATGTACAGGTGGTTGGGGCCCGGGATCAGGACCAGGGCGAGCGAGGCGGTGGTGAAGACGACCAGCGTCGACCAGGCGAACATCTACCCGACGCTAGGCCGCCCGCCGCCCCGAGGACAGATCCATTCCCCCTGCCCGTCCCCGGACCATTCCTATGTGGGGGCCCGCCTCCCCTTGGTCCTCTATGCGGTCCGCACCCCCACGGCGGATCATGCCGCGCACAAAGCCCCCACCCAGCCACAAAATCCAGGTTGTCACCGGCCCATGGCATAGTGGCAGCGTGACCAGGGTTTTGATCGGCCGTTCCACGGAGCTGGACGCGCTAGTCCAGGTGCTGGACGCCGCCGCGTCCGGCACCGCCGGCGTAGCGCTCGTCGGCGGCGACGCGGGCATCGGCAAGACCCGCCTGGTCACCGAGCTCGCCCAGGAGGCCCGCGACCGCGGCTTCCACGTCCTGGTCGGCCAGTGCGCCGAGCTGGGCGACGCCCTGCCGTACCTCCCGCTCCTCGACGCCCTGCGCGAGCCGTCCATCCGCGAGGCGGTCGAGGCCAGGCCGATCCTGCGCGGGGAGATGCTCGACGGCGGCGCCTCCTCCGGCCTGACCCAGCAGCGCCTGTTCGGCTCCCTGCTCGACCTGCTGGGCGAGGTCCAGCCGGTGCTGCTGGTCCTGGAGGACCTGCACTGGGCCGACCGCTCCACCCGCGACCTGCTGATCTTCCTCAGCCGCATGATCCAGTCCGGCCGCGTCTGCGTGGTCGGCACCTACCGCACCGACGACCTGCACCGCCGCCACCCGCTCCGCCCCGTGCTGGCCGAGCTGCAGCGCCTGCCCACGGTGACCGCCCTGGAGCTGCGCCCGCTCGCCGCCGACGACATGACCGACTTCCTGTCCACCCTCGGTGAGGTACGGCAGGCGGTGATCAGCCAGGTCGTCGCCCGCGCCGAGGGCAACCCCTTCTACGCCGAGGAGCTCTTCGCCGCCGCGGCCGACGGCGAGTCGATGCCCGACACCCTGGCCAGCCTGCTCATGTCCCGGGTCGAGGTGCTGTCGGAGGAGGCCCAGCGCGTGCTCCGGGCCGCCGCGGTCGCCGGGCGCAAGGTGAGCGACGGGGTGTTGCGCGAGGTCACCGGCCTGGGCATCGCCGAGTTCGAGGAGGCGGTCCGCGAGATCGTCTCGCGCGGCCTGCTCCGCGTCGACGGCTACGGCTACATCTTCCGTCACGCCCTGCTCCAGGAAGCCGTCTACACCGACCTGCTGCCCGGCGAGCGCACCCGCGTCCACGCCGCCTTCGCCCGCCTGCTCACCGACCCGGCCGAGCTCGCCCACCACCACCTCGCCGGGCACGACCTGGCCGGCGCGCTCAAGGCCTCCGCCGAGGCCGGCCGGCTGGCCGAGCGGTACGGCGCGCCCGCCGAGGCGCACCGCCACTACGACCAGGTGCTCAGCCTGTGGGACCGAGTCCCGGACGCCGAGACCCTCGCCGGCGAGGACCGCCTGGCCCTCGCCCTGCGCAGCGCCGTCATGGCCTCCGACAGCGGCGACAACCACCGCGCCGTCGCCCAGCTCCAGGCGCTGCCGGCCACCTCCGAGGTGGAGGAGCGGCTGGCCTACTACCTCTACGAGCTCAACCAGGACGAGTCCGCCACCGCCATCGCCGAGAACGCCGTCCGCACCGCCCCCGACGACGGCCGCCGCGCCCGCGCCCTGTCCACCCTCGCCCGCTGCCTGTGGTGGGGCCCGAGGCACAGCGAGGCCCGCCCGGCCGCCGTCGAAGCCCTCGAAGTCGCCCAGCGCAGCGGCGCCCGCGAGGCCGAGGTCAGCGCCCTCATCACCCTCGGCGTCTACGAGGAGCTCGAAGGCGACCTCGAACGCGGGCTCAAGTACCTCGACGCGGCCCTCGACTCCTCCTCCGGCGACCTGGCCACCGACCTGCGCGCCCTGTTCATCCGCAGCCGCGTCTCCTTCGACCACGGCGACCTGTCCGGCGCCGCCGAGTTCGCCTCGCGCGGCATCCGCCTGGCGCAGGAGACCGGGCTCACCTGGAGCACCTACGGCACCGACCTGCGCTTCCTCCGCTTCCTCGTGCACTACGCGGCGGGCGAGTGGGACCACGCCCAGACCGTCGCCGCCGGCTTCGGCGCCCGGGTCGGCACGGTCCAGGAGGCGTTGCTGTCGTCCTTCGCGCTCTTCATCGAGGTCGGCCGCGGGCTCGACGGCGTGGAGGAGCGGCTCGACCTGCTCCGGCCCTTCTGGACCGACGACCTGATCGCGTACATGTCCCGGGGCATGGCCGCCGAGCACGCCCTGTGGAACCGCGACCCGGCCACGGCCATGGAGCACGTCGAGGCCGTCCTGTCCTCGCTCACCCCGGCCGACCCCGGCATCATCCGCGTCGCCGCCACCGGCCTGTGGGCGCTCGCCGACCTCGGCCGCACCGACGGCGCCGACGCCCTCATCGAGGCGGCGCGGCACGGCTACACCACCGGCCCGTCCGGCCGCCGCAACGCCATGGGACCCGAAGGCCAGGCCTGGATGGCCCGGGCCGAGGCCGAATGGGCCCGCCTCCACGGCCGGGACACGCCCGACCAGTGGCGGGGCGTCGTGGCCGCCTTCGACTACGGCTTCACCTACGAGGTCGCCCGGGCCCGGTGGCGGCTTGCCGAATCCCTCGCCGCCGCCGGTGACCGGGACGCCGCCCAGGCCGAATGGGCCCTCGCCCGTGACGCCGCCACCCAGCTCGGGGCCCGGCCCCTGGCGACCGCGCTGGAGGAGTTCGGGCGCCGTGCCCGCTTCGTCGAACGGCCCGCCGGGGTGCTCACCGCCCGTGAGCTGGAGGTCCTTCGGCTGGTCGCCGAGGGGTTGCCCAACCGGGAGATCGCGGGGCGGCTCTTCATCGCGCAGAAGACGGTCAGCGTGCACGTGTCCAACATCCTGGCCAAGCTCGGCGCCTCCACCCGCACCCACGCCGCCGCCGAAGGCCGCCGCCTCGGCCTCCTCTGACTGCTCGGCCCTTCGCCTCCTTTAACTGCTTGGCCCTTCGCTCGGCGCGCTTCGCGCGTTTGGGCTTGGACTCCTTTCATGGAGGAGCCGAGCTCCCCCACACCCCCTAGCCGGGGGCCTCCCGGCCCCCGGACCCCCGAGTCTGGGGCAGTGGCACACAGGTCCTTCGAAGCGAGTAGAGCCGGGCGGTAGCTGGCTCGAGTGGAGCGCGGTGAGTTTGGAGGCGGCCGGGAGTCGGTATCGGTGAGCACTGCACCTGAACCGAGAGAAGGGCCAGTGGCATGGCGAAGTTCGTGACCATCGGATACGGCGATCAGGACGGCTACGACCGCACCGACGCGGCGGTGCGGGATGAGGCGCACGCCCATGACGCACGCCTGATTGAGGGAGGGGCCACGGCGGGGATCGCTGGGGTGCCGGTGCAGGTGCGGAACCACGACGGGGCCGGGGTGAGGGTGGAGCGGGGGGCGTTCATGTCCTCGGAGCTGCCGGTGGCGGGGTTCGGGATCATCGAGGCCGACACCCTGGAAGAGGCGATCGAGCTGGTGTCGAAGACGCCGTGCGCGGTGGCTCAGGGAGTGGTCGAGGTGTGGCCGCTGCGGGAAGCGCCCTGAGGCGTGTTCTGTAAGTCGCGGAGCCATTGGTTGATCGCAGCGATCGTCGCGGTGCCCTCGAGGGGAACGGCGAGCCTTTCGTGGCGAGTGGCTTTGCCACGACCGCGGCCCCAAGAGGCCCGAGGCGCTCGCGAGAAGGCGGCGTCGTGGTCAGCGGCTTGGCACGGCGGGTGAGCCTGCTGTTGAGGCGGACGCTGACGGAACCAAGACCATGGGCACCCCGGAGTGGCAGGCTGCCGTCCGAGCGCTCTGAGACGGCCTTCATCCAGGGTGCCGGGCACCTCGTTCCGGCGGAGAAACCGGTCGAGTACAACGCGCGAGTCCTGGAGTCCCTGAAGAAGTGAGCCCCCGTCACCGGCCTGCGAAACCCGGGAGCAGGCCGGGTGACCGGCTCGCGCGAGGCCGATGGCCGAACCCGACCTGGAGGGCCGGAGACGCCTGCCGTACAGGAGAGGGTCCTAGAGGGCCGGAGACGCCTGCCGTACGTCAAGAGTCGGGAAGGAGCCGTCGCCGAAGAGGACGCGGGCGGCGAGGGCGCGGCCCGGCGGGGTGCGGAGGAGGGCGACGGCGGCCTCGGTGGCGGCGGGGGAGCCGAGGGCGGCGAAGGTACGGCGGAGCAGGAGCCGGCCACGGAAGCGGCGGCGCAGGGCCCGGCCGTCGTAGCGGCGGAGGATGGTCTCGTCGCCGGTACGCAGGTAGGCGAGGGTGATCGCGGCGGCCCAGGCGGACATGCGGCAGCAGGGGTCCAGCCCGCCGGCGGTGAGCGGGGAGACGGCGCCGGCGGCGTCGCCGACGAGCAGGCCGGTGGGGCAGGCCAGCCGGCGGAGGACGCCACCGACCGGGATGGGCCCGCCACGGCGCTCGATCGGGCCGGTCGGAGCCGCCAGGCCGGGCGCGGTGGCGGCGAAGGACTCCAGTAACGGCCGCAGCCCGGCGCGCATGGCGTGCGGGTAGCCGGCGATGCCGACGTGCGCGTGGTGGCCGTCGTCGATGACCCAGCCGAGGTAGCCGGGGGCGTATCGGGGGTCGAGGACGCAGTGGAAGGCCGGGGTGGTGGTGCCGGTGGCGATGGGGTGCAGGAGTTCGGCGCCGACGAGGAGGTGCCGGTTGACGTCCAGGCCCAGGTCGCGGGCGACGGCCGAGCGGGCGCCGTCCGCGCCGACGAGGAAGCGGGCCCGCACCGGCTCGGCGCCGTCGAGGTGGACGAGGGTGCGCGGGAGCCTGGCGTCGGCTCCGCGGGCACCGGCAGGTCTGCGGCGGGGCTCTCGCGTGCTGCCCGTGTAGCGGACGCCCAGCAGGACCCGCGCCCCGGCGGTCTCGGCCGCGCGGTGTTCGTGCCGGTAGATCCCGGCCATGTCGGCCACGCGGTACTCGTCGCGGTCGCTGGTGAGCCGGATGGGGGAGCGGCGCGAGGGCGGGTAGAGGAGCACGTCGCGGATGCCGGGGCCGAGCAGGTGGCCGGGCAGGTCGAAGTCGTCCAGGGTGCGGCGGACGAAGATGCCCGTGGTCCGGATGCCGGAGGCCAGGGAGCGGCGGCGGTCGACCACCAGGACGTCGAGGTTGCGTTGCGCGAGCAGGCGGGCCGTCCGCAGCCCGGCGAGGCCCGCGCCGACGACCAACACGTCCACTGTCTGCATGGTCAGGACGATAGGAGGGATGCCCCGGCGAAGGGGCCGATGCACCGGACCTGACCAGGAGTTTCACACCGCCGCCACATCCTCTGCATCGTTTCGGGCGGCGACGGCACCGGGCATGAGTGCCATGCGGCTGACCGAATGTTGACGCTGCACACATTCCGGCTAATATAAGCGGTGTAAACATCGATCGAGGGGAAGTCACATGAAGGCGATCACGATCAAGGAGCCGGGCGGCCCGGAGGTGCTGGAGTGGACCGAGGTCGACGACCCGGCGCCCGCACCCGGCGAGGTGATCGTCGACGTGGCCGCCACCGCGCTGAACGGCGCCGACGTCGCCCAGCGGCTGGGGCTCTACCTCGTGCCGCCGGGCGCCTCGCCGTACCCCGGGCTGGAGGTGTCCGGCCGGATCAGCGCCCTCGGCGAGGGGGTGAGCGGCTGGCAGGTGGGCCAGGAGGTGTGCGCGCTGCTGACCGGCGGCGGGTACGCGCAGAAGGTCGCCGTCCCCGCCGGGCAACTCCTGCCCTTGCCCAAGGGGGTCGGGCTGGTCGAGGCCGCGGGGCTGCCGGAGGCGACGGCGACGGTGTGGTCCAACGTGGTCATGACCGCGCGGCTGGCCGAGGGCGAGACCTTCCTCATGCACGGCGGGGCCGGCGGGGTCGGGACGATGGCGATCCAGATCGCCAAGGCGCTGGGCGCGCGCGTCGTCACCACCGTGAGCGGCGCCGGCAAGACCGCCCGGGTGCGGGAGCTCGGCGCCGACACGACGATCGACTACCGCACCGAGGACTTCGCCGACTTCGGCCCCTACGACGTGATCCTGGACGTCATCGGCGGGCAGTACCTGGAGCGCAACGTGCAGTCCCTGAACGTCGACGGGCGGCTGGTGATCATCGGCATGCAGGGCGGCTTCGAGGGCAAGCTCAATCTCGTCGAGCTGGTCTTCAAGCGCAAGTCCGTGTTCGGCACCACCCTGCGGTCGCGATCGGGCGAGCAGAAGGCCGAGATCGTCGCGGCGCTGCGCGAGCACGTCTGGCCGATGATCGAGGCCGGTGCCGTGCGCCCGATCGTCGACCAGATCCTGCCGCTGTCGCAGGCCGCCCAGGCGCACCAGCTCATGGCTGACTCACAGCACGTCGGCAAGATCCTGCTGGTCAACGAGTAGGTCGAGCAGGCTGTCGATCAGTACGGCCCGGCGTTCTGTGTGGTCGTCGAGCGCGATGAGGACCAGGCACAGGTCCAGCTCCGGCACCCGCGCATGCAGCAGGCGCAGCCCCGGCCACCCGCCTCCGTGGCGGTAGACGCGATGCCCGGCATGCGACCGCACCCCGATGCCGCAGGCGTAGTCGAGAGGCGTCCCGTCGTCGAGGCGCCCCGGCGTCTCGAGGAGCGCCGAGACGCCGAGCTCGTCGCGATTGAGAGCATGCCCCCAGCGCAGCAGGTCGAGGGCGGTGCTCCACACCCCACCGTCCCCCAGCGACAGCGGAGCCGGACGCGGCCGGACCAGCGGGGAGCGCGTAGACGGCCGAGTCGGCCGGCAGGCCCGCCGTGTGGTGGACGAGATGCCGGAGCCGGACATCATCCGCCCACCCCGGCAACTCGGGCAGCCAGCGTGACAAGGCGGATTCCGGATCCAGCCCGCCCTCCTGGACGAGCAGCGCGACGCAGGCGGCGGTCATCTGCTTCGACAAGGAGGCCGCGTAGGCGAGCGTCGCCGCCCCTACCGGCTCGCCGCGAAGCGTCGCCCCCTGGCACAGCAGCACGGGCGGCCGGTCACCGTGCCCGATCCCCACCACAAGCGGCTCATCGGGCCGGTAACCGGCATTGCCCACCACAGCAGCCAAGGACCACACGGAAGTGATCCTTCCAGGACCGGTCCCGGCAAAGCGAAGTATTGGCCCATCCCGGGGCTCGCCATGGCCGGCGGGCGGGGATCCCTTCCGCCATGGGTGTCGTTTCGCGGGGCTTCTCCGGCAAGCACTTCCACCGCCCCGGACCCGAGCTGGCCGGCCGCGTGCCGCCGGGGCAATACCTCGCGTCCGGCTTCCCGGTGCTGACCGCGGGCGCGACGCAGCACGTGAGCACCGGCCAGTGGAGCTTCACCATCCGCGGCGGCACCACGGAAGCCCGCTGGACCTGGGACGACCTGCTCGCCCTGCCCGCCGAGGAGATCACCACCGACATCCACTGCGTGACCCGCTGGACCAAGCTCGACACCCACTGGACCGGCGTCCCGCTCGACACCCTGCTCGCCGCGGCGGGCGAGGTGCCGGAGTTCGCGCTGCAGATCAGCCACGGCGGCTACGCCACGAACCTGCCGGTGAGCGAGCTGACCGGCGGCAAAGCCTGGCTGGTCTATCGGTACGAGGGTGAGCCGATCACCGCCGAGCACGGCGGGCCGGTGCGCATGCTGGTGCCCGCCCACTACCTGTGGAAGAGCGCCAAGTGGATCCGCGAGCTCTGGCTCAGCGCCGAGGACCGACCGGGCTTCTGGGAGCAGTCCGGCTATCACCACTTTGGGGACCCATGGCGGGAACAGCGGTATTTCAACGACTGACCTGGCTGCCCGCCACCGTCGCCGACGTCGTGACCGAAACCCCGCGGGCGCGCACGTTGCTGCTGGAGGTGCCGGGCTGGCCGGTGCACCGGGCGGGCCAGCACGTCGACGTACGGCTGACCGCGCCCGACGGCTACCAGGCGTCGCGCGCCTACTCCCTGGCCTCCGCGCCCGGTGAGGGCCCCGCGCTCACCGTGGTGCGGGTGGAGGACGGGGAGGTCTCGCCGTACCTCGTGGACGTGGCCTCGCCGGGGGACCGGCTGGAGGTCCGCGGGCCGGTGGGCGGCTACTTCGTCTGGGAGCCTGCTCCGCCGTACCGGCCGGTTTTGCTGGTCGGCGGCGGGTCCGGGGTCGTGCCGCTGCGCGCCATGCTGCGCCACCGGGCGCGGCTCGACGACACGACGCCCATGCGGCTGCTCTACTCCGTGCGCGACCCGGCGAGCGTGATCTACCGCGACGAGCTGGTACGGCAGGCGGACCTCGTCACCTTCCACTACACCCGCACCGCCCCGCCCGATGCGCCGCACGCACCGGGACGGATCGACCGCGCGACGCTCGAACGGGCGAGCCGGCCGGCGGCCGAGGAGCCGATCGCCTACGTGTGCGGCCCCACCGGCTTCGTCGAGCACGTCGCCGCCCTGCTGCTCGACCTCGGCTACCCGGCCCCCGCCATCCGCACCGAACGTTTCGGCTGACCCAAAACACGAAAGGCCCACTCCTCATGACAGAGCTGGACGCCAACTCGGCCGCAGGACCGCTGACCCTGCTCTTCGGCCGCGACGTCACCCTCGCCGTCGGCATCTGCGCCATGTGCGGCACCACCGGCCCGCTCGGCGAGACCGTGATGTACGGCCCGGCCCCGGGCGCGGTCCTGCGCTGCCCCCAGTGCTCGAACGTCCTGATGACCATCGTCGAGGCCCCGGACCGGCTGCTGGCCACCATGCCCGGCCTGCGGCTGCTGAGCGTGCCGACCGGGGGGACGAGCTGACATGGGCATCGTCTCCAGCGGATTCACCGGCCGCCGCGAAGCCGACCACCGGCTCCCGCCCGGCCAGTACGAGACGCACGACTTCCCGGTGCTGTCCGCCGGGCCGACCCCGTTCATCTCGCTCGCCGAATGGACCTTCACCGTCGTCAGCGAGCTGGGCGCGCGGCAGCGGTGGAGCTGGGACGAGCTCATGCGGCTCCCGCAGTCGCACCCCGAGGTGGACATCCACTGCGTGACCCGCTGGTCGAAGTTCGGCACCCGATGGACCGGCGTCTCCCTCGACCTGCTCCTGGCCGACGTCGAGACCGGCGCCGACTACGCCGTGGCCTACAGCCACGGGGGCTACACCACGAACCTCCCGCTGGAGGACCTGCTGGACGGCAAGGCCTGGATCGTCCACGAGTTCGACGGCGAACCGCTCAGCCCGTCGCACGGCGGCCCGGCGCGGCTGCTCGTCCCGCACCTGTACTTCTGGAAGTCGGCCAAGTGGATCCAGGGCCTGCGCCTGCACACCGTGGACGAGCCCGGCTTCTGGGAGACCGCCGGATACCACAACTACGGCGACCCCTGGCGCGAGCAGCGCTACTGGGGCGACTGACGCCGCTGAAGCCCGGCCGGGCCGATCAGCGCGCCTTCTGCCCGCGCCCCTGCCCGGCCGCCGCCAGCTCCCGCACGATCCTGATCAGCTCGGCCGGATCGAACGGCTTGGTGAGGTAGGCGTCCACCCCGATGCCCAGACCCCGCTTCTTGTCGTCGTCCTGCGCCCGCGCGGTGATGAGCACGACCTTGATGTGCCGTGTCTCGTCATCCGTCCGCAGCCTCGTCGCGGTCACCCACCCGTCGAGGTACGGCATCATCACGTCCAGCGTGATCACGTCCGGCCTCACGTCGAGCACCCGCTCGAGGCAGTCCTGCCCGTCCGTCGCGGTCTCGACCTCGAACCCCTCCAAGGTCAGATTCACCGCGATCAACTGACGGATCACTTCGTCGTCGTCAACGACCAGTACCCTGCCCAATGCCTCACCCACGGCCGCCAAGCTAACTCCTCCCGAGGGGGTCACGCGCGGTTTTCGAGGGATGTGGGCGGAGCTGTTTCATGCGGTGCAGAGTGGTGCGGGAAAGCTGATAGCCTTGTCACGCATCGCTCCCGTAGCTCAGGGGATAGAGCACCGGCCTCCGGAGCCGGGTGCGCAGGTTCGAATCCTGCCGGGAGCACCGCCGAACAGCCGGGTCAGATCTCATCTGGCCCGGCTTTTTGCATGGCCGGCCGGAGGACGTCTCGCCCGTCGGGCCCGCAGGGGATCGGCCCTCACACCGAGTGATGACACCGCGCAAAGCCGGAACCACTGGGGCCTTGGCGAACGTGCGTGACTTCAATGAATTGCCGATTCGAACGTTCTGCCGCCATTTTCGAAAGACTGAGAAAACCCGCTCGCAGAGTGCTGTGAATATGCCTTGACGGATTTCCTTGTCTCGGGTGAAGGTGAAACGCAGATGATATGACCCCTGGCCGTCAGGATGAGGGTTGTATGGCGACGGGAACCTCCGCAGACCTGTTGAACGATCTCGACCGCAACGCTCAGTCCCTGTTCAAGCACGCCATCCTGAGTCACTATCTGGAGCCGTTCATCGCGATGACCGGTTCCACCGCCCGTGGTAGACGCGTGGTGGTCATGGACGGATTCGCTGGTCGAGGCCGCTATGACGATGGAAGCCCCGGCTCCGCCGAGCATATCCTGCAGGCCATTCTCCGACTCAAGGCGAGGCGAAATGTCTCAGCCTTTTTCGTGGAAAAGGACCCGAATCATTTCGCCGTGCTCGCCGAGGTCGTCGATGAATACGCCGCGCAAGGACTGGCGGTCACCGCATGGAATGGTCGTGCGGAGAACCATCTGGCGACCGTGGTCGCCGCCGCATCCGGAGTGCCGCTTTTCCTGTTCCTGGACCCCACCGGCGCCGGAGTGTCTTTCGAGCCGCTCTCGGAAGTGCTGAGAGCGCGACCGCACAAGGGTCCTGCCACTGAGGTGCTGGTCAACTTCAGCGCCGACCTGTCACGCCGTGTGGTCGGCGCGGTGGAGAGCGGCCGGAGCAATCAGCGAGTCATGGACGACTTCTGCGGTGGCACGTGGTGGCGGCAGACTGCCAAGGACGTCCTGTCCGCCGCTTCCGGTGACAGGCGTTTCGAAGCGGTCGCTGACGCCCTCGCCGCGGAGTACGCGGCACGGCTCAGCGAGGCGGGGCAGATGACCCCGGTGTGCGTTCCGGTGCGCCGTCAGTTGAGCCATCAACCCATCTACCACCTGGTGTTCTTCACCAGAAGTCCCTACGGGTTGTGGGTGTTCGCCAACGCGGTGGGCATGGCACGGCGTCAATGGCTCGCGCACCTGGACCAGCAGGTTCAGCAGCAGGCTACGACCGAGCCGCTGTTCGAGTTGCATGATCATGTAGCGCAGGCCGAACAGTGCAGAGCGATCGAACGATTGCGCGCCAACCTGCTGGTTCCGCTCCAGGACGTGGCTGCCTACAGACTGGTCACTCGGACGACTCAGGTCTTTGACGGGGTGTACGGCATCGCCACCGACGACATGGTCCGCACGGCCATGACGGAGCTCGAGGCGGCAGGACGCGTGCGACTCGGCCCCGGAAAGTTCGTACGGGACTGGTACGTGCGCCGTCCTTAGGGAGGGCTCAGCGAGCGGCCGGCGCAGGCATCTGGTCCCAGACGACCCCTTCCAGCTGGCGCCCGCCGGCCTTGGGGGTGTGGCCTCCCCACTGTTTGAAGAAGAACGGCACACCCGCGTCCAGGCATCGGTCGCGCAGATCAGTGACCCAAGCAGGGTGGATCGGGCGACGCCCCGGCCCGGATTCTCCGCCGACGATGACCCAGCCGACTCCGGCGAGGTCCAGGGTGGGCAGAGGCCCGAGCAGGGGTTCGAGCGACAGGAACCGTAGGGCCGAGGGGACGGTGCGCAGATCGTCGATGCGGTGGGTTTGGGTGTGGTCTTCGACCGATACACCCATCCACACGTTCGGCGGCCAGTCCAGGAGCGGCGCCAGGTGGCGCAGCCGGCGGCTGCGTTTGGTGAGGATCTGATAGGTGTGCTGCGGAGTGGCGGCCATCACGTCGAACACCTGCCGGAGGTAACCCAGAGGAACGCGGGCATGGAACAGGTCGCTCATGGAGTTGACGAACACCATCCGCGGGCTGCGCCAGCGCAGCGGCTGGCGGAGCGTGTCCGGATGGGTGGTGAGAGCGAACCCGGGGCCGGAGGTCCGCGGGTCGCCGTCGGCCTGGTACTTGGCCGCGCCCATCGCCTTCAGGCGGGCGGAGAGGGTCAGTGCGTAGCAGTTGTCGCAGCCGGCGGAGATCCGATCGCAGCCCGTGGTGGGATTCCAGGTCAGCTCGGTCCACTCGATGGACGTCGTTTGAGCCATGCGGTGGTGACCTCCGTTTCGGTCGCGGCTCAGCCGGTGCTGCGACGCTTTCAGGTCTACCGCCGGCGGACCACCGATGCCAGGCGGTCAGCGAAATCGGCCCGGGTTCCCGTCTGTCATGAGCCGGACGGGCTTTCAGGGACACTGCTGGGACAACACGGGAAACCTGAGGAAGGCGGCCGTCCCCCATGAAGACCGCGATCGTCACCGGCGTGAGTCGCCGGATCGGCATCGGTTACGCGATTGCCCGGCGGCTGGCTGCGGCCCCCATGAATGTGTTCGTCTGTTCGTGGGAGCCGCATGATGCGGGTCAGGACTGGGGGGCTGATCCGCTGGGGGCGGAGGGGGTGGTGGCGGCGCTGCGGGAGGAACTGCCCGAGGGGGCGGGGCAGGTGGAGCATCTGGCGGTGGATCTGGCGGAGCCGGGGGCGCCGGGCAGGGTGGTGGCGGCGGCGCGGGAGTGGTTCGGGCGGGTGGAGGTGCTGGTGGCCAACCATGCGCGAAGTGCCGAAGGCGGGCTGGGGGAGCTGACGGCGGAGGAGCTGGATCTGTGCTGGGCGGTGAATGTACGGGCGACGTTGTTGCTGGTGCAGGAGTTCGCGGCGCAGGCGGATCTGGAGGGTGGGCGGGTGATCACCTTCACGTCGGGGCAGCATTTGGAGCCCATGCCGACGGAACTGCCGTACAGCGTGACGAAGGGGGCGATCGAGCAGATGACGCGGAGTCTTGCCGCGCCGCTGTCCACGCGGGGGATCACGGTGAACTGCGTGAATCCGGGGCCGGTGGACACGGGGTACGCGGCGCCGGAGGACGTGGTGGAGCTGGCTCGGCGGCATCCGCAGGGGCGGTGGGGGACGCCGGAGGACACGGCCCGGCTGGTGGGGTGGCTGGCTGGGGAGGAGAGCGGCTGGGTGACCGGGCAGACGCTGGTCAGTGACGGCGGGTGGTCGATACGGACCGGGGTGCCGCCGAGGGACTGACGAGTCACCAGAGGTCTTCAGGTGAGGGGGCGCTTGCCGTACACGAAGGAGTGGATGCGGAGGCCCGCCCAGACCAGGGCGGCGAGCACGGCCACCAGCACGTACTCGATGGCGGGGATGCGCACTGCGACCAGCAGAGCGCCCATGAGCAAGGCCGCGATGACGTACACGCCGCCCAGGCCCCAGCGGATGCCGGCGCCCAGGCCGAGGCCGTGCATCTGGGTGATGACGAAGATGCCGAGGAAGCCGAAGAGGAACATCGCCCAAGGCCCGTCGGTGCTGAGGTAGGCGACCAGGGTGCCGTGCACGGCGACCATGAGTTCGAGGGTGAGAGTCCACCAGCGGTTGGTGTGCGCGCGGGTGAGGAACAGGCTGCCCTGCACCAGCAGCAGGAACATGTAGAAGAAGCCGACCAGGTGCCCGGGCGTGGCGACGGCGGGGTGGTACCAGAAGGTGTAGACGGCGGCCCAGCTGAACAGGTAGCCGTGGTAGCGCCGCACGAAGGCGACGACCTCGGTGCCGAGCGGGGCGGGACGGCCGAAGAACAGGCCGCGCCGCCGGTTCTCCATGAGCAGGACGGCGACCAGGAGCAGGATCACCGAGCCCTGCGAGCTGAAGATGGAGACGTCCTGGGCCAGGCCGTCGTAGAACAGGTGCGTCTGGAGCAGGTGCAGGAGGATGAATCCGGCGTTGACCGCGAGGGCGGCGACGTTCACCCGGTGCAGGCCGGAGGTGTAGGTGCGCACGCGCGTCTGGGCGTAGTAGATCAGGCCCCAGAAGGCGAGCTGGTGCAGCGCGTATCCGGCCCAGGCCGTGAAGCGGGTCCAGAAGGTCGGGTCGGGGAGCTTCCAGTAGTACCAGGCCGCGCCCCGGTCCGGGAGGAGGGCGACCGCGTCGAGGCGCGCACCCAGCAGCCAGATCGCCGCCGTGAACAGCGCGCTGGCGGCTACGCCGTACAGGAGGGTTCTCGACGAATTGCTCAGCATGCTGAACATTATGACTCTGGAACAATGGGCGTGTGGTCGAGGACATTCACTCCTGGCCGACCGGACGCCTGCTCTCGGTCGCCGCCCGCCTGGTGGAGGGCCGCTTCCACGACTTCCTCGTCGAGCACGGCTTGACCCATGCCGGGCTGATCGCGCTGCACCACCTGGAGGGCGGCCCGCTGACCCAGCGCGAGCTGGCCAGGCTCTGCCGGGTGACCGACCAGACCATGAGCCGCACCGTCGAGCACCTCCGGCGCGCGGCATACGTGCGCAAGGAGGCCGACCCGCAGGACCGGCGGCGCTTCCTGGTGAGCGTCACCGCTGACGGCGAGAGCGTGCTGGAGCGCGCCCGCGCCGCCGAGCGCGGCTCGGACCGGCTGCTGGGCGCGGTCGACGACTACGAGCAGTTCCGAGCCCAGCTCATCAAACTGATCACCTTCGACTGACCGGTCGAGCCGTCAGGAAACCGAGAGGTCCGCTCCCGCCAGGCGGAGGGCGTACGTGGCGTAGGTGTCCGCGATCTCCTCCGGGCTGTACGGCAAGCCGTCCTCGTACCAGCTGGCCACCCGCATCCCCATCCCGCTGATCGCGGTCACCGCGAGGAAGGCGTCGTCGAGGTCGAACACCCCCGCGGCGATGCCCTGGTTGAGGATGTCGGTGAGGAGCTGCCGCCCGTCGGCCCGCAGGAGCAAAGCCTGGGAGGCCATGTCAGGCGAAAGGGCGTGGAGCTCGTTGTTGGCGACGACGGCGAGCAGCGGGTAGCTGGCGTGGGACAACACGTGCGCACGGACGACCGCGCGCAGGTGGCTGACGGGGTCGGGGCCGTGGGCGGCCATGAGCTGGGCGTGGTGCGCCTCGTGTCCGATCCGCACGAGCTCGGCGAGGATGTGCTCCTTGGTGGGGAAGTGCGCGTAGAGGGTGGCGGACCGGATCTCGCAGGCCAGCGCGAGTTCGCGGATGGAGGTGCCGTGGAAGCCGCGTTCGGCGAAGAGCAGCAGCGCCGCCCGCAGGATCCGGCCCGAGGTGCCTTCCAGCAGTACGTGCGGCGGCAGCCGTACCTCGGAGGCGGCGATCCGCCCCTCGGCTGCCGATCGATCGTTCGTCACGCCCTCATTCTGCCGTGAGGTCGGCCTGGTTCGTCTCGCGCAGGGCGAGGGCGGACACGAGCGAGACGAGCATCGACGCCGCGACGTAGGCGGCGACCGCCCAGGGTCCGGCCGCGGCGAGCAGGGCGGTGGCGATGAGCGGGGCCAGGCCGCCGCCGAGCACGGCGCCGATCTGGCCGGCCAGGGAGGCGCCGCTGAAGCGCACCGACGTCGGGAACTGCTCGGCGATGAAGGTGATCAGCGGCGAATAGAGGATGGTGACGAAGCCGAACATCACCGCGAAGGCGGTGTAGATCAGGCCGGTGGAGCCCGTCCCGAGCAGCCAGAAGAACGGGAAGGCGAACAGGCCGGTGAGCGCGGAGCCGGTGACCACGAGCGGGCGGCGGCCGAGGCGGTCCGACAGCTTGCCGAACAGCGGTCCGAGCACGATCACCACGACCGAGCCGATGGCCACCGCGACCAGCGGCACCTGGGTGGGCAGCTTGAGCGTGGTGGTGAGGTAGGAGCCGGCGAAGACGAGCAGCACGTAGAAGACGACGTAGAAGCCGAAACCGGTGCCGGTGCCGAGCAGCACGGTGCGGGTGTGCCGGCGGAAGACCTCCAGGATGGGCGCGCGGTGCCGAACGGTCGAGCGGGTGAAGGCCGGGCTCTCCGGCGCGGTGGCGCGGATGGCCAGGCCGACCACGACGAGCAGCGCCGAGACCAGGAAGGGGATGCGCCAGCCGTACGAGAGGAAGTCGGCCTTGTCCATGCCGGCGACGATCATGATCGCGATGGTGGCGAGGAGCAGGCCGGCGGGCCCGGCGGCGGGGATGAAGCTGCCGACGTAGCCACGCCGGTGGCGCGGGGCGAACTCGGTGGTCATCAGGACGGCGCCCGTGACCTCGCCGCCGTAGGAGAAGCCCTGCACGATGCGGAGCGCGATGAGCAGGGCCGGCGCCCACAGGCCGATGCTCTGGTAGGTGGGCAGCAGGCCCATCGCGGTGGTGGCGACGCCCGCCACCAGGAGCGTCATGACCAGCATCGACTTGCGGCCGACGCGGTCGCCGTAGTGCCCGGCGACGATCGCGCCGATCGGCCGGGCGATGAAGCCGATGGCGAAGCCCGCGAAGGCGACCATGGTCCCGGCGACCGGATCCGAGCTGGGGAAGAACAGGGTGTTGAACACCAGGCCGGACATGAAGCCGTAGAGCAGGAAGTCGTACTGCTCGATGACGGTGCCCACGAAGCTGCCGGCGGTGACGCGGAGGAGGGCGGGTCTGGGGGGATTCTCGATGATCATTTCATTCCTATCGATCGATCGGTAGGCGCGACTCTACCGATCGATCGATCGGGTGAAAAGGGCCTCAGAAGCCCTTGATCCGGACATCGGAGAAGGTACGGCTGCGCAGGCTCACGTCGAACAGCCACGCCCGCGCCTCCGCATCACCCATGAGCTGGGCGCGGAACCATGCGGTGGTCGGCCCGGCGAACGGGCCGGGGTTGCCGACGATGGTGAAGTGGTCGGCGCCCCGCACCTCGCCGTAGATCGCCGGGATGTTGTCGGCGTCGTTGTAGAAGGCCTTGACCAGCCAGGGCATCACGATGCTGTCCCACTGCCCGGCCATCAGGAACGCCGGAACCCGCACGTCGTCGATGTCGGCCAGCGGTCCGGGCTGGATCGGCAGGATCGCGTCCACCCGCGGGTCGGCGCCCACGACGATCGCCGCCGCACCGCCCTGCGAGTGGCCGGCCGCGCCGATGTGCGCCAGGTCCACCTTGCCGTGGAAGGCGCTCGCCGGGTCGGCGTCCCGCCGGGTCAGCTCGTCGATGCCGGCGCGCATCGAGATGCCCAGGTTGGACATCGGGGTGTTGGCCGCCGAGACGATGAAGCCGTGGCTGGCCCAGCGCAGCAGCAGGTCGCGGTAGACCAGCGGGGCGCCGCCGGTGCCGTTGCCCCACACGATCACCGGGTGCCGGCGCGGGCTTTGTGCGATGTCCCGAGGGAAGTAGAGCGTGTTGACCGCGCCGATCTCCACGTCCGTGGCGTACGGCCCGGCCGCGCCGTAGTCGACGGCGGCGTGCGCCGGTGCGGGCGCCACCACCGCGGCCAGCACGATCGCGAGAGCGGGGAGCAGGCGTCTGAACATCTGGAGCCTCCAGGCGTTGGGGGGTTGCTCGCATCCTGGAGAATTCGGAGCCCGCCGTCTTTGCGCACTTGGGGCAATGATTGACGGCTCGGTTTGGGCGATGTGACGATCCGCGGATGGGCGACGACCTGCACACCCGGCTGGCCCCGCGAGTCAGAGAGCTCACCGCGGCCGTCGTGGCGCGGTGCGCCGCCGAGGTGCCCTTCTACCGTGACCTGCCCAGAGAGGCGCTCGACGGCGAGGTGACCCGGTCGGTCACGGCCGTCTTCGGGCTGCTGCTGCGCTCGGTGCGCGACCCCGGCTCGGTCGGCGCCGCCGACCTCACCCGGATCATCGAGTGGTCGGCACGCCGGGCCGAGGAGAGCCTGCCGCTGGAGGCCGCGCTGACCGCGTACCTGATCGGGGCCGAGGTGTGGTGGGCCGCGCTCACCGAGGTCGCCGAGCCGGAGGAGGTGGCCGCCGCCGGGGCCGGGCTGCTGGGCTGCCTGCACACCGCGGTGCCCGCCGTCGCGCTGGCCCACGTGCAGGCGCAGGAGGACATCCGGGGCGAGGACCGGCGGGTACGGCGGGCCTTGCTGGACGCCCTGCTGGAGGGCCTGCCGTACGCCGGGCTCGCGGAGGCGGCGCGGGTGGAGGTCGGCGGCGAGCACGACGTGGTCGTGCTGGAGTTCGGGCGGGCGCCGCAGCCGCGGCTGGTGCAGTCGGCGCTCGACGCCTACGCGGGCACGCTCGTGCTCGCCGACCCCGCCGCGGGCCTGGCCCTCCTGCCCGTACGGCCCGGCGGCTCGCTGGAGGCGTTGCGCCGGGACTGCGGCGCGACCCTGGCCGCGGCGGCCCGCGCGACGGAGCCCGCGGCGATCCCCGCGGCGGCCGAGGAGGCCCGGCAGGTGCTCGACCTCGTGCGCCGCCTGGGCCGGCCGCCCGGCCTGTACCGCTTCGACGACGTGCTCCTGGAACACCAGCTCGCCCGGCCCGGCGCGGGCCTGACCCGGCTGGCGGCCAAGCTGGACGCGCTGGAGGAGCACCCGTACCTGCTGGAGACGCTGCGTGTCTTCGTCCACCACGGGCACAACCGGCGCAGGACCGCGCTCGACCTGCACGTGCACCGCAACACGCTCGACTACCGGCTGCACCGGGTCACCGCGCTGACCGGCCTGGACCTCGCCGTCCCGGCCGAGGCCCGGCTCCTGGAGGCAGCCCTCACCGCGCGTGAGCTGGCTCCGCCTAGAGCCAGACCTTGAGCTCCTCGGCCCGCGGGTCGTGCATCACCTCGCTCCGCCGGTCGAAGATCATCACCGGCCGCGAATCGTCCCACGCCGGCCAGCCCGGATCCCTGTCCCGCGCGAAGCCGACCCACGCCCGGTGCATCTCGTCGGCCAGGTGCTGCGGCGCGTCCGGGCCGGCGAGCTCGACGTTGTGCCGCAGGGTGTCGAAGACGAAGCCGATCTCCAGCCCGTGGCAGGCGCCCAGGTCGAGCACCGGCGAACGCCAGGCGAACTCGTACACGTGCGCCTTCGGCGAGCGGGAGGCCAGCTTGGCGAGCGGGCCGCGCAGCAGGAAGTCGTTGGCCATCTCACCCAGTAGCTCGCCGGGCAGCATGCCGGGCCGGGAGGAGCGGTAGAGCTTGGCCACCCGGCCGGGGATCTTGAGCTTGAGCATCGCCAGCCGCAGCGCCACCGCGCCGATCTTCTGGACCACCCCGGTCGGCACGAACCACAGCCGGTACTCCTCCCGGTTGTAGCCCAGCAGCAGCTCGACCTCGGGCATGACCACCTCGCCGGTGACCACCTCGCCGTCGGCCACGATGCTGAAGCCCGGCCCGCCGCCGATCGGGTTGGACTTCGAGGTCACCTCGACCTGCGCGTCCAGCAGCCGCTCGCGGTCGACCGCGGCGAACGCCTCGGCCGTCGGCGCGACGCCCAGGACCTTGGCCATCAGCGCGACGATCCGCCCGCCCTCGGCGCGGCTGACCGTGTGCGGCGGCCCGCTCTGCAGCGCCGCCCGCCGGAACAGGCCCCTCGCCCGCGGGCTGGTCAGCAGCGCCGCGATGCTGATCGCGCCCGCCGACTCGCCGAAGACGGTCACGTTGGCCGGGTCGCCGCCGAAGGAGGCGATGTTGTCGCGCACCCACTCCAGCGCCGCGAGCTGGTCGAGCAGGCCGCGGTTGTCGGGGGCGTCGGGGAAGGAGCCGAAGCCCTCGATGCCCAGCCGGTAGTTGATCGACACCAGCACGACGCCGTCGCGGGCGAACGCCGAGCCGTCGTAGAGCGGCAGGCTGTTGGAGCCGTTGCGCAGCGAGCCGCCGTGGATCCACACCATGACCGGCCGCGCGCCGTCGTCGGCCGCCGGGGTCCAGACGTTGAGGTGCAGGCAGTCGTCGCCGGGGCGGTCGGGGTCGGGGATGATCTCGTCGAGCGGCGGACGGTAGGGGCGCTTCGCGGCGGTCGCGCCGTACTCCAGGGCGTCCCGCACGCCGTCCCACGGCTCGACCGGCTCGGGCGCGCGGAAGCGACGCCTGCCGTACGGCGGGGCGGCGTAGGGGAGGCCGAGGAAGGTCGCGATCCCGTCCTCGCTCCGGCCACGGACCTTGCCCTGCCGGGTGATCGCGATGGTGTCCATGCCGCCGATCCTACCGATCGATCGATCGGTAGCCTAGAGGTCAGCCCGCGGCCAGGGTGGCTTCCAGCCGCGCCGCCAGCGCGGTGTTGCGCCGCCCGCCGATCCGCTCCACCGCCAGCTCCAGCGCCTTGCGCTGGCCCACCAGCACGACCCAGGACTTCGCCCGGGTCACCAGCGTGTAGAGCAGCCGCCGCCGCAACATGATCCCGCCCGCCTCCACCACCAGCGGCGCGACCACGAACGGGTACTCGCTGCCCTGCGCCCGGTGCACGCTGATCGCGTAGGCCTGGGTCAGGTCGTCGAGCTCGTCGAAGCCGTAGCTAACCGTCTCGCCGTCGTCGATGCGCACCTCGACCGTGCGCTCCTCGGCCGAGATCGCGGTCACGACCCCCGTCTCGCCGTTGAAGACGCCCTTGTCGTAGTTGTTGCGGATCGGCATGACCCGGTCGCCCACCCGGTAGACGTTGCTGCCCGCCCAGTGCTCGGCCTTGCCCTCGGCGGGCGGGTTGAGCCGTTCCTGCACCATCCGCCCGAGCTCCGCCGTCCCGGCCAGGCCCTTGCGCATCGGGCACAGCACCTGCACGCGGGCGGGGTCGACGCCCTGCTTGCGCGGGATCGCCTCGGTGGCCAGCTCCACCACCCGGTCCGCCGCCCGCGCCGGATCGTCCACCTCCTCGAACCAGAACCCGCCGCCGCCGGGAAGGTAGGGGAGCTGCCCGGTCCGGATGTCGTGCGCCGCCCGCACGATCGAGCTGCCCTCCGCCTGCCGGAAGACGTGCGTCAGCCGTACCCGCGGGACCTCGGCCACCCGCAGCAGGTCGGCGAGCACGCTGCCCGGGCCGATGCTCGGCAGCTGGTCGCTGTCGCCCACCAGCAGCAGGTGGCTGCCGGACGGGATCGCCGAGCACAGCCGGACCGCCAGCCCGAGGTCGAGCATCGACGCCTCGTCCACCACGACCAGATCGGCCTGCACCGGAAGCTGGTCGAACAGCGCCTCGGGGTCGGGTTCGAAGCCCAGCATGCGGTGGACGGTCATCGCCGGCAGCCCGGTCAGCTCCGACAGCCGCTTGGCCGCCTTGCCGGTCGGCGCGGCCAGCGTCACCGAGCCGCCCATCGCCCGCACGGTCGCGGCGATCATCCGCACGGTGTGGCTCTTGCCGCAGCCCGGCCCACCGGTCAGCACCGACACCGTGCTGGTCAGCGCCATGTTCACCGCGGTCTGCTGGTCCTCGTGCAGGCTCGCGTCGTCCTCGAACAGGCGCAGCCGCAACGTCGAGCGGGCCCGCAGCAGCCGGGTCAGCTCGGCGGCCAGCTTGACCTCCCGGCCGTGCAGCTCCTTCAGGAACACCGCGTCCGGCTCGGCGACCACGCGGTGCTCGGCGCGCAGCGCGTCGAGCTGCGCGCGCACGGCCTCCTCGTCCTGTTCGAGGAGCTCGACCGTCTGCGTGACCAGCGCGGTCGGCGACAGGTAGCAGTGCCCGCCGCCGCTGGCCGCCGACTCCAGCCGGTCGACCAGCGCCGCCTTGATCCGCTGCGGGCTGCTCTCCGGCACGCCCGAGCGCAGCGCGATCCGGTCGGCGGTGGCGAACGCGATGCCCCGCACCCGGCCCACCAGCCGGTACGGGTCCTCTTTCAGCACGGTCTCGGCGTCGGCGCCGAACACCTGGAAGATCTTCGCGGCCAGCAGCGAGCTCACCCCGAAGCCCTGCAAGGTCACCATCAGCGCGGCGATCGAGCGCTGCTCGCGCCACGCCTCGACGATCTGCTGCTGCCGTACCGGACCGATGTTGACCACCTCGACCAGCCGCTGCGGCTGGGTGTCGATGACGGTCAGGCTGTCGGCGCCGAAATGGTCGACGATCGCGTGCGCCAGCCGCGGCCCGATGCCGCGGATCAGACCGGAACCCAGATAGAGCTGGATGGCCCGGACCGTCGACGGCATGACCCGCTCACAGGCCGTCACGGTCAGCCGCTGTCCGAAGCGCGGGTGTTCCTCCCACTCGCCGGAAAGCTCCAGCCGCTCGCCCGGCTGCACCCCCGCCAGCGCCCGGCCCGCGGCGACGAACGACTGCTGCCCGTCGACGCTCACGCGGGCGACGGTGTACTCGTCCTCCCGCACGTAGACGAGCTGTTCGACGGAGGCCTCCACGGAAGAACAGTACGGCACGCGCCGGGTGTGAGCGCTCGCCTCCTGGGCATGAAGCGCGCATGAAAACGCGGTTAACCTGTGGGGCCCTGGCCCTGGGACTGCTGCTCACCGGATGCGCCAAAGGCACCGGCGGGCAGAACGCACCGCAGGCGGCCGGCAGCTTCGACCCCGCCGCCAAGCACACCGGCACGCTGACCGTCATGGGCTTCGGCGGCGTCGACGAGATCGCCACCACCCGCAAGGACCTCGCGCAGGCCGCGCTGGGCGGCGCGCAGGTCAAGCTGGTCGAGGGCGACCTCGACCTGCAGCAGTTCCTGTCGTCGGTCGCCTCCGGCACCCCGCCGGACCTGATCAACGCCAGCCGCGAGCAGATCGGCACCTTCGCCTCCCGCGGCGCGATCATCCCGCTGACCGCCTGCATCGCCGGCGAGAAGATCGACACCAGCATGTACGGCAAGGCGGCCCTGCAACAGGTCACGCTCGGCGGCCAGGTCTGGGCCATCCCCGAGTTCAACCAGCCGCAGCTCACCATGGCCCACGCCGGCCTGCTCAAGGAGGCGGGCCTGACCGTCGCCGACGTCAACGGCTCGAACTGGGAGGCCATCACCGCCGCGGCCGGCAAGCTGCACCAGGCGCCCGGCGGCAAGCTGAAGGTCATCGGCTTCGACAGCAAGCTGCCGGAGTTCCTGCCGCTCTGGGCCAAGGCCAACGGGGCCGACCTGCTGTCGGCCGACGGGCGCACCGCGCAGCTCAACCACCCCAAGGTCGTCGAAGCGCTCACCTTCGCGGCCGGCATCTACACCGCCCAGGGCGGCTTCGCCAAGGTCAAGGCGCTGCGCGACTCGGCCGACTTCTTCGGCAAGGGCAACCAGTTCGCCGAGAAGCAGCTCGGCGCGATGCCGATGGAGCACTGGTACCTCAACGTGCTCAACAACATGTCGCCCAAGGAACCGCTGGCCTTCGACGCCTTCCGCGACCGGCAGGGCAAGCCCCTGGCCTACACCAACGGCAACGCCTGGGCCATCCCCAAGGGCGCCAAGAACGCCGCGGCCGCCTGCCGCTTCGCCAAGACCATGACGCTCGTCGACACCTGGAAGGCCGCCGCCGACAAGCGCCTGGCCGCCCGCAAGGCCGAGAACAAGGCCTTCACCGGCCTGCTCACCGCCAACACCCGGGCCGACGAGGCGGTCAAGACCATGGTGACCAGCGCCGGCGAACCCTGGGACTCCGGCGTGCGCGCCATGTACGAGGCCAACGCCGCCAGCTTCAGCATGCCCGCCAACCCGGCCGGCGAGGAGTTCAAGAAGGCCTGGCAGGACGCGGCCAACCGGGTGCTCAACGGCCAGGAGACGCCCCAGCAGGCCCTCGACCGGGCGCAGCGGGAAGCGCAGACCGCGCTCGACCAGGCGTGGGCGAGCTGGGCGAAACGAACCGACTGAGATGCGCGAGACCAGAGCGGCGCTGCTCTTCATCAGCCCGTGGATCGCCGGCTTCCTCATCTTCACCTGCTGGCCCGTGCTCTACAGCGGCTACCTCTCGCTGACCGACTACGACGTGATCAACGACCCGAACTTCGTCGGGCTCGACAACTACCGGCAGCTCTTCGAGGACCCGAAGATCGGGCTCGCCTTCCGCAACACGCTGATCTTCGCCGCCCTCTCGGTGCCGGCCCAACTCCTCGTCTCGGTCGCGCTGGCCCTGCTGCTCAACTCGGCCGTGCGCGCCTCCGGGCTCTTCCGCACGGTGTTCTTCCTGCCCAAGATGACGCCGCCGGTCGCGGTCGGCATCCTGCTGCTGATGCTCTTCAACGGGCAGAACGGGCTGATCAACAGCTTCCTCGGCATCTTCGGCATCCAGGGGCCGGCCTGGACCACCGACCCCGCCTGGATCAAGCCGGGGCTGGTGCTGATGAGCCTGTGGACCGTGGGGGCCTCGGTCATCATCCTCTTCGCCGCGCTGCGGGCCGTACCCCAGGAGCTGTACGACTCCGCCCTGGTCGACGGGGCCGGCTGGTGGCGGCGGACCACCCGGATCACCCTGCCGATGATCAGCCCGACGCTCTTCTTCCTGGTCGTCGTGGACAGCATCAACGCGCTGCAGTCCTTCACCGAGGCCTACACCGCCTTCTTCGGCTCCGGGAACACCACCTACAGCAACGACGCCGCGCTGTTCTACGTGATCTACCTCTTCCAGCAGGCCTTCGAGTTCCTGCACATGGGGTACGCCTCGGCCATGGCCTGGGTGCTCTTCGTCGTGATCATGGCGATCACCGCGGTGCAGGTGCTGGTCAGCCGGCGGGTCGTGCACTACGAGGGGCCGCGGACATGAACGGCCGCGCGCTGCTCAAGACGCTGAAGTGGGGCCTGCTCACGCTGGTCTCCATCGCGTTCATCTACCCCTTCGTCTGGCTGCTCAGCGCCTCCTTCAAACCGCGTGGCGAGGTCTTCGACCACCGGATCATCCCCGAGACCTTCACCTTCGACAACTACCTCAAGGTGTGGCAGGAGGCGCCGATGGGGGTGTGGCTGCTCAACACCGCCTTCGTCACCGTCCTGGCCGCCGTCGCGGTCACCATCAGCAGCGCCATGGTCGCCTGGGGGTTCGCCTACTTCCGCTTCCCCGGGCGCAACCTGCTCTTCGGCATCGTGCTCGCGACCATGATGTTGCCCGGGGCGGTGACCATGATCCCGACCTACCTCATCTGGAACTCCCTGGACATGGTCGGCACCCTCACCCCGCTCTGGGCCCAGAACCTCTTCGGCAGTGCCTTCTACATCTTCCTTCTCCGGCAGTTCTTCCTCGGGCTGCCGCGTGACCCCTTCGAGGCCGCCAAGATCGACGGGGCCGGCAACTGGGTGATCTTCACTCGGCTGGCGTTGCCGCTCTGCCGGCCGGCGATCGTGGTCACCTGGCTCTTCGAGTTCCAGGCCGCCTGGACCGACCTCATGCGGCCGCTCATCTACCTCCGGGACTCCTCGACCTTCACCATCCCGCGGGGGTTGAAGTCCTTGCTGGACGCTTACGGCTTCGGCGGGGAGTGGCACTGGGAGATCGTCATGACCGCCAGCGTCATCGCCACGGTGCCCATGGTCGTGCTCTTCTTCCTGGGGCAACGGCACTTCATCCGCGGCATCGCCACCACCGGCAGCCGCAACTGACCCTTCTCGCGGTACGGCCCGCCACCGGCGACCACCACCGACTCGCCCTACTATCTCCTTCCATGGAGCAAGCTGAACTGTTGGACCGGGTGCGCGAACTGCGGGCCGAGGGCAAGTCCCCCAAGCAGATCGCCCGGACCCTGGGCCTGGCCCCCGCCGCCGTCGCCCCGCTGGTGCGCGCCGTCGCCGCCGCCACCGCCCAGGAGACCGGGAGTACGGCCGGCGAACTCCTCGGCAGTTGGGCGAACGCCGGCTGGAGCGTCGGCCTCTCCTTCGACCCCGCCCTCGGCTGGACCGACGACCTGCCCGGCCACGAGGAGACCGGGGGCATGGTCAGCGTCCTCGTCGCCCGCCGCCACGGGTTCGACAAGGTCGCCGTCTGCGGCTACCTCGCCGACGTGTGGTGCCTGGGCGTCAAGGGCGCCATGGGGCCGCAGATCATGGACGAGCGTGAGTTCAGCCGCTTCCGTGAGTACTTCTTCGGCGAGTACGCCGCCTGGCAGGCCGTTCCGCTCGACCTGGCCCGGCAGATCGTCCTGGGGTCGGTCGAGTACGCCAAGGGCTTCGGCTTCGAACCGCACGACGAGTTCACCCCGGAGGCCACGGCCCACCTCGGCGAGTGGGAGCCCCCGTCCGCCATCACCTTCGGCCGCGACGGCCGCCCGTTCTACGTGCCCGGCCCCCAGGACGAATCGCGCCGCATCGAACGCACCCTCGCCCAACACCGCTACGCCTGACCCAAGTCCACCCCAGCCCGCGCACCCCGGAGCACCCGCGCACCCCGGAGCACCCGCGCACCCCGGAGCACCCGCGCATCCCGGGGGACCCGCCACGGCCTGGAGGACCTGCCAAGGCCCAGAGGACCGCGCACCCGTGGGAAGCCGCCACCCCTCCCCTGGAGGACCCGCACCCCTTCCCCGGAGGACCCGCACCCTTTCCCAGGAAGACCCGCACCCTTTGGGGCCCACCCAGCCCTCTGACCCGGTCAGCCCCGCCTCTGCTGCGTCCGACCGGGTCCGGTGAGTTAGAAGGGCCCTGTCAGGGACGGAACGCCAGCCCGTGCTCGGCCAGCGACTCTCGCAGAATACGGACCGCCTTGGGCCCAACCCCGTGCAAGGCCAGCAGATCCTTCTCGCTGACCCCGTTGAGCTGCTCGAGCTGGGTGTAACCGACAAGGGCAAGGGCCTGCGTGGCAGGGCGGCCGATCTTGGGCAGCGGCGTCATGGCCTCAGCGTGCCAGACCCCACCGACAGTCCGGCCGTCACGGAAGCCACCGCCGTTGAAAAGCCCGCGGCCAAATGGGCAGCCTCCCGTGGATACGGAAGCTCACCGCCGATACGGAAGCTCACCCCCGATCCCCAGCCGTGCCAGCCGAGCCTCGATCGCCCACCGACTCCGCCCGAAAGCATCCATCAGCCCCGAAATACTGGCATCAGCGGCCGAGGCAAGCTCACGCAAGCACTGCTCATCCTCCTCCGTCCACGGCTGGTTGGCGTTCGGGTGCCGGGCAGGACGACCACCCGCGGAGGCGGCCGCACCGAGCAGCCGCGAGAGAACACGCAACTCGCCTACAGGCACATGCCCGGACAGCGAGGCGATGGGCAGCCCGGCATCGTCAGAGCCGGTGACCTGAACCCGCAGGTCACCGCTGTCGGTGACATCGGCGCACAGGTCGTAACGACGTCCGTTCTCGGAGACGTGCAGGGCGAGAGCCTCGGCGGCCATGGGGACCTCCATCGAGTCGGGGGGTAGGAGCCACCACATGTATCAGCCGCCTGCGACAGAATCCGCACCCTGAGTAATCACTCATCAGCATCCGCACTCGGAGTGATCCCTCGACCAGACCGCACCCTGAGTAATCGCCCAACCGCACTTGCTACTGTTGTTGCGATCGAGTCGCAACAGGAAGAGAGGCGCAGGAGTGAGCGGTCCGCCCGTCACTGTCGAGGTGATCGTGCTGCGCGTGACCGAGGACGGCTGGGCCTACCGGCCGGAGTCCAAGCTCCTTAAAGACGGCGACTCGCCCTGCGACGTGGCCCGCGAGGTCGCGGAAGGCCCGGCGATCCTGCACTCGACGAGCTGGCGGCACGAGCTGGGCCGGGGCGTGATCCTGACCTATGCCGCCTACCCCGACCGGCGTCCGGGTGCCGGGGCGCGCGGGCTGGACGAGGCCGCGGTCGCCTTCGGGGAGAGCGCCGACACGCCGCGGCCTGCCGTACTGGCTCTGGGGAACGTGACCGCGCACGCCATCCGCCACCTGGCCTTCCTGGCCCGGACGGACCCGGCGGTCAGCGCGGCCGTCGCCGCCGACCCGCCGCTGGCCGCCAGGCTGGCCGGGGCTCCCGCCGAGCCGGCCGCCCAGTTCTGAGCCCCCGCCCGGTCGAGGGAGCGGTTTTGTCGGTGGGACCCGGCACACTGAGCGCCATGAATGTGGAGAGCATCAGGATCGTCGGCGCCCGCGAGCACAACCTCAAGGACGTCTCCCTGGAGATCCCGAAGAACAAGATCACCGTTTTCACGGGCGTCTCGGGCTCGGGCAAGTCCTCGATCGTGTTCGACACTCTGGCGGTCGAGGCGCAACGCCAGCTCAACAGCACCTTCAGTTGGTTCATCCGCAACCAGCTCCCCAAATACGAGCGTCCGCACGCGGACGTGGTGGAGAACCTGACGACCCCGGTGATCGTCGACCAGAAGCCGGTCGGCGGCAGCAGCCGCTCGACGGTGGGCACGATGACCGACATCCTGCCGGTGATCAGGGCGTTGTTCTCCCGCGCGAGCGGCCTGCCGGCGAACCTGTTCTCCTTCAACGACCCCACCGGCATGTGCCCGGAATGCGATGGTCTCGGGCGCAGCGTGGTGCCCAACGTCGAGCTGATGATCGACCGGGACAAGTCGCTCAACGAGGGCGCGATCCTGCTGCCCAACTACAAGGTGGGCGGTCCCGACTGGCAGGTGTACGGCCTGCGGTTCGACCCCGACAAGCCGCTGAGAGACTTCACCGAGGCGGAGCTGGCCGACTTCCTGCACGGCAGCGGCGGCAAGGTCGAGGTGTCCTTCAAGAACGGCAGCTTCGGCGTCAACTACGAGGGCTTGGTCACCAAGTTCACCAGGCAGGCACTCAAGCGCGACACGAGCCAGTTGAGCGAGCGCACCCGCGAGCAGATCCAGCGCTTCATCAAGGAGGGCGTCTGCCCGGCCTGCGAGGGCGCGCGGCTCGGCCCGGCGGCGCTGGAGGCGCGCATCGACGGGCGCACCATCGCCGACTGGTCGCGCCTGCAGATCGCCGACCTGCTGCCGCTCGTCCCGGAGGGCAACGCGGCGCGCACCGCGCTGGAGCGCGTGGCCGCGATCGGCCTCGGCTACCTCAGCCTCGACCGGCCCAGCGCCACCCTCTCCGGCGGCGAGGGACAGCGCCTCAAGCTGGTGCGGCACCTCGGCAACACGCTGACCGGGATGACGTACATCTTCGACGAGCCCAGCATCGGCCTGCACCCCCATGACGTCGGCCGCCTCAACGACCTGCTGCGCGAGCTGCGTGACAAGGGCAACACGGTGCTCGTCGTGGAGCACGACCCCGACGTCATCGTCATCGCCGACCACGTCGTCGACGTCGGCCCCGGCGCGGGCGTGCACGGTGGCGAGATCGTTTTCCAGGGCACCATCGACGAGCTGCGCCAGGCCGACACCAAGACCGGCCGGGGGCTCCGCCGTACCGTCGGGTTCAAGGAGCAGGTGCGCGTCGCGGACGGCAAGCTGCCGATCGTCGACGCCCGGCTGCACAACCTGCGCAACGTCTCGGTGGACATCCCCACCGGCGTGCTCACCGCGGTCACCGGCGTCGCCGGGGCGGGCAAGAGCAGCCTCATCGACGTCTTCGTCGAGACCTATCCCGACACCATCTTCGTCGACCAGTCCGGGATCGGCGCTTCGTCACGATCCACCCCGGCCACCTACCTCGGCCTGATGGACCCGATCCGTACCCTCTTCGCCAAGGCCAACGGCGTCGCGCCCGGGATGTTCAGCTTCAACTCCACCGGCGCGTGCGAGGAGTGCCAGGGCCGGGGCGTGATCATCACCGAGATGGCCTTCATGGACCCCATCACCACCCACTGCGCCTCCTGCGACGGCCGCCGCTTCAAGGAGTCCGTGCTCGCGCACACCCTGCGCGGCAAGTCCATCGCCGACGTGCTGGAGCTCTCGGTGGAGGAGGCGCTCGGGTTCTTCACCGAGAAGGCCCTGCTCACCAAGCTGCGGGCGCTCGCCGACGTCGGCCTCGACTACCTCAGCCTGGGCCAGTCCCTCAGCAGCCTGTCCGGGGGTGAGCGGCAGCGGATCAAACTCGCCGTCCAGCTCCACCGCACCGGCAGCGTCTACGTCCTCGACGAGCCCACCACCGGCCTGCACATGTCCGACGTCGACACTTTGCTCGGCCTGCTCAACCGCCTGGTCGACCGTGGCAACACCGTCGTCGTCATCGAGCACAACCTCGATGTCGTACGGCAGGCGGACTGGGTCATCGACCTCGGCCCCGGCGGCGGGAGGGATGGCGGCCAGGTCATCTTCACCGGCACCCCGGAAGACTTGCGCTCCTTCCCCGGCTCTCTCACGGGCCACCACCTCAAACTGGAGGCCTGACGACGCCGAAGCAGCAGAACTAGCTCGGCCACCAGGTGAAGCCTGGTGGCCGCCCTCTTACCAGAGCCCCCGCCGACCGCGCGAGGCGAACACCGCGCCTAGCCGGCCTCCCGGCCACCCTGCACACCCGGCTAGCCAGCGCCCGGCCACCACCGCATCGGTAGCCCGGCCCCCGCCGCCACCGCGCCGGGCCGCCACCACACCCGCTGGTCAGCCGCTCTAGTCAACGCCGCGGCCAGCCAGAGGCGGGTGCGGTCGCTTGGCAACCACCCACCCGGCTGGCCCCCGGCCATCGTTGCGGCCAGCGGGAGGCGGGTCCGGTCGCTCGGGCACCGTCGCGGCCGGTGGGAAGGTGAGGCCGGTCGCCAGGTCAGGCACGTCGGTCGTCCCCGCGTGGTGACGCTGTCCACCGGGTGGAGCAGCTCCGTCATGCCCGCGGGGTGACGCCGCCCTCCGGGTGGAGCAGCTCTGTCGCCCCTGCATGGTGATGGACCCCACCGGGTGGAGCAGCTCCGTTACCCCCGCATGGTGACGCCGTCCACTAGGTGGAGCAGCGTGGCCACCTCTGCATCATGACGCCGCCCTCCAGGTCGAGCGGCTCGGCCACCCCTGCCTCGTGGCACCGCCCGACAGGTGACGGAAGCGTAAGTGTCCGGTTAGTCCGGCGAGCCGATGACTTTTCGGCGACGTGAACGTCTACAAAGGCAAGGGGAGGTGAGGCCGATGCTCGGCGGGTACATCGGAACGCCGTGACGGGGGGACTCGCGCTACTGGAACGCGCGATCTCCTACACGCTTGGCAGTCTGGTGCTGGTGACGCCCGAGGCGTTCGGACGGGCGACACCGTGCCGGGGGTGGCGGCTGGTGGACCTGCTGGTGCACATGGACGACTCCCTGGCCGCGCTGAGCGAAGCCGCGGGGCTGGGGGAGATCGCCCTGGAGCCCCGCCCGGTGCACAGGGGCCGCCATCGTGCCCCTGAACCACCCGCCGACCAGCTACCGCAAGGGGCCGGGGAGCCGTGGGACAACGGGTGGGTGCCGGATCCGGTGGCGAACATCCGGTTGCGGGCCTGCCGGCTGCTGGGGGAGTGGGCGTACGCGGGGGAGGAAGGCACGGTCACCGTCGGCGGGTGTCCGCTGACCGCGATGACCGTGGCGGCGGTGGGGGCGATCGAGATCGCGGTACACGGCTGGGACGTCGCCAGGGCGTGCGGGACGGATCGTCCACTGCCGGAAGGGCTGGCGGGCGAGCTGCTGGATCTGGCGCCGGTACTGATCGATGACGAGGATCGGCCGCTGCGGTTCGGGGCGAAGGTCGAGGTCAGCGTGGGGGCCGGCAAGAGCGAGGAACTGCTCGCGTACCTCGGCCGACGATCCCGATTGCCTTGACAGAAAAATTTGTCGGTGGCATCGTGAGGGCATGTTCGACGTCGCGGTGATCGAGGATGCGCAGGCCGCGGAGGTCTCGCTGGACCCGGTGCGGGCACGACTGCTGGCCGAACTGGCCGGGGGGCCGGGGTCGGCGACGACCCTGGCCGCCAAGGTGGGCCTGCCGAGGCAGAAGGTCAACTACCATCTCCGGATCCTGGAGCAGCACGGGCTGGTGGAGCTGGTCGAGGAGCGCCGGAAGGGCAACTGCACCGAACGGATGCTCCGGGCCAGCGCCGCCTCGTACGTGATCTCGCCCTCGGCGCTGGCCGCGGTGGAGCCGGATCCGGACAAGGCGCCGGATCGGCTGTCGGCGCGGTGGTTGCTGGCGCTGGGCGCTCGGATGATCAAGGAGGTCGGGCTGCTGCTGACCGGGGCTCATCGGGCCGGCAAGAAGGTCGGGACGTTCGCGCTCGATGCCGAGGTGCGGTTCGCGAGCGCCGGGGATCGGGCGGCGTTCGCGGAGGAGTTGGCGGCGGCTACGGCTGCGCTGATCAGCAAATATCACGACACGACGGCTGAAGGCGGGCGGCCTCACCGGCTCCTGCTGGCCGTACATCCGCGAGCCGTACACCCGGCAGCGGAGCAGGCAACAGCCGGGCGCGCGGCAGCCGTACAGCCGGAAGCCGAGTAGGCAACAGCCGGGCGCGCGGCAGCCGTACAGCCGGAAGCCGAGTAGGCAACAGCCGGGCACGCGACAGCCGTACCGCCGGAAGCCGGGCACGCGGCCAGAAGTCGTGCACACGACAGGCGAAGAGCCACAAGACGGGTAATCCGCAGGGAAGGAGCCAGCAGATGGCCAAGGAATTCGAGATCCGCAAGCAGGTGGAACTGCCCGCCAGCCCCGAGGAGGTGTGGGCGGCGATCGCCACCGGGCCGGGGCTGAGCTCCTGGTTGTTCCCGTTCGAGGTCGAGCCGGGCCAGGGCGGTGTGCTGCGCCTGGTGGTCCAGCATTACCGCGAGGAGTCGACGATCACCGCCTGGGAACCGGGCGAGCGCCTGGTGGTCGAGGGCACGCCGGGCGAGGACGGCACGACGATGGCGTACGAGTACCTGATCGAGGGCCGCGACGGCGGGACGACCCTGCTGACCTTCGTGCACAGCGGCCACCTGGGCGACGGCTGGGGCGACGAGTACGAGGCCATGACCAGCCACGGCTGGGACCAGTACCTGCACACGCTCGACCAGTACCTCCGCTACTTCCCCGGCCGTCGCGCGGTCTACGTGCTGGCCGAGGGGCCCAAGGGCGGGAAGGACATCTGGCCGCGCTTCGCCGAGGCCCTCGGACTGAGCGAGATGCCGCAGCCGGGCGCGACGGTACGGCTGCCGCACGGGGAGGAGGGCGTCGTGGACTATGTCGTCCCGCCCGCTTTCTACGGGTTCTTCCTGGGTGTCCGCACCGGCGACGCGCTCTACCGCTTCCACGGCAAGCCCGACGGCGTGGACGTCGAGAACCGGTTGTTCGCCGCGGACGCCGATCAGAAGGAGGCCGAGCGGTACTGGACCGAGTGGCTCGGGCGCACGTACGCGTGACCGGCCAGCGCCGCCAGCGCGGTCAGGGCCAGCCCGTACGGCAGGGCGGCCCCGCCGACGCCGAAGCTGACGGCGGCGCAGGGGAGCAGCACGGCCAGGGCGGTCTTGCGGTGTCCGAGCAGGAGCGCGACGACCGCCACCAGGCCGCTCAGGCCGGACCCGGTGAGGAGATCGGCCACCATCAGCGGGTCGAGCAGGCCGAGGCCGGCCAGGGTGCGCAGGGTCGAGTCGGGTAGCCAGGGGGTCCAGGCCCAGGGCATGGCCGGGTTCAGCAGGGGCGGGAGGGCGGCCAGTGCCGCCGCGCCCAAGACCAGGAACGGGCTGCGCTTCCCTAAGAACACCTTCAAAGGCTGACATGTCGCCACCGTGGCCCGCAGGCGAACGCCCGTTCTGGCCCGGCGGAGGCTCGGTGGCAGGGAACCACGGCCCCGGGTCGGGAACCGGGGACCTGCGGCGGGGGTTGGAGCCCGGAGCCGGGGGCCGGTCGGGGTGGTGGCGGGGTTGGTCAGGGGTGGTGGCGGTGGTAGGCGAGCAAGGTCAGCGTCCCGAGGAGGCAGGCTGCGGCCACCGCGCACATGACCACCGGGTAGCCCGCCGCCTGGGCGGTCGCCGCCGCCGCGAGCGGGGCGGTCGCCTTGGCGGCGAAGATGGGCAGCGCGGTGGCCCCGCTGATCGAGGCGTAGGCGGCGGTGCCGTACCGCTCGGCGAGCAGGGCCGGGCGGGCGATGGTGGCCACCCCGAAACCCAGGCCGAACCCGACCACCGCACAGACCGCGCCCACCGGGCTCCGGCCGACCACCGGAAGGGCCAGTGCCGCCAAGCCCTGGACGGCGAAGACGGCGGCGGTGATGAGGGAGATCGGCCAGCGGCTCTGCAACCCGGTGGTCACCAGCCGCCCGGTGACCGACAGCACGCCGAGCAGGCCCGCGACGGTGGCCGCGAAGACGGGGGAGTGGCCGAGCGCGATCAGGTAGGTCACCAGGAGGACCGCCACGACCGCCACCGCGCCGGTCTGGGTGAGGAAGGCCGCGGTCAGCAACCAGAACGGCCGCCCCCGCACCGCCGCCCTCACCCCGACCTCCACGACACCGGCACCCGCCGAGCCACCCGCTTTCTCGTGGAGTCCGGGCGGTGGGGAGGGGGACGGCGGGCGACGGAGCAGAGGCCGGCGGGGAGTCGTGGGGAGGAGGGCGTGCAAGGGCACCGCGGTCACCCCGTAGCCAAGGGCGAGCACGACCAACGCCTGCCGCCAGCCGTACCGCTCGACGAGCACCCCGGTGAGCGGCAGGAAGACGGTGGAGGCGAAGCCCGCCACGATGGTGACCGCGAGCAGGGCACGGGAACGACGGGCGGCGTCGAACCAGGCGATGACCACCGCGAAGGCCGCCTCGTACAGGACCATCGCCGAGGCAAGCCCCAGCACGACACACACCAGGTAGAGCTGAAGCGGCGACCGCACCTGCGACCAGGCGAGCAACGCGACGGTCCCCAGGAGCGCGCCGACGGTCATGACCCCTCGCCCACCACGCCGGTCGAGCAGCCGCCCGACGACCGGGGCGGCCAGGCCGGAGACCAGCACGGACAGGGTCAGCCCGACGGTGAGCTGGGCGACGCCGGTGCCCAGGTCACGAGCCATCGGGGTGAGAAAGACCGAAAAAGCGTAGTAAAGGACGCCGAAGCCGATGGTCTGGGTCACCGCCAGAGCGGCGACCAGCCTGACGTCGGTGGTCCGCACATGAAGGACCCTGCCCCCCGGAAATGCCGAAAAATCGTGACTATCGTCACGGTATGAGCAGCTCGTATGTCGTCACCGGAGGCGCCCAAGGAATCGGCCAGGCCATCGCCCGTCGTCTCCCAGGCACGGTCGTGGTCATCGACACCGTCCCGGCCGAGGGCCTGTCGGTGCTCGGGGACGCGGGCGACCCCCACATCGCCGAGCAAGCCGCCGACCTGGCCGAGAAGCACGCCCCCCTGGCCGGCTGGGTCAACAACGCGGCCGTCTTCAAGGACGCCAGCCTCCATCTCGCCCCGCCCGAGGAGGTGCTGGCGCTCATCTCCGCCAACCTGCGCCTGGCGGTGACCGGCTGTTCGGTCGCGGTCCGGCGCTTCCTGGCCGCCGGCCGGGGCGGGGCGATCGTCAACCTCAGCTCGCACCAGGCCGCCCGGCCCGTCCCCGGCGCCCTGCCGTACGCGACGGCCAAGGCCGGGATCGAGGGGCTGACCAGGGCGCTGGCCGTGGAGTACGGCAGGCGGAACATCCGGGTCAACGCGGTCGCCCCCGGCACCGTCGCGACCGAGCGGTACGCCGGCCTGCTGGACGAGCGGGGGACGGAGGCGGCCGCCGACGTGGCCCGGCTGCAACCGCTGGGCCGTGCGGCGGAGCCGGGCGAGGTGGCCGACGTGGTGGCCTACCTGCTGTCGGAGGCGGCGAGCTTCGTCACCGGCGCCGTGCTCCCGGTGGACGGCGGCCGCGCCGCCCTCGGCCTGGACCCCGAGGCCCGCCCGGGCCCCTGAGCAGGTGGACAGCGGCGTCGTGGAAAAGCGAAGGCCCGGCTCGCATGCACGAGCCGGGCCTTCGGAGCGCTTCAGCCGGTCAGAACCGGCCGGACGCGGTCAGGTCAGCGGTGGTGGTACCAGCGGACCACGCGGACGTAGTCGTAGTTGCTGGCGGAGCCGTTGAGCTCGTCGTCACCGTCGAACACGGCCTTGAAGGTGCCGCTGCGGTAAGCCTTCGTCTTGGCGTAGAACTTACCGTTCTCGTCGGTGTCGGTGGAGGTCACGTACTTCCAGCCGCTGTGCCCGTTGGCGCGGTAGTAGATCTCGACCTCGGCGTCCTCGACCCCGCCCCACGCGTCGTCATGCGCCTGGAGCCGGCCGGAGAAGTAGATCTTCTTGCCCTTCTTCACCGTGCCGGGGTCGGCCGAGAACCGCTTGAAGCGGGTGTCGAGCTTGCTCTTCGGGACCTCCAGGGCGAAGGTCGCCTTGTCGCTGTCCTTCTTGCCCGTCTCGTTGTCCGTGCCGACGGCGGTGGCCAGCCACTTGCCGGCCGGGTCGCCCGCGTTGAACGGAACGGAGAAGACCCACTTGTCCTGAGTGATGTTCCTCGCGGACAGGGTGCGAGCCTGCGCGTCCTTCGGCTTTACGGACACCTCGACCTTGTCGACATCGGGCGAGGTCTCGACGGTGATCTTGACTACGATCTCACCGGTCTTCGGGACGACGACCGGGTTCGGTGCGATGTCGACGATCTCCACGGAGGGATCGGTCGCGGCGTTGGCAGCTCCGCCCGTAACGAGCAGGGCGCCGCCCACCACGGCGGATGCCAGTGCGGCAGTCATCTTCTTCATGAGGGTGCTGATTCCTCTCCCCGTACTGCGGGCCGGCCGGGACTGCCGACCCTCTATCTACTTTGAGGCAGAAAATTGGGGAAAGGTTGACGCAAGTGACAGGAAGTTTTTGATCATTCGTCTGACCTGGGGGAAGATCTCAAAAATCCGTAACCCTAATTTCGGACGTCCGTAAGCAGGCCCACCGGCTTAAAGATCGTTCCCATCTGGGCTTTCCCCTGGTTGGCGCGCTCCAAGGCCCGCTCATGGCCCGCGCGGAGGCCGAATCGTGACCGCAAGCGAGTGCAAGAACTTGCGTGCACCGCCGTACCATTTGCGAGTGACCAGACGACTCGCAGAGGTGGCCAAGAAGGTCGGCGTGAGCGAGGCGACCGTGAGCCGGGTGCTCAACGGCAAGCCCGGCGTCTCCGAGGCCACCAGGGAGGCGGTGCTCACCGCCCTCGACGTGCTCGGCTACGAGCGGCCCACGCAACTGCGCGGCGACCGCGCCCGGCTGGTCGGCCTGGTGCTGCCCGAGCTGCAGAACCCGATCTTCCCCGCCTTCGCCGAGGTGGTCGGCGGCGCGCTGGCCCAGCAGGGCTTCACCTCGGTGCTGTGCACCCGCACGCTCGGCGGGGTGACCGAGGCCGAGTACGTCGACCTCCTCCTGCAGCAGCAGGTCTCCGGCGTGGTCTTCGCCGGCGGCCAGTTCGCCCAGGCCGACGCCGCGCACGCGCACTACGAGCTGCTGCAGGAGCGCCGGCTGCCGACCGTCCTGATCAACGCCGCCGTCGAGGAGCTGCGCTTCCCGCAGGTCTCCTGCGACGACGCGGTCGCCGCCGAGATCGCCCTCGCCCACCTGCGCGCCCTCGGCCACGAGCGGGTCGGCATGGTGCTCGGCCCGCGCGACCACATCCCCTCGCGCCGCAAGTACCGCGCGGTGCGCGACTCGGTCGACCCGGCCCTGGTCGAGCACTCGATGTTCTCCCTGGAGGGCGGGCACGCCGCCACCACGCGGCTGCTCCGGCGCGGTGTGAGCGCCGTCGTCTGCGCCAGCGACGTGCTCGCGCTGGGCGCGGTCCGGTCGGTACGGCGAGCCGGCCTGTCGGTGCCCGGCGACGTCTCCGTGATCGGCTACGACGACTCGGCGATGATGAACTGCACCGACCCGCCGCTCACCACCGTGCGCCAGCCCATCGACGCCATGGGGCGGGCCGCCGTGGAGCTGCTCGTGGCCCAGATCGACAAGGCCGAGGTGCCCGCCGAGGAGCTGCTGTTCGACCCCGAGCTCGTGGTGCGTTCCTCCACCGCCCGCGCCCGCTGACCCCTGCTCCGCCAAGCGCCTGCCGGATTCCGGCAGGCGCTTTCGTCATGTCACGCAAACGGCTTGCGCGAGCCGTACTTCCGCAATGAAGTCGTTATTTTGCAGTGCACAGTCGAGATATTGCGTCCACCTGTCGCCAAGCCTATGGTGAGGGCTCCCCCTGCCAGAAAGGTCGCGCCAATGAACAGACCGTTGAGGTTCGTCCTCGTGGCCGGACTCGGGCTGAGCGCCGCCGCGTGCGGTTCCAGCAGCGAGCCGGCCAAGCCCGCCGCCCAGGGCTCGGCGGGCGCCGCCGCGCCGGTGTCGATCACGGTCGCCTGCCAGCCCGCCAAGACCGCCCCGGCGCAGCGCAAGGCCTGGGACGACGACGTGGCCGAGTTCCAGAAGATGTACCCGAACGTCACCGTGAAGAGCACCGACCAGCAGCCGTGCTTCGACCCCAAGACCTTCGGCCCGAAGCTGGCCGGCGGCCAGATGGAGACGGTCTTCGTGGTCCCGGTGACCACGTACCAGCAGGTCATCAGCCAGGGCCAGGCCCTGGACATCACCCCGTACACCGGCGAGATCAAGACGTGGGGCGACCTCCGCCAGGACGTCAAGGACCTGGTCACCAAGGACGGCAAGGTGTACGGCGTGCCGAACGTGCACTACAGCGTCGGCCTCGTCTACAACCGCAAGCTCTTCACCCAGGCCGGCCTCGACCCGAACAGCCCGCCCAAGACCTGGCAGGAGGTGCGCGACGCGGCCAAGAAGATCGCCGCGCTCGGCCCCGGCCACGTCGGCTACGGCGAGTACTCCGGCGGCAACACCGGCGGCTGGCACTTCAACCAGGCCATCTACGGCCGCGGCGGCGAGATGGTCAACCCCGACGGCAAGACCGTGGCGTTCAACTCGCCCGAGGGCAAGGCCACCCTGCAGTTCCTCAAGGAGCTGCGCTGGACCGACAACAGCACCGGCGCCAAGCTGCACAACGGCTGGGAGGCGCTGATGCAGGCGATGGGCGGCGGCAAGGTCGGCATGATGCTCGGCGCGCCCGACGTGGTGACCGACGTGGTCAACAAGTTCAAGGGCAGCAAGGAGGACTACGGCATCACCGGCTTCCCCGAAGCCAAGTACTCCCTGTCCGGCGGCGAAGCGTTCATGATCAACCCGAAGGCCACCCCCGAGGAGGCCAAGGCCGGCCTGGCGTGGGTGAACTTCCAGTACAACACCGTCGGCAAGGGCCGCTTCAACTTCGAGCGCGGCAAGGCGATGGGCAACCCGGTCGGTGTGCCGGACAACGATGTCTTCGGCGCCTCGCCCACCGGCCAGGCGATCCAGGCCGAGCGCAAGAAGTGGGCGACGCTCCCGGTCGAGAACTACCAGACGTACGTGGACGCCTCGGCGACCATCCAGCCCAAGATGGAGCCGCCGCACGCGCAGGAGCTCTACGCCATCCTCGACGTGGCGATGTCCGCGGTGCTGAGCCGCCAGGACGCCGACGTGGACCAGTTGCTGGCCGACGCCGAGACGAAGGCCAACGCGATGCTGGCCGCCAAGAGCTGATGCGGCTCAAGCAGAACCTGACGGCCTACGGCTTCCTGTGCGCGGCGCTGGCGTGCTTCGCGGTCTTCGCGTGGTGGCCGATCGTGCAGGAGTTCGTCCTCAGCTTCCAGAAGACCAACCTGGTCGATCCGCCGGAGTGGGTGGGCCTGGACAACTTCAGGACCGTCGTCCAGGATCCCGCCTTCGGCGAGGCGTGGCTGAACACGCTGAAGTTCACCGCCCTGGCGTTGCTGTGCGGATACGTGGTCCCCTTCGTGGTGGCCCTCGTCCTCAACGAGCTGCGGCACGCCAGGGCCTACCTCCGGTTCGTGGTCTACCTGCCGGTCATGCTCCCGCCGATCGTGGCGGTGCTGCTGTTCCGGTGGTTCTTCGACCCGGGGCCCGGCCTGTTCAACCAGCTTCTCGACGGCGTGGGCCTGCCCGCCCTGGCCTGGCTCGACTCGGCCGACACCGCCCTGATCTCCCTGGTCATCGTCTCGACCTGGATGAACATGGGCAGCGCGACGCTGATCTACCTGGCCGCCCTGCAGAACATCCCCTCCGACCTGTACGAGGCGGCCGAGCTGGACGGGGCGGGCATCTTCCGCCGCATCCGGCACGTCACCATCCCGCAGACGCGGCTGATCCTGCTGCTCATGCTGATGTTGCAGATCGTCGCGACGATGCAGGTCTTCATCGAGCCGTACATGCTGACCGGCGGCGGTCCGGAGAACGCGACGCTCACCGTGGCGTACCTGATGTACCAGTACGCCTTCGTCTACGGCGGCAACTACGGCGCCGGCGGGGCGCTCGGGATGATGCTCATGATCGCTCTGCTCGCCTTCGCGGCGGTGCAACTGCGCCTGACGCGCGAGGAGAAGGTGTGACATGGCGGACCTAGCCGTCCCGCGGCGGGCGAGGCGCCGGCGGGTGAAGAGCCCCAAGAAGATCGAGGTGCAGTTCCGCACCATCGTCTCGCCGCACCAGCTCAACAGCCGGTGGGGCCGGCGGATCTACTGGGCGGTCCTGGCCGCCACCGTGGTGCTCTTCACCCTGGCCTTCGTCTTCCCGCTCTACTGGATGATCACCGGGGCGATGAAGACCCCGGAGGAGCTGGCGCAGATGCCGCCCACCCTCATCCCCGCAGATCCCGATTTTTCGGCATTCGCGGAGGCGTGGGAGCTCTTCGACATCGGCCTGCTGCTGAAGAACACCGCCTTCTACGCGCTGGGCGGCTGGCTCTTCACCATGGCGGTGGACGTCAGCGCCGCCTACGCCCTGTCCAAGCTGCGGCCCATGTTCGGCAACGTCATCCTCGGCGCCATGCTGGCGACGCTGATGATCCCGCCCATGGTCGTGCTCATCCCGACCTACGTGACGATCGAGAGCCTCGGCCTGCTCAACAACCCGTGGGGCCTGTGGTTCCCCGCGGCGGCCAACGGGTTCAACATCTTCCTGCTCAAGCGCTTCTTCGACTCGATCCCGCGCGAGCTGGTCGAGGCGGCCCAGATCGACGGCGCCGGGCCCGTGCGGGTGCTCCTGTCGGTGATCCTGCCCGTCTCGCGGCCCATCCTCGGCGTCGTCTCCATCTTCACCGTGGTCAACGCCTTCCGCGACTTCGTCCTGCCCTTGCTGGTCATGTCCGACAGCGAGAACATGACGCTCAGCGTGGGCCTGTCCCAGACCGCCGGCGCGGTCGGCCAGAACGCCGTGATGGCCGGGCTCGTCCTGGCCGGAATCCCGACGATCATCGTGTTCTTCATCTTCCAGCGACACATCATGGCGGGACTCACCGCCGGAAGCCTCAAGGGGTAGTCAATGCCGCAAACGTGGTGGCGGGGGGCCGCGATCTACCAGGTGTACCTGCGTAGCTTCGCCGACGGCAACGGCGACGGGATCGGCGACCTCGCCGGGCTCCGGGAACGCCTGCCGTACCTGAAGGAGCTGGGGGTCGACGCCGTCTGGCTGAACCCGTGGTACGCCTCGCCCATGGCCGACGGCGGATACGACGTGGCCGACTACCGCCGGATCGCCGCGGAGTTCGGGACGCTGGCGGAGGCCGAGGCGTTCATCGCCGAGGCCCACGCCCTCGACCTGCGCGTGATCATCGACATCGTGCCGAACCACGGCTCCACCGAGTCCGACTGGTTCAAGGAGGCGCTGGCCGACCCGGCCAAGCGCGACCGCTTCCACTTCGCCGACACGCCGCCGAACGACTGGCAGTCCATCTTCGGCGGCCCGGCCTGGACGCAGGTGGCCGACGGGCAGTGGTACCTCCACCTGTTCGCCGCCGAGCAGCCCGACTTCAACTGGGCCAACCCGGAGGTGCACCAGGAGTTCCTCGACGTGCTGCGCTTCTGGCTCGACCGCGGCGCCGACGGCATCCGCATCGACTCGGCGGCGTTGCTGGTCAAGTCGGAGGAGGCCTGGGAGGACGTCGACGGCGTGCACGACATCTACCGCTCCTGGCGCGAGCTGTCCGACAGCTATCCCGGCGACCGGGTGCTCATCGGCGAGGTCTGGCTGCCCGACCAGGAGCGTTTCGGCCGCTACCTGCGTGACGACGAGCTGCACACCGCCTTCAACTTCGACTTCCTGGCCTGCCCGTGGGACCCGGATGCGCTGCGCCGCTCCGTCGACGCCGCCCTCGCGCTCGGCGCGCCGGCGAGCTGGGTGTTGTCCAACCACGACGTCACCCGCCCGGTGACCAGGTACGGCAGGGCCGACACCTCCTTCGCGCACGGCGGCGCCCTGCACGGCGTGCCGTCCGACCTCGCCCTCGGCTACCGCCGGGCCCGGGCCGCCGCGCTGCTGGCCATGGCGTTGCCCGGCGGTGTGTACGTCTACCAGGGCGAGGAGCTGGGCCTGCCCGAGGTGGAGGACCTGCCGGAGGCCGCCCGCCAGGACCCGATGTGGTTCCGCTCCAAGGGCGCCAACCCCGGCCGGGACGGCTGCCGCGTTCCCTTGCCCTGGTCGGGGGACGAGCCGCCCTTCGGCTTCGGGACCGGCACGCCCTGGCTGCCGCAGCCGGAGGAGTGGCGCAAGCTCACCGTCGAGGCGCAGACCGAGGACCTCGGCTCCATGCTCACCCTCTACCGCACCGCGCTTCGCCTTCGCGCCGGCCTGCTCGGCGACGGCACGTTGAGCTGGCTCGACCTCGGCCCGCGGGTGCTGGCCTTCGCCCGGGAGTCGGGGGTGACCTGCGTGGTCAACTTCGGTCCCGATCCGGTACGGCTCCCGCCGCACAGCCGGCTCCTCCTGGCCAGCGGGCCGGTGGACGGCGGTGTGCTGCCTTCGGACACGACGGCCTGGCTTCTGGCGTAACCTGGTCTCTGTAGGAGACAATGTTTTTGGCTGGAAGGGGCGGCTCATGGCTGACCGCTATCTCGGCATGCTCGGACTCGCCGAAGCGCTGGGCGTGAGCCGCCACGCGGTCCACAAATGGCGTGCTCGCCACCCCGCGGGGTCCGAGCACGCCTTTCCCGAACCCGACATCGACCTCGACGGCGCGCCCGGCTGGCGGCCCTGGCGGCTGAGCGAGATCTCCGCCTGGCGTGCCAGCCTCCCCGGCCGTGGGGTCGGCGGCGGGCGGCCGACCCTTGCGCGGCAGGAGTACCTTCAGGAGGCCTACCACCGCGGCTTCGACCGCGAGGAGGCGCTCCGGGCCCTTGCCGTGTTCGCGGCGGACTTCCCGGAGATGAGCGAACCGGAACTGTGCGCCTGGATCGTCTCCAAGTGGCGCTGACCTTCCGCCTCCCAGTCCCCGCCGCCTGACCCAGGAGCCCCCGTGAGCCGCCTCAGCCCCCAGCCGCCGGACACCCCCGAAGCCCGCGCCCTCGTCGACCGGCTCACCACCGGCCCCCGCGGCACCTCCGTCCTCGCCCCGGACGGCAGTCTGGTCGGCCCCTTCCCGGCCATGCTGCTGAGCCCGCCCGTCGGCGACCCGCTCCAAGCCCTCGGCGCCGCTCTCCGCTACCACTCCAGCCTCCCCGACCGGGCCCGCGAACTGGCCACCCTGGCCATCGCCACCCACTGCCGCAGCCCCTTCGAGGCCGCCACCCACCGCCGCCTGGCCTCCGCCCTCGGCTGCACCGCCGCCCAGCTCGACGCCGTCGACTCCGGCGGCCCGGTGGGCGACGAGTACGAGGACGCCGTCCTCACGGTCACCCGCGCCCTGCTCACCACCGGCGACCTGGACGACGAGCAGTACACCCTGCTCGCCGAACGCGAGATCTTCGAACTCACCACCCTGGTCGGCTACTACAGCCTGCTCGCCCTCCAGATGCGCGTCTTCCGCGTCTGATCCGTCGTCATGAGTTGCCTGACCCGGAGTGGGATGCGCTCTAGGGGTTATTGCCCACTGGCCGGCGTGGTCGTCCTCGCGAGGATGACCGGCGCCCGGTTTCGGCGCCGGCCGTTGGACGGCACCTTCATCCGTATGCTGCAGGCCGTCCAGGCGGCTGGTCGCGGTGGACTCCGCCATCGTCCGCGCGCATCAGCACGCGGCCGGAGCGTGAAAGGAGGGCCCGGCCAAGGGGCAGATCGCGCACTCGGACGATCCCGTGGCGGACTGACCAGCAGGATCCCCCTGGCGTGCGACGGCAAGGGCCGGCCGCTCGCCTCCCTGGTTACCGGCGGGAACGTCAACGACTGCACCCGCCTGCGCCACGTGCTCCGAAACCGGGAACGGCCATAACCAGCGGCCGGCCGCAGGTTGCCGTAGGCAACCGCGGTGCCTCGGTGGGGCGAGCTGCCAGAGGACCCCAGCCACAGCAGGACCGGGGGCGGGAGGGTGGGTGGGCGGCGGGTGGGGGACCGGGGACGAGCGGCTGTTGGGGAAGGGTCAGGCGGAGTCGCGGATGATGAGTTCGGTCGGGAGGATGACCGGTTCGGCGGTGCCGGTGTGGAAGAGGCCGAGCAGCAGGCGGACCATGGTGGAGGCCTGCTCGGCGACGGGGTGGCGGATGGTGGTGAGGGGCGGGTCGGTGTACTTGGCCGCCTCGATGTCGTCGAAGCCGACCACCGCGACGTCGTCCGGCACGCGGCGGCCGGCCTGGCGCAGGGCCTGGAGGGCGCCGACGGCCATGAGGTCGTTGGCGACGAAGACGGCGTCGAGCTGGGGGTCGTCCCGGAGGAGCTGCCGCATGGCGACCGCGCCGGACTCGCGGGTGAAGTCACCGACGGCGACGATCGAGCGGGCGTCGGAGTCGCCCACGACCCGGCGATAGCCGGCCAGCCGGTCCTGGCCGCCGATCATGTCGAGGGGCCCGGCGATGGTGGCGATGCGGCGCCGGCCCAGCGAGACGAGGTGGCGGACCGCCGCGGAGGCCCCGCCGATGTTGTCGTTGTCGACGTAGGGGATGTCGATCGGTACGGCAGGCCTGCCGTACGAGACGACGGGCACGCGCATGCGCGCGATGGCGGCCGGCAGGGGATCGGCGCCGTGCATGGAGATGAGCATGACCCCGTCGACATGCCCCCCGGCGATGTACCGCTCCACCCGGGCGTGCGACTTGGCCGACCCGGCCAGCATGAGCACGACCTGCTTGTCGGCGGCTTCGAGCTCGACGCTGGCCGAGCGGATGACGGTGGCGAAGAGCGGGTCTTCGGAGAAGACCCGGGTGGGCGGCTCGGAGACGACGAGCGCGACGGAGTCGGTGCGCTGGGTGACCAGGCTGCGCGCCGCCGAGTTGGGGACGTACCCGAGTTCTTCGACCGCGCGGAGCACGGTGTCACGGATGTGCGGGGCGACCGTGGTCTGCCCGTTGACGACGCGGGAGACGGTGGCGCGGGAGACGCCCGCCCGGGCGGCCACCGCCTCCAGGGTCGGCCGCTTCATCCCTTGATCCCTCCGGCGAGGAGTCCGCGGACGAAGTAGCGCTGCATCGAGAGGAAGACCACGAGAGGAATGATGACAGAGACGAAGGCGCCGGAGGTGAGCCGTTGCCATTCGTCGCCGCGGGTGCCGGCCATCTGCGCCAGCCGTACCGTCATGGGAGCGGATTCGGCGGTGCCGCCGGCGAAGATGAGCCCGACGAGCAGGTCGTTCCAGACCCAGAGGAACTGGAAGATCGCGAAGGTGGCCAGAGCGGGCGCGACCAGCGGCAGGACGACCCGGCGGATGATCGCGCCGTGCGTCGCGCCGTCGACCCGGGCGGCCTCGATGAGCTCGCCGGGCAGTTCGGCCATGAAGTTGTGCAGCAGGAAGACGGCGAACGGCAGGGCGAAGCAGGTGTGGGCGAACCAGACCTGGACGAAGCGTCCGCTGTCGCCGAGGTCCCAGGCGGGCAGCACCTGCAGCCCGAAGATCTCCACCCCCTGGGAGAAGAAGGACAGCAGCGGGACGAGCGCCATCTGGAGCGGCACGATCTGCAGGGCGAAGATGCCGATGTAGATCCAGTTGCGCCCGCGGAAGTTCAGCCACGACAGCGCGTAGGCGGCGAAGGCGGCCAGGGCCAGCGGGAAGAGCACCGAGGGCACGGTGATGACGATCGAGTTGATCAGGAAGCGGAACAGCTGCCCGGAGGAGGACGAGGTGCCGAAGAGCACGTCCTGGTAGTTCTCCAGGGTGAAGGACGGGCTGCCGAAGAAGGTCCACCAGCCGGTGGACTTGATCTCGTCCTCCGGCCGGAAGGACGACAGCAGCAGGCCGAAGGTGGGGGTGGTCCAGAGGACCGCGATCAGCAGGGCGGCCAGGCTCGCGGTCCTGGTGGCCAGGCGGCTGCGGACGCGGACGGTTGAGCTGCTCATCGGGTCCTCTGCAGTTTCCTCTGGTACCAGACGATCGGCATGACCAGCACGAACAGGAAGACGGCCAGGGCCGCGCCCTTGCCGGTCTCGCCGAAGCGGAAGGCGTTGTTGTACATGTCGACCGCGATCACGCTGGTGTCGAAGTTGCCGTTGGTCATCGTGCGCACGATGTCGAAGAGCTTGAGCGTGCCGATCGCCTGGGTGACCAGGACGACCAGGACCGCCGGGCGGATCGACGGCAGCGTGACGCGGAAGAACATGGCGAACGGGCCCGCGCCGTCCAGCCGGGCGGCCTCGATGATCTCGGACGGGATGCCCTTGATCGCCGCCGACAGCACCACGGTGGCGAAACCGGCCTGGATCCAGATCAGGACCACCATCAGGAAGAAGGTGTTCAGCGGCGGCTCCTGGAGCCACTGCCTCGGCTCCATGCCCAGCCAGACGACGATCTGGTTGAGCAGGCCGATCTGGTCGGCGTCCTCGGGGCGGTAGGTGTAGACGAACTTCCAGATGATGCCCGCGCCGACGAAGGAGATGGCCATGGGCATGAAGACCAGCGACTTGGCCAGCGCCTCGAAGCGCGAGCGGTCGACCAGCACGGCGTAGACCAGGCCGATGCTGGTGACCAGCACCGGCACGAGCACCACCCACAGCAGCGTGTTGCGCAGCGTGAGCAGGCCCTCGGGCTGGGTCAGCATCCAGAGGTAGTTGTCCACGCCGACGAAGCGCCGGCTGTCGCCGCTCATGAACGACAGCAGCGCGGTCCGCACGGTCGGTACGGCGAGGCCGATGGTCAGCAGCACCAGGGCGGGGGTCAGCAGGATCAGCCCGGGCCGGGAGGAGAACCGGTCGAGCAGCAGCAGGATCAGGCCGACCACGGCGAGGAAGGCGACGACGCCGAGCAGCAGCACTACCAGCTTGGGCTGCTCGGCGCCGAAGTCGAAATCGTGGTTCATCGACTAGTCGGTGGGCCAGGACTTGTCGATGGCGTCGAGCGCCGACTTGGTGTCCTTGCCGTTGATCCAGGCGGTCATTTCCTTCCAGAAGGTGCCCGCGCCCACGGCGGCCGGCATCAGGTCGGAGCCGTCGAAGCGGAAGACCGTCTGCGGGTCGGCCAGGATCTCCATCGACAGCTTGTCGATCGGGTTCTGGGCGTTGGCCAGGTCGACGCCCTTGCGGGCGGAGACGTAGGTGGCCAGCTTCATCCGGGCGTTGGCGAAGTCGGCGGTGGCGAGGTACTGCTGCATCGCCTTGACCTCGGGCCGGTCGGTGAAGGCGGCGACGAACTCGCCCGCGCCGAGGACCGGCTTGGAGCTGGTGTCGTTGCCGGGCAGGTAGAAGGCGAAGACGTCGCCGTCCTCGGCCACCTTGGTGCCCTCGGGCCAGAAGTTGGCGTAGAAGGAGGCCTGGCGGTGCAGGCCGCACTTGCCGGTGGTGATCGGGACGCCGCCCTCCTGGAAGGCGGTGGAGGCGATCGACTTGACCGGGCCGTAGCCGCCGTTGACGTACTTGTCGTTCTTCAGGATCGCGCCCACCTTGTCGACCGCCGCGACGACCTTGGGGTCGTTGAACGGCAGCTTGTGCGTGACCCACTGGTCGTAGGCGTCTGCGCCGAGGTCACGCAGGATGATGTCCTCGATCCAGTCGGTCGCCGGCCAGCCGGTGGCGTCGCCCGACTCGATGCCCGCGCACCAGGGCTTGATGCCCTTGGCGGCGATGGTGTCGGTCAGCGTCATGAGCTCGGCCCAGGTCTTGGGGACCTGCCAGCCGTTCTCGGTGAACATCTTGGGCGAGTACCAGACGAACGACTTCACGCTCGCGCCCAGCGGGGCGGCGTAGAAGGTGCCGTCGACGGTGCCGTACTTCTTCCAGTCGGGCGACCAGCCCTCGTCGGTGAGCTTGGTGACCTCGGGGGAGGCGGGCTTGAGCTTGCCGGCCTTGGCGAAGCGCTCCAGGAGGCCGGGCTGGGGGAAGAAGGCCAGGTCGGGCGGGTTGCCGCCGTCGACACGGACCTGGATCTGCGCCTCGAACTCGCCGGTGCCCTCATAGGTGACCTTGATGCCGGTGCACTCGGAGAACTGCTTCCAGGTCTCCTGGAACAGGTCGGCTTCCTTGTCGCGGATGGGGGAGTAGATGGTGACCTTGGTGCCCTCGTGCTTGCCGTACGTCTCGTAGGGCTTGCACTCGGCCGAGACCGGGGCGGGTGCGCCGCCGGTGGCGGCGGGCTTGTTCTCGGGGGTACTGCTGCCGCAGCCCGTCGCGACGAGGGCGAGGCCTATGGTTCCGACCAGGAGTGGGCGCTTCGACATGGGGTGAGCCTCCATAAATGTGGGAGCGCTCTCTAAGCTGTTAAACCCGTGTAACGATGTCAATACCGGGATGATTACGGAGAGCGCTCCCATGTGCTTACACTGCGTTGGCGCTGACGGCGTCCCTGTACCAGAGGGCGCTGTCTTTCGGGGTTCTGGTGAGCGTGCCGTAGTCCACGTGCACGATGCCGAAGCGTTTGCGATAGCCCTCCGCCCATTCGAAGTTGTCCAGCAGCGACCAGACGAGATAGCCGCGCACGTCCGCGCCCTCGCCGATGGCGTCGTGCACGGCCCGCAGGTGGGTGCGCAGGTAGTCGAGCCGGTCGGCGTCGTGCACGCGGCCGTCCTCGACGGTGTCGTCGAAGGCCGCGCCGTTCTCGGTGACCATGAGGCCGACCTCGGGGTAGTCGCGCCCCAGCCGGACCAGCAGCCGCGACAGGCCGCTGGGCACGATGGGCCAGCCCATCGCGGTGGCCGGCCCGTCGACCGGGCAGAAGCGCACGCCCTGCGAGCCCGGCCAGGCCGGGTCGGCGGGCGTGCCGGGAGCGGCCTCGACGACGGTCGGGTTGTAGTAGTTGATGCCGACGAGGTCGATCGGCTGGTTGATCAGTTCCAGGTCGCCGTCGCGGACGTGCGGGGCGTGCGCGGCGACGAGTTCCTCGGGGTAGCGCCCGCGGAGCGCCGGGTCGAGGAACTGCCTGGTGAGCAGCGCGTCGATCCGCGCGACCGCCTCCGCGTCGGCCTCGGACACCGGCGCGGCCGGGTCGTGCACCTGCGCGGGGGTGAACACCGGCGCGCTGTTGATCACCAGCATGATCCGCTCGGCGCCGGCCTCGCGCAGCACCTTCGTGCCGAGCCCGTGCGCGAGCAGCAGGTGGTGGGCCGCCCGTAGCGCGTCGGCGGGCTCGGTGCGCCCCGGCGCGTGCACGCCGTTGCCGTAACCGAGGAAGGCGGCCACCCACGGCTCGTTCAGCGTCGTCCACTCGCGCACCCGGTCGCCCAGCTTGTCGTGGACGGCCTGCGCGTACTCGGCGAAGCGGTAGGCGGTGTCCCGGTTCGCCCAGCCGCCGCGATCCTCCAGCGCCTGGGGCAGGTCCCAGTGGTAGAGGGTGACGTAGGGCGTGATGTCGCCGGCCAGCAGTTCGTCCACCAGCCGGTCGTAGAAGCCCAGCCCCAGCGGGTTGACCGCGCCTCCGCCGTCCGGCTGGACGCGCGGCCAGGCCACCGAGAACCGGTAGGCCCCCAGGCCGAGCGAGCGCATCAGCGCCACGTCCTCGCGGTAGCGGTGGTAGTGGTCGGTCGCGGTCTCGCCGGTGTCGCCGCCCGCGACCTTGCCCGGTGTGGCGGAGAAGGTGTCCCAGATCGACTGACCGCGCCCGTCCTCCTTGGCGGCCCCCTCGATCTGGTAGGCGGCCGTGGCGGCGCCCCAGACGAAACCGGCGGGAAAAGTCCTCATCGATGCAGCCCCCGAAATGATCAAGGAGAGAGCGCTCTCTCGCATGAGAGTGGCGCACCGGAGGAATCCTGTCAACGGTGGAAAATGCTACGGAAGCACGCGGCCGAGCAGCCGGGCGTACATCCGCTCCGGGCTCGGGTCCTCGGTCAGGAAACCGGGGAGCATCCCCAGGTCGACCGCGAACGGCTCTAACCGCGCGTACAGCGCGTCCATGTCGGCCGGCCGGTCCTCCGGCTTCTTCTCCAGCAACGCCCCCAGCAGCTCCGCGAGCTCACGGGAGATTCCGGGTACGGCCGGCGGCAGCTCCTTGACCTGCTTCTCGAAGACCACATAGTCGGTCGGGCCGGTGAAGATCGGCTCGCCGGTGAGCATCTCGTGCAGCACGCAGCCCAGCGAGTACAGGTCGCTGCGCGCGTCGGAGACGCCCTCCTGGATCTGCTCGGGCGCCATGTACGCGGGCGTGCCGAGGATCTGCCCGATCCGGGTGAGCTGCGGCTTGCCGGGCGGCAGGTTCATGTCGGCCTCGCGCAACATCGCCAGGCCGAAGTCGAGCACCTTGACGCTGCCGTCCGGGCAGAGCATGAGGTTGGTCGGCTTGAGGTCGCGGTGCCAGATCGACAGCGCATGCGCGGCGGCGAGGACGGCGGCGGCCTGGGCGGCGATCGCGCACGCCCACGGCACGGGCAGCGGTCCGTGCTCGCTCACCACGTCGGCGATGGTGACGCCCTCGATGAACTGCATCACCTGGAAGAGCCGCTGCTCGTGGGTGCCGAAGTCGTAGAGCACCGGCGCGCCCGGGTGTTCGAGCCGCGCCAGGATGCGGGCCTCGCGGATGAAGCGCCGCTCCAGCTCCTCGTCGGGGTCGCTGTGGAAGCGCAGCAGCTTCACCGCGACGCGGCGGTCGAGATGGCGGTCGTGGCCGGCGTAGACGGCGCCCATGCCGCCCTGGCCGAGGGGAAGGTCGTCGAGAACGTAGCGGTCTCCGATGACCATCTCTCCCCCTCCCCAGTCGTTCCCGGCAAAACTACACCGTCATGGGCGCAGGTGGCCTTCCGTCAACCCCTCGAAACCCAGGCGGACAAGTGTCTGCCCAAGAGAGGCGCTTTCACGCTGCGCGTCCTCCATCGCGACGAGCGCGCGGAAGGCTTCGCCGTAGCGGCGCTGCTCCTGGAGCGGCACCCGCGGCAGGCGGGTACGGCGGGCGTCGAAGCGGCTGGAGCCGGTGCTGGCGCGGCTCCCAGCGGCCCGCAGGAAGCCGGCGAGGAAGTCGGGGTCCACCCGGTCCGGATCGACCCGGTAGAGCGTCAGATGCGGCCCCAGGAAGGCGCCCGGCGCGGTGATCACGCGGACGCTGGAGTAGGAGGCGACCACGTCGCCCGGCTCGACCGCGACCAGTTCGGCGCCGGGGTCGACGCGGCCCGAGGGCGGCGTGCCGTACAGCAGGTCGTCGGCGGTCAGGACGGGCAGCTCGCCGCCGGTGAGCGCCAGTCGCGGCGGGGCGAGCAGGACGGTGACCAGCCCGGCCTTGACCAGGTCGCCGACGGTGGTGGACGGGTGCTCGTCCGGTCGGTCGAGCACTTCCAGGTCAGGCGGAGGCACGCTGGTGGCCAGGAAGCGCGCGCGGGTCTCGGCGAAGCGCCGGCCGACGTCGTCCTGGCGCCGGTGGCGGGCCGGGGTGAGGTCCACGTCGTCGGTGAGCAGGTCGATGATCCGCACGTTCTGCTCGTGCTTGGCCAGGGCCTCGGCGACGGTCGCGGCGTCGCCCTCGGTGAGCAGCACCTCCGACGGCGGCCGCTCGCCGGCCCGGGGGCGGCGCAGCACCCACAGATCGACCGCGCCCAGGCCGGCCACGGCGCGGAGCGCGCCGGCGCGCAGCAGGTTGGCGCGGATGCGGCGACCGGCCTTGCGGCTGGCCGCGGCGGGCGGCATGAGGATGGCGACCAGGCCGCCGGGCCGTACGTGGGTGAGGCAGTGCTGGACCCACGCGAGCTCGGGCTCGCCGCGCGGCGGCACGCCGTACTCCCAGCGGGGGTCGCCGGTCAGCTCCTCGTAGCCCCAGAACCGCTCGCCGAAGGGCGGGTCGCAGATCACCCCGTCGGCGCGTTCGCCGGGGAAGCCGTCCTGGCGCATGGCGTCGCCGGCGACGATCTCGGCCTCGATCCCGCGCAGCCGCAGCCGGGCGGCGGCGATCCGGGCGGAGGTGGGGCTGAGCTCCTGGCCCAGCGCGCGCTGCGGCGCGGCGGCCAGCAGCAGGGTGCCGACCCCGCAGGCCGGGTCGAGCAGCGTGCCCTCGCCGACGACGCCGAGCATGAGCGCGGCGAGCTCCTCGCGGGTGACCGAGAGCTGGCGCGAGTGCGCCTCCAGGTAACGTTCGCAGAGCGTCTCGTAGGCCCGCGCGGCGCCCTGCTCGGCGGCGAGTTCGCTCACCAGGGCCGCCACGTCCGGCTGCAAAGCGTGATCTTGGCCGGTCAGGAGCGCCCCGGCCTCGGCGAGCACGTCGCCGAGGTGCAAATCTCCTGCCGCTTTCAGGCGTTGCCACACCCGGTCGGCGAGCGATACCTGGTAGGACTTGCCGTAACGGCGAAGCCATCCCTCGATCTGGCGCAGCGAGAACAGGGGCTGGCTGGCCGTCCCGCCGATGGGCTGGGGGAAGTCGTCGTGGCGACGCCGCCAGTTGCTGACCGCGGCCCGGCCGACACCGGCGAGCCTGGCGATGTCGCCGGCGTTCACGGTGTCGTAGGCGGGATCCTGGTCCATGAATCCACCGTAGCACGCTTGTGAAGTCTTTCAACCAATGATTTACTGGTGTCCATGAAGCACAACATCCGCTATGCCGCAGGATCAGACGTGGGCCGCCGCAGGGAGCAGAACGAGGACGCGGGCTACGCGAGCGCGCGCCTGCTCGCGGTGGCGGACGGCATGGGCGGCCACGCGGCGGGTGAACTGGCCAGTTCCGCGGCCATCGCGGTGATGCGCGAGCTCGACACGAAGCTGCCCGAGACCGGGGCCGACCTGGAGGCCGCGCTGGAAGGCGCGATCCACGAGGCCGGACGCCGGCTCGTCGAGCTGGCGGAGATCGACCCGGCCCGCCGCGGCATGGGGACCACTGTGACCGCTCTGCTGTGGGACGGCTACGCCTTCGCGCTGGCGCACCTCGGCGACTCGCGGGGCTACCTGCTGCGCGACGGCGCGCTCTACCAGATGACCAAGGACCACACCCTGGTGCAGTCGATGGTGGACGAGGGGCGGATCACCGAGGACCAGGCGGCGGTGCACCCGCGCCGGTCGATGGTGTTGCGCGTGCTCGGCAGCGAGGGCAGGGCGGAGCCCGACATGGCGCTTCGCGAGGCGCAGCCTGGAGATCGCTACCTCCTGTGCTCCGACGGGCTCACCAACGTGCTCGGACCGGAGACCCTGCACGAGGTGCTGACCACGTTGGCAGACCAGGCCGCCGCCGTCCAGCGGTTGATCGATCTGGCCAACGACGGCGGCTCGCCCGACAACGTGACCGTGATCGTGGCCGATGTGGTGGCGCCCGGGGAGGGCGACGAGACGGTCTTCCGGGTGGGCGCCGGCGCCTGATCCGTCACACCCGCGGTATTTCACCTCAGAGATTGACAACTTCGGGATGTCCGGCGCAGGTCGGCGAAGCGGCGATTACAGTCCATCGATAGCCGCTCGTTTCTCTTCTTCGCAAAGGGAGTCGTCCTGGATCCGATCGGTGAAGATCTCCTCGAAGTGGTGCGCCCCGAACTCGGTTACCGGGAGAAGGGCGGCCAGCACACCAAGTTCGGCGAGTGGTACGCGGATCGTCTCAACGACTCCCAGTACCGCAACGCGCCCTGGTGCGACATGTTTCTCGCCTGGGCCGCCGACAAGGCGGGGGTCGCGCAGTATGTCGGGCAGTTCGCCTGGACCCCCTCCCACGCCGCCTGGTTCATCAACCAGAACGCCTGGTCGGCCACCCCGGAGCCGGGCGCGCTGGTCTTCTTCGACTGGCAGGGCGGCAAGTCCTACAAGGGCATCGACCATGTCGGCATCGTCGAGCGGGTGGCGGGCAAGAAGATCCACACGATCGAGGCCAACGTCGACCGCGTCTGGCTCAAGCGCAAGACCCGCACCGACGAGAAGGTGGTCGGCTACGGCTTACCCCGCAAGGTCAAAGAGGCCCTCCAGGCCCCGCGTACGGTTCCCAGTGCCGACGCGCAGAGCCCGCTGGAGACGGTCAAGGTGCTGAGCGAGCGCGACGCGCCCGAGCCGTTCCTCGCCGGGCCGATCATCCCGCTGACGCTGCTGCTCGGCATGGTGCTCAGCATCGTGGTTGGAGCGTTCCGGTTCACCGGCCGCCGCGGCGTTCACCGCCGGCCGATCGCCGAGCCGGCACCCCTGCCGACACCGGTTCGACTGCATCCTTACGAGAAGCGGGAGAAGGCGGGAGCTGGGAAATAGTAGGACGTCCTAGTATCTTTCGTAGCGGCACCTCACGAAGGAGTGACAGGACGTGCACGTACCGGCCCACCCCGTACGGTTCGTGACCGCAGCGGCGCTGTTCGACGGCCACGACGCCGCGATCAACATCATGCGGCGCATTCTCCAGACCCAGGGCGCGGAGGTCGTGCACCTGGGGCACAACCGCTCAGTCCAGGACGTCGTGACCGCCGCCATCCAGGAGGACGTGCAGGGCATCGCGATCAGCTCCTACCAGGGCGGCCACGTCGAGTTCTTCAAGTACCTCGTCGACCTCCTGCGCGAGCGCGGCGCCGGGCACATCAAGGTGTACGGCGGCGGCGGCGGGGTGATCGTGGCCGAGGAGATCGCCGAGCTGCACGCGCACGGCGTCACCCGCATCTTCTCCCCGGAGGACGGCCAGCGTCTCGGCCTGCCCGGGATGATCAACCAGCTCATCGCCGAGTGCGACGAGCCCCTGGTCGAGCCGCCCGCGGTCGAGGCCGTGCTCTCCGGCGACCAGGCCGCCCTGGCCCGCGCGATCACCCTCATCGAGACCGGCATCGCCTCCGACGAGCTGCTGAGCGGCCTGCGCTCGGCCGGGCGCAGCGCCCCCGTGCTCGGCATCACCGGCACCGGCGGCTCCGGCAAGTCCTCGCTCACCGACGAGCTGCTGCGGCGCTTCCGGCTCGACCACGACGACAAGCTGCGCATCGCGGTCATCGCGATCGACCCCACCCGGCGCAAGGGCGGCGGCGCGCTGCTCGGCGACCGCATCCGGATGAACGCGCTCGGGCCGCAGACCTACTTCCGCTCCCTGGCCACGCGCGGCGCGGCGGCCGAGGTGCCGCCGCACCTCGACGACGTGATCACCGCCTGCCGGGCGGCCGGATACGACCTGATCATCGTCGAGACGCCGGGCATCGGCCAGGGCGACGCGGGCATCGTGCCGCACGTGGACGTGCCGATCTACGTCATGACCCCCGAGTTCGGCGCGGCCTCCCAGCTCGAGAAGATCGACATGCTCGACTTCGCCGAGGCCGTCGTGATCAACAAGTACGAGCGGCGCGGCGCCGAGGACGCCCTGCGCGACGTGCGCCGCCAGCTCGTCCGCAACCGCGGCGCCTTCGGCGTCAAGCCCGACGACATGCCGGTCTTCGGCACCATCGCCGCCCGCTACAACGACGCCGGGGTCACCGCGCTCTACCAGCACCTCCGCGGCCTGCTCGCCGAGCGGGGGCTGCCCGCCGGACCCGGCCTGCTGGCCCCCGTCGAGGGCCGCACCTCGCAGACCGCCGCCGCCATCGTGCCGCCCGCCCGGGTGCGCTACCTCGCCGAGATCGCCGAGACCGTGCGCGGCTACCACGACGAGACCGCCGCCCAGGCGGCCATCGCGCGCCGCCGCCAGCAGCTCGCCGCCGTCCGCGACCTGCTCGACGCCGGTACGGCAGGCGAGGTCGAGCGGCTGCACGGCGTGGCCGAGAACGAGCTGTCGGAGGAGAGCCGCCGCCTGCTCGCCGAATGGCCCGCGTTGCGCGAGCAGTACAGCGCCGAGGAACTGGTGGTGAAGGTCCGCGACCGGGAGATCCACACCCCGCTCTGGCGCGAGACCCTCAGCGGCAACCGCATCCCGCGCGTGGCCCTGCCGCGCTTCGAGGACCACGGCGACCTGCTGTCCTTCCTGCGCCGGGAGAACCTGCCGGGCCGCTTCCCGTTCACCGCGGGCGTCTTCCCGTTCAAGCGCGACGACGAGGACCCGACCCGGATGTTCGCCGGCGAGGGCGACCCGTTCCGCACCAACCGCCGCTTCAAGCTGCTGTCGGAGGGCCAGCCGGCCACCCGCCTGTCCACCGCCTTCGACTCGGTCACCCTCTACGGCAACGACCCCGACCTGCGCCCCGACATCTACGGCAAGGTCGGCACCAGCGGGGTGTCCATCGCGACCCTCGACGACATGAAGGTCCTCTACGACGGCTTCGACCTGAGCGCGCCCAACACCTCGGTGTCGATGACCATCAACGGGCCCGCTCCGACCATCCTGGCCTTCTTCCTCAACGCCGCCCTCGACCAGGCCGTCGAGCGCTTCCAGGCCGAGCACGGCCGCGCGCCCTCCGACGCCGAGGCCGCCGACCTGCGCGCCCGCACCCTGGCCACCGTCCGCGGCACCGTGCAGGCCGACATCCTCAAGGAGGACCAGGGCCAGAACACCTGCATCTTCTCCACCGAGTTCAGCCTGCGCATGATGGCCGACATCCAGGAATGGTTCATCGCCAACGGTGTGCGGAACTTCTACTCGGTCTCCATCTCCGGCTACCACATCGCCGAAGCCGGGGCCAACCCGATCAGCCAGCTCGCCTTCACCCTGGCCAACGGCTTCACCTACGTCGAGGCCTACCTCGCCCGCGGCATGAAGATCGACGACTTCGCGCCCAACCTGTCGTTCTTCTTCTCCAACGGCATGGACCCCGAGTACTCCGTCCTCGGCCGGGTGGCCCGCCGCATCTGGGCGGTGGCCATGCGCGAGAAGTACGGCGCCGCCGAACGCTCGCAGAAGCTGAAGTACCACATCCAGACCTCGGGCCGCTCGCTGCACGCCCAGGAGATGAACTTCAACGACATCCGCACCACGCTGCAGGCGCTCATCGCCATCTACGACAACTGCAACAGCCTGCACACCAACGCCTACGACGAGGCGGTCACCACCCCCTCGGCCGAGTCCGTACGGCGGGCCATGGCCATCCAGCTCATCATCAACCGGGAATGGGGCCTGGCCCGCAACGAGAACCCGCTCCAGGGCTCCTTCATCATCGACGAGCTCACCGACCTGGTCGAGGAGGCGGTCCTGCGCGAGTTCGAGCGCCTGTCCGACCGCGGCGGCGTGCTGGGCGCGATGGAGACCGGCTACCAGCGCGGCAAGATCCAGGACGAGTCGATGGTGTACGAGACGCGCAAGCACGACGGCTCGCTGCCGATCATCGGCGTCAACACCTTCCGCGGCGCGGCCGAGGAGGCGCCCCGCAAGCTCGAACTCGCCCGCGGCACCGAGCAGGAGAAGCAGTCGCAGCTCCAGCGGCTCACCGGCTTCCAGGAGCGCAACCGCAGCGAGGCCCCCGAGGCGCTGCGCCGGCTGCGCGAGGCGGCCATGTCCGACCGGAACGCCTTCGAGGTGCTGATGGAGACGGCCAGGGTCTGCTCACTCGGGCAGATCACCGACGCCCTCTTCGAGGCGGGCGGGCAGTACCGGCGGAACGTGTAGCTACTCCTCGCTCCACACCTGCCACGACCCGGTCGGGACACTCACCCCGATCGGGTCGGGCAGCACCACGGTCTCGCCCAGCTTCCACGCTTCGGTGTGCAGGTAGGCGCCGGCGGCTGCGTCGGGGATGGAGTGCAGGGTGACCTGAGCGACCTTCGGATCGAGGTCGATCAGCAGGTAGTAGGGGATCTCGGCCCGGGCGTAACCGCACCACTTGCCGCGGCCCGACGTCTTGCCCGTCGGGGGCCGGTCCTGGACGGCTGTGCTGGGCGAGGTCACCTCCACGACCAGTTCCACCTGGTCGGGCACCAGGTGGCGGAGGTTGGCGTTCCAGGCGTCCTCGTACAGGTCGACGTCCATGACGACAAGGTCGGGGATGTACCCGTTCTCCTCGGCCATGAAGGCCAGGCTGTTGTTCTGGACGCAGCGCCACCGGTAGCCGGGGTCCTTCACCAGCTCGCGGTCGAGCAGGTTGGAGAGCTGCTGGAGGATGCCGCCGTGCCGGAAGCGGGGGGCTGGGGACACGATGATCTTCCCATCGATGATCTCGACACGGGAACCGTCGTCGGGGATGTGAAGGTAGGCGTCGAGCTCGCCTGACAGCCACATCTGGAACGCCGTGTCGGGAAGCTGCACCCGGTGCGGCGAGACGTCGGCGATGGTCATCCTCTGTGACTCCTCCCTCACGCGATGCTCCCGTTCATCGTAGGGACCGGCCTTCCTCAGCGTACGCCGAACGCCGGAAGGCCCCTGGCCGCTAGGCTGGGCGATCCCGGCAAAGGAGGTCGAATCCGTGCTCCGGCGACTCGTGGTACTCCTCGCGCTTGCCGTACTGGCGGCCGGCTGCGGCGGCTCCTCGTCCGCGACGGGCGAGCAACTCGCCGCGGACGGCGAGAAGATCATGGCCTGGAAGGACTGGGTCGCCCCGAAGATCACCGCACGGGCCGACGCCGACCAGCCGTGCGACGGCGGGTCCAAGCGGGTGTTCGCCGCCACCACCGGGATCGCCTACGCCGAGGCCGACCCGGACAACCGGCTCGACAGCCTGCAGACCCTGGTCAGCGACCGGTTCACCGAGGTGGGCTACACCCCGGCGACCGCCGCCGACCAGGCGGACAGGACCGACTCGCGCACCCTCACCTGGACCAAGGAGGGCCTGACCTTCACGGCGGTCCTCACCCCCGGCGCCGGGGACGAGGTCGCCGTGCAGGTCAAGGGCGAGACCGCCTGCGGCTAGGCCCGGCGGCTCACTTCTTCTTCTCGTACTTGGTCTTGGCCTCGGCCTCCGCCTCGCGGCTGCTGCCCGTGGCGGAGGCGATGTCCACCTTCTTGTCGAAGGTCGAGCCGTCGCCGTCCACGTCGTTCTTGTCCATCCAGTCGGAGATCTGGACCAGCTTGTCGGCGGCGTTCTTGTCCTTCATGAGCTCCTCGATGGGGATGGGCTTGCCGTCCTTCATCAGCTCGGGCGGGAACGGGTGCTCGGTGGGGTAGCCGGCCTCCAGCAGGATGTAGGCCAGCTCGTAGCGCTGGATCACCGTCGCCGCGTCCCGGCCGTTGTTGAGCTTGGCCACCCGGGTGGCGTCCTGGTCGCCCTCCACCCACGAGTCCAGGCCCTTGCCGGTGGCGAACTTCAGCGCCTCCCAGCCGACCAGCACGGCCCCGCGGCCGCCGGGGATGCGGTCGATCACGCCCACGGTGAGCAGGTCCTTCATCAGGCCGCGGAACTTCTTGTCGCTCTCGTCCATGTCGCCGCGGACCTTGGCGGTCGCCGCGTACTCCAGCCCGGCCAGGTTGCCCATGACGCGCGAGGCGAGCTGGAAGTAGCCGGGGTCCTTGCCGGTCCTGGCGATGGCGTCGGCGTCGGCCCGGGCGGCCTCGGTGAGCAGCTCCCTGCGGAAGGCGCCCATCTCCACGTCGAAGTCCTGGGTCGCCTGGTCGTGGTCGACGAAGGTCTTGAGGAAGTTGTAGGTGTCCTGCTGGCTCAGGTAGAAGCTGGGCGTCAGGCCGGGCACCTTGGAGAAGTTGGGCGGCTCCTGCCGGCTGGAGCCGCGGCCCAGGGCGTCGTCGAAGCGCGCCCCGGTGGCCAGCTCGTGCTTGTAGGAGACGCCGAGCTTCGACAGGGAGTCCTTGAGGCTCCAGTTGACCTCCGGGCCCTTGGCGCCGGCGGCGAGCATGAACTCGAAGGCGAACTGCGAGGCGCCGGGGGAGTGCTTGCCCGGCTGCTCGTCGTGCACGCCGGAGCCGGCCTCGACGGCGCGGCCGAGGGCGTCGCCGACATCGTCGTTCATCCGCGAGTAGCCGAGCAGCGCGTCGAAGGTCTTGCGGTAGTCGCCCGGGTTCATGCCCCACAGGGTGTCGCGGGCGGCGACGGGGTCCTTGCCGAGCAGGTTGAGGGCGAGCGCGACGTTGTCCTCCGAGACGGCTCCGCCGTACCCGCGGGAGGTGGCGAAGCCTCCGCGGAAGTCCTGGTCGGGATTCTTGGCGAAGTCGTTGAGGGTGGCGCCGGCGACGGCCTTGACGACGTCGGTGGGGAACTTGCCGTACTGCAGGAGGGCGAGCTTGTTCCAGGCGTCGGCCTTGTTGCGCGGGTCGCCGGGGTCGGTGAGGAGCGTCTTGACCTTGTCCATGCCGGGCGTGGCGAGGTTCTGGGCGCTGAGCGCGACGCCGAGGGCCTTGGAGAAGATCTCCAGGTCCTGGGCGGCGGTCTTGCTGCCGGTGGCGTAGAGCAGGCTCGGGAGCATGGTGAGCCGGTGGGGCGGGTCGAGGCTGGTGAAGAAGGCCGCCATGACCTCGGGGTCGGCGAGGTACTTCTCCAGCTCCTGGGCGACCTTGTGCATCTCCTCGGCGCTGGCGCCGTCGGTGCGGTTGAGGGCGTTGAGCCGGGCGGCCAGTTCCTTGCCCTTGGCCTGCGCCTCGGCGAGGGTCATCGGCGGCTCGGGCACGAAGGTCTTGCTCTCCGGCTGGGTGGCCCAGGGGTCGCGGCGTTGTTCGAGGGCGATGCCCAGGTCGAGGCGGCGCCGGGCCTCGGGGACGATCCTGGCGATGTCATCGCCGATGGCGGCGAGCTGGGTGAGCAGCGAGGTGTCGATCCCGAGGTCGCCGAAGTCGCGGGAGAAGCGGCCCTTGACCGCGCTCAGCGTGCTCGCGCCGGTGGACATGGCGCTCACGGTCATCTTGAATTGGCCGCAGTGCATGCCGCTGAAACCGGACATCAGATGTTCCCCTTGCGCATCCAGCGGAAGGTCTGCGCCTCCGATTCGGTGACCTCCGCGGGCTCCGCCGCGATGGCGGCGTCGATGGCGCCGAGCACGGACTCGGCCAGCTTGTTCACCCTGTCGCGCCGGCCGGTGACCTCGGGCGCCACCTTGTCACGCCACGGGCCGCTGATGACCTCGCCGCCGCCGAAGTCCTTGGCCGGCCGGTCCAGGGCGGTCTTGACCGATTCGTGCTGGGCCAGCCATTGGCCCCGAAGCTGTTTCAGCGCGGAGAGTTTGGGGTTGGGCACCATTTTGTCCCCCATGGTGGCTGCCTCCCTTCTGCATCCGGAGTGGCACCCGATCCTAGGGAGACATAAGTGCATCATTCCCGCGAATTGTGGATCCAGCGTGAAAGTGCCGTTCAACCGGCTCGCAACCGGCACCCGTCTCACTGGACCCGATAGGGGGTTACACCGATGGTGAGCGATGTGCGCCAGTCCGACGGGTGCCCGGACCTCGAGTTCACGCTCAAGGGCGGCGAGCACGCCCTGCACGCCGAAGGCGACCTGCGCGCCGGCCGGCGCTGGTTCGAGTCCGCCTACCGGGCGGCCGAACTCGGCGGTGACGGCGAGGGGCTGGCCCGCGCGGCACTCGGGCTGGGCGGCGTCTGGGTGCACGAGCACCGCACGGCCGCCGAGGCCGCGGCGGTCCGCGCCCGCCAGAAGCGCGCCCTGGCCGCCGTCGAGCCCGGATCGCCGCTGGCCCTGCGGTTACGCGCCCGGCTGTGCGCGGAGGAGGACTACCGCACCGGCCGGCACACCGCGATCCTGCACGTCCTGGCCCAGGCCCGGCTGGCCGGCGACATGGTCGCCGTCGCCGAGGCGCTCAGCCTCGCCCACCACTGCCTGCTCGGCCCCGCGTACGGCCCGCTCCGCCTCGAACTGGCCGAGGAGCTCATCGGCCAGGCCTCGCACACCGGACGGCACGGCGACCTGGTCATGGGCCTGGTCTGGCGGACCGTCGACCTCTTCCTCGCCGGCGAGCCGCACGCCACCCGCTCCCTGGCCGAACTCCGCGGCACGCTCAAGCGCCGCGAGCACCTGGCCGGCTCCTTCGTGGTCCGCGCCATCGACGTCATGCTCGCCATCCGCGCCGGCCGGCTGGCCGAGGCCGAGGAACTCGCCCTGGAATGCGCCGAGAGCGGCGCCGCCGCCGGCGACATCGACGCCACCATCTGGTACGGCGCGCAGATCCTGACCATCCGCTGGTTCCAGGGCCGGCTCGGCGAGCTCGTCCCCGCGCTGACCGAACTGGTCAACTCGCCCGACCTGTCCACCCTCGACTACTCCTACACCGCCGCCCTGGCGATGGCCGCCGCCGGCACCGGCAACCGCCGCCTCGCCTCCGGCCTGCTAGCCCGGCTGCGCGGCGGCGACCTGCCGAGCTCCAGCATCCTGCTCGTCTCCCTGTACGGCATGGCGGAGACGGCCTGCGAGATCGAGGACGCGGGGACCGCGGCACAGCTCTACGAGCGGCTGCTGCCGTACGCGAAGCTGCCCATGATCGTCAGCCTGGGTGCGACCTGCTTCGGCTCGGCGCAGCACGCCCTCGGGGTCGCTGCGCTGACCACGGGGGCGGTGGACCTGGCGATCCAGCACTTCCGGGCCGCGGTGCGCGACAACCTGGCGCTCGGGCACTGGCCGGCGGCGGTGCTGTCCCGCTGGCGGCTCGCCCAGGCGCTGGCCCGGCGGCACGGACCCGGCGACGAGAGCGCGCGACGCGAACGCGCCCAGGCCGAGGACGAGGCGGCCGAGCTCGGGATGGCGCTGCCGGCCGAGTCCACCCCGCGCGCGCACGTCGAACGGCGGGGCCGCCAGTGGCACGTCGAGCTCGGCGGGCGCGTCGCGCTGGTCGACCACAGCGTGGGGATGGGCTACCTGGCCACGCTGCTGGCCAACCCAGGACGCGAGATCCGCGCCGCCGACCTGGCCGGCGGGTCGGAGGACGGGGTGACCAACCAGCCCCTGCTCGACGGGCAGGCCGAACGCACCTACAAGGAGCGGCTCAACGAGCTGGAGAGCGACATCGAGGAACTGGAGGCGATGTACGACACCGAGCGGGCCACCGCGCTGCGGGCCGAGCGGGACTGGCTCATCGCCGAACTCGCCGCCGCCACCGGGCTGGGCGGGCGGGTGCGTAGCTTCACGGGCAGCGACGAGCGGGCCCGCATCGCGGTCGGCAAGGCCATCCGGCGGGCGCTGGCCCGCATCGCCGAGGTGGACCCCGTCATCGGGGCCGAGCTCAAGGCCGGCGTCCACACCGGCCTCCGCTGCAGCTACCGCCCCCGCTGACGCGCCTCGCGCCACCTTCGCCCCGCCTTCCACCCGTGGACTGTGCACGGCCCGCGCTCGTCTGCGGTTCCTGCCGCGTGGACGCCCGCCTGCCCGCACTCTGTCGCTTGGGCGGTCCGCCTCGGCTGCCGGTTTCTGTCGGCGGGGCGGCGTACGCTCGCCCTGATGATTACCACCCTGGCCGTCGAGAACTACCGCTCCATCCGCAGCCTGGTGCTCGAGCTCTCCCAGCTCACCGTGATCACCGGCGCCAACGGCAGCGGCAAGTCCAACCTCTACCGCGCCCTGCGCCTGCTCGCCGACGCCGGGCTCGGCGGGGCCGTGGGCGCGCTGGCCAGGGAAGGCGGCCTGGAGTCCACCCTGTGGGCCGGCCTGGAACACCCCGGCGGGGCGGTCCGCCGGGGCGAGCGCCCGGTCCAGGGCACCGTCCGGTCCGGGCGGATCAGCCTCAAGCTCGGCTTCGCCGGCGACGACCTCGGCTACGCCGTCGACTTCGGCATCCCGATCCCCGGCGAGAGCCTGTTCAACCACGATCCCGAGATCAAGGCCGAGTCCGCCTGGGGTGGCCCCATCCTCCGGCCCGCCACCCTCCTGGCCGAACGCCGCGGCCCGGTCGTCCGCCTGCGCGGCTCCGACGGTTGGGAGCACGTGCCGTACCGTCTCAGCCCCTTCGACAGCATGCTCACCGAGGTGATGGACCTCGACCTCGTCAGCGTCCGTGAGCGGCTGCGCTCGTGGCGGTTCTACGACCACCTGCGCACCGACGCCGCCGCCCCGGCCCGGCACGCCCAGATCGGCACCCGTACCCCCGTGCTCGGCCACGACGGCGCCGACCTGGCCGCCGCCCTCCAGACCATCAACGAGATCGGCGACGCCGACGCGCTCGCCAAGGCCGTCGAACACGCCTTCCCCGGCAGCCGGGTCGAGATCGTCCCGCTGGGTGGCGGCCGCCTCGAACTCGGCTGGCGCCAACACGGCCTGCTGCGCCCGTTGACCGCCGCCGAGCTTTCGGACGGCACCTTGCGTTACCTGCTCCTCGTCGCCGCCCTGCTCACCCCCCGGCCGCCCGCGCTCCTCGTCCTCAACGAGCCGGAGACCAGCCTCCACCCCGACCTCCTCACCCCCCTCGCCGACCTGGTGGCGACTGCTTCACGTACCACCCAGATCGTCTTGGTCAGCCACGCCCGCCCTCTCGTGGCCGCCTTGCGTGACCAGGGGGCACAGACGGTTGAGCTGGTGAAGGAGCTCGGCGAGACCACCATCTCCGGCCACGGCCCCCTCGACGGCCCCGCCTGGACCTGGCCCAAACGCTGACCCACCGCTTTCCAGCCTGGGGATGCCCCCTGTACGGCGACCACCCCGCACCCCCACCCCACCGATGCGGCGAGAGGCCGTGCGGGAGGGTGGTGCTCCTGTGCGGTGGGCAGCCCGCCCGCCGCCCCACCGATGCGGTGAGAGGTCGTGCGGGAGGGTGGTGCTCCTGTGCGGCGGGACCCCGCCACCACCCCACCGATGCGGCGAGAAGCCGTGCGGGACGGTGGTGATCCTGTGCGGCGGGGACCTGGCCGCCGCCCCACCGATGCGGCGAGAGGCTGCGCGGGAGGGTGATGATCCTGTGCGGTCGCGAGCGGGGTGACTACAGAGTCCGGCTCAGCCCCGGCGCTCGGGTCGGATCGCCGGTGTGCAGAGCGCGCAGTGCGGGCGGCGGGGGTGGACGCGCTGGTGGCGGCGAGGGCGGGGCGGCGATTCGGGAGGTGGGGCAGCCGGTGGCGGGCCACCGAGGGCAGAAGGCGACGCTGGGTTAGCAGGGGCGGGTGCAGGGGCGGACGCGGGGGTGTTGGCGGAGGCGGCATCGGGGTCAGTGGTGAGGCCGGGGGTTGCGGCGGCGCCCGGGTTAGCGCTGGGGCTGGGGGTCGCGGCGGGGTGGGCGGGGAGGGGGTCAGAGGTGGGATTAGAGGTGGCGGGGCCGGCGGCGGGACTAAAGGGGGGCGTGGGGGCGGAGGCGGAGGCGGCAGGGTCGGGGGTGGGGCTGGAGGTGGCGGCGAGGCGGCGGGTGGGATCCGGGGTGTGACCGGGGTTGGGGGTGGTGGGGCTGGCGGTGAAGCCGGGGTTGGGAGTGGCGGTGGAACCGGGAGTCGTGCGGGGGCCGGGGGCGGGACTCAGGGTGGGGGTGGAGCCGAAGGTTGAGGGAGCGCCGGTGGCGGGGGTGGAGTCGAAGGTTGAGGGAGCGCCGGTGGCGGGGGTGGAGTCGAAGGTTGAGGGAGCGCCGGGCGTGGGGGTGGAGTCGAAGGTTGGGGGAGGGCCGATATTGGGCGTCCCGAAGGTTGACGGAGCGCCGACAGTGGGCGTGGAGACAACCAGGGGGGCGGGGAGGATGAGGGGTGGGCGGTCGGTGGGGTTGAGGGAGGAGTCGTTCGTGAGGATGGCCAGCTCCAACCGCCGAAGCTCCGCCGACGGCTCAAGCCCAAGCGCCTCGCAAAGGTGCCGCCGAGCGTCCCGGTACGAGGCGAGGGCCTCGGCCTGGCGGCCGGAGCGGTAGAGGGCAAGCATCAACTGCGCCCGGAACCGCTCCCGCAAGGGATGCTCCCGAACGAGCACGGACAGCTCCCCGATGAGCTCGGAGTGGCGGCCAAGGCGAAGGTCGGCGTCGATGCAGTCGCCATGAACGGCCAGCCGTTCCTCCTCCAGCCGGGTGGCCTCCTGGTGAAGGACGGGGGTGGCGTCCAGGCCGGACAAGGCGGGGCCACGCCAGAGGCCGAGGGCGGCACGGAGGAGGTCGCTGGCCCCGGCGAGCCGACCTGCCATGAGGGTCTGGCGCCCTTCGTGGGCGAGGCGTTCGAAGCGGCGGGCGTCGACGGCGTCGATCGGGGTGCGCAGGGCGTAGCCGTTGGTGCGGTGGACGATGACCTCGGCGGTGCCGAGGAGCCGGCGCAGGCGGTGGAGCTGGAGGCGGAGCCGCCGACCGCCCTGGTCGCCGGCGTCGGGGCCCCAGAGCGAGTCGATGAGCAGGTCGCTGTGGACGACCGCGCCCGGGCGGCACAGGAAGAGCGCCAGCAGGGCCTGCTGCTTGCCTGATCGGACGGGCAGCACGCGGTCGCCTTCGCTGACTTCCAGAGCGCCCAAGATTCCGAATCGCAGCCCGAATTCCATGGTCGCTCCAGGAGGATGCGCAGTGATTTTTGACTAAAGGAGGATAAAGCCTGCCTGGGTGCCGCATTGGCTGATCGGCGAGAAACGGGCCTGGAACTCAAGTGAAACTCTCTGATCTCACACTGTCTTCATCATTCGGCTGCCTAAGTCGCTAATGGCGGCACGTAGGAGATAAATCCGTGAAAAAAGGCTATATAGCGTGGACCGCCCTCCCGATAGCACTCGGCCTCACGGCATCGCCATTGCCGCAGAAGCCGCTTAAGCAAGAAAACGGGCAAACCCCAGCGCATGCCGCACCGGATCGGGGCGAGGTGGCCCGGCCCAAGGTGGAGAAGGGCAAGCCCCTGCCCAAGGCGACCGGCCTGGCCCCGGTGCCGGTCGACGGCCGGTTGAAGGCCGGGGCGGAGGCCGGGGCGGAGGGCGCGACCCGGTCTCTCGCCACCGCGGGCGAGGTCCAGGCGGCGCCGGTGACGTCGAAGGTGGGGCTGCGCGCCCTGGTGGTGGGGGTGGACGCCGACGACTTCGGGGTCGCGACGTGGAAGGCGGTCCTGGACCGGGTCGGCCTGCCGTACGACGTGGTCCTGACCAGGACCGAGGCGCTGCCCGAACTGCTGCGGGCGGACGGGGCGGGCCGGTACAACGCGATCCTGCTGACCAACAACGCGCTGCTCTACCACGACGGAAACGGCTATGTGAGCGGCCTGGACGCCCAGGAATGGAACGGTCTATGGGCTTACGAGCGTGACTTCAAGGTCCGCCAGGTCTCGCTCTACACCGCCTACGGCACCTACCCCGAGGACTACTGCCTGCGGCCGGGCAGCGAGGGCGGCAACCCGCTGACCGCGACGATGACCGGCCAGGGCGCGCCGATCTTCGACTACCTCAAGCCCACGGCGAGCATCCCGATCACCCTGTCGTACGTCTACAAGAGCACGATCCAGCCCGGCTGCGCCGCCGAGCCGATCCTGCAGTCGGGCTCGGACGTGCTGGGCGTCAAGAGCACGAGCGCCGACGGCCGCGAGCGCGCGGCGCTGACCTTCACCTCGAACCAGTACCTGCCGCAGGCCGACCTGCTCACCTACGGCCTGCTGCGCTGGGCGACGCGGGGCCTGATGCTGGGCGAGCGCAAGCACTACCTGAACGTCGACGTCGACGACTGGTTCTCCTACACCGACCACCTGCAGGCCAACGGCACGGTCAACAGCAACCCGGGCTTCCGGATCTCCCAGGCCGACGCGCAGAGCACGCTCAACCAGCAGAACGCCTTCCGCGGCGCCAACCCGCTGGCCGGCGCCTTCAAGCTGAACATCGCCTACAACGGCGAGGGCTCCAACCCCAACGGCCTGACGCTGTGCCTGCTCAACCTGGGCGGCGAGCCGCTGAGCAACTGGTCGAGGTGCAACCAGAGCGTGTTCACGTGGATCAACCACACCTTCACCCACCCGAAGATGAACACCACCGACTACGCGACCAGCCTGAACGAGATCAACCAGAACCTCGCCCGCGCCGGCCAGCTCGGCCTGGCGGTGGACAAGACGGTGCTGAAGACCGGCGAGTACTCCGGCCTGGGCGTTTACCACCCCGACCCGAACAACGACATCGACCCGCCCACCGACTACGGACTGAACGCCTCCAACCCGCACCTGCTCAAGGCGGCCAAGGACGCGGGCGTGAAGTACCTGCACGGGAACATGTCGTTCCCCAGCCACAGGCCGAGCTGCTTCAACTGCGGCACCTACCACCCGATGGAGCCCTCGCTCCTGGTCGTCCCGGACTGGCCGGTCAACATCGCCTACCACGTGACGACTCCGGCCGAGGAAACGCTCTTCTACAACTCCTATTACGGGCCTAACGGTAAATTCCCCTACTGGCCCACCGACCAGACGTATACCCAAATAGTCGGGCACGAGGCTGATGTCGCGCTTCAGCATGTGATGTCGGGATCTGTCTATGCGCACACCTTCCACCAGGGCAACCTGCGCAACTACGGCGGGAACAAGAACCTGACCTTCGACTGGCTCAACGCCGTCGCCGCCAAATACAAGAACTGGTACAACGTCCCCCTGCTCACCCCCGACTGGGGCGGCCTGGCCGGCTACGTCGCCGGCCGCAACGCGCACTTCACCGCCCTGTCCGCCGGCGCGGACGCCGTCCACGACCGCACCGCGGGCACGGTCACCTTCACCTCCCCGGTCAACGGCTCGGTCCTGGCCACCAACGCCGGCGGCACCGCCTACGGCACCGACAGGACCGCGACGATCACCCTCACCGCGAACACCCCTGTCACCGTCCCGGCGGGTGCGCGTCCGTGAAGGTGACCCTGGTCTCCGAAGGCACCTACCCCTTCGCGATGGGCGGCGTGAGCGTCTGGATGGACCAGCTCATCCGCGGCATGCCCGACCACCGGTGGGGCGTCGTGACGCTCACCGTGGACGGCGCCGAACGCCCGGTCTGGGAGCTCCCGGACAACCTCGACGAAGTCGTCTCGATGCCTTTGTGGCCGACCACCCCGCTCCGGCGCTCCACGCGGGCGCCGGAAACGGGGTTCCACGAGCCCTACGGCGAGTTCCTGCGCATGATCCTCACCCCGGCGGTGATGGGCGACGGCAGCAGGGAGTTCCTGGACATCCTGCGCCGCCTGTCCGCCTGCGAGGACCTGGTCGGCGCGCTGACCAGCGCGGAGGCGCTCACCCAGCTCATGGACTGCTGGTACTGGAACCGGCTCGACGGCATCAACCTGGCCGACGGCATCACCGCCTCGCACCTGCTGGGCCACATGCTGCGCCCGCTGGCCGCCGAGCCGATCCGCACCGACCTGACGCACGTGGCGATGAACGGCCTGAGCATGCTGGTCGCGATGGCCGCCAAGTGGCGGTACGGCACGCCGATCGTGCTCTCCGAGCACGGCGTCTACCTGCGTGAGCGTTACCTGCAGTACCTGACCGAGCCGGTGAGCCACCCGGTCCGCGTGCTGCTGCTGAGCTTCTTCCGCCGGCTGGCCGGCGCCTCCTACGCCATCGCCGACCGCATCGCGCCGCACTCCTCCTACAACAAGCGCTGGCAGGTGCACGGCGGCGCCGACCCCGAGCGCATCCACGTGATGTACAACGGCGTCGACCCGGCCGACTTCCCGCTCGCCACGAGCGAGCCGGAGCGCCCGACGCTGGTCTTCATGGGCCGGATCGACCCGCTCAAGGACCTGCACACGCTGATCCGCGCCTTCGCCATCGTCCGCGACAAGCTGCCCGACGCGGTGCTGCGCATCTTCGGCGGCACGCCCGAGGGCAACGAGACCTACCACGCGAGCTGCGTGGCGCTCATCGCCGAGCTCGGGCTGGAGGGCTCCGCCGTCCTGGAGGGCCGGGTGTCCACCCAGGTGGAGGCCTACCACGCCGGGCACGTCGTCGCGCTGACCAGCATCTCCGAGGGCTTCCCGTACACCGTGGTCGAGGCGATGGCGTGCGGGCGGCCGGTGGTCTGCACGAACGTCGGGGGAGTGGCCGAGGCGGTCGCCGACGCCGGGCTGGTCGTCGCGCCGCGCGACCACGTCGCGGTCGCCGAGGCGGCGATCCGCCTGCTGACCGACCACCACCTGCGCCACCGGCTGGGCGCGGCCTCGCGCGAGCGCGTCATGGAACGGTTCACCCTCCAGCAGTCGCTCGACGACTACCGACAGGTCTACGAGGAGCTCCTGCCATGAGCGAGGAGCTGGCCCGCCGGCTCAACCCGAAGCTGGTCCAGGCGGTCGAGCCGCTCCAGGTGGCCGCGGCCCTGGAGTCCGAGGGGCTGAACGACAAGATCGCCCGCGACCGGTACGGTCACCACGACGTCTTCTCCCTGGCCGAGGCGGTCTACGCCCGCCTGGTGCGGGAGTCGGAGCCGCCACCGGGCGGCGTGCGGCGGCGCTCGCGGGCGTTCGCGCAGCTCAGCCACGGCCTGCTGTACGCGATGCCGGGCGCCCTGCTGCCGGCCGCCTCCGCGCTCGTCGGGGCGCGGTGGCTGATGCCCGGCCTGGTGCTCACCACCGGCGCGGGCTGGGTGCTGGGCGGCTGCCTGGCCAGGTTCGGGTACGGCACGCCCGCCGCGGCTGGCACGGCGTTACGCCTCGGCCTGCTGCTGGGCGCCGGGATCGCCGCCGCGATCGGCCTGGCGTTGCAGGCCCCGCCCGCGCTGCTGGCGCTCTGCGTCGCCCAGATCACCTTCCAGCTCTGCTCCGGGATGTTGCTCATGCACCGGCGCGAGGGCGTCATGGCGGTGCTGATGGCGCCCGGCGTGCTGGCCGGGGCGCTGTACCTGGCGATCGGCGAGCCTGTGGCGGCCGTCCTGGCCGTGACCGTGGGCGCCGGGTGCATCGCCGCGGTGGCCTGCGCCGCCGTACTGCTCACCAGGGAGCAACGCGCACCGGTCCGGGCGCCGGCGGGACTGCCGGCCGGGCTGGCGCACACCGCGCTGACCGCGCTCTTCCTGCTCCAGGCGGAGGCGCGGTACGTGGTCGAACGGCCGGACCTGGCGGTGGCCGGGGCCGGGCTGGTGCTGGGCATGGGGGTGCTCGAGTACCGCGCGCACTGTTTCGAGGACGACGTCCGCGGGGTGACCAGGCAGGTCTGCTACCCCGTCGAGTTCACCAGGCAGGCCCAGCGCCTGCTGCTGCACGGGCTCGGCTGGTGCCTGGCCGCGCTGGTGGCGCTGTCGGCGCTGCCGTTCCTGTTCGTCGCCCTCACCCCGGAAGGGGTGGTGATGGCGCTCGCGCACGTCGTGCTCGGCGGCGCCTACTACCTGTCCTTCCTCCTGGCCAACCAGGGCCGGGTGGCCGAGCTGTGCCTGGCCCAGGGGGCGGCGCTGGTGCTGCATCCGGGCATCAGGCTGGCCGCGCCGCTGCCGGTGCTCTCCGACACCCTGCTCTTCCTGGCCGCCTGCCTGCTCTTCCTGTGCCTGCTGCTCGTCCTGACGGCCTCGCGGCTGCGGGACGTGTGGGCCTACCGATAAGGAGAACTTCCCCATGCACGTGGTCATCCTCGCGGGCGGAAAAGGCGTGCGCCTGCGCCCCTACACCTCGGCGCTGCCCAAGCCGCTGGTGCCGATCGGGGAGGAGTACGCCATCCTCGACATCATCCTGCGCCAGCTCACCGCGCAGGGCTTCAGCAGCGCGACGCTGGCCGTGGGCCACCTGTCACCGCTGATCAGGGCCTTCGTGGGGGACGGCTCGCGATGGGGGCTGCGGGTGGACTACACCGAGGAGGTCCAGCCGCTGTCCACCATCGGCCCGCTGTTCTCCATCCGCGACCAGTTGCCCGAGCACTTCCTCGTCATGAACGGCGACGTGCTCACCACGCTCAACTACGCCGAGCTGCTGGCCTCGCACAGCGGCTCCGGCGTGCCGCTGACGGTCGCGACCGCGCCCCGCGTCGTGAAGATCGACTTCGGCGTGCTGGAGGCCGGGGCCGGGTTCATCACCGGCTTCCGGGAGAAGCCGCTGCTGTCCTACCTGGTCAGCATGGGCGTCTACGCGCTGTCCAAGCAGTCGATCATGCATTACCCGGAGGGCATGGCCTTCGGCTTCGACGAGCTCGTCCTCGACCTGCTGGCCCGCGACACCCCGCCCGCGGTCTACGAGTTCGACGGCTACTGGCTCGACATCGGCCGCCCGGACGACTACGACGAGGCCAACGCGCGCTTCGACGAGTTCCGCGGCCTGCTGCTGCCGCAGGAGCCGGAGCCGGTCCGATGACCGCGATCCTGCTGCTCGGCGGCTCGGGTTTCATCGGCCGGCACGTTCGCGCGCTGCTGGAGGCCGACCCGCGGGTCACCTCCCTGACCTGCGCCGGCCGCGCCCGGCTCGACCTGCTGAACGCGGGCACCGCCGAGGTCGCGGAGCTGCTGAGGGAGAGCGGCGCCTCGGTGGTCCTCAGTTGCGTGGGCCGCCTGACCGGGCCCGCCGACCTGCTCCTGCGGGCCAACGCCGGGGTGGTCGCGCAGCTCATCGAGGCGATGGGCCAGGTCTGCCCGCGGGGCCGCCTGGTCCGGCTGGGCTCGGCGGCCGAGTACGGCGTGACGCCGCCCGGCACCGCCGCCGGGGAGGACGACCCGGCCCGGCCGGTGAGCTTCTACGGCGTCAGCCACCTGGCCGGGACCGGCCTGGTCGGGAACGCCCCGGTCGAGGCGCTCTCGCTGCGCGTCTTCAACCCGGTCGGGCCGGGCGTCTCCGCCCAGAACGTGCTGGGCCGGGCCGCCGCGCTCTTCGCCGAGGCGGTCGCGACCGGCCAGCGTGCGGTCCGGATGGGCTCGCTCGGGGCGATGCGCGACTTCGTGGACGTGCGCGACGTGGCCGCCGCGGTGGTCGCCGCCGCCTTCGCCGGGCCCGCCGGGGTCTACAACGTCGGCAGCGGCCAGGCCGTGCCGGTGCGCCTGCCGGTGCGGCTGCTCGCCCAGGAGGCGGGCTTTTCCGGGGAGATCCTGGAGGAGGAGGACGAATCGGCCCGCTCGGCCGGCGTCACCTGGAGCCAGGCCGACATCGCCCGGGCCCGCCGCCTGCTCGGCTGGTCGCCGCAGATCCCGCTGACCGCCTCGGTGCGGGAGATGTGGCTGGAGCTGGAGGGCGCCCGGTGCGCGGCCTCCTCGCCCTGACCCTGGTCCTCGCCACGGCCTGCTCGCCGTCCGGCGCGGTTCCGGGCCCGGCCTCCGGTACGGCAGGCAAGCCGGTGCGCTCGTTCGCCTACCAGCTCCAGGGCTACCCCGGCGGCAGGCTCGACCACCTGGCGAAGGCGCCGCACGACCTGGCGATCATCGACCTGTCGCGGGACGCCACCGTCCCGGGCTACTTCGGCCGCGAGGAGATCGAGCGGCTTCGCCGTACCGGCAAGAAGGTCCTGGCCTACTTCGAGATCGGCTCGATCGAGGAGTTCAGGACCGAGTTCCCCGCCACCGACGGCCTGCGGCTCAACCGCTGGGACGAGTGGCCGGACGAGCACTTCGTCCGCTTCTGGGAGCCGGCGTGGTGGGACCGGGTGATCCGCCCGCGGGTGGACCAGGCGGTCCGGGCCGGGTTCGACGGCGTCTACCTCGACACCCCGCTGGCCTACGAGGAGATCGACCTGAAGCTGGTGCCGGGGGAGAGCCGGGCCTCGCTGGCCCGGCGGATGGCCGACCTGGTCATCCGGATCTCCCGGCACGCACCCGGCCTGCTGGTCTTCCCGCAGAACTCGCCGGAGCTGCGCGAGCAGCGCGGCTACACCGAGGCCATCGACGGCATCGGCATGGAGGACCTGTTCTTCCGCGACGACCGGCCCTGCACGGAGGACTGGTGCGCCGAGAACCTCGCCGGCGCGAAGGCCCTGCGCGAGCTCGGCAAGACCGTGCTCGCCACCGACTACGCGACCTCCCCGGCCAACGTCCGTGCCGCGTGCGCCAAGTACGCCGAGCACGGCTTCGCCGGCAACGTCACCACGCTCGATCTCGATCACATAGGGAGACCCTGCAATGCCTGAAGTCGTAGGTGTCGTCGGCCTGGGCTACGTGGGCCTGACGCTCACCGCCGCCCTGGCCCGCAAGGGCTACGTCGTCCACGGCGTGGACGCCAATCCGGCGGTCGTCGAGGCGCTCTCGCACGGCCGCATCCACCTGTTCGAGCCGGGCGTCGAGGAGGTCTTCGCCGAGCACCTGGGCAAGACCGTCTTCATCGGCTCGGCCCTGCCCGACGTGCCGCTGGACGCGGCGATCCTGTCGGTCTCCACCCCGGTGTCCGGCGGCTCGCCCGACCTGGCCAACCTGGAGGCCGCGGCGCGCTCGGTCGGCGCCGCGTGCGGCCCGGAGACCCTCGTGGTGGTGCGCAGCACCGTGCCGGTCGGCGCCAGCCGCGGCGTCGTGCTGCCCCACCTGGCCGAAGGCGCGCGGCTGGTCATGGCGCCCGAGCGCACCATCCAGGGCCAGGCGCTGCGCGAGCTGGTCGAGCTGCCGCAGGTGGTCGGCGGCCTCGACGAGGCGTCCCTGGCGGCGGGCGTCGCGCTGTTCGAGGGGCTGGCCGACCAGATCGTCCCGGTGTCCTCGCTGGAGGCGGCCGAGCTGGTCAAGCTCTCCAACAACTGCCACACCGACCTGATCTACGCCTACGGCAACGAGCTCGCCCTGGTCGCCGAGCGGCACGGGCTCGACCCGCTGGAGGTCATCCGCGCCTGCAACCTCGACTACCCGCGGCCCGACCTGGCCAAGCCCGGGTACGTGGGCGGCGGCTGCCTGTCCAAGGACCCGTACATCATGCTCGCCAGCGGGGGCTCCGACCTGGTCCGCGCCGCCCGCGCGCTGAACGAGCGGCTGCCCGTGCACGTCGCCGAGCGCCTGGTGGCGCAGGTGCGGGAGGTCTTCGGCAGCACGGAGGGCATCCGGCTGTCGGTGCTCGGCTGGGCCTACAAGGGCTGGCCGGCCACCGACGACATGCGCGGCACCCCGATCGAGGCGATGCTGCCGGTCTTCGCCGCCGCCGGGCTGATCGTCCAGGGCCACGATCCGCTCGTCCCCGAGGAGGTGATCCGGCAGTACGGCGGGCAGCCGATGAGCCTCGACAAGGCGATCTCCTCGGCCGACGCGCTGCTGGTGATCAACGACCATCCCGACTACCGGGAGCTGGCGGTGGACTGCTCGCGGATCCGCGTCGTCTTCGACTCCTGGCGCATCCTCGACGAGGCGGCGGTGCGCGCCCAGGGCGCCCGCTACGCCGGGATCGGATACGCGCGATGAGGGCCCTGCTGCTGGGCGGCGCCGGCTTCATCGGCCTGCACCTGGCCCGCCGGCTGCTGGCCGACGGGCACTCGGTCACCATCGCGGACGACTTCTCGCGCGGCAGGCACGACTTCACCGACTTCACCGACATCCGGTCCTGCGACCTGACGGATCCGGCGTCGTACGCCGACCTGGACCCGGCCGGGTGGGACCACGTCTACCTGCTGGCCGCCGTGGTCGGCGTGCGCAACGTCGAGGCCGACCCGGCCCGGGTGCTGCGGGTCAACTCGCTCGTCGCCCTCCACCTGCTCGACTGGATCCGGCCCGGCCAGCGGCTCTTCTTCGCCTCCACCAGCGAGGCCTACGCCGGAGGCGTCTCCACCGGGCTCGTGCCCGTCCCCACCGCCGAGGACGTGCCGCTGGTCATCGAGCAGGTCGCCGCGCCGCGCTTCAGCTACGCCATCAGCAAGACCTTCGGCGAGGCCGCAGTTCTGCACAGCAAGGCGAGCGCGGTGGTCGGGCGCTTCCACAACGTCTACGGGGCGCGGATGGGGGTGGACCACGTCATCCCGGAGCTGTCGCTGCGGGCGTTGCGGGGCGAGGACCCGTTCGTGCTCTACGGGGCCGACCAGTCGCGGGCCTTCTGCCACGTCGACGACGCGGTCGAGGCGATGGTGCGGCTGATGGCCTCGCCGTACGAGGGGGTGGTGCACATCGGCAATCCCGAGGAGACGAACATCGGCGACCTGGCCAAGCTGATCCTGCGCATCGCGGGGGCGGACCCGGCCGTCCGGGAGGTGCCCGCGCCCGCGGGCTCGGTCGCGCGGCGCTGCCCGGACATCTCGCTGCTGCGCGAGGTCACCGGCTTCGTGCCCCGGGTCGGGCTGGAGGACGGGGTGGCGCGGACCTTCGCGTGGTATCGCGAGCACGTGTTCCAGGAGGTCTCGTGAGGGAGCCGATCTGCTTCTACTACGGCGACGGCGAGCTCGACCGGCTCTCCCGCTTCGAGAAGGTCGTCCTCCAGGCCGACTTCTACAGCCCCGCCCAGCTCGGCCGGCTGCGCGGGCGAGGCGTGCACACGCTGGGCTACCTGTCGCTGTCGGAGGACGTCGGCCCCTCGGCGCCCTGGCAACGGGCCGAGCGCAACCCCGACTGGGGCGGCGCGTTCGTGCACGTCGGCGACCCCGGCTGGATGGCGCACGTCGTCTCCCAGGCGCGGGACGCGATCGGCCGCGGCTTCGCCGGGCTCTTCCTCGACACGCTCAACCTGGAGCAGACCTACCCCGAGGACCTGCCCCACCTGCTCACCCTGATCGCGGCCATCCGGGAGGAGGCGCGGCCGGACTACCTGCTGGCCAACCGGGGGTTCGGGCTGTTGCCGCAGCTCGCGGCGCTGGTGGACGGCATCCTGTTCGAGTCGTTCTCGGCCCGGTGGGTGGACCTGGAGACCTACGCGCCCTGGCCGGACGACGTGCTGTCCTTCCACGGCGTGGTGGCCGAGCAGTTGCTGGAGTACGACCTCGACCTGTACGCCCTGGACTACGCGGACAACGAGGAGCTCACCCGGTTCGCGTATCAGCGGGCCCAGGAGTTCGGGATGCTCTGCTTCGTCAGCGACCGGGCGCTGTCGAGGGTGTGAACCGGCCGGTGGCGGATCCCGTCGGACTCCGCCACCGGCCTCCGTCCTACGGCTTGCGGCCGATCGCGCCGTGCGCGTCGATCGGCGTGACCTCCTCCGCGCCCTCCTCCAGCCGCCAGTGCGAGATCGGCGCGAGGCCCGGCTCGACCAGCTCCAGGCCGGCGAAGAACTCGCCCATCTCGGCGAGCGAGCGCAGGTGGTACGGCACGGCCCCGCTCTCGGCCAGCTTCTCGCTGCCCTCGGCCACCGCGTCGCCGGTCGCCGTGCCGTCCCACAGGACCAGGTGGCTGCCCGACGGCAGCGCGCCGACGACGCGGTCCACGATCGACCTGGCCGCCTGGTGGTCCTCGACGTAGCCGAGCACGCCCATGAACATCACCGCGATCGGCTTGGTGAAGTCGAGCACGTTGTGCGCGTCCTCGACGATCAGCTCTGGCTCGTTGTAGTCGCCGTCGAGGTAGGCGGTGACGCCCTCGGGCGTGGTGTTCTTCAGCAGCGCCCGCGCGTGCACCAGCACCAGCGGGTCGTTGTCGACGTAGACGATGCGCGAGTCCGGGGCGAGCCGCTGCGCGATCTCGTGCGTGTTCTGCATGGTCGGCAGGCCGGTGCCGATGTCCAGGAACTGCCGGATGCCCGCCTCGCCGGCCAGGTAGCTCACCGCGCGGGTCAGGAACTTCCGGGACTGCTGCGCCATCCGGACGATGTCCGGGTACACCGCGGCCACGGCGTCGCCGGCGGCGCGGTCGGCCTCGAAGTTGTCCTTCCCGCCCATCCAGTAGTTCCAGATCCGGGCGGCGTGCGGGATCTCGGGGTGGATCCTCGCTTCGAGGTCCAGGCGCTCGTTCGGCATGGTCGGTGGCTTTCTGGGTTGTTCGCGCAGGGATGTTACGAAGATCGTAAGCCGCGGCACCGTTTCGGACCGCCGAATCCACATAAATGCCCACAGAGCGACTTTGGAACGATCCATATGCGAGCTCGCGCGAAGCCGCCTAGCCTGCCCCGGGTCCGGGATCGCCGCCGCGAAAACCATGGCCACGGACGCGGCGGCGCTCCCTCTGTCCAGCCTCGAAAGCCCATGAGGAGAACCATGACGATCCTGGTGACGAGCGCGACCGGCACCGTGGGACGGCACGTCGTGACGGAACTGCTGAAGGCCGGCCAGTCCGTCCGCGCGCTCACCCGCCGTCCTGAGACCGCTGCCCTCCCGGCCGAGGCCGAGGTGCGCGGGGGCGACCTCGACCAGCCCGACACCCTCCGCGCCGCACTCGCCGGGGCGGAGCGGCTCTACCTGTTCCCGGTCCCGGAGACCGCGGCCGAGGTCGTGGCGCTCGCCGTCGAGTCCGGCGTGCGCCGCATCGTCCTGCTGTCCGGCGCGGGTGCGGACGACGACGCCTTCGACACCGGCTACCGCGTCGTCGAGGCGGCCGTCCAGTCCTCCGGCGTGGACTGGACCTGCATCCGTCCGGGCGAGTTCGCCGCCAACTGGCTCGACTGGGCCCCGGCGATCCGCGCCACCCGCACCCTGTCCCGGCCCTACGCCCAGGCGGTCACCCAGCCGACCCATGAACGCGACATCGCCGCCGTGGCCGCCGCCGCCCTCCTCCAGGACGGCCACGAAGGACGCACCCACACCTTCGCCGGGCCCGAGGCCCTGACCGTCGCCGCCCAGCTCGACACCATCGCCAAGGCGCTCGGCGAGCCCATCCGTCTCGACGAGCTCGACCCCGCGGCGGCCCGGACCCAGTGGATCTCCGACGGCTACCCGCCCGAGGTCGTCGACTGGCTCTTCGGCCTCTGGGCCACGCCCGCCTCGCTCAACGCCGAGTGGGCCGAGGTCGTCCCCGCCCTCACCGGCCGCCCGGCCCTGACCTTCGCCGACTGGGCGAACGAGCACGTGGCCGCGTTCAGATAGCCCGCGTCCTGACGCCGAGTGGCGCGGCCCGCCGGACCGCGCCGCTCCTTTCTCGGGGCCGCTTTCAGAACGTCAGCACCACCTTCCCGCTCAGCCCGCCCTGGTGGAACCGCTCGTGCGCGGCCCGCACCTGCTGCAGGCCGTACTGCGAGTCGACCCGGACCCGCAACCCACCGCCGTCCACCGCGGCCGCCAGCAGCGCGAGGCCCAATCCGTCCTCCCGAACCTGATGGACCGTGGTGCGCACCCCTCGATGCGACAGATCGGGCACCATCCCGGCCTGGGTGGCGATCGACGCATACCGCCCACCGTCGGCGACAGCATCCACCACGAAAGCCCCGAACGTATCGAAGACCGCGTCATACCCGCCCGCCCGCAGCTCGCTGACGTCGGTCGTGGCAGACCTGGCCCCCAACCCCTGCACCACCGCCACCTGCTCCGGCCTCGCCACCAGCCCGTCCACATGCGCCCCGCGCGCGGTCGCGAGCTGTACGGCCAGCCCGCCCACCGCCCCCGCCGCCCCGGCCACCAGCACCCTGTCGCCTGGCCCGACCTCCAGCCAGTCGAGGGTCTGCAACGCCGTCAGCCCCGGCAGCGGCAGTCCCGCCGCCTCCGCCAGACTGATCGACCCCGGCGCCCGCGCGATCGACCCCGCCGCAACCGCCACCAGGTCCGCCCATGTCCCCCGCCCGGTCTCGAGCTGGTGCACCATCCCGAACACCCGCTCGCCCACGGCCAGCCCGCTCGTCCCCGGCTCCACCACGACCCCGGCCAGCTCCCAGCCCAGCGTCATCGGCACCGGCGGCGTCCCCTCCCCGATGCCCCCGCTGCGGGTCTTGTCGTCCACGGGGTTGACGGCCGAGGCCACCACCCGCACCAGCACCTCCCCGTCCCCGGCGACCGGCTCCGGCACCTCCACCAGCCTGAGCTCGTCAAGCCCGCCGAAGCGGTCGATCTGTACGGCCCGCATGTCCAGCCCCCACTTGTTGGATGAGCATCCAACAATAACCCCGCCCGGCGATCACCTCCTCAGCGCCCACAGGGCGACCACCATGAGCAGGGCGACCAGCCCGCCGCACACCATCACGGCCGAGACGGAGAAGGCGTCGACCACCCGCCCCCCGAGGAACGCGCCGAGCGCGAAGGTCGCCTGGAAGGCCGAGGTGAAGACGACGGTGGCGGCTTCGGGCGCGTGCGGGGCGGCGGACATGAACGACGCCTGCGAACACACCGGCACCCCGCCGTAGGCCACGCCCCAGACCATGAGCAACACCACGGCCCCGACGGCCGTGCCGCCGATCGAGGGCAGCAGCAGGGTGGCCGCCGCGATCAGGGCTCCCGCGGTCGCGTAGGCGGCTCGCAGGCGGGTGGCGGTGGCCTTGCCGGCCAGGAAGTTGCCGGCGATCCCGGCGACGCCGTACGCCAGCAGGACGGCACTGACCGCCGCCGGAGCCAGCCCGGTGACGTCCTGGAGGAAGGGCGTGACGTAGGTGTAGGTGCCGAAGTGGGCCAGCACGATGAGGAAGGTGGCCACCAGCGCGACGGCCGCACCCCGGCTGCGCAGCAGGTCGAGCAGCACGCGAAGGCTGGTGACCTGATGGGCCGGCAGGGGCGGCAGCAGCACCAGCAGCGCGACCAGGACCACGACCGCCAGCGCGGCCAGGACCCAGAAGGCGGTCCGCCAGCCCGCGAGGTCGCCGATGAACGTCCCGGCCGGAACCCCGAGCACCGACCCCAGCGGCACCGCGGAGAAGATCACCGCCGTGGCGGTCCCGACCGCGCGCGGCGGCACCAGGCGCCCGGCCAGTCCCGCCCCGATCGACCAGAACCCGCCGATGGTGAGGCCGACCAGCACCCGGGAGGCCAGCATGACCCAGTAGGACGTCGCCGTCGCGGCCAGTACGTCGGCCACGGCCAGCACCGCCATGAGGACGCACAACATCATCCGCCGGTCCAGCCGCGCGGTGGTCAGCGTGACGACCGGCGCGGCGACCGCCGCGACGATCCCGGGCAGGGACATGGTCAGCCCGGTCGTGCCGTCGGAGATGCCGAAGTCGGCGCCGATCGCGGTCAGCAGGCCGATGGGCAGGATCTCGCTGGTGACGATGGCGAAGATGCCGAGCATCAGCGCGGTGATCGCGAGCCAGTCGATCAGGGGCGAGCGGGTGCGGGCGAGCGTGGCGGTGGACATGGTTCCCGTTCAGGCTGGTGGGCGAGTGAGGCGGCACCCAGCCAAACAGCGATCGACCCCTCGCCACCGGCACGTTTCGGACGCGACCAGTGGCCGCCCTCGCCCGCTACCGGGAGCCGTCGGGCAGCCCGAGTGACCTGATCAGGTCCTTCATCTCGGCCCGGTACAGGTCGCCCGGCCGCAGGGCCTGCGGCCCGAGGTGCCCGTAGATCTCCAGCGCGACCAGCCCGTGCATGCGCCCCCACAGCCGCAACGCCAGGGCGAGCGCCGCCGGGGGCAGGTCGGGGAAGGCCTCCCGGACGGTGGCCACCAGCCCGGGGGCGAACGCCTCCCAGGCCACGTCGTCGTCCTGCACCGCCTCGGCGTACGGCCAGGCCGCGGCGGCCAGCCCGGTGAGCCCGAGGCAGGCCCGTTTGGCGGCCTTGGGCGCCGGCCCGCCCTCGGGCGGCTGGTAGCCGGCCACCGGATCGCCGTAGATCAGCCGGAAGCCCTGCGGGTTGGCCAGCGACCACTCGCGCAGCGCGGTGGCCCAGGCCAGGATCCGCCCGGCGACGTCCTCGTCCGGCAGCGCGTCGCGGGCGGCCTCCACATGGTCGACGAGCGCGCCGTACACGTCGTTGATCAGCTCGGTGATCAACGCGTCGCGGGTGTCGAAGTAGCTGTAGACGGCGCTTCCGCTCATCTCCAGGTCCCGGGCGATGGCCCGCAACGAGATCGCGTCCGGGCCTCCCTCGGCCAGGTGCCGCAGGGCCGTCGCCTTGATGTCGGCGGTCGTCTGCGCCCGCAACCGCGCCCGTCTCCCCAGAGTCTGCTGTCCCACGGTTGACATCGTACAGCGCTCCGATACAGTGCGGCGTATGAAAGTTGTGCGCCGCACGGAAATCGTTCGGCGCACAATGCTAGCTGTCTACCAGGGAGAATGACGTGGCGAACGTGGTGCTGTTCGATCGGCTGGGCGGTCCCGAAGTGCTCCGGCTCGCGGAACTGCCGCTGCCCGAGCCGGGCGAGGGCGAGGCGCTGGTCCGCATCGACGCGATCGGGCTGAACCGGGCCGAAGCACTGTTCCGCTCCGGCGGGTACTACTACCAGCCCACCCTTCCCGCCTCCCGCCTGGGCAGCGAGGCAGCGGGCCTGGTGGAAGCGGTCGGCCCCGGGGTGACGGACTTCGCCCCGGGCGACCAGGTGAGCGTGCTGCTGGTCGGCATGGGGATGTCGGAACTCGGCGTCTACGCCGACCGCGTGGTCGTGCGGGCGGAGGCCCTGCTGCCGCGGCCCGCGTGGGTGGACGCCCCCGTCGGGGCCGCGACCTGGCTGTCCCACCTGACCGCCTACGGCGCGCTGCTGGAGGTCGGCCGCCTCCAGCCCGGCGACCCCGTGCTCATCACCGCCGCCTCCAGCAGCGTCGGCACCGCGGCCATCCAGGTCGCCGGCCAGATCGGGGCCGTGCCGATCGCCGTGACCCGCAGCTCCGCCAAGACCGAGCGCCTGCTCCAGGTCGGGGCCGCGCACGTCATCGCCACCGATCGCGACGACCTGGCCGAGCGCGTCCGGGACCTCACCGGCGGCAAGGGGGCGCGCGTCGTGTTCGACTCGGTCGGCGGACCCGGCCTCACCGCCCTCGCGGAGAACGTCGCCGAGGACGGCGCGCTCATCGTGTACGGCTGGCTGGACCCGCGCCCGGCGCCCCTGCCCATGAACTGGCCGCTCAACGTGCACGGCTACGGGGCGCACCACGTCACCCGCGACCCCGCCCGGATGCGCCGGGCCACCGCCTTCATCACCGCCGGTCTGCGCACCGGCGCGCTCACCCCGGTGATCGACCGCACCTTCGACCTGCGCGACATCGCCGAGGCCCACCGTTACATGGAGACCAACGGCCAGACCGGCAAGATCGTCGTCACCGTCCAGCACTGAACCCGACCGTGCAGCACTGGACTCGGAGGAGCCCCCTGATGAGCACCACGCCCGCGGACACCATCCAGCGCCTCATCGACGCCATCAACGAGCGCGAACCGGGCCGCCGCCGATCCCTGATCGAGCAGACCTTCACCCCCGACGGCGCCTACACCGACCCCGACGACGACGTCCAGGGCTACGACGCGCTCGACGCCCTCTTCGACCGGCTCCAGCACCAGGCACCACCCGAGCTGCGCTTCAGCCTGCTCGGCCAGGTCGACGCCCACCACCACCAGGCCCGCTTCACCTGGCAGTACGGGCCCGCCGACGCACCGGCCGCCCTGGCGACCGGCGGCGACGTCGCCGTCTTCCACGAGGGCCGCATCCACCGCCTGTACGCCTTCTTCGACCAGCCCTGATCCCTCGTCTGTGCGTGTTCCTTGCCACCAGGCGGGGCACCCGAGCAGCCGGCCCCTCCCCACATCCCACCTCGCTGCCTTGCGGAGATCACCCCACCCCTTGGGGGTCCGGGGCCGGGAGGCCACCGGTGTGGGGGAGCTAGGCTCCCTCACGAGGGGAGCCCGAGCCCGAACGCGCGTAGCGCGCTGGAACGAAGGACCATGCCGGTGCAGGACGATCTGGGCAATGTCGTGAAAATTCCGGCCAAAGTCCGGCGGGTGGTCTCGCTGGTGCCGTCGCTCACCGAATCGGTGGCGGACACAGGACTGCTGGTCGGGGCAACGGAGTGGTGCACACATCCCGAAGGGCTGGACGTCACCCGGGTGAAAGGGACGAAGAACCCGGACGTGGCGAAGATCGTGGAGCTCCAGCCCGACGTGGTGCTGGCGAACTTCGAGGAGAACCGCGAGCCCGACCTGCAAGAGCTGAGGGAAGCCGGGATCGCGGTGTGGGTGACTCGCATCCGCACGGTGGAGGAGGCGTTCCAGTCCCTCGGCCGGATGTTCACCGAGGCCTGCCGTACCGGAAAACCGGGCTGGCTGGCCGAGGCGGAAGCGGTGTGGGCGGAGGTCAGGCCGGAGCGGCGGCGGACGGCGGTGGTGCCGATCTGGCGCAGGCCGTGGATGGTGGTGGGAAGCGGCACGTTCACCGGTGACGTGCTGCGCCGGCTCGGGGTGGACAACCTGTTCGAGGAGCACGAGGAGCGGTACCCGAAGGTCCCGGTGGCCGAGATCGCGGCGATGCGGCCGGATCTGGTGGTGTTGCCGGACGAGCCGTACTCCTTCACCGCCGACGACGGACCCGAGTGTTTCCCCGGCCTGGACACCGCGCTGGTGAGCGGACGGTTGCTCACCTGGTACGGCCCGTCGCTGGTGCAGGCGCCGGCGACGCTGCGGGCGGCGCTCGGCACCTGAGCGGCACGTCGGACGGAGACGGGTCCACGCATGGCAGCCGGTTAGGCGGGTAGCCAGAGGCGGGTGCGGCTCGAAGACTGGTTCCTGACCGAAGAGGAGCGAGGCAACCCCGCGACCAAGCTGGACGCCTGGTCCACGGGGAATCTGGTACGCCCGCTCATCCACGGCGCGACCTACTTCAAGGAGCTGAAAGCCTGCATAGACGCCCTGGAGAAGGACGACCTGCTGCTGTTCTCCGACTGGCGAGGCGACCCCGACGAGCGGCTGACCGACGACGGGCCGGGCGTGGCCAAGGTCATGGCCGAGGCGTCGGAGCGCGGCGCGCTGGTACGGGGCCTGATCTGGCGCTCGCATCTGGACAAGCTGCGCTTCTCCGCCGAGGAGAACCGGCATCTGGGTGAGGAGCTGGAGGAGCACGGCGGCCAGGCTCTGCTGGACACGCGGGTGAGGCCGGGCGGCTCCCACCACCAGAAGTTCCTGATCATCAGGCACGATCGCCGCCCCGAGGACGACATCGCCTTCGTCGGCGGCATCGACCTGTGCCACAGCCGGCGCGACGACGCCGAGCACCACGGGGATCCGCAGGCCGCGCCGATGCCGAAGGTGTACGGCGAGCGTCCGCCCTGGCACGACGTGCAGGTGGCGATCAGGGGCCCGGCGGTGGCCGAGGTGGAGAAGGTGTTCTGCGAGCGCTGGGAGGACCCGGCGCCGGAGACCCGCCAGCCGATCAGGCGGCTGCGTGACCACCTGGCCCGCATGGACGACGTGCCGCCGCTGCCGAAGCCCGGGCCGCCGCCCGAGCCGGTGGGGACGCATGCCGTCCAGTTGCTGAGGACTTATCCCGCCAAACACCCGCCTTACCCCTTCGCGCCGGAGGGGGAGCGGAGTGTGGCGCGGGCTTACCACAAGGTGCTGCGGCGTGCCGAGTCGCTGGTCTACCTGGAGGACCAGTACCTGTGGTCGACGGAAGTGATCGAGCCGTTCGCGCGCGCGCTGGAACGGAACCCGGGGCTCAGGATGATCATCGTGGTGCCCCGCTATCCGGACCAGGACGGCTGGCTGGCGGGGATCGCCAGCGAGATCGGCCGGGCCGACGCGCTGGAGCGGCTTCTCAAGGCGGGAGGTGACCGGGTGGCCGTCTACGACCTGGAGAACCGGGCCGGGGTGCCGATCTACGTGCACGCGAAAGTGTGCGTGGTCGACGACACCTGGGCGACGGTGGGGTCGGACAACGTCAACCTGCGTTCGTGGACGCACGACTCGGAGCTGAGTTGTGCGGTGCTGGATCACGACTTCGCCCGAGGGCTGCGGCAGTTGCTGGCGGCCGAGCATCTGGAGGCCGACCGGCCGCCGGAGGAGATGTTCGAGGCGTTCGCCGAGTCGGCGGAGCGGCTGGAGGCGTGGCACCGGGGCGGGCGCAGGGGCGCGAGACCACCCGGACGGCTTCGGCCGCATCCGAAGGTCGAGCTGACGAGGTGGCGGCGGACGGTGGTGCTGCCGCTGTACAAGCTGGCGGTGGACCCCGACGGCCGGCCGCCGCGCCTGCGCCGGGCGGGTGAGTTCTGATGGCAGGACAGCAGACCGCCAAGAACCCGTGGGCCAACCTGGCCGTGGACCTGACCGTCGCCTCGCTCGTGGTCGCGCTGGTCAGCGTGCCGTTCCTGCTGATCGCCGTCCTGGTCAAGGTGACCTTCGAGCCGTTGCACGGCCTGGACCAGACGGTGGCGGCGAACCTGCACGCCTACGCGCTGGCCAATCCGGACCGCACCGAGTTCGTCTGGTGGTGGAGCGAGATCTTCGGCCCCTGGCCGTGGCGCATCGCGGTCCTGCTGCTCGCGGCCTGGGCCGGGTGGCGCGGGGCGACGAGGGTGGCGTTGTGGGCGATCACCACGATCACCGTGGGCGGGCTGCTCGGCCTGCTGCTGAAGATCATCACCGATCGGGCCCGGCCCGAGTTCCCCGACCCCGTGGCGTTCGCGCCGGGGGAGTCGTTCCCCTCCGGGCACGCGTTGAGCGCGACCCTGGGCGCGGGAGTGATCGTCCTGATGCTGCTGCCCTTCATGTCACGGAAGATCAAGATCGTGGCCTGGGCGCTCGCCGCCTTCCTCGCCCTGTCCGTGGCCTACACCCGCATCGCGCTCGGCGTGCACTGGGTGAGTGACGCCGTCGGCGGGGTACTGCTGGGCATCGCCGTCATCGCGGCGACCACGATCGCCTTCGAGCGCTGGCGCCGGGAGCGGGGCCGCCCGCCCGCCGACCCGCACCTCGAAGGTGTCGAACCTGAGATGACCCGGAAGTGAGGCATGGCCACATATTTACGAGAATTCGGCAAGACTCTGCTCGCCCCGCTGATCGCCCTGGCCCTGGTCACCTTCGCTGTGGGCAAGGCCGTGCTCGCCCTGGGGCTGTCCTCCGCGGAGTCGGGCCTGATGCGCGATCTGGCCGCGGCGCGCAACGGCGACCTCAACGCCCTGTCCGACCTGGGCAGCAGCCTGTCGGACACGCCGTACATCGTGGCCGGGACGGCGATCCTGGCGATCGTCTTCCGGCTGGTGTTCAAGCGCTGGCTGGAGTCGCTCTTCCTGATCGCGGCGGTCTGGTCGCAGTCGCTGGTCTTCCTGGCCACGACGCAACTGGTCGGCCGCGACCGGCCGCCGGTCGAGCACCTCGACCCGGCGCCGCCCACGTCGAGCTGGCCCTCGGGCCACGTCAGCGCGGCGGTCTGCTTCTACGCGGGCGTGGCCATCGTGCTGACCCTGCACACGCGCCGCTCGCTGCACGCGCTGTGGTGGGTGCTCGCGGTCGCCGCGACGCTGGCGGTCGCGCTCTCGCGCCTGTACCGGGGCATGCACTTCTTCAGCGACGTGCTGGGCGGTGTCGTGCTGGGCACGGTCTGCCTGGTCGTCGCCACCCGGGCGGTGCTGCTCAGGAGAGAGCGAGCGCGGCGTCGACCGTCTCCGGTGCCAGCACGTGCTCCATCACCATGACGGCGGTGCCGATGATGCCGGCCCGATCGCCCAGCGCGCTGGTGACGATGTTGAGGTTACGGGTGGTGTACGGCAGGCTCCGCCGGTAGACGCTCTCGCGGATGCCGGTCAGGTAGTGCTCGCGCGTCTCGGCCATGTCGCCGGCCAGCACGAGCACGCCGGGGTTGAGCAGGCTGACCGCGGTGGCCAGCACCACGCCGAGGGTCCGGCCGGCTTCCTGGGTGCGCGCGATCGCCTCCGGGTCGCCGGCGTGGACCAGGCGGACCACGTCCCGGCTGGAGTCCAGCCCGAGGTCTCCGGCCAGGGCGTGACCGGAGGCCAGGGAGGCCACGCAGCCGCGTGAGCCGCAGGTGCAGACCCGGTCGTCGGTCTCGCGCAGCCGTACGTGGCCGATGTTGCCCGCGCCCTCGTCGACGCCGCGGTAGATGCGGCCGTCGAGGATGAGGCCGGCGCCGATGCCGGTGGAGACCTTGATCAGCAGCAGCGAGCGCGTCTTGCGGTGCACGGACCACCACTCGCCCAGGGCCATCGCCTTGGCGTCGTTCTCCACCAGGATCGGCACGTCGAACTCGGTGCGCAGGGTGTCGCAGATCGGGTGGTCGTCCCAGCCGGGCATCAGGAAGGACCTGATCACCCGCCCGGAGGTGTGGTCCACCGAGCCGGGCAGGTCGAGACCGATCGCGCACACCCGCGACCGGTCACGGCCGGAACGGTCGAGGAGCCGCTGGAACGCCTGCCGTACCCAAGTCATCACCTGCTCGGGCCCGCGCTCGATGCGCATCTCGGTGAACTCCTCCGCTAAGGGCCGCGCGGCCAGGTCGGTCAGCGCGGCCCTGGCGTGGCTGGCGCCCAGGTCGGCGACGAGCGCCAGGTGGGTGCCCGCGTCCACGTCGAGCACGCTCGGCGGGCGCCCGCCTGCGGAGGAGGCCACTCCCGACTCGTGGATGTACCCGGCCTCGATGAGCCGGTCGACCCGGTCGGTGATGGTCGAGCGGGACAGCCCGCTGTACTCGATGAGCTCCTTGCGCGTACGGCAGGAGCCCTCCCGGATCAACTGGAGGACCTGGCCTGCCGTCAACATCTGAGGGTTATCCCTTCTCTGCTCCCGCGGTCAGCCCCTCGGTCAGGAGCCGCTCGCTGGCGAAGAACACGATCACGATGGGCAGCGTCAGAACCACCGATCCTGCCATGAGAACGGTGGTCGGAATCTCGATACTGCCCGCAAGCTGAGAAAGACCCAGGCTGACCGTCCACCGGTCGCGCCGCTCGACGAGGAAGAGCAGGGCGAACAGGAACTCGTTCCAGGCGATCATGAAGGCGTAGAGCCCGGTCGCCATCAGCGCGGGTTTCGACAGCGGCAGCACCACCCGCCAGATGGTGGAGATGCGCCCGCAGCCGTCGATGGCGGCGGCCTCCTCCACGCTCGGCGGGACGGTCTCGAAGTAGTTGCGCAGCATGTAGACGGTCACCGGCACGGTCTGCGCGATGTAGACCAGGATCAGCCCCGGCAGCGAGCCGCGCAGCCCGATCATCGTGAAGAGCACGAAGAGCGGGATGGCCAGGATGATGGCCGGGAAGAGGTAGACCGCCAGGAAGAGGAAGTGCACCTGGCGGCGGCCGAAGAAGTTCAGCCGGGCCACCGCGTAGGCGCCGGGGATGGAGATCAGCAGGGTCACCGCGACCGAGGCGACCGCGACGATGGCGCTGTTGGCCATGAAGGTGAGGAAGCCCTGCCGGGTCAGCACGTCGTGGTAGGTGGCGAGGGTGAAGCTGCGCGGCAGGAGCGAGCCCGGGTCGAGGATCAGCTCCTGGATGTCGCGGATGGACAACATCACCATGTAGAAGAACGGGAAGGCCGTGGCCAGGAAGAGCACGGCGATGGTCAGCGGCTTCAGCACCCGCAGGACGCCGCGCTCGACGCTATCCCTGCTCATCGGCCCTCCCGAAGAAGCGCAGGTAGATGACGAGGAAGACGACCAGCACCACGGCCAGCACGATGGCCTGCGCGGCGGAGGCGCCGATGTCGTCGCGGGCGGTCAGGAAGTTGTAGACCCGCACGCTGACCACCTCGGTGCCCGCGCCGCCGCCGGTGAGCAGGTACACGTCGTCGAACTTGGTGAAGGTGAAGACGAAGCGCAGCACGCTGAGCAGCGCCACGATCCGCCAGAGCTGCGGCATGATCACGTATCGGAAGCGCTGGGTCGGCGTCGCCCCGTCCACGGTGGCCGCCTCCTCCAGCTCGTGCGGCATCGCCTGCAGCCGGGCCAGGATGAACAGGAAGGCGAACGGGAAGTACCGCCACGCCTCGAAGGCGATCACCGTGAGCAGCGCGACCGGCACCTCCAGCCCGAGGAAGGTGCCCTTGGCCTGGGTGAGGAAGGCGATCGGCTCGTCGAGCCAGCTGTTGACGATGCCGTACTGCGGGTTGAGCATGACCTCCCACAGGAAGGCCACCGCCACCACCGGCGCGACGTAGGGGATGAGGATGGCCGCGCGCACCGCCGTCCGGCCGGGGAACCGGTCGCGCAGGGCGAGCGCGGCGACCAGGCCGATCGCGATCGACAGCGCGGTGCCGGCCACGGTGTAGGCCAGCGTGTTGCCCAGCGCGCCCCAGAAGCCGGGCTCGGCCAGGACGTAGCTGAAGTTCTCCAGGGTGTAGTTGCCGAACAGCCCCGCCTGGCGGATGTTGATCAGCCGGACGTCCTGGAAGGCCAGCATGATCGCCCACAGCAGCGGGAGCACCACCACGACCAGCGTGATGATCAGCGTGGGCGAGATGAGGGCCAGGCCCGCCCGGCCCTCCTGCTCGCGCAGTGTCCGCCCCCGCCGCGGCGGGCGGGGACGGGCGGTGGTGGCGCCGGTCACTGGCGGATCCCGCGCTTGATCGTCTCGACGTCGGTCTTGGCCTGGTCGGCCGCGGCCTGGGCGGTCAGCGAACCTTCGACGATGCCGCTGAGCGCCTTCGGCACCGGGAGCTCGCCCATGGCCGCGCCGACGAGCTTGCCCTGGCCCTGCGGGATGCCCCAGCGGGCGATGGTGTGGGGCGCCTTGCGCAGCGCGTCGAGCACGTCGGCCGGGTAGATCTCCGACAGCGGCTTCTTGCTGTCCACCCCGGCGGGCAGCTTGTCCCACTTGGTGGCGAAGCTGGTGCGGGTCGGGAACTTGCCTTCCGGCGCCATGCCGAGCCAGCGCTCGTAACCCTCGTTCATCATGAACGCCACGAACTTCTGGGCGGCGTCCTTGGAGGCGTCCCGGGTGATCGCCCACGAGACGATCTCGCCGTACTGCGCGGGGGCCGCGCCGTCGGGGCCCTTCAGCGCGGTGACCACGCCGGTGTTCTTGGCCAGCCACTCCTTGTCCGAGCGGCACTCGGCGCACGAGGGCAACGCGTCGTTACGGAGCGAGGCGAGCTCGTCGAGGATGAAGGAGGACCAGATCGTCATCGCGGCCTTGCCGGAGAAGTAGGTCGCGCGGGTGGAGTCGACGTCCTGCTTGCCCTTGACCGAGTACTGCGTGCCGAGCTTGGAGTAGAAGTCGAAGGCCCGCACGCACGCCGGGCTGTTGAGGGCGACGTTCCCGGACTTGTCGACGAGCTCGCAGCCGTTGGCCAGCGCCACGTGCTCGAAGCTCTGCGCGGTGAAGGAGTCCTTGGGCGCCACCGCCAGCGTGATCCCCGCGACGCCGCCGGTGTTGAGCTTGGCCGCCGCCGCCTCCATCGCCTCGTAGGTCTCCGGCGGCTCCAGCCCGGCCTTCTCGAACAGGTCCTTGCGGTAGAGCACGAGCTGGGCCCACGCGTCGCTCGGCACCGCCAGCAGCTTGCCGTCGCTGGTGTTCAGCTCCAGCGCGCGGGCCGAGAAGTCGCCCCGGCCGAGCTGGTCGACGACCTTGCCGGGGGTCTCGGTGTCGAGCAGGTCGTTGGCCTCCAGCTCGCGCACCGCCGACAGCGGCAGGGCCCCGATGACGTCGGGGAGCTTCCCGGCCGCCGCGGCGGCGGTGATGGACTGGCTGAACTGGTCCTCGGCCATGCCGACCAGCTCCACCTTGATGCCGGTCTTCTGGGTGAACTCGTTGACGATCTGCTGCTGGACCGCGATGCGGTCGGCGAGGTTCTCCTCGGTCCAGACGGTGATCTGGCTGGCCTGCGACCCCTCGGGCTCCGCGTCGCCGCCGCACGCCGTGGCCGCGAGGGCCAGGAGTGCGGCGGAGAGGACGGCGGTCACCTTGTACGGCATGGCACGCTCCTCCGGTTGTGCAGACGGGAGCGCCCAGAGAGAGGGACGGGCCCTCCCGAATCAACGGATGAGCCCGGACCTACCCTCTGATGAGCGGCCGCAACGTGTGGTAGGCGATTCCGAGACCGGTTTGCACCCGACTCGTGCTCCCGCTCCACACCGGATCCTCATGTTCCACAGAGACCACACCGTCGTAGCCGCCCTCCTGGAGGGTGTCGATCAGCCGGGTCCAGTCGACGCTGCCCCGGCCGGGCACGCGGTAGCGGAACCAGCCCTTGGAGCCGTCGATCGGGCCGTAGAAGCCGTAACGATCGATCTTTCCGGGCAGTATTTCCGTGTCTTTCGCCTGGACGTGCGAAATATCCGAAATGTACGGCTTCGCTGCGGCGATCGGGTCGATCCCCAGCGCGACCAGATGCGACGGGTCGTAGTTCAGCTTGAGCCCGAGTCCGAACATCCATTCCCACAGTTCGGGGGAGTAGGCGAGGTTTCCCGGATAGCCGTCGGGGTGCCACGACTTCATCGGGCAGTTCTCGATGACGATCTCCACGCCGTGCCGCCGGGCGTACTCGGCCAGCGGGCCGAGGAGGTCGGTGCCGCGCTTGAGGTTCTCCGAGACCGGCAGCGCCGGATCGCGCCCGACGAAGGTCCCGACGGTGGGGCAGCCGAGCGCCGCCGCGGCCTCGACGCAGCGCTTCACATGCTCGTTGACCTGCGGATCGATGAGGTTGTTCTCGTAGTACGCGAGCGACGACAGGGTCAGTCCCGTGTCGTCGAAGATCTTCGCGACACGGGCTTGTTCCGCGTCGTCGAAGGCGTCTGCTCTGATGTGATTTCGGTCATCCGTTGCCGGCCATGCCGCCACTTCCAGGGCCTCGAAACCCTGGTCGACGGCCCACTGCGCGATGTCGGAAAGGTTGCTTTCCGGAAGACACGCGGTGAGGAACCCCAATTTCATTTGTCGCCTCCTATCTAAGCCGTAGACTTACGAGTGCCAATCACGCCACTATCGCATGCCAAGAAGCGTTAAATACTCAACTTTTGATTGATCAAAAAGCGTAAGTGTGGGGAATGCACGTCATCACGATTGAAGAGCCTGGCGTCGTCGGCCTCCGCGTGGAACGGTCCGGTGCGCTTCAGCCGGGCTGCGTGCGGGTCCGCACTCGCTATTCAGGCGTTTCGGCGGGGACAGAACTCACCGCCTACCGGGGCACCAACCCCTACCTCAGCCGGAAGTGGGACACCGAGCGACGGCTGTTCGTCGAAGGCCAGACCCACGCCTACCCGCTGGCCGGGTGGGGCTACCAGGAGGTCGGCGAGGTGGTCGAGGCCGCCCCCGACGTGACCGACCCGCCGGTCGGCAGCCTGGTGTGGGGCGTGTGGGGACATCGGGCCGAGGCGGTGCTGCCCGCCGACCGCCTGGCCGGGCACGTGCTGCCGCCCGGCGTCGACCCGCTCGTCGGGGTCTTCGCCCGCGTCGGCGCGATCGCGCTCAACGCGGTCCACGCCGCCGACATCCACCTGGGCGACCAGCTCGCCATCTTCGGCCAGGGCGTCATCGGCCTGCTCGCCACCCGCCTGGCCCGGCTCAGCGGCGCCCGCGTCATCGCCGCCGAGGGCATCCCCGCCCGGCTGGAGCTGGCCAAGGCCTTCGGCGCGGTCGAGACCTTCGACGTGGCCACCGGAGCCTCGTGCGCGGAGTTCGTCCGCAAGCGGATCACCGGCTGCGACACCGCGATCGAGCTCAGCGGCAACGTGCGCGCCCTGCACGAGGCCATCCGCACCGTACGGCAGGGCGGCCGCGTGGTGGCGGCCGGCTTCTACCAGGGCGACGGGCTCGGCCTGCGGCTCGGCGAGGAGTTCCACCACAACCAGGTGCACCTGGTGTCCAGCCAGATCGGCGGCGTCGCCTCCTGGCTGTCCCACCGCTGGGACGTCGAGCGGCTCCAGCGCACCTTCATGGAGCTGGTCTACCGCGAGGAGGTGGACGTCGCCCGGCTGGTCACCCACGTCCTGCCCGCCACCCAGGCCGCCGAGGCCTACGAACTGCTCGACCATCATGCGGCCGACGTGCTGCAGCTCGTGTTCAGCTTCCCCGACCCCCCGGACGACGACTGCCCAGAAGAGTCCCAACACCAGGAGGTCACGTGAGGCTCGCCGTACAGGAACAACTGCTGCCCGGGCGGACGCTGCAGGAGAAGTTCGCCTTCGCCGTCGACGCCGGCTTCGACGCGATCGAGCTGAGGGGCAAGGGCGACTTCCACTTCGCCAGCCGGCTCACCGAGCTGAAGCGGGCGCTGGCCGACGGGGTGGTCATGCCCACGGTCTGCGTGGACATGCCGCACTTCATCGGCGACTTCGACCCGGCCAAGCGCAAGGACGCGGTGCAGCAACTGCGCTCGCAGCTCAGCGTGATCGGCGAGCTCGGCGGCATGGGCGTGATGACCCCGGCCTCCTGGGGGCAGTTCTCCCGCCGCCTGCCGCCCTTCGAGCCGCCGCGCAGCGCGAGCGAGGACCGCGAGGTGCTGGCCGAGGCGCTGGCGGTGCTGGGCGAGCACGCCCAGCGCAACGGCGTGCTCATCATGCTGGAGCCGCTCAACCGCTACGAGAACCACATGGTCAACACGCTGGCCGAGGCGGTCTCCTACTGCGCGATGGACTCCATCCGGGTGGCCGGCGACACCTACCACATGAACATCGAGGAGGACGACCCCTGCCGCTCGCTGGTGGAGGCCGCGCCGTACCTCGCGCACATGCAGATCAGCGAGTCGAACCGGAACCAGCCCGGCACCGGTCACCTCGACTGGGCCGCGCAGCTCGCCACGCTCGACGCGGTCGGCTACGACGGCTACCTCGCCCTGGAGTGCCGCCTGCGCGGCGAGCCCGAGATCGTCCTTCCCCAGACAGCCTCCTTCATCAGGAAATTCCTATGATCTTGAGAGACGCGGTGCGCGTCCTGGTCGCCAACTGGGACGGCTCCTACACCGTCCCCTCGCGGCGCCTGTACCCCCACCAGTGGAGCTGGGACTCCGCCTTCATCGCCATCGGCAACGCGCGCTGGTCGCCGCGCCGGGCCCGGGTCGAGCTGCTCAGCCTGTTCGGCGCGCAGTGGCGCGACGGCCGGGTGCCGCACATCGTCTTCAACCCGGTCGTGCCCGAGGGCGCCTACTTCCCGGGTCCCGACTTCTGGCAGGTCCGGGCGCCTTCCGGGAGCGCCACCTCGGGGCTGGTGCAGCCGCCGGTGCACGCCCTGGCCGCCTGGCGGGTGCACCAGGCCGCGCCCGACGCCGCCTTCCTGCGCCGCATCTACCCGCGCCTGGTCGCGCAGCAGGAGTTCCTGCGCTCGGCGCGGCGTTCGGCCGACGGCCTCATCTCGATCGTCCACCCCTGGGAGTCGGGGATGGACAACAGCCCGGCCTGGGACCAGCCGCTGGCCGCGGTCGAGGCCGCACCGATCGGCTCGGCCCGCCGCGACCTGGCCCACGTCGACCCGGCCGAACGGCCCACCGACCGCGACTACGAGCGCTACGCCGCGCTCGCCCGCGCCTACCGCGACACCGGTTACCGCCGCGCGGGCGCCTTCGAGGTGGAAGACCCGCTCTTCACCACCGCGTACGGCGTAGCCGAGTCGTGCCTGGCGAGGATCGCCGCCGAGATCGGCGCCAACCCCGCCCCGCACGAGGCGGAGGCCGCCGCGACCACGCGGGCGATGGTCGAGCACCTCTACCACGACGGCCTGTTCCACGCACGCTACGCCGGAACCGGTTGCCTGATCCGCTCGCACAGCGCCGCCGGCCTGGTGCCGCTCATGCTGGCCGACCTGCCCAAGGAGATCGCCGGCGCGCTGATCGGCACCGCGCTCGACCGCTTCGAGGTCAAGGGCGGCCTCATCCCGAGTTACGCGCCGGGGGCGCCGGAGTTCGACGCCGCCCGGTACTGGCGCGGGCCGAGCTGGATCAACCTGACCTGGCTGATCTGGCAGGGCCTGCGCGAGCGCCGTCCCGACCTGGCCGCGCTGGTCGCCGACGGCATGCTGCGCGCGGTCGCCCGGGCGGGCTTCCGCGAGTACTTCGACCCGTTCACCGCCGCCGGGCACGGCTGCCGCGACTTCAGCTGGTCAGCGGCCCTCGTCCTCGACGTCGCGGCTGAGCACGGCCTGGACGGTGTGGCGGCGCCGGGCGGCCAGGTCGAGCAGGAACTCGGGCGCCTGGCCGAAGCCGAGCACGTCGGTGACCACGTGCCGGCGTAGCTCCTCACCCCTGGACCGCAGCAGCTCCAGCGTCTCGGCCGAGAGCCGCTCGCGGTCCCAGGAGTGGGCCAGGCCGCGCGGCACCCGGCCGATCTGCGCGCAGCGGACGGCCAGGCCGTTGTGGTGGAACTCCTCGCCGAGCCGGACCTCGTCCGCGCCGCCGGGGTAGAAGGCCAGGTCGATCACGGTGCCCTGCGGGCGGAGCAGCTTCAGCGCCAGGGCCAGCGCCCTGGCCTGACCGCGGCACTGGAAGACCACGTCGGCGCCCCGGTCGTCCTTGGTGTGCCGCCAGCGCAGCTTGAGCGCGACCAGTTCCTCCTCCGTGACGGTCATGGTGGACAGGCCCAGCGCCCGCGCGACCGCCAGCCGCTCGGCGGTCTCGTCCACGACCACCACCTCGGCCGCGCCCTGCTGGACCGCGAACAGCGCGACCAGCAGGCCGACCACGCCGGCCCCGGTCACCGCGACCCGCCGGCCGCGCACCCCGTCGCCCAGCTCGCGCACGTCGGGCCCGTACAGGTCGTGCGCGGCGTGCAGCAGGCCGTTGGCGCAGATCGGCCCCATGTGCGCGACGTAGATGCCGAGCAGCGGATCGAGGTCGTCGGGCAGCTCGACGAACCGCTCGTCGGCGGCGCTGGCCAGGTGCTCGGTGCGGTGCCCGTAGGTCATGGCGACCAGGGCGCCCTCCTTGACCGCGTCGGTGGCGCTCTCCACCACCCGGCCCACCTGCATGTAGCCGAAACCGCGCACCGGGTACGGCGTCGCCGGCTCACCCGCCCGGAACAGGCCCTGGACCGGGTCCCAGGAGCCGAGCTGGAAGGGGTTGGTGCCCTTGACGAAGGTGAGCTCGGTGCCCGCGGAGATGCCGCTGTAGACCGTCTCGACCCGGAACTGGCCCGGCTCGGCCGGGGGCAGCTCGCGTTCGACCCAGCTGATCACGCCCGGCCCGTCGACGCTCAGCGTCTCAGCCATCGAGCGCCCCCTTTCCGAAACCGTCCAGCGTCACCGGTTCACCCCGCCGGGCCGACTCGGCCACGGCCAGGGCCAGCCGGTGCGTCCGCAACGCCTCCTCGTACGGCACGCGGATGTCGGCGCGCTCGCCGCGCACCGCGTTGACGAACTCCCGGTCCACCGCCTGCTTGGCGGCGCCGGAGTCCTCGCGCACCACTTCGCCGTTGACCACCAGCCGGGTCTCGCCGATCTCCAGGGCGATGCCCTCGGCGTGCACCTCCAGGCCGGCGCGGTGCTTGTGCTCCAGCAGGCAGGTGGTGGCCAGCATCCCCGCCGCCCCGCTCTCGAAGCGCAGCACGGCCGCGGTGGCCCAGTCGACGCCTTCGCGCGCCGCCGGCACCGCGTGCACCATGGCCACCTCGCCGACCAGGACGCGGGCCAGGTCCAGCACGTGGACGGCCTGCTCGACGATCTGGCCGCCGGACAGCTCGGGGTCCAGCCACCAGCCCACCGGGGGCACCTTGTCGAGCCAGTGGCCGAGTGCCAGCCGTACCTCCCGGCCGGCCAGCCGGTCGGCGGCCTCGGCGAGGACGTCGAGGTAGCGCCAGTGGTGCCCGACCGCGGACGGCAGGCCGCGGCGGGCCAGCTCGGCGGCGATCTTCTCGCCGGTGGCCAGGTCAAGCGCCAGTGGCTTTTCCACAAATATCGGCAGATTGCACGACAGGGAGTCAAGTTCGGGGTTACCGTGCGCGAAAGGAGGCACACACACGTAAACCGCATCAAGACCGCCGGCATCCAGCAGGTCGGCATGGCCGCCATAAGTGGGGGCGCCATGTTTCGAGGCCAGAGCCTCGGCCTTGTGGGAATCGGGGTCGGCGATCCCCACGATGCGCACGTCGGGGAAGCCGGAGAGGACGTCTGCGTGGCGGGCGGCGACGTTTCCGGCACCGATGAGGCCGATTCGGGCTTTTTCGAGGGGCATGGTCGGCATATCCCACGCTGGGGGCCAAGCAAACGAGATGTTCTAAATGCGCAGGCTCGGGCAGGGAAAGGCGGCCATACACAGGAGGCTTCATGCAGACAGATTCCCTGGCGCGGGCCAGGCAGTGGCTGGAACCCCACACCAGCCGGGCCGCCGACTGGCCGGTCGAGACGCTGTGCAAGGCCAAGGGCTCCACCACGGTCAGCGTCGTCCTGCCCGCGCGCGATGAGGAACGCACCGTCGGCGAGATCGTCCGTACGATCCGCCGGGACCTCCCCGAGCTGGTGGACGAGGTGCTGGTGGTCGACTCCCGCTCCACCGACGCCACCGCGGCGGTCGCCGCGGCGGCCGGGGCGAAGGTGGTCCACCAGGACGCCGTCCTGCCCGCGCTGCCGCCCATGTCGGGCAAGGGCGAGGCGTTGTGGAAAGGCCTGGCCGCCTCCACCGGCGACCTGGTCGTGTTCATCGACGCCGACCTGCGCAACTTCGAGGCGCACTTCGTCTCGGGCCTGCTCGGCCCGCTGCTCACCGACCCGTCGGTGCACTTCGTGAAGGGCGCCTACGAGCGGCCGCTGCGGGGCCGGCGCGGCGAGGGCGGGCGGGTCACCGAACTGGTGGCCCGGCCGGTGCTCAACCTGTTCTGGCCCGAACTGGCCGGCTTCATCCAGCCGCTGGGCGGGGAGTACGCCGCCCGGCGCGAGGTGCTGGAGCGGATCCCGTTCGTCACCGAGTACGGGGTGGAGATCGGCCTGCTCATCGACCTGCTGGACCTGGTCGGCCTCGACGCGATGGCCCAGGTCGACCTGGGCAGCCGCGAACACGGTCACCAGTCCACCGCCGCGCTGGGCCGCATGTCCGGGCAGATCCTGCTCACCGCCTGGTCGCGGCTGGAACGGGAGGGCCGCATCGTCGCCTCGGAGGCGCCCGCCTCCACGCTGTTGCAGTTCACTCCTTCCGGCAAGGAGCGCCCGGCCGAGGTGTCGGTCGCGGAACGCCCCTCGCTGGCCTCGGTGAGGACGGCCATATGAAGATCCTGATGAACGCCGGGCCGTGGCTGCCCGTGCCGCCCGCCGGATACGGCGGGATCGAGAACATCGTCGCGACCCTGGTCCCGGAGCTCCGGGCCAGAGGGGTCGAGGTCGTGCTGGCCACGGTCGGCGGCAGCACGATCGAGGTGGACGAGGTGCTGCACGTCTTCGACGAGGGGCAGTTCGCCCATCTGCAGAAGCCGTACAACCAGGTGATGGGCCTGGCGCACGCGCACCAGGCCGGCGTGGTGGCCGAACTGCGCCGCCGCGACGACATCGACCTGGTGCACGACCACCTCGAAGTGGTCGGCCCGGCGGTGCTGTCGGCGCTCGGCACCCACCGGGCGCTGCACACCCTGCACTGGGACCTGCACAAGCACCCCGACCTCTACGGGAACTGGCCGCGCGGCATCGCCGTCAACGGCGTCTCGCGCTCGCAGCTCGCGCGGGCGCCGCAGTCGCTGCAACGGGCCTCGCTGGGCGCGATCTACCTGGCCACCCCGCTCGCGGGAACGGTCCCGCCGATGGAGCGCAACGACCACCTGATCGTCATGGGCCGGGTCTGCGGGCTCAAGGGCCAGCACATCGCCGCCCGGCTCTGCCAGAAGCTGGGGCTCGGCCTGGTGCTGGCCGGGCCGGTGAGCGGGCTCAACGACGCCGCCGAGCTGGAGCAGGTGCTGGGCGACCCCGAGCATCCGCTGCACGGCCATCCGGACGTCCGCTACCACGCCGAGGAGGTGGCCCGCTATCTCGACGGCGACCTGGTGCGCTGGGTGGGCGGCGTCGCCGGCGAGGAACGCGACCGGCTGTACGGCTCGGCCCGCGCCGCGCTCTTCCCCATCCAGTGGGACGAGCCCGGCGGCACCGCGGTCGTCGAGGCGATGGCTCTGGGCGTGCCGCCGATCGGCCTGCGCCGCGGCTGCCTGCCCGAGCTGATCGACCACGGCCGGACCGGCTTCCTGGCCGACACCGAGGAGGAACTGGCCGAACTGGTGCTCCGGGCCGACGAGATCGACCCGGAGGAGTGCCGCCGCGAGGCCCGGGCCCGCTTCTCGCCCGGCGTGATGGCCGAGCACTACCTGGAGCTCTACGAGCGGCTCATCGGCCAGGCCCGGCCGCGCAGGAGCGGCCAGGAGTGAGCGCTCAGGTGTAACCACGCGGCAGCACGGCCACCGGGCAGACCGAGGCCCGCACCACCTTGGTCGCCGCCTCGCCGAGGAAGACCCGGTGGGCCTGGGCGTCCTCGCTGGCCGCGCAGACGAGGATCTCGCCCGGGAGCCAGTCGAGTGACTTCATCGCGGCGGGCACGTCGAAGCCCTCGGCGAGCTCCGCCTCGGCCTCGACGCCGGCGCTCTCCCAGGCCAGCCGTACGGCCAGGGCGAGGTCGTCGCGGAGCGGGCCGGGCTCGCCGGTGCGCAGGTCGAGGGTGACCAGCCGGAGCGGGACGCCCAGGCGCAGGGCCGCCTGGGCGACCCGCTCGACGGCCTCGTCGGCCTGGGGCCGGCGCACGTACATCAGGGTCAGCCGCTCGGGCTCACCGGGCGGCTCGTACCCCTCCGGGGCGAGCATGACCGCCTCCGGCGACAGGTGCAGCAGGTGGTCGGCGACGCTGCCGACGGTGATGCGCCCCTTCTGCCCGCCCGCCGCCGAGCCGATCACGATCAGGTCGGCCTTGATCCGGCTGGCCAGCACCGCCAGGCCGCGGCCGGTGCCGCGGCTCTCGAAGGTCAGGTACTCCGCCGGGACGTCGCCGAGCAGTTCGGCGGCGTGGGCGACGTTGGCCTGCGCCTCGACCGCCAGCCCGGGGCTGCCCGGCGGATAGATCGAGGCCACCGTGAGCTCGCCGCCGGTGACCAGCACGATCGCCGCGGCGAGGGCGAGGGCTTGCCGTCCCTCGGGGGTGTCGGCGTACCCGACGACGATGTGCGATCCGATCACAAACGCCTCCGTACCCCATCTGACCAGGGAATATTCGAAAAGAATCGGTGGTTTTCACTATACGGAGGCGTTAGACGTTGAAGATCACACTTGACACTCAGATCCCCGGTTCCCACGGTCTGACCACCCTTCGTGAGGCGGTCACCAACCTACGCACCCGCGACCTGGCGTGCCACGTCGACCCCGAGGTGCTCGACATCAAGCTCGCCCACTTCGCGCAGTGCGTCGAGTACGGCTTCACGCCGCTGCGCAGCGAGATCATGGCCGCGTACTACGTGGCCAGCCGCGACGAGGCCGAGGCGGCCTTCGAGCGCGGCCTCATCACCGAGAGCGAGCTCTGGCAGCGCCGGGCGGACGTGTCCCGCCTCGTCCTCGGCGCCTAGCCCGCCCGGCCGCCCGGCGGCGGACCGCATAGGCGGCCCGCCCGGCGGGCATGGACACGGCCATGCGTGTCCTCACCCTCAATCTCTACAGTCACCACGCGTCCTGGCCCGAGCGCCGCAAGGTGCTCACCGACGGGCTGGCCGACCTCAACCCCGATCTGGTGGCCTTCCAGGAGTCCTTCGTCGAGGACGACCTGCTCCCGCCCGGCTACCACTACTTCCACCAGAGCGCGCGCGAGAACGGCGTGGGCTGCACCATCGCCAGCCGCTGGCCGCTCGGCGCCCCGCACGAGCTGGAGTTACCCGAGGCCGAGCCGGGCGAGTTCGCCGGCTGGGCCGGGCTCGTCGAGGTCCAGGGGCCCGAGCCGCTCTACTTCGTCAACCACAAGCCGTCCTTCCGGCTGGCCGATGAGTGGCGCCGCGAGCGCCAGGCGGTGGCCACCGCGCGGCTGGTCGAGCGGGTCGCCGGTGACGCCCCGGTCGTGCTGGCCGGCGACTTCGACGCCGTCCCCGACTCGGCCGCCCTGCGCTTCTGGCGCGGGCTGCAGTCGCTGGACGGCATGAGCGTGGCCTACCGCGACACCTGGGAGTGGATCCGCGGCGCCGCGCCCGGCCACACCTTCACCCCGGTCAACCCGCTGGTCGTGCGCGGCAACTGGCCGCTGGAGCGCGGCCGGCGCATCGACTACGTGTTCGTGCGCTGCACCGGCAACGGGCCGTCGCTGCGCATCAAGGCCTGCCGCCGGGTGTTCACCGAGCCGGTCGGCGGCATCTGGGCCAGCGACCACTTCGGGGTGGTGGCCGACCTGCTCCCGCTCAGCTCCACGTGAAGCGCTCCAGGAAGCCCCGCTCGCCGCGGGCGTACTCGTCGAACGCCTGCCGTACCGCGTCGAGGTCGGCGACCTCGGTACGGCGCAGCAGCCCCTCCTTGTACTCAAGCTCGTACCCGGGCGAGACCTGCAGGAAGTGGCTGCCGAAGACGACCAGCGCGGTGAACGGGTTGCCGGCCGACAGCGTGCCGAGCACGTCGTGGACGAGGCCCAGGTCGGGATCGGCCACGATCATGCCGTCCCCGGTGTGCAACTGGAGCTCCGGGTAGACGCCGCGCGGGGCGAGGTTGTGCACGAGGTCGCGTTGCGGGTCGTAGCAGACCAGCCCCGCCGAGCGCGCCTCGGCGAAGACCCGGTTGGAGATCTCGTCCATCTCCTCCGGCTCCATGGCGACGAGCACCGCGTCCGGGTAGGTGGTCGCGTGCTCGGGAAAGGCCTTGGCCAGCGCGAGCAGGCCGGGATCGGCCGGCTCGCCGGGGGTTCCGGCGAGGATGGTCCGGTAGGCGATCCTGGCCCGCTCGCGCGGGATCGGCTCTGCTTCGCGCCAGACGGTCAACTCAACGCTCATCGGCACATTGTTACAGGTCACGCGGGGGGTTTGTCGGATTCGGGAACCAGCTCGACCGTGCAGAAGGCGCATCGCCTGGCTTCCACGGGGATGTCGCTGCGACACTCCGGGCACTTCTTCTCGGTGGCCTCCTTGTTCCGGTCGAACAGCGAGACCAGCCGGGTCATCGGCATGACGATGAGCCAGTAGACGACCGCCGCGATGATCAGGAAGGTGATCAGGTGGTTGAGGAAGTCGCCGTACTTGAAGACGCTGCCGTTGACGGTGAAGGAGTACTGCGAGAAGTCCGGCTGGCGCCCGCCGGTGATCGCCCCGATCAGCGGCGTCACCAGGTCCCTGACCAGCGCCTGGACCAGCCCGCTGAAAGTCGCGCCGATGATGACCGCGATGGCCAGCTCGACGATGTTGCCGCGTAACAGGAATTTCTTGAAACCGCCCATGAGCATGCCTGATTGCCTCCAGCGGGATGGTCAAACCCGCGGTCGTGCGTAAACATGGGGCTGAGTGGCAAGGGAGCTCTGCATGATGGAGATCTGGCCGGGAGACCCCTACCCTCTCGGCGCCACGTATGACGGAGCGGGCACGAACTTCGCCCTTTACACCGAGGCGGCCGATCGGGTCGAGCTTTGCCTGTTCGACGAGCACGGGCAGGAGACCAAGGTCACGCTGACCGAGTGCGAGGGGTTCGTCTGGCACGGATACCTGCCGGGCGTCGGCGCGGGCCAGCGGTACGGCTACCGCGTCCACGGCCCCTACGACCCGGCGCGCGGCGTGCGCTGCAACCCGGCCAAGCTGCTGCTCGACCCCTACGCCAAGGCGATCGAGGGCGGGGTCGACTGGAACGAGGCGGTGTACGGCTACCGCTTCGGCGAGCCCGACAGCCGCAACGACGCCGACTCGGCGCCGTACGTGCCGCGCTCGATCGTGATCAATCCCTTCTTCGGCTGGGGCCACGACCGGCCGCCGGCCACGCCGTACCACGACACGGTGATCTACGAGGCGCACGTGCGCGGCCTGACCATCCAGCACCCGAAGATCCCCGAGCACATGCGCGGCACCTATGCCGCCCTGGGCCACCCGGAGATCGTCGAGCACCTGACCAAGCTGGGCGTCACCGCGCTGGAGCTGATGCCGGTGCACCAGTTCGTCACCGACCACCACCTGGAGCAGAAGGGGCTGAGCAACTACTGGGGCTACAACTCCCTCGGCTTCTTCGCCCCGCACAACCGCTACTCCAGCCAGGGGCAGCGCGGCGGCCAGGTGCTGGAGTTCAAGGCGATGGTCCGCAACCTGCACGAGGCCAACATCGAGGTCATCCTCGACGTGGTCTACAACCACACCGCCGAGGGCAACCACCTGGGGCCCACGCTGAGCTGGCGCGGCATCGACAACCAGAACTACTACCGGCTGGTCGACGACGACCCGCGCTACTACATGGACACCACAGGGACCGGCAACAGCCTGTTCATGCGCAGCCCGCACGCGCTGCAGATGATCATGGACTCGCTGCGGTACTGGGTGACCGAGATGCACGTCGACGGCTTCCGCTTCGACCTGGCCTCCACCCTGGCCCGCGAGCTGCACGCGGTCGACCGGCTGAGCGCCTTCTTCGACCTCGTCCAGCAGGACCCGGTGCTGTCGCAGGTCAAGCTGATCGCCGAGCCGTGGGACGTCGGCCCGGGCGGCTACCAGGTGGGCAACTTCCCCTCCCGGTGGACCGAGTGGAACGGCCGCTACCGCGACACCATCCGCGACCTGTGGCGCGGCGAGCCGCAGACGCTGCCGGAGTTCGCCTCCCGGCTGACCGGCTCCAGCGACCTCTACCAGGACGACAGCCGCCGCCCCGCCGCCTCGATCAACTTCGTCACCTGCCACGACGGCTTCACCCTCACCGACCTGGTCTCCTACGACCACAAGCACAACGAGGCCAACGGCGAGGACAACCGCGACGGCGCCGACGACAACCGCTCCTGGAACTGCGGCGAGGAAGGCCCCGCGGGCCCGGCCATCGAGGCCCTGCGCGAGCAGCAGAAGCGCAACCTGCTGGCCACGCTCTTCCTGTCGCAGGGCGTGCCCATGCTCAGCCACGGCGACGAGCTCAACCGCACCCAGGGCGGCAACAACAACGCCTACTGCCAGGACAACGAGATCAGCTGGGTGGACTGGTCCGACGTCCGGGACAACTGGCTGCTCATGGAGTTCACCCAGCGCCTGGCCAAGCTCCGCCGCGAGCACCCGGTCTTCCGCCGCCGCCGCTTCTTCTACGGCCGGCCGGTGCGGGGACTCAACGACATCGCCTGGCTGACGCCGGAGGGCGACCCCATGACCGACGCCGACTGGAACGTCGGATACGCGCGCTCGCTGGCGGTCTTCCTCAACGGCGAGGCCATCACCGAGCCCGACCGGCGAGGGCGGCGCATCATCGACGACTCCTTCCTGCTGCTGTTCAACGCCCACCACGACACGATCACCTTCACCGTGCCCAAGGACTACGGGGAGCTCTGGCTGACCGAGATCGACACGGCCATGCCGTACAGCGTGGAGTCGCGGATCTGCCGCGCGGGCGAGGGAGTGCCGGTCAACGGGCGCTCGCTGCGGGTGCTGCGTCGTGTCTAGGCCGCCGATCTCGACCTACCGGGTGCAGCTCACGCCCGACTTCGGCTTCGCCCAGGTCGCCGAGCTGGCGCCCTACCTGCGCGATCTCGGGGTGAGTCACGTCTACCTGTCGCCGGTGCTCCAGGCCACGCCCGGCTCGCGGCACGGCTACGACGTCACCGACCATTCACGGGTGCGGGAGGAGTTCGGCGGGCTCAAGGGGCTGCGCGAGCTGGCCGAGACGCTGGCGGCGCACGACCTGGCGATCGTGCTGGACATCGTGCCGAACCACATGACCGTGCCGGTGCCCGAGTCGGGCAACGCGGCGCTGTGGTCGGTGCTGCGGGACGGGCCGGCCTCGCCGTACGCGAGCTGGTTCGACATCGACTGGAACGGCGGGAAGGTGGCGATGCCCGTGCTGGGCGACGCCACCGAGCCGCGGGTGGACGGCCCGGTGCTGCGCTACCACGACCACGAGTTCCCGCACCCGGGCCACTACCGGCTGGTCGACTGGCGGCAGGGGCCGGGCTACCGGCGCTTCTTCGACGTCTCCTCGCTGATCGGGCTGCGGGTGGAGGACCCGGCGGTCTTCCTGGCCACGCACGAGGTGATCCTCTGGCTGGTCGACGAGGGGCTGGTCGAGGGGCTGCGGGTGGACCACCCCGACGGCCTGGCCGACCCGGCGGGCTATCTGGCGCGGCTGCGGCGGCGCACCGGCGGCCTCTGGACGGTCGTGGAGAAGATCCTGGTCGGCGAGGAGCGGCTGCCCGGCGACTGGGCCTGCGACGGGACGACCGGCTACGAGGTGCTCAACCGCATCACGCGGCTGTTCGTGGACCCGGCCGGCGAGCGGCCCCTGGTCGAGCTCTTCCACGAGCTGACGGGCTGGCCGGACGGCTGCCGCGACACGATGATCCGCGCGAAACGCGAGGTCGTCGAGCTGTTCTTCCAGTCGGAGGTCTCGCGGCTGGCCCGCGCCGCCGGCGCCGACCCGGCCGCGGTCGCCGAGCTCCTGGTCGCCATGCCGGTCTACCGCACCTACGTGGTGCCCGGCCACGGGCCGCCGCCCGAGGCGGTCGAGATCGTCCGGCGGGCCGCCGCGACCTGCTCGCCCGCCGTCCGGCCCTTCGTCGAACAGGTCCTGTACGGCGACGCCGAGACGATCACCCGCTTCCAGCAGACCACCGGCCCGGTGATGGCCAAGGGCGTCGAGGACACCGCGCTCTACCGCTGGTTCCCGCTGGCCTGCCTCAACGAGGTGGGCGGCGAGCCCGACCACTTCGCCCTCGACCCGGCCACCTTCCACGCCTTCTGCGGCGAGCTGCCGCCGCACACCATGACCACCCTGTCCACGCACGACACCAAACGCTCGGAGGACGTGCGCGCCCGGCTCGCGGTCCTGTCGGAGCTGCCGGACGAATGGGCCGAGGCGGTGCGCGGCTGGTCCGCCCAGGTCGGCTCGGGCGACCCGCATCTCGACTACCTCGGCTGGCAGAACCTCATGGCCGCCTGGCCGATCAGCGCAGAACGGCTGGCCGACTACCTGCTCAAGGCGGCCCGCGAGGCCAAGACCCGGACCTCCTGGGTCAAGCCCGACCCGGCCTACGAGGCGGCGCTGCGCGAGTTCGCCGCCCGCGCGGTGGAGCTGCCGGTGGGCGAGTTCACCGCGCGGATCGACGCCCACGCGATGGCCAACTCGCTCGGCCAGAAGCTGGTGCAGCTCATGCTGCCCGGCGTGCCCGACGTCTACCAGGGCAACGAGACCACCGACTTCTCGCTGGTCGATCCGGACAACCGGCGGCCGGTCGGCTATCCGCGGACGCCGGCGGGGGAGTGGGACGAGGCCAAGCTGCTGCTCACCACCCAGGCGCTGCGGCTGCGCCGCCGCTTCGAGGCGGCTCTGCCGTACACGCCGCTGGCGGCGGAGGGGGCGGCGGCCGAGCACGCGCTGGCCTTCGCCCGCGGCCGGCGCGCGGTCGCGGTCGCCACCCGCCTGCCGGTACGGCTCGCCAGGAACGGCGGCTGGGGCGCGACGAGCCTGCGCCTGCCGCCGGGCACCTGGCACGACCTGCTGACCGGCGGCACGCCGTACACCGGCAAGATCCCTCTGGCCCATCTGCTCCACAGGTATCCGGTCGCACTCCTGGAGAATCATGATCTTTGAGGTCTGGGCGCCACGCGCCACGACGGTCGAGACCGACCTCGGCTCCGGGCGGCGGGCGCTCGGCCCCTCCCGCCCCGGCTGGTGGGCGGTGGAGGCGCCCGAGGCCGGCCACGGCACGGACTACACCTACTGGGTGGACGGCGAGGGGCCCTTCCCCGACCCGCGCTCGCTCCGCCAGCCGGAGGGCATCTTCGGCCCCAGCCGGGTCTACGACCACGGCCGCTTCACCTGGGAGGACCACGACTGGAAGGGGCGCGACCTGCGCGGCTCGGTGATCTACGAGCTGCACATCGGCACCTTCACGCCGGAGGGGACCTTCGCCGCGGCGGCCGGCAAGCTGGCCCACCTGGTGGAGCTCTGCGTGGACTTCGTGGAGATCATGCCGGTCGCGCCGGTGCCGGGCTCGCGCAACTGGGGCTACGACGGCGTCGACCTGTACGCGGTCAACGAGACCTACGGCGGCCCCGACGGGCTGAAGACCTTCGTGGACGCCTGCCACCGCGCGGGCCTGGGCGTGCTCCTCGACGTCGTCTACAACCACCTCGGGCCGTCGGGCAACTTTCTGCACCCGTTCGGCCCCTACCTGACCGGCACCCAGGGCAGCTACTGGGGCGAGGCGGTCAACCTGGACGGCCCCGACTCCGACGAGGTGCGCCGCTACTTCATCGACAACGCGGTGCAGTGGCTGCGCGACTACCACCTCGACGGCCTGCGGCTGGACGCCGTGCACGCGCTGCACGACCGCCGCGCCACGCACTTCCTGACCGAGCTGGCCGGCGAGGTGGACGCGCTGGCCTGCCACCTGGGCCGGCCGCTGACGCTGATCGCCGAGTCGGACCTCAACGACCCGTTCATGGTGGACCCGGCCGGGCACGGCATGACCGCCCAGTGGAACGACGACCTGCACCACGCCATCCACGCGGCGGTCACCGGGGAGAGCCACGGCTACTACGCCGACTTCGCCCGCCCCGAGGCGCTGGTCAAGGCACTGACCAGCGGGTTCGTGCACGACGGCGGCTACTCCAGCTTCCGCGCGCGCTCGCACGGGCGGCCCTTCACCGGCCCGGCCTACCGCCTGGTGGGCAGCGCCCAGAACCACGACCAGATCGGCAACCGGCCGCGCGGCGACCGCATGACGCCCGCCCAGCTCCGGGTGGCGGCCGGGCTGCTGCTGACCTCGCCGTTCACGCCGATGTTGTTCATGGGCGAGGAGTGGGGCGCGAGCACGCCCTTCCTGTTCTTCACCGACCACGTCGAGCCCGCGTTGCGCGAGGGCGAGGGGGAGCGGCGGCGGCGCGAGTTCGTGGGCTTCGGCTACGACTGGGACGCGCCGGAGCCGGGGGACCTGGAGACCTTCGAGCGCTCGAAGCTCGACTGGACCGAGCTCAAGGAGGAGCACCACCGGTCGTTGCTGTGCTGGTACCGCGACCTGATCGCGCTCAGGAAGGCCCTGCCGGAGCTCACCGATCCGCGGCTGGGTCTCGCCCGGGCCGAATTGGGGGAGGGCGGCAAGTGGCTGCGGATCACGCGGGGTCGGATCGGTGTGTGGGTAGATCTTTGTCAGGATTCGATAACACCTCCGCTGCCCGACGGAGCGGTCGTTCTCCTCGATGACAGCGACGTTTCCGCAGGTCCGGAGGGGGATCCCCGCTCGGGTCCCAGCGTGGTGGTCTATCGTCTCGTGGGGTGAGACGGGTTATCTGCGACTTATGTCTAGATATGCTGCGCATGTCGTCATACGCAGGTAAACATGCTTTCTGAGCGTATTGGCGGCTTCTTCTCCCGGGGGCGGGTTCGATGGTTGATCGGCGTGCGCCCCTGCATGACCCCGAAGGAGCATGTACGTGTCTTTTTCACGCAGGGCGGGGGGCGCCCTTGCCGTCGCGGTCAGCGCCGCGCTGGTTCTGAGCGCCTGTGGCTCGACCTCCGGCACCCCCGAGGCCAAGCCGTCTGACGCGGGCAGCAAGCCCGCGGCGAGCAACGCCACGGTGACCTTTGCCTTTGACCAGGAGATCAGCTCCTACAACGGCAACACCCCCGAGGACTACTCCACGAAGAACCACATCATCACTCAGCTCGTGCAGAGTGACATGTGGAAGTACTCCAAGAGCGGCGGCGTCGAGCCGAACACCGACATGGGCTCGTACGAGAAGGTCTCCGACAGCCCGCTGACGGTGAAGTACACCTTCAACCCGAACGCCGCCTGGTCCGACGGCAAGGCCATCGGCTGCACCGACGTGCTGTTCAAGTGGGCCGTCGCCTCGGGTGAGTTCCCCGAGTTCTCCTACATCTCGACCGACCCGTGGGACAAGATCGAGATGCCGTCGTGCAAGCCCGGCGACAAGGAGATCACCCTCAAGTACTCCAAGACGTACGCCGACTGGGCCGGCACCTCCGTGGTGGACATGCCGCCGCACGTCGTCGCCGAGCAGGGCGGCCTGACCGTCGACGAGATGCTCGCGGCGATCCAGGCCAAGGACCACGCCAAGCTGAAGAAGGCCGCCGAGTTCTACAACAAGGGCTGGATCTTCAACGGCAAGCTGCCCGACGCCAAGCTGATCCCCAGCTCTGGACCGTTCCAGTTCGAGAGCTTCGCGGCCGGCCAGAACGTCACCCTGGTCCCGAACCCCAACTACTGGGGCGAGAAGGCCAAGATCGGCAAGCTGGTCGTCCGCCAGATCTCCGGCCCCGAGCAGGTCCAGGCGCTGCAGAACGGCGAAGTCAACATCATCGAGCCGCAGGCCAACGCCGACGTGCTCACCCAGGTCCAGGGCCTGCCGGGCGTGAAGGTGGAGACCGGGTCGCAGTTCCTCTACGACCACCTGGACTTCAACTTCAACAAGGGCGTCATGAAGGACGCGAAGGTCCGCCAGGCCTTCGCGCTCTGCGTGCCGCGTCAGCAGATCGTCGACAACCTGGTCAAGCCGCAGGACCCGAACGCGGTCGTCATGCAGGCCCGCAACGTCGCGCCGTTCCAGGAGAACTACGCCGACACCGTCGCCGGCATCGGCACCCACGGCTACGAGAACGTCGACCTGGAGAAGGCCAAGAGCCTGCTCGCCGAGGCCGGCCAGTCCGGCAAGGTCAAGGTCAAGGTCGGCTACATCCAGCCGAACCCGCGCCGCGCCCAGACCGTCGAGCTGATCAAGGCCTCCTGCGACCAGGCCGGCTTCGAGGTCGTCGACTCCGGCTCCGAGAAGTTCTTCGACCCGGCCGGCGCGCTGGCCACCGGCGACTTCGACGTGGCCCTGTTCGGCTGGGCCGGCTCCGCGCTGGTCTCCGGCTGGCCGGCCGCCTACAAGACGCCCACCGCCTGCACCGCGGAGAAGAAGTCCAACAACAAGGGCTGCTACTCCAACCCCGAGGTCGACAAGCTCCTGGACCAGATCGTCAGCGAGACCGACCTGGCCAAGCAGAAGCAGCTCACCATCGAGGTCGAGAAGCTCCTGTGGAAGGACGTCGCCACCATCCCGCTGTTCAGCCACCCGCGGATGACCGCGTGGAGCGAGAACATCACCGGCGTGACCCCGAACCCCACCCAGGCTTCGGTCACGCTCAGCGCTCCCCAGTGGGCCGTCAACTAGTCCGCTAACTCACGCCGCGGGGCCGGGATCGAACCCCGGCCCCGCCGCGTAGGTCAACTGCCCGCCGAACGTCCCAGGCCACCCCCTCCACGGCCGGCGGGAGCCGCACTCAGGAGGACGGTGACCCCTTGCTCGCCTTCATCGCGCGCCGGCTGGCCACAGCCACGCTGGTTCTGCTCGTCGCGACGTTCATCATGTACGTCCTGGTCGCCCTGTCCGGTGACCCGCTCGCCGACCTTCGCGAGCAGAACACCCCGGAAGCCCAGCAGAAGATGGCCTTCCGGACCAAGAACATGCAGCTCGACGTGCCCGTCCCGCTGCGCTACCTGTCCTGGCTGGCCGGCGTGTTCCGCGGCGACCTGGGCATTTCCAAGAACGGCGAGGACGTCGCCAGCATGGTCGGCTCGGCCATGACCGCGACCCTCCAGCTCGTCGTCATCGCGACCGTCCTGGGCGCGGTGATCGGCATCACCATCGGCATCGTCTCCGCGCTGCGTCAGTACAGCGCCTTCGACCACGCCATCACCTTCGCCGCCTTCGTCTGCTTCTCGCTGCCGCTGTTCTGGGTGGCCACGATGCTCAAGCAGTACGTCGCGATCGAGTTCAACACCTGGCTCAAGGACCCGACGATCCCGATCGGCGTCATCGCCGCCATCGCGGTGCTCGCCGGGCTGCTGTGGGCCGCCGTCTTCACCGGCTCGGCCAAGCTCCGCCTGTCGGCCTTCGCGATCGGCCTGGTCAGCACCGGCGCGGTGCTGTTCTTCCTGTCCGAGACGCACTGGTTCGCCGACCCCGGGCTCGGCCTGCCGTTCATCGCGATCGTCTCGCTCCTGGCCGCCGCCGGGCTCGCGCTGCTGATCTCCGGCTACGAGCACCCCCGCCCGCTGTACGCGGCCCTGGCCGCCGCCGCGGTCGGCATCCTGCTCTACCTGCCGCTGCAGAGCCTCCTGGCCGACCCCAGCGTGCTCGAACTGCTCGGCTTCGCCCTGCTGACCGCCGTGGTCTGCGCGGCCATCGGGTACGGCGTGGGCGGCCTGCTGCGCCGCCAGGCGATCCCGCTGGCCATCGCCAGCGGCCTGTTCACCGCCGCGCTGATCTTCGTCGACCGCCTGCTCCAGGCTTGGGACAGCTACTCCGCGTCGGTCAACGGCCGCCCGATCGCCACCATCGGCTCGGCCACGCCGAACTACACCGGCGACTTCTGGCACGTCTCCCTCGACGCCGCCACCCACCTGCTGCTGCCGACCCTGGCGCTGATCCTGGTGGGCCTGGCCAGCCACTCGCGCTACAGCCGCGCCTCGATGCTCGAGGTGATGAACCAGGACTACGTCCGTACGGCTCGCGCCAAGGGCCTGCCCGAGCGCACGGTCATCGTCAAGCACGCCTTCCGCAACGGCATGATCCCCATCACCACGATCCTGGCGCTCGACTTCGCCGGAGTCGTCGGCGGCGCGGTGGTCACCGAGTCCGTCTTCGGCTGGAAGGGCATGGGCTCGCTGTTCACCAAGGCGCTGCACGAGGTGGACCCGCTGCCCGTCATGGGCTTCTTCCTGGTCGTGGGCATCTCGATCGTGCTCTGGAACATGATCGCCGACGTCGCCTACGCCTACCTCGACCCGAGGATCCGTCTGTCATGAGCGCAACCACCGAGACCCCGCACACCAGCGAAGCCCAGGGCATGGCCATCAAGGCCAAGACCCAGCGCCAGCTCGTCGTCCGCCGGTTCTTCCGCCATCGCGGCGCGATGGTGGGCATGGTGCTGTTCGCGCTGGTCTTCGTGCTGGCCTTCAGCTCCATCGGCTTCGGGCCGCTGCCCGGCTGGTGGAAGCACAGCTACGACGTGACCGGCACCGTGATCGCCGGCGGCCGGCCGACGCTCACCGTGTGGCCGTTCAGCCTCGGCGAGCACCCCTTCGGCCAGGACAACCTGGGCAAGGACTACTTCGCCCTGGTGATGCGCGGCGCGCAGATCTCGATCATCGTCGCCGTCATGATCGGCCTGGTCTCGACGCTCATCGGCACGGTCATCGGCGCCCTGGCCGGCTACTTCCGCGGCCGGGTCGAGACGCTGCTCATGCGCTTCACCGACGTGATGATCACCATCCCGACCCTGGTCATCGCGGCCGTGGTCGGCATGATCGCCGGCAACCTAGGCCCATACTTCCTGGCCGCCATGCTCGGCGTCATCACCTGGACCGGCGTCGCCCGCCTGGTCCGCGGCGAGTTCCTCTCCCTGCGGGAGAAGGAGTTCGTGGAGGCGGCCCGCGCGGTCGGCACCCCGGCCAAGCGCATCATCTTCAAGCACATCCTGCCCAACTGCCTGGGCGTGATCATCGTCTCCGCGACGCTGGCCATCTCCTCCGGCATCCTGCTGGAGTCCGGGCTGTCCTTCCTGGGCTTCGGCGTGAAGTTCCCGGACACCTCCCTCGGCGTGCTCATCAACGAGTACCGCTCCGCGATGACGGTCCGCCCGTGGTTGTTCTGGTGGCCCGGCATCTTCATCATCGCGATCGCCCTGTCGGTCAACTTCATCGGCGACGGCCTGCGCGACGCGTTCGACCCGCGACAGAACAGGGTGCGTGGCTGATGAGCGACCTTCACATCGCCAAGACGCTGAGCGACGCCAAGCGGCCGAGCGAGACCGAGGTCCTGCGGGTGGAGAACCTGCAGGTGAGCTTCCCCACCGACGACGGCCTGGTCAAGGCGGTCCGCGGGGTCACCTACTCGGTGCGCGAGCGCGAGGTCCTGGGCATCGTCGGCGAGTCCGGCTCGGGCAAGTCGGTCTCCTCCATGGCGGTCATGGGCCTGCTGCCCAGGAGTGCCCGGATCACCGGCTCCATCCACTACCGCGGGCAGGACCTGCTCGGCATGTCCGAGCGCAAGCGGCGCGACCTGCGCGGCCGGAAGATCGCCATGATCTTCCAGGACCCGATGACCGCGCTCAACCCGGTCCACACCATCGGCGACCAGCTCGCCGAGGCGGTCCTGGCGCACTCCCTGATCCCGCGCAAGCAGGCCTTGGCCCGCGCCAGGGAGATGCTCGACCTGGTCGGCATCCCGCAGGCCGAGGCGCGGCTCAAGGCCTACCCGCACGAGTTCTCCGGCGGCATGCGGCAGCGCGCGATGATCGCCATGGCGGTCATCAACAACCCGGACGTGATCATCGCCGACGAGCCCACCACGGCCCTCGACGTGACCGTCCAGGCGCAGATCCTGGAGAAGCTGCTGGAGGTCAAGGACGCGGTCGACGCGGCGATCGTGCTCATCACGCACGACCTCGGCGTCATCGCGGGCATGGCCCACCGCGTGCTGGTCATGTACGCCGGGCGGCCGGTGGAGGTGGGCGAGGTCGACCCGGTCTTCACCACGCCTCGCATGCCGTACACCGCGGGTCTGCTGGGGTCCATCCCGTCGCTGGAGAACTCCACCCAGGGGCGGCTGCGGCCGATCAAGGGCACGCCGCCCAGCCTCATCCACCTCCCGCAGGGCTGTCCCTTCTCGCCGCGGTGCCCGCTGGTCACCGAGGAGTGCCGTACGGCGGAGCCCGAACTGGCCCCGACCGACCACGCCGGGCACTTCGCGGCCTGTCACCGCTGGCCGGAACTGGCCCGCGTGGCCGACCCGACCGTGTTCTTCAAGGGAGGCAACTGATGGCTCTGCTCGAGGTCTCCGACCTGGTCATGAACTTCCCGGTCAAGAGCAAGGGCTTCCTGCGCCGCACGGTCGGCCACGTCCAGGCGGTCAGCCACGTCTCCCTGCGGGTGGAGGCGGGCGAGACGCTCGGCGTCGTGGGCGAGTCGGGCTGCGGCAAGTCCACCACCGGACGGGCCATCCTGCAGCTCCACAAGCCCACCGCAGGCTCGGTCCGCTTCGACGGCAAGGAGCTGACCACGCTCAGCCCCAAGGGCCTGCAGGCGGTCCGCCGGGACATGCAGATCGTCTTCCAGGACCCCTACGCCTCGCTCAACCCGAAGATGCCGGTCAACGACATCATCGCCGAGCCGCTGAAGGTGCACGGGCTCTGGGACGCCAAGAAGGGCCCGGCCCGGGTGGCCGAGCTGCTGCGCCTGGTGGGCCTGTCGCCCGAGCACGGCAACCGCTACCCGCACGAGTTCTCCGGCGGCCAGCGCCAGCGTGTCGGCATCGCCCGCGCGCTGGCCCTGGAGCCCAAGCTGCTCATCCTGGACGAGCCGGTGTCCGCGCTGGACGTCTCGGTGCAGGCGGGCGTGGTCAACCTGCTGGAGGACCTCCAGGACAAGCTGGGGCTGGCCTACGTCTTCATCGCGCACGACCTGTCGGTGGTCCGGCACATCTCCGACCGGGTGGCCGTCATGTACCTGGGCAAGGTCGTGGAGGTCGGCCCGCGCGACGAGCTGTACGACCGGCCGATGCACCCCTACACCCAGGCGCTGCTGTCGGCGGCCCCGAGCGCGAACCCGGAGGAGGAGCGCCGGCGCGAGCGGATCATCCTCACCGGCGACGTGCCGAGCCCGCTCAACCCGCCCACCGGATGCCGCTTCCGCACCCGCTGCTGGAAGGCCCAGGACATCTGCGCCAGTCAGGAGCCACCGCTCGCCGAGCAGGGCTCCGGACACCAGGTGGCCTGCCATTTCCCGGAAGTGCGGCAACACGGTGAGTAGTTCGTGACAATGTCCGGGTTTTGTGACACTTAGCCCTTCCCGACAGCGTTACTGACCGCGAAAAGTCCTGGTCAAGTGGACAAAATCCGCTTGACTGGGACTTTTTGTGTCTTGGTCCGGTGACCATCCCGTTATGTGGGACGTGGCGGACTGTTACATCCAGCCGATTAATCTGCGCGGTGTAGTCACGGAGCTGTCAAACGATTATCAAGTCGGCTCCGATGTCGGGCGGCGTTCGGGTGGCGACCCACCCTCCGTCCGTCAGGTGATCGGAGGGTGATGGGCAAGTTCCTGCTACGGAAGCTGGTCACACAGCTCGTGCTGGTGGTGATCGCGACCAGCTTCGCCTACATGCTGGCGGCTTCCACGCTCAATCCGCGGGTGAACTTCGCCAACCGGCAGCCGCCCGTCTCGGCGGAGGTCATCGAGGCCACGCTGAACGACACCAACCTCAACGACCGCACCCCCGTCTTCGAGCGGTACGTCCGCTGGGCGGGCGACGTGGTCCAGGGTGACTTCGGCAAGACCTTCATGGGCGGCAACGTCAACGACGAGCTGGGCCGCCGGGTGGGGGTCAGCCTCCGGCTGATGATCATCGGCACCGTCCTCGGCGCCACGCTGGGCGTGCTGATCGGAGCCTTCACCGCGATCAAGCAGTACGGCATAGCGGACCGGTTCTTCACCGGCGTCGCCTTCGTCATCCTCTCCACGCCCACCTTCGTCATGGCGACCCTGCTCATCCTGGTCACCACCATGGGCAACGAGTCGTGGGGGCTGGGCATCGAGTTCGTCGGCGAGTACTCGCCGGGGCTGACCGGCTGGGATCAGTTCACCAACCGGATCAACCACCTCATCCTGCCGACCATCACGCTGGCCGGCATCCAGATCGCGGTCTTCAGCCGCTACCAGCGCAACATGATGCTCGACGTGCTGAGCCAGGACTTCATCCGCACCGCGATGGCCAAGGGCCTGCGCAAGCGGACCGCGCTCTACAAGCACGCGCTGCGCACCGCGCTGATCCCGACCGCCACCTACTTCGCCTTCACCGTCGGCCTGGTCTTCACCGGCGCCACCTTCACCGAGTCCATCTTCGGCTGGCACGGCATGGGCGCCTGGCTGATCCAGTCGATCCAGAGCCAGGACGTCAACGCCGTCGCCGCGGTGGCCTGCTTCACCGGAGTGTGCGTGTTGTTCGCGGCCTTCCTGTCCGACGTCTTCGTCGCGATCCTCGACCCGAGAGTCCGGGTGAACTGACATGCGGACGAAGATGATCCTGCGTCGCGTCGTGCGCGACCCCCAGGCCATCCTGGGCCTGACGCTCCTGCTCGCGCTGGTGCTGCTCGCCTACGTCGGGCCGCACCTGGGCGCCTGGGAGTGGAACCAGAAGGACTTCCGCGCCTTCCGCAAGCCGCCGTCGGAGTCGCACTGGTTCGGGACCACGCAGATCGGCGGCGACGTCTGGGCGATCACCCTGCGCGGCATGCAGAAGTCGATCATCGTCGGCCTGCTGGCCGGCGTCATCGCCACCTTCCTGGCCGCGATCGTCGGCGCCGTCGCCGGCTACTTCGGCGGCTGGGTCGACCGCACCCTGATGTGGTTCACCGACCTGTTGCTCGTCCTGCCCAGCTTCCTGATCATCGCCATCCTCAGCCCCCGGCTGAAGGGGGAGAGCTGGCTCTGGTTCGTGCTGCTGCTCGCGCTGTTCGCCTGGATGCTCACCGGCCGCGTGGTCAGAGCGATGACGATCTCGCTGCGAGAACGCGAATACGTGCTGGCCGCGGTGTACGCGGGCGTGCCGACCTGGAAGGTCATCACCCGGCACATCCTGCCCAACCTGGCCTCGCTGCTGATCATCGACGCGACTTTGGGAGTCGGCGGCGCGATCCTGGGCGAGACCGGCCTGTCCTTCTTCGGCTTCGGCATCCAACCCCCCGACGTGTCGCTCGGCACCGTCATCGCCGACAGCGCCCGGCAGGTGGTGGCCTACCCGTGGATCTTCCTGCCCGCGGCCGGCCTGCTGATCCTGCTCGTGCTGAGCATCAATCTGGTCGGCGACGCCCTTCGAGACGCCATGGACCCGGGGAAGGCCTGATGAGCAAGAACACTGTGCTGGAGGTCGCCGACCTCTGCGTCACCTTCCCTGGCGACATCCAGGCCGTCCGCGGAGTCAGCTACTCCCTCGCCGGCGGCGAGGTGCTGGGCATCGTCGGCGAGTCCGGGTCGGGCAAGTCGGTGACCTCGCTCGCGGTCATGGGCCTGCTCCAGGACAACGCCAAGGTCGACGGCTCGGTCAAGCTGCTCGGCGAGGAGCTGATCGGCCGCGGCGAGGCCCAGCTCGCCAAGGTGCGCGGCAAGTCGATCGGCATGATCTTCCAGGACCCGCTGTCGGCCTTCACGCCGGTCTTCACCATCGGCTACCAGATCGCCGAAGCCATCCACGTGCACCAGAAGGTGAGCAAGGAGAAGGCCTACAAGCAGGCCGTCGACCTGCTGGACCTGGTCGGCATCCCCAACCCGCAGCAGCGGGTCAAGTCCTTCCCGCACGAGTTCTCCGGCGGCATGCGGCAGCGCGCGATGATCGCCATGGCGATCGCGAACGACCCCGACGTGCTGATCGCCGACGAGCCCACGACCGCCCTGGACGTGACCATCCAGGCGCAGGTGCTGGAAGTGCTCAAGAAGGCGTGCCGGGAGACCGGGGCCGGGCTCATCATGATCACGCACGACCTCGGCGTGGTCGCGGGGCTGGCCGACCGGGTCATGGTCATGTACGCCGGGCGGCCGGTGGAGACCGGGACCGTCGACCAGGTGTACTACAAGCCACGCATGCCGTACACGATGGGGTTGCTGGCCTCGATCCCGCGCGTGGACGAGAGCCACGGGCGGCGCGAGCCGCTCGTGCCGATCGAGGGCAACCCGCCCTCGCCCTCCAGCCTGCCCCCCGGCTGCCCGTTCGCGCCGCGCTGCCCGATGCACGTCAGCGCCTGCGACGACGAGGAGCCGGAGCTCGTGCCGGTGGGCGGCGGCCAGGCCAGCGCCTGCATCCGGGTGCACGACATCCTGCAGAAGAACCTGACCAGCGCCGACGTCTTCGTCCGCCCGGAGATCCCGCGCGACGAGCGCATCGAGATCCCGCGCGAGCAGCGGCCCACCGTCCTCGCGGTGGACGGGCTGAAGAAGCACTACCCCCTGATGAAGGGCGCGGTCTTCAAGCGCCGCGTCGGCACCGTGTACGCGGTCGACGGCGTCTCCTTCGACATCGCCGAAGGCGAGACGCTCGGCTTGGTCGGCGAGTCCGGCTGCGGCAAGACGACCACGCTGCAGGAGATCATGAAGCTCATGCCGGCGGAAGGCGGCAAGATCGTCGTCCTCGGCAAGGACACCGGCACGCTCAAGGCCGGCGGGCGCAAGACCCTGCGCGGCGACGTGCAGATCGTCTTCCAGGACCCGATGGCCTCGCTCGACCCGCGGATGCCGGTCTCGCAGATCATCGCCGAACCGCTGTACGCGCACGGCCGCAAGAAGGAAGAGGTCGAGGCCAAGGTCGCCGAGCTCCTCCGCCTGGTCGGCCTGTCGCCCGAACACGCCTCCCGCTACCCGCGCCAGTTCTCCGGCGGCCAGCGCCAGCGCATCGGCATCGCCCGCGCGCTCGCCCTGGAACCGAAACTGGTCGTCCTCGACGAGCCGGTCTCCGCGCTCGACGTCTCCATCCAGGCCGGTGTCATCAACCTGCTGGAGGAGCTCAAGACCCGTCTGGGGTTGTCCTACCTGTTCGTGGCGCACGACCTGGCCGTGGTCCGGCACATCGCCGACCGCGTCGCGGTCATGTACCTCGGGCGCATCGCCGAGATCGGCAAGGTGGACGAGGTGTACGCCAAGCCGGCGCACCCCTACACCCAGGCGTTGCTGTCGGCCATTCCGATTCCCGACCCGGACAAGGAACGGGCCAGGAAGCGGATTCTGCTCAAGGGAGATCTGCCGAGCCCGGCCGATCCGCCCTCGGGCTGCCGGTTCCGCACTAGATGCCCCAAGTTCGCGATCCTGCAGGAGAGCGAGCAGGCCCGGTGCATCAACGAAGAACCCGCCGTCTTGCGGGTGCCGCAGGATCCCGACAAGGATCACGCGGCCGCCTGCCACTACGCGCGGGAGATCGAGGTCGTCTGACCTCCCCCCATGAAGGAGAGAGTTGTGAAGGTGCGAATCACGGCGGTAGCCGGTGTCGCCGCCCTCGCGCTGGGTCTGACCGCCTGCGGTGGTGGCGGCACGACTCAGGGCGGCGGACAGGCCAGCACGCCGGCCGGGCAGCCGGCTTCCAGCCCCGCGGCCAGCGACGGCGCGATCAAGGAACTGCCGCCGCAGGACATCAACGAGCAGCCGCGTGAGAAGGTCAAGGACGGCGGCACGCTGCGCCTGGCCATCAACAACCTTGGGCCGCAGTTCAACCGTCTGCACGCCAACGGTGGTCTGGCCGACACCGACAACCTGGCCGACGTCCTGCTCCCGCAGGCGTTCGACTCCGACGGCTCGGGCAACCTCAAGCCGAACAAGGACCTGCTGGTCAGCGCCGAGCAGACCTCCACGAGCCCGCAGACGATCGTCTACAAGATCAACCCTGCGGCCAAGTGGTCGGACGGCAAGCCGATCACCGCCAAGGACTTCATCGCCCAGGCCAACGCCATGAGCGGCAAGGACAAGAAGTTCCAGGCGGGCTTCACGACCGGCTACGACCAGATCGAGTCGATCAAGCAGGGCGCCGACGAGCGTGAAGTCATCATGATCTTCAAGGCTCCGTTCCAGGCGTGGCAGGGTCTGTTCGGCCCGCTGATGTCCGCCGAGGACACCGGCACCCCCGACGCCTTCAACAAGAACTGGCTGAACAAGGTCGGCGTCACCGGCGGCCCCTTCAAGCTGGACAAGATCGACCAGACCGCCAAGACCTTCACCGTCGTCCGCGACGACAACTTCTGGGGCGACAAGGCCAAGCTCGACTCGATCGTCTTCCGCACCCTCGCGGTCGACGCCGAGACCGGCGCCTTCGCCAACGGTGAGATCGACTTCACCGACATCGGCCCCGACGCCGCCGCCCTCAAGCAGGCCGAGGCCGTCCCCGGTGCGGTCATCCGCCGCGCCGCCGGCCCCGACATCCGCCACATCACCCTCAACGCGGGCGGCAGCGAGATCCTGAAGGACCAGAAGGTCCGCCAGGCCGTCTTCATGGGCCTCAACCGCGAGGCGATCACCGAGTCCGACCTCAACGGCCTCGGCGTCCCGGTCAAGACCCTGGACAACCTGATCTACGTCAACACCCAGCCGGCCTACAAGCCGAACGCGGGCGAGTTCGGCACCTACAACCCCGACAAGGCCAAGGCCCTGCTCGAGGAGGCGGGCTGGAAGCTCGAGGGCGCGACGCGCAAGAAGGACGGCAAGGAGCTCGTGCTCCGCTACGTCATCGGCGCCGGCGTCCCGATCACCAAGGCCGAGGCCGAGCTGGCCCAGGCCATGCTGGGCGAGATCGGCATCAAGGTGAACATCGAGCAGGTCCCGCTGGAGAAGTTCTGGGACGACTACGTCTACGCGGCGAACTTCGACCTGTGCTCCTTCTCGCTGCTGGGCACCCCGTTCCCGATCTCTGACACGGTCTCCTCCTACAAGAAGCCGGAGATCAAGGACGGCAAGCCGGTCTACGTCAACAACACCACCCACTTCGGCACCGACGAGATCGACCAGATGCTCGCCACCGCCGCCAGCGAGCTCGACCCGGCCAAGGCCGCCGAGCTGGCCAACGCCGCCGACGTCAAGCTGTGGGAGCAGGCGCTGCGCATGACGCTGTTCCAGCGTCCGCAGATCAAGGCCGCCAAGGCGAACCTCGCCAACCTGGGCGCTCCCGGGTTCGCGGACTCGTCGGAGGTCTGGGAGAACGTCGGCTTCACCGAGTAACCTCCCTCCCTTCCGGGGTCTCCTGACCGGCCCCGGAAACCTGATCCCGGCCAAGCGCACCGCTTGGCCGGGATTTTTCTTTGTCTCCCATCGAGGTCACTCAGCGCCCCTCCGCCGCGCGGCCCTCTTCCCTCTTCCCCTTGCCCCTGCCGCCCTGCCTCGCCCCTCTGCCACACCCACCCCCGGCCACGGCCCCTCCGCCGCGCTTCCCTGCCCTCACCCCGACCCTCCGCCGCCGACCCCTCCGATCCACCATGCCGCCCCGTCCCGCCTTGCCCAGTCCCGTCCCGCTCCGCCTTCCCAGTCCCGTCCCGTCCCGCTCCGCCTTGCGTCCCGTCCCGTCCTGTCCCTGCCGGAGGCCTCCGCTGCCTTGCTGCACACCCCCTTGCCCCAACCCACCCGAACCCCGTCTGGCCCACGCTCCACCCCGACGCCAAGGCACCGGTCACCTAACCGCCGCTCCCACGCCAAACCCACCCCGCCTGCCGGTCCCCACTTGCCGGTCACCCAACTACCGGTCATTCACTCGGCTGCCCACCCACCCCCGGGCCGCCCAACCCCCGGGCCGCCCAACCCTCGGGCCGCCCAACCCTCGGGCCGCCCAACCCTCGGGCCACGTAACCCTCGGGCCACGTAACCCCCGAGCCGCCCGACCCCGGCCTACGTAACCCCCGTAGGCCCCACCCGCCCAACAAACCCCCACATCCCACCCACCCCACCCCCGAGTTATCCCCAGAACCCCATTCGGCCCCCCACCGCCGACCAAACCTTCCGCATCCTGCAGTCATGGCCATCACCTACAAGCTCCCCACCCTCCTGACCACCCTCTTCGTCGTGGCCCTGGACCGCCTCCCCGTAGCCGCCGACACCCTCCTCCCATGGCGCATAGGCCGCCCCTACCGCCGAGCCGCCCGCGACGCCCTGGGCACCCCGGCCCTCACCCTCACCCACCGCCGCAGCACCTGGCGCCCAGCCGGCCTCGACCTCCCACCCGACGACCGCCGCCTGCTCCGCCGCTCCCGCCACCACATCCTGGTCTCCACGACGGCGCCGCCGTACGAACAGCCCTTCCGCACCCAGGTCGCCCGAGCCACCGCCCGAGCCATCGCCGAGGAGTCCGGCGGCCTCGTCATCGACCCCCTGGCTGCCCGCGGCGTCTTCACCTGCGACGGCTGCCCCGGCGAACGCGCCGAGTTCCGCCTGGACGACGACTGGCTGGGCTGGGACATCACCGTCCAGGACCACGCCACCTGCCCGCCCTGGAACCCGGCCGACAACCGCGCCTGCGCCTGCCTGCGCGTCACCTCCCGCGGCCTGCGCCGTTTCGCCCTCCCCGAGATCACCCTGGACGGCGCCGCCTGTGCCCACACCCTGTGCGCCGTCACCCTCCTCCGCGCCGTCGCCGCCCGCCTCGCCGCCGACCACTTCGCCTACCTCGCCACCCACCCCACCGCCCGTTCCCGCACCATCGACGACCACCTCCTCGTCGACCGCGACCCCGTCCCCTTCCTGGTCCGCCTCACCCCCTACACCCCCACCACCAAGGCCCCCTACGCCTTCACCGACGAGACCCCCTACGCCTTCACCGACACCGCCGCCCAGGGCTCCACCGACGCCACCCCCTACGGCCCCACGGACACCGCCTTCTTCGGATCCACCGCCACCGCCCCCTCACCCCCAAGCCTCCGCGTCCACCCCACCCCCGGCGACACCGCCGTCACCTGCCTGAAGGTCGACCCTCCGAGCACCTTCCCCGGCACCGTGAACGATTGGCTCTGCGCCACCCAACGCCTAGACCTCCCCATCCCTGCTCCAGCCACGGCCACCGCTGTCACGCTCACCCCTGCCACGCTCACCCCTGCCACGCTCGCCGCAGCCTCGACCACCCCTGTCACGCCCACCCCTGTCACGCTCACCCCAGCCCCGGCCACCGCTGTCGCGCTCACCCCAGCCCCGGCCACCGCTGTCGCGCTCACCCCTGCCACGCCCGCCCCAGCCCCGGCCACCGCTGCCACGCCCGCCCCAGCCCCGGCCACCGCTGCCACGCCCGCCCCAGCCCCGGCCACCGCTGCCACGTTCACCGCAGCCCCGACTCCCTCCACCCCCTCCGCCGAGATCCCACCCACCACGCCGGCTTCCCTACCAGCCCCCGCTCTGACCTCAGCCACGGCCGCACCCTTTCCACAAAACGCCACGGCCGTGCCCCTCCCACGAAACGTCGTCCCTCTCATTCCAGCCACGACCCAACCTCCGCCCGCATCACCGCCCCTCGCCGAACCACCCACTTCAGCGGCCCGCCCCACCGCGCCCAGCGCCCTTCCACGCCTCCACCACCAGCCCCCAAGCCCCTCCCGCTTCCGCCAGCCGTCTGACGGAACCCTGCACCCCCTCCACCTGGACGACGCCGCATGACCAGGCCCCGCCCACCCCTCCAGGTCCAGCCGCCATGACGGCACGGGAAGCAGGCGCCGATGACCGCCCTCTTCGTCCACCTCCCCCTGACCGCCACCCCCTTGCCCACCCCGCCTGGCTGCCCACCCCCCGGGCGTGCAGGAGCCGAGGGATGCAGGGGAGGAGGCGGGGCCAGGCGAGCAGGTTAGGGCGAGCTGGTGAGTGAGCGGAGGCGGGCCAGACGACGAGAAGAGCGGCGGATCAACGGGGGCCGGGTATGCCGGGGTGGGGCTTGGCAAACAGCGAAGGCGAGCCGAATGACGGGGCCGGTGGGCGAGCTGGTCGCGCGGCAGGAGAGGGAGCGCTCGGGGGAGGACGCGCAAGCCTGGGAGGGAACGAGCACACCTCAGGAGGAGTGAGCACACGCAGAGGAGGCGAGCACAGCTCATGAGGACTGAGCGCAGCTCAGAAGGGGCGAGCACTGCTCATGAGGAGCCGGCACAGCTCAGCTGCACAAGACCAGCTCAGCTGCACGAGCTCCGCTCAGACCGCAGAAACGGGAACCCGCCCCAGGATGCGGCCGAGCACATCCTCCAGAACCCCGACCGGATCACCCACACCCCCCGAGCTACGCCAAGCGATATACCCATCGGGCCGCACCAGCACCGCCCCGTCGGGCCCAACGCCATAGACGTGCTGCCAGAACCCGGTGACATCCATCAGCTCGTCATTGATGAGGTGCGGCGCCAGCCGTACCCCCAGCCGGTCCCGAACCTGCCGCCCCGCCTCAGCCCAGTCCCGCCCCCGCGGCCCAGCGAGAAGAACGAACCCTGCCCCGAAGAGGTCGAGCGTCGAGATCGCCCGCCCATCCCAGTCGAGCGGAAGATGAGGTGCTCGGCTACCCGGCCGTGCGGTCGGAGTACGCGGATCCTCGCGAAGGCCAAGGTCATCCCCAGGCTCAGCGAGGATCGCGGAGGAGTGAACCCGAAGCCCGAGAACAGCCGCAACCGGATCCTCAACCGGCTCCGGATAACCCACCCGCAGCGCAGGAGGCATCCGGAACCCGAGGTTCCCGAGCTGCGCATTGGCGGTGAACTCCCCGATGGGCCGCCGCTCAGCGTCATAGGTGTCGAGGAAGGAAGGATGAGCCTGTCCGGTGAGAACGAGCCAGAGCCGCCAGGCGATGTCGCACCCGTCCTGGAGCGCAAGGCTGCCGCCTTGGCCTCCGGTGGGCGGCATGGTGTGCGCGGCGTCCCCCGCGAAGAACACCCGCCCGGCCCGGTACTGCTCGGCCAGGACGTGCCCCAGGTCGAAGGTCGCGTGGTCGAGAAGGCGTACGTCGAGGTCAGGGGTCCCCGTGGCGATGCGGACGAGCTCCACGCAGTGCTCCGGGGTGAAGTCGTCCTCGGTCTGTCCCTCGGCGAAGTTGATGCCGACCACGTGCGCCCCGACGCCGGTGCCGGTGATGAAGACGCCGGTGAAGGTGTCGTTCCGGAGGTACCAGAGGGTGACCTCCCGGTCGCGGACCAGGTCGGTCAGGTCGGCCTCGAACATGATCGAGCGCATCCGCCCCAGCAGCCCCTTACCGATGGTGGAGACGCCCAGGCGCTCACGCAGGGGACTCCGCCACCCATCGGCCGCGATCACGTAGTCGGCCCGGACGATGGTGTCGACGTAGCTGGCGGACTCCGGGGAACTGGGCTCACCGGCGGAGCTGCTGGAGTCAGGAGAACTGGCCCCACTGAGGGGGTTGAAAGAGCTGAAGGGGCTGGCCGAGCCACCCGAGCCGCCCGAGCTGACCCAGTCGGCCGAGCTGGCTGAGCTGGCCGAGTCGCCCGGGTGGGCTGAGTCGGCGGGAGTGGTCCGGCTGGTGGAGGTGGTCGGTCCCTGGGCTGGCGCGGGGGTGGAGGGGGCGGGGGAGACGAGGGTGCGGAGGGTGACGGTTACGCCGTCGGGGTCCTGGACCAGGTCGATGACCTCGGTGTTGAAGCGGAGGTCGGCGCCCAGTTCTTCGGCCTTGCGGCGGAGGGCGCGTTCGACCTCCGATTGGGGTGCGCCGGCGTCGCGGGCGGGGGTGAGGCGGGCGAGGGCGGCGATGTCCTGGGCTTGTTCCTCGTCGAAGAGGATGTGCGGGTTCGGGTCGCGCAGGCTGGTGGCGATCGCCATGCGCATGCTGTCGCCGCCGACCTTCGCGGCGATGGAGGCGAGTTGGTCTTCGATGCCCGGGATGGGGCGGAGGAGTTCCATGGCTCGCCAGTTGACGCCGAAGGCCTTGGGCTGGATCGAGGTGCTGGGGTGGCGTTCGGCCAGGATGACGGGGACGTCGCGCCAGGCCAGGGAGGCGGCTGCGCTGAGACCGGCGTAGCCGGCGCCGACGATGAGGACTGGCACGTGTTCGTGGTGCATGACGCCTCCTGGGTCGCGACATATCGTGTCTACTGGAATGGGCAACACGATATGTCGCGTGACAGAGCTCGTCAATGGATATTCGAAGTCGAATATTTGTTGGGCGCTGTGCTGGGCCTAGGGCTTCCCCAGGGGGCGAACGCTGGGTGCCGCGTGTGGTTCGGCGGATGCCCTGGTGGGGTGATGGCTCAGGCGGATCTGCGGGAGTTTGGAGGGATCGAGCCCGATCTGCGGGGCGATCAACCTGGGGCTTAGGGCTCAAGCCGGGACTCGCAGCTCAGTTTCGGGAGGCAAGCGTTGGTCGCAAGGTGGGCGTTGCTCGGCCGCTGGGTTGGCGGGCGAAGCCCGGACGACGGACGTCCCTGTGCTGAGGGCGATCGTGTCCTCGGGGGTGAACGGGGGTGCCGCTAGGCCGCAGCTCTAAAGGGGTTAGCCAGGCAGACCGGGGGCTCAACGGAGGGCTCGATCAGGGATCCATTACGGGCTCAGCCGGTGTGTGCAGCGTGGCTCGGCTGCCTGCGTGGGAGGTCGTCTGAGGGCTGCAGCTCTAGGGGGCGGTGGTGGTGGCCGACTGGCTGAGCGATCCGGGGACGGGGCGACGACGTGGTGAGACGTATGGCGCAGGTGGCTCGGTGAGACGGGTGATCGGTGAGACGGGTGATGGGTGAGGCAGGTGATCGGCGAGGCAGGTGATCAGTGAGGCGGTTGATCGGCGAGGCGGGTGGTGGTGGACGCCGCGGCAGAGGCGGAGTGTTGGGTGTCGGTGGGAGTCGGTGGGAGTCGGTGGGCTTGGTGCTGGGGTGGGGGACGCGGGTTAGGCGGCGGGGGCCAAGGTGCGGGTTGTGGGGGTCTTGGGGTGGGGGCGGGGGGTGAGGAGGAGGGCGCTGTAGGCGTGTTGGGCTGTGAGGCACCAGGTGATCACCTTGGGGAGGGTTACCGCGAAGGCCAGGCCGATCAGGACGCACATGGGGGTCCAGAGGGTGTACGGCAGGGCCCAGCCGTACAGGGGGTAGGACAGGCCGGCAAGGGCGAGGGTCCACCAGGTGAGGGTGGTGAGCAGGCCGCCGAGGAAGACGACGAAGGCGGTCAGGGCGTGGAGGAGTTCGGCCCAGCGTTGGGGGGTGGTGAGGACGGTCAGGAGGCGGGGCCGGGGGTGGTGGCCGGGGGACTCGGGGTGGGGCGCTGTCTCGGGGTGGGGTGCTGTCTTGTGGCGGGGGGCTGAGGAGGGGCGGGGTGTTGGGGGCTTGGTGGGGTGGGGTGCTTCCGGCTTGGTGGGGTGGGCGGTGAGGTGGGTGGTGGTTAGGAGGGTCGCGGCCAGGGTGAGGGGGGCGACGAGGGGGCCGAGGAGGCCGATGCCGGGGAGGAGCAGGGGGAGGAGGAGCAGGGCCGTGGTGGTGGCGAGGCCGAGGGTTGAGACGGTGAACGCGGCGGCGGCTCGTGCTGTGCCGGTCAGTAGGTCTCTGGTGTCTTGGTAGATCGACTGCTGCCCCATGGTGTCCACGGTAGGGAACTGGGGCGGGGGCCACCATCTCGCTAGCAACCGGTTGGGGGTAGGGAAAACCCCACCCGTGGACGTCGGGCCTGAGGGCGTGGCGGCGTTGGGCGGGGGCGCTGGCGATCGGCGGAGGGGTGGTGCCGTGGACGGAGGAGTGCTGGCGTTGGGCTGGAGGGTGCGGTGGCTCTGGGCGGGGGCGTTGGGCCGGGGTTGAGGGGCACTGGGTGGGGGCGTTGGGCGGGGTCGAGGGGCTCTGGGTGGGGGCTTCGGGCGGGGTTGAGGGGGCTCTGTATGGAGGTGGGGGTCGTTGGGTGGGGCGGCGGTGGGTGGAGGAGGGGGTTGGGCGGGTGGGGGTTAGTCGGTTGTGAGGTGGCGTTCTAGGGATTCCAGTTTGGTGGTCATGGCGTCTGTTACGCCGGGGCGGAGGTCGGCCTTGAGGACGAGGCTTACGCGGGGGGCGACTTCGGCTACGGCGTCGACTGCTTGTTTGACGACTGCCATGACCTCGTCCCAGTCGCCTTCGATGGTGGTGAACATGGCGTCTGTGCGGTTGGGGAGGCCGCTTTCGCGGACGACCTTGACGGCGCGGGCGACGGGTTCGGCGACGGCCTCGCCGACGCCCAGGGGTGTGATGGAGAAGGCGATGATCATGGGGGTAATGGTACGGACGCGGGGGTGGTGTGGGGTGGAGGGGCGGCGCGTCGTGGGGTGCGCGTGGGCTGGGGGGCCGGATGTTGGGGCTGCCGCGTGCTGAGTGGGGGCAAGCGAAGAAGTCGGCGGCCGGAGAACGCGGTGGCCGGACAACGCGGAAACCCGAGAGTGCGGAGGCCGGGGAGCGCGGAGGCTAGGGAGCGCGGGAACTAGAGAGTGCGGAGGCCTGGGAGCGCGGAAACCAGAGAGCGAGGAGGCCGGGGAGCGCGGCTGCCTGGGGGCTCAAGGGCCGGGGAAGAGCCCGGGACGCGAGGGCTTGGGGACCTCAGATGCTGAGAGAGCTCGAGGTGCCGGGAAGCGGCGGGCGCATAAGAAGGGCGGCCGGCTCAGAAGGGCGGCGAGCTCAGAAGAAGAAGGTCAAAAGGGGGTCAGAAGGGGGCGGGACGGGCTCAGGAGGAAAGGGGCAGAGGGGCCGAGTTGCCCGGGTTGGACGGGCAGAAGGCGGAGCGCTGCGCCTCAAGGAAAGAGAGGCGCAGCGCGGCGAGCCTCAGTGGTCGTGGTCGTGCTCGTCGTCCTCGTCGCTCGGCCCGTCGGACGGCTCGACGCCCAGGACGGCCTCACGCGGTTCGACCTCGTCGATGTGCTCGACCAGGGCCAGCACGTGGTCGGGCTCGATGAGCCACTGCAGCGAGCTGGCGCCGGTGTCGTCGGAGGTGACCAGCTCGGCCTGCTCCTTGCGCTCCTCGTCGGTGAGGTCGGCCTCGGGGTGCCGGATCTCGGCCAGGGCGGCGGCCTGGAGGGCGTTCACATCGAGCACCTCGACGGTCAGTTCGACCGTGAGGCGCAGGAACTTCGGTTCATCACTCATGGTGAATGAGCCTAGGGCAGTTTCCATTCGACCGGGGCGGCGCCTTGCTGGACGAGGAGCTGATTGGCCCGGCTGAAGGGCCGCGAGCCGAAGAAGCCGTTGCGCGCCGACAGCGGGGAGGGGTGCGCGGACTCGATGCGGGGGACGTCGCCGAGCAGCGGGGCGAGGTTGCGCGCGTCGCGGCCCCACAGGATGGCGACCATGGGCTTGTTGCGGGCGACGAGGGCGCGGATGGCCTGCTCGGTGACCTCTTCCCAGCCCTTGCCGCGGTGGGAGGCGGGCTTGCCGGGGGCGACGGTGAGGACGCGGTTGAGCAGGAGCACGCCCTGCTCGGTCCAGGGGGTCAGGTCGCCGTTGCCGGGCGGCGGGTATTCGAGGTCGGCCATGTACTCCTTGTAGATGTTGACCAGGCTGCCCGGCAGCGGCCGCACGTCGGCGGCGACGGAGAAGGACATCCCGATGGGGTGTCCGGGTGTCGGGTAGGGGTCCTGGCCCACGATGAGGACTTTGACCTCGTCGAAGGGCTGGTTGAAGGCCCTCAGGACGTGGGGTCCGGAGGGAAGGTACTGCCTTCCCTCGGCGATCTCCTTGCGGAGGAACTCGCCCATCGCGGAGATGCGCTCGCTGACGGGCTCCAGTGCTTGGGCCCATCCGGCTTCAACGACTTCGTGCAGGGGACGACCGGCCATGGCCGTTCACCTTATCTCTGGTTGGTACGGCTTGCGCTGGGAACGGGGGCGCAAGCCGTACCAAAAAGATCACAGAGCGGGCTTGCCGGGCTGGAAGAGCCAGGCGTCGAAGAGGGTGTCGAGCTGGGCGCCGGAGATCTGCTCGGACAGGGCGAGGAGGTCGGCGGTGGAGGCGTTGCCGTACCGGTAGGTGCTCGCCCAGCCCTTGAGGATGGCGAAGAAGGCGGTGTCGCCGACCTTGGCGCGCAGGGCGTGCAGGGTCATGGCGCCGCGGTCGTAGACGGGGTCGTGGAAGAGGTCGGCCGGGCCGCCGGGGTCGGCGGGGGGCGTCTGCCAGAAGGCGTCGCCGGCGGGCACGGCGTAGGCGGCGTCGAAGGCGGCCTGGACGGTGCGGACGCCGCGCCGGTCGGCCCAGAGCCATTCGGCGTAGGTGGCGAAGCCTTCGTTGAGCCAGATGTCCTGCCAGCGTTCGGGTGTCACGGAGTCGCCGAACCACTGGTGGGCCAGCTCGTGCGCGAGCAGGTTCTCGCTGGGCACGCGCGGGTAGATCGGCCGGGTCTGGGTTTCGAGTGCGTAGCCGACGTTCGGTTCGTGGTCGACGATGCCGCCGGTGGAGCTGAACGGGTAGGGCCCGAACAGGCTGCTGAAGTAGTCGAGGACCGGTGCGTGGCGGGCGGCGAAGCCGGTGGCCTGGCCGGCGAGTTTGGGGTCGACCGCGGTGATCGTCCGGTAGCCGCCCAGGGTGGTGTCGGTGAGCTCGAACTTGCCGATCGAGACCGTGGTCAGGTAGGAGGCCATCGGCTGGCGCGCGTCCCAGACGTAGGTGGTGCGCCCGCCGCCGGAGCTGCGCGAGGTGAGGTCGCCGTTGGCGACGGCGACGCGGGTGTCGGGGACGGTGACCGAGAAGCGGTAGGTGGCTTTGTCGGTCATGTGGTGGTTGCCGGGGTACCAGGTCATCGCGCCCTGCGGCTCGTTGGCGTTGTAGACGCCGTCGCTGGTGCGGATCCAGCCGTCGCGGGAGCCGTCGGGGTCGAGGACGTGGGTGGGTTTGCCGTCGTAGCGGACGACGGTGGTGAAGGTCTGGCCGGGCGCGAGCGCCGCGGTGACGGTGAGTTCGCTGCCCGACTGGGTGAAGGCGGCCGCGGCGCCGTTCACCGTCACCGAGCGGACGGTGAGGGTGTCGACCAGGTCGAGGTTGAAGGCGCTGAGGTCCTGGGTGGCGCGCGAGGTGATGGTCGCGGCGCCCTGCAGCGCGTTGGAGCTGGGGTTGTAGTCGAGGGCCAGGTCGTAGTGCTGGGTGTCGTAGCCGCCGTTGCCCTGCGTGGGGAAGTACGGGTCGCCCGCGCCGGGGCTGCCGGGCGTGCCCGCGACACCGGCGGAGGCGGGCGTGGAGGCCAGCGGGAGGCTCAGCAAGACAGCAGTGGATAAAGCAAGAAAGCGCTTCATGACACTTCTTTCGTTGGCTTGAGCGAATTGTGATACTTGCGAGCCCGCTGAGGAATAGCCGCCGTAGGATTTCCCGTCATGAGCGACCTGCCGCCCGACGTGGCCGAGGTGATCTCCCGCTACCTCGATCTGATCGACCGTGCCGCGCCCGGCCACCTGGCCGCCCTGTACCTCGTCGGTTCGCTGGCGCTGGGCGACTACCGGCCCGGATCCAGCGACGTGGACTTCGTCGCGGTCACCGAGGGCGAGGTGGACCCGGTCGGGCTGGCCGCCGTGCACGAGGCCCTGCGCCCGCCGATGAACGTGGACGGCGTCTACGTCACCGCCGCCGACCTGGCCGCCGACCCCGAGACCGTGGGCGAGCGCCCGCAGGCGTTCGAGGGCCGCGTCACCGTGGGGCCGGCCTTCGAGATCAACCCCGCCGTCTGGCAGACCCTCGCGCAGGGCCCGATCGTGGTCCGGGGCGAGCCGCCGCAGGTCACCGTCGACCCGGTACGGCTGGCCGCGTGGACCCGCGGCAACCTGGACACCTACTGGCGCCAGTGCCGCGACGGCGTGGCCGCCCTCCCCGCCGAGCTCGTCGACGACACCGTCGTGGTGTGGTGCGGGCTGGGCCCGGCCAGGCTGGTCCACACGCTGGAGACCGGCCGGGTGACCTCCAAGCGCGGCGCGGGCGAGTGGGCGCTCCGCACCCGCGGCGACAGCGCCATCCTGCGCGAGGCGCTCACCCTGCGCGGCGGCGGCCGGAGCGCCTACGAGGCACCCGCCGACCGGCAGCGCGACCTGGTGATCCACATGGACGCCCTCCTCGGCGGGGTACAATAGCCGCATGCATTACTACTTCCTCTGATGACGGCGAGCGCCCCACGGTCGGCTCGTCTCTCGGAGGAAGTGTGTCTTCTTTGTCGTTCATCCATGCCCACGAAGTGTCGATCGCTCGTGCCGGCAGGCCGGTTCTGACCGGCGTCTCCCTCACCGTCTCGCCCGGCGAGCGCCTCGGCGTCGTCGGGGAGAACGGCCGGGGCAAGACCACGTTGTTGCAGGTGCTGGCCGGTGTCCTGCCGCCCGACTCGGGCACGGTCACCAGGGCCGGCAGCCTCGGCGTGGCCGATCAGGAGATCCCGGCCGGCGCGGGCCGTACCGTCGGTGACCTGATCGACGTCGAGCTCGCCACCGTCCGCCGGGTCCTCGGCCAGGTCGAGGCGGCCGCCGCCGCGCTGGCCGCGGAACGGCCCGGCGCCGACCACGCGTACGCCGAGGCGCTCGTCGCGGCCGACGCGATCGGCGCCTGGGAGGCCGACCACCGCGTCGGGCTCTCCCTGGCCGCGCTCGGCGCGGTCGGCGACCGGGACCGGCCGCTGGCCGAGCTGTCGGTCGGCCAGCGTTACCGCATCCGGCTGGCCTGCCTGCTGGGCGCGGGCCACGACCTGCTGCTGCTGGACGAGCCGACCAACCACCTCGACGCCGCGGGCCTCGACCACCTGACCGAGCGGTTGCGTGCCCATCCGGGCGGGATCGTCCTGGTCAGCCACGACCGGGCCCTGCTCGCCGACGTCAGCACCGCGGTGCTCGACCTCGACCCCTCGCGGGACGGCCGGCCTCGCCTCTACGGCGGCGGTTACGCCGGCTACCGCGAAGGGCATCGGGCCGAGCGGGCGCGCTGGGAGCAGGAGTACCGCGCCCAGATGGAGGAACGCGACCGGCTGGCGCAGGACCTGTCGGCGGCGCAGGACCGGCTGATCACCGGCTGGCGGCCGGACAAGGGCACCGGCAAGCACACCCGCGCCACCCGGGCCCCGGCGCTGGTCCGCTCGGTGCACCGCCGGCAGGAGGCCCTGGAGGCGCAGGTGCTGGCGGTGCCCGAGCCGCCGCAGCGCTTCGAGCTGCCCGAGCTCGCTCCGGAGCCGGGTGTGACGTTGCTCCAGGCCGACGGCGTGCGGGTGAAGGGCCGGCTCGACCGGCCGGTCTCGTTGCGGTTGCGCGCGGGCGAACGCCTGGTCGTCACCGGGGCCAACGGCGCGGGCAAGTCCACCCTGCTCGCCGTCCTGGCCGGCGCTCTCCAGCCCGACGAGGGCGAGGTACGGCGGAGCCGTACCGGCTGGCTGACGCAGGAGTCACCCCCGCCCACCCGGCGGACGGTCGCCGAGGTGCTCGGCGAGGAGGCCGGCCTGGGCCTGCTGCCGGCGGAGTCCCTGCGGAAGCAGGTGAGCGAGCTGTCGGTCGGCCAGCAACGCCGCCTGGACCTGGCCCTCCTGCTGGCCGCCCGGCCGGACGTGCTGCTGCTCGACGAGCCCACCAACCACCTGTCGATGACGCTGGTGGAGGAGCTCACCGAGGCGCTGGAGGCGACCGGCGCCGCGGTGGTCGTGGCCACGCACGACCGGAGGCTGTTGCGCGACACGGCCCACTGGCCGCACCTGGCGGTGTGAGCCGGGGCCGGGCGCCCGCCTGCCCCCTCGGAAGGCGGGCGCCCGGAGCCCCCTACTTGACCGAGCCGGCCATCATGCCCTGGACGAAGTACCGCTGGAAGGCGAAGAACAGCACCAGCGGGATCAGCAGGGACAGGAAGGCGCCCGGTGCCAGGATGTCGACGTTCGTCCCGAACTGCCGCATCTCCGACTGCAAGGCCTTGGTCATCGGCTGGGCGTCGGTGTCGGCGAAGACCAGGGCGATCAGCATGTCGTTCCACACCCACAGGAACTGGAAGATGCCCAGCGAGGCGATCGCCGGCTTGCCCAGCGGGAAGACCACCCGGGCGAAGATCTTCCACTCCGGCGCCCCGTCCATCCGGGCCGCCTCCAGCAGCGAGGACGGGATGCCGACGAAGAAGTTGCGCAGCAGGAAGATCGCGAACGGCAGGCCGAAGGCGACGTGGAACAGCACCACGCCGGGGATCGACCCGAAGATGCCGAGCCCGCCGTAGAGCGAGGCGATCGGGATCAGCGCGATCTGGATGGGCACGATGAGCAGGCCGACCACGATGAGGAAGAGCAGGTCGCGGCCGGGGAACTCCATCCACGCGAAGGCGTAGGCGGCCATCGCCGCGATCCCGATGACCAGGATGGTCGTCGGGACGGTGATGAGGACGGTGTTCCAGAAGGAGGCGGTGAACCCGGTGGCCAGCAGGCTGCTGTAGGCGTCGAGGGTGAGCTGCGCGGGCTGGGTGAAGACCGTCCACCAGCCTTCGGCGGCGTTCACCTTCTCGTCGCGCAGCGAGACGATCAGCAGGCCGAGCGTGGGCACCAGCCAGAACAGCCCGAGCAGGACCATCAGCACCTGGACGGCGCCGCTGCCCAGGAGGTCCACCAGTCGGCCGACCGGGCCCCGCTTGATCTCACCGGCCTGCTGGGGTGCGGTGGCGGTCACGACTGCTCCCTTCTGAACCGGCGGATGTTCATGATCATGAAGGGCAACACCAGGATCAGCAGGAAGATCGCCAGAGCGCTGCCGAGCCCCTGGTTGCCGCCGCCGCCGAAGGAGACGCGCCACATCTCCAGGGCCAGCACCATCGCCTCGTCCTGCACGGAGGCGGGCGCGATGATGAAGACCAGGTCGAACACCTTCAGGGTATTGATGATCATCGTGACGAAGACCACCAGGAGCACCGGCGACAGCAGCGGCACGGTGATCCGGCGGAACACCTGCCACTCGGTCGCGCCGTCGATGCGGGCCGCCTCCAGCGCGTCACGCGGGATGGCGGCCAGGCCGGCCGCGATGAGGACCATGGCGAAGCCGGCCCACACCCAGACGAACGCGCCGATGATCGCGGGGGTGATGAGCGTCGGGCCCAGCCAGCTCAGCCCGTTGTAGGGCGCGGTGAAGTTGGACTGCGGCAGCCGTACCTGATAGGCCCCCGAGACGCCCTCGAAGGCGAAGGAGCCGTCGTCGGCGGTCGTGGTGGTGGCCACCACGGCGCCGTTCTGCACGGCCTCGACGGTCACGCCGGGCAGGCCCTTCTCCGAGGCGTCGATCTCGCCGTTGCGTCCGCCGCCGCCCGGGGTGAAGTCGAACCAGACCGCGCCGGAGGCCCCGGCCTTCGCCGGCTGCGCGCCGGAGGGCAGGTTGTCCTGCCGGATGCCGACGATCGGGATGAGCGCGGGGCTGCCGCTGGCGACGATGCCGCCGCCTTCGGCCTTGACCGTGTCGCTCTCGCGGGGCCGGGCGTTGGGGTAGCCCTGGGAGGCGGAGAAGGTGTCGTGCACGGTGGTGAGGATGGCGTTGGCCACCCCCTTGTCCGGGTCCTGCTCATAGACCAGGCGGAAGATGACGCCGGCGGCCATCAGCGAGACGGCCATCGGCATGAAGACGATCAGCTTGAACGCGGTCGCCCAGCGGATGCGCTCGGTCAGCACCGCGAAGATGAGGCCGAGCGTGGTGACCAGGATGGGCGCGACGACCACCCAGATCAGGTTGTTCCTGATCGTGGTGAGCAGGTTCTGGTCGGTGAAGATCGTCGCGTAGTTGCCCAGGCCGACGAAGTCGGTCGGGAGCGTGCCGAACAGGCTGCGGTAGAGCGAGTAGCCGATCGGATAGATCACCCAGATGCCCAGCAGCACGGCCGCGGGCAGGAGGAAGACGTAGGCCAGGACGGGTGAGGGTCCCAGGCGACGCTTGGCGGAGGCTTGGGGGGTGGGTCCGGGGACGGGCCCGTCCGCGATGGGGGACGGGCCCTGCGGACCGGTTGACCGTTCAGTCACGGCTGGTCCTTCCGGAGGGGGTTATTTGGTCCAGGCCTTCTTGGCTTCCGCCTCGAGCTGTTCCTGGATGTTCTTGACGTCGCCGGGGTTGCGCAGCAGGTCCTGGAGGAGCTTCCACTCGCCCTTGCCGTCGGTGCCGCCGAAGGCGCTGGGCGCGAGGTCCGACATGTCGTAGCGGACGCTCTCACCGGCCGAGATGATCGTCTGGCCGAGCTGCTTGGTCAGCGGGTCCGGGTAGTTGTCCGGGGAGACGTTGCGGTTGGGCGAGAGGTAGCCGGGGAGCTTGGCCCAGATCTCGCCGCCCTCCTTGGAGGCGAGGAACTCCAGCAGCGCCTGCGCGCCGGGGGAGTCCTTCATGATCACCGCGATGTCGCCGCCGAGCACGACCGGGGCGGTCTCGCCGACCTTCGGGAAGGCGAAGGACTTGGCCTCCTCGCCGACCTTGGCGCCGGCCTCGACCGCCGAGACGGCGACGAAGTCGGCCTCGATCACCATGGCCGCCTTCTTCTGGCCGTAGACCTGGGTCACGCAGGTCGGGAAGTCGGTCTGGAGCGCGCCGGATGAACCGCCGTTGACGTACTCCTTCTTGCTGAACAGCTCGGCCATCTTGGTCAGCGCGACGCCGACCGAGGGGTCGGTCCAGGGGATCTCGTGCTCGGCGAGCTGGTCGTACTTCTCCGGTCCGGCGCTGGACAGGTAGACGTTCTCGAACAGGTCGGTGAGCGTCCAGCCGGAGGCGCCGCAGAAGGAGAAGGGCGCGGTGCCGGAGTCGGCGATGGTCTGCGCGGTGGCCAGCAGCTCGTCCCAGGTGGTGGGCGGCTGGGCGCCGGCCTCGTCGAAGGCGGACTGCCGGTACCACACCAGCGACTTGTGCGCCGCCTTGACCAGCACGCCGTAGAGCTGGTCGTCGGCCGAGCCCAGCTCCTTCCAGTACTCGGTGTAGTTGTCGTCGAGCTGCTTCTTGACCGCGTCGTTGAGCGGCTTGAGCGCCTTCTGGTCGGCGTACTGCTGCACCAGGCCCGGCTGCGGCAGGATCGCCACGTCCGGCGGGTTGCCGCTGGTGACGCGCGGGCCGAGGTAGGCGCCGGTGTCCTCGCCGGTGGAGGCGTAGGTGACCTCGGCGCCGGTCTTGTCGGAGAAGGCCTTCAGCACCTGCTGGAAGTTCTTCTGCTCCTCGCCGGTCCACTTGGCGGCGACCTCGAGCTTGACCCCTTCCAGGGTCTTGCCGCCGCCCGCGGCCGGCGCCGAGGAGGCGCCGCCGGCCGGTTGCGTGGGGGTGGTGGTGGGGGCGTTACCGCAGGCCGCGAGGGCGATCGCGAGTCCGGCGGCGGTAAGGGCTTTGCGCATGGTTCCTCACTGGGTTTTGAGAACCTCGGAGAGTTCCGCCTTCAGGGCGGCCGCGACGTCGGACGCGGACTCCGTGTACGGCGGGGCGAGAGCCTTGGCGACGTTGCTGGCGATCACCAGGCTCAACTGGTTGTAGTTGGCACTCGCCGGGCGGCGTTTGGCCGCGAGAATGCTCTCCTTCAGGGCCGGCAGGTAGGGGAATCGTTCGATCAGCCCGGGATCGTCGTAGAGCTCGGTCCAGACCGGCGGGAAGGACCCGTCGGTGAGCACGCGGCGCTGGTTGTCCAGGCTGGTGAAGTAGTGGATGAACTCCTGGGCCGTCTGCGGGTGCTTGGAGTACGCGCTGATGGCCAGGTTGTTGCCGCCCAGGACGCTGGGCCCGGGCAGCCGGGTGACCGCGAACCGCCCGCGGACCGCCGAGCCCGGCGCGGTGGCCGGACCGTAGGCCGGCGGCCAGTTGCGGGCGAAGGCGAGGCGGCCCTCCTGGAAGGCCAGGCGGGACTCCTCCTCCTTGTACCGAAGGGCCTCCTCGGGGATCCACTTCTCGCGCAGCCCCTGCTGGAGCCGGCTGATCGCGGTCTCGACCGGGCCGGACTCCGCGGTGACGCGGGTCCCGTCGGGGTCGAGAAGCTGGCCGCCGGCGGCCTGGACGGCTTCGGAGAAGTTGACGGTGAGTCCCTCATAGGCGAGGAACTGCCCCGCATAGCCCTGAATATCATGCTTCTTTTGGATTTCCAGAGCTTGTCTGCGCAGCTCGTCCCACGTCTTGGGCGGTTTCCGCACCAGATCGGTGCGGTAGAAGAGCAGTCCGGCGTTGCTCGTGTACGGCACCGCCCACAGCTTGCCCTCGTAGATCGCGGTCTCGACCACCGGCGGCAGGAACCTGTCGAGCGGGAAGGCCGCCCGTTCCAGGGGGATGATCCAGCCGCTGTCGGCGAACTCCGCGGTCATCGTGACGTCGAGCCCGAGCACGTCGTAGCGGTCGCTCTTGGCCTGCAGGTTGGCGACCATCTGCGCGCGTTGCTCGTCGGCGGCCTCCGGCAGCTCGATCAGCGACACCGTCTCGGCCGGGTGGGCCTGGTTCCAGCGGTCCAGCAGGGGTTGCAGGTACGCCGTGGTGTCGCGGCCGGTGGCGAAGGTGATCGGGCCCTTGCCGCCCGCGGTGGGACCGGCGCCGTCGCGCTCACCCGTCCCCGTGCACCCGGCCATCACCAGCAGGGCGACGGCCAGGGGAAGCGGGCGAAACACCGGCGACCTCCACATTACATACGTGTTAGGTAGATGCATTCATGTTATGCACACCCGTAAACTGGACGTCAACGGAAGGTCATGTAACGCCTGCATAACAGGGAGGCCCGCGTGCGGCTGCACCTTCTGGCCCTGCTCGCGAAGGAGCCCGCGCACGGCTACGAGCTGAAGCAGGCGCTGGAACTGACCTTCGGCGCCGCCTACCCCTCTCCCAACATCGGGCAGATCTACGTCACCCTCGCCAGGCTGGAGAAAGACGGCCTGGTCAGAGCGGTCGACGTCGAGCAGTCCAACCGGCCGAACAAGAAGGTCTACTACCTGACCGCCAAGGGCCGGGAGACGCTCACCGCCTGGGTGGAGGAACCCACCGAGGGCCCCCGGGTCCGCGACGAGTTCTACATGAAGCTCATCCTCGCCCCGCTCACCGGCATCGCCGACCGCATGGTCCTGATCGGCCGGCAGCGGCGGCACTACCTCGTGCTCATGCGCGAGCTCAACGAGCTGTGCGAGAGCACCGACCCGGCCAACCGGGTCGCGCTCCTGCTCATCGAGGGGGCCATGCTGCACCTGCAGGCCGACCTCGACTGGCTGCAGCGCTGTCAGGAGGAGCTCCTGTGACGTTGAAGGCGCACAACCTCGTCAAGATCTACTCCAACACCGGCGTGCCCGTGCACGCCGTACGCGGGATCGACCTGGAGGTCGACGACGGGGAGTTCGTCGCGATCATGGGGCCGTCCGGATCGGGCAAGTCCACCCTGATCCACATGCTCGGCGGCCTCGACGTGCGCACCAGCGGTGAGATCTGGCTGGACGGCAAACGGGTGGACAGCCTCACCGAGAGCGCCTGGGCGGTGCTCAGGCGCCGCAAGATCGGCTTCGTCTTCCAGGGCTTCAACCTGGTCGCCAACATGACCGTCGCGGACAACGTCGAACTGCCCGCGCTGCTGGCCGGGGTCTCGCCCCGGGAGGCGCGCGAGCGGCGCGAGTTCCTGCTGGAACGCCTCACCCTGACCGACCGCGCCACCGCCTCGCCCGGCCGGCTGTCCGGCGGCGAGCAGCAGCGGGTCGCGCTGGCCCGGGCGCTGGCCAACCAGCCGAGCCTGCTGCTGGCCGACGAGCCGACCGGCAACCTCGACAGCCGCAACACCCGCGACGTGCTGCGGCTGCTGGGCGAGGTGCACCGCGACGGGCAGACGATCGTCATGGTCACGCACGACGCCCGGGTGGCCGCTCTGGCCGACCGGGTGATCTCGCTGCTCGACGGCGAGATCATCGACGACGGGCGCATCCCGCGCCGCCGCTCGGCCACCGGCACCGCCGGCGAGGTGATCGACCTCCGATGAGCGTCGTCCGGGCCGGGGGCCGGTTCATCCGGTCCGACCTGCGCGCGCGTCCCGCGCAGGCCCTGCTGACCGTGCTGTCGGTGGCCGGGATCGTCGCCGCGCTGCTCACCGGGGCGACGCTGCTGGAGGAGGGCACCAACCCCTGGCGCAGCCTGTTCGCCCAGACCGACGGCGCGCACATCTGGATCCACACCACCGACCCGCCCGACGTCGCCCGGTTGCGCGAGCTCGACGGGGTGGTGCGGTCGGCCGGGCCGTACCGTTCGGCGCCGGTGACCGTGGTGCAGGACGGGAAGAAGGCCCCGGCGGCGTTGCGCGCGCTGCCCGCCGCGCTGCCGGAGGTGGCGCACCCGGTGGTGCGCGAGGGCGCCTGGCTGAGCTCGGCCCAGCCGGACGGGGTGGTCGTCGAGCAGTCCTTCGCCCGGGCGCTGGGCCTGCGGCTGGGCGCGCCGCTGACGGTCAACACGCTCGGCGGCGCCCGTCGCGTGCTCTACGTGCGCGGCGTCGCCGACTCCGCAGAACAGGGCTTCTACCCCGAGTGGACGCCCGGCCTGGCCTGGGTGCTGCCCGGCACGCTCGACCAGGTCGAGCCGAAACACGGCCTGAGCGAATGGGTCACCGGGTTGCGCCTGGCCGACGCGGACGCCACCCAGGTGATCTCCCAGCGCGCGGTGGTCCGCCTCAGCCGGCTGGAGCGCGTCTACACCTGGCGCGAGGTGCGCGCGGCGATGGAACTGGACAACCGGCTCCTCGGCACGCTGCTCGCGCTCTTCGGCGTGGCCGGCCTGGTCGCCGCGGCGCTCGCGCTGGCCAACGCGGCCGGCGGGCGAGTGCTCGGCCAGCTTCGCGACCTGGCCACGCTCAAGTCGCTCGGTTTCACCAGGCACCAGATCGCCGCCCTGCTGGTCGTCGAGCACGGCGCGCTGGGCCTGCTCGGCATCGGGCTGGGCCTGTCGGCCGGCTGGGCGGCCTGCGTCTGGGTGCTCGGCGCGACCTCGGCCGCGCCCCTGCCGGTGCTGGCCATCGCGGTGGGCGCGGCACTCGTCGTGCTGGCCGCGGTCGGGCTGCCCGCCTGGCGCGGCGGGCGCACCCCGCCGATCCCGGCCGCGCCCGGCGCGCCGCCGCGCGGCCACCTGTCGCGCCTGGCCCGCCTCGCCCTGCTGGTACGGCTGCCGCCCGCCCTCGTGCTCGGCACCCGCGACGCCTTCACCCGCCCGGTCCCGGCCTTCCTGACCGCCTTCGGGCTCGCGGTGCCGATGATGATGATCACCATCGGGCTGGGCGTGTGGTCCACCCTCGACAACTTCCTGAAGCACCCGGAGCAGGTGGGCCAGTCGGCCGGCCTGATCGTCAAGAAGGGCAAGCTCACCCCCGCCGAGACCGAACTCCTGCTGCGGCAGAACCCCGACATCCGCAAGGTCTACCAGGGCAGCACCGTCAACGCCCTGGCCCCCGGCGAGGCCCGCTCGGTGCGGGTGCGCGCCATCGGCACCTCCCTCGACCCCTACCCGTATCCGGTCGCCGAGGGCAGGGGCTACACCCAGCCCGGCGAGGCCGTGGCCGGGCAGGGCCTGCTCGACCTGCTCGGCATCCGGATCGGCGACCGCGTCCGGCTCACCGTCGGCGGCACCCCGCTGATCGTCCGGGTGGTCGGCCGGGTGGTCGAGCCCGAACTCGACGGCCAGGTGCTGTCCGTCGGCCTCGACACCCTGGAGGCCAAGGACACCGTCCCGCCCGCCTTCTACGCCCTCGACCTGCGGCCGGGCGCCGACCCCGCCGAGGTCGCCCCGCGCCTGCTGGCCGCCTCGGGGGAGGCGCTCGACGTGCAGCGGGTGATCAACCCCGCCGAGCGGCTGGGCGTCATCCGGATGATCATCGTGGGCCTCATCGTGGTGCTCGCCCTCATCGCCCTGGCCAACCTGCTCACCGCCATCGCCCTCGGCCTGCGCGACCACGCCTCCGACCTGGCCGTCCTCAAGGCGATGGGGCTGACGCCGCGCCAGGTGACCGCGACCCTGGTGACCGCCACCGGGTTGCTGGTCATCCTCGGCGTGCTGGCCGGGACGGCGGCGGGCGCGCTGGTGGTGACCTGGCTGATCGACCTGCAGGGGCACACCAGCGGGGTGGGCGCGGGCATCGGGCGGCCGCCTGCCGTACCGGCGGTGGTGGCGGCGGTGCTGACGGCGGTCGGGGCCGCGCTGGCGGTGGCGCTCATCCCGGCCCGGCGGGCGGCGCGCGCGTCCGTCCCGGCGGCGGGGACTAGGCTCACCGGATGACTGTGATCCGCCCCCTGACGCTCGACGACGTCCCCGCCCTGACCACGTTGATCCGCGAGAACCGCGACTTCCTGGCCCCCTGGGAGCCCGAGCGGCCGGAGAGTTTCTTCACCGAGGAGGGCCAGCACGAGGCGGTCGCCGGAGTGCTGGCCCAGGACGACTGCCGGCCCTTCGTGATCCTCGACGAGCAGGGCGAGGTGGCCGGGCGCATCATCATCAACGGCATCGTCCGCGGGGCGTTCCAGTCGTGCTACGTGGGCTACTGGCTGGCCGAGAAGGCCGGCGGGCGCGGCCTGGCCACCCGGGCGCTGCGCGAGGTCATCGAGGTCGCCTTCGACGAGCTCGGCCTGCACCGCATCCAGGCGGACACGGTGCTCGACAACGTGCGCTCGCAGCGGATGCTGGAGCGTAACGGGTTCGTCCGTTACGCCCTCGCACCCACCTATCTGAAGATCGCGGGGAGGTGGCAGGACTGCTACCTCCACCAGTTGATCAATCCTCGGTCCGCCTGAGGGCGAACCAGTAGAAGCCGTGCCCCGGCAGGGTGAGCAGGTACGGCAGCGACCCGATCTTCGGGAAGTGCACCCCGCCCCTGGCCTCGATCGGCGTCATGCCCTCGAAGCGGCGCAGGTCGAGCTCGACCGGCTGCGGGAACTTGGCGAGGTTGTTGACGCACAGCATGAGGTCGTCGCCGTCCTCGCGCATGAAGGTCAGGACCGCGGGGTTGTTCGACCACATCTCGGTGTAGGCGCCGGTGCCGAACACCGGGTGCTCACGCCGGATCTGCAGCATGCGCCGGGTGAAGTGGAGCAGCGAGCCCTCGCTGCGCAACTGCGCCTCGACGTTGACCGCCTGGAACCCGTAGATCGGGTCCATGACGGCCGGCAGGTAGAGCCGGCCCGGGTCGGCCTGCGAGAAGCCGGCGTTGCGGTCCGGACTCCACTGCATCGGAGTGCGGACCGCGTCGCGGTCCTCCAGCCAGATGTTGTCGCCCATGCCGATCTCGTCGCCGTAGTACATGACCGGCGAGCCCGGCAACGACAGCAGCAGCGCGGTGAACAGCTCGATGCGGTCGCGGTCGTTGTCCAGCAGCGGCGCGAGCCGGCGGCGGATGCCCAGGTAGGCCCGCATACGCGGGTCCTTGGCGTACTCCGCGTGCATGTAGTCGCGCTCTTCCTCGGTGACGGTCTCCAGGGTGAGCTCGTCGTGGTTGCGGAGGAAGATGCCCCACTGGGCGGTGTCGGGCAGCTTGGGGGTGCGCGACATGATCTCGGAGATCGGCTCGCGCGACTCCTTCTTGACCGCCATGTAGATGCGCGGCATCAGCGGGAAGTGGAAGGCCATGTGGCACTCGTCGCCGCCGACCGTCGGGTCGCCGAAGTACTCGACCACGTCCTCGGGCCAGCCGTTGGCCTCGGCCAGCAGCACCCGGTCGGGGTAGAGCCTGTCGACCTCCGCGCGCACCTTCTTCAGGTAGGCGTGCGTCTCCGGCAGCCCGCTGCAGGAGGTGCCCTCCCGCTCGAACAGGTACGGCACGGCGTCCAGCCGGAAGCCGTCGATGCCCAGGTCGAGCCAGAAGCGCAGGACCTCCAGCATCGCCTCCTGCACCGCCGGGTTGTCGTAGTTGAGGTCCGGCTGGTGGTGGAAGAAGCGGTGCCAGTAGTACTGCTTACGCACCGGGTCGTAGGTCCAGTTGGACTCCTCGGCCCCGATGAAGATGATCGGCGCGTCGGGGTAGCCCGTGGGCTTGTCCGACCAGACGTAGAAGTCGCCGTACGGGCCTTCCGGATCGTGCCGGGAGGCCTGGAACCAGGGGTGCTTGTCGCTGGTGTGGTTCATCACCAGGTCGGTGATGATCCGCAGCCCCCTGGCGTGCGCGGACTCGATGAGCTGCACGAAGTCGGCCAGGTCGCCGAACTCGGGCAGGATCTTCATGTAGTCCGAGATGTCGTAGCCGCCGTCTTTCAACGGCGACTCGTACAGCGGCAGCAACCACAGGCAGTCGACGCCGAGCCACTCGAGGTAGTCGAGCTTCTCGATCAGACCGCGAAGGTCGCCGGTGCCGTCACCGTTGGAGTCCTTGAACCCCCGGACCAGCACCTCGTAGAACACCGCCCGCTTGTACCAGCTAGGGTCCTCCGAGACGAAGGACTCGCTGACCGGATCCGGCGACGGGGATGCATAGCTCATTGGACGCTCACAGAAGGAGATGTGGGCAGGACGAAGTCACCGGTTCCCCGGCGTGAATTGTGGTGACCGCGCCGCCTGGAGCCGTCATCCCTGCGATCTCCATGCCCGTTCCGGGGGTTGCCCGGTTGTACGCGGCGCTTACGGGCCGAACACTACCAGCCCCGCGGGTATCCGGAACCACCTTCCGAACGTGCCCACGACGACTGTTCGTAATCTTCCTGTTACCTAGCGGTCACTCGAAGGGTGTTTGCGGTGCACAGTCGAAGTCACGCAGCCAGGCGCCGAACAGCGTCAGCCCCCGAACCCAGAACCGGTCGTTCCACCCGTGGAAGCGCGCCAGCGCGTCGGGGCCGTCGGCGATGACCGCGTGCGCCTCGGGGGAGAGCAGCCCGGGCACCCGGGAGGCGACGACGCTCAGCAGGTCGTGCGAGTAGACCCGGGCCGGCGCGGCGGTCGAGCGCAGCGGGACGCGGCGCAACGGCTGCTTGACGACGTTGGTCGAGGGCAGCGCGGCGACCCGCGGGCCGGCGGCGTGGAGCAGCTCGCGGTAGAACCGGCCGCCGTCCTTGCGCCCGACGCCGACGGAGAGCGCGGCGTCGAAGAAGTCGGGGTGGATGAAGGGTGCGGCGAAGGACGCCTCGGGGCCGACCAGGTTGACCGCCGAGCGCGCGATGCCGCGCACGGTGCGGGTGTGCAGCACCGACAGCGGCAGCTCGGCGCGATGGCCGTGCAACATGGAGGTCGACTCGGCGAACGCGTCGCGCACGGTTTCGGACATCCACTCCTGCGCCCGCTCCGACAGGAACGGCATCGACGGCGCGCCCAGCGAGAGCGAGTCGAGCAGGGCGGCCGAGCGCTCGGCCTGCGAGGAGGCGGCCAGGGCCGAGCCGCTGACCATGAAGTTCTTCAGCAGCGGGCCGCCGGCCAGGCCGTCGACCAGGACCCGGCCGGAACGCTGGACCTCGCGGGCGAAGGGCGCGTACCAGGCGTGGTGCGGGGTGAGGTACTCCAGCCGCCGCGCCACCTCCAGCGCGTCGCGCGGGTAGTCGGCGGCGTCCTGGGTGATGACGCGGTGCGGGATGCCGAGCTCGCGGGTGATCGCCCGGGCGAAGGCGATGTCGGTGTCGGTGCCGTCGTCGGGGCTGGTCGTCCACGACTCCACGTCGAAGCCGCGCGCCACCGCCACGCTGGCCAGCAGCCGCGAGTCGTACCCGCCGCTGACCGGCACCAGCAGCGGCCGGCCCTCGTAGTCCTTGTAGACCTCGTGCAGCAGGTCGAGCAGCTCGCCCGCGCTGGTCCAGGCCTCGTACGGCTCGCGCCGCAGCCAGCGGGGCAGCCGCCGCTCGGTGCGCAGCACCCCGTTCTCCAGCACGATCGCGCTCGACCCGGGCAGCCGCTTGACCCGCGAGTACGGGGTGGCCTCGCCCAGGGGGAAGGTCACCTGGAGGATCGCGGCCCACGCCGACCAGTCGATGTCCACCTCGACCAGCTCCAGCAGCGGCCAGATCAGCGAGGAGAAGTAGACCGCGTCGCCCTGCCGTACGTAATAGAGGTCGACCAGCCCGAGCCCGCCGGTGTGCAGCACGTGCCGGCCGGGCGAGCCGATCAGGCCGGGCGTCTCGAAGGTCTCGGCCACCGAGATCCACTCGTCCCCGCCGTACGGCTTGCGCTCGCCCCACGCGAAGGCGAAGTGCTCGCCCGCGCGGTGGTAGGGCGGCAGCGGGACGCTGCTGTACAGCGCCGCCTCCTCCGAGCGCAGCGCGGGCTTGACCCGCGGGCCGGCGCCGGTGAGCTTGTCCAGCAGCGTGCCGTCGATCCGGCCGAGAGCGCCGCAGATGTAGGGCCGCACATTGAACTGCACCGGATCTCACCCCTTCGAGCCATCAATGGGCAAAGAGTATCCTTCCCAATCGTGAGCACGGAGCTGGAGAGCACTCGTCGGGCCCTTCGGGAGGCCATCGCCCAGGCGGGGCAGGCGGCCGAGCTGGCCCGCCTGCTGGACGCCGCCCAGGCCAGGCTGGCCGAGGCCGAGCGCAGCGGCGAGGAGGCCAGGGTGCTCGCCGCGCGCCTCGAAGAGGCCGAGGAGCAGCTCAGGCGTGAGCGCGCCGCGGCCGAGAAGCTGCGCAAGGAGGCCGCCGAGCAGCGCTACCAGGCCGAGGTCGCGCAGTGGAAGCTGTCGTCGATGAAGGTGGCCCGCTGGACGCGGATCGGCGACGCCATCAAGTCCGGCAAGAGCAACCCGGTGCGCCTGGCCAAGGGGCTGCGGGTGGCGGCCAAGCCGGTCAAGCGGCCCTCGGCGCCCAAGCGCAAGCCGCTGCCGGTGGCCAAGGGCGCGGAGAAGTCGCACTTCCAGGCGACCAGCTCGATCCGCACGGTCGAGGGCGCCTCCTTCCGGCTCAAGCCGTTCCGGGTGCCGACCGGCCCCAACACCCGCCCGCACCTCACCGCGGCGGTCATCGCCGATCCGCACGTCGAGGCGCTGCTGCGGTACGAGTGGCGGCAGACGGTGGGCTTCACGCCGCGTGACTTCGCCCGGGTGCTGCCGCTGGAGACGCCGCACCTGCTGGTCGTCGAGTCCGTGACCGAGGGTCCGTGGGCGCAGGAGCTGCTCGGCGAGCCCGGCGAGGGGCTCCAGGCGCTGCTGGCCTGGTGCGCGGAGCGCGGCATCCGTACGGTCTTCTGGCACACCAAGGGCAACCTCGCCGACTACGCGGCGGCCGCGGCGCTGTTCGAGCACCGCTTCACCGTCGAGGACGCCTCCGGCTGGCCGCGGTTGAAGTTCGGTGTGCAGCCGCGTGTGCACAACCCGCTGCCGCTGCCCGGCGGGCGGATCGACCGGGTGCTGAGCCTGGAGCAGCTCCTGCCGGACGACCTGCCCTACCCCGACACCCTCACCTCCTACCGCTGGCCGGCCGCGGTCGAGGCGCCGCCCGGCACGCCGCAGTGGCGGCTGGCCGAGATCGCCGCCTGCGGCACGCCGATCGGCCCCGAGCCCGACTCGCGCCGCGCCCACGTCGCGCTGCGCCGCGCCTACGCCGGCGGCACGATGACCGAGCGCGTGGACGACCTGCTGGCGGCCATCGGCCTGCCCAGCCACCGGGCGACCCTGAACATCTCGGTCATGATGGTCGTGCACGACGACGTCGAGCAGGCGCTCGCGCAGGTGGCCCGGCAGGCCGGCGTCACCCAGCTCGTCGTCTTCGGCCCGGACGAGGCCGAGGAGCGCGCCCGCGAGCTCATGCCGGCCACCGACGTCGTCTTCCGCCCGCTCGACCCGGCGCTCACCACCGGCGCGATGCTCAACCGCGGCCTCGACCTGTGCGAGGGCGACCTGGTGGCGGTGATGGACCCGCGCGACGTCTACGGCAAGTACTACCTGTCCGACCTCACGCGCGCCTTCCTGTTCGCCAACGCCGACCTGGTCGGCAAGGCGGCCTTCTACGCGCACCTGCGCGCGCCGCAGGCCACGCTGCTCAAGCAGCCGGAGGCGGAGTACGCCTACCTGCCGGAGATCAACGGCGCCACCCTGCTGGGCCGCCGCAACACCCTGCGCGAGCTGGGCATCGCCGACCTCACCGACGGCTGGGACACGGTGCTCATGCGCCAGTGCCGCACCGACGGCGTCAAGGTCTTCTCCGCCGACCGCTTCGGCTACGTGCGGGTCCGCCAGGAGGACCGCTGGCTGCTGGGCGCGGCGCACCTGGTCGAGTACGGCTCGGCGGAGCCGCACGCGCTGATCTAGCCTGCGAGGGTGGAGTTTCGCGTGCTGGGGGAGCCCGCCGACCCCGAGGGGGACTGGGCGGGCGAGGCGGTCTTCGTGTCGAGGGCCGCGCTGCGGCAGCGGCGCGACCCGCACGAGGTGGCCGCGGCCGTCCCCGGCGCCGAGGTGCTGCCCGGCGGGCTGATCCGGATCGTCGTGGCGCACCCGGGGGAGCTGCTCGGCGCCGAGCCGGGCGCGGTGCCGCAGGGCGAGTGGCCGGACCTGCCGCGGACGTGGGACAACCCCGGCTTCGTGGTGCGCTACGCGCACGTGCGCGCCCTGAACACCGAGCGGTGGGCGGCCGAGCTGGGGGTCGCCCGGGAGCCGTTCAGGGGCGAGCTGCTCGACGGGGTATGGGACCGGCGGGTGCTGCGGGTGCTGGCGGAGCTGCCCGCGCGACAGGGCGCAAGAAATGGTGGCTGGGCGTCGTATTCGGTGCGGCTGGCGCTGGCCTACCATGACGCGCACGAGCGGGCGCCTGCCGTACCGAAGGGGGACGAGCCGGCGTCTGCCCTGCACACAGCCCGGGTACGGCTGGCGGAAGCCGTACGAAAAGTACTTCCTGGGCCAGACCGGTTGTAAAGGAAAATCTTTCGTGGACCGTCTCGACAGGTGGGCAGCGGGTCCAGCCGAAGCCGCCGGTCCGATAGCCTCGATCGGGTGAGTCGATTCGCCCATCCCGCCGGGGACCGGCACGCCGAGATGCTGCCCCATGAGCGCCCCCCGCTGGCGCCCGCCGACCTCAACCAGATCAACCCCGCGATCTGGCCGCGAACGTCCGGCCGGCGCGACGGCGCGCTCACGATCGGCGGCGTCGACGTCCGTGACCTGGCCGGACAGTACGGCACGCCGCTCTTCGTGGTCGACGAGGAGGACGTGCGCTCGCGGATGCGCGACTACGCCACCGCCTTCGCCGGATCCGACGTGCACTACGCGGGCAAGGCGTTCCTGTGCCGCGAGATCGTCCGCTGGCTCCACCAGGAGGGCCTCGGCCTCGACGTGGCCAGCGGCGGCGAGCTCGCCGTCGCGCTGAGCGTCGGCTTCCCGCCCGAGCGCATCACGATGCACGGTAACAACAAGTCCGTGGCCGAGCTCACCAAGGCCCTGGAGGTCGGCGTCGGGCACATCGTCGTCGACTCCTACGAGGAGATCGCCCGCCTGGGCTTCCTGGCCGAGCAGCACGGCAAGCGGCCCCGCGTGATGATCCGGGTCACCACCGGCGTCGAGGCGCACACCCACGAGTTCATCGCGACCGCGCACGACGACCAGAAGTTCGGCCTGTCGCTCAACACCGGCGCGGCGGCCGAGGCGGTCCGCCGCATCCTGGCCCTGCCGCAGCTCGAACTGGTCGGCCTGCACTCGCACATCGGGTCGCAGATCGTCGACACCGCCGGCTTCGAGGTGGCCGCGCGGCGGCTGGCGACGCTGCTGGTGCAGATCAAGGAGGAGCACGGCGTGCTCCTGCCCGAGCTCGACCTCGGCGGCGGGTACGGCATCGCCTACACCCCCGACGACCAGGCGCCCGACGTCAAGGAGATCGCCGACAGCCTGCGCGAGATCGTGGCGAAGGTCTGCACCGACGCCGGGCTGCCGGTGCCGCGGCTGACCGTCGAGCCCGGCCGGGCCATCGTCGGCCCGGGCGGGATCACGCTCTACGAGGTCGGCACGGTCAAGGACGTCGAGGGCCTGCGCACCTACGTGAGCATCGACGGCGGCATGAGCGACAACGTGCGCACCGCGCTCTACGGCGCGGAGTACACCACCGCGCTGGTCTCGCGCGAGTCGCAGGCCGAGCCGATGCTCAGCCGCGTGGTCGGCAAGCACTGCGAGAGCGGCGACATCGTGGTCCGCGACCACTACCTGCCCGCCGACCTCGCGCCCGGCGACCTGATCGCCGTGGCCGCCACCGGCGCCTACTGCCGGTCGCTGGCCAGCAACTACAACTACCTGCCCCGGCCCGCGGTGGTCGCCGTCGCGAACGGCGAGTCCCGCGTGATCGTCCAGGGCGAGACCGAGGACGACCTGCTCAGGGGGCAGTTGTGAGTGGCAAACCTCTCAAAGTGGCCCTGCTCGGGTGCGGGGTCGTCGGGTCGCAGGTCATCCGGCTCATGCACGAGCAGGCCGCCGACCTGGCCGCCCGCGTCGGCGCGCCGCTGGAACTGGCCGGCGTGGCCGTGCGGCGGTCCGGGCGCAAGCGCGACGTCGACTTCGACCCGGCCCTGCTCACCACCGACGCCGAGAGCCTGGTCGCCCGCGACGACGTGGACATCGTCGTCGAGGTGATCGGCGGCATCGAGCCGGCCCGCTCGCTGCTGGTCAGCGCGCTGTCCAAGGGCAAGGCCGTGGTCACGGCCAACAAGGCGCTGCTGGCCGAGGACGGCGCGGCGCTGTTCGAGGCGGCCCGCGCCGGCAACGGCGACCTCTACTACGAGGCCAGCGTCGCCGGGGCCATCCCGCTGCTGCGCCCGCTGCGCGAGTCGCTGGCCGGCGACCACGTCCGCCGGGTGCTCGGCATCGTCAACGGCACGACCAACTACATCCTCGACAAGATGGACAGCACGGGCGCCTCCTTCACCGAGGCGCTGGAGGAGGCGCAGTCGCTCGGCTACGCCGAGGCCGACCCGACCGCCGACGTCGAGGGCTTCGACGCCGCCGCCAAGGCGGCCATCCTCGCCGGGCTGGCCTTCCACAGCCGCGTCACCGCCGCCGAGGTGCACCGCGAGGGCATCACCGAGATCACCGCGACCGACGTCGCCTCCGCCAAGGCGATGGGCTACGTCATCAAGCTGCTGGCCATCTGCGCCAAGTCCGACGACGGCCGCTCGATCGGGGTGCGCGTGCACCCGGCGATGATCCCCAGGACGCACCCGCTGGCCGGGGTCGGCGAGGCCTACAACGCGGTCTTCGTCGAGGCCGAGTCGGCCGGGCAGCTCATGTTCTACGGCAAGGGCGCCGGCGGCGCGCCGACCGCCTCCGCGGTGCTCGGCGACATCGTGGCCGTGGCGCGCAACCGCATCGCGGGCACGCGCGGGCCGGACGAGTCCACCTACGCCTCGCTGGCGGTGCACCCGATGGGCGAGACGGTCACGCGCGTGCACGTGGCGCTCGACGTGGCCGACAAGCCCGGCGTGCTCGCCCGGGTGGCCGAGGAGTTCGCGCGGCACGACGTCTCGATCCAGACGGTGCGTCAGGAGGGGCACGGCGACGACGCCCAGCTCGTCATCGTCAGCCACCGCGCCACCGACGCGGCGCTCACCGCGACCATGGACGGGCTGCGTGAGCTCGACATCGTGCGGGCGGTGGCCAGTGTGATGCGGGTCGAGGGCGACGACTGACCCTTTTGACCGATGGAAACGGCCCGTCCCGCAGGTAGGTGGGGACGGGCCGTTTCCGGTTTCGGGGGTCAGCTCCTGACAGTGAGGACGGTGCGGGCCAGGCCGCCGTTCTTGCAGTGCACGGTCACCGGGAAGGTGCCCGTGCGCGCCGTCTTCAGCGCCGGGGCCCAGGCCACGGTCGGGACTTCGGGGTGGGTGCGGGCCGGGACGAAGGCGTTCGAGGCGATGTGGGAGACCTGCGAGCCGCTGCACACCGCGGTCACCTTCACCTGGCCGCCCAGTCTGGCCGTGGTGGGGCTGAGGCCCACGCCGGCGTTGACGGCCCCTAGTGCGCCCCCAGGCGGAGTGGTCGGCGGCGTTGTGGGGGGAGTGGTGGGCGGGGTCGTCGGCGGGGTCGTCGGCGGGGTGGTCGGGGACTCGCCGCCGAAGACGACGTCGCTGCAGGAGTAGAAGGCCTCGGGGCTGTCACTGCGCTGCCAGATCGCGTAGATCAGGTGGCGGCCCTTCTTGGCCGGCAGCCGCCCCTCCAGCACGTACGAGCCGTTGGCCAGCGTCGGGTCGGTCTGGCTGAGGAACGGCTTGGCCTCCAGGTCCGACCACTTCAGCGGCTGGGCCGGGTCGTAGCCGTCCTTCGTGACGTACAGCTCGAAGGCGCCCCGGTGCGGGGCCGTGGCACGGAAGCGGAAGGTGTACGGCGAGCCGGCCGACAGGGTCGTCGCGGGCCAGTCCGCCCGCGCCTGGTCGAGGCCGCGGTACTTGTCCCGCCCGGCGCCGCACAGCCGCCCGTCGGGGATGATCTCGCGGTGCCGCCCGGCGGCGTTGGCGATGTTGACCTCGTTCCAGTCGTAGAACGGCTGGGTGCCGCCGAGCTGGACCGCCTTCTTGCAGGCGTCGGACTTCGGGCTCTCGGGGTTCTCGCTGTAGCAGACCATGGCCCGGCTGGGCGGGTTGTTCATGGTGCCGTGCGCGTTCGCCGTGCCGGGAACGAGGGCGAGCATGAGCAGCGTGGGGGCGGCCAGGGAGGTGGCGAGGGTGGCCTTGCGGTTGATCTGCATGGCACCACCTTGGGGGAGCCCGGTGGGCAGAAAAGCCCGCTTAAGTGGCCGTTAAGGCGGCCTTAGGCACCTTTTCAGGGGGTTCCTAAGGGGGCTTCTCAATGCTTGGCGCGGCGGGTGGGGCCCTCGGTGCGGAACCAGAGCTGGACCTGGGCGCCGCCCAGCGCTGAGCGGTCGAGCCGCAACGAGCCGCCGGTCGACTCGGCCAGCCGCCGCGCGATGTCCAGCCCCAGCCCGGTGGACCCGGCTCCGCTGGCCCCGCGCTCCAGGGCGGTCTGCGGGTCGGCGATGCCCGGCCCGGCGTCGGCGATGAGCAGCCCGACGGTGCCCTTGCCCTCGTGCAGGGTGACCGAGAAGGCGGTCCCCTCGGCCGTGTGCCGGAACACGTTGCCCAGCAACGCGTCGATCGTCGCGCTGAGCTCCCCGGCCGGCACCGGCACCCGCACCGGCAGCGAGCCCCCGATGAGCTGCCAGGGCCGCTGCTGGTCCTCGGCGAGCGCCGACCAGAAGGTGAGCCGCTCCCGCACGACCTCCGCCGCGTCGCAGAAGGCCGCCGCCCGCGACGGCCGCCGGGCGGCGGCGATGATCGAGTCCACCTCGCCCTCCAGCCGGGTCAGCGCCTCGCGGCTGGGTTCGGCGGGCGGGCCCAGCCGCTCCAGGCTGAGCCGGAGGGCGGCCAGCGGGGTGCGCAGCCGGTGGGACAGGTCGGCGGCCAGTTCCCGCTCGGCGGCCAGCAGCCGGCTCACCTGGCTGGCCATCGAGTTGAACGCGTTGGCCGCCGCGACCAGTTCAGGCGGCCCGTCGGGGTGGATGCGCTCGCCCAGGTCGCCCCGGCCGAGCGCGGTCGCCGCCCCGCCCAGCCGCCGGGCCGCCCGCACCACCCGCGCGCCCAGCCGGTCGCCGACCAGCACCGAGCCGAGGACGAGCACCACGGCCACCCCGGTCAGCACCGCCCACGAGCCGAGCACGTCCCGGTTGAGCTCCGCCGCGGGCACGAAGACCTCGACCACCGCCCGCCGCTCGCCGTCCAGCGCGACCGGCCGCAGCAGCACGTACGCCCCGTCGGGCAGTTCGAAGGTGCCCGCGGCGGCCTGCGCGCCGGCTCTGGCCACCTCGGCGGCCGGGGCCCGCGAGGTCCCGGTCACCCCCGCGCTGGTGTGGATCGCCAGCCGTTCCTGCCGGCCCGCCGCCGTCCGGGCCATCGCCAGCTCCAGGTCCTGGGCCCTGGTGGTCAGCGCCAGCACCGGCACCAGCGAGGAGGCCTGCCGTTCCGCGTCGGCCAGGGCCCTGCCGTGCGCGGTCTCCTTCACGATCAGCGCCAGGGGCACCAGGAAGGCCAGGGCCACCATCGAGGTGACCGCCACCATGAGGGCCGCCAGCGTCCGCCTCACCGCGCGGCCGAGAGCATCACGCCGACGCCGCGCACGGTGTGCAGGTACCGCGGGCTGGCCGCGCTCTCTCCCAGCTTGCGGCGCAACCACGACAGGTGCACGTCGATGGTCTGGTCGTCGCCGTAGGACTGCTGCCAGACCTCGCTCAGCAGCTCCCGCCGGGTGACCACCCGGTCGGCCCGGGCGGCCAGGTAGGCCAGCAGGTCGAACTCCCGGCGGGTCAGCGACAGCCGCACCCCGTCCAGGACGGCCTCGCGGCGGCCCAGGTCGACGCTCAGCCCTCCGGCCCGCACCACCTGCGGCGCCGGCGCCGAGCGGGCACGACGCAGCACGGCCTCCAGCCGGGCCGCGAGATGGTCGCCGGAGAACGGCTTGACCAGGTAGTCGTCCGCCCCGGCGGCCAGCAGCCGGACGATCTCCGTCTCGTCGTCGCGGGCGGTGGCCACGATCACCGGTACGTCGGAGACGCCGCGGACCATGCGCAACGCCTCGGACCCGTCCAGGTCGGGCAGGCCGAGGTCCAGGACGACCAGGTCGGGCGGGCGGCGGGAGATCTCGCGCAGCGCGTCCAGCGCGCATCCGGCGCTGCGTACGGCATGCCCCCGCCGGTCGAGCTCGTGGATCATCGCGGCTCGGACGAGCTCGTCGTCCTCGACCACGAGTACCGTCGCCATCGCGCCTCCCGACCTGGCCTGGGCCGCCATACTCGGCTTATGCGGCGAACCGTGAGATATGTTGCCATCTGGTTGGGGGCGACCGTGGTGGCGATCTCGGTTTCGTGGTTCGCGGTGCGTGGGGTGTTGCGCAGCGAGTTCGTGGCCGACGTGGTGGTCCGGCCGATGGCCGCGCACACTGAGACGGCCCGGAACACCGCGGCCCTGCCGTCGCCGGCGGCGGTGACGACGCCCGCGCCCCGTCCGGTCTCCCAGCCGCCCACGCCCACGCCTCGCCGTACCAAGTCTGGAAAGGACCTGAAGGTCCTCACGGTGAAGGGCGGCGAGGTGGTGTTCCGGCTCGACCGGAACGGCTGCGCGCTGGTGTCGGCGACGCCGAAGAGCGGCTACACCACCCGGGTCAGCCGCAACGACGGCTGGATCCGGGTGGACCTCGCCCAGGGCGCCCACGGCTCGGCCGCGTTCTGCATCGGCTCGGAGCGGCGCACCGACACCTGGGAGTACTAGGGCTCGTGCCGCCGCAGGGCCAGCCGGACCAGCGCGCCGTACACCACGGCCATGCCGGCGAGCACGCCCATGCAGGCCAGCCACGTGCCGGCGTCGTGGTCCCAGAGGCCGTCGCGCATCCGGGAGATGTCGATGCGCTGCAGGTCCACGGTGGCCGCCGCGGCGGCGTAGCCCCAGCGGGTGGGCACGAGCCAGGCGAGCTGCTCCAGCCCGGTCCGGCCGACGACCTCGATCAGCTTCCCGATGAAGACGAACTGCGCCATGATCAGCACGACCATGGCCATCATCGCCTGCTCGTTGGTGGACACCAGCGCGCTGACCAGGAGCCCGAGCACGCTGCAGGTGAAGGCGACCAGCGCCACCACGACGGTGAGCTCCAGCGGGCCCAGCAGCAGCGGATCGGGCGGCGGTTCGCGGCCGAGCAGGCTGAGCGCGACGAAGAGCGCGGCCTGCACGAGGTTGACCGAGCCGAGCACGGCCAGCTTCGACAGCAGGTAGGCCAGCGGGGACAGCCCGACGGCCCGCTCGCGCCGGTAGATCGGCGCCTCCTTGACGATCTCCCGGATCGCCCCGATGAGGCCCATCAGCGCCGCGCCGAAGATCAGGATGATCAGCAGCGTCCCGGCCTCCTCGGTCGGCCGGGGCGGCACGCCGAGCCCGTCCGAGCCCTGGACGACCCGGCTCATCAGCGCGAGCGCGATCGGCAGGCCGATCATGGACAGCGCGGCGAGCCGGTCCGAGCGGATCACCGACGCCATGCGCCGGGCGAGGATGGCGAACTGCCGCACCCGGCTCTGCTTCGGCGGCGGTGGCGGGGCCGGGAGCGCCCGCCCGTCGCCGCCGCCCGGCCGCGGTGCCCCGCAGTACCGGGCGAAGTACGGCGAGCGCCGGAAGTGCTCGGCCCAGACGTCGGGCTGCTCGGAGACCAGCCGGAAGACCTCGGCGTATTCGGTCACGCCGAAGAAGCCCAGCAGTTCGTCCGGCGGGCCGAAATAGCCGACCTTGCCGCCCCGGCACAGCACGAGCACGCGGTCGCAGCCGCTCAGATGCAGCACGCTGTGCGTGACCACGACCACCGTCCGGCCGTCGTCGGCCAGCGCGCGCAACGTGGTCATGACCTCCTTGTCGAGCGAGGGGTCCAGGCCGGAGGTGGGCTCGTCGAGGAAGAGCAGCGAAGGCTTGGTGAGCAGTTCCAGGGCGACGCTGGTGCGCTTGCGCTGGCCGCCCGAGAGCCGGTCGATGCGCAGCCCGCGCCGCTCGCCGAGGCCGAGCTGGCCGATCACCTCGTCGATGCGCCGCTCGCGCTCGGCCCTGGTGACGTCCTGGGGGAAGCGCAGGGCGGCGGCGTAGCTCAGGGCCCGGTCGACGGTGAGCTCCTTGTGCAGGATGTCGTCCTGCGGGACCAGGCCGATGCGGTGGCGCAGGTCGTCGTAGTGCGCGTACAGGTCGCGTCCCTCGTAGACCACGCGGCCGGTGGTCGCCGGGCGGAAACCGGTCAGCGCGCCGAGCAGCGTCGACTTGCCCGCCCCCGAGGGGCCGACCACCGCCATCAGGCTGCGGGCCTCCAGGTGCAGGCTGACCCGGTCGAGCAGTACCGCCTGGCCGGCCCGCACGGTCAGCTCCTCGGCCTGCAGCGAGACCGCGCCGGTGTCGGCGTGCACGGCGATCCGGTCGCCGAGGAAGCGGATCTGGTGGTGGCCCACCGAGACCAGGTCGCCGGGGTTGAGCCGGTGCTCGCCGACCCGGACGCCGTTGACGTAGGTGCCGTTGCGGCTGCGCAGGTCGCGCAGCAGCGTGCCCGAGCCGTCGCGGCGCAGCTCGGCGTGGTGGCGCGAGACGAGCAGGTCGTCCTCGAAGGGCAGGTTGTTGTCCGGTGAGCGGCCGATGGTCAGTGACGGGCCGAGCGGCAGGACGAGTTGCGGGGCGCCGAGCGCCTGGGGGTTGCGCGGGGAGGACGGGCGGCCCACCGCGGTGACCGGCAGGTCGGGCAGGCGGGGCGCCGGTGGGCGGGGCGGTCCCTGCGGGGTGACGCTGAACTGCGGGCCGTCCTCCGCGCCGCCGAGCCGTACCGTCAGCGGGCGGGTCAGCTCCACGTCGAACACGCGGCGGCGGTCCACGTAGGTGCCGTTGCGGCTGCCCAGGTCGCGTAAGACCCAGACGCCCTGGTGGAAGAAGATCTCCGCGTGCCGCCGTGACACCCGGGCGTCCACGATGGCGATGTCGGCCTCGCGGCCGATCACCAGGCGTTGCCCCGGCACCAGCACGCGCTCCCCGGCCGGGCTCCGCACGATCAGCCCAGACATGAACCTTCCCCGTTGACGTGAGCCATCAGAATGGCCCCGCCGCCCCCACCCCGTCCACCCCACCCCCTCCTCCCACAGGTGGCGGGCTCCCACGGCCGCTGAGGTGACCCGTCCCTGTCCCGATATGCCGGGCAGGACCAGGGCGGCGTAAAGTAGCGGGGTTCCGTGCTAGATCGAGGAGTCAGCCCGCTGTGACTGCGACGCCGCCGATGGGTTTCGTCCGAACCCCCGAACCGGCGCTGGGCAGGCTGGGCTGGGACGGCGACGGCTGGACCGCCGACGCGGACCACCCGCGCGCCCTGCGTGCCGTGGAGGTCGACTGGCCTGCCGCGCCGGTGCCGCTGGACGGCCTGCTGGAGCTGGCCGCCGACGGCGTCCCGCTCACCGCCGCCACCGCACCGGCCTGGGTCCCGCCCGCCTTCGCCGAGGTGCTCACCGACCGGACCTGGCTGTCCTGCGTCCCCGACGGCAGCCCCCGCTGCGTCGCCGACCTGCGCCGGGAGGAGCACAGCGTACGGCTCCGCCGCGCCGCCCTGCCGCCCCCCGGCGAGCCCGAGGTCAGCGTGGTGCTGTCCACCATGCGCCCGCACCTGCTCGGCTTCGCCCTGGCGCAGATCGCCCGCCAGCGGCACGTCCGCGTCGAGATCATCCTCGGGCTGCACGGCGTGGCCTTCGAGTCGGTACGGCAGGCGGTCGAGGAGTGCCCGCTGCCGGTGACCTGGATCGAGGCCGGCACCGACACCGCCTTCGGGGAGGTGCTCAACCTCCTGGCGGCCAGGGCGTCGGGGGAGTACCTCGCCAAGTGGGACGACGACGACTGGTACGGCCCCGAGCACCTGGCCGACCTGGTGCGAGCCGAGCGCCACCGGGGCGCGGACGTCGTCGGCACGACGGGGGAGTTCTTCTACCTGGAGCCGTTGCGCGCCACCATCCGCCGCACCCGCTTCGCCAGCGGGGCGAACTACCCCAGCGAGGTGTGGACCGACCACGTCGCCGGGGGCACCATCTTCGTCTCCCGCACCACATTCCACGACATAGGCGGGTTCGCGGCGCTGCCCCGGGCGGTGGACAAGCGCTTCCTCGACGACGCCCGCGACGCCGGCGCCCGCATCTACCGCACCCACGGCCTCGGCTACATGCTGCGCCGTGCCGGTGGCGCCGAGCACACCTGGCAACTGCCCCTGGCCCACTTCCTGCGCGTCCAGGCCAACCAGTGGCGCGGCCTGCGCCCGAGCGCGCTCATGGAGCTCCCCCATGCCCACTGACCCCACCCCTTCCGAGCCCACGGGCCTCCCCGGCGAACCCGCCCCGACCTCCTCGGGCCTTTCAGCCGGTTCCGCCCCCGGTCCCCACGGCCACCTCACCGGCGCGCGCCTTCCCCGGGTCAAAGGGAACGACTACCGCGACCTGCGCCCGCTCACCGGCGACTGGACCCCGACCCTCACCGTCAGCGTGGTCATCCCGGCCTACAACGGCCAGGACAAGCTCGACCTGGTCCTGGCCGCCCTGGCCGGCCAGACCTACCCCGCCGAGCTCACCGAGATCATCGTCGTCGACAACGGCAGCTCACCCCCGCTCACCGCCCCACCCCCGGTCCGGCTCATCCACTGCCCGGCCCCCGGACGCCCCGCCGCCCGCAACGCCGGCCTGGCCGCGGCCACCGGAGACGTCATCCACTGGCTCGACTCCGACGTCCTGCTCACCCCGGGCGCGCTCGACGCGCACATGCGCTGGCACCACGCCGCCCCGTACCTGTCGGTGACCGGCTACATCCGCTTCACCACCGCTCCCGTGCCCGCCGTACTGCCCGCCGACCTGGAAGCCGCCTTCGAGCCCGCCGAACCGCACGGCTGGCTCGTGGAACTCGTCGAGCGCACGCACGGCCTCACCGACCCCGCCCAGCGCCACTTCAGCCTGCACATCGGCGGCGCCACCTCGGTCAGCGCCGCCCTCCTCGCCGCCGCCGGCCCCATGGACGAGGACGTCGCCCTCGGCCAGGACACCGAGCTCGGCTACCGGCTGGCCCAGGCCGGCGCGGTCTTCGTCCCCGAGCCGTCCGCCCGTGCCTACCACCTCGGCCCGACCATGCGGATGCGCGACAAGCAGCCCATCGACCGGGTCAGCCACGCCTTCGTCGCCGACCGCATCCCCGTCTACCGCTGGCTGCGCTCCCACCCGGCGCGGCAGTGGAAGGTGCCCCTCGTCACCGCCGTCGTCCCGGCCGGGGGGTACGACGAGACGCGGGCCACCGTGGACGCCCTCCTCGCCGGGACCGTCCCTGACGTCTCCGTCGTCCTGACCGGCGACTGGCCCGCGGCCATCGGCGACCGCCGTGCCCCTCTCCGTGACCCCAACCTCGACCTGACCCTCCTCCGCGGCCACTACACCCACGAGGCGCGCGTACGGCTGGCAGTGGACCCCTCGGCCCCGCCGTACGAGCAGGGGACCGCGGTGGACCCGGCTGTGCCGTACGCGCGGGGTGCTCTGGTGGATCCGGCGGTGCCGTACGTGTTGCGGGTGCCTGCCGGGTGGGTTCCGGGGGCGGACACGCTGGCTCGCCTCCTCGACCTCATGCGCGAGGAGGACCACGGCCTGGTCAACGTCCTGCTCGCCGAGGACCCCGCCGGCCTGACCGTCGCCCGCCTGGAGAAGCGGGCCGCCTTCGCCCGCGCCGCCCTCGTGGTCACCCCGGGCGAGGACCTCGACGACGCCGTGGACGACGTCTCAGGCGTGCGCTGGGTGGACGGCGAGACCTTCGGCTTCGGCTCCGAACCACGCACGATCACCGGCCGCCGGAGCGCCTTCAGGGCCCGTCAGGAGGCCGAACGGGAGCGTGCCCGCCTCCACGCCGAGACCGTACGGCAGGCCGCCGAGATCGAACGCCTGCGCGCCCAGGTCGCCCGCTGGCGTGACGAGGCGGGCCGCTGGCGCAAGTCCTCCGTCGAGCTCCGCCGCGAGATCGGCACCCTCCGCCGCCAGCTCGGCACCCTCCGCCGCCGCAGCTGGCAACAGGTCGCCGCCACCCTCAAACGCGCCGTCAAGAACCGCCTCCCGTAGGGGGCCGCCGGGGTACCGGGGACACGAGAACCCCGCCTCCCACCAATGCGGCGAGCAGCCGTGCGGCGGGTGGTGATCCTGTGCGGCGGGAGGGGCCGTCGGCGACCCACCCCGGAGGGAGGGAACCCGAGGGTCAGTCCTGCCGCAGAGCCGACCGGAGGCGGCCGAGGAGCCCCGAGGCGGACTGACCACGCCCGACGGAAGCCTGAGCCCGCGGTGAGGCCGCAGAGGCAGTGGGCGCCTCGCCGGTCGCGGACGCGGACCCGCCCGCCCCTGGCTCGGGCCGAGTCCCGCCAGCGCCAGGCTTGGCCTGAGATCCGCCGATCCCAGGCTCGGGCTCACGGGTGGCGGGAGAAGCAGCCGCCTTGGGCGGGGGCCAGAAGCGGGCCGGGGTGGCGTGGCGGACGCCGTGGGTGACCTCGACAGCGGCCTCGCCGAGGTACCGGGCCCGCCCAAGGGCGGAGGTGCGCTCCAACCGGGCGCTCCCACCGCCGGGAAGGTCGACGACAAGCACCCCCACCAAATCCTCCTGCACACTCTCGACCATCCGCTCCAACGTGACCCGATGCAGCGGCACCCCCACCGGCCCCCGATACCGGAACGGAATGGGCGCAGGCGACGCGGACGCCTCGTCGATGAGCCGGACGCGCTGGTCATGCCGGTAAAGGTCGCGAAGGTGGCGAAGGTCGAAGGACGGGTCCTCCAGCACCGACCGCCGCCCTTCCGCCAGCCCCGACCAGGGCGCGACCAGCGTGACGACGGCGTCGTGCAGCTTCCCGTCGAGCGCCGCCCCCACCGCCTGCCGTACCGTCTCGGTGTCCGCGCCGGTCACGTCGTAGACCACCTCGACGTACGGCACCAGCCAGCTCCGCCCGGGTTCCTTGCGCAGGTCGCGCCGGAGCGGGATGCGGTGCGCGAGGTACGGCTCGACGGCTCGTACGGCCCGCTCCCGGTCGAGGTGCTGGGCGGGCAGCCCGAGGTGGACCGCCTCGGCGAGCGGGTCGGGGATGAAGACGACGCCGTGCATGGCCAGCCGGTAGGCGAACTCGGTGTCCTCCCCGCGCAAGACGGTCGGGTCGAGTCCGCCGACGGCGTGGAAGGTCTCGCGGCGCAGGCAGAAGGTCGGCCCCGTGCACACGTGGTAGGGGTTGCGGCTCTTGCGCAGCCCGTCGGTCTTGGCGATGGTCGCCTCGGTCGAGCTGGGCACCGCCCGCTCCAGGTCGAACAGCTCGCCCAGGCGGCGCGCGGCCCGCACCCGCGCGGCGGTGAGCGGCGGGGGGTCGACGAAGCGCTTCATCCCGATCGTCACGAGGTAGTCCGCGCAGCCGTGCCAGCGGGCGAGCGCCTCGATGTGCTCGGGCGCGGCGACCATGTCGGCGTCGAGCCGCTGGATGAGGTCGCCGTCGGCCTGCAGGGCGCCCGCGTTGACCGCGTTCGAGATGCCCCACCCGGTGCCGGGGACGACGATCCGGGTGTTGAGCGGCCGGATCTCCGGCAGGGTCAGCGGCGGCTCGCTGCCGTCGTCGACGACGAGTACCTCCAGCAGGTGCGCGGGGTAGGTCTGCGCCGCCAGCGCGGCCAGGACCAGGTCGAGATGGCGGGCGTTCCGTGCCGGTACGACCACGCTCACGGATTCTTGCGGTGCCCAGGTGCCGAGCTCGGGCGGCGTCAGCGGTGAGTAGTCGTTCTGACGCAGCACGGGACGCGCGTTCATGATGATTGACCCCCTGGGGCTGACCTTATCGGGGATTGCTGGGGATTTGGTGCGGAGTGCGAGTGTCCCAGGGAGTGGGCAGATGTCCAGGGAATGGACCGGTCGCGTGCGCACGACGCCGGTGGCCCTAAACTCGGCGACAAACACCGCAGGTAGTTTCGCGGGTGGCCGGTCGCGGCGAAGTCCGGTGACCACCGGCGGGCCCGCGAGCGGAGCGAGCCAACAGGCTAGGGAGACGATCATGACCAGGGCGTGGCGTGGACTCATCGAGGAGTATCGAGACCGGCTGCCGGTCACCACGACGACTCCCGTGGTCACGCTCCTGGAGGGCGGCACCCCGCTGGTGCCCGCCCATCGCGTCTCCGCCCTGACCGGGTGCGAGGTCTACCTCAAGGTCGAGGGCGCCAACCCGACCGGCAGCTTCAAGGACCGTGGCATGACCATGGCCATCAGCAAGGCGGTCGAGGACGGGGCGAAGGCGGTCATCTGCGCCTCGACCGGCAACACCAGCGCCTCCGCCGCCGCCTACGCGGTGCGCGCCGGCCTCACCTGCGCGGTGCTCGTCCCGCGCGGCAAGATCGCGATGGGCAAGCTGGCCCAGGCGCTCGTGCACGGCGCCACCCTGCTGCAGGTCGAGGGCTCCTTCGACGACTGCCTGGAGATGACGCGCAAGCTATCGGAGAACTACCCGATCGCGCTGGTCAACTCGGTCAACCCGTTCCGGCTCCAGGGCCAGAAGACCGCCGCCTTCGAGATCGTCGACGCGCTCGGCGACGCACCCGACATCCACTGCATCCCGGTGGGCAACGCGGGCAACATCTCCGCCTACTGGATGGGCTACCAGGAGTACGCCGCCGACGACGTCGCCACCAAGACGCCGCGCATGTTCGGCTTCCAGGCCTCCGGCTCGGCGCCCATCGTCAACGGCGCGCCGGTCACCCACCCGCACACGATCGCGACCGCGATCCGCATCGGCAACCCGGCCTCGTGGCAGCTCGCCGAGGCCGCGCGTGACGAGTCCGGCGGGCTCATCGACTCGGTGACCGACCGGCAGATCGCCGCCGCCTACAAGCTGCTGGCCCAGGAGGAGGGCGTCTTCGTCGAGCTCGCCTCCGCCGCCAGTGTGGCCGGCCTGCTCCAGGCGCACGCGGCCGGTCTGGTCGAGCCCGGCCAGAAGATCGTGTGTACGGTCACCGGCAACGGCCTGAAGGACCCCGACTGGGCCATCTCCGGCGCTCCGGCCCCGGTGACCATCCCGATCGACGTCCACGCCGCCGCCTCGTCGCTCGGGCTCGTCTAACCCCGCTCTAGGAGAACGATGACCACCGCCAACCGGGTCGTGGTGCGCGTCCCCGCGACCTCCGCCAACCTCGGCCCGGGGTTCGACGCCCTCGGTCTCGCTCTGGCCCTGCACGACGAGGTGACGGCCGAGTTCGCGCCGCGCACCGAGGTCGTCGTCGAGGGGGAGGGCGCGGGGGAGGTGGACCTCGGCGAGGGCCACCTGATCGTCGCCACGATGCGCAGAACCTTCGGCCGGATGGGTTTCCCGCAGCCGGCCGGGATCCGGCTGACCTGCCGGAACGTCATCCCGCACGCGCGCGGGCTGGGCTCGTCGTCGGCGGCCATCGCGGCCGGCATCCTCGCCGCCCGCGCCCTGGCCCGCCTGCCGTACGGCACGGCGGCCGAGGACGGAACGGCACCCGCAGACGGCGCAGCCACCGCAGCCGGCGCGCCCGGCGCGGATGGCGGTGAGTTCGGCGTTGAGCGAACAGGCCACGATCTGTCCGACGACGAGGTGTTCGCGCTGGCCACCGAGATCGAGGGCCATCCCGACAACGTCGCCCCCTGCCTGGCCGGGGGCCTGACCGTCGCCTGGACCGACCAGGACGGATCGCCGCGTAAAGTGAAGCTGGCGCCGGATGCGGGGATCCGTCCGGTCGTCCTCATCCCGTCCTTCCGTCTGTCGACGGAGACGGCGCGGGGACTCCTGCCGAAGGAAGTGCCCCACAAGGACGCCGCCTTCAACTCCGGCAGGGCCGCGCTGCTGATCGCGGCGCTGACCCAGCGTCCGGAGAACGCGTTGCTGCTGGCCGCGACCGAGGACCGGCTGCACCAGGATTACCGCGCGCCTGCCATGCGGCAGACCGCGGACCTGGTACAACAGCTAAGGGCTCGGGGCGTGCCCGCGGTGGTTTCGGGCGCGGGTCCCACGATTCTTGCTTTCGCCACGGCGGAGACGCAGGATTTGATCGCGCCAGAAGTGGGTAATGACTGGCACATCCAGCATTTGGACGTCGACCCGTATGGTGCGAGCGTTCAGTTCCCCGAGACACGCTGATGCCTCTTAGACCTTCAGGGAATAGCCGTGCGCGCTGGTGATGTTAGGCTGATAGCCGCACCAGATGCCCCCATGGTGGGTGCGTGCTTGTCAGCCACACATCGTTGCATCATGCTTCACGTCGCGAGGCGTGAGCAGCGCGGCTGTCTCCCCGGAATCCGTCGCCTCCGGTTGGCCCACACCCGGTTGGCTCGACGCGAGGCGAAGACGACGGGGTCTGCGCGGTTCAATCCATCTGGCGACAGCAATCTGGGGGGTTTCCTCCACCCGTCACCGTCCTGTGACGGCCTGGACAAGCCTCTCCCCAAGCAGTGGCGGCCTCTGGCCGACGATCACAGATGTGCACCCCGACCCGGTCTGTCCTGCCGGATCGACAGCACCTCCGGGACGACCGGCGACACCAGCCGGCGCCCGACCCCTGGGAAGGACCTTTAGTTGAGCGACACCACCGAACTCCTCTCCGACGCAAGCGCGTCCGGCGACACCCCCACCCGCGCCGCGGCCAAGCCCCGTGCGCGTCGCTCCGGCACCGGCCTGTCCGCCAAGGTGCTGCCCGAGCTGCAGAAAATGGCTGCGGAGCTCGGCATCAGCGGCACTGGGCGGATGCGGAAGAGCCAGCTCATCGCCGCAATCCAGGAGAAGACGGGTGAAGGGGCCCCGGCCGCCGTTGAGGCCGCGCCGGTAGCCGAGGCGCCGGCGGTCTCCGCCGAGCGGCCCGCCCGTAGCCGCAGGGAACGTTCCCGCACCAAGACCGAGGTGGCCGAGGCGCCCGCGGCTGCCGCGGCCCCGGTGGCCGTCGCCGCCGAGCCCGTCGTGACCGCCGCGCCCGAGCCCGTGGTCGCCGCCGCCGAGCCCGTCGTGGAGCAGCAGCAGGCTGACTTCCAGGGCGACGCCCGCGGTGAGCGCGAGAGCCGTCGTGAGCGCCGCAACCGCCGCGAGCGCGGCGAGCGTGGCGACCGCGACCAGCAGCGTGGCGACGCGCCGCGTGGCGAGCAGCCGCGCGGTGACCAGCAGCGGGGCGAGCAGCGCAGCGACAGCCGCACCGACCGTGACCGTGGCGCCGACCGTGACCGCGTCAGCGACCGCGGTGACCGCACCGACCGTGCGGACCGCGGTGACCGCAACGACCGCGGTGACCGTGGCGAGCGCGGCGGCGACCGTGACCGCGACCGCCAGCAGTCGGCCGACCAGCGCGGCGGTGACCGCGACCGGCAGCCTCAGGGCGGTTTCGACGACGACGAGCGCGGCCGTGGCCGTCGCGGCCGTTTCCGCGAGCGCAACCGGGGCCGGGGCCGTGACCGCTTCGACAGCAACGAGCCGATCGTGGGCGAGGACGACGTCCTCATCCCGATCGCCGGCATCCTCGACATCCTCGACAACTACGCGTTCGTCCGGACCAGCGGCTATCTGCCCGGTTCCAACGACGTGTACGTCTCGCTCGCGCAGATCCGCCGCAACGGCCTGCGCAAGGGCGACGTCGTCACCGGTGCCGTGCGCCAGCCGCGCGACGGTGAGCGCCGCGAGAAGTTCAACGCCCTGGTCCGCCTCGACACCGTCAACGGCATGGACCCGGAGCAGGCGCGCAACCGCCCCGACTTCAACAAGCTCACGCCGCTCTACCCGCAGGAGCGCCTGCGGCTGGAGACCGAGCCGAACATCCTGACCACCAGGATCATCGACATGGTCTCGCCGATCGGCAAGGGCCAGCGTGGTCTGATCGTCTCGCCGCCCAAGGCCGGTAAGACGATGGTGCTGCAGTCGATCGCCAACGCGATCACCCGCAACAACCCCGAGTGCCACCTCATGGTCGTCCTGGTGGACGAGCGCCCTGAGGAAGTCACCGACATGCAGCGCTCGGTCAAGGGCGAGGTCATCCACTCGACCTTCGACCGTCCGGCCGAGGACCACACCACCGTCGCCGAGCTGGCCATCGAGCGCGCCAAGCGGCTCGTCGAGCTCGGTCACGACGTGGTCGTGCTGCTCGACTCGATCACCCGTCTGGGCCGCGCCTACAACCTGGCCGCGCCCGCCTCGGGCCGCATCCTGTCCGGTGGTGTCGACTCGACCGCGCTCTACCCGCCGAAGCGGTTCTTCGGCGCCGCGCGCAACATCGAGAACGGCGGCTCGCTGACCATCCTCGCCACCGCGCTGGTGGAGACCGGGTCCAAGATGGACGAGGTCATCTTCGAGGAGTTCAAGGGCACCGGCAACATGGAGCTCAAGCTCAACCGGTCGCTCGCCGACAAGCGCATCTTCCCGGCTGTCGACGTGGACGCGTCCGGCACCCGTAAGGAAGAGATCCTCATGGCGAAGGACGAGCTCCAGATCGTCTGGAAGCTCCGCCGCGTCCTGCACGCGCTGGACATGCAGCAGGCTCTTGAGCTTCTCCTGGAGAAGATGAAGGAGACCAAGTCCAACGCCGAGTTCCTGATGCAGGTGCAGAAGACCACGGTCAGCAACGACCGCGACTAGGTCTGATCGGCTGGAGAAGCGGCGAGGTGGTTCCCACCTCGCCGCTTTTTCGTGGTCCGGAACCGGTACGGCTAGCCGCCGCTCAGGTGGGTGAGGCGCAGGCGGCAGGCCAGGTGCAGGGCGAAGCGGGTCTCGTGGTCGTCGAGGTCCGCGCCCAGCGTCTCGGTGATCTTCCTGATCCGGTAGGAGACCGCGTTGAAGTGCAGGTTGAGACGCTTGCCGGCCAGCCGGGGGGAGCGCTGGACGTCGAGGTAGGCGGCGAGGGTGGTGACCGCCTGGAGGCTACGGTCCTTGCCGAGCGCGTCGAGCGGGCGCAGCAGCTCGTCGACGACGCGGCGGCTGAGCGTGGAGGCGGCGGCCTCGGCCAGGACGCGGCGGATGCCGGTGGCGTCGAACTGCTCGACCAGGGTGCCGCGCGCGGCGGCCGAGGCGGCGGCGGAGCGGGCTTCGAGGGCGGAGGTGCGCAGGCCGTCGAGGGCGGTCTGCGGGGTGCCGATGCCGCAGCGGAGCGCCCGGCCGGGGTGGCGGTCGGCGAGGGCGGTGACCAGGTCGTGGGCGGCCAGGCGCATCCGGTGGGTGGTGTCGGCGCCGCCCGCGGTGGAGCTGCACAGGATCAGCAGGGCTTCCTCGATGCGGGCGACGTTCCAGCGGCCTTCGGGGGTGCGGGGGCGTTGCAGGACGTCGAGGACGACCGAGTCGAGCAGGCGGCGGTGTTCGGCCAGGGAGCCGGCGATGCCGTCCTCGACGTCGACCCAGACGGCGACGTGCCGGCCGTCGACCGGCAGGCCCAGGACCCGGGCGCGGTCGGCCAGGCGGCTGGCCTGGGTGCGGTCGGCGACGACCAGTTCGGTGAGCAGGTCGGAGCGGAGCTGGCCGGGGGCGATCTCGTGGGCCAGCGCCGCGGCGCGCATCCGGGCCGCGGCGGCGGCGACCGCGGGCAGGGCCAGGCGGGCGGCCTCGTCGTCGGCGGCCAGGTCCTCGTAGGGCTCGGACAGGCGGGTGGCGGTGACCACGCCGATCAGCCGCCCGTCCAGCCACACCGGCTCCCCACCGAACCCCGCCCCGCCGAACCCCGCCCCGCCGGCCCCATCGGAGTCGCCGGTCCCGCCCGCGCCGTCCCGCCTTGCCGTACCAACGCCGCTCTCGTCGGCCCGCCTCCCCGTGGCAGGAGCCGAGTGCCTCGCCGTGGCAGGAGCCGAATCCGGATAGGCCGGGTCGTTCCGGGCCGCCGCGCCGGCGTCGGCGGGGTCGAGGAGGCGGAGGTGCAGGCCGAGGGCGGCGCCGGCGTCGTTGAGGAGCCGGGCGAGGTCGCCGGAGGGCTCGGCCTCCCGGACGGCGGCGAGGGCGGAACGGGCCCGCGACAGGGCCTCGGCGGCGCCGCTGCGGATGATGCGGTCGATGGCGAGCACGACCTCGGCGACGTCCCGCTCCTCCACGACGCCGAGGACCGGCAGGTCGGCGCGGTCGGCCAGGCGCTGGGTGGTGATGGGCAGCCCGGTGCAGCCGATCAGCACGAGCGCGGTGAGATCGCGCTGGGCCGCATGCCGTACCGCCACATCCAGCTCGTACGGCACAGCCCGCGCGGCCACCCGGGCGGGCACGACGACGAGGGTCCCGGCCGGCGCCTGCCGCATGGCGGCGAGGGAGTCCAGCGAGGTCACCGCCCCGAGGGCTCGCGCGGCCAGCGGCCCGGCGAGCAGCCGGAGCGGCGGATGGGCCCCGGCGAGCAGGTCAGCGATACGCGCCATGGACGGAGCTTATCCGCGCATCACATAAAGTACGCAAAATTCGTTTTCCGCGCCCTATAGCGACAAAGCCGCAGGCAGGAAGGCTGTCGTCATGCACGACGGGAAGACAATCACGCCGGCGGACATCCCGCCCCTCACCCGAGGCTGCGCGATCCTGGGCACCGGCGGCGGCGGAGTGGTGACGGTCGCCGCGCTGTCGGCCGAGCGGGCGCTGCGCCAGTACGGGGACGTGGACCTGGTGACCCTGGCCGACCTGCCCGCGGACGGCCTCGTGTTGCCGCTGGGGTCGATCGGCGCGCCGACGGTCTCGCACGAGATGTTGCCCAGCGGCGACGAGGGCCTGATCATCCGCGAGACGGTCGAGCAGACGCTCGGCAAGCCGGTGGTCGCGGTGATGGCCTCGGAGATCGGCGGCGGCAACGGCGTGGAGCCGGTGGCGCTGGCCGCGCGCCTGGGCCTGCCACTGCTGGACGCCGACGGCATGGGCCGCGCCTTCCCCGAGGTGCAGATGGTCTCGATGTACGTCGCCGGCCGCGACCCGGGCCTGGTGGTCCTGGCCGACGTGCAGGGCAACGTCGCGGCGCTGCGCCCGGCGAGCGGCACCTGGTCGGAGACCCTGGCCCGCGCGGTCTGCGTGGCGATGGGCAGCACGGCCCTGATGGCCGACTACATCCTGCCGGTCGGCGAGATGCGCGGCGCGGCCATCGAGGGCACGGTGAGCAGGGCGATCGCCATCGGCCGCGCGGTGATCGGCGCGGAGGACCCGGTCGGCTCGCTGACCGCCGAGCTCGGCGCCTCGAACCTGATCACCGGCAAGGTCGTCGACATCGAGCGGCGCACCGGCGGCGGCTTCGTCCGCGGCAGCGTCGTGATCGACGGGGTGGGCGACTGCAAGGGCCGCCTGCTGCGGGTGGAGATCCAGAACGAGAACCTGGTCGCGCTGGAGGACGGCGAGGTCCGCGCCAGCGTGCCCGACCTGATCACCATCGTGGACAGCCAGACCGCCGAGGCCATCTCGACCGAGTCCCTGCGCTACGGCCAGCGGGTGAGCGTCCTGGCCTGGCCGTGCGCGCCGCTGTGGCGCACCTCCGCGGGCCTGCGTACGGCCGGCCCCGCCGCCTTCGGTTACGACATCGACTACGTCCCGGTGGAGGAAGCCAATGCGTGACCTGCGAATCGGCGTGGACGTCGGCGGCACCAACACCGACGCGGTGGTGCTCGACGCGGCCAACCGGATCGTCGCCGCCACCAAGCAGGCGACCAGCGCCGACGTCACCGCCGGCATGCGCAACGCGATCACCGCGGTGCTGGAGCAACTCGGCGACGAGCGGCAGCGGGTCGGCCGCGTGATGCTCGGCACCACGCACGCCACCAACGCCATCCTGGAGCGGCGCCGGCTCGGCCGGGTGGCCGCGGTCCGGCTGGGCGCGCCCTCGTCGAAGTCGGTGCCGCCGATGGAGTCGTGGCCGGCCGACCTGCGCGAGTACGTGCTGGCCGGCGCGGCCGTGCTGGGCGGCGGCAACTACGTCGACGGCCGCGAGATCGCCCCGCTCGACGAGGAGGGCCTGCGCCGCTTCCTGGCGACGATCGCCGGGCACGCCGACGCGGTGGCCGTCACCTCGGTCTTCAGCCCGGCCTCCAACGAGCAGGAGCTGCGCGCGGCCGAGATCGTGGCCGAGGAACTCGGCGCGCAGGTGCCGGTCAGCGTCAGCCATGAGATCGGCGCGCTCGGCCTGCTGGAGCGGGAGAACGCCGCGGTGCTCAACGCCGCGCTCTACCAGGTCGCCGCGCACGTGCACGACGCCCTCCAGGAGGTGCTCGACCAGCACGGCCTTGACGTGACGCGCTACTTCGCGCAGAACGACGGCACGCTGATGACGGTCGACTACGCCGCCCGCTACCCGGTGCTGACCATCGGCTCCGGGCCGGCCAACTCCATCCGCGGCGCGGCCTACCTGTCGGGGCTGAGCGACGCGATCGTGGCCGACGTCGGCGGCACCTCCACCGACCTCGGCGTGCTGGTCAACGGCTTCCCCCGGGTCTCCTCGGCGGGCGTGGAGATCGGCGGGGTGCGCACCAACTTCCGCATGCCGGACATCCTCGCGCTGGCCCTGGGCGGCGGCACGGTCATCGGCGCGGACGGCGTGCCGGGCACGACCTCGGTCGGCTACCGCATCGGCACGGAGGCGCTGGTGTTCGGCGGCTCGACCGCCACGATGACCGACGCGTGCGTGGCCGCGGGCCGGGCCGCGATCGGCACCGTCCGGCCGCCGGCCGAGCTGGCCGGGGTGCTCCGCCGTACCGACGAGCAGGTGGCCGACGCGGTCGACCGGATGTCGCTCGGCAAGAGCGACCTGCCGCTGGTCGTCGTGGGCGGCGGCGCCTTCCTGGTGCCGGACGGGCTGCCCGGCGTCAGCGAGGTGGTCCGGCCCTCGCACGGCGGCGTCGCCAACGCGGTCGGCGCGGCTATCGCACTGGTCAGCGGCTCGATCGAGACCATCGTCCCGGCGGGCGCCGGGCGTCGTGAGGCCATCGACACGGCTGTCGAGACCGCGCGCGGGCGAGCCGTACAGGCGGGGGCCGACCCGGCGGCGGTCGAGGTCGTCGAGGTGACCGAGATCCCGCTCAGCTACCTACCGGAGCCCGCGCTCCGGGTCCAGATCAAGGCGGCCGGGCCGCTCGGAAAGATCTAAGGAGGATCCATGCGCAGGACAACCCGCATCGTCAGCGCCATGGCCGCGCTCGCGCTGGCCGTCACCGCCTGCGGAGGCGGCCAGGTGCGCGGCGCCGCGAAGCCGGACGGCTCGTCGCCGCCGGGGGCGGCCTCGCCGTCCGGGCCGTTCGTCTACAGCCACAACCTGGACATCGTGACCGACTGGAACCCGGCCACCTCGTCCTCCAACGAGATCATCGCGCTCCAGAACATCTACGAGACGCTGACCAAGTACAACCCGGCCACGCAGAAGGCCGAGCCGCGCCTGGCCACCTCGTGGACGGCCGCCGAGGACGGTAAGACCTGGACCTTCACCCTGCGTCCGGGCGTGAAGTTCCACAGCGGCAAGCCGCTCGACGCCGCCGCGGTCAAGGCCGCGATCGAGCACACCGTGCAGAAGAAGGGCTACGCGGCCTACATCTGGAGCGCGGTGGACAAGATCGAGACGCCGGACGCCTCGACGGTGAAGTTCACCCTGAAGTACCCGACCCCGCTCGACGTGGTCGCCTCGGCCGGGTACGGCGCCTACATCTACGACCCCACGGTCGACTTCGAGGCGGGCAAGGCCGACGGCGGCTCCGGCCCGTACACCATCGACACCTGGCAGAAGGGCCGCGAGACCGAGCTGACCCTGAAGGCCTTCGACGGCTACTGGGGCGGCTGGGACGGCCCGCACTACAAGCAGATGCAGTTCCGGGTCGTGCCCGAGGAGACCACCACCTGGCAGCTCCTGCAGCGCGGCGAGATCAACTTCGCCAACCGCCTCGGCCCGCAGTTGTTCGCGCAGGCCAAGGGCGCGGGCCTGCAGACGTCGGAGACCCCGTCCTTCCAGAACCTCCTGGTGCTGTTCAACACCGAGACGGTCGACGTGAAGGTGCGAAAGGCGCTGCAGAAGGCGATCGACTACGACGGCCTGGTCGCCGCCACCAAGGGCGCGGCGGTCGCCGCCAGCGGTCTGGTGCCGGAGGGGCTGCTCGGGCATGCTGCCGGGATGACCCCGAAGCAAGATCTCGCCGGCGCCGAGACGCTGCTCAAGGAGGCCGGTTTCGGCCCCGGCGGCAAGCCGCTGGAGCTGTCGATGACCTACGCCCAGGGCGACGAGGACCAGCAGCTCCTCGGCACCCTGCTGGCCACCGCGCTGAAGAAGCTCAACGTGGAGCTCACCCTGACCCCGCTCAACTGGAACACCCAGTGGGAGCAGGGCAAGAAGGGCAAGCAGGACGTCTTCGTCATGTACTGGTACCCCGACTACGCCGACGCCTACTCGTGGTTCGCCAACGTCTTCCGCAGCGCCGACCCGGTCAGCTTCAACCTGTCCTACCTGGCCGACAAGGAGCTCGACGCGCAGATCGACGCGCTGCCCGAGCTGGCCGCGACCGACCGGGCCAAGGCCGAGGCGGCCTACGCCGACCTGCAGAAGAAGATCATCGACGAGCAGGCCGCCGTGGCCGTGCCGTTCGTGCAGCGCTACCGCCGGGCCTTCAGCGGCGGCGTCGAGGGCTACGTGGACAACCCGGCCTACCCGAACGTCGTCTTCGCCTACGACCTGAAGCCGGGGAAGTAAACCGTGCTGAGGTACCTGATCCGCCGGCTCGGCCAGGCTCTCCTGGTCGTGGCCGGCGTGGTCGTGCTCACCTTCGCGATCATGCGGTTGCTGCCCGGCGACCCCGCGGTCGCCTACGCCGGGCCCAAGGCGACCGCGGCCGAGCTGGCGGAGGTGCGGGCCAGGTTCGGGCTCGACGCGCCGCTGCCGGTGCAGTTGTGGGAGTACGTGCGCGACCTGCTGAGCGGGGACCTCGGCACCAGCCTGCACACCCGGCAGCCGGTCCTGGACGACCTGATGCTCGCCTTCCCGGCCTCGCTGGAGCTGGTCGGGGCGGCCCTGCTGGTGGCGATCGTGCTGGGGATCCCGCTGGGGATCGTCGCCGCCCGGTACAAGATGAGATTCCTGGACTTCTCGGTGCGGATCGGCGGGATGCTCGCCGTCTCCGTCCCGGTCTTCTGGCTCGCGCTCACCGCGCAGACCGTCTTCGCCAGCAACCTCGGCTGGTTCCCGGTGGCCGGCGAGTACGACGCCTCGCTCGACACCACCAGCCCGCTGACCGTCTACACCAACATCACGATCGTCGACTCGCTGATCACCGGCAACTGGCCGATGTTCACCGACACCCTGCACCACCTCGTGCTGCCCGCGCTGGTCGTGGCCGCCTACCCGATGGGCGTGATCGCGCAGCTCACCCGGGCCGCGCTGATCGAGGAGTCCGGGCTCGACCACGCCCGGATGGCCCGCGCGCTCGGCTTCGGCGAGAGCGCGGTGCTCACCCGCTTCTCGCTGCGCCCGGTGCTCAACCCGGTGCTGGCGCTGGTCGCGCTGGTCTTCGCCTACGCGATCGTCAACGGCTTCCTGGTCGAGGCGGTCTTCAACTGGCCCGGCCTGGGCCGCTACGCCGCCGACTCCATCCGCGCCCTGGACACCCCGGCCATCGCCGGGGTCACGCTCCTGGTGGCCCTGCTCTACGTGCTGGCCAACCTGGTCGTGGACCTGGTGCAGGGCGTCGTCGACCCGAGGGCGAGGGTGCGATGAGACGGCTCGACCCCCTGGCGCGCGTGGGCGCGGTCGTCCTGGCCCTGATCGTGCTGGCCGCGATCTTCGCCCCGCTGCTCTCGCCGTACCCCGAGGACGCCCTGGACCCGCTCAACAGCCTGCTGCCGCCCAGCGGCGAGCACTGGTTCGGCACCGACCAGGTCGGCCGGGACATCTTCACCCGCATCCTGTACGGCGCGCGGACCTCCCTCGGCATCGTCGCCGCGGTGCTGGGCCTGTCGGCGCTGGTCGGCGTGACGCTCGGCGTCATCGCCGGGTACGCGGGCGGCTGGACCCGGGACGTGATCATGCGCGTCACCGACGTCTTCCTCGCCTTCCCCGCGCTGCTGCTGGCCCTGGCCACCGCGGTGGTGCTGCGGCCGAGCGTGACCACGGTGATCGTCGCCATCGCGGCCACCTGGTGGCCGTGGTACGCCCGGCTCACCGCCTCGGTGGCGGCCTCGGTCGCCAAGCGCGGCTACGTGGACGCCGCGCAGTGCCTGGGCGTGAGCCCGCCGGCGATCGTGGTGCGGCACGTCCTGCCCAACTCGCTCACCCCGGTGCTGGTGCAGCTCTCCAACGACGGCGGCGGCATCATCCTCACCGCCGCGGCGCTGTCCTACCTCGGGCTGGGCGCGCAGGAGCCGACCGCCGAGTGGGGCCTGATGATCGAGCAGGGCCAGTCGCTGCTCACCACCGACTGGTGGGTCGTCACCTTCCCCGGCCTGGCCATCATGCTCACCGCCTTCGCCTTCAACGTGCTCGGCGAGGGACTGCGGGCCGCGCTCGACCCCAGGAGGCTGCCGCGATGATCAAGATCACCGACCTGGAGGTCCGCATCGGCGACCGCGTCATCGCGCAGGTGCCGTCGCTGGAGGTACGGCCCGGCGAGTGCGTGGCCATCGTGGGGGAGAGCGGCTCGGGCAAGACCACCACGCTCATGGCCGTGCTCGACCTGCTGGAGGGCGCCACCGTCACCGGCTCGATCGACGCCTTCGGCACCGACGTGGTGAGGCACGGCGCCAAGGACCTGCGCGGGTCGCGGATCGCGCTGGTCATGCAGAGCCCGCAGGGCGCGTTCAACCCGACGATGCGCCTGGGCGTCCTGCTGCGCAAGGCCCTGGCCAAGCACGGCGTCAAGGGCGGCGAGGCCGACCGCCGGGCCCGCGAGGCCGTGCGCGACGTGCTGCTCGACGAGTCGATCCTGCGCCGCTACCCGCACGAGGTCTCCGGTGGTCAGGCCCAGCGCTTCGCCATCGCCGTCGCGCTCGCTCTCGGCGCGGAGGTCATCCTCGCCGACGAGCCGACCAGCGCGCTCGACGTCACCGTCCAGGCCGAGGTGGTCGCGGTGCTGCGCCGCCTGCACGACGAGCGCGGCCTGGCCGTCCTGCTCGTCTCGCACGACCTGGCGCTGGTCTCGGCCATCGCCGACCACGTCACCGTCATGAAGGACGGCCGCGTCGTGGAGAGCGGGCCCGCCGCCGAGCTCTTCGCCAACCCCACGTCCGCCTACACGCGCGAGCTCATCGCCGCCGTGCCGACGCTCCCGGAGGCAGACCATGCTGAAGGCTGACAACGTGACCCTCGGGTACGGCGGGCGTCCCGTCGTGCACGACGTCAGCGTCGAGGTGACCGAGGGCGGCGTCGGGCTGATCGGGGAGAGCGGGTCCGGCAAGACGACCGTCGCCCGCGCTCTGCTCGGGCTGATCAAGCCGATGTCCGGGGCCATAACGTACGGCACGCGCGACCTCAACGCCCTGGGCCGGGCCGACCGGGCCGCCTTCCGCGGCCAGGTCCAGCCGGTCTTCCAAGACGGCAGCGAGGCCCTCGACCCGCGCATGCGGATCGGCTCCTCGATCGCCGAGGCGCTCGACGCCCACCACCGGCTCGACCGGGCCGCCCGCGACGCCCGCATCACCGAGCTCCTGGAGTCGGTCGGCCTCGACCCGGCCCTCGCCGAGCGCCGCCCGCACCAGCTCTCCGGCGGGCAGCGGCAGCGGGCCGTCATCGCCCGCGCGCTGGCCGTCGAGCCGGACATCCTCGTGCTCGACGAGCCGACCAGCGCGCTCGACGTCACCGTCCAGGCGCGGGTGCTGGACCTGCTGGCCTCGCTGGCGAGCTCGCGGGGGCTGACCTACTTCCTCATCACGCACAACCTGGCCGTGGTGGATCGGCTCTGCCGTACCTCCCAGGTGCTCTTCGCCGGGCGGGTCGTGGAGGCCGGGCCGACGCGCACGCTGCTCACCCGGCCCGCGCACCCGTACACCGCGGCCCTGCGCGACGCGGTGCCGAAGATCGGCGGCGCGCCGCCCAAGGCGGTCGGCAAGGTCGAGGCCGCGCCCGCCACCGAGGGCTGCGCCTTCCAGCGCCGCTGCCCGCTGGCCACCGACGTCTGCCGGACCGTGCGGCCGGTCGCCCGCGAGGTCGCCGGACGCAACGTGGCCTGCCACCGGGCCGAAGAGGTCGTCGGCGGCCAGATCTCCGGCGCACAGGGGGGATAACCCGAAGCCGGACAATACGGATGGCTCCATTCACCGGGCGCGCTCCGGCGGGCAGGCTGGTGGGGTGGCGACTTCAGTGATCCGGTTCGTGGGCGGCCCGTGGGGCCCGGTGGGGCTGGCGCGTGACCCGATGACCTGGCGGGCGGCGCCGTACCTGCTGCTCAGCCCCCTGCTCGGGCTCGGCTGGTTCGTGGTGCTGGCGTTCCTGCTGCCGACCTCGCTGATCCTGATGATCTTCTGGGTGGGCGTGCTGCTGCTCGTCGCGACCATGTTCCTGTGGCGCGGCGGGGCGATGCTGGAGCGGCGGCTGCTGCGGCTGACCCTCGGGGTGCGCATCGCCGACCCCTACCGGCCGCAGCCCGAGCGCGGCCTGATCCGCTGGCTGGTCACCGACCCGGCCACCTGGAAGGACCTCGGCTACCTGCTCCTGCTCATCCCGCTGAGCTTCGTGGAGTTCGTGGCCTCGCTCCTGCTCTGGCTGACCACCTTCGCGCTGCTCGGCGCGCCGCTCTTCCTCCTGCTGGGCACGCCGGTGCAACTGGCCGGGTTCGAGCTCGACTCGCTGCCGCTCAGCCTCGTGGCCGTCCTGCTCGGGCTGGTCATGTTCGCCCTCACCCTGTACGGCGTGCGCGGCATGGCCTGGCTGCACGGCCTGCTCGCGGTCGCCCTGCTCGGCGGCAACGAGGCCGAACGCCTGCGCGCCAGCCGCGCCCGCGGGGTCGACGCCGCCGAGGCCGAACGCCGCCGCATCGAGCGCGACCTGCACGACGGCGCCCAGCAGCGGCTCCTGGCCGTCGCGGTCGACCTCGGCCGGGCCCGCGCCAAGCTCGACACCGACCCCGACGCCGCGCGCGAGCTCATCGTCCAGGCCCACGACGGCACCAAGGCGGCCATCGCCGAACTGCGCAACCTGGCCCGTGGCATCCACCCGGCGATCCTCACCGAACGCGGCCTCGACGCCGCCCTGTCCGCCCTCGCCGCCCGCGCCCCCGTCCCGGTCGACGTCGGCGTCGAGCTGCGCGCCCGGCCGCCGGCCGCGGTCGAGAGCATCGCCTACTTCACCGTCGCCGAGGCCCTGGCCAACCTCGCCAAGCACGCCGCCGCGACCGAGGCCTCGGTCCGGGTGCACGGGGACGGTTCCGCGGTGTTCGTGGAGGTCTGGGACAACGGGCTCGGCGGGGCGACCGTGCACCCCGGCGGCGGCCTGGCCGGGCTGGCCGACCGCGCGGCGACCATCGACGGCCTGCTCGTCCTGCACAGCCCCGTCGGGGGACCCACCCTGGTCAGAGCCGAGCTGCCCTGCGAGTATTGATCACCATGCGAGTGGTGATCGCCGAGGACTCCGTGCTGCTGCGCGAGGGCGTCTCCCGGCTGCTGGCCGACGGCGGCATCGAGACCGTGGCCCTGGTCGGCGACGCCGACGCCCTGCTGGAGGCGGTCTCGGCGCTCGCGCCCGACCTGGCGATCGTGGACGTCCGCATGCCGCCAGGCCACACCGACGAGGGCATCCGCGCGGCCCTGCGCATCCGCGCCTCCCGGCCGGGCTTCCCCATCGTGGTGCTGTCGCAGTACGTCGAGGAGCAGTACGCAGGCGAGCTGATCGGGCCGGGGGTGGGGTACCTGCTCAAGGAGCGCGTCTCCGACGTCGCCGAGTTCCTCGACGCGGTCCGCCAGGTCGCGGGCGGGGGGACGGTCATCGACCCCGAGGTGGTGCTGCAGTTGCTCAGCCGGCAGCGGCGAGGAGCTCCGCTCGACTCGCTCTCGCCCCGGGAGCGGGAGGTGCTGGCTCTGATGGCCGAGGGGCGGTCCAACACGGCGATCGCCGCGCGGCTGGTGATTTCGGAGGGGGCGGTGGAGAAGCACATTTCCGGAATTTTCGGGAAGTTGAACCTCGGCCCCGCCCCCGACGACCACCGCCGGGTCCTCGCCGTCCTCGCCTACCTCGGCGGAACGGCGAGCGCCCGCTAACCGGTTACTTCACGTCCACGAGACTCGAGTTCGCGTAGGACTTCTTCGTCTTGCTGGTGCCCGGCACCACGACGCGCCAGTAGCCGTCGTACTTCTGCTTCACGTTCTTCGCCCACACACCGGTCGAGGTCGCCTTGGCGAAGCCGTAGAAGGTGAAGGACTTCTTGCCCTTCTTCTTGAAGTACAGCTCCAGGACCTTGCCGGAGTACCCCTTGGAACCGCGGTAGGCCTTGCCGTAGATCTTGAACGCCTTGCCGAGCTTGGCCTTCTTCGGCGCCTTGATGGTCACCTTGGAAGAGGCCTTGGGCGCGACGCCGTCCTCGGGGGCGAGGATGGTGAACGACATCCCGGTGGCCTCGATGGCCTCCTTGCCGCGGGTCCCCTTGATGACCAGGTACCAGCTGCCGGGCGAGGTGTCGTCCGCGAGGTAGGCGGTGTAACGGTAGTTCCCGTCACCCTCCTTGGTGAGGGGGACGTTGATCCACATCGACCCGTCGTGCGGCCGCAGCTCCGCACTCACCCCGGTGGCGTTCTTCACGCTGGCGGTGATGCGAACCGGGACGTCCTGACCGCGCTTGAGCTGGATGGTGGAGGGAGAGACACTGCCGGAAGCGACTTCCTGCTTGCCGGAGACGTCGAACTCCTGGCAGTTGCCCGCCGTGTTGCCGCCCGAGGTCCGGGTGACGGTGACCTTGACGGTCCACTTCCCGGCCTTGTCCTTGTCCGTCTCCTTGATGACGAACTGACCCTTGAGGTCGACGCTCTCCGGCACAGCCGCGACCGCGAGCTTCTCGGTGGTCTCCGGGATGCCGTCGGCGGTCTGCGGCACGGGCAGGTCGCCAGGGGCCCCGGTGAGGGCGATGGACTGGGACGCGGTCGTCTCACCGGTGCGGAAGATCTCGGCGGTGGCGGAGGTGACCACCGGCTTGACAACCCACTTGCGGTCCTTGAGCGCCGGCGCGGGGCTGGCGTCCTTGGTGGTGTCGACGACGGGGTACTCGGTGGCCTTCGGTCCGTAGGGGTCCTTCACCGCGACCGAGAGGTCTACCTTGAGGTCGTCCTTCAGTGGGATGTAGGAGTCGCCAAGCGTGATCTTGGTGACATCCGTGGCCGTGAGGGTACAGGCCGCGAGGGACTGTGCCGATGCTGCCGAGGAAGCCACGAAGGTGCTGGAGAGCACCGCCGCGCCGGTTACGGTCGCGAAGAGCAACCGCATCCTTCTCTTCATTTGATGGGGTTCCTTTTGCTCGGTCAACATGAGGGGAAAAGTTACGGTTTGGGCACCGGAGCCTAGTGTGACGGAAGTGACTCGTCCACATCCCAAGCTCAACGCCTCCTGGGAATGCCACGTGGCCTGGGAAGGTTGAACGATCTGGCACACTGGTAGCTGAACCGAAGCGGTACCGGTTCCCGCCCGCGCGCACCCCCGTGTGCGACAGCGCGCAAGCCGTACGGAATCTCCAAGGCGACCCGGCGACCGCAACTCGAAAGGACAGCAATGAAGCGCGACATCCACCCGGATTACCACGTCACGCAGGTGAGCTGCGCCTGCGGCAGCACCTTCACGACGCGCAGCACCGCCAAGAACGGCGTGATCCACGCTGACGTGTGCTCCGCCTGCCACCCGTTCTACACGGGCAAGCAGAAGATCCTCGACACCGGTGGCCGCGTGGCCAAGTTCGAGAAGCGGTTCGGCAGCAAGAAGGCTTAGCTTCCGCGACGCCGGCCCGGTGGCACGTTGGTGCCGTCGGGTCGGCGTTGTTGGTGATTGGGGCTCAAGCCGCCCAACCGCACCGAACGAGGAGGATGCACGGTGAATCTGGACGAGTTGCTCAAGGAGTATTCCGAGCTGGAGACGCAGCTCGCCGATCCCGCCGTGCACGCTGACCAGAACAAGGCGCGCACGCTGGGCAAGCGGTACGCGCAGCTCACCCCGGTGGTGGGCACCTACCGCGAGCTGGAGTCGGTACGCGACGACCTGTCCGCGGCCAAGGAGCTGGCCGGCGAGGACGCCACGTTCGCCGAGGAGGCCGCCGAGCTGGAAGGCCGCATCCCCAAGCTGGAGGAGCGCCTCAAGCACCTGCTGATCCCGCGCGATCCCAATGATGACAAGGACATCATCATGGAGATCAAGGCGGGCGAAGGCGGTGAGGAGTCGGCGCTGTTCGCCGGCGACCTGCTGCGGATGTACCTCCGCTACGCCGAGCGGCTCGGCTGGAAGGTCGAGATCATCGACGCGCAGCACTCCGACCTGGGCGGCTACAAGGACGTCACGGTCGGCATCAAGGCCAAGGGCGACGAGGGCGTGTGGTCGCGCCTGAAGTTCGAGGGCGGCGTCCACCGCGTGCAGCGCGTGCCCGCGACCGAGTCGCAGGGCCGCATCCACACCAGCGCCGCGGGCGTGCTCGTCTATCCGGAGGCCGAGGAGGTCGACATCCAGATCGACGCCAACGACCTGCGGATCGACGTCTACCGCAGCTCCGGCCCCGGCGGCCAGTCGGTCAACACCACCGACTCGGCGGTCCGCATCACCCACCTGCCCACGGGCGTGGTGGTCTCGTGCCAGAACGAGAAGAGCCAGCTCCAGAACAAGGAGTCCGCGCTGCGCATCCTGCGCGCCCGGCTCCAGGCGCTCGCCGAGGAGGAGGCCAACGCCGCCGCCCAGGCCGAGCGCAAGTCGCAGGTGCGCACCGTCGACCGCAGCGAGCGCATCCGCACCTACAACTTCCCGGAAAACCGCATCTCCGACCACCGCGTCGGCTTCAAGGCGTATAACCTCGACCAGGTGCTCGACGGCGAACTCAACGCCGTCACCCAAGCCCTCATCGACGCCGAGATGGCGGAGAAGCTCGCTGCCCACACATGACATTCCTCCTGGACGAGATCGCACACGCCACGGCCCGGCTGGCCGAGGCGGGGGTCCCTTCGCCGCGCACCGACGCCGAGGAGATCGCCGCGTTCGTCCATGGCGTGCGCAGAAGCGAACTGCACACGGTCCGCGACTCCGAGTTCGACGCCCTCTTCTGGGAGGGCATCGCCCGGCGTGAGGCGCGCGAGCCGCTGCAGCACATCACGGGCAAGGCCTACTTCCGCTACCTCGAGCTGAACGTCGGCCCGGGCGTCTTCGTGCCCCGGCCCGAGACCGAGGTGATGGCCGGCTGGGCGATCGAGCGGCTGCGCGAGATGGACGTCGCCGCGCCCCTCGTCGTCGACCTCGGCACCGGCTCGGGCGCCATCGCGCTGTCCATCGCGCAGGAGGTCGCCCTCGCCGAGGTCCACGCGGTCGAGGTCGACCCCGAGGCGTACGGCTGGGCCAAGCGCAACATCACCGAGCACGGCCAGGGCCGCGTGCACCTGCACCCCGAGGACCTCGCCGGCGCCCTGCCCGAGCTCAACGGCAAGGTCGACCTGGTGATCTCCAACCCGCCCTACATCCCGCCCGGCGCCATCCCGCGCGACCCCGAGGTGCGCGACTACGACCCGAGGCGGGCGCTGTTCGGCAGCGGCGAGGACGGCCTGGGCGAGGTCCGGGCGGTCGAACGTACGGCACGCCGCCTGCTCCGCCCAGGCGGCTGGGTGGCGGTGGAGCACGCCGACGAGCAAGGGCAGGCGGTCTACCTGCTCTTCCCCGAGGAACACGGCTGGCGCGACGCCCGGCTGCGCCAGGATCTGACGCGTAGAGACCGGTTCGTCACGGCCAGACTCGGCCAGGATTAGGGTGAAGCGACATGGCGGTTTTTGACTGTTCCGATCCCGACCAGCGCGCTGCGGGCCTCATCGAGGCGGCGGCAGCCGTACGCCTGGGTGATCTGGTCGTGATGCCGACCGACACCGTGTACGGCATCGGCTGCGACGCCTTCATCCACGCCTCGGTGCAGAAGCTCCTCGACGCCAAGGGCCGGGGCCGCGACATGCCGCCGCCCGTCCTGGTGGGCACCGTACGCGCCGCCACCGCGCTCGTGGAGGACATGGGCCCCTACGGCCAGGACCTCATCGACGCCTTCTGGCCCGGGCCGCTCACCATCGTCTGCAAGGCCAACCGGGCCCTGTCCTGGGACCTCGGCGACACCAAGGGCACCGTCGCCATCCGCATGCCGCTGCACGCGGTCGCGCTCGACCTGCTCAAGGAGACCGGCCCGATGGCCGTCTCCAGCGCCAACCGCTCCGGCGCCCCCGCCGCCACCACCGCGGCCAACGCCGTGGAGCAACTGGGCGAGTCCGTCTCCGTCTACCTCGACGGCGGGCCCTGCTCCGACGACGTGCCCTCGACCATCGTCGACCTCACCTCGGCCATCCCCCGGCTGCTGCGCAAGGGCGCCATCCCGGTGGAGAAGCTGCGCGGCATCGTGGGCTACGTCGCCACCGACGCGTAGGCATACCGGCTGAGCATCGCTCGGGCGTCCGGGCCACGGGACACCTACCGTGAGATCGTGGCCAAGTTCGACGGTATGGATCCCAAGCTGGTCCGTGAGTTGCTGGCAGAGGTACGGCAGGCGGCCGTGCAGATGCGTCAGATCGAGGGCCGGGTCGCGCAGGTGATGGGCGCGGCCGGGCTCGCGACCCAGACGACGCACCGGCCCGCGCAGGTGGCCGAGGCGTGTGACGGGATGGTCCGTGACGTCACGGCGCGGCTGACCTTGCTGGAGAAGCGCGAGGACGCCGGTACCACCACGCCCCCCACCGGCACCCAACAGGACACCAGCGGCAAACCGGACTCCGGTGCCAAGCCTGAGACCGAGGACAAGCCGGACGCCGAGGACAAGCCTGAGGTCGGGGACAAGCCGGAGGCTGGGGACAAGCCTGCGCCGTCCGAGTCCGCCACCACGACACCGGCCACCCCGGAGACCAAGCCCGCTCAGGACGGGAACTCGACCACCCCGCCGCCCAAGGCGATGACCGGGTCCGAGTCCGTCAGCGGTGCCGGCGAGGAGCTCAAGAAGGCCGCCCCGGTCAGCGGGACCACCACGCCTTCCGATGCGGGCAAGCCGCAGATCGTCGAGGTGGACGGCGTCAAGGTCGTGCAGATCCCGCTCGACTCCACCCCCACGGCCAAGGAGATCGCCGACCTGCTCGACAAGGCCGGTCAGGTCGAGCCCGCCGACCAGCCCGGCAAGACCGACGACGGGGACGTCGTCTCGGTGGAGGCCACGCGGCCGTCCGACGCGAAGTTGGCTGAGCTTGGGCAGAACATCTCGGAGATTCCGCCGATGGAGATGCCTGGTGTGGAGGTGCCGAAGGGGGAGTGGGGCAAGGGTGAGTGGGTTCCGGAGAGCGTGAAGCCGGATGGCTCGGCGGGGGCGGTGAATCCCGGTGGACCTGCCACGCAGGCGGCCACCTCGGGCGGACCGGTGGGGACGCAGGCTGCTTCGGCTGGGGATGTGCAGCAGTGGGCCAGTGATGGCAGTGATGTGGTGTCGGTGGAGGCCACGCGGCCTTCCGATGCGAAGTTGGCTGAGCTTGGGCAGAACATCTCGGAGATTCCGCCGATGGAGATGCCTGGTGTGGAGGTGCCGAAGGGGGAGTGGGGCAAGGGTGAGTGGGTTCCGGAGAGCGTGAAGCCGGATGGGCCGGCGGGGTCGGTGGACCCGGGTGGACCTGCCACGCAGGCGGCGACCTCGGGTGGCCCGGCGGAGACGACGGGCGGGCCGTCGGCGACCTCGGGTGGGCCGGTGGAGACGACGGGTGAGCCGTCGGCCACTTCGGGTGGGCCGGTGGGGACGCAGGCTGCTTCGGCTGGGGATGTGCAGCAGTGGGTCAGTGATGGCAGTGACGTGGTGTCGGTGGAGGCCACACGGCCGTCGGACGCGAAGCTGGCTGAGCTTGCGGAGAACATCTCGGAGATCCCGCCGATGGAGATGCCCAGCGTGGAGGTGCCCAAGGGGGAGTGGGGGAAGGGCGAGTGGGCCCCGGAGGAGATCGGGCCCGATGGGCCAGCCGGATCCGTCAAGCCAGGAGGACCTGCGTAAATGTACGCCGACCCGCCCGCACCGCAGCCCCGCCAGCCGGGTGAGCGCCCGCCGAGCACGGGGAGCGCAGGGCCGCTGGACGGTCAGCCGACGGCCTGGGAGTTCAACCCCGACTACCAGCGGCTGGTGACGGTCTGGCAGACCGTGCTGCCGGTGCTGGAGACGCTGACCGGTTCGCTGGACAAGGCCTATCAGATGGCCAAGAGCCCGCAGACGTGGGACGCCCCCGTGGGGACCAGGTATGTGGAGGACCTGGGGGAGTGGCGGACGCGGCTGCGGCTGTATCGGCAGGCGGTGCTGACGGCGATCAGTGACCAGGCGGCGGACACCCCGCGGTGGATCCCGGCCGCGTCGAGCGCCCCGCACGCTTTCTCCTGACCTTTTGGCGTGGCACGTCCTCCGCTAGGTCCCCTCACGTGGCGAAGGGGTACGGCGACGCCGTACTCCGCCCCGAGCCGGTGGAAGGGCGTGGCGGAGCGGGGGAAGCGGGCATAGTGTGGTCAAGTGGGAGAGACGCCCTATTACGGCCCAGACTTCCGCGCCCTGCAGCAGCAGGACCCCGAGGTCGCCCAAGTGCTGCTCGACGAGCTGGCCCGGGTGCGGGGCGGGCTCCAGCTGGTGGCCAGCGAGAACTTCGCCAGCCCCGCCGTCCTGGCCGCGCTGGGCTCGACGCTGACCAACAAGTACGCCGAGGGCTACCCGGGCCGCCGCTACTACGGCGGCTGCGAGGTGGTGGACCGCGCCGAGTACCTGGCCATCGAACGCGCCAGGACGCTGTTCGGCGCCGAGCACGCCAACGTCCAGCCGCATTCGGGCGCGGGCGCCAACCTGGCCGCCTACGCCGCGTTGCTCAGGCCGGGCGACACGATGCTCGCGATGGATCCGGCGCACGGCGGCCACCTCACCCACGGGTCCAAGGTCAACTTCTCCGGCCGCTGGTTCGACGTGGTCTCCTACGGTGTCCGCCGCGACAACGAGCTGATCGACTACGACGAGGTGCGCGACCTGGCCCTGCGCCACGAGCCCAAGGTGATCGTGTGCGGCGCGACCGCCTACCCGCGGCTGATCGACTTCGCCGCCTTCCGCGGCATCGCCGACGAGGTGGGCGCGTGGTTGCTGGCCGACGTCGCGCACACGGTGGGGCTGATGGCCGGAGGCGCGATCCCGTCCGCCGTGCCGTACGCGGATGTGGTCACCTTCACCACGCACAAGGCGCTGCGCGGGCCGCGCGGCGGCGGCATCCTCTGTACGGCGGAGCTGGCCCGCAGGATCGACCGGGCGGTCTTCCCTTTCGTCCAGGACGGCCCGCAGATGCACACGATCGCCGCGAAGGCCGTGGCGTTCGGCGAGGCGGCCCGCCCGGAGTTCGCCGATTACGCCGCGCGGGTGGTGGCGAACGCGCGGGCGCTGTGCGACTCGATGGCCGAGGCGGGCATGCGGCCGGTCGCCGGGGGTACGGACACCCATCTGGCACTGGCCGACCTGCGAGGAGTGGGGGTGACGGGGGCGGAAGCCGAGCGCCGATGCGCCGAGGCCGGAATCACCCTGAACAGAAATGCCATTCCATACGATCCCGAACCGCCGGCGATCACGTCGGGTGTGCGGGTGGGAACGCCCTGTGTGACGACGCAGGGTATGGGCACTGAGGAGATGAGGGAGGTGGGAACTCTGGTGGCGGAGGCGGTCCGGAATCGGGAAAGCACGTATGTCACACGGCTCCGGGTTTCCAGTATCGTAGCCATCCACCGGCCATATCCCAGCGATTTGTAAGCTGAGTCTGTGTCTTTTTCCGGTCATGAGTGGCCGGAGGATCGTGGAAACTGGGTCCGTGCGCGAATACCTCTTCATGGCACTGGTTGCGGCTGTGGTGACCTACTTGCTGGTCCCACTGGTCCGCCGGTTCGCCATTCGCATCGGCGCCATGCCAGAGGTGCGTGACCGCGACGTCCACACCACTCCGACGCCCCGGCTGGGCGGTCTGGCGATGTACGGCGGTCTGGTCGCCGGCCTGCTGGTAACCGGACAACTTGAACATACTGGGGCAAAACTCGCAGAATCTCAAACCGTGCTCGCGCTGGTCGTGGCCGGAGGGATCATCACCCTCACCGGCTTCCTGGACGACTGGTGGGGCATGGACCCGTTCATCAAGCTGGGCGGGCAGATCGCCGCGGCGGGCACGCTGGTCTACTTCGGGGTCCGGCTCAACTTCGTGCCGCTGCCGAAGGACTGGGGCGGCTCGCTCGGCCTCGACTACACGCTGAGCGCGACCCTCACCATCCTGGTCGTGGTCGTCGTGATCAACGCGGTCAACTTCGTCGACGGGCTCGACGGCCTGGCGGCCGGCATCGTCTGCATCGCGGCCGTCGCCACCTGGGCCTACTCGGTCCAGCTCGACCAGGCGATCGAGGACAACCGGATCAACGTGACGGCGGCCATCATGGCCATCCTCATCGGCGTCTGCCTCGGCTTCCTGCCGCACAACTTCCACCCGGCCAAGATCTTCATGGGCGACACCGGGGCCATGCTGCTCGGCCTGGTGCTCGCCTCCTCGCTCATCACCGTCACCTCCGCGGCCGACCCCGAGCTGATCAAGGGCGTCAACAAGTTCGGCGCCCTGGTCCCGCTGCTGGTGCCGCTGGCCGTCCTGGTGCTGCCGCTGATCGACCTGATCACCGCGGTGGTCCGGCGTACCTCGCGCGGCCTGTCGCCGTTCGCCCCCGACCGGGGGCACCTGCACCACCTGCTGATGGACATCGGTCACTCGCACCGCCGCACGGTGCTGATCATGTACGCCTGGACCTTCCTGTTCGCCTTCGGGTTGATGGGCATGTCGACCGTGGGCGTGCCGGTCCTGCTCTTCCCCGTGGTGATCCTGCTCGCCCTGGGCGTCCTGGTGCTGATGGCCGCGCCGCGCTGGCGGGGCCGCGGCGCCCATCACGCGCCCCGGCGCAGACGTCGCGTTTCCGACGACGACGACGATGGACCACCGACCGGACCCATGCCTCCCATCACCGCGGAGGCGTCGAGCTTCAGCCGCTGAGGTCGGCGGACGGTCCGCCTACCGGTAAAAGGGTCGTCCGCAATCACCGGTTTCGGCAGGGCCGTTCGGGGCCCGCCGTCCACACGAAAGGACAGGTAAAGGCGGGCATCGGGGAGCTTGTGATATCTTTCACGAGCAGGAGGAAGCACCGCCTGAAACCTGGGCGAGTATTGACAACTCAGCTACGGAGCACCGATGCAGACCAACGACGTCCGGCTTCTCAAAGCCGCCGCGATCCCCGCAGTCGCGGTGGGCGCGCTCGTCGTCGCCGTCTGCGCGGTGGTCAGCGGAGTGCCCGGCCTGCTCGGCGCGCTCATCGGCACCGCGCTCGTGCTGGTCTTCTTCTCCATCAGCGTCTTCGCCCTCGGCTACGCCTCCCGCATCTCGCCCACCTTCATGATGGCCGCCGCGATGGGGACCTATCTCGTCAAGGCGCTCGCCCTGATCCTGGCGCTGTCCTCGCTCGAAGGCGTGACCGCGTGGAGCCCCAAGGCCTTCACCTGGGCGGTCATCGTCTGCACCGTGATGTGGACGCTCGCGGAGGCCCGGGCGGTCGTGAAGCTGAAGATGCTCTACGTCGACCCTGAGGGCAAAGTCCCCGGACACTACGGGGACAAAAAGTGACCAGGCCCCGGGTGGAGAGCCGAAGCGGCTGGCCCGATATGACTAGTCAGAAGCAACCCTGCTATTGTCGCGTGCGCGATGTGCTTGCCGGCGGACGGCCTGTGGAGTTTCCGTGAAGCGGTTCCCGCCCCATCGCAGCACACATCTGCCTGCTCCTCCCGGTGACTCGCCAACCAGCGGCGAAGCCGAAGACAAGATCTTGATTCATCTCGACGAAGGGAACGCCGAGTGACCGCCGCGCTGACGCCTCTCGCCTCAGAGGAGTTCCAAGCCCCGGGGCTCGGCCTGTTCGACTGGCCGCCGCTCGTCGAGGGGGTGGCCTGGTTCAACAAGCCGGCCCTTCTGGCGCTGATCACCATGCTGCTCGCCATCGTCCTGGCCTACGCCGCTTTCTCCCGGCCCAAGCTGGTGCCCAAGGGCGTCCAGAACCTGGGCGAGATGGCCTACGAGTTCGCCCGGGAGCAGATCGCCCGGCCGTTCCTCGGCAAGGACAGCGACCGGTGGATGCCGCTGATCTTCAGCCTGTTCATCTTCGTGCTGATCGCCAACCTGTTCGGCTCTGTGATCTTCATCCAGTTCCCGTTCATGTCGATCATCGGCTACCCGGCGATCCTGGCCATCGGCGTCTTCCTGCTGGTCACCTACCTGGGCATCAAGCACCAGGGCCCGGTCGGCTACTTCAAGAACATGATGTTCCCGCCCGGCCTGCCCAAGTGGATCTACGTCCTGGTCGCGCCGATCGAGTTCATCTCGACCTTCATCCTCCGGCACGTCACCCACGCGTTGCGACTCTTCGCCACGATGATGGCCGGCCACCTCATCCTCGCGCTCTTCTCCGAGGTCGGCTGGCACTTCCTGTTCGTCAACCTGACCCCGGCCGGCGCCATCGTCGGCGTGCTCGGCGTGGCGATGACCATCGTCATGACCGCGTTCGAGCTCTTCATCCAGGCGCTGCAGGCTTACGTGTTCGCGCTGCTGACGGCGATGTTCATCAGCACGTCGCTGCACGCCGAGCACTGATCCGACCAACGCCACACAAGCTCCGGTGAATGAGTCTCACCGGTCGACAGAAAAGGAACCAAGGGAAATGACTGGAAGCCTTGCCGCCATCGGTTACGGTCTCGCCGCGATCGGCCCCGGCATCGGCGTGGGCATCATCTTCGGTAACGGTGTGCAGGCCATCGCCCGCAACCCCGAGGCCTACCCGATCATCCGCACCAACATGATGCTCGGCTTCGTCTTCACCGAGGCGCTGGCCCTCATCGGCATCGCCCTCGGCTTCGTCTGGGCGGGCTGACCTAGCATTCTGACGAAAGGGCAGCACCAATGAGTCTGTATCTCGCGGCGGACGGGGCCAACAACCCCCTCATTCCGCACACCTCCGAGATGGTCGTCGGTGGCTTCGCGTTCCTGTTCGTCCTGTTCTTCGTTGGCAAGCTGCTCGTTCCGAAGATCCAGAAGGCCATGGACGAGCGCACTGAGGCCATCGTCGGTGGCCTGAGGAAGGCAGAAGAGGCCCAGGCCCACGCTGCCGAGCTGCAGCGGCAGTACAACGAGCAGCTCAAGGAGGCGCGTGCGGAAGCTGCTCGCCTCCGTGAGGACGCCCGGGAACAGGCGGCGCAGCTCAAGGTCGAACTCCGCGAGGAGGCGCAGACCGAGGCCCGCCGCATCATCGAGGCCGCGCACGCGCAGATCGAGGCCGACCGCCAGCAGGCGTTCGCCCAGCTCCGCACGGAGATCGGTCGCCTGTCGACCGACCTGGCCGGCCGCATCGTGGGCGAGTCCCTCGACGACGAGGCCCGGCAGCGCCGTACCATCGACCGCTTCCTGGACGAGCTCGAGGGCTCTGCGCAGGCGGTGCGCTGATGCGTGGTCTGAGCAGAGCCTCTCTGGCCGAGGTCGAGGAGCGCTTCAACGCGATCGCCGGATCGGCCGATCTGGGCCGCCTGGCCGAGGAACTCGACTCGGTCGCGGACCTGCTCGACCGTGAGCACGGCCTGCGGCGCGCGGTCTCGGACCCGGCCCGTCCGGCCGACCAGAAGACGCAGGTCGTCCGCGGCCTGCTGCAGGGCAAGATCAGCGACGCCGGTCTGGAGACCGTGGCCGCCGCCGTGGCGGCCAAGTGGTCGCGCCCCGGCGACCTGGCCGACGCCCTGGAGCGGCTGAGCATCTCGGCTTCGGCCGCGGAGGCGGAGTCGCTGCGGCGTATCGACGAGGTGGAGGACGAGCTCTTCCGCTTCGGCCGCATCGTCGCCGCCAACCCCGCGCTCCGGCGCGCGCTGAGCGACCCGTCCGTGCCCGAAGAGGGCAAGCAGGAGCTGCTGCGCGGCCTCCTGGACGGGAAGGTCGCACCGACCACCCTCCGGCTCGTGACCCAGGCGGTCGTGCATCCGAGAGGACGTAGCCTGGAAGGTGCGCTGGAGGAGATCGGCCAGCTCGTGGCCGAGCAACGCCAGCGTCTGGTGGCGGTCGTGCGCAGCGCCGTCGAGCTCACCGAGGAGCAGAAGCGGCGCCTCAGCGCGTGGCTGCGCGACTCCTACGGTCGTGACGTGCACCTGAACACTGAGGTGGACCCACGGGTGCTGGGTGGATTCTCGGTCCGCATTGGTGACGAGGTCATCGACAGCACCATCCTGGGACGAATCGAAGATGTCCGCCGCCGGTTGGCCGGCTAGGCGAATTTAGGAGACTGAAGAGAGATGGCGGAGCTTACGATCCGGCCGGATGAGATCCGGGACGCGCTTGAGCGCTTCGTCCAGGCGTACGAACCGGAAGGCGCCGCGCGCGAGGAGATCGGGACCGTCGTCGACGCTGGCGACGGTATCGCCCACGTCTCCGGACTGCCCTCGGCGATGGCCAACGAGCTGCTCGAGTTCGAGGACGGCACGCGCGGTCTGGCCCTGAACCTCGACCCCCGCGAGATCGGCGTCGTCGTCCTCGGCGACTTCAGCCGGATCGAGGAGGGCCAGACGGTGCGCCGCACGGGCGAGGTCCTGTCCGTGCCGGTCGGCGACAACTTCCTCGGCCGCGTGGTCGACCCCCTGGGCAACCCCCTCGACGGCAAGGGCGCCATCGAGTCCGAGGGCCTTCGCGCCCTCGAACTGCAGGCCCCCTCCGTCGTTCAGCGCCAGCCGGTGAAGGAGTCCCTCGCCACCGGCATCAAGGCGATCGACGCCATGACCGCCATCGGCCGTGGTCAGCGTCAGCTGATCATCGGTGACCGTGGCACCGGCAAGACCGCGATCGCCGTGGACACGATCCTCAACCAGCGCGAGAACTGGCTCTCGGGCGACCCGAGCAAGCAGGTCCGCTGCGTCTACGTCGCGGTCGGCCAGAAGGGCTCGACGATCGCGCAGGTCCGTGGCCGCCTGGAGGAGGCGGGCGCGATGGAGTACACCACCATCGTCGCCGCTCCGGCCTCCGACGCCGCGGGCTTCAAGTACCTCGCCCCCTACACCGGTTCTGCCATCGGCCAGCACTGGATGTACCAGGGCAAGCACGTCCTGATCGTCTTCGACGACCTGACCAAGCAGGCCGACGCCTACCGCGCGGTCTCGCTGCTGCTGCGCCGCCCGCCGGGCCGTGAGGCCTTCCCCGGCGACGTCTTCTACTTGCACTCCCGCCTGCTGGAGCGCTGCGCCAAGCTCTCCGACGACATGGGCGCGGGCTCGATGACCGGTCTGCCGATCATCGAGACCAAGGGCAACGACGTCTCGGCGTTCATCCCGACCAACGTCATCTCCATCACCGACGGCCAGGTCTTCCTCGAGACCGACCTGTTCAACGCCGGTGTCCGCCCCGCCATCAACGTCGGTATCTCGGTCTCCCGAGTCGGTGGTTCCGCGCAGAGCAAGGCGATGCGCAAGGTCGCCGGCACGCTCCGTCTGGCCCTGTCCCAGTACCGTGACCTGGAGGCCTTCGCGGCCTTCGCCTCCGACCTCGACGCCGCCTCGCGCGCTCAGCTCGACCGCGGTCAGCGTCTGGTGGAGCTGCTCAAGCAGCCGCAGTACTCCCCGTTCTCCCTGGAGCGCGAGGTCGTCTCGGTCTGGGCCGGCACCACCGGTGAGCTGGACGAGGTCCCGCTCGAGGACGTGCGCCGCTTCGAGGCCGAGTTCCTCGACTACATCGGCAGCGCCCAGAAGGGCATCTTCGACACCATCCGCGAGACGCGTGAGCTCTCCGACGACACGGTGACCGCCCTCAAGGGCGCCATCACCGAGTTCAAGAAGGGCTTCACCACCTCCGCGGGCGAGCTCCTGATCCAGGACGAGCCGGTCGCGCCGCTGGGCGCGGACGAGGTCGGCCAGGAGAAGATCCAGAAGGTCGTCCGCCCGGGCGAGAAGAAGTAGGCCATGGGCGCTCAGCTAAGGCTGCTGCGGCGGCGGATCTCCTCGGTCAAGTCGACCGCGAAGATCACGCGCGCCCAGGAGCTCATCGCCTCCTCGCGGATCGTGAAGGCGCAGCAGCGGATGCAGGCGGCGCTGCCGTACGAGCGCGAGATCACCCGCGCCGTCACCGGCGTCGTCAGCAACACCGTTGCCGTCACCCATCCGCTGACCGTGGCGAAGGAGAACCCGGTCAAGGCCGGCGTCCTCATCGTCACCAGTGACCGCGGCTTCTGTGGCGGTTTCAACGCGAACGTGCTGCGTGAGGCCGAGGCGCTGAAGGGGCTGCTTAAGTCCCGCGGCGTCGAGGCCGTGCCGTTCGTGGTGGGCCGCAAGGGCATCACGTGGCACAGCTTCCGCGGTCGGACCACGGCCGGCGAGTGGGACGGGTTCTCCGACAACCCGTCCTACCTCAACGCCAAGGACATCGCCTCGACGCTGATCGACTCCTTCAAGGACGACAACGGCATCGACGAGATCCACATCGTCTCGACCGAGTTCGTCTCGATGCTGACGCAGGACGTGGTGGTCAAGCGCGTGCTGCCGCTCGAGGTCGAGGAGGCCGAGGCCACCGAGGCCACGGCCATCCCTCCCTACTTCGAGTTCGAGCCGAGCGCCGACGAGGTGCTGGAGACGCTGCTCCCGCGTTACGTGGAGTCGCGCATCTTCAGCGCGCTGCTCCAGTCGGCCGCCTCGGAGCACGCGGCGCGTCGCCGGGCCATGAAGTCGGCGACCGACAACGCCAACGAGCTCGTCCGGGTCTTCACCCAGGAGATGAACAAGGCTCGTCAGGCCGAGATCACCCAGGAAATCAGCGAGATCGTCGGTGGCGCCAACGCGCTGGCTGACGCCGCAGCGGGGAAAGAGTGAAATGACTGCAGAGACTGTTGAGACCACGACTGGCACGGGCCGAGTCGCTCGCGTCACGGGTCCCGTCGTCGACGTGGAGTTCTCCGCCGAGACGATGCCCGAGATCTACAACGCCCTGAAGGTGGACGTCGTCCTCGGCGGGGAGTCCAAGACGCTGACCATGGAGGTCGCGCAGCACCTGGGTGACAACCTGGTCCGCGCCATCTCGATGCAGCCGACCGACGGCCTGGTCCGCGGCGCGGCCGTGACCGACACCGGCAGCCCGATCTCGGTGCCCGTCGGCGACGTCGTCAAGGGCCACGTGTGGAACGCGCTGGGCGAGTCGCTCGACGTGCCCACCGCCACCCTGAAGGTCGAGGAGCGCTGGGGCATCCACCGCCCGAGCCCGGCCTTCGACCAGCTCGAGTCCCGCACCGAGATGCTGCCCACCGGCATCAAGGTCATCGACCTGCTCACCCCGTACGTCAAGGGTGGCAAGATCGGTCTGTTCGGTGGCGCCGGCGTCGGCAAGACCGTTCTGATCCAGGAGATGATCCGCCGAGTCGCGCTGAAGTTCTCCGGCACCTCGTGCTTCGCGGGCGTCGGCGAGCGGACCCGTGAGGGCAACGACCTCTGGCTGGAGATGGAGGAGGCCGGCGTTCTCAAGGACACCGCCCTCGTCTTCGGCCAGATGGACGAGCCGCCGGGCACCCGGCTGCGCGTCGCGCTCTCCGCGCTGACCATGGCGGAGTACTTCCGTGACGTGCAGAAGCAGGACGTGCTTCTGTTCATCGACAACATCTTCCGCTTCACCCAGGCCGGTTCCGAGGTCTCCACCCTCCTCGGTCGTATGCCGTCCGCCGTGGGTTACCAGCCCACGCTGGCCGACGAGATGGGTGTGCTCCAGGAGCGCATCACCTCGACGCGTGGTCACTCGATCACCTCCATGCAGGCGATCTACGTGCCCGCGGACGACATCACCGACCCGGCGCCGCACAACGCCTTCGCCCACCTCGACGCTCAGACGGTTCTGTCCCGTCCGATCTCCGAGAAGGGCATCTACCCGGCGGTGGACCCGCTCGACTCCTCCTCCCGCATCCTCGACCCCACCGTGGTGGGCGAGGAGCACTACCGGGTGGCCCAGGAGACCAAGCGGATCCTGCAGAAGTACCGCGAGCTCCAGGACATCATCGCGATCCTCGGTATCGACGAGCTGTCCGAGGAGGACAAGGTCACCGTCAACCGGGCCCGCCGGATCGAGCGCTTCCTGTCGCACCCGATGTACGCCGCCGAGGCGTTCACCGGCCAGCCGGGTGAGTTCGTGCCGCTGGACGAGACCATCGCCTCGTTCAAGGGTCTGTGCGAGGGCAACTACGACCACCTGCCCGAGCAGGCGTTCTTCATGGTCGGTGGCATCGAGCAGGCCGAGGCCAAGGCCAAGGAACTTCAGCGCTAGGTCGGCTTCTGGGATGCCGGCGAGCCCGGCATCCCACTCTGATCGGAAAGGAACCTGCAAGTGGCCAAGCTGCAAGTAGGTGTCGTCTCACCTGAGCGTGAGATCTGGTCGGGCGAGGCCGACATGGTGATTGCCAAGACCGTGGACGGCGAGATCGGTATCCTTCCGCAGCATGCACCTGTTCTCGGCGTTCTCGTCGAGGGCGGGGTGCTGCGCGTGAAGCGCGACGGCGAGGACGACCTCGTCGCCGCGGTTCACGGGGGCTTCCTCTCCGTGGCCAACAACGAGGTGTCCGTGCTCGCCGAGGTGGCCGAGCTCGGTTCCGAGGTGGACGTGGCAGCAGCTCGCGACGCGCTCGCGCGTGCGCAGGCCGCGGTCGAGGCCAGCCAGGACGACGCGGACGCGGCGGTAGAGGCCAAGCGTGCCCGGGCCCGGCTGCGTGCCGCGGGCGAAGAGGTCTGATTCCGAAAGGGCGGCGATGACGGCAGCACTGATTCTCCTGAGTTGTGTGCTGCTGGTCGCCGCCCTCGTCGTTTTCCGTGGGTTCACGCTCTCGCGTTCGCGCGGCAGCGTGCCCTGTCGCCTTCGGGTCGGCACGCACGGCTGGCGCAGCGGGGTAGCCCGGTACGCTGACGGCGAGCTCCACTGGATCCCGCTCATGGGCCTGCGGTTGAGACCGCGCCACGCTATCGCGAGGCGCGGTCTCGTCGTTTCCGGGCGCCGCCAGCTCGAGGACGGGCTGTGGGCGGTGGACTGCGGCGGGGTCTCGCTGGCGATGAGCCACGACGCGCTCACCGGGTTCCTCGCCTGGCTGGAGTCGGCCCCGCCCGGGGCTTACCTAGACGTCTCCTGAGTTTTCCAGCCCCCGGTACGGCTAGCGCGTGCCGCCCGGCTTCCAGAGGATCTCCGAGCCGTCGTGGGCCACGCGGCACAGGATGAACAGCAGGTCCGACAGCCGGTTGAGGTACTTCGCGGTGAGCGGGTTCGTGTCGTCGTGCGCCTCGAGTGCCGCCCACGCGCTGCGTTCGGCCCGCCGTACCGTCACCCGGGCCAGGTGCAGGTGCGCGGTGGCCGGGTCGCCGCCGGGCAGGATGAAGCTGCGCAGCGGCTTGAGCGAGGCGTTGAAGTGGTCACACTGCGCCTCCAGCCATTCGACATAGGACGGCTCCACCCGCAGCGGCGGGAACTCGGGCTCGGCCACCACGGGGGTCGCCAGGTCGGCGCCGAGGTCGAAGAGCTCGTTCTGGATCCGCACCAGCACCGCGCTGAGCTCCGCCGGCAGCGTTCCATAGGCCAGGGCGATGCCTATGTGCGCGTTGGCCTCCTCGACGTCGGCGTAGGCGGCCAGCCGGGTGTCGAGCTTGGACACGCGGCTCATGTCGCTCAGCGCCGTGGTGCCGTCGTCGCCGGTGCGGGTGTAGATGCGGGAGAGGACGACGGGCTTGTCCTTGTCTGCTCGGGTCATGGCGACAAGGATCTCACACGCCGATATTAAAGAAGTTAGTCTTAATATCGGCCAACGGGGTGTCGATGTCGTAGAGCTGCGCGTCGACGTGGTTGAGCGCGTGCCGTACCGCGCCCAGGACCACGGCCTGGTCGCCGAGCGCCGAGACGGTCAGCGCGGGCGGCTGGAGGCAGAGCGGGTCGAGGTGGCGGCGCAGCGGTTCGAGCAGCACGTCGCCGGAGCGGGAGACGCCGCCGCCGAGCACGACCAGGTCCGGGTCCAGGGTCAGCACCAGCGCGGCGATGCCCTCGGCTAGGTCGTGGGCGTACTGCTCGACCGCCCAGCGCGCGGCCGGCTCCCCGGCGCGGGCGTCGGCGAAGACGAGCCCGGCGGTGTCCTCGGGTGCGGTGCCGGGCGGCAGGCCGGGGTAGGCGTTCAGGTGCGAGGGGGCGCGGTGCCAGCCGACCAGGGGGAGCGCGCCGATCTCGCCCGCGCCGCCGTGGCCGCCGCGGTGCAGCTTGCCGCCGATGAGGATCCCGGCGCCGGTGCGGACCCCCGACAGCACGAAGGCGACGTCGGAGACGCCGCGGGCCTCGCCGTGCCAGCCTTCGGCCAGGGCGGCGAGGTTGCAGTCGTTCTCCACCAGGACCGGGCAGGAGTAGTGCCGGCGGAGCTCGCCGGCCAGGTCGAGGCCGGTCCACTCGGGCAGGCCGTACGACAGCCGGACCACGCCGCCGGCGGTGACGACGCCCGTGGTGCCCGCGCAGACGGCGGCCAGGTCGCGCGCGTCGAGACCGCTCGCGGCCAGGGCGCCCTCAGCGGTCGCGTGCAGGACGGCCAGCCGCTCGGCCCGGCCGGCGGCGGCCGAGACGCGCTCGGTGTGCCGGGCGACCTCCGCCCCGTCCAGGTCGGCGACGGTGGCCCGGATGCTGTAGGAGCCGACGTCGATGCCCAGCACGTGCCCGGCCTCGCCGCGGAAGGCGACCAGCCGGGCCGGGCGGCCCATCTGCCCGGTCTCGGGCGGCAGTTCCTTGACCCAGCCCGCGGCGAGCAGCTCCTCCACCAGGCTCTCCACCGTCGGCCGGGAGAGCGCGGCCCGCCTGGCCAGGTCGGTCAGGCCGATCGGGCCCTGCCCGCGCAGCGCGCGCAGGGTCGTGCTCAGGTTGATCCGGCGCAGGCGCGAGGTGTCGCCGCCGCGAATCGTCATCCATCCCCCTTGACCGGCCTGGTGTGAGAGAAATACAAACACTCTTCATTAGTAACCCGCAACTCGGGACACCCGGATGACAAATGTCATCGCGGAAGGACGCACGATCCATGCCCGGGCGGTGATTCGCGTGTCTACCTGGCCGGTCCGGAAAACCGGACGATGGATCCATGACGACAGCGATCGAGGTGACCGGCCTCCGCCAGTCGTACGGCGCGTTCGAAGCCGTGCGGGGGGTCAGTTTCGAGGTGGGCCGGGGCGAGTTGTTCGCGCTGCTGGGCACGAACGGCGCGGGCAAGACCACGACGATGGAGGTGCTCGCCGGGTACGCCAAGGCGAGCGCCGGCCAGGTGCGGGTGCTGGGCCTCGACCCGATCGCCGAACGGCGCAGGCTGCGGCCGAAGGTGTCGATCATGGTGCAGGAGGCCGGCTTCCTGGGCGATCTGACCGTGGCCGAGACGGTCGCGCTGTGGCGGGGGATGTGCCTCGACGCCGGGCGGGAGCCGATCAAGGCCGACCCGCTGGAGCTGGTGCAGCTCAAGCCGAAGGCCAAGACCCGCGTGAAGCAGCTCTCCGGCGGCCAGCGCAGGCGGCTGGACCTGGCGCTCGCGGTGCTGAGCCGGCCGGAGGTGCTCTTCCTGGACGAGCCGACCACGGGCATGGACCCGGAGGCCCGGCAGGTGACGTGGGAGATCATCCGGGACGTGCGCGAGCAGGGCGCGACGGTGTTGCTCACCACGCACTACCTGGAGGAGGCCGAGCGGCTGGCCGACCGGCTGGCGATCATGCACGAGGGCGTGATCCACGTGCACGGCACGGTGGACGAGGTGGTGGCCACGACCGGCGACCGGATCCGGTTCCGCCTGCCGTACGACGGGGTGGACCTGCCGGTGCTGGAGGGCGAGCGGCCGGAGCTGCGCGAGCGGACGGCCACCTACAAGGTCGAGAAGGGCACGCACGCGGCGATGCGGCGGCTGCTCGACTGGGCCGACGGGCACGGCCTGACCCTGGAGAGGCTCGAGGTGCGGCCCGGCACGCTCGACGACGTGTTCCTGCGAGTGGCCAAGGAGAGCGCTCGATGAAGACCGATGTGCTGCACGCGGTACGGCTGGCCCGCACCGACCTGAAGCTCCTGGGCCGCAACTTCACCGCCCTGTTCAACGCGGTGATCCTGCCGCTGCTGTTCGGCGCCATGTTCTCGCTGACCGCCCCCGACGCCACCTTCGTGCTGACCGGCCTGCCGGGCGTGATGCTGGCCTTCGCGGTCTTCCTGAACCTGGTGAACACCTTCACCGCCCGCCGCGAGGAACTGGTGCTGAAGCGGCTGCGCGGCGGCCAGGGCTCGGCGCTGGCGATCTTCGGCGGGGCCGGCCTGGCCGCGTTCGCGGTCTTCGCCTTCCAGGTGGTGCTCCTGGCGATCTGGATCGACCGCACCGGCGGCGGGCTGCCGGCGAACATCCCGGTGATGCTGGGCGGCGCGGTGCTCGGCGTGGCGGTCTTCTCGCTGCTGGCCGCGGCCTTCTCCGGGATCACGCCGACCGCCGAGTCGGTGCAGGTGGCGGTGCTGCCGCCGCTAATGGTGATGATCTTCGCGTCGCCTCTGGTCGTCCCGCTGAGCGCGATGCCGGACGCGCTGGCGGTGTTCGCCCGGATGGTGCCGGCCACGCCGGTCATCGAGATCATGCGCGCCGGGTACACCGGAGAGCTGACGAGCGGTTTGTGGCTCTATGTCGGTATTCTGGGCGTCTGGTTGATCATCGGCGCTGCACTGGCCAAATGGCTCTTCCGCTGGGACCCCCGGCACAGCTGACCCCCGACAGACGACTGAGGATGAGGACGGATGCTGGAGATAACCGGACTGCGCAAGCAGTTCCCGGGTGGGAAGGTCGCGCTCGACGGCGTGGGCTTCGAAGTGCGCCCGGGTGAGATGTACGGCTTCGTGGGCGCCAACGGAGCGGGCAAGACCACCACCATGCGGATCGTGATGGGCGTGCTGCAGGCCGACGCGGGCCAGGTCGCCTGGCACGGGCGGGTGCTGGACGCCGAGGTACGCAAGCGCATCGGCTACATGCCGGAGGAGCGCGGCCTCTACCAGAAGATGAAGGTCGCCGAGCAGATCGAGTACTTCGGCCGGCTGCACGGCCTCAGCGTCGCCGAGGCGCGCAAGGCCTCCGACGACCTGATCGAGCGCCTGGGCCTGACCGAGCGGCGCGGCGACGAGGTGGAGAAGCTCTCGCTCGGCAACCAGCAGCGGGTGCAGCTCGCGGTCGCGCTGGTGCACGACCCCGAGGTGCTGATCCTGGACGAGCCCTTCTCCGGGCTCGACCCGATCGCGGTGGACGCCCTGGTGACGGTGCTGCAGGCCCGCGCCAGGGGCGGCGTCCCGGTGATCTTCTCCAGCCACCAGCTCGAACTGGTCGAGCGGCTGTGCGACTCGGTCGGCATCGTCTCGGCCGGGCGCATGGTGGCCACCGGCCCGGTCGAGGAGCTGCGCAACGCGGCCGGTTCGGCGCTGCGGGTCGTGGTGCGCGGCGCCGCCCCCGGCTGGGCCGACGGCCTGGAGGGCCGGCTCAGCGCCGACGGCGACCGCGAGACGTTGCTCGTCGCGGCGGGCGGCGACGACCAGGAAGTCCTGCGCCGCGCCATGAAGGCGGGCCGGGTCGAGCACTTCGGCGTCGAGCGCCGCTCGCTCACCGAGATCTTCAAGGAGGCCGTGGCATGAGCCTGACCACCGTGTGGCTGGTCGCCAAGCGCGAGGTGACCCTCACCCTGCGGGCCCGCGCCTTCAAGATCGGCCTGTTCATCACCGCCCTGCTGGTCGGCGCGGCGGCCTTCGCCCCGACGCTGCTCGGCGGGCCCGACGAGTACAAGATCGGCCTGGTCAACTCCAAGCAGCTCCCGATGGCCCAGGCCGTGCCGGACGCCAAGTGGGACTGGGTGACCTTCCCCGACCGCGCCGCCGCCACCAAGGCCGTGCTGGACGGCGACGTGGACGTGGCGCTGGTCGACGACAACAAGATCCTCAGCGACGGCGAGGTCGACAGCAAGCTCGGCGTGATGCTGCAGAGCGTCAACCGCGAGACCAAGCTGGGTGCCGCCGGGGTGAACGTCCCGCCGCTGGCGGTGGAGTCGGTCGGCGCCGACACGCGCTACCAGGGCGCCCGCATGGGCATCGCCTTCCTCTTCGTGATCGTGCTGTTCGGCCTGGTCATCCAGTCCGCCACCGCGGTGGCGATGGGCGTGGTCGAGGAGAAGGGCAGCCGGATCGTGGAGATCCTGCTCGCCTCGCTGCGCCCCTGGCAACTGCTGACCGGCAAGGTGCTGGGCATGGGACTGGTCGGCCTGATCAACATGGCGGTCGTGCTGGTGGTCGGCCTCGGCGCGGCGGTCGCCTCGGGCTTCGCCGCCGACTTCCCGCCGGGCATGCCGGGGGTCATCGCCGGCGTGCTGGTCTGGTTCGTGCTGGGCTACGCCTTCTTCGCCACCTTCGCCGCCTCGCTGGGCTCGCTGGTCTCCCGGCAGGAGGAGGTCCAGAACGTGCTCGGCCCGATGATGATGACCATCATGATCACCTACGGCTTCTCCTTCTACGCCGCCGGCGACCCGACCTCGACGCTGGCGACCATCGTCTCGATGATCCCGCCGCTGTCGTCGATGGTGATGCCGGTCCGGATGGCCGCCACGACCGTGCCGTTCTGGGAGGTCGGCCTGTCGATGGCCTTCATGGTCCTCGCCGTGGCCGCCATGGCCGCGCTCGGCTCCCGCGTCTACGAGCGGGCCGTGACCCGCACCGGCGCGCGGGTCAACCTGCTCAGCGTGCTGCGCGAGCGGTAGATGGACCCGATCGCGCGGGCGCAGCGCACCACCGGCCGGATGCTCAACGCGGGAGTCTGGCTGATCTGGTTGATCGTGGCCGTCAGCATGCTGGCCCGCGAGCGGATCGACTGGTGGCGCGTGGTGCCCGCGTTGATCGCCGTCGCGGCGTTCACCTGGCTCGGGTTGCGGATCACCCGGGCCATGGTCGAGCGCCGCTACCCGGTGCGCGAGGTGGTCGCCTCGGGGGCGGTGGCGGTGGCGGGCACGGTGCTGGGCGGCGGCGAGCCGTTCGGGTTCGGCTTCCTGCTCCTGGCCTGGGTCTCGCTGGCCGCCGTCGGCGTCACCAAGCGCACCGCCATCGCCCTGGTCGCCGGCGCCTTCGCCGTCTCGGCGGTGCTGGCGTGGTTCCTGCCGAGCCCGGGGGCCGGCGGGTTCGGGTACGTGGGGATGATGGTGTGGTCCCTGATCATGTGCGTCTCGCTGCCGATCGGCAACCGGGTCTGGATCTGGATCTGGACCCTCGCCGTCCAGGCGCACGAGGGCCAGGAGGCCAAGGCCCAGCTCGCCGTGGCCGAGGAGCGCCTGCGCTTCGCCCGCGACCTGCACGACCTGGTGGGCCACCAGCTCTCGGCCATCGCGGTCAAGACCGAGCTCGCGGTACGGCTGTCGCGAGCCGGCCGGCCCGAGGCGGGCGACGAGCTGTCGGAGGTGCACCAGCTCACCCGGCAGGCGCTGAAGGAACTGCGCGAGGCGGTCCGGGGCTATCGCGAGCTCGACCTCACCTCCGAGCTGCACGGCGTGCGCGGGGTGCTGGAGGCGGCGGGGGTGGCCTGCGAGTTGCGCCTGCCGTACCGGGAACTGCCGGAGCGGGTGGCGCCCGTCTTCGCCTACGCGGTGCGGGAGGCGGCGACCAACGTGCTCAAGCACAGCGAGGCCACCCGGTGCTCGATCACGCTGCGCTTCAGCGTGGACGAGGCGGTGCTGGAGGTGCGCAACAACGGCGTCTCCCGCAAGCCCGCCGAGGACCTGGGCAGCGGCCTGCGGGGGATGGCCGAGCGGCTCGAACCGCTGGGCGGGACGGTGAAGGCCGAACCGGACGGGGGCTGGTTCGTGCTCACCGCGCGGGTGCCGCTCCGGGAGGGGCCATGAATAGCCCTCGCCGACCGGGGTAGGTCTCCGAAGCGGGCCATGCACGACTCCCTGCAGTGATGAGCGGCCTGGTCAAGGAGGTGGCATGCGCGTCAGGAGGATTCCGGAGGCCCAGGTGGTCCTGGTTGGGTCACGGCTCGACGCGGGGACCGTCGCGGGGGTGCGGCCGCGGTTGCACGAGGCGGTCGACTCCGGGGACGGTGATCTCGTCGTCGATCTGTCCGAGCTGGAGATGATCGACGCCACCGGGCTGGGAGTGCTCGTCGGCACGCATCGGCGCGCCCAGGGCGCGCATCGTCACCTCGTGCTCCGCAACGTGCCGCCGAGGATCATGCGGGTGCTGGCGGTGACCCGGCTGAACCGGGTGCTCCGCGTCGAGGCGCCGCGCGCCAAGGTGGCCTGAGAGCGGCTCAGCGGTCCTCGGGCCGGCCGTTCAGCCTGGCCAGGGTCTGCGGGCTCTGCGCCTCCAGCCAGTCGGTGAGCTGCTCGAAGGAGACGCACTTCACCCCCTCCCGCACGCAGGCTCGTTCCATGAGCGTGATGAGCGCCCGCATGTAGATGCCGCCGTTCCAGCTCTCGAAGTGGTTGCCGATGAAGACCGGCGCCCGGTCGGTGCGCCGCGCGTGCTCGACGGCGTGCAGGTAGGCCTGGGTGGTCTGCCGCTCCCAGCGGTTCCACAGGTGCGGTTGCCCGGTGCGGGCGCCGCTGTGGACGGCGAAGAAGTTGTAGTCCATGCCCAGCACGCTCTTGCCGGTGCTCGGCACGGTGATGCTCGGCAGCGGGTACTGCCACAGCCCGGCCCGCCGCCGCGGCCAGTTCACCCGGCCGGTGCCGGAGGCGTCGTAGCGCCAGCCGTAGGCGCGGAAGGCCTTGAACATCGCCTCCCGGTCGCCCTCCAGGCAGGGCGTGCGCCCGCCCTTGACCACGTCGCGGATGCGGAAGGGCAGGTCGGGCCGGCCGGTGTGGCCGGAGTTGGCCCGCCAGTTCTCGACCATCGAGTAGAACTGCTCGATCTCGCTGCGCCAGTCGGCGGCCGACCAGCTCTTGACGCCGGTGGCGCCGCAGAAGTGGCCGTTGAAGTGGGTGCCGACCTCGTGGCCGGCCCGGTAGGCGGCGGTGAGCTCGGCGGCCTGCTCCTCGATGCGGCCGGGCCGCTGGAAGCCGATGTCGGAGCTGCCGCGCGGCCGTCCCGGCGGCCGGTAGAGCTCGCGGCGGCCGGCGGGCAGCAGGTACACCCCGGACAGGAAGAAGGTCAGGTGCGCGCCGGTCCGGCGGGCCGTTTCCCGGAAGACGGGGAACCAGCCCTGGTCGTCGACGCCGGCGCCGTCGAAGGAGATGACCACGAACTGCGGCGGGCGCTCGCCGGGCCGCAGCCGGCACCGGTCGAAGACCGCGGTGGAGCCCCCGGTCTCCGGACACCAGGAGCGCCCGGCCCGGGAGACGGGTCCCGGCGTCGCGGACGGCGGCGCCGGAGTTCGGGTCGCGGGCGCATTCTCGGTAATCACCGAACGGCTCGTGATTCCGAGCCGGTCGGTGAGGGGATCCGCGGTGACTTGACCGCAGGACACCGCGGGTAGAAGAAGTGAGATGCCGATTAGCGGTGTGATTGTCCCCCGAGTCACTCCGTCATGTAATCACACTCCGTAATCAGGAGCCTGGAATGACCTGCAGAAGATGTGGATGGCGACCTCGACGAGTTCCTCCACCGCGGGCGCCGGCTCTGCCAGCACCCATTCGATGAGTAGCTCCTGGAGTGCCCCGACCATCGCCAGCGCGAGCAGATGCCGGTGCGGGACCGAATACTGGCTCGTCTCGTCCTCTATCAACCTGGCGAACGCCTCGACCGCCCGTTGCCGGGCGCCGCTCAGGATGTCCCCTGACCTGCGAACTTCCAGGTGCATGATGCGGGCGCGGCGCGGATCCGCCGTTGTGAACTCGATATAGGCCCGTATTCCGGCCTTTATTCGGGCGTCCATTGTCGGGGCCGCATCCTGTAACGCTTTGGACACGGCCTCCAGGCTTTCCTCCATACACCGCTCGTGTATGGCGCGGAGCAGTTCCTCGCGGCCCCCGAAACACTCGTAGAAGGCGCGGTTGGAGATCCGCGCCTCCGAGCACAGCCGCTCGATGGTCGTGGCCGCGAAACCAGGCCTGGCATAGAGCGTGTATGCGGCTGTCATCAGCCGCTCCCGTCTGTCGGCCAGCCTTTGCTCAGCCGACATTCCCCGGTAAGACCGGTTCATTGCACCTCGTCCGAATGATCGTGAGCCCCCAGAACCCACAATTATGGACGGATGATCTTATTTGGGAAAGACCGGACAGATCACCTTTTGCGGCGGCCGTGGAGGAACGTGACAAGGCGGATCAACCGCTCCACTTCCGCCTCGCCCCGCGCGAAGGAGGTCAGGTTCATCCCCGGCATCCGGAAGCGCTGCCGTGAGATGGCCTTCGGCCGGGCGAACTCCCGCAGGCCGTCCGCGCCGTGGATGCGGCCGAAGCCCGACTCGCCGACCCCGCCGAAGGGCAGCGTGGGGATCGCGGCGAAGGAGATCACCGAGTTGATCGAGGTCATCCCGCTGCGCATCCGCCGGGCCAGCGCCATCGCGCGCCGCCGGTCGCCGGAGAAGATCGTCCCGGCCAGGCCGTACGCCGAGGCGTTGGCCAGCTCCAGCGCCTCGTCGGCGTCGCGGGTGCGGCGCACGGTGATCGTCGGGCCGAAGGTCTCCTCGCGCACGGCGGGGGAGTCCTCGGGCACCTCCTCGACGACGACCGGCTCCACGTAGGGGGCGTGCACCGACTCGGGGCCGCCGACGACCGCCCGGCCGCTCTTGGCCGCGTCGTCGATGTGCCGCTTGATGATGTCGAGCTGGCCGGGCATCGTGATCGGCCCGTACTCGCGGCCCGCCTTGAGCCCGGCGGCCTTGGCGGTCAGCAGCTTCATGAACGGCTCGTAGACGGCGTCGACCACGTAGGCCCGCTCGACGCCGACGCAGGTCTGCCCGGCGTTGGACATCGCGCCCCACACGCAGGCGTCGGCCGCCGCCTCCAGGTCGGCGTCGGCGTCGACGATGAAGGCGTCCTTGCCGCCGCACTCGGCCACGATCGGGGTCAGGTTCTCCGCGCAGGCGGCCATCACGCGCTTGGCCGTGGCGTAGGAGCCGGTGAAGGCGATCTTGCCCACCCGGGGGTCGCCGGCCAGGGCCGCGCCGGTCTCGCCCAGGCCGGTGACGGTCTGCAGGACCGGGTGCTCGGGCACCGACTCGCGGAAGAGCTCGGCCAGCCGCACGCCCACGCCGGGGGTGAGCTCGCTGGGCTTGAAGACGACCGCGTTGCCCGCGGCCAGGGCGTAGGCGATCGAGCCCGTCGGGGTGAAGACCGGGTAGTTCCACGGGCCGATGACGCCGACCACGCCGAGCGGCAGGTATTCGAGCGTCGCGGCCATGTTGAGGCCGATCATGCCGGTGGAGACGCGGCGCGGGCCGAGCACCTTGGGCGCGTGCCGGGCGGCCCAGTCGATGTGCGTGATGGCCAGCACGATCTCCAGCGTCGCGTCGCCGGTCGGCTTGCCGGTCTCCTCGTGCACGAGCGCGGCCAGCTCGCGCAGGTTGCGGGTGACGACCGCCTTGAAGTCGAGCAGCCGGCGGCGGCGCTCGGCGTGGCCGAGTCCGGCCCACCACTCGGCCGCCGTCACGGCCCGGCCGACCGCCTCGTGCACGGCCTCGGCGTCCTGCTTCGGGTGGCTGCCCACGACCTGGCCGGTGGCCGGGTTGAGCGAGTCGAAGGTGATGGTCGTCATGAATGTCACGATAGTCCGGTAACTCAGTGCTTACTAGAGCAACCCTCGGTCCATGGCCGTCGTGACCGCGGCCGTCCTGTCGGAGACGCCGAGCTTGCCGAAGACCCGCAGCAGATGCGTCTTGACCGTGGTCTCGCTGATGAACAGCTCGCGGCCGATGTCGGCGTTGGTCAGGCCCCGGGCCACCAGCCTCAGCACCTCCGCCTCGCGCGGCGTCAGCGACTCGGTCACCGGGGCGCGCATCCGGCTGACCAGCCGCGTCGCCACCGACGGCGACAGCACCGTCTCGCCCCGCACCGCCGAGCCGATGGCCGCCAGCAGGTCGGCGCGGCTGGTGTCCTTGAGCAGGTAGCCCGCCGCGCCCGCCTCGACCGCGCGCACGATGTCCTGGTCGGTCTCGTAGGTGGTCAGCACGATGATCCGGGCCCGGCCGCCGCCGGCCAGGATGCGACCGATCGCGCTCACCCCGTCGCCGCCGGGCATCCGCAGGTCCATCAGGATGACGTCCGGGTCGTACTCGGCCGCACGGACCACCGCCTCGTCGCCGGAGCCCGCCTCGCCGACCACCTCCAGGCCCGGCTCCGGCTCCAGCATGCCGCGCAGGCCCTGCCGTACCACGGGGTGGTCGTCGACGATGAGCAGCCGGACCGTCATGCGGGCACCTCCACGGTGAGCCTCGTCCCGCGGCCCGGCGTGCTGGCGACCTCCACCGAACCGCCCACCTGCTCCACCCGGCCGCGCATGGCCCGCAGACCATATCCCTCGGCGAGCGCCGGGTCGAACCCCCGCCCGTCGTCGGTCACCGTCAGGGCCACCTCGCGCGTGCCGTACCCGAGGGTGACCCGGACCCGCCCGGCGCCGGCGTGCTTGCGCACGTTGGCCAGCCCCTCCTGCAACGCCCGGATGAGCACGACCTCCGCCCCCGGCGGCAGCGCCCGCGTCTCGCCCTCGGTCGCGAACGCGGTGTCCGCGCCGGTCTCCTCACCGGTTCGGGCGGTGATCCGCCGCATCGACTCCAGCAGCGTGGAGGAGTCGAGCGGCGCGGGCGCGAGCGCCGCGACCAGCGCTCGCGCCTCGGCGAGGTTCTCTCTCGCGGTCTGTACGGCAAGCGGCACGTTCCGCCGCGGATCGGGCGCCTGCAGCAACATGATGATGCTGCTGAACCCCTGCGCCAAGGTGTCGTGGATCTCCCCGGCCAGCCGCTCGCGCTCGCCGCGCGCCCCCGCCTCGGCCGACAGCCGGGCCACCTCCGCCCGGCTCGACTCCAGCTCCGCGATGAGCTCGGCCCGCTCGCGGCTCTGGTCCCTGATGCGCTCCACCCAGACCCCGAAGACGCTGGAGAAGACGATCACGGTGGTCAGGATCACCAGCAGGTCGAACCACGCCTCCAGCGGCTCGTCCTGGCCCAGCCGCTGCAGCATCGGCATCGTGGCCAGCACCACCGGCCCGATCACCGCCCGGCGGGCCGGTAGCGCGATGAAGAACTGCGGGCACAGGCCGAACAGCGCGAACGTCGAGGCGGACAGCAGCAGCGCGGGCGGGGCGAACAGCACCGTCATGAGCACCAGGTAGACGACGCTGCGCGGGAGGTTCTCCGAGACGATCGCCGGCCGGCCCACGAACGCGTAGAGCGGGAGGATGGCCAGCAGGCAGCCGGCCACCACGAGCTGCTCACTCTGCGGCCGGTCGGAGAGCAGCACGTACCCCGAGGGCAGGACCAAGGAGAAGGCGAGCAGCACCTCCCAGCCCCACAGCCGCTCCCACGCGTGCGGTCCGGCGGAGCTCATCCGTCCCGCCTGCTCTTCCAGCGGAAGGTGATCAGGCACAGCACCAATCCTCCGACGACCCAGGCGCCCAGCACCAGAGCCACCCGCCCCAGTTCGTACGAACCGGTCATCTCCAGCGACTGGCCGCCCGGCCCGAGGATCACCGAGCGCACGCCCTGGCACATCCACTTGAGCGGGAAGATCGAGGACACGTTGACCAGCCAGGCGGGCAGCTCGGTGAAGGGGATGAACACTCCGGAGATGAACTGCAGCACCAGGAAGGGCAGCGTGACCACCGCCGAGGCGCTGCGCGCCGAGCGCGGCAGGCTGCTGATCGCGATGCCGAGCAGGCAGCCGGCCGCCAGGCCGAGGGTGAGCACCCAGCCGAGGGTCAGCCAGTCGGAGGGCAGTTCGAGCCCGTAGAGCAGCACCGCCACGGTGAGCAGCAGGACGAGCTCGCACACGCCCATCACCAGGACGCTGAGGATCTTGCCCAGGAAGTAGGAGGCGGGCGGCATCGGAGTGCCGGCCAGCCGCTTCAGCGTGCCGTCCTCCCGTTCCATCGCGATCGAGATGCCGAGGTTCTGGAAGCTGACCGCGAGCACGCCCGCGCCGATCATCCCGGCGGTGTACACCTCGGCGACGGTCACGCCGGTGCCGTCCCACTCGCCCTCGAAGACCGAGCCGAACAGCATGAGCAGCACCACGGGCAGGGAGAAGACGAAGATGACCTGCTCCCGCTCGCGGAAGAACTGCTTCAGCTCGTAGCCGGCCCGCACCAGGCCGAGGCGGGCGAAACCGGGCAGGGTGGTCTCGGTCATGACGCGTTCTCCTCGATCAGCCGCAGGTAGGTGTCCTCCAGGGTCGGCCTGGTCACCCGGAGCTCGGGGACCTCGCCGCCGTACCGCTCCATCAACCGCACCACCGTCTTCGCCGGCATGTCGGTCTCCTCGATGCCGTCCGCCCAGCTCACCGTGGCCTTGGCCGACGCCCGGCCGCCGAGCGTGCGCGGGTGCCCCTCGGCCACGACCCGACCGGCCGCGATCACCGCCACCCGGTCGGCCAGCGCCTCGGCCTCCTCCAGGTAGTGCGTGGTGAGCAGGATCGTGGTGTGCTCCAGGCTCCGGATGAGCTCCCAGAAGGTACGGCGAGCCTCAGGGTCGAAGCCGGTGGTCGGCTCGTCCAGGAAGAGCAGCTCGGGGTTGCCCACCACGCCGAGCGCCACGTCCACCCGCCTGCGCTGGCCGCCGGAGAGCTGGCGGATGCGCCGGTCGGCCTGCTCGGCCAGCCCGACCTGCTCGATCACCCGGTCGGGGTCGTTCGGGTTGGGGTAGTAGGTCGCGAAGTGCCGTACCACCTCGCGCACCGTCGCCTCGGGCACGTCCACCGAGTTCTGCAGGACGATGCCCAGCCTGCTGCGCCACCGCCTGGTCGCCTGCCGGGGGTCCACGCCCAGCACGCTCACCTCGCCGCCGTCGCGCGACCGGTGGCCCTCCAGGATCTCCACCGTGGTGGACTTGCCCGCGCCGTTCGGGCCGAGCAGGGCGAAGATCTCGCCCCTGCGGATCTCGAAGTCGACGCCCCTGACCGCTCTGACCTGACCGTAACTCCTGGTCAGGCCCTTCACTCGCACCGCTGTCTCCATGCCTCAAGCGTGCTCTCGGCAGCTTCGGCGCGGCACCATCGACGGATGGACCGAGGGGGTCCTCCGTTCGGAGGACCCGGCCGTCGGTCAGAAGAGGGTGGGGTTCTCCGGCTCGATGCCGCGCAGGGCGGCGTAGTCGAGGGTGACGCAGTCGATGCCGCGGTCGGCGGCCAGCACGCGGGCCTGCGGCTTGATCTCCTGGGCGGCGAAGACGCCGCGGACCGGGGCCAGCAGCGGATCGCGGTTGAGCAGCTCCAGGTAGCGGGTGAGCTGCTCGACGCCGTCGATCTCGCCGCGGCGCTTGATCTCGATGGCGACGGTGGCCCCGAGCGCGTCGCGGCAGAGGATGTCCACCGGGCCGATGGCGGTCATGTACTCGCGGCGGATCAGGCTCCAGCCCTCGCCCAGCGTGGTGATGTGCTCGGCCAGCAGTTCCTGCAGGTGCGCCTCGACGCCGTCCTTGATCAGCCCGGGGTCGACGCCCAGCTCGTGCGAGGAGTCGTGGAGGATCTCCTCCATCGTCAGCACTAGCTTCTCGCCGGTCTTGCCGTGGGTGACCGTCCAGGTGCCGTCGCCCTCGGCGAGCTTGCACGGCGGGTTCATCCAGTTGAGCGGCTTGAAGGCGCGGTCGTCGGCATGGATCGAGACGCTCCCGTCCGCCTTGAGCAGGATCAGGCGAGGCGCCATCGGCAGGTGAGCCGTGAGCCGTCCGATGTAATCCACGCTGCACCGCGCGATGACCAGCCGCATGAACGCCAACCTTACCGAGGATCGGAGCAGGCCACTCCGGGGACTCTGGAAAACTGGACACATGGCGGTGGAATCGGTAGGAGTGGTCGGACTCGGCACGATGGGCGCGGGCATCGCGGAGGTGTTCGCGCGAGCCGGGCTCGACGTCGTGGGCGTGGAGGCCGACGAGGCGGCGCTGAGCCGCGGACGCGGGCATCTGGAGCGGTCGCTGGGCCGCGCGGTCGAGCGGGGCAAGCTGGCCCCCGACGAGCGCGAGGCGATCCTGGGCCGGGTGCGGCTGACCACCGACCGGGCCGAGCTGGCCGGGGCGGACCTGGTGGTCGAGGCCATCCCCGAGGTGATGGCGTTCAAGAGCGCCCTGTTCGACGACCTCGACCGCATCTGCAAGCCGGAGGCGATCCTCGCCACCAACACCTCCTCGCTGCCGGTGACCAAGATCGCCGCCTCGACCGGACGGCCCGGCCGCGTGGTGGGGCTGCACTTCTTCAACCCCGCGCCGGTGATGCGGCTGGTCGAGGTGGTCAGGACGGTCGTCACCGAGCCCGGCGTCGCCGAGGAGATGGCCGAGCTGGCCCGGCGGCTGGGCAAGACGCCCGTGGTGGTGGGCGACCGCGCCGGGTTCGTGGTCAACCGGCTGCTGCTGCCCTACCTCAACCACGCGGCCCTCCTGCTGGAGCAGGGCGTGGCCACCCGGGACGGCATCGACACCGTGATGCGCCACGGCGCCGGGCTGCCGATGGGGCCGTTCGCGCTGCTCGACCTGATCGGCCTCGACACCTCCTACGAGGTGATGGAGGTGCTCTACGACGAGACCCGGGACCGGCGGCACGCGCCCGCCCCCGGGCTGCGGGAGCTGGTCGCGGCGGGCCGGCTCGGGCGCAAGAGCGGGCACGGCTTCTACGGGCCGGAGGAGGCGCCGGCGCAGGCGCCGCCCAAGGGCACGCCGCTGACCTTCCGGGTCGTGGGCGACGACGAGCTCGCCGGGCGGCTGGAGGCGGCCGGTTTCAAGCAGGCGGCCGAGCCCGACGTGCTGCTGCACGTGGGCCTGGCGGCGACCGGCGAGCGGGAGGTGCGGGTCAACCTGGTGGGGGAGGGCGTGGCCGAGGTCGCGCCGAGCCTGCACGCCACCGCGGAGGGGGCCGCCGACCTGATGCGGGTGCTGGGCCGTACGCCGGTGGTGTGCCGGCAGCGGGCGGGTCTGGTGGCCGAGGCGCTGCTCTACCCGTACCTGAACGACGCGGTGCGGATGTACGACAGCGGCTACGCCGGCATCGAGGACATCGACGCCGCCATGCGCCTGGGCTGCGGCTACCCGGCCGGACCCTTCGAGATGCTGGAGTCGATCGGTCTGGAGCGGGTGCGCGACGGGCTGCGCGAGTTGCACGCGGAGTACCGCGAGCCGGCCTACGCCCCCGCGCCGCTGCTCGAGGAGCTGATCGCCGCCGGCCTGACCGCCTTCCCGCGCCGATGAGCCCGCGCAAGGCCCGCCGCCGCGCCGACGAGCGCCCGCTGGGCCGCCCCCCGGGCGTCGACCACGTGGAGGAGTGGCCGGACGGGGACTGGAAGGTGCGACCCCTGTCCGGCGCCTCGGCCGGCAAGGCCTACCGTTGTCCCGGATGCGACCAGGAGATCGGGCCGGGCAAGCCGCACCTGGTGTCCTGGCCCGCCTGGCGGGGAGGGGACGAGGAGCGCAGGCACTGGCACACCGCGTGCTGGCGCAAACGCCTCGACCGCGGCCCCGGCCGAAGCCGTTACTAAGGAGCCATTGCAGATGGAGATTCGAGCGGCCACGGTGCTGCCGGCCCGGCGTGAGGACATCGAGCTGCACACCGGCGACGGCCTGACGCTGGTGGGCGAGCTGGCGCTGCCCGCCGACCGGCCGCCGGTCGCGACGCTGGTCACGCTGCACCCCCTGCCGACGCACGGCGGCTTCATGGACAGCCACGTCTACAAGAAGGCGGCCAACCGGCTGCCCGCCCTGGCCGACCTGGCGGTGCTGCGCTTCAACACCCGCGGCACCTCCTCCGAGCGCGGCACCTCTGGCGGGCACTTCGACGGCGGCGAGGGCGAGCGCTTCGACGTGGCGGCGGCGCTGGAGTACGCCGAGTTCAACGACCTGCCGCACGTGTGGGTGGTGGGCTGGTCGTTCGGCACCGAGCTGACCCTGAAGTGGGCGCACGACCCGCTGGTCGAGGGCGCGATCCTGCTGTCGCCGCCGCTGCACCGCGCCACCGACGACGACCTCGACGCCTGGGCGCGGTTCGGGCGGCCGCTGGCCGCGCTGGTGCCGGAGTTCGACGACTACCTGCGGCCCGAGGAGGCCGAGCGGCGCTTCGCGCGGGTGCCACAGGCCGAGGTGATCGGGGTCGAGGGGGCCAAGCACCTGTGGGTGGGCGAGCCGTACGTGCGGATCGTCCTGGACGAGATCGTGAAAAGGGTGAACCCGGCGGCCTATCCGCTGCCGACCGAGATTCACTAGAATTTCGTTCTATGCGGGCATTCGATCTTTCCGGGAAGAAGGCGCTCGTCACGGGCGCGTCGCGCGGCATCGGCCGGGCCATCGCGGTCGCCTACGCGGAGGCGGGGGCCGATGTCGCCCTGGTCTCGCGTTCGGCCGAATCGCTGGCGGAGGTGGCCAAGGAGGTCGAGGCGCTCGGCCGCACGGCCCACGTCCTGCCCGCCGACCTCAGCGACCGCGACGCCGCGGCGGAAGCCGTACGGCAGAGCATCGACCGCCTGGGCCACCTCGACATCGTGGTCAACAACGCGGGCGGCTCGAACTTCATGGTCGAGTTCAAGGACCTGCGGCTGTCCGGCTGGGACAAGATCATGCGGCTCAACCTCGACTCGGCCATGGCCGTCTGCCACGCCGTGGCCCCGCACCTGCTGGGCCGCGGCTCCGGCTCGGTGATCAACGTCGCCTCCGTCGGCGGCCTGGGCTCGGCCCCCTTCCTGGCCCCGTACGGCGCGGCCAAGGCGGCGCTGATCTCGCTGACCAAGTCGCTCGCGGTGGAGTGGGGCGCGGCCGGCGTCCGGGTGAACGCGCTGTGCCCCGGCTGGACGGCGACCGACCTCAACCGCAACCTGTGGGAGGACGAGGAGGTCAGCGCCAGGACCGTCGGCCAGGTGCCGATGCGCCGGTGGGGGACCGCCGAGGAGATGGCGCACCCGGCGCTCTTCCTGGCCGCCGACGCCTCCGGCTACATGACCGGCCAGGTGCTGGTGATTGACGGCGGGTTGTCGACCGCCTGATACCGATATTTCGGTAGATGACGAAAAGGTGGGCTCGCGCTGAGCACGTTACGGTGTGATCCGTGCAGCTCTACACGAGATCAGCGGGGAGTGGTCTGCCGGTCGTCCTCCTCCACGCCTTCCCTCTCTCCTCCGCCATGTGGCTGGCCCAGCGGGAAGGGCTGGCCGCCACCTGCCGGGTCCTGACCCCGGACCTGCGCGGCTTCGGCGGGTCGAGGCTCGAACCGGCCGACGAGCCCTCCCTCGACCTGATGGCCGACGACGTCGCCGAGCTCCTCGACCGCGAGGGCATCGAGCAGGCGGTGGTGGGCGGTCTGTCCATGGGCGGTTACGTGACGATGGCCTTCTGCCGCCGGCACGCCGACCGCCTGCTCGGCGTGATCCTCGCCGACACCAAGGCCGCGCCCGACACCGAGCAGGCCCGCGCCAACCGCGAGCGCATCGCCGGCGAGGTGGTCGCCACCGGCACCGACGTGCTGCTGAGCGACGTGCTCCCGGCCCTGGTCGGCCCGACCACCAAGCAGCGCCGCGCGATGGTGCACGGCCGGGTGCGCGAGCTCGTGCGCTCCGCGCCGCCCGCGGCGGTGGCCTGGGCGCAACGGGCCATGGCCGCCCGGCCCGATTCCTTCGAGACGCTCGCCGCGCTCAAGGCGCCGGCCCTGGTCATCGTCGGCGACGAGGACGAGCTGGCCCCGCCCGCCGACGCCGAGGCGATGGCCCGCGCGGCCGGCGACACCCGCCTGCGGGTCATCGAGAAGGCCGGCCACCTCAGCGCGGTCGAGCAGCCGGAGGCGTTCAACGCGGCGGTGGCCGACTTCGTCAGATCGCTGCCTGCCGAGGGTGCACGAGCTCGCGGATGATCAGCGCGATCGCCGCGGCCACCGGGATGGCCAGCAGCGCGCCGACGATGCCGAGCAACGCGCCGCCGACCAGCGCGGCGATCACGGTGACCGCCGGGGTGACGTTGACCGAGCGCTTCATCACGCGCGGGTAGATCAGGTAGTTCTCGATCTGCTGGTAGATCAGGAAGAACACGGCGCAGGCGATGCCGAGCGGCAGCGACTGCAGCAGCGCCACGGCCGACACGACCAGGGCGCCGATCGTCGCGCCCACCAGCGGGATGAGGTCGAGCACGGCGACCACCAGCGCGAGCGCGAGCGCGTACCTGACGCCGGCGATGGACAGGAACGCCCAGCTCACCACGCCCGCGATCAGCGAGATGAGCACGTTGCCCGCCACGTAGCCGCCGATGCCGGCCAGGATCTGGTCGCTGATCGACTCGGTGCGCGCCCGGCGCGAGGCGGGCACCAGCTTGAGCAGGTACTCCTTGGTGGAGTGCAGGGAGCCGAGGAAGTACAGCATGAGCACCAGCAGCGTGATGCCGTCGAACGCGCCGCCCAGCACGTTCAGCCCCGCGCCGACCAGGCCGCCGGCCAGCGTGCCGGTGACGAAGGAGGCGAGCTGGGGGAGAAGCTGGTAGTCGGCGTCGAGCTGGCGGACCGTCTCGTTGGCCATCAGCTCGTTGAAGTAGCCGGGCAGCGCGGTGACGAAGGCGGACAGCTCCCGGCTGACCGGCGGCACGATCGCCACGCCGAACAGCACGAACAGCAGGATCACCCCGGTGAAGACCGCGGTGATCGACCAGCGCCTGGCCAGGCCGCGCCGCTGGAGCGCCTCGACGGCGGGGTTGAGGCCGACCGCGAGGAACATCGCGACCACGATCAGGATGATCACGCTCAGCGAGTGCATGACCATCTGGGCCAGCGCGATCGCGGTCAGCACGCCCAGACCGCCGATCAGCCCGAACAGGAACGGGCCCCGGGCCAGGGGTTTGCCCGGCAGGCCGTACTCGGGCGTGGGGGATTCCGGCTCGGACACGCGGGGCTCCTGGGACTAAAGGGGCAAACGACAGGAGAGCCTAGCGAATCGCCAGGCTCTCCTTGGGTCAGTTGATGAGAGGCGTCGTGGTCAGAGGCGCTGCCAAAGCGCGGGGACGTTGGGAGGCTCCCAGCCGGTGATGGCGGTGTGCGGCTGGCGGCACTGGTAGGTGACGCCCTGGTAGGAGACCTTGGTCCCGGTCGTGTAGGCGGTGCCCGCCTTCCACGCGGGGAACTGGCCGGTCGGGGTGACGCTCGGGCTCGGGCTGACCGTGACGGTCGGGCTCGGGCTCGCGGTCACGGTGGGGCTCGGGCTCGCGGTCGCCGTCGGGCTGACCGTCACGGTCGGGCTCGGGCTGGCGGTGACGGTCGGGCTGGGGCTCGAGGTGCCGCCGCCGCAGGAGCCGAGGTCGCGCCAGACGCCGTCCACGCCGGGCTCGTTGTTCTGCGTCCACCAGCGGGCCTCCCAGGTGCGGCCCTTGTGCGAGACGCGCTGCCCGCCGTTGTAGACCTTGCCCGCGTCCCACGCCGCGTCGGTGCAGGTGCCGCCGGTCGGCGTGACGGTGACGGTCGGGCTGGGGCTCGGCGTCACGACCGTGCCGCCCCGGGCCAGGTCCTGGACCAGGCCGTAGGTCTTGCCGCCGAAGGTGAGCGTGAAGTTGGCCACGCTCGGCGCCGGCAGGTAGTAGACGTAGTCGAGCGTCGCCGAGGCGCCCGGCGCGAGCGACTGCCAGCCCGGCAGCTTCACCGAGACCCGGTTGAAGTCGCCCTTCAGCCCGCCGATGTTGTTCGCCCCGGTGTGCTCGCTCTTGATCACCGTCAGCCCGAAGCCGGACTGGTCCTTGGCGTTGTTCGGCGAGGAGGAGGCGTAGTCCCACTGGAACTCCGCGCCGCCGGGGATGGTGACCTGCGAGCGGTTGGTGATGGTCAGCTTGGTGTTGATCGGGTAGTTGCTGTCACCCACCGGGAAGGCGCCCGGCATGATGGTCACGTCGAGCTTCTCGCTGGGCAGGGTGATCTTGGCGCGGGTCGCGTTGTACGGCGAGGCGGTCTTGAGCGTCTCGTGCGCGAGCGTGGTCAGCGTCTCGCCCATCGTGTACTCGGTGCCGTTCCACTGGTAGTCGCCGGCCAGCTCCCAGATCATCATGCCGCCGAGGCCCTTGTCGCGCACGTACTCGGCCTTGGCCTTGATGGACTGCTCGTCCTCGGTGGACAGGAAGACCCGCTTGCTGGCGTTCCACAACCAGGGCGCGGTCAGCGTCGAGTCGTAGTGGCGGGTGTAGGTGCCGCTGATCCGGTCGGCCGGGTCGTTGGCCGGGTCGAGGCCGTAGGCCTGGACGTAGGAGCCCTGGATGCCCTTCTCCAGGTTCTTGGCGTGCCACATCGGGTTGCCGCCGCCCGGGGTCTCCTTGCCGTTGTCCAGGTCGTGCCAGACGTTGTCGATGCCGACCGCGCCGTCACCGCAGCTCGGCAGCCCGGTCGGGCACGGCTGCTGGCCCATCGCGGTGCCCCACAGGCCGTTGGTGCCGCCGTTGACGTTCTTCCAGCCTCTTGTGTAGTACGGCACGCCGATGTTGATCCTCCCGGGCGGGAGCGCGCCGCGGAAGTAGTGGTAGGCCCAGTCGGTGTTGAGGTAGCCGATGCCGCCGTACTGCGAGGTCGTGTAGACGCCCCACTTGGCCAGCTCGCCGTCCTTGCCGTCGTCGTAGAGCGCGGCGTTGGGCCCGACGAACTCGTTCCACGCCCCGTGCAGGTCGTAGGACATGATGTTGACGTAGTCGAGGTACTGCGTCACCTGGAAGGTCTCCATGCCGCGCAGCAGGTAGCCGCTGGCGGGGGCGGCGACGGTCAGCAGGTAGTGCTTGCCGTCGGCGGCCGAGGCGCGGTCCAGCTTCTCGCGCAGGGTCTTCATCAGCTTGACGTAGTTGCCCATGAGCGTGGCGCGGCGCGCGTTGGCGATCTGCCAGTCCAGCGGGTTGCCCGCGTCCTTCATGCTCGTCGGGTACTCGTAGTCGATGTCGACGCCGTTGAAGCCGTACTTGCGGATGAAGGCGACCGCCGAGTCGGCGAAGGTGTCGATCGACGCCTGGCTCTCGGCCATCGTGTAGAAGCCGCCGGAGGCCTGCCGGTTGCCCGCGGCGTCGAAGTAGCCGCCGCTCTCGGCCCAGCCGCCCACGCTGATCAGCGTCTTGGCGTGCGGATTGGCCGCCTTGAGCTTGGTGAGCAGGTTGAAGTGCCCCTTGTACGGCAGGGCCGGGTCCTGGCCGGGGAAGGTCATCCCGGTGGCGGGGTTGTCGGCGTTGTCCGCGCCCACCGAGATCTTGTTGTCCGGTCCCACGTGCGCGAAGGCGTAGTTGATGTGGGTGATCTTCGACCAGGGGATGTTGTTCGCCAGGTAGGCGGGGCGGCCGTCCTTGCCGTGCCGCCAGCCGGTGAAGTAGCCGATCACGCGGCGGGGGTGGTCGGCCCCCATCTTCTCGCGGCCGGTCTCGTCGTAGACCGAGCAGTAGGGCACGTCGACGCCGGCGGTGCGGTAGAGGCCGTCGGGGCGGCAGGTCTCGTGGTCGACCGCGGCGGCCGCGGTGCCCACGAGGCTGGCGGCGGCCAGAGCCAGGGCAGCGGCCACGGCCGAGAGGGATAAGCGAACAGGGCTGGGCATTTCTCGCCGTCCAGGGGGGTGTGTATGGCGCTGTTGTCGCGAACGTAAGCGCCCTCCACCTGGCTGGTCAATCCTTTCTTTTAGGAAAGTTTCCAAATAATTCAGCGTGGGCCCGCCGGCGGGACGAACGAGTGAGCCCGGTGACCTGGACCGGTCACCGGGCTCGCTCAGCCGTCGTTCAACTCCCCGAGAGACGGGGCCGCGTTACTCCTGCCACCACTCCGCGTCGTCGTCGGCCGACTTGGCGTCGTCCTTGGCCGCGGCGCCGTTGCTGGCCGCGACCGGCTGGGCCGGGACGGGCTTGTCGGCGGCCGGGGCGATGGCCGGCTTCGGCGGGGCCGCGGTGACCACGGGCGGCTCGGGCGCGGGCTCCATGCCCGGCAGCGAGGCGCCGCCGAGGAGCTGGCGGAGCTGCGCGAGGTGGCTGGTGATGCTGTCGCGCTGGCGGGTGAGGTCGTCGACGTGCCGCTGCATCTGGGTGCGGATGCGCTCGGCCTCGGACTTGGCCTCGGTGACGATGTGGTCGGCGCTCGACTTGGCCTCGGAGGCGATCTGCTCCGACTGCTTGCGGGCGTTGGCGACCATCTGCTTGGCGTGCGCGTCGGCCTCGCGACGGGTCTGCTCGGCCTGCTGGGTCGCCTTGGTGGCGCGGGTCTCGGCGGTCGCCGCCCGCTGCTCGGCCTCGGCCACCAGCTTCTGGGTGTTGGCCTGGGCGGTGGCGTGGCGCTCGGCGTCCTGGCGCTCGGCCTCCTCGCGGCGCGAGGCGAGCTGGATCTCGAACTCGGCCTCGTCCTGCGCCCGCTTGGCCTCCGACTCCTCCAGCACCCGCTGAGCCTGGGCGCGCATCTCGTCGGCCTGCCGCTTGGCGGTGGTGAGGACCTCGTCGCGCTCACGCTTGGTCGAGGCGCGGAGCTGGGCGACCTCGCGCTCGGTGGTGGTGCGGAGCTTGGCGATCTCGCGCTCGGCGTCGGCGCGCTTCTCGGCGACCTCGTGATCGGCGGTGGCGCGCAGCTTGGCGACCTCGCGCTCGGTGATCGCGGTCAGCTCGTCGGCCTCACGACGGGCGGTGGAGCGGGTCTCCTCGGCTTCGCGCTCGGCCGTCGTGCGCAGGTCCTCCGCCTCCCGGGAGGCCTGGGCGCGCACCGACGCGGCTTCGCTCTCGGCGGCGGCGCGAAGGTCGGCCGCCTCGACCTTGGCGGCGGCCTTGATCTCGTTGGCCTCGGACCGGGCCGCCTGCACGAGCTCGGTCGCCTGTTCCTCGGCGAGGCGGAGCAGCTGTTCTATACGAGCGCCCAGGCCCGAGTACGTCGGGCGTTCCTGCTCCTGGAGCTGGCGCTGGGAGTCGGACAGATCGCGCTGGAGCGCGCCAACCTGCTCGCGGGCCGTCCGCAGCTCGCCGTCGAGCTGCTTGAGGTGATCGTGAACCTGGTGCCGGTCATAACCCCGGAGCACCACGTCGAACTCGCGAGCGGGGGCATCCTCGAAGAAGTTGTTGAGCTGGGCGTCGATGTCGGACTGCATGGAGGCTCGATCCTGGGTTGTCGAGACGGCTACACGTGCCGGACGGGGGGTTCGGGGCATCCGAGCCAGGAGCCGGTGGCTCGGCGGCCAGGCTCCATGTCCGGTGGAAAGCCAGCGTACTCCGGTGTCGACGGCTTAGAGGCCCCGTCCGACTATCTGCGTTACCCGTTACTTATGAACGTTATTTGTGTTTGGCGGACTGGACTAGTTCCGTCAGCATTCCTCCCACGTCCTTGGGGTGCAGAAACGCTATGGATGACCCCATGGTCCCGTGTCTGGGGGCGCTGTCGAGGAGCCTGACGCCCTTCGCCGCGATCTCGTCCATGGTGAGCTTGACGTCGCCGACGCCGAACGCGACGTGGTGCACCCCCTCGCCCCGCTTGGCGAGGAACTTGCCCACCGGCGAGTCCGGGCTGAGCGGTTCGAGGAGCTGGATGTAGGAGTCGCCGGCCACCCGCAGCATGGCCTCCTTGACACCCTGCTCCTCGTTCACCTCGCGGGTGACGACCTCCAGCTCGAAGAGCTCGGAGAAGAGCTTGATCTTCTCCTCCAGGTCATGGCAGGCGATACCGACGTGATCGATGCGCAGCAGCATGTCGGTATCGTGTCAAACGACGCCGTCTTCGTTCCAGTGGAGGCCCCCATGTCTGGTTCCGTCATCGTCGCCGGAGCTCGCACGCCGATCGGCAAGCTGCTGGGTTCGCTGTCCGGGTTCTCCGGCACGGACCTGGGCGGGATCGCCATCAAGGCGGCCCTGGAGCGCTCGGGCGTCGCGCCCGAGCAGGTCGACTACGTGATCATGGGCCAGGTGCTCCAGGCGGGCGCCGGCCAGATCCCCTCCCGCCAGGCCGCGGTCAACGCCGGCATCCCGATGACCGTGCCGTCCCTGACCGTCAACAAGGTCTGCCTGTCCGGCCTCGACGCCATCGCGCTGGCCGACCAGCTCATCCGCGCCGGCGAGTTCGAGATCGTCGTCGCCGGCGGCATGGAGTCGATGACCAACGCCCCGCACCTGCTGCCCGGCCTGCGCAAGGGCGTCAAGTACGGCTCGTCCACGGTGCTCGACTCGATGGCGCACGACGGCCTGTTCTGCGCCTTCGACCAGTGCGCGATGGGCGAGTCCACCGAGCGGCACAACACCCGTCTCGGCATCGGCCGCGAGGAGCAGGACGCCTTCTCGGCCCGCTCCCACCAGCTCGCCGCCGCCGCGATCAAGAACGGCGTGTTCGCCGACGAGATCGTCCCGGTCGAGGTGCCCAAGAAGGGGCTGTTCGCCGACGACGAGGGCGTGCGCGCCGACACTACCGCCGAGACGCTCGCCCGGCTGCGCCCGGCCTTCGCCGCCGACGGCACCATCACCGCCGGCTCGGCCTCGCAGATCTCCGACGGCGCCTGCGCGGTGGTCGTGATGTCCAAGGCCAAGGCGGAGGAGCTCGGCCTGCCGTACCTCGCCGAGATCGGCCGGCACGGCAACGTGGCCGGGCCGGACGCCTCGCTGCAGTCGCAGCCGGCCAACGCCATCAAGCACGCCCTGGCGAAGCAGGGGCTCACCACCGGCGACCTCGACCTGGTCGAGATCAACGAGGCGTTCGCCAGCGTGGTGCTCCAGTCGGCCAAGGAGCTCGGCGTCGACCTGGACAAGGTCAACGTCAACGGCGGCGGCATCGCGCTGGGTCACCCGATCGGCGTCTCCGGCGCTCGCATCGTGCTCACCCTCGCCCACGAGCTCAAGCGGCGCGGCGGCGGGCTCGGCGCGGCCGGCCTCTGCGGTGGCGGCGGCCAGGGCGACGCGCTCATCATCCGCGTGCCCTGACCCGATCCGCTTGTCCGGCCCGGCGTATTGAGCGCCGGGTCAGGACAGCCACTGGGCCGTGGGCCAGGTCTCCAGGCGCCACGCGCTGTCCCAGAAGAGGTACTCGAACTCGGTGGCCCGGACGAAGGCGGCCGTCATCGCGCCGGTGTCGCCGCTCAGCGCGGCCCGGTCGGTGATCAGGCGCGCCTGGGTGACCGAGGCCTCGAAGGCCGGGTCGGCGTAGGTGGCGATCCAGGCGCGGTAGGGGTGGCTCGGGGTGCTCCGCCGTACCAGCGACTGGCCGACGTCCTGGTAGACCCAGAAGCAGGGCAGCACCGCGGCGGCCAGCACCTCGTAGGGCGCCGACAGCGCGGTGGCCTGCAGCCAGGAGGAGTAGGCCAGCGCGGTGGGCGAGGTGGCGACGCCGGCCAGGTCGGCCTCGGTCAGCCCGTACTCCTCGATGTAGCCGGCGTGCAGGGTGCGCTCGGCGGCGATGGCCCCGTGCGCGCTCTGCGCCCAGAAGGCCATCTCGTCCGGGTCGGCCGCGCGTACGGCCAGCGTCGCCAGCGCGCGGGAGAACGCCTCCAGGTAGCGCGCGTCCTGGACGATGTAGAAGGCGAAGCGCTCGCGGTCGAGGGTGCCCTCGCCGAGCGCGGTGTTGAACGGGTGCTCGTGGATGGCCTCGAGCAGCTTGGCGGTCCGTGCCCAGACGTCGTCGCTGAACATGACGGTCCCTTCGCTAGTGCTAACTAGGGCAGGTTCGACGGGTCTGTTCTCAGCCCGGACATTCCGGGCACCCCGCGTCATGCGCGACTCTACTAGACGACCGATCAGTGCTCGCGGAGGAGTCTCCGCGGGAGCTGGGCGAACCCGGCGGGGTCGATTCCCAGCTTACGGGCGGCCGAAACGAGGGAAGCGGGGCAGCTTGCGGAGCTGCCGCTCGATCGCCGCGTCCCGGCGCATCTCTTCAAGCTGGTGCTTGGCGGCGAGGAAGTGAATGTCGTTGAACATGCTTCAAGCTTCGCGCTAAGCCATGGCCTCCCGCATGAGGCAGATGCCTTATCCGGGAGGCGGTGAGCGGTCCTAGCCCGTACGGGTGACGCCTAGGTACGGTTCCCTGCTCCCGCAGGGGGAGCCGCGGCCTCAGGCTCCGTCGGTGAAGGTGACGCTGACCTTGGTGAAGCCGAGCGACTTCAGCAGGCCCTCCAGCATGAGCTTGGTGTTGGTGTCGGCGCGGTTGCGCAGGTCGCTGGCCAGGGCCGCCTCGTTGATCTTCTTCTCCGCGAGGGTGTAGAGCTCGCGCTGGTCGGGCGGGGAGCCGGCGAGGAAGTCCGACACCCGGTCGACGAAGCCGCGCTGCTGGGCGAAGACGTAGGAGCGCGAGTTGTCCAGGTTCGGCTTCTCCAGTTGCGCCCGCGGGATCTTGATCGTCGCCTGGGTGCGGTCCTGGTTGACCGTCACCGCGTCCTTCGCCAGTCCCGAGAAGTCGACGTAGGCGTCGACGTTCCCGGCGCCCACGAAGAGCGTGCGCGAGCCCTTGATCGCGTCGGGCAGGAAGTTGGCGTCCTTCTCCAGGTCCACCACGACCTGGAAGCTGCCGGTGGCCGCCTCGAAGCGGCTCAGGTTGTGGATGGACTGCAGCAGCACCGGCTGGCTGCGGTCCACCGTCTGCTCGCCGAAGGGGTCGGCCCACGACCAGACCAGCCGGACGCCCACCACGGCCAGGGCGAGCAGCACTAAGGCGAGGGCGATATATCTCCACCGGCGGCGCCGGGACCCGAGCGCCATGGGAGTCGTTTTCATGGGCCTCTCTCTACCCCCTCGCCAGGCGATCATGGCGTCCGGGGGGTGAGAAGTGAGTCGCGCGCCCGCCACGGTCACCCCGGAAGGCTCCACGGCGTACGGCAGGCCGCGCCGTACGCTCAGCGGGTGCCGGGCCAGGACACGCCCGTGACGGTGGCGTTCTGGCGGACCGGGTAGAGCTGCACCACGCCCGGGTTGGGCCGCGCCCGTCCGGCCATCGCGGCGGGCTCGCCGCCGAAGTGCCGCGCCGACAGGCGGCACGACTGGAAGTCGTTGTAGAACATCCGCAGCCAGCCGCGCCGCTGGTGCTCGCTGAGGCCGGAGAACCAGGCCGCGGCCGACTGGTGCTCGGGCAGCGGCCCGCCCGGCAGCGGCTCGCCCAGCAGCCACGCCACCACGATCTCGCGGTAGCCCGCGCCGGTCTCGCGCTCGCACCGGGCCGCCAGGCCCTCGACGTAGGCGCCGACCGCCTGCTCGGCGAAGCCGGGCGACAGGTCCGCCATGTGGATCGGCACCACGCCCGAGCCCGCCTTGAGCTCGCTGTCCAGCGGGCGCTGCTCGACGCGGGTGAAGGCGGCCGGCGTGCCCGACAGCCGCGAGGCGACCTTGGTGAAGGCCGCCGACAGCTCGGTCAGCCCGCCGCGCATGCCCGGGTGCACGCAGACCGTGATCGGCCAGTCCTGGCAGGCGTAGGCGATCGAGGCGTGCTCGTCCGAAGCGCCCTGCGACAGCAGCCGGGCCACGCCGACCCCGGCGACCAGCACCGCCACCAGCGCCGCGGCGAGCGCCAGCCGCTGGCGCGTCACCCAGGCCGCCCAGCCGAGCAGGATCGTCGCGGTCACCCCGAGCAGCCACAACGTCTGGTCGAGGAAGGCCGCCGCGCTCAACCCCTGGAACAGGTCGTACGGCTCGCCCGTGCCCGGCGTCAGCCGGTCGAGCCAGGTGCTGGCCGGCGCCAGCCAGCTGAAGACCACGTACGAGGCCAGCCCGGTCAGCGCCGGCGTCCAGCCGTGCGGCAGCAGCCAGCCGATGACCCAGCCGATCATCGCGTAGAGCGCCAGCCCCGCCATGCCCATGGCCAGCCCCGGCACGCTGACCCGCCCGGCCTGCTCGGTGAGGACGGTCTTGACCGCCAGCACCAGTACCGTCGCCCCGAACGCGCCGGCGACGACCACCACGATGGCCAGCGGCGCCTTGAGCGCCCGCCACGCGCCGACCGACCGCCCCCGCAGCGCCCGCCGCTTGCGCAGCGCCACCCAGGCGGCGAACGCCGCGGCGACCGGACCGGTCAGCCGCAGCGACCCGATCACCGCCACGACGATGTTCTCCCATGCGTCGACGCCCGGAATCAGCACGCTCCACGCCGCGACCAGCCCCACGGCCATGAGGACCGCGACGGTCACCAGCGCGCTGTGCTTGAGCTCCTCGCGCGTCACGCCGGCGTGCTCACGCACGCCGAGCCCTGTTGACATACATCAACTACCCCCCGGTAGGTGACCCCCTGTGCGAGAACCATAACTGAGCGTGATGTTTGGCGTCCCGATTCTTGGTCAAGCCGTCGCGCTCCGTAGCTGCCCAAATCAGGCGCTACCGTAGCGCTGTGTCGCTCAACCTGCCCTTCGATCCCATCGAACGAGCCGCGGACACCTGGAGGGTGCACTTCGGCCCCTCTTCCGCCATGGCCGCCGTGACCTCGATCATGAGAGCGCACCAGATCCTGCTGTCGCAATTGGACGCACTGCTCAAGCCCTATGACTTGACCTTCGCCCGGTACGAGGCGCTGGTGCTCTTGACCTTCAGCAGAACCGGCGCGCTCCCCCTGTCCAAGATCGGTGAGCGGCTCATGGTCCATCCCACCAGCGTCACCAACACGGTGGACCGGCTGGAGCGGGCCGGACTGGTGCGCCGCCTGCGCAACCCGCGCGACGGCCGCGGCGTCCTCGCCGAGATCACCGACCGTGGCCGGGACGTCGTCCGCCAGTCCACCGCCGACCTCATGGCCGCCGACTTCGGCATGGGCGCGTACGGCGAAGCCGACCTCAGCCAGATGTTCGACCTGCTCCGCACCCTGCGGGTGGCGGCGGGTGACTTCGCCATGCGGCAAGATGAGGAGCATGGCGGACATCTCTAGGCCCGGATCGCTCTACGGAGCGATCGATCTGGGCGCCAGGAAGCAGGCTCTGGAGGCGCAGGCCCGGCGTGAGGCGGCAGGTCCGCAGGCGTCTTCGGCGTCGACCGTGGACGTGACCGAGGAGAGCTTCACCACCGATGTGGTCGACCGCTCGATGAGCGTGCCGGTCATCCTCGACCTGTGGTCCCCGCGCTCGCAGGCCAGCGCGCAGCTCGGCCCGGTGCTGGAGAAGGTCGTCGGCGAGCTGGGCGGCCGCGCCGTACTGGCGAAGGTCAACGTCGACCTCAACCCGCAGATCGTGGCGGCGTTGCGGGTGCAGGCGGTGCCGACGGTGCTGGCCATCTTCCAGGGCCAGCCGGTGACCGGATTCCAGCAGGTGCTGCCCGAGCCCGAGGTGCGGCGCTGGGTGGACGAGCTCATGGGGGCGATCGAGCAGTTCTACGAGGCCAACCCCTCGCTGCGGCCGCAGTTCGACGACGACGCCCCGGCGCCGGAGGAGGCGCCGCTCGACCCCGACCTCGCCGCCGCCGAGCAGGCCATCGACCAAGGTGACCTCGACGCGGCCGCGGCCGCCTACCAGCGGCTGCTGGCCCGCAACCCGGCCGACGAGGACGCCCGGATGGGGCTGGCCGGGGTGGGGCTCATCCAGCGCACCGCCGACGCCGACCCGGCCGACGTCCAGCGCCGCCTGGCCGACCCCGCCGACCTCGACGCCGCCCTGCTCGCGGCCGACCTGGAGATGTTGTCCGGCTCGGTGGACGAGGCGTTCGCCCGCCTGGTCGCCGTCGTCAAGCGCACCTCCGGGGACGACCGTGACCGGGTGCGCAAGCACCTCCTCGGCCTCTTCGACGCCCTGCCCTCCGACGACCCCGCCCTGGCCAAGGCCCGCCGCGCCCTCGCCAGCGCCCTCTTCTAATCCCCGCCCGCCGCGTCAGGCCCCACCCCACCGACCCGGGGCCTGACCCGCCACCCTCCAACCAACGCGGCGGCCAACCCGCGCGACGGGAAGTCGGTGCCGCCTCCAGGGAGGGGGCACCGATGCGGCGGCCAGCCCGTGCGACGGTCCGTGCTCCTGTGCGGCGGGAGGACGGTGACCCTCTTCAAGGAAAGGGGGAGACGGCGGAGGCCGGTGCCGCCTCCAGGGGGCACCGATGCGGCGCCCAACCCGTGCGGTGGGTGGTGCTCCTGTGCGGCGGGAGGACGGTGACTGCCTCCCGAATATGGGACGGCGGGCAGCGGAAGGACGGTGGCCTCTCCAGGGGAAAGGCGGGGGAGGCGGTCAAACGCCCCGAAGCCTAGGAATACCCCCACCCCAGGGTTAACCTGGACATATGCGGGTCGTGACGATCTCGGCGACATACGGCACAGCGGGCAGCGTCATAGGCCCCGCCGTAGCCGAACGCCTGGACGTGCCGTTCGTGGACCGAGCGATCCCCAGCGCCGTAGCCGAAGAGCTCGGCTGCACCCTCGAAGAGGCCCTCGCCCACGACGACCGAGCGGAACACGGCCTGGGCCGCCTCCTGGCCGGCGCGATGCGACTCCCGACGGTCACCTTCGGCGGCGTGGACATGTACGTCCCGGGCGTCCTCCCCCTGGCCCCGGAGGAGTTCGTCACCCGCACCGAACGCATGCTCAAGGAGTCCGCCACCAACCGGGGCGGCGTGTTCCTGGGCCGCGCCGGCGCCGTGGTCCTGGCCGACCACCCGGGCGCCCTGCACGTAAGGCTGGACGGCCCGCTACGCCGAAGGGTGCTCCAGACCGCCGCCTTCGCCGGGGTCACCGAGCGCGAGGCCCGCAAGCTGATCGAGGACAACGACCGCGCCCGCGCCGCCTACGTACGGCACTTCTATCGCACCGACGCCGCCGATCCGTGCCTGTACCACCTGGTCCTGGACAGCACCAGCATCCCGGTCCCGGCATGCGTGGACCTGATCGTGACCGCCGCGCAGGCGCTGGACTGAGCTGGAGCCCCCTACCATGGAGGGCATTCCCCGGTCAGGCGCAAAGGAGCGGATTGACGTGGCCACCGTCCCGAGTGTGTCGTACTCCATCACCGTCCGGCTCGAGGTGCCGGCGGGCGGCAAGGCCGTCAGCCAGCTCACTCACGCCGTAGAGTCGGCAGGAGGTGTGGTCACCGCGCTCGACGTCACCAACGCGGGGCACGAGAAGCTCCGCATCGACGTCACCTGTGCGGCCCGCGACACCGATCACGCCCAGGCGATCGTCGACTCGCTCGACGCCCTGGAGAACGTGGTCATCCACAAGGTCTCCGACCGCACCTTCCTGATGCACCTCGGCGGCAAGATCGAGATGAAGTCGAAGGTGCCGCTGCGCAACCGTGACGAGCTCTCGATGGCCTACACGCCGGGCGTCGCGCGGGTCTCGATGGCCATCGCGCGCAACCCGGAGGACGCGCGCCGCCTGACCATCAAGCGCAACAGCGTCGCGGTCGTCACCGACGGCTCGGCCGTGCTCGGCCTGGGCAACATCGGCCCGGCGGCCGCGCTGCCGGTCATGGAGGGCAAGGCCGCGCTGTTCAAGCGGTTCGCCGGCATCGACGCCTGGCCGATCTGTCTCGACACCCAGGACGTCGACGAGATCGTCCGCACCGTCCAGGTCATCGCGCCCGGCTTCGGCGGCATCAACCTGGAGGACATCTCCGCGCCGCGCTGCTTCGAGGTCGAGCGCCGGCTGCGCGAGCTGCTCGACATCCCGGTCTTCCACGACGACCAGCACGGCACCGCCATCTGCGTGCTGGCCGCGCTGACCAACGCCCTGCGCGTGGTCGACAAGGCGCTGCCGGACGTGCGCATCACCATGGCGGGCGCGGGCGCCGCCGGCACCGCCGTGCTGCGGCTGCTGCTGGCCGCCGGGGCGCGCAACGTGGTCGTCTGCGACTACCTGGGCGCGGTTCACCAGGGCCGGGAGGACCTCGACGACTCGCTGCGCTGGATCGCCGACCACACCAACAGCGAGGGCTACTCCGGCGACCTGCGGGGCGCGGTCAAGGGCTCCGACGTCTTCATCGGCGTCTCGGCGCCGGGCATCCTCACCGGCGACGACATCGCCACCATGGCTCCCGGGTCGGTCGTGTTCGCGCTGGCCAACCCCGAGCCCGAGGTGTCGCCCGACGACGCCCGCGAGCACGCGGCCGTGGTGGCGACCGGGCGGTCCGACTACCCCAACCAGATCAACAACGTGCTGGCCTTCCCCGGCGTCTTCCGCGGGCTGCTCGACGCGCAGGCGGTCGGGGTGACCGAGGAGATGCTGCTGGCCGCCGCCCGCGCGCTGGCCGCGGTGGTCACGCCCGAGGAGCTCGGGCCCAACTACATCATCCCCAGCGTCTTCCACCCGGACGTCTCGACCGTCGTGGCCGCCGCGGTCCGCGAGGCCGCGGGAGGCAAGGCCAGGGGCTTCACCGAGGCCTGAGGCGCCCTGTCCCGCCGGCCCGACGGCCGCGCGGGGCTGAGCGCGCCGTGGGCCGGGTCTCGGAAGGGAGGCCGCGGGTCAGAAGCGGATGGGCCGGCGGCGGCCGAGGCCGGGCCCGCTGGGCGCGTCCTTGGGCCACATCAAGCTGAGCCCCCAGGCGATCCCCCCGGTCAGCACCAGCGCGGCGCCGGTGGCCAGCTTGCCCATCAGGTCGGCGGGCGGCCCGGTGTACGGCAGGCGCCGGCCGTACCCCCAGCCATGGTCGCGGTCACGGTCGTGGTCGCGATAGCGGCAGTCGTTGCGCACCCGCTGGGAGTCGACGAGCGTGTTGGGCTCGGAGTCGGTGACCGAGAAGGCCTCGATCTCCACCGCGCCCCCCTTGGGCACGCGCACGCTGCGGGTCACGGACTTGAGCGCGGCGATCGAGCCGTTGGCGAAGCTGCTGGAGTCGAGCTGCAGGTCGTAGCGGGCGGCCTGCCGGGTCTGGTTGCGGAGCGTCACCTTGACCTGGCCCTTGGCGCAGTTGACCTCACTCACGCTCATGATGAACGGGTCACCCGGATCGGGCGGTGCCGGCCAGGCCCACGCGGCCACAGGGAAGAGGATCGCGGCGCCGACCGGCAGGGCCGACCAGGCCAGCCTTCTGGAAATCATGTGACATGCCCCCGAGATGTGATCTTTGCTCCATAGCGTCCCCACCCATCACAGAAAGTAACATCGCTGCTCCGGGGCAGCAGGAAGCGCGATCACCCCTCATGATGGAGGTATGGCGGAGGCGATCTACGTCGGTGGGCTGCTGGTGGCGACGCCGGTGCTCGACGACCCCAACTTCCGGCGTAGCGTGGTGCTGGTCCTGGAACACGACCGCGACGGCGGCACTCTCGGCGTGGTGCTCAACCGCCCCAGCGAGATCTCCGTCACCCAGGTGCTCCCGGTCTGGGACTCGCTGGTGACCGGTCCTTCGGTGCTGTTCGAGGGCGGCCCGGTCCAGACCGACAGCGCGCTGGCGCTGGCGGCGGTGCCGAGCGGCCAGGAGCCGCTGGGCTGGCGGCGGCTGCACGCGGGCGCGCCGTCGGTGTCGCGGCTCGGCACGGTGGACCTCGACGCGCCGCCCGAGATCCTGCGCGGGGAGATCGCGCAGATGCGGATCTTCGCGGGCTACGCCGGGTGGAGCTCGGGGCAGTTGGAGAGCGAGATCGCCGAGGGCGCGTGGTACGTGGTCGACGCGGAGATGGACGACACCTTCCACACCGATCCGGCCACGTTGTGGCGGCGGGTGCTGCGCCGCCAGCCGGGGGAGCTGGCCTTCGTGGCGACCTGTCCCGACGATCCGACGATGAACTAGCCGCGGGCCAGGTCCCAGCCGGGCACCAGCGAGCGTTGGACCAGGTCGAGGGTGCTGTTCATGCGGGCGACCAGCTCGCGCAGGTCCGTGATCTCGTTGATCGGGCACTCGAAGCCGACGCGCATCGAGGCCATGGCGAAGGCGACCATCAGGTGGGGGAGCCGGTCGTCGTCGCCGCGTCCGGTGCGGCGGGCGATCTCGGCGGCCAGCCGTTGCTCGGTCTCCGCGCCCCGGGCCACCGACCGGCCGACCAGGACCGGGGTGCTGTCGTAAAGTTTGCGCAGTTTGAGGAAGCGTTCCGTGTCGTCCGGCGTTGACTCCGCCATGTCGCGCAGTGTCGCGCGCAACGCGTGCACGAGCGAGGTGAAGGGCGGCTCGTCCAGCGGGCGCGCGCTCAGCTCGGCCTGCATGACCTCCTCGGAGTGGTCGTGGAACCACAGCGCGAGGTGCTCCTTGCTGGCGAAGTAGCGGAAGAAGGTACGGGAGGACACTTCGACCACCCCCGCGATCTGCTCGATGGTGGTCGCCTCGTATCCTTGTTCGAGGAACAGGTCGAGCGCCGCGTCGAGAAGCGCGAGGCGCGTCTTCTCCTTCTTGCGTTCCCGCAGACCCACCGTGGCCACTCCCTCGCTACCTTGCTGTCACACTATGACAGAAGTCACGATGTGAAATTTAAAACCCATTTGTCATCTGTCATCGGCTGACATACATTACCTGAGGCTTAAGGGATGAATACCCCAGGTTGGGGTGTGTAGAGCTGAGGGGGAAGTTCAATGGCTCAGGCGAAGGCGGTGCAACTGGCACCGGCCGAGGGCCGACCTCAACAGGTGGGGAATCCGTGGCTGACGCTGCTCGCGGTCTGTCTCGGTGTGATCATGGTGATGCTCGACGGCACCGTCATGGGCATCGCCGCACCGGTGATGGGCGCGGAGCTGAACGCGACCCTGTCGGACATGCAGTGGGTGACCAACGGCTACCTGCTCGCGCTGGCGGTCTTCCTGATCACCGCCGGCAAGCTGGGTGACATCTTCGGTCACAAGCGGGTCTTCCTGGTGGGCGTCGCCGGTTTCGCGGTCAGCTCGCTGGCCATCGCGCTCAGCAGCGGCGTGACCGCGCTGATCATCTTCCGGGTGCTCCAGGGCCTGTTCGGCGCGCTGCTGCAGCCGGCCGCGCTGGCGCTGCTGCGGGCGAGCTTCCCCAAGGAGAAGCTCGGCCAGGCGATGGGCGCGTGGGGTGCGATCATCGGTCTGTCCAGCGCCGCCGGTCCGATCCTGGGCGGCCTGCTGGTCGAGAACGTGAGCTGGCAGTCCGTCTTCTACATCAACGTGCCGGTCGGCATCCTCGCCCTGGTCATGGGCATCATGATCATCAAGGAGCCGCGCTCCGAGATCCTGGGCAAGATCGACTGGCTGGGCGTCGTGCTGCTGTCCGGCATGATGTTCTCGCTGGTCTGGTCGATCATCAAGGCGCCCGAGTGGGGCTGGGGCGACGGCAAGACGCTCGGCTTCATCGCCGCCACGGTGGTGCTCGCCGCCGCGTTCATCTTCTGGCAGAGCAAGGCTCGCGAGCCGCTGATCCCGCTCTCGCTGTTCAGGAACGCCTCCATCTCCATCGGCACGGTCCTGATGATGATGGTCGCCTTCGCGATGTTCGGCGCGATGTTCTTCCTGGGCTTCTTCTTCCAGGGCGTGCACGGCCTGACCCCGCTCGACGCCGGTCTGCGCATGCTGCCGATGTCCGCAGGCATGATCGTCGCCTCGCCGCTGGCCGCCGTGCTGATCGGCAAGCTGGGCCCGAAGATCACCATGGCCGTCGGCCTGCTCATCACCGCCGGCTCGATGTTCCTTATGTCGCAGCTCAGCGTGGACGCCACGTTCATCGAGACGGGCCTGCCCTTCCTCCTGCTGGCCTTCGGCCTCTCGCCGGTCTTCGTCGGCGCGACCGAGATCATCGTGGGCAACGCCCCGATGGAGCTCGCCGGCGCGGCGGGCGGTCTGCAGCAGTCGGCCATGCAGGTCGGCGGCGCCCTCGGCACCGCCATCCTGGGCGCGGTGATGTCCAGCACCATCGCCGACAAGCTGCCCGGCTACATCGGCCCGGCCGCGCAGGCGCTGCCGCCCGGCGCGATGGAGGGCCTGGAGAAGGCGGCCGCCTTCGGCACCCTGCCGCCCGAGGCCACCAAGAGCCTGCCGCAGCAGGTCGCCGACTCGCTGCTCAACGCGGTGCACAACGCCTTCATGGACGGCATGCACACCGCCTTCACGGTGAGCACCATCGTCATGGTCGTCATCGCGGGCCTCGCCCTGCTGGTGAAGTCCGGTCGCAAGATCGAGGACGCCCCGGTGCACGTCGGCTGATCACCTGAACGATCCGGTACGGCTCCCGCCTCTGCCCGAGGCGGGAGCCGTACCGCTGTCTAGGCCGGGGTGACGACCAGCTCGACGCGGCCCTGGGCGGGCGTCTGGACGGTCAGCACGCGGCGGGCGGCGTCCCAGACGCCGGTGCCGCCGGTGACCTTGCCGCCGTTCGGGTACTCGTCGGCGGGCAGGTAGATCTCGGTCGGCCCGCTCCCGTTGGCCTCGAAGCCCACCGTCAGCCGCCGCTCCCCGGCCTCGATCCGGTACGGCACGCCGCCGATGGCCCGCGGGTAGGCCCGGTTCATGACGGCGACCAGCGGCCCGGGCTCGCCCTTCTCCGAGTACGGACCCCACGGCCCCGGGTCGCGCGACCAGTACGCCCGGCCCATGCCCAGCTCGTCGCCCAGGTCGAGCACCCGCTCGACCAGGTCCTCCGCGCCGGGCTTGGTCATGTCCAGCCCGAACTCGCCCAGGATGATCGGCCCGCCGATCCGGTCGGCGGCCCGGAGCGTGTTCTCCTTCCACCAGCCGAGCGTGCGGTCGGTCCACTCGCGCGAGCCGCCCTCGTAGCCCTCGCCGAGGTCGAGGGGGAGCGGGTAGAGGTGCGGCGCCAGCCCGATGCGCGGCTCGCCCTCGCGCGGGTCGGCGATGGCGGGCAGGGCCGAGGGCAGGCCCCAGTTCACCCCGACCGCCTGCGGCTCCAGGAAGATCCACGTGTCGTTGTCGACGGCCCGGATGCGTTCGACGCACCTGCGGTAGAGCTCGGCCAGCGGGCCGCTCTCGAAGGCCGCGCCCTGCACCGAGCCGCCCCACGGCTCGTTCATCAGGTCGTAGCCGAGCACGGCCGGCTCGTCCTTGAAGCGCTCGGCGACCGCGCGCCAGGCGCCCGCGTAGTGCTCCATCAGCTCGGGGTGCTCGCCGGTGGTGTTCCAGAAGTGGTCGAAGGCGCGGATGACGCCGGGTTCGAGGTAGTACATCTCCCAGGTCCAGTGGTCCTGGGCGACCGGCAGGCCGTCGAGGTGGGTGGCCCAGGCGGGGGCGCCGTTGCCGGCGACGGCCGTGGGGGTGATGCCGGGGCCCCACAGGTCCTGGTGCATGTCGAGCAGGACGTGGTAGCCGCGCTCGGCGTACCAGGAGATCCGTTCCGCCACCTTGTCGAGGTACTCGGAGTCGTAGACGCCTGGTCGCGGCTCCACGGCCCGCCACTGGAGCAGGAAGCGCACGAAGTTGGTGCCCATGTCGCGGTACTCCCGCTCGACGTCGGCCTCGGTGAGCTCCGGCATCGCGTCGGAGGTGCTCTTGGCGCTGCTGGCGGTGTTGAAGCCGTGCAGCAGCAGGGTGCGCCCGCGCTCGTCGGTGACGAAGCGGGCCGGGCCGGGCGCCTGGCGGGTGGCGGCGGCGACCGCGCCCGTGGCGAGCACCACGAGGGTCAGGGCGCCGGCCAGCAGTCGCGCACGCTTCATGCTTCGCTCCCTCGGGATCTTTCGGCGGACTGGGTCTTCCGCCGCGATCAGTCTGGCCGTTAGCCTGCCGAACGTGAGCCTTGTTCGCAATAGCCTGCACGGGATCGTCGCCGCGCTCATCCTGGTGGCCTTCGGACTCTTCGGCACGACGTTGCTCACCCGGGTCGGCTACCTCGCCGTGCCGGGTGCGATCGGCGCGCCGTACGGGCTGCCGGGCCTGCGGCTGTGGCCGCTCGGCGAGACCGGCTGGCTGCTCTTCCTCACCGACACCGTCGCCGCACTGCTGCTGGTCGCGCTGGTCTGGCGTAGCGGGCGCGGGTTCTGGGGGGTGTGGGGCGCGTTCGTGCTCGGCGCGGTGCTGGCCGACGGGCTGCGGGCGGTGGTCGCCTCGCAGGTGCTGCACGCGAGCCTCGGCGCCTACGCCGCCCACGTGGCCGGCGGCGTGCTGACCGGGCTGCTGTGGGGCCTCGCGCTGGGCTGGCTCCCCGCGCTGGCGCGGCTGGCCCGGCCCAGGACCCAGGCAGCCGCGACCGGGTGAACCCGGCGGCCCGCTCGCCGCTACCCACCCGTCGATGGAGACGACACGCGCGGACGCCGCCCTCCTCGCCGCGATCGGCGAGGGGGACACCGCCGCCCTGCACGCGCTCTACGAGAGGTACGGCGGGCCGCTGTTCGGCTTCCTGTACCGGCTGGCCGGGGACCGGGGCACGGCCGAGGAGATCCTCCAGGACACCCTCCTGGCCGTCTGGCGCTCGGCGCACAGCTTCCAGGGCCGCTCCTCGCCGAGCACCTGGCTGTTCGGCGTCGCCCGGCGGCAGGCGCACAACCGGTTACGGCTGATGCCGCCGCCCGTGCCGGCCGAGCCGTACGAGCTGGCCGACCCGGAGCCGGGCCCCGAGGAGGCGGCGGTGGGCGCGGAACGGGTCCAGCGCGCCCTGCGGCGGCTGCCGCTCCAGCAGCGCGAGGTGCTGGCCCTGTCGGTCCTGGAGGATCTCAGCCACCAGGAGATCGCCGAGATCCTCGCCATCCCGGTGGGGACGGTCAAGAGCCGCCTCCACCACGCCCGCGCGACCCTGAGGGGGTGCCTCGATGAGCGAGTTTCCTGACCTGGACGCCGCCCTGCGGACCGGCCCGCCGCCACCCGGTCCGGCGATCGTCCGCAGCGTCCTGCTGCGCGCGGCCACCACGCCGGTCGAGCTCGGCCGCGGCTCACGGCTCGGCCGCGCCTGGCACCTGCTGCTGGCCGAGGCGCGGCTGATGCACCGCGCGGTCTGGGTGACCGGCGCCGCGGTGATGGCGCTGGCCGTGGTGATCATGGCGCTCCAGCCGCACTCGATCGGCTGGCTGCTGGCCCTGATCGCCCCCCTGGTGGCCGGCGCGAGCGTGGCCACGCTCTACGCCCCCGAGCACGACGCGGCCTTCGAGGTGGTCGCGGCCACCCCGACGCCGCCGCGGGTGATCCTGCTGGCGCGCGTGCTGCTCGTGCTCGGCTACGACCTGCTGCTGGCGCTGGCCGCCTCCGGGCTCAGCCTGCTCGGGGGCGGCGTGCCGTACTCGCTGGGGGAGCTGATCGGCACCTGGCTGGCGCCGATGACGCTTCTCGCCGCGATCGGTCTGGCCCTGTCGGTGCAGTGGAACCCCGAGGCGGCGGTCGCCGTCTCGCTGGGAGCCTGGGTGCTGTACGCGCTCAGCCACACGCACCTGCTGTCCGGGCTTCCGCCCGGCTGGCGCACCCACCCGCTCACCTACGCCGTGGCCGTGGCGATGCTCGCGCTCGCCGTCCTGATTGAACCCCGCAGGAGGCTGCCCGCTACCCACGGGTCGTGAAAGACCTTCTCCTCCACGAGCTCCGCCGGGCCGGGCCGGCGGCCTGGGCGGGGCCACCGGCGCTGCTGGCGACCGGCCTCGGCCTGGCGGTCCTGGGACCGGCGCTGAACCTGCGCGAGGGGCTGGCCGGGATGTTCATCCTCGGCCTCCTGCAGGGCGCGTTCCCGCTGACCGCGGGCGTCGCCGCCGCCTCGCTCGTCCGCGACGACGCCGCCGAACTGCTGCACAGCCTGCCCGGCGGCTTCCGCCGCACCCTGTTCCGGCGGCTGGCCGTGCTGGTCGCGATGGCCTCGGCCGGCGCGCTGGTGCTGACACTGACCGCCGTGCTCACCGGGCACGCCGACCGCTGGGGCGGCGACCCGCTCACCCAGCTCACCTGGTTCGGGCCCCTGCTCGGCCTGACCGGCCTCGGCTTCTGCCTCACCGCGGGGATGCGGAGCGCCGCGGCGGGCGGCACCGTCATCACGCTCGTCTGGGGCATCCAGCTCGTCGCCGACTGGGGCATCCCGTGGTTCCTGCGGCTGTTCGAGAACGCCGTCCCGGCCGCGGACTGGCTGCCCAACCGGCTGGCCCTGCTCTCGCTCGGCCTCGCCCTCGTCGTCCTCGCCTGGTTCATGTACGGCAGGGCGGAACGTTTCCTCGGAAGAGAGAGCGAATGATCGCCACCCTGCGCTACGAGTTCCGCATGCAGATCCGCCGCCCCGCGCTGTGGATCGTGTACGGCATCGTCTTCGCCATCCAGGGCGTACTGATCAACTGGTACTTCACCCTGGACCGCGGCCTCGGCCCGATCCTCGACCCGCGCCAGGCCATGGCCGACGTGACGGCGTGGACGGCGACGCTGCCGATGATCGCCTACGGCTGCCTCATCGCCGACCGGCTGGTGCGCGACCGGACGCTTCGGGTCGACGGCATCCTCGACGCCACGCCCGCAGACGCGACCGCCCGCCTGCTCGGCAAGTTCGCCGGGGTCTGCCTGGCCGGCGCGGTACCGCTCGCGCTCATGGTGGTCGGCCGCGGACTGGTCTGGACGGTCATGGAGGGCGACCCCGGGGGCCTGCTCTGGAGCATCGTGATCTTCGTCGTCGCGCTGGGGCCGGGCCTGCTCTTCACCGGCGCGCTGGCCCTGGTCGGCCCGCTGGTCATGCCGGTGACCGTGTTCCGGGTGGCGTTCGCCGCCTACTGGTTCTGGGGCAACCTGATCCCGCCGGACCTCATGCCCAACCTCGCCCACACCGTGCTCGCCGCCGACGGCGAGTACGCCCTGCTCGGCCTCTTCGGCTCGACCACCAGGGTCCCCGTCGAGGGCGCGTTGCTCAACTTCCTGCGTCCCGATCCCACCGCCGGCACCGGCCTGCTGTCGATCGCCCTGATCCTCCTCCTCGCCGGGGCCACCCTGCCCCTGGCCCGCCTCCGACGGGAGCCGTGACCCATGCGCATCGAGATCTCCGGCCTCACCAAGACCTTCAAGGGCCGCGGCAACGCCCTCGACCACCTGGACCTGACCGTGCCGACCGGCATGTTCGGCCTGCTCGGCGCCAACGGCGCGGGCAAGACCACGCTCATGCGCATCCTGGCCGGCCTGCTCAGGCCCACCTCGGGGACCGTCCGCATCGGCGGCGAGGACCCGACCACCCCGGCCGGCCTGCTCGCCGTCCAGCGCACCCTCGGCTACCTGCCGCAGGACCTCGGCGTGTACCCGGACCTGACCGCCCGGCAGTTCCTCGACTACATCGCCCTGCTCAAGGGCCTCGACTCCCGCCCGGTACGGCGCCGCCGCATCGGCGAGCTGCTGGAGGTGGTCGCCCTCGCCCAGGACGCCGACCGGCGGCTCAAGGGCTTCTCCGGCGGCATGAAGCGCCGCGTCGGCATCGCCCAGGCGCTGCTGGCCAACCCCCGATTGCTCATCGTCGACGAGCCCACCGCGGGGCTCGACCCCGAGGAACGCATCCGCTTCCGCACCCTGCTGGCCCAGCTCGCGGGGGACCGTACCGTGCTGCTGAGCACGCACATCGTCGAGGACGTGGCCCAGACCTGCCGCATCCTGGCGGTCCTGGCCCGCGGGCGGCTGCTGTTCACCGGCGAGGTGGGCGAGCTGGCCGGCTTCGCCACCAACAAGGTGTGGACGCTCGCCACCCCCGGCCCGCCCCCGCCGGGCACCGTCGTGTCGGCGCTCCCGGAAGGCGGCGGCATGCGCTACCGCGTCGTCTCCGCCGCGTCACCCGGCCCAGGCGCCCAGTTGTTGCGCCCGACCCTGGAGGACGGCTATCTCGCCCTGATGGAGGAGCGCAGCGCGGGAGGCATAAAATCAGCAAGATGAGCACGCAGATCCTCCCAGACCAGAAAACCACCCCGCAGACCTCGCACGGGGACGGCGACCACGAGCGGTTCGCGCACTACGCCGACCGCAACAAGATCACCGAAGCCATGGTGACCGGCACGCCCATCCGCGCCCTCTGCGGCAAGGTCTGGGTGCCCAGCCGCGACCCGAAGAAGTTCCCGGTCTGCCCCGAGTGCAAGGAGATCTACGAGGGGCTTCCCGAGGGGGAGGACTCGAACGAGTGAGTGTTGCTCACGGCTGATCGCCCGGGATGGGGCTAGCGTCGTAGATGATCTAGCTCATGCCGTAACGGGGGATCCGCATGGCTCGGCGTGTGACCGCCGTCGCTCTGGTGTGCCTGCTGGGCCTGTGGCCCGCCGGACCGGTGGGGGCGGCGCAGGCCGCCGTACCTCGCTGCCCGGACACCGCGCCCGCCGCCGAGCCGCCTGACGCCTCGCGGAGGGAGCCGGCCGGGCGGGGTCCCGGACGGCTGCCCGGGCCGCGTGCTCCCGAGCCCGGCCAGGTCGCCAGCGTGCTCGCCGAACTGGCCACCCGGCTGTCGGGCCGCGCCGCGCCGGCGTCCGTCACCGTGCCCACCTGGGTCCACGTGCTCACCGACGGCCGCCGCCGCCCGCCGGACCAGGCCGTCCAGGCCCAGGTCGCCGCCCTCAACCTCGCCTACTCCGGCCGGTACGGCGGAGCCGACACCGGCGTGCGCTTCCGCCTGGACGGCATCCAGGTCGTCCGGCGCGCCGACTGGTTCGCCGACCCGCTGGGCCACGAGCGCCCGATGAAGGCGGCCCTGCGCCGGGGCGGCCCGAGCACGCTCAACCTCTACCTGGCCCAGCTCCGCGAGCTCGTGCTCGGCTTCTCCACCTACCCGCACTGGTACGAGGCCTCGCCCCAGCTCGACGGCGTGGTGGTCGACTGGCGCAGCCTGCCGGGCGGTTCGCTGCGCAACTTCGACCTCGGCTTCACCGCCGTGCACGAGGTCGGGCACTGGCTCGGCCTCTTCCACACCTTCGAAAACGGCTGCGCCGAGCCGGGCGACGGCATCACCGACACCCCGGCCGAGCGCGACCCCACCGAGGGCTGCCCGCAGGGCAAGGACACCTGCCCGGCGCCCGGCGCCGACCCGGTGCACAACTACATGGACTACGGCTACGACCGGTGCATGACCGAGTTCACCGCCGGCCAGGGGCGGCGGATGCTGGAGATGTGGGCCGCCTACCGCGACGTGGCTCGGTGACGAGCGGAAATATCGCACCGACTACCATGGATTGGTGACAGCACCGAAGACTCTCGACACTCCGTACCAACCGCCTCGCATCTTCGGTCCTCAGTACCGCACCGCGACCCTCGGCATCCTGCTGGTCGTCACGCTGATCGCCTTCGAGGGCATGTCCGTGGGCGTCGTGATGCCCGAGGTGTCCGTCGAACTGCGCGCGGTCAACCTCTACGGGATCAGCTTCTCGGCCTTCCTGATCGCCAGCCTGTTCGCCAACGTGGTGGCGGGCCTGTGGTCGGACCGCCGGGGGCATCGCGTCCCGTTCCTGCTCGGGGTGCTGCTGTTCGTGCTGGGCATGGCGCTGGCGGGGTTCGCCGGCTCCATGGAGATCTTCGTCGCCGCCCGCGTCCTGCAGGGGCTCGGCGCCGGCGGCGCGGTCGTGGCGATCTACGTGATGGTCGCGCGGGTCTACCCGCCGGACGCCCGCTCCAAGGTCTTCGCGGCGCTGTCGGCGGCCTGGGTGCTGCCCGCCATGATCGGCCCGGGGCTGGCCGGGATCGTCGCCACCCAGGCGTCCTGGCGCTGGGTCTTCTGGGGCATCGTGCCGCTCGTCGTGCCCGCCCTGGTCATGCTGCTGCCCGCGCTCCGGCAGACCCCTGGCGCGGCCGGCGAGCCGTCCACCGGGCCGCGCTCGCGCCCGCTGCCGATGTCGCTCGCCGCCGCGGCGACCGCCGGCGGCGCGGCCATGCTGCTCGCCGGCATCACCGCGCTGCCCGGCGCCTCCGGGCGGAGCCTGGTGCTCGGCGGGGCCGGGGTGGTGGCCGGGCTCGTGCTGCTCGTCGTGGGACTGCCCCGGTTGCTGCCCGCCGGAGCGGTCACCTTCCGCCGGGGGCTGGCGACCACGATCATGATGCGCGGGCTGCTGTCGGCGGCCTTCTTCGGCGTCAACGCCTACATCCCGCTGCTGCTCATCGAGTACAAGGAGTTCGACACCAGCGCCGCGGGGCTCGCGCTCACCTTCGGCGCGCTCGGCTGGTCGACCGGGTCCTACCTGCAGAGCCGGCGCACCGCCGAGCCGTCCGGGCGGATCCGGCGCGGCGCGGCCTGCGTGACCATCGGCGGGCTGCTGACCGCCCTCGCGGTGTTGCCCGGGGTGACCGGATGGATCATGGTGCCCGCGTGGATCATCGCCGGGTTCGGCATGGGCATCGGCATGACCACCGTCAGCGTGACCGCCATGCAGCAGTCGCCCGCCAACGAGCAGGGGGCCAACTCGGCGGCGCTGTCGGTGACCGACATGCTCGGATCCGGGCTCGCGGTCGGGATCGGCGGCGCGCTGACCAACCTCATCGGGCACGAGCCGGACCAGATCGCCACCGGGTACGCGGTCATCGTCGGGCTGATGGCGCTCATCGGCGTCTCGGCCACCGTGCTCGCCGGGCGGGTCAAGGACTGACAGACAGGGCGGGTCTGGAACTCATTTGCCACCGCCGTCCCAGCGATCACGGTTCACCTGACCGCCTCGCGCCCGAGTGGTACACCTCGGGATGGGAGGTGTCATGGAGGACGACGACCAACGCGTCTGGCCCCGCCGTACCCCGGAGCGGGACGACGACGACCCGCCCTGGAACCCGCAACTGCGCCGCACCGCCGACCGCTTCGATTACGACGAACCGGCGAGCGGCGAGCGGACCCCCTGGGAGTCGCTGCCGCCCTCGGCGCGGCTGCACGGCACGCCCACCGCGCCCAGCCGCCAGTACCGCAGGCGCCGGGGCCGGTGGCGGCACCGCCTGGCCGCCGTCCTGGCCCTCGTGGTGGCCGGGGGACTGGTCGCCGGCTTCGCCGTCATGCTCCAGCGCGCCTCCGCGCCGGTCGCCCCCGACGCCGCGCTGAGCGACCCGCACTCCGGCGTGGGGGTACGGTTGCCCGCCGGGTGGCGGGAGATCGCGGTGCCGCCGGTCACCGGGTTCACCACCGCCGCCCGTGACGAGGCCGGGGGGCTGCTGATGATCAGGAAGGCGGCCGGGGTGGATCTCAAGGCGCTCGCGACCGACTACGCCGCCCTGCTGTTGCAAGGCGACCGGACGAGCATCGTCACCGACAGCGCGGTCACGCATGCCGTACGGGCGGAATATGACGATGTGGTCAACCGCCCGGCCTACCTCCGTGTGACACTTCTCACTCCCGAACGTGGCGGCGCGCTCCTGGTCGGACTCCTCCAACCGGACGATCCGGCTCGTCGCAGGGCCCTCGACACACTGATGGACAGCGTCAGATAACGCTCATAGCACGCGAGGGGAACCTTGGCCAGGATCATCGGTGTACGGCACGTCTTGTCGGTGCCGCCGATTACCCTTGGGTCACTGTGAGAGAGCGAAGCACACGAGACACAGAGGTGAACGTGCCCCGACGCGGTGAGGTGGAACGATGAGCACCTTCGCGGCGTCGCATCTGTCGCCCTCCTACCCCGACCGGGCCGCCTGGGGGACCGCCCCCAAACTGCGCGCCTGGCAGCAGGAGGCCTTCGACCTCTACAGCCGCACGCACCCGCGCGACTTCCTCACCGTCGCCACCCCCGGCGCCGGCAAGACCACCTACGCCCTGCGCATCGCCAGCGAGCTGCTCGACCTCGGCGTCATCAAGGCGATCACCATCGTCACGCCCACCGAGCACCTCAAGCGCCAGTGGGCCGACGCCGCCGGGCGGGTCGGCATCAGCATCGACCCCGAGTTCAAGAACAGCCAGGGCGCCACCTCGCGCGACTACATCGGCGTCGCGGTCACCTACGCCCAGGTCGCCATGCACCCGGCGCTGCACCGCGCCCGCACCGAGGCCCGCAAGACCCTCGTCATCTTCGACGAGGTCCACCACGCCGGCGACGCCAAGTCCTGGGGCGACGGCATCCGCGAGGCCTTCGAGCCCGCCACCCGCCGCCTGCAGCTCACCGGCACACCCTTCCGCTCCGACGACTCGCCCATCCCCTTCGTCCTCTACGAGGAGGACGCCGAGGGCTTCAAGCGCAGCCGCGCCGACTACTCCTACGGGTACGGCCCGGCCCTGCACGACGGCGTCGTGCGGCCGGTCATCTTCCTGGCCTACTCCGGCGAGATGAAGTGGCGCACCCGCGCCGGCGACGAGATCGCCGCCACCCTCGGCACGCCGCTCACCAAGGACCAGCTCTCCCAGGCCTGGCGGGCCGCCCTCGACCCCAAGGGCGACTGGATCCGCCAGGTCATGGCCGCCGCCGACCGTCGTCTCACCGAGGTACGGCGGGGCGTCCCCGACGCCGGCGGCCTCGTCATCGCCACCGACCACGAGGCCGCGCGGGCCTACGCCAAGCACCTGCGCGCCATCTGCGGCGAGAGCGCCACCATCGTCCTGTCCGACGACCCCGGCGCCTCGAAGAAGATCAAGGCCTTCGCGGCCTCCACCGACCGCTGGCTCGTCGCGGTGCGCATGGTCTCCGAAGGCGTGGACATCCCGCGCCTGTGCGTCGGCGTCTACGCCACCTCCACGCAGACCCCGCTCTTCTTCGCCCAGGCCGTCGGCCGTTTCGTCCGCGCCCGCAAGCGCGGCGAGACCGCGTCCGTCTTCCTGCCCTCGGTGCCCAACCTGCTCGGGCTGGCCAACGAGATGGAGGTCGAGCGCGACCACGTCCTCAACAAGCGGCCCCCCGAGGACGGGCTCGACGACACGCTCCTGGAGAACGCCAACCGCCGCCAGGACAACCCGGACGTCCTCGGCGACGAGCTGCCGTTCGAGACCATGGAGACCAACGCCACCTTCGACCGCGTCCTGTTCGACGGCGGCGAGTTCGGCACCGGGGCCGAGGTCGGCTCGGCCGAGGAGGAGGACTTCCTCGGCCTGCCCGGGCTCCTGGAGCCCGACCAGGTGGCCACCCTCCTCCGCAAGCGCCAGGCCGACCAGCAGGCCGCCCGCCGCAGCCAGCCCGCCGCCGCACCGGTCGCCCTGTCGCCGCACGAGCAGATCGCCGAGCTCCGGCGGGAGCTCAACGGGCTGGTCGGTGCTTGGAACCATCGGACCGGGCAGCCGCACGGGGTGATCCACTCGGAGCTTCGGCGGGCTTGTGGGGGGCCGCCTATCGCGCAGGCTACGGCCGAGCAGATCCAGGAACGCATCGCCAAGATCCGCGCCTGGGCCACCCAACGCTCCCGCTAAGCCACCCTTTGGGGGTGCGGGCCTGCTCAATGGGCCTTCGCCCTACGGGCTCGGACTGTTCTCTCGTGGGGGGCAGAGCCCCCCACCTGTCCACCCGTGGGGCGCCTGGACCTCCACGCGCCTCCGCCACCCCGACGGTCCTCGCTCCGCTCGGGCGCCTTCCTGAGACGCGCCTCCGGCCCGCAGGGGCGCCTGCCGGCGCCCTGTGGGGTTGGGCTTCGCCCTCATCTGCTGTCGCGGCTTGAGGGGCGTGGAGCGCCAGGGAGGTTGTGCCGGCGTGCACAGGTCTCGGAGGTCGGCCCGGCCGAGGAGACCGTCAACCCCGCCCAGGACGACTGAACAAGGTCCGCGTCCCGCGACTTGGGCAGGGCAGGCCGCGGACCCGGCCGGATCGCGTGCGCGCCGACCAGCGTATGCCTCCCGGAAGAACCGCGTTCACCTGCGGCAGCGCGGGATCCGCTGCACCATCCGGCCAAGGCCGACCAGGCCCGCAACCGCAGGAAACGCGGCTCCCACGGCGGCCGTCCGCCGAAGTTCGACCCGCAGGACTACAAGGCTCCCGACCGCTACGGCGTCCGACCGGGGGCCTGTCACGCCGGTGATGTCAGGAAGACGTCAGGCAGAACGGGTGGCCGGCCGGATCCAGGAGTACCCGCCAGCGACCGTCGCCGGGCTGATGGTCCGGCTTGGCCGCTCCGAGTTCCAGCGCCAGCTCCTCCATCGCATCGAGGTCGTCAGCGCGGAAATCCAGATGGAGCTGTTGTGGCACGTCCTGACCCGGCCACCGCGGAGCCCGGTATCCGGCAACCCGCTGGAATCCCAGATCACAGCCGGAGCCGTCCGTCAGAGCGACGAACTCGTCCGTACTGAAGAGCTCGCGCATCCCGGTCAGTGCGGCGTAGAAGCCCGCCAGCACCCGCGGGTCAGCACAGTCCACAGTCACCCCTCGCAGTACGGCGCCTGGCAACGTTCGCTCCTTCGGGTCCGCGCGTCTGTCCCCGCAAGCCGCCGCTGCACGCGATCACCGGCCACAGCCACACCGTACCCGCCGCATCCACCGGTGAAGTAGCGGTTTACCCCTGCCTCAAAGCAACGGGTGACTGTGGCCGACGCTTTCGCTACAAGGCGTCCGTTCATCGCTGTGTAGACAGCAACCGCTGAGATGCCCCACCGGCATCGGGTCGCGGGCGGACATGCAGGCGCTGGCCAGAAGCGCAGCCAGGCCAGCGCCAGTCAGGGGGTCAGCGAGAGGCGGTGGCACCCGCTCGCCGGCGTCACTCCAGATCTGGGACGAGAGCCGCAGCGCTCTCGCTCGGGGGTGCAGGGGTGAGAGACATGGCAGGAGAGTATCCGGAAAGCCACCTTATCTGACATGCGTTCCTGCGAGAAAGTTGGTGCTTCTGTCAGGGATGCCTTTGACGGATCACCATTTGTTCGCGGATAGCGGGACGTTTTAGCCGCGCCTGCTTGTTCGGGGTCTGCAGACGGCGAGACAGGCGCGGGAATGAAAACCGTTCCTAACCGGTTGTACCGCGAGCGTCACCCCGAAAGGAGGCTCACATGGCCAGGAACGACCTCCGCCCAGTGGTCAAGCTCCGTTCGACCGCAGGCACGGGTCACACCTACGTGACCACCAAGAACCGCCGCACCTCGCCGGACCGGCTGGTGTTGCGCAAGTACGACCCGACCGTCCGCCGCCACGTCGAGTACCGGGAGGACCGATGAAGAAGAACACCCACCCCAGCTACCGCCCCGTCGTGTTCCGCGACCCGGGAGCGGACTTCGCCTTCCTGACCCGGTCGACCGCGACGAGCACGCGCACGATCGAGTGGACGGACGGCAACACCTACCCCGTGGTCGACGTGGACGTGTCCTCGGCGAGCCACCCGTTCTACACCGGCCGCAGCCGTGTCCTGGACACCGCCGGCCGGGTCGAGCGCTTCGAGCAGCGGTACGGCAAGCGGTAACGACCGCGGGGCCGGCGCGCCGAAGCGCCTGGGGGGTCATCGGTGCGTCAGCTCCGGTGGCCCCCCAGCTCTGTTTCCCGCACCGGCAGCCAGGCGTGGGGGATCGATCAGGAATCGAGAAGCCCTGACCAGTGGCCGTGGATAGCGTGAGGACATCCCCCTCCCGGCGACCGGCAAGGAGTGACACGTCATGAGCGGCACATCGAAGGCGGGCAGCGAGAAGGCGCAGCACGAGAAGGCGCAGCACGAGAAGGCGCGGCACGATGTCTCGGAGGAGGGATTCTCCGAGCAGGAGCGCGCCGCGATGAAGACGCGCGCCGCCGAGCTGAAGGCGGCGGCACGCGGCGGCCGAGGCGCGAAGAAGGCGGCCGCTGACGAGGCGGCGGTGCTGTCGGCGATCGCCGCGATGGCGGAGCCGGACCGGGCGCTGGCCGAGCGTGTCCACGCCATCGTCACCGACGCCGCCCCGGAGCTGGCGCCGAAGCTGTGGTACGGCCAGCCCGCCTACGCCAAGGCCGGGAAGGTGGTGTGCTTCTTCCGCAGCGGTCAGGGGGACAAGGAGCGCTACTCCACGCTGGGGTTCAGCGTGGAGGCGAACCTCGACGAGGACGACGGCATGTGGCCGACCGCCTACGCCCTGACGAAGCTGACCGAGGCCGGTGAGGCGGCGATCAGGAAGCTCGTCCAGAAGGCCGTGCGCTGACGCGGGAATCTCCCGCGACCGGCCCGATCGGGCGCATCGTGGTCGACCGCGCCGACCCCACCCAGCACTCCTGGCGGAGGGCCGGCGAACGGCTCGGAGCGAGGTCAGTCCAGGAAGGCGGCCACCTCGGTCCGGGAGGACAGGCCGAGCTTGGTCAGGATGTGCTCCACGTGGGCGTCCGCCGTCCGCTTCGAGATGACCAGCCGTTGCGCGATCTCCCGGTTGGACAGCCCCTGAACCACCAGCGAGGCCACCTCCCGCTCGCGCGGCGTGAGCACCTCGAGCCGGCGCGGGGCACGGGGGAGCGGGGCGAGGTGTTCGCTGCCGTTCTCGGCGGCGAGGACGACCTGCTCGATCGCCGCCCGGAAGCCCTGCGCGTGCCTCTCGGCGTACCGCACGCCGCCGAGCTTGGCGTGGGCGAGGCGTTCGGCGCGCTGGTGGTGGCTCTCCATGATGGCCGTGCCGCTGAGGCGGTTGCCGCCGCCCCACTGCCACAGGCGTTCGGCGGCGCCGAGGAGCCAGGCGACCCGTTCCATGCGCCCGGTCTCGGCCGCGTGCCAGGCGAGGCCCTCCAGGCAGTACGCCAGCCCGGTGTTGTCGCCCAGGCTGATCTTGATCCGCATGCCCTCCAGCAGCGGCTCGACGCACCCGTCGAGGTCGCCGTCGCGGAAGCGGGCGATGCCGATGAGGTAGTGCAGGTAGCCCCGGACCCACTGCTCACGGCTGTGCTCGCCGAGCCGGCGCATGCCGCGCTGGCAGCTCTCCAGGGAGCGGGCGGAGTCGCCGGCCAGGTGGTGCAGGTGGCCTTCCTGGGCGTCGATGCAGACGAGGCCGAGGTGGTCGCCGATCTCCTGCATGATCTCGCGGGCCCGCGCTCCGGCGGCGGTGGCCTCGTCGAGTCGGCCGGAGAAGACCAGGGCGAGATGCCGGTAGAGGTGGAGCCGTCCGAGAAGCAGCCGGTCGCCCAGCCGTTCGGCGAGCGGGACGGCCTCGGCGAGGTCCTGGACGGCGCTGCGCGGGTCGCCCTGGAAGGCGGTGATGTAGGCGCGGACGCCCAGCGCCCAGCCGCGTTGCGGGCAGTCGCCGGGGAAGCGCTCCAGCACCCGGGCCAGCCAGTATCGGGCCTCGGTGTAGAGGCCGGAGATCTGCCAGTAGCCCCACAGGGAGATCGCCAGCTCGGCCGCCGCCTCGTCCTGGCCGGGCTCGCTCAGCGCGTACTCGAAGGCGCTGCGCAGGTTGTCGTGCTCGCGGTGCAGGGAGTGGAAGCGGGCGAGCTGGTCGTCGTCGACGAAGTGGTCGCTGAAGTGCCGGGCCAGCGTGGCGTACCGGGCGATGTGCCGGGCGCGGACGCCGCTCTCCTCGCCGCTCTGGGCCAGCTTCTCGGCCCCGTACTCCCGGATCGTGTCCAGCGCCCGGTAGACGGCGTCGTCGTCGTCCGCCCGGACCACGATCGACTTGTCCACGAGCCCGATCAGCGTCTCCATGATCTCGTGCCGCCCCAGCTCGCCGCCGGAGCAGACCTCCTCGACCGCGGACAGCTCGAACGGCCCGGCGAAGATCGACAGCCTGGCCCACAACATCCGCTCGCGCGGGGTGCAGAGCTCGTAGCTCCAGTCGATCGTGGTGCGTAAGGTCTGATGCCGCGGCAGCGCCGTACGCCTGCCTCCGGTGAGCAGCCGGAAGCGGTCCTCCAGCCGGTTGATGAGCTGATCCAGAGGTACGGCCCGCAGCCGGACGGTGGCCAGCTCGATCGCGAGCGGGATGCCGTCGAGGCGGCGGCAGAGCGCGATGACGCGCTCGCGGTTGTCGTCGGTGATCTCGAAGCCGGGCACCACGGTCGCCGCGCGTTGCGCGAACAGCTCGACCGCGTCGTCGGTGCCGGCCCGCCCCTGGTCCGAGTCGGGCACGGGCAGCGGCGGGAGCGGGCAGGTGTGCTCGCCGGGCACGTCCAGCGGCTGGCGGCTGGTGGCCAGGACGGTGACCCGCGAGGTCTCGCGCATCAGTATGTCGGCGAGCATCGCGCAGTGGTCCACGAGGTGCTCGCAGGTGTCCAGGATGATCAGCAGATGCCGCTGCTGCAGATGGTCGAGCAGGGCGTCGAGCTGGGATTCCCCGGTCTGCTCCGGGAGGCCGAGCGCGGCGGCGACGGTGTGCGGGAGCAGCTCGGGATCCCGCAACCCGGACAGCTCGACCAGGCAGACACCGTGGTCGAACGCGTCCTTCTGACCGGCGGCCGCGCGGAGCGCAATGCGCGTCTTCCCCACCCCGCCCGGGCCCACCACCGTGATCATCCTGGCCCGGACGATCAGCTCGGACAGCTTCTCGAGCTCGGCTTTCCGGCCCACGAAGCCGGTGACCTCGACCGGCAGGCCGCCAGGGCGCCGCCGGATCATGCTGAACGTCATGTCCCTCCCCTACCTAGACGCATCGTACGCACTACACCACGACGAGTAGTGACGAATCGGATATCTCGTGAAGGGAAGTCGGTAGGTGAATAGGTAGGGCACACCGATGCGCCGGGCGGGCCGAAACGGGGATGCTCGAAGGGCCGGCACGCAGGTCCGGTCTACGCGCGGCGGCCGGGACTGGTGGTTTTGGAGGGGCACCGTCCCGGTCGCTGAACGTCAGTGGGTGCGGTCGACCGGGATGCGCTCGCCGGTGTGGCTGTCCACCGCCAGGAACCGGCCCCGCCCGCCGGGCTCCACCGGCACCCGCAGCGAGGCGACACCCTCGGACACGCTCACCGGCACCACCGTCGCCTGCTCGTGCCGGGCGCCGCCCTCGTGCACCCACACCCGCAGCCGGTGCCCCTTCTGCCGCACCAGGACCTCGGCCCGCGCGCACTCCCCGGCCGCCGCCGGCCACGACAACGTCAGGTGCTCGTGCCACACCTGTCCCCGCAGCGGCGCCGGGAACCGTTCCGCGCACGCCGCCGGGGGAGCGGGCGCGGGCCGTACGGCAAGCACGACCGGGGCGGTCGGCGGGGAGGGGAGCGCGATGGTGGCGGCCTCCAGCAGGCCGAGAGTCAGGACGGCGGCCACCTTGGCGAGCGCGCGGCCCCTGACCAGGAACCAGAGCGCGAGCGGAGCGAGCACGAGCCAGGCGACGCCGAGTGCGGGCATGAGCATGGGAGATCCTCGGATGCGGCGTGAGAGTCGTTTACCCTCGGTATTAGCTCACATCCGGAGCGTGATCGCCGGGTTAACCGGCTCATGGCCCGCCCATGGCCCACTCCGCACCTTGCACGCGCGATGGTCAGGCGTTGACCGGGGCGCCTTCCAGTACGGCTCCCGCCGCGTCGAGCTCGGCCAGCGCGTGGTCGGTGGTCTCGCGGGCGACGCCGGCGGTCAGGTTGAGCAGGACGCGGGTGGCGAAGCCGTTCTTGATCGCGTCGAGCGCGGTCGCGCGGACGCAGTGGTCGGTGGCGATGCCGACCACGTCCACCGTGTGGACGCCGTGCTCGCGCAGCCACTCCGCCAGCGGCACGCCGTCGCCCGAGGTGCCCTCGAAACCGCTGTAGGCGGCGCTGTGCGCGCCCTTGCTGAAGACCTCCTCCACCGCGGCGACGTCGAAGGCCGGGTGGAAGTCGGCGCCCGGGGTGCCGGCCACGCAGTGCGCCGGCCAGGTGTCCACGTAGTCGGGCTCGGCGGCGAAGTGCTTGCCGGGGTCGATGTGGTAGTCGCGGGTGGCGACCACGTGGCCGTAGGGGTGGTCGGCGACGTGCCGGGTGATCCTCGCGGCCACCTCGGAGCCGCCGGTCACCGGAAGGCTGCCGCCCTCACAGAAGTCGTTCTGCACGTCGACGATGATCAGCGCGGTGCTCACCCCTCCGACTCTACGCCCCCACCCGCCGCCACCCCCGCCGCGCCCCGCCGCGGAAAGAGCCCACAGGGGTGCGCCGGGGAGGTGGGTGGCCTCCCACCGAGACGGGCCTCCGAAACGGTGGCGGGCCGGTCAGCGGTCCTCCGGGAGGAGAGGGCGTGGGTCAGATGAACTCGGTGGGGATGGCGGCGTAGCCACGGGCCAGGTGGAGGGCGTCCAGGGGAAGGGTGGCGACGGCGTCGCGGTGGCGGGCGCGGGCGGCTTCGAGCGGCTCGGCCCCCACGACCTCGCCGTCCCGGACGAGCGGGTGCAACAGCGGGACACCGCCCTCGGGCGCCACCCCCGAGGTGCTGACCACCTCGGTCTCGTAGCGCCCGGCGGAGTCGAGCACGCGGTAGGCCTCCTTGCGCCCCCCGCGCGAAGGCTTGCCGACCGAGCGCTTGGCGACCGGCTCCAGGGCGCCGCCGGCGGTCTCGCGGGCGACCAGCTTGTAGACCAGCGCCGCCGTGGGCACGCCGGAACCGGTGACGACGGAGGTGCCCACGCCGTACCCGTCGACCGGGGCGGCGGCGAGCGCGGCGATGGCGTACTCGTCGAGGTCGGAGGTGACCAGGATGCGGGTGGCGTGGGCGCCGAGCGAGTCGAGCTGCGCCCGCACCTCCTGCGCGGCCACGGCCAGGTCGCCGGAGTCGATGCGCACCGCGCCCAGCTTGGGCCCGGCGAGCTCGATCGCGGTACGGACCGCCGACGGCACGTCGTAGGTGTCGACGAGCAGGCTCGTCCCCGGCCCGAAGGAGGCGATCTGCGCCTCGAAGGCGGCCCGCTCGGAGTCGTGCAGCAGGGTGAAGGCGTGCGCGGCGGTGCCCGCGGTCGGCACGCCGTACTGCTTGCCGGCCATGAGGTTGGAGGTGGAGGCGAAGCCGGCGAGGTAGGCGGCGCGGGCGGCGGCGACGGCGGCGCGCTCGTGCGTGCGGCGCGAGCCCATCTCGATGATCGGCCGCCCGGCGGCGGCGTTGGTCATGCGGGAGGCGGCGGAGGCGATGGCGCAGTCGTGGTTGAGCGTCGAAAGGATCATCGTCTCCAGCAGCACCGCCTCGGCGAAGGTGCCCTCGACGACCATGATGGGCGAGGCGGGGAAGTAGACGTCGCCCTCGCGATAGCCGTCCACATTTCCGGAAAACCGGTAATCGGCGAGAAACGCCAGAGTCTGCTCGTCCACGATGGCGTGCTCGCGGAGGAAGGCGAGCTCCTCATCCCCGAAACGGAACCCGGCCAGCGATTCGAGCACCCGGCCGGTACCCGCAACCACCCCATACCGCCGCCCTCCGGGCAGGTGCCGGGCGAAGACTTCGAAGATCGCCCGGCGATGGGCGGCCCCGCTGCGCAACGCCGCCTGCAACATCGTCAGCTCATAGTGATCTGTGAGCAACGCAGTGCTCATACCTGGCCCCAAGGTCATAGTCACGAGTCGAGACTACGGCCCAGATAGGGCAGACTCGGGGATGTGGGTAGCACCGCTCCAATCGCCGTCGAGCGCCCGTCATCGGACGTTCGGCCCGATCTGCCGTGGGTGACCATCGTCTGGAACGACCCGGTGAACCTGATGTCGTATGTGACCTATGTCTTCCAGACCGTGTTCGGCTACACCAAGGAAAAGGCCGAGAAGCTCATGATGGACGTGCATCAGAAGGGCAAGGCCGTCGTCTCCAGCGGCTCGCGTGAAGAGATGGAACGCGATGTGCAGATTCTTCACTCCTACGGCCTGTGGGCGACACTCCAGCAGGATTCGGTCCACTGACATGAGCTCCGGGTTCAAGGCACGCCGCGGGGGCGGGGTCATCGCCAGCTTCGAGCCGGCCGAGGCCTCCATCCTGCGCTCCCTGGTCACGATGGTGCTGGGCATGGTCGAGCCGGCCGAGCAGAGCGACGACCCGCTGGAGCGCGCGCTGAGCATGGGCTCCAGCGAGGTGCCGAGCGACCCGGTGCTGGCGCGGCTGTTCCCGAGCGCGTACGCCGACGTGGAGCAGGCGGCGGAGTTCCGGCGCTACACCGAGACCTCGTTGCGCGAGGCCAAGCGGGCCGACGCGCAGACCATGCTGGACACCGCCCGCGCCGGCCGCACCGAGCTGACGCCGGAGCAGGCGCAGGCGTGGCTGCGCTCGCTGAACGACGTGCGGCTGACCCTCGGCACTCGGCTCGAGGTCACCGAAGAGGTGCACGAGGAGATCGCCACCATGTCGGAGGACGATCCCCGCTACCCCGCCTACGTCATGTACGACTGGCTGACCTACCTGCAGGACACCCTGGTTCGCGCTCTTTGGTAGCTTCCAGCCATGCTGGAGATCTCGCAGGAGCTGGTGGACAAGATCGTGGCCCACGCGCGCCGGGACCACCCGGACGAGGCGTGCGGGGTCATCGCGGGGCGTAACGGCGTGCCCGAGCGGTTCGTCGAGATGGAGAACGCCGAGCGTTCGCCCACCTTCTACCGGTTCGACTCGATGGAGCAGTTCAAGGTCTGGCGGGAGATGGACGACCGGGACGAGGAGCCGGTGGTCATCTACCACTCGCACACCGCCACGGAGGCCTACCCCTCGCGCACCGACGTGAGCTACGCCTCCGAGCCCGAGGCGCACTACGTGCTGGTCTCGACGCGGGACGAGAAGGACGTGGAGTTCCGGTCCTTCCGCATCGTGGACGGGGTCATCACCGAGGAAGAAGTCCGGATAAACTAGCCGGTATGAGGAGCCCAGCCGTGGTACAGAGCTTCCTCTTCGCGCACACTCCCTCTGTCGTCGTCTACGACTGTCGCTAAGGCGAAATACCCGACACCGTAGGCAAGTTTCACGACATATGGAGAAGAGTCATGGCCGTTGAAGTCCGTATTCCGACCATCCTGCGCACCTACACCGACGGCGCCAAGGCCGTCTCCGCCGAGGGCGCGACCCTCGACGAACTGATCTCCGACCTTGAGGCCAACCACCCCGGCCTCAAGGCCCGCCTGGTCGACCAGGGCGCGCTGCGCCGCTTCGTCAACGTCTATCTCAACGACGAGGACGTGCGCTTCCTCGGCGGCCTGGGCACGCCGGTCACCGACGGCGACACCGTGACGGTCCTGCCGGCCGTGGCCGGAGGCATGCGCTAGCCATGCGCTTCGACTCGTTGATCGACTCGGTCGGTCGCACCCCCCTCGTCGGGCTGCCCAGGCTCTCGCCCTCCCAGGACGTCCGGATCTGGGCCAAGCTGGAGGACCGCAACCCGACCGGGTCGATCAAGGACCGGCCCGCGCTCTGGATGGTCGAGCAGGCCGAGAAGGACGGCCTGCTCACCCCCGGCTGCACGATCCTTGAGCCCACCAGCGGCAACACCGGCATCTCGCTGGCCATGTCGGCCAAGCTCAAGGGCTACAAGCTGATCTGCGTGATGCCGGAGAACACCTCGGAGGAGCGCCGCCAGCTCCTGCGCATGTGGGGCGCGGAGATCATCTCCTCCCCGGCCGCGGGCGGCTCCAACGAGGCCGTCCGGGTGGCAAAGGAACTCGCGGCCCAGAACCCGAGCTGGGTCATGCTCTACCAGTACGGCAACCCGGCCAACTGGCGCTCCCACTACGAGAGCACCGGCCCGGAGATCCTCGCCGACCTGCCCACCGTCACCCACTTCGTCGCCGGCCTCGGCACCACCGGCACGCTCATGGGCGTCGGACGCTACCTGCGCGAGCAGGTGCCGTCGGTCCAGATCGTCGCCGCCGAGCCGCGTTACGGGGAGCTGGTGTACGGCTTGCGCAACGTGGACGAGGGCTTCATCCCCGAGCTGTACGACGAGTCGGTGCTGACCACGCGCTTCTCCGTCGGCTCCGGCGACGCGCTGCGCCGTACCCGCGAGCTGCTGGCCGCCGAGGGTATCTTCGCCGGCATCTCCACCGGCGCCGCCCTGCACGCCGCGCTCGGCATGGCGGCCAAGGCGGTCAAGGCGGGGGAGCGGGCCGACATCGCGTTCGTGGTGGCGGACGGCGGGTGGAAGTACCTGTCGACCGGAGCCTACGAGGGCACCCTCGACGAGGCGGAGGACCGCCTCGAAGGCCAGCTCTGGGCCTGACCCGGGCACTCGGACACAGGTGGTCAGACGGCGGCCTCGATGGAGATGCCGTCGATGATGACGTTCTGCCGCTCCTCCCGCCGGACGGGCAGCCGGCCGGCCACGGGCTCGATCGCGACGCGGTCGGGCCCGTCCTGGTAGACGCGCAGCCCGTCGAGGTCCACCTCGACCTCGGGCGTCGTGTAAGAGCCGCGCAGGACCTCGCGCACGCTCGCCTCGCGCACCGGCCCGGGAGCCCCGGGCGCGCGGGTGATCACGGCGTGCCCGTCGGGGTAGAGCTCGACCAGCCGCGGATGCGTGCTCTCGGCCAGGACCAGCCCGGCCGCCGCCGCACCGGCCAGCTCCACCAGGTCGGTGCGCCGCCAGCCGTAGCTCCACACCCCGGCCGCGACCGGCGCCACCTCCTCGACCGGCCCGGTGACCACGACGTCCACGCGCCGCGCCAGCGCCTCGGCCAGCGGCCGGGCACGGGCGGGGCCGTCGCTGACGTACGCGGCCCGGCCGCCCAGGCGGGCGACGGTGTCCGCGCAACGCGCGCGGGGGGTGCCGGCCGCGTCGACCAGGACGCGCACGCGGGCGGACAGGCAGGCGGCCAGCAGCTCCACAGGCAGCACCGACCACTCGCCGGCCAGCACGTCGATGGGGGCGAAACCGGTCCAGCCCTTGAAGCAGCCGATCCTGAGCACAGGTTTTATCTGATCTATTACCAGCAGTCATAAACCTTGTCAGACGTTGACTTCCCAGCTCACGGGCAAAGAAAACGGCCGCTCCCCCGAATCGGGGAAGCGGCCGCCGCGCGGGAGGGCGCGTCAGTTGAACAGCACTCGGAGCGAGAAGCTGGTGGTGTCGTCGGTCTGCGCGCTGCTGATGCCGACCGCGCGGAGCACCTCGGCGTTCGCCTTGGCGTCGCCTTCCAGGCTCTTCAGGTAGAACTTCTCCACCTTGTCGAGGTCGACGAAGATGGCGTAGGTGGCCTCGCCGGCGCTCGGGATGGCGGTCTGGAAGGTCTCGCTGTCGCCCAGCGCCCCCTCGGCGTTGAGCGCCTTGGCGTACTCCTCGCTGGAGGCGATGGTCAGGACGCCGTCGCCGGGGACCTTGGCCAGTTCCGGCACGGCGGTACCGGTGTCGGAGATCATCTTCTGGATCTTGTCGAGCAGCGCCTGCGCCTTGCCCGGGTCGGTGGCGATGCGGAGGCCGACCTTGGGCTTGTCGCTGTCGAGGCCCTCGGCGTCGGCGACGACGGTCAGGTTCTTGCCCAGCAGCGTCGCCAGGTCGTCCGGCAGGGTGAGACCGGCCTGCTGCTTGAAGGACTCGATCATCTGGGTCGCCTCGGGGCCCGCGGCGGCCAGCGACTTCTCGTAGATGCCCCAGTACTTGGTGATCATCTGGTCCAGGCCGGAGATGGAGACCGCGCCGGCGGTGGTGGCCGGCAGTTTGGTGAGGTCGGCCTTGACCAGGTCGCCCTCGGTCTTGAAGTCGGCGCCGCGCACCATGCCGGTCAGCTCGGCGAAGCCGCTGTCGAAGCGGAGCGCGCCGATCAGGCTGGCGTTCTTGAGCTGGTCGGCCATGGCCTTCTGCTCGGCCGGGATGGTCTCGCCGGCCAGGTCCATGACCTTGCCGAAGTCGGCCCAGAAGGAGAGCACGCCGTCGCCGTCGAGCGCGGCCAGGTCGGCGGTGTACTTGGCGTTCTCCGACAGGCGGGAGCCGGTGGCGTACTTGTCGGCGTTGGCCTGCGTGTCGGTCAGGATCGCGTAGTCGTCACGGAAGGCCAGGCCGTACTCGCCGTCCTTGCCGATCAGCTTGGCGATGCCGGCCTTGGCGGCCTCCTGGTCGCTCACCTGCACCGCGACCGCGAAGCCGGGCTCGCCGCCGGCCTGCGCCGGGGGCAGCACCGCGGCGCCGAGACGGTCGCCGAGCCACGGCTCGACGTCCTTGGCGTAGTCGATGCCCTTCAGCCCGCCGCTGTCCTTCTGGATCGCGTCGAAGATGGACTTGCGAGGGTTCTCCTCGCTGTACTTGCCCTTGGTGACGGTGAACTTGTTGGAGATCGCCAGGAGCGCGGCCTTCTGGCCGGCGTCCGGGTTCAGGTCGAAGCGCACATATCCGACGGAGTTGCCGGGAAGCACCTCGTGAGGCTGAGTGCCGCCGCCCAGGATGCCGCTGGAGACCACCGCGTAGGCGCCGCCGCCCAGCAGGATCACCGCCAGTGCCGCCGCGATGGCGACGATCCAGCCCCTGCCGCCCTTCTTGGCGGGCGGCTCGGCGGGGCCGCCGAAGTCGACCGGGCCCTGCTGGTGCCAGCCCGGCTGGGGCTGGGCCGGGGCGCCGTACTGCGGCTGCTGACCATACTGGGGCTGCTGCTGGCCGTACTGCTGCTGCCCGTACTGCGGTTGCTGGCCGTACTGGGGCTGCTGGCCATACTGCTGCTGGCCGCCGTACTGGGGCTGCTGCGGCTGCCCGTACTGCGGTTGCTGGCCGTACTGCGGCTGCTGTCCATACTGAGGCTGCTGCTGGCCGTACTGCTGGCCGCTCTGCAGGGGCATGGTCGGTGGGTTCTCGGGCTGCTGCCCCTGCTCCCAGCGGTATGCCACGGTGGGGTCATGGTCCCGGCCGTGACCGGGGGGATTGGTTGCAGACATCACTCAACTCACAAAGTGGACTTATCGACCACACGTAAGTTAGCTGATGTTGCTTTACCTTTGCTTGCAGTCCGCTAGACGCGCTCGAGGTCCTTGCGCGAGCCCTTGATGTGCACTTCTCCGTCCCCGTAGGCGTCGACGATCTCCCACGGCACGTAGGTGCACCGCGCATAGAGGACCTTCGTCGCAAGCCGGGAGATCCACCCGAAACTCCCGTCCGGCTCGGGGGTGACGCTCAGCAGCCAGGGCGCCCGGTTGGCCGAGACGAGCAGTCCCATGAGGGTGTGGCTCTGCAGCCCGGTGTCCCGGCTCCGCTTGACCCGTACGTCCACGATGTGGCCCACCCAGACGCCGTGCGCGTCCCATACCGACTGCCCCATTAGCTCCTTGACCCCCGTCATGCGCCTGACTGTGCCACGTTTCCGCAGGTAGACAGGTGGATGACCCGATGCCGTAGAGTATGTCTTTACTAGAATAAAATTCGGGAGTGTGGGATGACCAAGTTCGACGAAGCGACCCAGGCGATCAGGGTGGACGAGCACACCTACGACGTCTGCCTCGACCCTGGCTACTCGATCGGCGGCCCGCTGAACGGCGGCTACCTCATGGCCGTGCTCCTGCGCGCCGTGGTCGACGCCTCGCCGCACGCGCACCCGGTGAGCACCACCACCCAGTTCCTCAAGGCGCCCACGCCCGGACCCGCCCGCGTCCACGTGGAGCAGCTCCGGGCCGGCAGGACCGCGGCCTTCCACCGGGCCAGCCTGGTCAAGGACGGCGTCACCCAGCTCGAGGCCCTGGTGACCAGCGCGACGCTGCCCGCCGAGCAGGAGGTCGTCTACGCCGAACCGGCCGGCCCGGCCCTGCCCCCGGTCGAGGAGTGCCTGCGGCTGCCCGACCCCAAGCCCGAGTCGGGCATGACGCTCAACGCCCAGATGGACCTGCGGTTCGACCCGCCGAGCATCGGCTGGCTGCGCGGCGAGCCCACCGGCCGCCCCGAGTCGCGGGCCTGGTTCCGGATGGCCGAGCCGCAGGACCCCGACCCGTTCGTGCTGGCCCTCGCCGTCGACGCGCTCCCGCCGGTCGTCTTCTCCGCCGGGCTGCGCGGCTGGGCGCCGACCGTCGACCTCACCTGGCACCTGCGCGCCCTGCCCGCGCCGGGCTGGCTGAGCCTGTCCGGCAGCGGCCGGCTGATCGCCGACGGCTGGTTCGACGAGGAGGTCGAGGTCAGAGACGCCACCGGGAAACTGGTGGCCCAGTCGCGCCAGCTGGCTCGCGTGGGTCGCGGCTGACCTCCCTATACGTGCAGAAACGCCTGATGGTTGTGAGGATTCTTACGCTGACCGGCCGCTGAACCTCCCCTACAGTCGGAGGCGTGTCACAGGGGAGCATCGGCATCTTCGACAGCGGGGTAGGCGGACTGACGGTCGCCAGGGCGATCATCGACCAGCTGCCCCACGAGTCCATCACCTACGTGGCCGACACGGCGCACTTCCCGTACGGTCCCAAGCGGATCGCCGAGTTGCGCGCCTACGCCCTCGAGGTGATGGACCACCTCGTCGAGTCGGACGTGAAGATGCTCGTCATCGCCTGCAACAGCGCCAGCTCGGCGGTGTTGCGGGACGCGCGCGAACGGTACGACATGCCCGTCGTCGAGGTCATCCAGCCGGCGACGCGGCGTGCCGTACGGGCCACCAGGAACGGCCGGGTCGGGTTGATCGCCACCCAGGCCACCATCAGCTCCCTGGCCTACCAGGACGCCTTCGCCGCCGCACCCGACGTCGCCCTCACCGGCGTGGCCGCCCCACGCCTGGTGGAGTACGTCGAGCGCGGCGAGACAATGAGCGAGGAGCTCATCGAGGCGGTCCGCGGCTACCTGGACCCCATCCGGGACGCCGGGTGCGACACCCTGATCCTGGGGTGCACGCACTACCCGCTGCTCACCGGCGCCATCTCCTACGTCGCCGGCGACGGGCTCACGCTCGTGTCCAGCGCGGACGAGACCGCCAAGGACGTCTACCGCATCCTGCACGACCGCGGCCTCGCGGCCGGACCCGGCGCCACCCCCCGGCACCGCTTCCGCGCCACCGGAGACTCCGCTCTCTTCGCCCAGCTCGGGCGACGCTTCCTCGGCCCGGAGATCGAAGCGGTCGAACTCGCACCTGTGGGGGGAAGTACTCCGAACGGGAGGCCCCTATGAAATTGACGATCGTCGGTTGCTCCGGCAGTTTTCCGGGCCCCGACAGCCCCGCGTCCTGTTACCTGCTGGAAGCCGGCGGCTTCCGGCTCCTGCTCGACTTCGGCAGCGGCTCGCTGGGAGCGCTCCAGCGGCACATCGGCCTGTACGACGTGGATGCGATCATGCTGTCGCACCTGCACGCCGACCACTGCCTCGACCTGTGCGGCTACCACGTCGCCCGCACCTACGGGCCGGCCGCGCCGTACCCGCGGGTGCCGGTCTACGCGCCCGCCGACGCCCCGCAACGGCTCGCCGCCGCCTACGGCATGCCGGACGAGCCCGGGCTGGAGACCGCCTTCGACTTCATCCCGCTCTCCCCCGGCTCCTTCTACGTCGGTCCCTTCACCGTCACCGCCGCCCTGGTCAACCACCCCGTCGAGGCGTACGGCTTCCGCGTCGCCCACGACGGCCGGGCGATCGCCTACTCCGGCGACACCGGACGCTCCGAAGCTTTGGTGAAGCTGGCCGACGGGGTCGATCTGATGCTCTGCGAGGCGTCGATGCTGGACCGCCCCGACCTGCCGACCGACCTGCACCTGACCGGCCGGTGGGCGGCCGAGCACGCCGCCGCGGCCGGGGCCGAACGGCTCGTGCTCACCCACCTGGTGCCCTGGCACCCGCGCGAGCGCGTCCTGGAGGACGCCGCCCGAGGCGGCTACGACGGCCCGGTCGAGCTGGCCGTCAGCGGCGCGGTCTACGACCTGACCTGAGCCTCGTCGAAGTCGCGCATCTTCACCAGCGGCGACCACAGGATGGGCAGCGCCGCCAGCACCTTCCCGGTCATCAGCACCCACAGCGCCCCTCGCACGCTGAGCTGCGTGGCCAGGAACCCGCCCAGCAACCCGCCCAGCGGCACCATGCCCCAGGTCAGGAACTGGGTGGCGGCGTTGACCCGGCCGAGCAGGTGGGGCGGGGTGACGCTCTGCCGGTAACTGGTGGCCCCGATGCCGAACAACGTCATGCCGAAGGTGATCACGGCCGAGGTGATCAGGTAGAAGCTCACCCGCCAGTCGGCCTCGGTCATCGGCAGCAGCAACGCGAACGGCGAGGTGACGAGCAACGGGATCCAGCTGATCCGGGCGGCTCCGAAGCGGGCGACGAGCCGGCGGCCGAGCAGCCCGGACAGCACGCCGCCGATGCCGCCGCCGACCAGCACCAGGCCGATGACGCCCGGCGCCAGGTGCACGGTCTCGGCCAGGAAGAGCACGCCGAGCGCGAGCACGCCGCTGACGAACAGCGTGGTGGCGGTGTGCACGAGCACGTTCACCCGCATGATCGGCTCGCGGAGGATGAAGGAGACGCCCTCGCCGATGTCGCGGGCCAGGCCGCGGCTCTTGCGGGGCTGCGGGAGCGGGTCGGCCGCCTTGATCCGGGTCAGCGCGACGGCCGAGCCGAGCGCCGAAAGGGCGATGACCGCCATGGTCAGCGGGGCGCCGATGATCTGGACGATGGCGCCGCCGATGGTCGGGCCGCTGCCGAAGCCGACGCTCCTGACCACCTGCAGCTTGCTGTTGCCGTCGGGGAGCGACTCCTTCGGCACGAGATCGGGCAGGTAGGTCTGGTCGGCGACGTCGTTGAGCACCTGCGCGCAGCCGACCAGGAGCGCTATGCCGTACAGGGCGAGCATGCTCAGCCCGCCCACCGCCCACAGCAGGGGGATCAGGGCGAGCAGCACGAATCTGGCCGAGTCGGTGACGACCAGCACCCGGCGGCGGCGCACCCGGTCCACCCAGACACCCGCGGGCAGCCCGAGTAAGAGATACGCGACGCTCTGCGCGGCGGCCAGGAGGCCGACCTCCAACGGGGAGGCGTGGAGTGACAGCACGGCGACGAGCGGCAGGGCCACCCTCGCCACGTTGGCTCCCGTCTCGTTCAATATGTGGGAGGTCAGGAAGAGGCGGAAATCGGGGTTCCGCAACACCCCCGTTGTCATTGCGTAAGGATCCCTGTGATTATGCCGGTCGGTCAAGACCGATCTGCCGTGGAGATAGGCTGATCTGCATGTCTCGACAGGATGGGCGCACCCCGGACCAGCTCCGACCGATCACCATCACGCGTGACTGGCTGGCGCACGCAGAGGGCTCCGTGCTGGTGGAGTTCGGCGGCACCAAGGTGCTGTGCGCCGCGTCCGTCCAGGACAGCGTGCCGCGCTGGCGCAAGGGTAGCGGCCTGGGTTGGGTGACGGCGGAGTATTCGATGCTGCCGCGGGCCACCAACACCCGCAACGACCGCGAATCGGTCAAGGGCCGCATCGGCGGGCGCACCCACGAGATCTCCCGGCTCATCGGCCGCTCGCTGCGGCCCTGTGTCGACCTGAAGAAGCTGGGCGAAAACTCCATCGTCCTCGACTGCGACGTGCTCCAGGCCGACGGCGGCACCCGCACCGCCGCGATCACCGGCGCCTACGTCGCGCTGGCCGACGCCATCGCCTGGATGCGCAAGCGGCGGATGACCCCCGGCGACCCGCTCGTCGACTCGGTCTCCGCGGTCTCGGTCGGCGTCATCGGCGGGGTGCCGATGCTCGACCTGTGCTACACCGAGGACGTCTCCGCCGAGACGGACATGAACGTCGTGATGACCGGCTCGGGCACCTTCGTCGAGGTGCAGGGCACCGCCGAGGGCGCGCCGTTCGACCGCAAGGCCCTCGACCAGTTGCTCGACCTGGCCGTGCTGGGCTGCGCCGAGCTCGCCGAGAAGCAGAAGGAGGCGCTGCGCTGATGCGGATCGTGCTCGCCACCCGCAACGCCGGGAAGATCGCCGAGCTGCGGCGGATCCTGGCCGGGTTCGACATCGTCGGCCTGGAGGAGTTCCCCGAGATCGGTGACATTCCCGAGACCGGGCTCACCTTCGCCGAGAACGCGCTGATCAAGGCGCATGCCGTGGCGCGCGCCTCCGGGCTGCCGGCGGTCGCCGACGACTCCGGGCTCTGCGTCGACGCGCTCAACGGCATGCCGGGCGTCTTCTCGGCCCGGTGGTCCGGCAAGCACGGCGACGACCAGGGGAACCTCGACCTGCTGCTCGCGCAGATCTCCGACGTGGCCGCCGAGCACCGGGGCGGCCGGTTCGTCTGCGCCGCCGCGCTCGCGCTGCCCTCCGGGGAGGAGCGGGTGGTCGAAGGGGTGCTGGAGGGCGAGGTCATCTTCGCGCCGCGGGGGAGCGGGGGGTTCGGGTACGACCCGATCTTCGTGCCCGAGGGGGAGAGCCGGACCACCGCCGAGCTCACCGCCGCCGAGAAGGACGCGATCAGTCACCGGGGGCGGGCCTTCCGGGCGTTGTCGCCGATCGTCGCCGAGGTGCTCGCGCCGTAAGGGGTGCGTAAGAACCCCGGTCGCCCGGCGGGCGTAGCGTTCGGAGCGTGGACACCTCTTCTGACGGTTCCGGCCGGGGCTCGTCCGGCGTTCCCGGGCTGGGCTCTTCTGGCGGTTCCGGCCTGGGCTCTGCTGTCGTTCCCGCCTGGGCTGGAGCGCTCGCCGGGCTCTGTGCCGCGCTGGTCGCGCTCGGCGTCGCGCAGCTTGTCGCCGGGTTCACCGCGCCGGCCGCCTTTCCGGTCATCGCCGTCGGGGACGCGCTCGTCGACGCGGCGCCCGCGCCGGTCAAGGACTGGGCCATCCGCACCTTCGGCGAGAACGACAAGCCGGTGCTGGTCGCGGGCGTCTTCGTGGTGCTCCTGGCCGTGGCCGCCGGGCTCGGGATCCTCGCCCGTCGCAAGCTCTGGTACGGCGGAGCCGGCCTGGCCCTGCTCGGGCTGGCCGGTGGCGCCGCCGTCCTGACCCGTCCGGACGCCGGGCAGTTCGACGTGCTGCCCACCCTGGTCGGCTTGCTCGCCGGCTACTGGACGCTCAAGTGGCTCCTCGGCCGGGCCACGACGACCACCACCACTGCGGTTGAGTCGGCCGAGCAGCCGCCGGTGCAATGGGCACCTGGGATGGAGCTCAGCTTCGACCGGCGCCGGCTGTTCACCGGGGCGGGCGGCGCGGTGGTCGTCGCCGGGGCGGGCGCGGCCCTGGGCCGGGCCTGGTCGACCGGCGACGGCGTGGAGAGCGCCCGGCGGAGCCTCACCCTGCCCGCCGCCGCCTCCCCGGCAGGACCGCTCCCGGCCGGCGTGGACCTCAAGCTGCCCGGCCTGACCCCGTTCGTCACCCCGAACCAGGACTTCTACCGCGTCGACACCGCGCTGATCGTCCCCCGGGTGGACCCGGCCGAGTGGCGGCTGCGCATCCACGGCCTGGTGGACCGCCCGATCGAGCTGACCTACGACGACCTGCTCAAGCGCCCCCTGACCGAGGCCGACATCACGCTGACCTGCGTGTCCAACGAGGTGGGCGGGCCGTACGCCGGGAACGCCCGGTGGCTCGGCGTCCCGATGGCCGACCTGCTGCGCCAGGCGGGCGTGGCCGCCGGGGCCGACATGCTGCTGTCCACCTCCCAGGACGGCTGGACCTGTGGCACCCCGCTGGACGTGGTGCTGGACGGCCGCGACGCGTTGTTCGCCGTCGCCATGAACGGCGAGGTGCTGCCGGTCACGCACGGTTTCCCGGTCCGCCAGGTGGTGCCCGGCCTGTACGGCTACGTCTCGGCCACCAAGTGGGTGGTGGACGTGAAGGTGACCCGCTTCGACCGGGACGAGGCCTACTGGACGCCCCGCGGCTGGTCGGCGCGTGGCCCGATCAAGACCCAGTCCCGCATCGACCTGCCCCGCGACGGCGCCCAGCTCCCCAAGGGCCGGACGAAGATCGCCGGGGTGGCCTGGGCCCAGCACAAGGGTGTCGAGGCGGTCGAGGTGCGCATCGGCGGCGGCCCCTGGCAGCAGGCCCGCCTGGCCGCGACGCCCGGCCCGGACACCTGGCGGCAGTGGGAGCTCGACTGGGACGCCGTGGCGGGGACGCACACCATCGAGGTGCGCGCCACCGACGCCACGGGCTACACCCAGACCCCGCAGCGGGCCGAACCGGCGCCCGACGGGGCGGCCGGCTGGCACGCGGTGCGGGTGTCCGTGCTGGCCTGACCCTACTTGAGGCCGGTCAGCGTGATCCCGCGCACGAAGTAGCGCTGGCTGAACAGGAAGAGCACCGCCGTCGGGATGAACAGCACCACCGCCCCGGCGGCGGTCAGGTGCCACAGGATGAACTCCTCCTGGGCGAACAGCGTCAGGCCGACCGGCACGGTCCGCATCTCCTGGGTGGAGGTCGCCACCAGCGGCCACAGGAACTCGTTCCACTGGTGCACGAAGGTGAACAGCGCCAGCACCGCGAGCGCCGGCTTGAGCTGCGGCAGGATCACCTGGGCGTAGACCCGCAGCTCGGAGGCCCCGTCGATGCGGGCGGCGTGCAGCAGGTCGTCCGGGATGGGCTGGATGAACTGCCGGCACAGGAAGATCCCGAAGGCGTCCATCAGGAACGGGGTGATCAGCCCCTGGTAGGTGTCCAGCCAGCCCAGGTTCGCCATCGTCACGTACAGCGGGATCATCCGGATGAAGAACGGGATCATCATCGTGCCGAGCACCGCGACGAAGAGCGTCTCCTTGAACGGGAAGCGGAACTTGGCGAAGGCGTAGCCGACCAGCGGATCCAGCAGCACGTGCGCCAGCGAGATGGTCCCGGCCACGATCAGGCTGTTGAGGATGAACTGCCCGAACGGCGCCTTGTCGAAGATCGTCGAGTAGTTCTGCCACTGCGGCTCGGCCGGCCACAGCACCGGCGTGCCCTGCATGGTCTCGGCCTGCGTCTGCAGCGACAGCGAGACCATGTAGAGCAGCGGGAAGAGGGCGACCAGGCCCACGGCCACCAGCACCGTGTAGCCGGCCAGCCGGGCGGGGAGCCTCACAGCGTCACCTCCTTCTTCTTGCCCGCCCGCAACTGCACGACGGTGACCGCGACGATCACCAGCAGGAGCAGGAAGGACATGGCGCTCGCGTAGCCGAAGTTCCGCTCGTCGAAAGCGGCCCGGTAGACGTGCAGGATGGACAGGTTGGTCGCGCCGGCCGGCCCGCCCTCGGTGATCAGGTACGGCAGCCCGAACATCTGCAGCCCGCCGATCACCGCCATGATCGACACGAAGACCGTGGTCGGCGCGAGCAGCGGCAGCGTCACGTGCCGGAAGCGCCGCCAGGCCCCGGCCCCGTCGATCAGCGCCGCCTCGTGGAACATCTGCGGGATGCCCTGCAGCCCCGCCAGGAAGATGACCATGACGTACCCGGTCTGCGACCAGAGTTGCACCCCGATCAGCGTCAGCAGCGGGCTCTCGGTCAGCCAGTTCTGCGCCGGCAGCCCCAGCGAACCCAGCAGCCGGTTGAGGATGCCGAAGTTGGGGTTGAGGATGTTGCGCCACATCAGCCCGACCACCACGACCGAGGTGAGGTGCGGCACGAGCAGCAGCGCCCGGAACAGCACCCGCCCGCGCAGGTTCTGGTTGAGCAGCAACGCCAGCGCGAGCCCCAGCACCACCGCCCCCACGGTCACCCCGAGCGTGAAGCCCACGGTGACCAGGAAGGAGTGGCGCACCGTCGGGTCGGCCAGCGCGCGGCTGAAGTTGCCGAGCCCGACGAACTGGTCGGCCCGCACGCCGGTCATCGTGCTGGTGGCCAGCACGTTGCCGATCGGCAGGTAGAAGAAGAGCGCGAAGAAGACCAGCGCCGGCGTGATGAACAGCAGGGCGGTGCGGGCGTAGCGCCGTTGGAGCCCGCCGGTCATGACCCGAGGACGGTCTTGGCGGCGGTCTGGAACTCGGCGTAGGCCTCGGCGGCCGGCACGTTCTGGATCAGCACGCTCTGGTAGAGCTTCTTGAACGGCTCCTCCAGCTCAGGGGCCTTGCCGGTGGCGCGCAGGTCCACGCTGAAGTCGCTGGCGTACCCGAGCCCGGCCGAGAAGCCCTTGATCACCGGGTCGGCGGCGACCTCGGGCGTCCGGACCCACGACTTGCGCGGCATCAGCATCGCCGCCTCCTTGGTGGCGGCCCGCTCGGTCTCCAGGGCGGTCAGCCGCTTGATCAGGTCCCAGGCCAGGTCGGGGTTCTTGGCCTTGGCCGGGATGAAGATCGAGGCGCCGGCGGCGTAGGTGGCCTGGGTGGCGTGCTTCAGGGCGGGGGCGATGGCGAACTTGAGGGCGGGGGCGGCCTCGCGGATGGGTTTGATGTCCCACGGGCCGGTGAAGATGATCGCCGCGCGGCCGGCGGTGAAGAGCTTCTGCGGCTCGGTGTAGTCGGTGGTGGCGGTCGGGACCGGGGCGACCTTGTGCTTGTGGACCAGGTCGGCCAGGAACTGCAGCGCCTCGATCGCCTTGTCGGCGGGGGCGAGCACCTGCTTGGTCTGCGGGTCGTAGTACTTCACGCCGTTCTGGAGCAGCCAGTTGGTGGCGTAGTCGGTGGCCGGGGCGAGGGCTACGCCGTACTGGCCGTCCTTGGTGAGCTTCTTGGCCGCCTCGACCAGCTCGTCCCAGGTGGTGGGGAAGGTGGTGACGCCGGCGGCGGCCAGCAGGTCGGTGTTGTAGACGGGCAGGTTGGCGGTCAGGTGGAGCTGGACGCCGTAGAGCTTGCCCTCGTGCGAGTTGCGCTCGACGGTGGCCGGCTGCCAGTCGGCGGGGATGCCCGAGGCGGCGCCGTCCTTGTCCACGAAGGGCTGCAGGGACAGCACGTCGCCTGAGACGGCGAACTGCTTGACCCCGCCCCAGCCCTCCTCGACCAGGTCGGGGACGGTGCCGGCGGCCAGGTCGGCGGCCAGCCGGGTGCGCAGGTCGGGCCAGGCGAACTTCTGCAGGTTGACCTCGACGCCGTGCGCCTTGGCGAAGTCGTCGAAGACCTGCTGGTAGGCGGCGTAGCCGTGGCCGTTGTTCCAGTAGACGGTGACGGTCTTCCGCGCGCCCTGCTCGGTGGCGGGTGCGCCGGAGCAGGCGGCCAGCAGGGCGCCGCCGACGGCCATGCCGAGGATGCGGAGGGGGAGCTTCATGGGGGTGCCTTTCCAGCGAGGAGCGAGAAAGGCCGAAACCTGGAGGTGGCGCGGGTGCCGTCGCGCGGTGAGGCGGGACGCTAGCACGGGGCCGAGGCGGCGTGCAACTATGCTACATTTCCTATCGACTTAATGGGTTAAACGTTCTGATAACGACGCTTGACCCGGCTCAGTTAAACGATTAACAATCCTGCGGAAGCCGATTCCTGGAGATCTCCGGCATGGTGCCCAGAGGCCTGAGATCATGAACTGCGATGAGAAGGAGTGATGTGCCGCCCAAGGCCACCGTGCGCGACGTCGCACAACTCGCCGGCGTCTCGGTGGCGACCGTCTCCTACGTGCTCAACGACCGCGACGCCAGCCGCGCCCGGCCGGAGACCCGGCAACGGGTGCTGGACGCCGCCGCGCAGCTCGGCTACACCCCCAGCTTCACCGCCCGCGGCCTGCGGCGTGGCCGGACCGAACAGGTCTACGTCGTGCCCCGCTGGCCCGGTTCCCCCTTCGCCGCCGCCCTCGCCCACGACCTGGCGACCGAGGCGCAGCGGCACCGCTACTCCACCGCCATGTTCGTCCAGGGCGACTGGCTGGCCCACCTGGGCCGGCGCATCGCCGACGGCGCCGCCGTCGACCTGTGGCACCGCAACGACTTCGACCAGACCAGCCTGTCGCCGCTCGTGGAGATGGGGCTGGCGCTGCTGGTCTTCGGCAACGAGATCGAGCCCGACGGCATCGACGTGGTGCGCAGCAACGAGCAGGAGGCCTGCGAGCAGGCCGTGCGGCACCTCGTGGCCGCCGGGCACCGCCGCATCGCCCTGCTGTGCCGCCGGCCGTACGAGCGGGAGGAGGGCTATCGCCCCATCCGCTTCGAGGCCTACGCCGGGGTGCTGGGCGAGGTGGACGAGCGCCTGGTCCGGCACACCGACGGCTCGTGGGAACGCGCCTACGAGGTGACGACCGAGCTGCTCACCCGGCCCGACCGGCCGACGGCGCTGTTCGCGCTGAGCGACTCGGCCGGCATCGCCGCCTCCTGGGCCGCCGCGCGGCTCGGCCTGCGGGTGCCGGACGACCTGGCCATCATCGCCGTCGGCGGCGTGCGCGACAGCGGCGCCACCGGCCTCACCTTCGTCGAACCCGACCGCACCGACTTCGCCGTGGAGGCCGGCGCGCTCTTCGAGCGCCTGGCCGAACCGGGACCCGGCCGGGTGATCTTCCGGAACTGGAGCCTCGTCCACCGCGGCTCCGCCTGACACCGCACCGGCCGCGGCAGCTCGGCGGCCGGGCGTGGTGTCCACGCAGAAAGCGTTCGCATGCACCCCAACATCCTGGTGATCTTCACCGACCAGTGGCGTGGCGACTGCCTGTCCATCGAGGGCCACCCGGTGGTCGAGACCCCCTTCCTCGACCGCTGGGCCTCCGGCGCCCGCCGCTTCACCCGCGCCTACTCGGCCAACCCGACCTGCGTGCCCGCGCGCGCCTCCCTGATGACCGGGCAGCGCGCCGAGACGCACGGGCGCGTCGGCTACCGCGACGGCGTGGCGTGGGAGTACGACACCACGCTGGCCGGGGAGTTCACCAAGGCCGGGTACCGCACCCACGCGATCGGCAAGATGCACGTCTACCCCGAGCGGCACCCGCTCGGGTTCGAGAGCGTGGAGCTGCACGACGGCTACCTGCACCACGCCCGGCGCAACGCGGCCGACCTGGCCGAGATCGACGACTACGTGCCCTGGCTGCGGCAGGTGAGCGGCCGGGCCGACGCCGACTACGCCGAGCACGGCGTCGACTGCAACAGCACGGTCGCCCGGCCCTGGCCCGGCCCGGAATGGCAGCACCCGACCAACTGGACCACCCAGCGGGCGGTCGAGTTCCTCCGGACGCGGGAGCGGGACCGGCCGTTCTTCCTGTTCGCCTCCTACCACCGGCCGCACCCGCCCTACGACCCGCCCGCCTGGGCCTTCGAGCAGTACCTCGCCAAGGAGATGCCCGCGCCGCCGGTCGGGGAGTGGAGCCGGACGGTGTGGGGCCGGGCGGGCAACCCGCACGATCCGGCCTCGCCCTACCTCGAACTCCCGCCCGGCCGCCTGCACCGGACCCGGGCCGGCTACTACGGGCACATGACGCACATCGACCACCAGGTCAACCGGCTCCTGGAGGTCGCGCTGGAGGAGGGCGCGGACGACACCGTCGTGCTGTTCGCCTCCGACCACGGCGAGCTGATGGGCGACCACCACCTGTTCCGCAAGTCGCTGCCCTACGAGGGGTCGGCCCGGATCCCGTTCATCCTGGGCGGGCCGGGCATCGAGCCGGGGGTGGACCGCCGGCTGACCGAGCTGCGGGACGTCATGCCGACGCTGCTGGAGGCGGCCGGACTGCCCGTGCCCGCCTCGGTCGAGGGGCGCAGCGTGCTGAGCGGGCCGGAGCGGGAGCTGCTGCACGGCGAGCACGTGGAGCACGTCATGGCCGAGGCGGGCAACGTGCACTGGCTCACCGACGGGCGGCGCAAGTACGTCTGGCGCAGCTCCGACGGGCTGGAGCAGCTCTTCGACCTGGAGCGCGACCCGTACGAGCTCGACGACCAGGCCGGGGACCCGGCGCCCTGGCGGGCCAGGCTCGCCGGGCGGCTCACCGGCCGCCCCGAGGGCTTCGTCCGCGACGGCGAACTGGTCCCCGGCCGCCCGGTCACCCCCGTCCTGCCCCGGGGCTGGCGTCCGTGAAGCCCTGCGCGGGGCCGGCGTCCTCGACTCGCTCGGTACGGCCGGCGCCGACCAGTGCGAGCGCGAGGACGAACAGGGGCAGCGCGGCCCAGGGCAGGGCGGCCGCGCCGGGCCCGGCCAGCACGAGGCCGCCGAGGAGCGAGCCGAGCGCGATGCCGAGGTTGTAGACGGTCGCCTGCATGGCCGTCGCGACCTCCGCCCCGCCCGGCCCGCTCGACGCGACGAGCGAGGTCTGCAGGGCGGTCGGCGCCCCGCCGAACGCGCACCCCCAGACCGCCACCGCCGCCAGCAGGGCGAGCGCCCCGCCGCCGAGCAGCCCGAGCACGGCCATGGCCAGGCCCAGCCCCGCCAGGCAGCCGAGCAGCACCGCCCGCGGTCCGCCCAGGCCGGGCCGGTCGCTCACCAGCCCCGCCAGCCAGATCCCGACCGGCGTCGCCGCCCCGAACACCAGCAGCGCCACCCCGGCATGCGGCAGCCCGGCGCGGGCCGACAGCGGGGCGAGGTAGGTGTAGACCGCCTGGTGGCCGAGGAGCACCACGAGCGTGGTGGCCAGCACGACCCGCACGCCGGGCAGGGCGGCGACCCGCCGCACCGGCATCCGCCGCGCGGCCGGCTCGCCGGGGAAGGGCGGGACGCTTCGCCGTACCCACAGCAGGAGAAGCACGGCCACGACGGACAGGGCCGCGAAGGCGGCCCGCCAGCCCACCGCCGAGGCCAGCGCAGCGCCGAGCGGCAGGCCCACGGACATCGCGACGGTGATCCCGGCCAGCACGAGGGCGATCGCCCGCCCGCGCCACTCCTCGGGCACCATCCGCGCGGCGTAACCGGCCAGCATCGACCACATCACCCCGTCGGCCACCCCGGCCAGCACCCGCGAGCCCAGCGTGAGCACGAACCCGGACGACAGCGCGCTCACCGCGTTGAACGCGGCGAACGCGGTGATCGCCGCCATCAGGACGGTACGGCGCGGCAACCCGCGCAACGCGGCGGTCAGCGGGATCGCCGCCACGGCCGAGGCCAGGGCGTACCCGGTGACCAGCAGCCCGGCCCGGGCCTGCGGCACGCCGAGCGCGCCCGACAGCTCGGGCAGCAGCCCGGCGGGCAGCAGCTTGGTCAGCACCGCGGCGAAAGCCGCCGTGAACAGGGCCAGCAGGCCGGAGAGTCGCGGCATGCGACAATGGTCAAACCTTCACATCAATGTGAAGGCAAATGCCGTGGAGGGGGACATGAGGATCGGGGAGCTCGCCCGGCGCACCGGAGTGCCCACCCGGATGCTCCGCTACTACGAGGAGCAGGACCTGCTCCACCCCGAGCGGGCCGGCAACGGCTACCGCAGCTACGACGAGGAGTCGGTCGATCGGGTGCGGCAGATCCGCGGCCTGCTCGACGCCGGCCTGACCACCGAGATCATCCGCCGCATCCTGCCCTTCCTGCACCAGCCCGGCCAGGTCGTCCTGCACCGCGACTGCCTGACCGCCGAGATGGCCGCGCAACTGCGGGGCGAGGCCGAGCGGATCCAGGCGCGCATCGACTGCCTCAGCCGCAACCGCGACGCGATCCACGCCTACCTGCGGGCGGTCGAGGCGTGAGTTTGGCGGAGTCGCCCTCCCGGCCCGGGTGACCGCTCTACCATCGGGGGCGTGTTCCGCGACCTCAGGCCTGGCGACGGGACCTACAACCCGGTGGTGGCCGACGGGGTGCGCTGGCGCGACTACGAGCTGGCCGCCGATCAGGCCGCAGAACAGGCCACCGATCAGGCCGCCGAGGCGACCGCCGGGCGCGAGGACGGCGACTGGTTCGACCGGGCCGATCGCCCGCCCAGGCTGACCGACTGCCGGCCGTACGGTGTGGCGGGCGGGCTGGCCAGGCCGGACCCGCAGGCCGAGCGGGACCTCGCGGAAGCGGTGCCGGACGGCGTGCGCTTCCCCGACCCGCGCGGGACGTGGATCCGGCTGATCAACGCCGAGGGCCCGGCCGGGGACCCCTTCCGGGCCGGCAACGCGGCCGACTGCGCGCTCGCAGTGGTCTCCACCTGGCACGGGGAGCCGGCGGTCGCCGCGCCTCGGCAGCCGGAGTACGACCGGATCGGGCGGCCCCTGCTCACCGGCGAGGCGGGCGCGGCCGAGCGGATGGCGCGCTGGCTCGGCGTGCCGGTGGCCGTGGCGGGGGAGGGCCGCGAGACCTACCCGCACATCGTGCGGCGGCTGATCGCCGCCGGGCATGGCGCGGCAGCGGTGCTGATCGGGCGCTGGGCGACCGGCGGGACGCACGCCTGGAACGCGGTCAACCACCACGGCGAGGTGATCTGGATCGACGCGCAACGCGGGCACATGGCCGTCGAGGCGCCCTATCCGGCGGTGGCCGAGGTGTTCTGCGCGGTGCTCGACCGTGGCGGGCGGCCGGCATGAGGCTCGACCAGGCCCGGGCGGTGGCCGAGGAGTACTTCAACGGCGTGCGGCGGGAGCGGCTCGGCATCGGCGTGCACGCCTTTCCCGGGGGGTACGTGGCCTGGGCGCGGCAGGAGGAGGCGCCCGGGACGGTCGGCGGCGGGTGCATCGTGATCGACGGGCAGACCGGGGAGGTGGCGGTCCGCCCGCTGCTGGACCCCGAGTCGGTCGCCGCCCTCTGGCCCGGCCCGACGCACCGCTGATCTCGCGGTGCGCCGGGAATCCCCTCGTGGGATGGGTCAGCCGGACGCCAGGGCGCCGACGACGGAGGTGCGGGCGGCGCGGCGGGCGGGCAGCAGCGAGGCGATCACCCCGGCCAGCCCGGCCCCCAGCACCAGCACTCCCACCTGCGCGTACGGCAGGACGAACACGGTGTCCTCCAGCAGCGACCGGATCGCCAGCCAGCCGAACCCGACCCCCAGCAGCACCCCCACCAGCGCCCCGACCAGCCCGAGCACCAGCGCCTCGATCGACAGCATGTTCCGTAGCTGCGGCCGGGTCAGCCCCAACGCCCGCAGCAGCGCCGACTCACGGGTGCGCTCGTGCACCGACAGCGAGAGCGTGTTCGCGATGCCGACCAGCGAGATCAGCACCGCCAGCCCGAGCAGCCCGGTGATGATCATCAGTGCCATGTCGAGGGCGTCCTCGAACTCGCCGCGCATCTCGGTGGTGCTCAGCACCTTGACCACCGGGTAGGCCTCGACCGCCGCATCGACGACCTTGCGAGCCTCGTCCCGGTTGGTGGCCGCCCGGTTCTTGACGTACACCTGCTGGTCGCCGACCTTGCCGAAGTGCCGGTCGAAGGCGTCGGGAGGCAGCGTGACGCCGGACAACGGAGCCTCGTCCTTGAGCACGCCGACCACCTTGAGCGGGACGGTCCGGCCCTTGGCCGCCTTGACCTCGACCGTGCTGCCGACCTTGAGCCCGTGCGACTCGGCCAGGTAGCCCGGCACGAGCGCGGTGTCGCCCTTGAGCGCGCCCAGCGAGCCGGAGGCGAGCGGCGGGTCGAGCGGGCCGTCGAAGCTGCCGGCGAAGATCCGCTGGCCGCCCAGCCGGCTGTCCACCTCGCGGACCCGCACGACCGCCTCGAACTCCGCCCGCCCGCTCAGCGCGTCGCCGACGGCACGCGGGATCGGCTGCTCGGCCGACTGCGAGCTCAGCACGTAGTCGGCGGGGAACTGCTGATCGAGCTCGGCGCCGATGGAGGCCCGCGAGGAGGCGGTGATCACCGAGATCAGCGTCATCAGGGTGACGCCGACGGTCAGCGCGATCGTGGTGGTCGCGGCCCGGCGCGGATTGCGCGCGGAGTTGTTCACCGCGAGCCGGCCCGGCACCCCGAACAGCTTGCGCGGCACCCAGCCGACCAGCGAGCTGAGCGGCTTGACCAGCGTGGGACCGAGCACCAGCACCGCGAGGAAGAGCAACGCGCACCCGGCCATGGCGGTGAAGAGCGTCGCCTGGTCGCCCCGCTTCATGGTGAGGGTGAACGCGACCAGCCCGCCGCCGCCGAGCAGCAGCACACCGGCCAGGATCGCGCGCAGCACCCCGGCGCGGAAGGTCTGCTCCTCGGCCTGGGTGCGCAGCGCCGCGATGGGCGGCACCCGGGTGGCCGCGCGCGCCGGCAGCAGGGCCGCCACGACGGTGACGACCAGGCCGATGGCCAAGCTGATGCCGATCGTCGCGGGGGCCAGGGTAGCCGCCGCGCCGGTGGGCAGCGGGGCGTCCACGGCCTGCAGGATCGCCATGGCGAGCGCGCCGAGCCCGTAGCCGGCGGCCAGGCCGAGCACCGAGGAGAGCAGCCCGACCACGACCGACTCCAGGAGCACCGAGCCGAACACCTGCCCCCGCGTGGCGCCCATGCAGCGCAGCAGCGCCATCTCGCGGGTGCGCTGCGCGATGAGGATGGTGAAGGTGTTGTAGATGACCAGCGCGGCCACGAACATCGCGATCACGCCGAACAGCAGCAGGGCCATGCCGAGTTCCTCGGTGCCCATGCCGGACTTCTTGGCCAGGTCGCTGGCCAGCTCGGCGCTGGTCTGGGCGGTGAAGCCCTCGGCCACGACGGCCCGCTTGAGCTGCTCGGCCGGGACGGTGCCGGCCAGGTCGATCTCGTAGAAGGTCTTCACCCCGGACAGCGCCTGGGCGGTGGGCAGGGTGAAGCCGACGCCGCCGTAGAAGCTGAGGTCGCGGTCGATGCCCGGGTCGAAGATCCCGACCAGCTCGAACTCGTGCCGCGCCTGCTTGCGGTCCAGGACGGTGATGGTGTCGCCGACCTTGAAACCCTGCGCGCGGGCGGTGTTCTCGTCGAGCACGGCCTGGCTGTCGCCGTTCGGGTAGCCGCCGCCGACCAGGGTGGTGCGGTTGAGCTTGCCGGCGGTCACCGAGATCGCCTGCGCCGGGTAGTCCCCGGCGGCGCGGCCGTTCTTGCCCAGCAGGATGACCTCGCCGCGGAGCAGGCCCTGGGCCTCGTCCACGCCGGGCACGGCCCTGAGCTTGTCCAGGTCCCGGGCGGTGAGTCCCGCCTCCCGCTCGGGGTCCTGGCTCTTGGGCGGCAGGACGGCGACGGTCACCTTGTCGGCCGAGGCGGTGACCTTCTGCGTGAAGCCCGCCTCCAGCGTGTCGGTGAGCACGAAGGTGCCGGCGATGAAGCCCACGCCGAGCGCGATGGCCAGGGAGGTCAGCAGCAGGCGCAGCTTGTGCGCCCGGAGCCCGGCCAGGGTGGTGCGCAGCACGGCTCAGGCCTCCAGCTTCATCAGGGTGTCGAGCACGGCCTGCGGGGTGGGCTGGAAGATCTCGGTGACCAGCGAGCCGTCGCGCAGGAAGACGACGCGGTCGGCGTAGGCGGCGGCCACCGGGTCGTGCGTCACCATCACGATGGTCTGGCCCAGCTCGCGGACGCTGGTGCGCAGGAACGACAGCACCTCGGCGCCGCTGCGCGAGTCGAGGTTGCCGGTCGGCTCGTCGGCGAAGATCACCTGCGGCTTGCTGATCAGCGCCCGGGCGACGGCCACGCGCTGCTGCTGGCCGCCGGACAGCTCGCTCGGCTTGTGCGCCAGCCGGTCGCTCAGCCCCACGGTCTCCACGACCCGGTCGAACAGGAGCTGGTCGGCCTGGCGGCCGGCGATCTCCAGCGGCAGCCGGATGTTCTGCTCGGCGCTCAGCGTGGGCAGCAGGTTGAAGGCCTGGAAGATGAAGCCGATGCGGTCGCGGCGCAGCAGCGTGAGCTGCTTGTCGCTCAGCCCGGTCAGCTCGACGTCGCCGATGTGCACCGTCCCGGCGCTCACCGTGTCGAGGCCGGCCAGGCAGTGCATCAGCGTGGACTTGCCCGAGCCGGACGGACCCATGATCGCGGTGAAGGCGCCGGTGGCGAAGCCCACGTCGACGCCGCGCAGCGCGTGGACCTCGGCGTCGCCCTTGCCGTACACCTTGCGCACGCCCCTGGCCAGGACGGCGGGCGGGGCTTGGGTCTGAGTGAGCGTCATCGATACTCCTGGATAGCGAAAAACCAACGAAACCCAAGCTAGGGGCGGATATTTCGCGATCCGTGGGACCTGAGGAGGGACTTGTGGTCAGACTGGCGACTACCCGGGTCAGCCATTCGGCCGATGCCGCGGGGTGATCAGCCCGTTCTCGTAGGCGTACACCACGACCTGGGCCCGGTCGCGCAGGCCCAGCTTGTTGAGGATGCGGCCCAGATGCGTCTTGACCGTCGCCTCGGCCACGGTGAGGCCGCGCGCGATCTCCTGATTGGACAGCCCGCGCGCCACCTGCAGCAACACCTCGTGCTCGCGGGCGGTCAGCTCCTCCACCTCGCGCGGTGTGGCGTCGGGCAGGGCCGAGGCGAACTGGCCCAGCATGCGGCCGAGCGTCGTCGGCGCCACGACCGCGTCACCGGCGTGCACCGTGCGGATCGCGGCCACCAGCTCGTCCGGCGGCACGTCCTTGAGCAGGAAGCCCGAGGCCCCGGCCCGGACCGCGGCGAAGGCGTACTCGTCCAGGTCGAACGTGGTCAGGATGAGCACCTTGGGGCCGCCGGGCCGGGCGGAGATGTGCCGGGTCGCCTCCACCCCGTCCATGCGCGGCATGCGCACGTCCATCAGCACCACGTCCACCTCGGTGCGGTCGAGCACCTCCAGCGCCTCCATGCCGTCGCCCGCCTCGGCGGCCACCCGGATGTCCGGTTGGGCGCCCAGCACCATGGCGAAGCCCATGCGCAGCAGTGACTGGTCGTCGACCAGCAGGACCCGGATCACGCCGCCCTCACCGCGGGCACCGGCAGCCGGGCCGCGACCTCGTAGCCGCCGCCGGCTCGGGGGCCGGTGGTGACGGCTCCGCCGTACATGCCGGCTCGTTCGCGCATGCCGACCAGCCCGTGCCCGCCGGGCGCGGGGCGCGCGGCGGCGCCGCGGCCGTTGTCGGTCACCCGCAGCAGCAGCTCGGGGCCGGTGTAGTCGAGTTCGACCACCGCGCTGACGCCGGGGCCGCCGTGCTTGAGCGCGTTGGTCAGCGCCTCCTGGACGATCCGGTAGACGGTGAGCTGCTCGCCCTCCGGGAGCTCGGCGGGCGCGCCGCTCACCCGCAACTCCACCGGCAGCCCCGCGCCCCTGACCAGGTCGTCGAGCTGCGCCAGGCCGGGCTGGGGCAGGTAGTCGGGGCCGCTCTCGTCCTGTCTCAGCACGCCGACCAGCCGCCGCATCTCGGCGAGCGCGTCGCGCCCGGTCTTGGAGATCGTCCGTACGGCTCGCCGCGCCAGCTCAGGGTCGGAGTCGAGCGCGTACGCCGCCCCGTCGGCCTGCACGACGATCACGCTCACGTTGTGCGCGACCACGTCGTGCAGCTCGCGGGCGATCCGGGTCCGCTCGGCCGCCGCGGCCATCTTGGCCCGCTGGTCGCGCTCGCGCTCGGCGCGCTCGGCCCGCTCCTCCAGGCCCTCCACGTAGCGGCGGCGGGTGCGGCTGTAGAGCCCGGCCAGGAAGACGGTCCCGCCGAAGATGGAGAAGGAGAAGAAGGTGCTGAGCGAGAGGTTCTCCCACCGGCTCAGCGCCAGCACCACGCCCAGCTCGGCCACCAGCGCGCCGGCCAGCGCCCAGCCGAACCGCTCGCGCACGGACAGCGCGTACAACGCGACCAGGACGGCGAAGTCGGCCGGCATCAGCTCGACGTCGGCCAGCCACTGGCCGAAGCACAGCAGCGCGATCACCGCGAACACCGTCTTGGGCCGGTCGCTCCGCCACAGCAGCGGCAGCAGCAGCGTCACCGACAACAGCGTGTACCCCACCGGCCCCAAGTAGGTCCCGTGCGACACGCTGGCGCCGATCGCGGCGTACGGCACGCTGTACCACGCGCACACCAGAGCCAGCGGCGCGACCCTCAGGGCGTCGAGCAGCCGGCCATGCCGTCTCGACCACGCGCGTACCTTGCCGAACACATCCACACCCTACGAAGCGGAACGACCGCTTTGGTCAGTCTTCAGGGGGAGGTGTGGCTACGACCCTGGTCTTACGCCAGCCTTACTCCCCGTGCGGCAGGATCCTCCGGTAAGGGGAGTGAGTAAGGGGAGATCGTGACAGCAGATCATGATCGAGGCGTCGGGCCGCGTGGCGAAGAGGAAGCGTCACGCGGCCCGATTCCGTTGACGCCCGGCCCGGCCGAACCGGCCGGCGCCGAGACCACCGCGCCACCGCCGCCTGAGGCGAGCCCGCGGGAGGGTGCGACCGACCGGCTCATCCCGTACGGCACCTACGCCGAGAGCCCTGCCGACGCCTACCCCACCGCGCCCCTCGGCGCGGTACCGCCGCAGCGCGGCGAGCTGCGGGGGTTCCTGCGCAACCGCTACACCCAGATCATCGGCGCCGCCCTGGCGGGCGTGGCGGCGGGCGTCGTCATCGGCGGGCTGGCGGACGGCTCCGACCGGCACCGCGGCCCCGTCTGGGGTCACCACCCGGGCCATTCCGAGGAGTTCCCGGGCGCCTTCCGGATCGAAGTGCCCGACCGCGACGTCTTCCGGGTGCTCCCACCGGACCCCGACGCGCCCCAGGGCGTGCCCGACCCGGCCGCTCCGGAGCCGGGCGACTGAGTGCGGGCGGGGGGATTCGAACCCCCACGGTTCTCACCACCAGAACCTAAATCTGGCGCGTCTGCCATTTCGCCACGCCCGCCGGGCAGCGTGAGGACAGCCTAGCGGGTCCGTCCGCCGGTGGCACCGCCCCGGCCAGGGGCGGAGACGGTGCTCAGCGGCCGCTTCAGCCCAGGCCCAGCTTCTTCTTCAGCGAGGCGACGTGCCCCGTGGCCTTCACGTTGTAGAGCGGGAGCTCGACCTTGCCGTCGGCGTCGATGACGAAGGTGGAGCGGATCACGCCCTCGACCTCCTTGCCGTACAGCTTCTTGAGCCCGAACGCCCCGTACGCCTTGTGGACCTCCAGCGAGGGGTCGGACAGCAGCGGGAAGGTGAGGGCGTCGCGCTCCACGAACTTGGCGAGCTTGGCCGGGGTGTCCTTGGACACGCCGAGCACGACGTAGCCGTCCGCGGTGAGCTGCGCGAGGTTGTCGCGGAAGTCGCAGGCCTGCTTGGTGCACCCGGGCGTCATCGCGGCGGGGTAGAAGTAGAGGATGACGCGCTTGCCGCGGAAGGCGTCGAGCGAGACGGTGCTCCCGTCGGCCGCCGGCAGGGTGAAGTCGGGCGCGGCGTCGCCCGGTTCGAGTCTGGAGTCGGTCATGTGGTTAACCTACCTGTGACGACCTGACAGACTGATCACCTTGGGCTGGAGGAGGAGAGCCATGGCTGAGACCGACCCTGACGAGCTGGAGCGGCGGATCGCGCGGACTCGGGCGGATCTGGCGCGAACCGTCGACGCCATCGCCGACCGGGTGAGCCCGAAGCGGGTCGCCGAGCGGAGCGTGGCGGAGTTGAAGGGCCGGGCCAACCATCTGGTGGCCTCGGTGGGCGACTCGCTGGGCGTGCGGCCGCGGCCGGCGAGCGACGACCCCGACCGGCTCTGGGACGACGAGCAGCCGAACGTCGGGCCGCTGCTGATCGGGGTGGGCGCGGTGCTGGTGGTGGGGGCGGCGATCATGCTGCTCCGCCGGCGTCGCAAGCGTGGCTGAGCTCCACTTTCTCCGCTAGATCAAGAAATGTCGCCGCTTTGCCCTAATCTCCCGGATTACAGGAGCTGATCGGGAGAAAAGCGGACATGACATATCTTGAGCTGTCGGAAGACGGCGGGAGCTCGCACAAGTTCTACGAGGTGCGCGTCGACGGCACCCAGGTCACCATCACCTACGGGCGGATCGGGGAAGCCGGGCAGACCAAGGTCACCCAGTTCGCCACGCCCGACAAGGCCCAGGCCGCCGCGGACAAGAAGCTCGGCGAGAAGCTACGCAAGGGCTACGCGCCGGCCGTCCGCGGCCAGCGCCAGCGCCGCGCGGTCACCCGCCGCGAGATCGTCAGCACCCGGTCGACGGCCCACCAGGCCCCGGTGCTGTGGCGCTTCCGCAGCGGCGACGCGGCCTTCGGCATCTTCGTCGACGCCGAGCGCGCCTGGGTCGGCAACCAGCGCGGCGACGTCTACACCGTCACCCACGGCGGCGAGGTCACCGGCCGCTTCCGGCTGCCGGACGGGGTCAAGTGCATCGTCGCCGACGACTTCTGGATCTACGCCGGCTGCGACGACGGCAAGGTCTACGACCTCAGCGGCAAGATCCCGCGGGTGGCCTACGAGATCGCCCAGGACGTGGACATCTACTGGCTGGACATCCGCGACGGCGTCCTCGGCGTCTCCGACCGGGCCGGCCGGGTGACCACGATCGACTACGAGGACGAGTTCCAGTGGGCGCGCAAGGGCCAGGGCGACGCGGCCTGGATGGTCCGGTGCGACACCGACGCCGTCTACCACGGCCACTCGCGCGGCGTGGCGCGTTACGACGCCGGTGACGGCACGCCGATCTGGCAGACCTCGGTGGGCGGGTCGGTGCTGTTCGGCTGGCAGGAGGCGACCAGCGTCTACGCCGGGACGTCGAGCAACACCGTGCACCGGCTGAGCAAGGACGACGGGCGGATCGAGGCCGTCTACCGCTGCGACGCGGCGGTCTTCTCCTGCGCGACCGCGCCCGACGGACGGTACGTCTTCGCCGGGGACAGCCACTCCTCGGTGTACTGCTTCGCCGCCTCCGGCGAGCGGCTGTGGAAGCTCGGCACGGGCTGCGGGTCGGCGTACTCGATGCAGTTCCTGGACGACCGGCTCTACATCGTCACCACCGACGGTTCGCTGGCCTGCATCGACGCCAGCGAGGCGGCGGTCAGCGCGGCCCGGGAGGGCACGGTGCCGAAGCCGGTGGACGTCAAGGTCGCCGCCAGCCTCACCGTGGTCGAGCCGTCGGCCGTGCTGGAGAGCGTCGCCACCCCGGGCGACGGCGTGCTCGTGGAGTGCGTGAACGAGGGCGGGCGGCTGCGGGTGCGCGTGCTCAGCCCCGGCTACGAGCGGTGGAACGTGCAGTTCCCGCAGCAGATCCGCGAGCCCGGGGCGAGGTACGTGGTCGAGTCCGTGCGGCCCTCGGCCCGGGGCGGCTTCTACCGGGCGCACGGCGAGATCCGCCGCCTCCTCTGAGCGGCGGGCGATCTTCAGAGGAAGGTCTTGCCCTCGCCGCGGTAGGTGGGCACCCGGTCCACCACCTCGTCCCCGTCCACCACGTGCAGCGTGTCGAAGCGCTCGCACAACTCGCCCGACTTGGCGTGCCGGAACCACACCCGGTCGCCGAGCGACAGGTCCTGGGCCGCCTGCCCGAGCAACGGCGTCTGCACCTCTCCCGCGCCCTCGTCGCCGGAGAAGCGCAGCCCCGCGGGCAGGTACGGCTGGGGCAGCCGGTCGGGTCCCGGCGAGCCGGAGGCGATGTACCCGCCGCCGAGCACGGTGACGCAGTCGGGGGAGGGCCGGCGCACCACCGGCAGGGCGAACAGCGCGGCCGGCCGGCCGGAGAAGCCGCGGTAGTTGTCGAACAGCCGGGGATGGAACAGCCCCGACCCGGCGGCGACCTCGGTGATCGCCTTCTCGCGTACGGTGACCTCCACCGAGCCGGTGCCGCCGCCGTTGACGAACTCCAGGTCGGCGTAGGCGCGCACCGCGTTGACGATCCGGCCGCGCCGGACGATCAGCTCGCGGGCCGACTGGCTCTTCATCACCCGGACCACCCGGTTCCAGGCGCCGCCGCCCGGTACGGCGTCGCCGACGCCGGCGATCTGGGCCTCGTAGGCCAGCACCCCGACCAGCCGGAAGCCGGGCCGCTTGGCGATCTCGGCGGCCAGGTCGGCGGCCTCGTCGGGGTGGCGGACCGGCGAGCGCAGGGCCCCGGCTCGGAACTTGCCGCCGAAGGCGACGAAGCCGGCGTCCACGTCCAGGCAGAGGCGAAGGTCGTGGGTGAGGCCGATCCCGGCGAGGTGGTCGAGATGCTCGGCCGAGTCGATGGTCAGGGTGATCTCGCGGGCGGCCCGCGCGTCGGCGGTCAGGGCGGCGAGCGCCGCGCGGTCGGTCGTCGGGTAGGCGACCAGGACGTCGGTGAAGCCCTGCTCCACCAGCCAGAGCGCCTCGGGGAGGGTGAAGGCCATGATGCCGCGGAAGCCGTCCATCGACAGGACGCGTTCGAGGACGGCTCGCGAGCGGATGGACTTGCTGGCCACCCTGATCGGCTTACCGCCGGCGCGCCGTACCAGATCCGCCGCGTTCGCCTGCAGGGCGGCGAGATCGAGGATGGCGAAGGGGGGTTCGAGGGCCGCGGTGGCCCGGTCGTAGCGCTGACGGTCGTCCATGCTTGCAGCCTAATGACATAGGGGACAAATGAACATGAGTTGCATTCACGTCTGGTAATGATCCGGAAAACCGGCGGCGGGTGGACAGGCGCGGTGCTAAAGGCGGGTGTACCCCTGATCGATGTGATGACCCCGCTCCAGGAAAGACTTCCCGCGCTCGCCCCGGCCGACAGCCCGCGTCGCCGGTCGGCCCGGGTGCTGCGACCCGCACGAACTCCGGCCGGGGTGAGCGTGGCCCTCGCCCTCACCGCCGCGCTCGGGCTGACCGCCGCCGAGGTGGTCTCCGGGATGCTCGGCCGGCCGCTCGGCTGGGTGCCGATCAACGAAGCCGTGGCCATGGGCGGCACCCACACCTGGGCCGACCTGCAGTTGGTCGCGATCGGGCTGGCGGCGGCCGGGACGGTGTTCGTGCTGCTGGCCGTACTGCCGGGCAGGGCCAGGCTGGTGGCCCTGGAGACCAGCGATCCGCTGATCGTCATCGGGATCACGCGCTCGGGGCTGCGCCGTACGCTCCGGGCGGTCGCGCAGCAGGTCGAGGGGGTCGGGCGGGCCAGGGTGCGGCTGCGGCGCGGCACCATCGAGGTCGTCGTGCTCACCCGCGCGGAGGCTCCGGGATCGATGTTGCGGCAGGTCGGCAGCGCCGTCGGCGACCGGCTGACCGCCCTCGGCGCCCTGGGCGGCGGCGAGGTCGTCGTCCGGCTCCGCAGGAGGGGCCTGTGACGGGCGGGGAGTGGTCGGACCGGATGGTGGGGGAGCTGTGATGCGGCAGTACGGCGGTAACCGGGTCGGGCTCGCGGTCTTCGGCGGGGTGTTGCTCGCGCTGGGCGGTTACGCCTGGTTGCGCGGGACCGAGCTGTCGCCCAAGGCGCGCATCCTGCCCGACCGCACCGTCGAGGCGGTCGCGGCGCACTCGTGGGCGGTGTGGGCGGCGGCCCTGCTCCTGGTCGTGCTCACCCTGGTCACCCTCCGCTGGCTCGTGCTCGCCCTGGGCTGGGGCAGGTACGGCCAGCAGACGGGCACCGGGAGCGCGATGTTGTGCGTCGGGCTGAAGGACGTCGAGGGCGTCACCAAGAGCAGCGTCCGGGTCGTCGGCGACTCCGAGCGGCTGCGCATCGCGCTGACCTGCCGTGAGAGCACCGACGTCGGCGCGGTCGCCGGGCGGCTCGACCGCGACCTGGTCGGCAAGATCCGCCGCGAGGTCAGCGACAACGACCTGGGCACCGTCGTGCGCCTGCACGTGCGCGGCTGACGAGACCCGGGCGGCGCGGAATCCGGGCGGCGCGGAACCCGGGCGGCGCGGAACCCGGGCGGCGCCCGGGTGCCGCGGACTGTCGGTGGCGGGTGCCATCATGGCCCGCATGAGCCACCGTCTCGGCGTCGTGCCGTCCTTCTTCGCCGTCGACCACCTCCCGCACGCCACCCTCCCCGAGGACGACGAGTGGATCGCGCTCGTCCGCGCCCCCGAGGGCCTGACCGTCGTGCGCGAGGCGTGGTCCGGCGAACGCTGGGTCGGCCTGTACGGCGGCGCCCCCGGCGGCCTGGCCGGACTGGTCGGCCCGCTCACCGACGCCGACATCCGGGTGTTCGTCGCCTCGACCTTCCACGGCGACCTGGTGCTCGTCCCCGAGCACCGCGCGAAGGAGGCCGTGCGGGTGCTGGAGGACGCCGGCCACCGCGTCGACGCCAAGCACCTGACCTGACGCCAAGAACCGGGCCCCGGCGCGACGGCCGGGGCCCGGTTCGCCGATCAGCTCACTTCTCGGGCCGAGCCCACACCGGCACGGCGGACAACGAGACCGTCTCGTGGGTGGAGCACTGGCAGTTCCCGCAACCAGGACGCATGATCCCTCCTCGCCATAGGGGAGAGGACATGTACCCGGCGGGCTCGGCCCCTACGCTCGCCGCGGTGCCAGACTTCCGGTCCCCAAGCCCGTCACTGGGTCAGCAGCCGCACGTACAGGTCCCAGAAGCGCTTGGTGTCCACCCCGAAGACGATGGTGGCCTTCTGCGTCCCGGCCGGGTTGTCCGGCCGGTCGAACTCGCCGAGGTTGTACCCGAGCGACCGCCCGTAGTTCGGGCCCATGCCGGCGTCGACGTCCACGTAGCGCTCCTCCGACCTGGTCACCAGCGACGGGTCGAGCCAGACCGCGGCCGCGATGGCGTCCCAGACCAGGGTCTCCTCGCCCTTCTGCAGGTCCTTGAACATCTTCTTGATCGGCGTCTCGCGCCCGGCGACGATCCGGTCGTACTCCTTGCGGGTGAACCTCACCTTGAGCGCCACGTCGTTGGGCACGATCGTCTGCTTCCTGAACGGCGTGCGGACCGCGATCTTCGCCGACTCGGGGTCGAACCACCAGTTGAACTCCGCGCCCGGGGTCACGTTGCCCGGCACGTCGAAGGCGCCCCCCATGTAGACGACCTCCTTGACCAGCGGCACGATCTCGGGGTGGGTGCGTACGGCCAGCGCGAGGTTGGTCGCCGGGCCGATCGCGAAGATCGTCACCTGGCCGGGGTTCCGTTTGACCTGGGCGGCGATCCACTCGGCGGCGGCGCCGGGGGTCGGGGCGGTCTTCGGGTAGCCGCCGTAGGGCTCCTTGGCGAGCTGGCGGTAGGAGGCGGGTCGGGGGTGCTCGAAGGCGCCGGTCCAGGGGGCCTTGCCGTACAGGTGGTCCTCGCCCTTGAGCGCGGCCAGCCGGCCGGGCATGAGCGGCTCGACGGCGCCCTGCACGACGGGGACGTTCTTGCGGCCGATGAGTTCGAGCTGGCGCAGGGTGTAGGCGGTGCCTTCCTCGGCCCAGGTGTTGCCCGCCACGATGGTGACGCCGAGCAGGTCCACGTCCTTGCGCGCGGCCAGCATGAACAGGGTGACGGCGTCGTCGTTGAGCTCGCCCATGTCCGCGTCGATGATCACCTTCTTGGCCGCCACGGTCTCGGTCGCGTTGGCGGCGGGGGTGGCGCTGAGCGGGGCGAGCGGGGCGAGGACGAGTAACGCGGCGGCGAACAGCCTCATGGCGAATCCCTTCAACTCGTGTAGATGAGGCACTGTGAGCCACGGATCGGCGGGCGCACAACAGCCGGAGCCGTTTCGTGATGGTCCCGAAATCTTGGGATAACGCCTTGGTAACGGCGGATCTACACGTGTTGCCAACGCCTCGCGCCGGTCGAATACTGCGTCATCAACACGAGTTGAAACGACCGAAGGACACCATCGCAGTGGTCACACGCCGTGACGTGGCACGCCTGGCCGGCACCTCCGAGGCCGTCGTCAGCTACGTGCTCAACAACGGGCCGCGCAACGTCGCCCCGCCCACCCGCGAACGGGTGCTGCGGGCGATCGACGAGCTGGGGTACCGGCCGAACGTCGTGGCCCGCTCGCTGCGCACCAGCCGGACCCACACCATCGGGCTCGTCGTCCCCGACAACGCCAACCCGTTCTTCGCCGAGCTGGCCCGCGAGATCGAGGACGTCGCCTTCGAGCACGGCCTGACCCTGCTGCTCGGCAACGCCATGGACGACGACGAGCGCGAGGCCGCCTACGTCCGCACCCTGATCGACCGCCAGGTGGACGGGCTGATCCTGATTCCCGCCCACGGCCCGCGCACCTGGCGGTCCCTGCTGGCCGCCTCCGCAGTGCCGTGCATCGTGCTCGACCGTGAGCTCGACGAGGTGCCCGCCAGCCACCTGCTCATCGACAACGAGGGCGGCGCCCACGCGGCCACCGTCCACCTGATCGAGCACGGCCGCCGCCAGGTCGGCTGCGTGGCCGGGCCGGTCGGCATCCACCCGACCGTCGACCGCGTCGCCGGCTGGGCGCGGGCGCTGACCGAGGCCGGGCTCGACCCGGCGGAGATGCCGCTGGCGCACGGCCCCTTCGGCCGCCGGCAGGGCTACCTCAGCGGGCGCGACCTGCTCTCCCGGCAGGACCGGCCGCACGCGCTCTTCGTCACCAGCGACGAGCAGGCGTTCGGCGTGATGCGCGCGGCGGCCGAGCTCGGCCTGACCGTGCCCGGCGACGTGGCCATCTGCTCCTTCGACGGCATCGCCGCCTCCTCCTACACGGTTCCCGCGCTCACCACGATGCGCCAGCCGCTGGAGCAGCTCGGCCGGCAGTCCGTGGAACTGCTGGTCGCGCAGATCAAGGACCAGTCGGCCGGCGAGCGGGTGATCCTGCCCGCCACGCTGATCCGGCGCGGCTCCTGCGGTTGCCCCGACCCGGTGGGCGGTGTCGACGATGAGTGAGCTCAGCCTGGTCGTCGTCGGCAGCCTCAACGTCGACCTGACCGTGCCCGTCACCCGGCTGCCGGCGCCCGGCGAGACCGTCGCCGGTCCTGGCGCGCACCGCGCCCCCGGCGGCAAGGGCGCCAACCAGGCGGTGGCCGCCGCCCGGCTCGGCGCCCGGGTGCGGCTGGTCGGCCGGGTGGGCGACGACGACTTCGGCCGCGAGGTGCTGGCCGCGGTCGCCGCCGAAGGGGTGGACGTCTCGGGCGTCACCACCGGCGGCGCGGCGACCGGGATGGCGCTGGTCGTGGTCGAGGAGGGCGGCGAGAACATGATCACCGTCGCCCGGGGCGCCAACGGGCTGCTCGACGCGGCAGGGCTCGACCTGTCCGGCGCGGACGCGCTGCTGCTGCAGCTCGAGATCCCGCTGGAGGTCTGCCTCGCGGCGGCGGTCCGGGCGAAGGCCGCCGGCATCCCGGTGATCCTGAACGCCGCGCCCTTCCGGCCCGGTCTCGAAGACCTGCTGCGTCACGTGGACCTGCTGATCGTGAACGAGAGCGAGGCCGTGGCGCTCGGCGGGGACACCGACCCGGCCGCCCTGCTCGCCCTCGGGCCCGGGACGGTGGTGATCACCCTCGGGGAGCGCGGGGCGGTCGCCACCGACGGCCACGAGCTGGTCCGCGTGCCGTCCTTCGGCGTCGAGGTGGTGGACGCGGTGGGCGCGGGAGACACCTTCTGCGCTCAGCTCGCCATCAGTTATACGTATAGACGACCGCTTCGCGAAGCCCTGACCAGGGCCTGCGCCGCGGGCGCGCTGGCCACGACCGGGCCCGGCGCGCAGTCGGCCATGCCCGCCGCCCGCCAAGTGGAAAGGCTGATGGCCGATGCGTCCTGACGGACTCTGGCACCCGCGGCTGCTGCAACTCATCGCGGCCATGGGCCACACCGACCTGATCGTGGTGGCCGACGCCGGCCTGCCGGTGCCGCCCGGCGTCGAGACGATCGACCTGCTCTGGCGGCGGGGCGAACCCGCCTTCCACCCGGTGCTCGACGCCATCAGCGCCGAACTCGTGGTGGAGCGCGCCTACGTCGCCCTCGAAGCGCCCGCCGCGTTCCTGCCCGACGCCGAGCGCATCCCGCACGAACACCTCAAACAGCTCACCGGCCGGGCCAGAGCCGTCGTCAGGACGGGCGAGGCGACGCCGTACTGCAACGTCGTCCTCCAGGCCGGCGTGCCCTTCTAGAAGGAGACACCTGAGATGAACAAGAAGATCGTCGCAGTGGCCGGTCTGGCCCTCGCCCTCACTGCGTGCGGCAAGGAGGGCGGCACCGGCGGCACGACCGCAGCCGCGCCGAAGCCGGGGGAGAAGCCGAGCATCTGCCTGGTGATGAAGTCGCTGGCCAACGAGTTCTTCCAGCAGATGCAGAAGGGCGCGGAGGAGCACGCCGCCAAGCGCGGCGACCTCGCCCTCAGCGTGGTCGGCATCCAGAACGAGACCGACATCGACAACCAGGTCGCCGCGGTCGAGAAGTGCGTCACCCAGCAGGCCAAGGCCGTGGTGATCGCCCCGGCCGACTCCCGCGCGCTGGTCCAGCCGCTCAAGCGGGCGGTGGACGCCGGGGTGCACGTGGTCAACATCGACGTCCAGCTCGACGAGGGCGCGATGAAGGCCGCCGGCATCGCCGACAAGGTGCCCTTCGTCGGGCCCGACAACCGCGACGGCGCCAAGCAGTCCGGCCTGGAGCTGGTCAAGGCCCTCGGCAAGGACGCCGAGGTGGTCATCCTGGAGGGCAACCCGGGCGCCGCCAACGCCACCCAGCGCAAGGCCGGGTTCGAGGACGCCATCAAGGAGGGCGGCCTCAAGCTCGTCGACTCCAAGACCGCGCACTGGGAGACAAACGAGGCGCACACCGTCTTCGGCAACATGCTCACCGCCCACCCCGGCATCAAGGGCGTGCTGGCCGCCAACGACAACATGGCGCTCGGCGCGCTCAAGGCGATCGAGGAGCAGGGCAAGAAGGACCAGATCAAGGTCGCCTCGTTCGACAACATCCCGGCCATCGCCTCCTACGTCAAGAGCGGCGCGGTCGTGGCCACCCTCGACCAGTACGGCGCGCAGCAGGCCGCCAACGGCATCGACTACGCGATGAAGATGATCGCGGGGGAGAGCTTCAGCGGCTGGCAGAAGACCGAGATCAAGCTGATCACCAAGGACAACGTCGGATGATGACGGTCACCGGCCTCGTCAAGCGCTTCCCCGGGGTGGTGGCGCTCGACGGGGTCGACCTGGAGCTTCGCGGGGGCGAGATCCACGCTCTCGTGGGGGAGAACGGCGCCGGCAAGTCGACGCTGGTCAAGGCGCTGGCCGGGGTCCACGCGCCGGACGCGGGCACGATGACCTTCGACGGCCGGCCGTACACCCCGGCGGGCGCGGCCGACGGGCTGGCGGCCGGCATCTCGGTGGTGCACCAGGAGCTGGCGCTGCTGCCGTACCTCACGGTGGCCGAGAACTTGTTCCTGCGCGAGCTGCCGCGCAAGGCCGGCGTCGTCGACCGGCGGCGGCTGCGCGAGGCGGCGGCGCGGCTGCTGGCCGAGGTCGGCCTGGACGTCGCCCCCGACACCCCGGTGGAGCGGCTGGGCATCGCCCAGATGCAGCTCGTGGAGATCGCCAGGGCGCTGTCGGCCGAGTGCCGGCTGCTCATCCTGGACGAGCCGACCGCCACGCTCACCTCGCGCGAGGCGGGCCGGCTGTTCACCATCCTGCGGGCGCTGCGCGAGCGCGGGGTGGCGATCGTCTACATCTCCCACCACCTGGAGGAGGTGCTGGAGCTCGCCGACCGGGTCACCGTCCTGCGCAACGGGCGCAGCATCGCCTCGATGCCGATGACCGGCGTCACCGCGCCCGACCTGGTCAAGCTCATGGTCGGGCGCGACCTGGCCCAGGAGTTCCCGGTCAAGCCGCCCACCGAGCCCGGCGAGGTCGCCCTGGCCGTCTCCGGGCTGAAGGTCGCCGGCTTCGAGGGCCCGCTGTCCTTCGAGGTACGGCGGGGCGAGGTCGTCGGCCTGGCCGGGCTGGTCGGCTCCGGCCGTACCGAGGCGATGCGCGCCGTCTTCGGCGCCGACCCCGCCCTGGCCGGCCAGATCGAGCTGTTCGGCCGGAAGGTGCGCATCCGGCACCCGAAGGACGCGGTGCGGGCCGGCATCAGCCTGCTCACCGAGGACCGCAAGTCCCAGGGCCTGGTGCTCGACCTGCCGATCAGCGCCAACGTCACGCTGGCCAAGCTCCGCGGCTTCCTGCTGCGCTTCGGCCAGGAACGCGCCCTGGCCCAGGACCTCGGGCAGCGCCTGCACCTGCGCTCGGCCGGCGTGAGCCAGCACGTGCGCACGCTGTCGGGCGGCAACCAGCAGAAGGTCGTCCTGGCCAAGTGGCTCAACGCCGGGGCCGACGTGCTGATCGTGGACGAACCCACCCGCGGCATCGACGTCGGCGCCAAGTACGAGATCCACGAGCTGCTCCTCGGCCTGGCGGCGCAGGGCAAGGCCCTGCTCGTCGTCTCCTCCGACCTGCCGGAGCTGATGGGGATCTGCGACCGGATCCTGGTCTTCTCCCGGGGCAGGATCGCCGGCTCGGTGCAGCGGGCCGACTTCGACGCCGAGCACATCCTCACCCTCGCCTACTCGGGCTACCTCAAGAACGGTGAAACACCATGATCAAAAGGCTCGTGCTCGGCGAGGCCGGCATCGGCGTCGCCCTCGTGGTGCTCGCGGGCTTCTTCGTCGTCGCCGCGCCGAACTTCGCCACCGAGCAGAACCTGCGCAACATCATGACCCAGATCACCCTGAACACCGTGCTCGCGGTGGGCATGACCTTCGTGATCCTGGTCGGCGGCATCGACCTGTCGGTCGGCTCGGCGATGGCGCTGTGCGCGGTGGTCTCGGGCACGCTGATGGCCGGGTCGTCCTCCCCGGTCACCCTGCTGGCCGGCATCCTGCTCAGCATGCTCGTCGGGGCGCTCGTCGGCCTGGCCAACGGGTTCATCTCCGAACAGTGGCGGGTGCCCTCGTTCATCGTCACGCTGGCCATGCTCAACATCGCCCGTGGCGCGGCCGAGCGCTACACCAACGCGGCCACCATCTACGACCTGCCCGCCGGGCTCAACGAGTTCGGCACCCTGACCGTCCTCGGCGTCCCCGCGGTCTTCTGGGTGGCGCTGCTGCTGGTCGGCGTGGGCTGGTTCGTGCTGTCCCGTACCGTCTTCGGGCGGCTTGTCTACGCCACCGGCAACAACGAGGAGGCCGTGCGGCTGTCCGGTCACAAGACCGCCCGAATCAAGATCGCCGCCTTCGTCATCGCCGGGTTCACCGTCGGCATCGCGGCCATCCTGTACATGGCGCGGCTCAACATCGCCAGCCCCATCCTGGGCCAGGGCTACGAGCTCAACGCCATCGCCGCCGTGGTGATCGGCGGAGCCAGCCTGATGGGCGGCCGTGGCTCCATGGTCGGCACCTTCCTCGGCGCCTGCCTGCTCGGCGTGCTCACCAACGGGCTGCTGCTCATGGGGGTCTCCGACTTCGAGCGGCAGATCATCACCGGGCTGGTCATCCTCATCGCCGTGGTGCTCGACGCCTACCGGCTGCGCCTGGCTCGCAAACTCGCCGTCACCCAGCCCGCCCAGGCCCTCACCCCGGTCACCGGCTAGAACGGGCCGGCCACCTCGCGGTCAGCACGTGGACGACGTTGACCGCGAGGGGGCCGCGGTGTCACGCATGGTTTTGATCGCCTTGTCGATCAATCCGAAGTCAGAGATTCGGGCGAACCACCTGGATGGTGATCACTTCTTCGCCCTCGTGAAGAGTGATCGTGTACCAGATGGTGACGTCATCGCTGATGAGGTTCAACTCGTAGGCGTTCGGAACCCCGTCCATCGGGTCGGCGAGCGACGGACGCGGGTCCTCCAGCAGGGTGAAGACGGCGAGTTGGACAGGCCTGCGCAGACCTTCCGGTAGGGCTTCGATCTGCTCCCAAGCGCGCTCGGGAAAGGCGATGCGGCGGTCAGCCACTGATGCCCCACTCAGCGGCGAGCTCGTCCCGTGTGAATGTCCGCACGGCGCCGGGATGGGCGGCATTCTCCATGATGGCGCGCATCGCCTGCTGGCGACCGATCTCACGGCGCAACCGTCGGACCTCGGCCTTGAGGGCCTCGTACTCGTCACGAGGGATGGTGATGACCTCATCGTGCTGGTGCGCCGTCATGCTCCCACGCTACCCGCTTGCGACGACAGATTCCGGGCGCACCAGCCAAGCAGGAGATCAGCACTCGATGACGTTGACCGCGAGGCCGCCGCGGGAGGTCTCCTTGTACTTGTCGAGCATGTCCCGGCCGGTGTCGCGCATGGTCTTGATCGCCTTGTCCAGGGAGACGAAGTGTTTGCCGTCGCCGCGCAGGGCGAAGCGGGCGGCGGTGATGGCCTTGATGGAGGCCACGGCGTTCCGCTCGATGCAGGGGATCTGGACGAGGCCGCCGATGGGGTCGCAGGTGAGGCCGAGGTTGTGCTCGATGCCGATCTCGGCGGCGTTCTCGACCTGCTCGGGGGTGCCGCCCAGGACCTCGGTGAGGCCGGCGGCGGCCATGGAGCAGGCCGAGCCGACCTCGCCCTGGCAGCCGACCTCGGCGCCGGAGATGGAGGCGTTCTCCTTGAACAGCACGCCGATGGCGGCGGCGGTGAGCAGGAAGCGCACCACGCCGGCGTCGTCGGCGCCCGGGACGAAGCGCGAGTAGTAGGTGAGGACCGCCGGGATGATGCCGGCGGCGCCGTTGGTGGGGGCGGTGACGATCCGGCCGCCGGCGGCGTTCTCCTCGTTGACGGCCAGGGCGAACAGGCCGACCCAGTCCATGGTCTGGAGCGGGTCGTGCGAGGGCGTCTCGGCCTGGAGGCGGCGGTGGAGCTGGTGCGCGCGACGCCTGACCTTGAGGCCGCCGGGCAGGACGCCCTCCTTGCCGATGCCGCGGCGCACGCACTCGGACATCACGTGCCAGATGTCGAGCAGCTTGGCGCGGATCTCGGCCTCGGTGCGGCCGAAGGCCTTCTCGTTCTCCATCATCAGCCCGGAGATGGACAGCCCGGTCTCCGAGCACTGGGCGAGCAGCTCGGCCGCGGTGCTGAAGGGGTACGGCAGAGCCGTGTCGTCGGGCTTGATGCGGTCGGCGCCGGTGGCGTTCTCGTCCACGACGAAGCCGCCGCCGACGGAGTAATAGACCTTCTCCCGCAGCACGTCGCCGTTGGCGGCGTAGGCGGTGAAGCGCATGCCGTTGGGGTGGCCCGGCAGCGAGATCTTGCGTTCGAAGACGAGGTCCTCGCCGACGACGAAGGGGATGGTGTGCGTGCCGTACAGGTCGATCTTGCCGGAGGCGCGCATCTGGGCCAGGCGCTCGTCCACGGTGTCGACGTCGACCAGTTCGGGCTTCTCGCCGGACAGGCCCAGGAGCACGGCCTTGTCGCTGCCGTGGCCCTTGCCGGTCAGGCCGAGCGAGCCGTACAGGATGGCTTCGACCCGGGCGACGTCCGGCAGGAGGCCGTCGGCGTCGAGGCCACGGGCGAACTTGTGCGCGGCGGCCATGGGCCCGCCGGTGTGCGAGCTCGACGGACCGATGCCGATCTTGAAGAGGTCGAAGACGCTGATCGCCATTGACTTGCGCCTTTCACGATAAAAGGGGTACCGGGGCTCCGGACGAAGCCCCGGCCGGGAAGATCAGGACTCGCCGGAGGTGAGGGCGGTGTACTCCTCGGCGGACAGCAGGTCCTCCGCGTCGCCCTCCAGGCGGACGCGGAACATCCAGCCCTCGCCGTACGGGTCGCTGTTGACCAGGTCGGGCTTCTCCACGACGGCCTGGTTGACCTCGACCACCTCGCCGCTCACCGGGGCGTAGATCTCGCTCACCGACTTGGTGGACTCCACCTCGCCGATGGAGTCGCCCGCCTCGACGGTGGCGCCGGCCTCGGGAAGCTGCACGTAGACGACGTCACCAAGGGCCTCCGCGGCGTAGGCGGTGACGCCCACGGTCACGGTGCGGCCGTCGTCCAGGCCCGCGACCCACTCGTGCTCTTTGGTGTAGTTCAGGTCGTCAGGGATGTTGCTCACTTGTTCCTCCTGTAGAAAGGCAGCTCAACCAGGTCCATAGGCTCTTGGCTGCCCCGGGTGTCGACGGCTAGGCCGCCGGTGACGCCGGTGTCGACGTAGGCCATCGCGATCGGCTTGCCCAGGGTGGGCGAAGGGGCGCCGCTGGTGACCTCGCCGACGACCTGACCTCCGGCGACGACCGGGAACCCGTGGCGCGGGATCCGGCGGCCCTGGGCGACCAGGCCGACGAGGCGGCGCTTGGGCTCGCTCTCGCGGAGCGGTTCAAGCGCGGCCTTGCCGACGAAGTCGCCGGGCTTGTCGAATTTCACCACTCGGCCGAGGCCGGCGTCGAACGGGGTCAGGTCGGCGCTGAGCTCGTTGCCGTACAGCGGCATGCCGGCTTCGAGGCGGAGGGTGTCGCGGCACGACAGACCTGCGGGAATCATCCCGTACGGCTCGCCCGCCTTCATCAGCTCCTGCCAGAGCGCGACCGCGTCGGCGTTGCGGACGAAGAGCTCGAACCCGTCCTCGCCGGTGTAGCCCGTGCGGGCGATGAGCGCCTCGGCCCCGGCGACCGTGCCGGGCAGGCCGGCGTAGTACTTCAGGCCCGCGAGGTCGGCGTCGGTGAGCTGGGCAAGGATCTCCTGGGCCCGCGGCCCCTGGACGGCGATCAGCGCGTAGGCGTCGGAGCGGTCGTCCACGTCGGCGTCGAACCCGCCGGCCCGGTGGCGGAGCTGCTCGGCGACCATGAGGTAGTTGGAGGCGTTGGCGACGACCATGAACTCCTGGTCGGCCAGCCGGTAGACGATCAGGTCGTCGAGCACGCCGCCCTCGGCGTTGACGATCATCGTGTAGCGGGCGCGGCCCGGGACGAGCGCGGACAGGTGCCCCACCAGGGCGTAGTCCAGCAGCTCGCCGGCCTGCGGCCCGGTCACGTAGATCTCCCCCATGTGGGAGAGGTCGAACAGGCCGGCGGCCTCGCGCACGGCCCGGTGCTCGGCCGACTCGCTCCCGTAGCGCAGCGGCATGAGCCAGCCGGCGAAGTCGGTGAGGGTGGCGCCGAGACTCTCGTGGACGTCTCGCAACGGTGTGGGTCGTGCCATGTGTTCGCACCTCAGAGGCAGGGTCGGATGCCAGGATCCTCCCCCTCTGTCATGATGCCTGAGAGTTTCGCCTGGATGTTTGCCCAGACTTTCACCTTCGGCGAGGCGGCTTTCCCGGCCTGCTTTCCAGAGGTCACCCTGGCCCGTACGGTCCTTTGCCTTGAGAGGTTCGCGGGGAGGGCTTGCTCCTTCAGGGGCCCTGACCGGATGTCAGGGCTCTCTCCCGCACGGGTTCATCGGTGTCGCCTTCAGCCTAGTGGGCGGGACACCCTCTGCGAAACCCGCAAGAACCGCCTGCCGTACCACGAGAAGAAAGGTGGACGAGGGGCGGGCTCCGGCCTGGTCACCCTCAGGCCTGTCGCGCGGCCGCCCGGGTAGCCCCGGTCCCAGCTCGGCCGGCGCGAGCCGTACCCCTCGTCCACCTGCTTGACCGCGTGACCACAAACCCCCAGCCGTGGCCACGCGGGGTTCTCAGATGCGCTGCCAGAGCGCCGGGACGTTCGGCGGCTCCCATCCGGGCAGGGCGGTGTGGCCCTGCAGGCAGCGGTAGCTGACGCCCTGGTAGGTCACCGTGGCGCCGGCCGCGTAGACGGTGTAGGCCGTCCAGGTCGTCTCGCCCCCGCCGCCGCCGACGGTCAGCGAGAAGCTCGCCGAGCGGTCGGAGTTGCCGCGCAGGGTGATCTGGTGGGTCCCGGCCGGGGTGCCGGCCGCGACGGCGATCGTCACGGTGGCGGACTGGCCGGACTGGATCTGGACCGGGCTGAAGGAGACGGTCACGCCGGAGGGGGCGCCGGTGGCGGTCAGGCTGACCGGCTTGGCGTTCCCGCTGGTGACCGTGGTGTTCAGGGTCGCGGTCGTGCTCTGGCCCGGCTGGACGGTGGCCGAGGACGGGCTGACCGCCATCGAGTAGTCGTCACCGGTCGGGGTGCCGACGACCAGCGTGAAGGTCGCCGTCTTGGTGGAGTTGCCGCGCAGGGTGATCGGGTAGGTCCCGGCCGCGGTGCCGGCGCCGGCGGCGACGGTCACGGTGGCGGACTGGCCCGACTGGATCTGCGCCGGGCTGAAGGAGACGGTCACACCGGAGGGGGCGCCGGTGGCGGTCAGGCTGACCGGCTGGGCGCTGCCGCTGGTGATCGTCGTGGAGACGGTGGCGGTGGTGCTCTGGCCGGGCTGGACGGTCGCCGAGGACGGGCTGACCGCCATCGAGAAGTCGTTGCCGGGCTGCGAGGTCACCGCGAGCTGCCACAGGACGTGCGCGGCCGCGTCGGCGTTGCGGTCCAGGGCGGTGGTGTTGACGTTGGCCGGCCAGGTGTCGCACGCCGAGTGGTAGCAGCGGTCGAAGGACTGGTTGGCCTGGCCGCCCCACTTGGCCGCCTGGGCGGCGCTCTTGCGCTCGCTGGCGCCGGTGAAGACGCCGCCGACCCGCACGCCGGCGTTCTTGAACGAGGCGTGGTCGCTGCGGCCGTCGCCGATCCGCTCCGGCTCGGTCTGGATGCCGAGCGTGGCGTAGTAGTCGTTGAACAGGCGCTGCAACTGGGTGTCGTCGTCGTAGACGAAGTAGCCCGGGTTGGGCGAGCCGGTCATGTCGAAGTTGAGGTAGGCCTCGACGCCGGAGGCCCCGCCGTTCTGGACGTAGTACCGCGAGCCGACCAGACCCGACTCCTCGGCGCCCCACCAGCCGAAACGCACGTGCTTGCCGAGCGTCGGCCGCTGGGCGGCGACGGCGAGCGCGACCTCCAGCAGGGAGGCCGAGCCGGTGCCGTTGTCGTTGATGCCGGGGCCGGAGGTGACGCTGTCCAGGTGGGCGCCGAGCATGATGGTCGGGCTGGCGGGTCCCTGGGGCCAGTCGGCGATGAGGTTGCTGCCGCCGCTGAAGTTCTGGACGCGGGTGGTGTACCCGGCGGCGTCGAGCTTGCCCTTGATGTAGTTGAGCGAGGCGGTGTAGCCGGGCCGGCCGGAGGCGCGGTTGCCCCCGTTGGCCTGGGCGATCGACTGGAGCTGGCTCAGGTGCGCGGTGATGCTGCCGAGCGGGATGTCCGGGGCGGCGACCGCGCCCTGAGCGGGAGCGGCGGCCAGCCCGGTCAGCGTGAGCAGGCACGCGACTGCTGACAGAAGTGCTTTCTTCACGGGAAGAGCTCCTAGGAGGGCCCGGCCCCCTCGCGGGGGCCGGGTGCTCGATGGGTCAGAGTCGCTGCCAGAGGGCCGGGACGTTCGGCGGCTCCCAGCCGGGGAGGCTGGTGTGCGCCTGGAGGCACCGGTAGGAGACGCCCTCGTAGGTCACGGTCGCGCCGACCGCGTACGGGGTCCACGTCTGCCAGGTGGTGCCCTGGCTGCCGCCGACGGTCAGGCTGAAGGTGGCCGAGCGGTCCGCCGAGGCGCCGTCACCGGAGATGGTGATCGGGTAGGTGTTCGGCGAGACCGAGGCGCCCACCGAGATGGTCACGGTGGAGGACTGGCCGGACTGGATGGTCGCCGGGCTGAAGGAGACCGTCACGCCCGCCGGGGCCCCGGAGGCGCTCAGCGTCACCTGCTGGGCGTTTCCGCTGGTCACCGTGGTCTGGAGGGTGGTGGTGGCGGAGGAGCCGGCCTGGACCGAGGCGCTGCTCGGGTTGAGGGCCATGGAGTAGTCGTCGCCCTGGCTCGCGCCGATCTGCAGGCTGTAGCCGGCCTGGCGGTCGACCGAGGCGCCGTCGGCGATCACGGTGACCGAGTGGGTGCCGGCCGGGCTGCCCGAGGTGGTGGCGAGGGTCAGGGTGGAGGACTGCCCGGACTGGATGGTGGCCGGGTTGAAGGTGGCGGTCACGCCGGCGGGGAGCGGGCCGGTGCGCAGGGTGATCTGCTGGGCCGCGCCGCTGGTCACCGCGGTGCTCACGGTGGTGGTGGCGCTGCCGCCCGGCTGGACGGTGCCGGAGGCCGGGTTGAGGCTGACCGAGAAGTCGGGACCCTGCGAGGAGCAGGTCGGGTCACCGGCGCGCGGGCCGAGGTTGATGCCCTTCCAGGCCTCCAGCACCACGTTGAACTCGGTGCAGCTCGGCGCGAAGAGGGTCTTGGCGGCGTTCAGCGTGGCGACGCGGGCCTTGAGGTGGGTCCAGGGCGCGGTCTTGTTGTTCAGCGCGGTCATGAAGATCTGACCGGCCTTCTGGACGCCGAGACCGGTGATCGCCGGGCCGTTGTCGCAGCGGGTGCTGGCGCTGGTGCCGGCGGCGGTGAGCACGAACCAGTGGTTCTGCGGGCCCGCTCCGGCGTGGACCTCGGGGAAGGAGCCGGTGTAGCAGTTCGGGTGGCTCAGCGCGGAGGGGTTGGCCATGTTGCGGATCGCGCCGCCGGGGCCGCTGCCCAGACCGGTCTCCTCGCCGACCAGCCAGTCCGGCGGGTCGTTCGGGTTGTTGGCGTAGTTCTCGACCAGGGCGCCGAAGATGTCACCGGTGGACTCGTTCAGGCCGCCGGCCTCGTTGCCGCTGCCCGCGCCGCCCGGGGTGGTCTGGAAGATGGCGTGGCCGTACTCGTGGCCGACGACGTCCATGGGGACCAGGTTCTTGCGGGCGGTGCCGGACTTGCCGTTGTGCCCGAAGTTGGTGTAGCTGCCGTTCCAGTAGGCGTTCGCCTCGGCCAGGCCGACGCGCGCCGGGAAGCCGCGGCCGTTGCCGTCGATGCCGTTGCGGTTGAGCCATGCGCGCAGCATGTCCCATTCCTTCTGCACCGCGTAGAGGACGTCGGCGCAGGCGGTGGGCAGGTCGGCGTTGCCGCCGTTGCCCAGCACGCCGCCGGAGACGGCGTAGGCGGCGCCGTTCTGGCCGCCGCACTGGATGCCGGGGCGGGTGGGGTCGGTGGCGCTGGTGGCGGCGGTGTCGATGGTGACGGTGCCGTTGTGGTGGCCGTTGCCGGTGGTGTCCTTGACCAGGTCGTAGGAGTCGATGACCTTGCCGGAGACCGCGTCCACGAAGACGTGCAGGACGCTCGGCTTGGCGCTGGTGACCACGACCTCCCAGGCGAGCCGCGGCTTGCCGGTGGTGACGTGGACGACCAGGGAGGGGGTGCTGACGGTCTGGACCCGGCGGGACAGGGCGCGCGCCGTGACCGCCGCGGTGGCGGCGGTCACCGACGGGGTGGTGCCCACCTGGATCTCGGCCTCCTGGCCGGTGACGACCGAGTTGATCACTTGGCCGCTGGCGTCGGTGCCGACGACGACCTCACCACCGTGGACCGGTAGTCCCTTGTAGGACCGGCTGTAGGTGAGGAAGCGAAGGCCCTTGACGCCCTCGACGGCGCTCTGGAGCTGGAAGTCCTCCTCCGCGGTGGCGTGGAGGGCGGAGGCGTTGGTCAGGAGGGCGCCCTTCGCTGTCGAGAGGGCCAGCTCCTGGGGAGGGTCCGCTTGGGTTTGCGCGCTTGCGTTGCCCGTGAGGGTGAGGGCCAACGCGAGCACGGCGGCGGCCCCCAACCCGAGTTTGGGGTTCACTCTGGTGGCTCCTTGTGGGGGGTGTTACGGCGGAGCCCCGGCCGGCTGGGGTTGACACAAGTGCACACCGGCCGTTCAGCTAGCGGTAACCCAACAAAATGCCATAACGCCGCGCTATAGCGGCTTATGGTGCCTCAACCAGGCCCGATAGTCCGGGCTGCGCACCGCCTCGGCCCAATAGGTCTTGGTCACCGCCTGCACCAGATCCTTCGCGTGCGGCGCGATGGGCCCTTGCTCGGTCCAGCCGAGCAGGTGCCGGAAGCGCAGCGGGGAGTCCTTCAGTGGGCGGATGACGATGCCCTCGCGGGCCGGGCCGCTGGCTTGGAACAGCCCGACGCAGCGGCCCTCGGAGATCAGGTCGAGCGCCACGTCCACGGTCACCCCGTAGGCCACGCGCGGCACGAAGCCGTGCTCGGCGCAGGTGCGCCAGAAGTGCTCGCGGGGGGCGGCGTCCAGGACGCCGGGCTGGGCCCAGTCCTCCTCGGCCAGGTCGGTGAGGTCGATCTCGTCCCGACCGGCCAGCGGGTGCAGCGGCGACAGGCCGATGAAGATCGGCTCGGTGGCGATGGCCGCGTAGGCCGCGCCGGAGGGCGGGATCATCTCGTGGCCCGGGTACTCGTCGAGGCTGCCCAGTTCGATGCGCGCCGAGTCCAGCAGGTCGGGGATGACCTCGGTCGACTCCTCGGTGCGCAGGGTGACCTCGGCCTCGGGTAACAGCCGGTGCACGCTCTTGGCGACCATGCCGGCCAGCCGGGTCAGCGCGCACGCTATCCGGATCTGGGAGGCGTCGCCCGAGAAGCGCCGGGCGCTGCGTTCCAGATCGTCGAAGGCGGGCAACAGCGACCGGGACCGTGCCAGCAGCCAGTAGCCGAGCGCGGTCGGTCGGGCGCCGTCGTGGCCGCGCTCGAACAGGCGGCCGCCGAACATGCGCTCGATCCGGCGCAGCTGCGCCGCCAGGGCGGGTTGTGACATGCCGAGCGTCGCCGCCGCCTTGGAGATGCTCCCGGTGTCGGCGATCGCGCACAGCACTCTCAGATGACGAACCTCGAGCTCCACACCAAGAGCTTATTAGTAAAGAACCTTTTCAGTAAGGCCCAAATATTGAGGTCAGCAGGCGGCCACGAGGGCCTCGAAGAGCAGGCAGTCCTCGGCCGCCTCCGGGTGCCACTGCACGGCCAGCGCGAACGGGTGCGAGCCCAGCTCGACCGCCTCGACGGTGCCGTCCTCGGCGCGGGCCGAGACGGTCAGGCCGGGCGCCAGCCGGTCGATCGCCTGGTGGTGGTAGTGCGGCACGGTCGGCTCGCCGGGCAGGATGGCGGCCAGCCGGGTGTCCGGCTCGACCTTCACCGGCAGGTGGCCGAAGGTGGCCGGGGCAGGGGAGTGGCCCTCGTGGCCGACCACGTCGGGCAGGTGCTGGTGCAGGGAGCCGCCCAGGGTGACGTTGAGGACCTGCAGGCCCCGGCAGACCCCGAGGTACGGCAGGCCGCGGCCGAGCCAGGCGTCCAGCAGGCCGAACTCCGCCCGGTCGCGAAACTCCCGGACGTAGCCGACGCGCTCGTGGGCGGCTTCGCCGTACCGGCCGGGGTCGATGTCGCCCCCGCCGGCCAGGATCAGCCCGTCCAGCCGCGAGGCCAGCACGGACGGGTCCCCGGCCGGCGGGATGAGCACCGGCTGGCCGCCCGCCCGCACCACCTGGTCCACGTACATGGCCGGCAGGAGCGCCGCGGGCATGTCCCACACGGTGAAGCGCGCGGGCTCGACGTAACACGTGATGCCGATGATCGGGCGGGCCATGGCGGGCTCCCTCTACAGCGGGGTGACGTAGGCGCCGGAGATGCCGCCGTCGACCAGGAACTCCGCCCCGGTGATGAAGGAGGCGTCGTCGGAGGCCAGGAAGGCGACGGCGGCGGCGATCTCGGCCGCCTCGGCGAAGCGGCCCACCGGGATGTGCACCAGGCGGCGCTGGGCGCGCTCGGGGTCCTTGGCGAACAGCTCCTGCAGCAGCGGCGTGTTGACCGGGCCGGGGCACAGCGCGTTGACCCGGATGCCCTCGCGGGCGAACTGCACGCCGAGCTCGCGCGACATGGCCAGCACGCCGCCCTTGGAGGCGGTGTAGGAGATCTGCGAGGTGGCCGAGCCCATCACCGCGACGAAGGAGGCGGTGTTGATGATGGAGCCCTTGCCCTGCCGCTGCATGTACGGGATGGCGTGCTTGCAGCAGAGGTAGACGCTGGTCAGGTTGACCTCCTGCACCCGCTTCCACGCCTCCAGGCCGGTCTCCAGGATGGAGTCGTCGTCGGGCGGGGAGATGCCGGCGTTGTTGAAGGCGATGTCCACGCTGCCGTAGGTGTCGAAGGCGGTCCGGAACATGGCCTGGACGTCTTCCTCGCTGGTGACGTCCGCCTTGACGAAGATCCCGCCGACCTCGGCGGCGGCCTTGGTGCCGGCCTCCTCGTCGATGTCGACGCAGACGACCTTCGCGCCCTCCTCGGCGAAACGCCGGGCGGTGGCCAGGCCGATGCCGCTGCCCGCGCCGGTGATCACGGCCACGCGGTCCTGCAAACGCTGCATGCTCAGTCCTTGCTTACTCGTAGGAGATGAAGACGTTCTTGGTCTCGGTGAAGGCGTCCACCGCGTCGGGGCCCAGCTCGCGGCCGAGGCCGGACTGCTTGAAGCCGCCGAACGGGGTCCAGTAGCGGACGCTGGAGTGGGAGTTCACGCTGAGCGTGCCGGACTCCACCGCGCGCGCCACCCGCAGGGCCCGGCCCACGTCGCGGGTCCAGATCGAGCCGGACAGGCCGTAGCGGCTGTCGTTGGCCAGCCGGATCGCCTCGGCCTCGTCGGCGAAGGGCACCACGGTGACGACCGGCCCGAAGATCTCCTCGACGAAGGAGCGGTCCGTGGGCTGCCCGGCCAGCACGGTCGGCGGGAACCAGAAGCCCTTGCCGTCCGGGCAGGCGCCCTGGACGAGCGGGTCGCGGTCGATGAAGCCGCGCACCCGCTCGCGGTGCTCGGCGCTGATCAGCGGGCCCATGGCGGTGCCCGGGTCGAGCGGGTCGCCCACCTTGACCTCGTGCACGGCCCGGGCGAGCAGCTCCACGAACTCGTCGTGCACGTCCCGCTGGACGAGGATCCGGGAGCGGGCGCAGCAGTCCTGGCCGGAGTTGTCGAAGACCGCGCCGGGCGCGCTGGCGGCGGCCTTGGCCACGTCGGCGTCGGCGAAGACGATGTTGGCCGACTTGCCGCCCAGCTCCAGCGTCAGCCGCTTGACCTGGCCGGCGCACGTGGCGGCGATCTCCTTGCCGACCTCGGTCGAGCCGGTGAAGACGATCTTCGCGACGTCCGGGTGCTCGACCAGCCGGGCCCCGGCGCTCTCACCCTCGCCCGGCACCACCTGGAGCACGCCCTCGGGCAGGCCCGCGGCCAGGGCCAGCTCCTGCAGCCGCAGGGCGGTCAGCGGGGTCCACTCGGCCGGCTTGACGATCACCGTGTTGCCCGCGGCCAGCGCCGGGGCGACGCCCCAGGTCATGATCACCATGGGGAAGTTCCACGGGACGATGATCCCCACCACGCCGAGCGGCTCCTGGAAGGTCACGTCGATGCCGCCCGCGACCGGGATCTGCCGGCCGTGCAGCCGCTCGGGCGAGCCGGCGTAGAAGTCGAGCACGTCACGGACGTTGCCCGCCTCCCAGCGGGCGTTGCCCAGCGGGTGACCGGAGTTGGTCGTCTCCAGCAGGGCCAGCTCCTCGGCGTGCGCCTCGACCTGACGGGCGAAGGCGCGCAGCAGCCGGGCGCGGTCGCCGGGGGAGACCTCGCGCCAGGTGGCGAACGCCTTCCTGGCACGCTCCACGGCTCGGTCGATCTCGGCCGCGCCGGCCATCTCGACGTCGGCCACGACCTCTTCGGTCGCCGGGTTGATGATCTTCATCGATACAGCCTCTCGAAACCCAGGCTCTTCACGGTCACAGCCTCTCGAAGCCGCGGAAGAGCTCCCAGTCGGTGACGGCCGCGTCGAAGGCGGCCAGCTCCACCCGGGCGTTGTTGGCGTAGTGCGCGACCACCTCGTCGCCGAAGCTCTCGCGCGCGAGCTTCGACCCCTCGAACAGGGCGAGCGCGTCACGCAGCGTGTGCGGCACGGTCTCGGCCTCCGAGGCGTAGGCGTTGCCGGGGAACGGATCCTCCAGCGCCAGCTCGTTCTCGATCCCGTGCAGCCCCGCGGCGATCAGCGCCGAGACCGCCAGGTAGGGGTTGACGTCCCCGCCCGGCACCCGGTTCTCCACCCGCAGCGAGTGGCCGTGCCCGACCAGCCGCAGCGAGCAGGTGCGGTTGTCCACGCCCCACTTCACCGCGGTCGGCGCGAAGCTGCCCGGCACGAAACGCTTGTAGGAGTTGATGTTGGGCGCGTAGAGCAGCGTCATCTCGCGCAGGCAGGCGAGCTGGCCGGCGATGAACTGCTCGCCCAGGCGCGACAGCCCGTGGCCGCCGTCGCCGGCCATGACCGCCTCGCCCGACTCCGAGCGCACCGAGATGTGCACGTGGCAGGAGTTGCCCTCGCGCTGGTTCGGCTTGGCCATGAAGGTGATCGCCTTGCCCTCCTGGGCGGCGATCTCCTTGGCGCCGTTCTTGTAGATCGCGTGGTTGTCGCAGGTGCGCAGGGCGGTGTCGTAGCGGAAGGCGATCTCGTGCTGGCCGAGGTTGCACTCGCCCTTGGCCGACTCCACGTACATGCCCGCGCCGTCCATGGCCAGGCGGATGCGCCGCAGCAGGGGCTCCACGCGAGCCGTACCGAGGAGTGAGTAGTCGACGTTGTAGAGGTTGGCCGGGTGGAGGTCGCGGTAGGCCTGCCGCCAGGCCTGCTCGTAGCTGTCGTCGTAGACGACGAACTCCAGCTCCGTGCCGACGTAGGCGACCAGGCCGCGCTCGGCCAGCCGGTCGATCTGGCGGCGCAGGATCTGCCGCGGCGAGGCGATCACGTCGGAGCCGTCGCCCCAGGTCAGGTCGGCCATCAGCAGGACCGTCCCGTCCTGCCACGGCACGCGGCGCAGGGTGGACAGGTCGGGGCGCATCATGAAGTCGCCGTACCCGCGTTCCCATGACGACATCGCGTAGCCGCCGACGGTGTTCATGTCCACGTCCACCGCGAGCAGGTAGTTGCAGCCCTCCGAGCCGTGCGCGAGCACCTCGTCGAGGAAGAACCTGGCCGACAGCCTCTTGCCCTGCAACCTGCCCTGCATGTCCACCAGCGCGAGCAGGACGGTGTCTATCCGGCCGGCCGACACCTCGACCCGCAGTTCCTCGAGCGATATCACCGCGAAACGCTCCTGTTCCCGTTTATTGGGCTAGTGTCAGACCATTGATGTGTATCGCGGAATGCTTGTCAAGACCCTGAGGACACGGTGGACGAGTCGGCCAATCTGCTCACGATGTTGCGTCCGGTGCGAGCCGGCAACGCCTTCGAGGAGACCGTGGAACGGCTGCTCCAGGCGATCAAGCTGGGGGTCGTGCCGCCCGGCGAGAAGCTGCCGCCCGAGCGCGAGCTCGCCGTCCGCCTCGGCATCAGCCGGGTCACCCTCCGCGAGGCCATCCGCGCGCTGCAGGAGGAGGGCTTCCTCGACGTACGGCGGGGCCGCTACGGCGGGGCGTTCGTCACCTACCGCCCGCCCGGCGGGGGCGACCTGCGCCAGGTGGTGACCGACATGGGCGGCGACGACCTGGCCGACGTGCTGACCTTCCGGCTGGCGGTGGAGTGCGGCGCGGCCCAGGTGCTGGCCGGCACCCGGCTCACCGCCGAGCAGCGTGCCACGCTCACCCGCCGGCTCGACGAGCTCAACGCCGCGGGCCCCGAGGACTACCGCCGCCTCGACACCGCCTTCCACCTGGCCATCGCCGAGCTCACCGGCTCGCCGCTGCTGGCCGCGGCCTGCGCCGACGCCCGGCTGCGGGTCAGCGACCTGCTCAACGCCATCCCGATGCTGCAGGTCAACATCGAGCACGCCGGGGCGCAGCACGCCGCGATCGTGGCGGCGATCCTGGCCGGCGATCCCGAGGCCGCGCGGCGCGCCGTGACCGAGCACCTGGACGGGACGGCCGCTCTGCTGCGAGGCTTCCTGTCGAAATGACCGGCGATCATCGGGCATCCTAGAAGGAGCGCGACTGGCGGCCGGAGGATGGAATCGACCATCGGGGAGCACGCCGTGGGTGCCGACCGCCTGGGCCCCCACGAGTCCTGGGAGTGGCATGTCCAACGCGAGAATGTTGCCCGGCGGCCCCGTCGCCGAGCAGATCCTGGCCGACGTCGCCGAGCGGGTCGCCGCGCTGAAGGCCCGCGGGGTCGAGCCGGCCCTGGCGACGATCCTGGTCGGTGACGACGACGCGAGCGCCGGCTACATCCGCATCAAGCAGAAGCAGGCCGCCGAGCTGGGCTTCGTCTCGCCGCACGCGCACCTGCCCGCCACCGCGACGCAGGAGGACCTGCACGCCGCGATCAAGGGCTTCAACGACGACCCCAAGGTCCACGGCCTGCTGATCCAGTACCCCATCCCGGGCCACCTCGACTACGAGGCCGCGCTCGCCACGATGGACCCGGACATGGACGTCGACGGCATGCACCCGCTCAACATGGGCCGCCTGGCGCTGGGCATGCCCGGCCCGCTGCCCTGCACCCCCGCGGGCATCGAGGCGCTGCTGGCGTTCTACGAGATCCCGGTGGCCGGGCGCGAGGTGGTCATCCTCGGCCGAGGCGCGACCCTGGGCCGCCCGCTGTCGCTGCTGCTCAGCCTCAAGCGGCCGACCGCCAACGCCGCGGTCACCGTCGTGCACACCGGGGTGCCCGACTGGGCCGACTACACCCGCCGGGCGGAGATCCTCATCGCCGCGGCCGGGGTGCCCGGCATCATCCAGCCCGAGCACGTCAAGCCCGGCGCGGTCGTCGTCGGCGGCGGCGTGCGGTACGAGGGGCGGCGGCTGCTGCCCGACGTGGACGAGTCCGTGGAGAAGGTCGCCGGGGCGATCACCCCGCGCGTCGGCGGGGTCGGGCCGACCACGGTCGCGATGCTCTTCCGTAACGCGGTGGCCGCCGCCGAGCGCGCCACGTCATGACTTCTCGCGATAAAACGGGTATCTAACTCCCGCTCGCCCCGTTCTCGTGCATCGTTAGAGGTGGCGCCGCGTGAGCGGCGCGACCCCTGGAGGTGCGCGGGATGGGTGCCATGCTGGCGCGGCGATGGCTGGCCCACATGCTGACCGTGGCCGGGATCGGCTGCCTGGCGGCGGGCGCGGGCCTGATGGTCCCGCCCGGCCTGTCCGGGCTGCCCGGCCTGGTGCCGGTCACGCAGGTGCCGAGCGTCCAGCAGTTACGCGTCATCCAGCCGCCCGCCGCCGCCGTGCCGCTGCCGGAGGCGGGGGTCGCCTCGCCCGGCGAGCTGCTGTACAGCCGGTGCCGGGAGCTCTGTCCCACCTATCTGGTCACGACCGCCGGTGACCAGTACGTCGTCCCAGGTGGTGAGGGGGCGCTCGAGCCGACCCTCGGCGAGGACTCCGGCCGGGCGAGCGTCCTGGCCGGGTCGACCAGGGCCGGGCTGTCCCCGGACGGCTGGCGGCTCGCCCTCACCGTCCGCGACGGCCTCCGGCTCGTCGACCTGCGCAGTGGGGCCACCGTGCTCGTCCCCCGGCCCGCCGACGCCGTGCCCAAGGGCGAACTCCAGCCCTGGACGTGGTCCGACGACTCGCTCACCCTGCAGCTCCGCTACCCGCTCGACCCCGAGGGATACGGTTACCTGCACGTCTCCGTGGCCGACGGCGCGGTCCAGCCGGTCCACCTCCGGCCCGGTGACGAGCCGGTCGGGGTGCTGCTGCCCAGCCGCGAGCCGCTTTTCGCCGGGCAGCCTGCGTCCGCTGGGGGGCGGATTCCGATCCGGCTCGGGTACGGCCGGCGGGAGGTCGGGCTGGAGGTCCGGCCGGGTGCGGAGGTCGCCGGGCGGTGGATCGACCGGGCTTCGGTCCGGGCGTGGGGGGACTGGGTCTACGGCGTCGTCGTCACCGCTGACGGGCCGGTCTCGGTGGTCGCGGTGTCCGGGCCTCTCCGGCTGCGGGTGCCGCTCGAACCGGCCGACGAGGTGCTGGGGATCGAGGAGCGGGGGGTGCTCGTGCGGCAGGGGAAGGTGATCTCGGTGGTGGGGGAGACCCGGCGGGAGGACCTGACCATCGTGCCTGAGGGCGCCACGGTCAAACTCCCGGGCGCCCGCTAGCCTTCCCGGCTCAGGTGGCCCGACGAGGTGTGGGGCCGGTGACGGCGAACGTCTCGGTCAGCCCGTCGGGCCAGACTAGGGTGACGGTCTCTCGGTGGGGATCGGTCCGCGCGGTGGTGGTCGTGACGGTGTCTCGATCCGGGTCCGCTGGGTTTGTGGTGACGGTGGGGAGGCCGGCCGGGTCGTCGCCCAGGATCGCCGCCGCGACCGCCCAGCCGTCCGTGGCGGTGCCGTCGAGCTGGGGGACCAGGGCGGGGGCGCCGAACGCGGTGCCCGCCGGGTCCTCGGCGACGGAGGCCGCGGTGTAGCCGTGCAGCCCGACCAGGTGGGAGACCAGCCCGTTTGCCGCGCGAAGACTGATCCGGGCAGCCCCAGGGAGGTCGGTGGCGGCAGGGACGGGGAGGTCGGTGGTGGCGGGGATGGGGAGGTTCGTGGTGGCGGGTGCCGGGATGGCCCACCCGGTCTGGCGTACGGCGGAGCCGACCGGCACGCGGTGCACCCGCACCTCCACCGCGCCCCGCACGACGCTGAGGCTCTCGACCCCGCCCTCGCCTGCCGCGGAGACCCCGGCCTCGCCTGTCGCAGAGACCCCGGCCTTGCCCGCCGATACGGCCCCGGCCGCGCTCACCGATGCGGCCCAGGCGAGTTCGCCCGACTGGCCCGCGCCGCGCGGGACGATGAGGCCGCGCGGGGGCACGGTGCCGTCCGCCGCCACCACGCCGAAGTGGTTGTCGGGCACCTCGGTGGTGGGTCCGGTGCGGGTGGAGTAGGCGTAGCGGTCGTAGAGGGGGTCGCCCACGTGGTGCTGGCTCCCGTGGTTGATCACCCGCGCCACGGCCCCGGTGTTGTGCACGACGAACCCCGGCTCGGGCAGCGCGGCCACCCCGGTCGGGCCGAGTTCCTCGGTGGCCGTCCAGACGGGGTGGCCGGGCGGCAACAGCAGGCCGAGGAAGGCCTTCGAGGCCCAGTACGGCGAGGCGGACCCGGAGTAGCCCTGCAGCGACGGCTCATGCGGGCCGTACCAGCCGAGGGTGAGCAGTCCCTCGGCGGACAGCGCCCCCCGGTCGAGGAAGTGCCGCAGCACCGAGGAGGCGAGGCCACGGGTCTGGCCGGGCGACAGGGGCGAGGCGCCGGCCAGCTCCCCGGCGAAGAGCGGGGCGGCCGAGGCGAAGCGGTAGGTGACCGAACGCCCGTGGTAGAGCATCCCGCCGCCGTGGTCGAACATCAGCGCGTAGCCGCGCAGGTACTCGCCCAGCCGCTCGCCGTACACCTCGGCGGGGAGGCCGGGCACGGGCACGGTGGGGCGGGTGGCGGCCAGGTGGTGCAGGAGGACCGGGTAGAGGTGCATGGCCCAGCCGTTGTAGTGGTCGAAGGAGCGGTTGGCGCCGTCGGAGTACCAGCCGCCGCCCAGGTACCAGCCCTCGATGCGGTCCAGCCCGCGGCGCACGGCCGGCTCGTCGCCGAGGAAGCCGCCGACCATGACGGGGAAGAGCCACCAGTTGTTGTCCACCGGCTCGTGCCGCAGCGCCCCGGACAGCCAGTCGGTGACGCCGGCGCGGACGGCGGGGTCGAGGGTGTCCCACAGGTGCTCGCGGGTGAGCCACAGGCCGATCGCGATGGAGGCCGCCTCGACCATGGGCTGGGTGCGGTCGGTGATCGGCTGCCAGACCTTCGGCCCGGCGGCCAGACCGAGCCGGTACGGCGTCAGCAGCTCGGGCGGGCCGCCGCCGGCGACGCGGAAGGCGGCCAGGAGGAAGGTGCGGGCGAAGCCTTCGAGGCCGTCGCAGCCGGAGACGCTGGCGCGGCCCGGGAGACGGACCTCTGCATGATCGTCGCTCCAGTAGGGTTCGAGCGCGGCCAGCAGGCCGTCGGCGACGGCCGCCCAGTGCGCGCGGGTCCAGCCGGTGTGCGGGCTGAGCGAACGGTCTTCGGGGGGAAGGGCGATCATGCGGCTGCCTCCAGGAAAACGCTTTCCCCGGGCAGGCTAGCACGTGATCGAACGACCGAAACGTTCACAAACGAAAGTCGGCTCGATAGGATCAGGTTGTCGGACTGCAAAGGAGCCCCCCGGTGTTCGTCGAGCAACGTCATGAACTCATCCTGCGCGAGCTGCACGAGCGCGGCTCGCTGCGGCTGGCCGAGCTCGCCGAGCGGCTGGGCGTCTCCGCGGTGACCCTGCGCAGGGACGTCGAACACCTGGCGGGGCAGGGGTTGCTCAAGCGGGTGCACGGCGGGATCACCCTTCCGGACGCCGAACGCCGCCCGCCCGGCAGCCGCGGCGGCACTTCCTATCCGGGGTCTCAGGGTGGTCAGGGGTACGGCCCGGCAGAGGGCTGGAGCGGCGGCGAGCACGGGGCCGGCGACGGGTGGGGTGGCCCCGGCACCTACGGGCGGCCGGGCCCTGGTGGGCCGGGCCCCCATGGCGGCCAGGCGGGGCCGGAAGGTGGCGGGCGCGGGCAGGTGGCTGGGCGTGCGGCGGGCGGGCGTTCCGGGGCTGGGCAGGGTGTGGCCGGGCGCGGCGTGGCTGGGCGGGATGCCCGGTCGGGCGAAGGGGCGGCGCTGACCCTGGGGATGCTGGTCCCGAGCGCGACCTACTACTACCCGAACGTGATCAGAGGCGCCCGGGAACGGGCCGCCGAGCTGGGCGCACGCCTGGTGCTGGGCGTGTCACGGTACGACGAGGCCGAGGAGCGCATGCAGGTCGAGCAGCTCGCGGCCGGCGGCGTCGAGGGCCTGCTGCTGACGCTGTCCCGCCAGCCGGACGAGGAGCACGTGGACTGGCTGGCCGGGCTGGACGTGCCTACGGTCCTGGTGGAACGCCGCGCGGAGCTGGGCGGCCCGGCGTCGCTGCTGGACGCGGTGGCCTCCCACCACGCCCACGGCGCCTACCTGGGCGTACGGCACCTGGCCGAGCTGGGCCACCGCCGGGTGGCGATGGTGACCAGGAACAGCCCGACCGCGCCACGGGTACGGCAGGGCTTCCTCAAGGCGGTGATCGACTTCGGCCTGCACGCCGACGGCGAGCTCGGCATCGACCAGGAGGGCCCGTCCGAGGCCCAGGTCGCGGCGGTGGTCGAGGCGATCGAGGACCGCGCGAGCGGCCTGCTGGTGCACAACGACGAGGACGCGCTCCTGCTGGTCCAGCACCTGCGGGTGGCCGGCGTGAACGTGCCGGGCCAGGTGTCCATCGTGGCCTACGACGACGAGGTGGCCGCGTTGAGCGACCCGCCGCTGACCGCGGTGGCCCCGCCGAAGAGCGCGGTGGGCCGGCATGCGGTGGACCTGCTGCTGCGCCGGATCCGGGAGGGCGCCCAGTCGCCCGGCCAGCACCTCGCGCTCCTGCCTGAGCTGCGCGTCCGCGACTCGACGATCGATCGTCGTTGACTGTGGCGTTTCGATCAATTGACCGGTGAGATGCTTTCGTTATTGATCGTTCACTAGACAATCGATCGAATGTGAGCGAATGATGTCTCATCGCGATTGATTCGCCTAAGGAGCACACGATGGGACGCAAACTCGCCGCCGCCGGCGTCCTGGCCGGCCTGACCCTCCTCGCCGCCTGCGGGAGCGGGAGCGGTTCTGGGACCGGCGGTTCTGGGACCGGAGGCGAGGCCGCCCCCGCCGGCCAGCCCACGACCGTCACGTTCTGGGGCTGGGCCAAGGGCACCCAGCAGGTCGTCGACGCCTTCAACAAGTCGCACAAGGACATCCAGATCAAGTTCGAGGAGATCCCCTCGGGCAACGCCGGCGGCTACGCCAAGTTCGCCAACGCGGTGAAGGCCGGCAACGCGCCCGACGTGATGTCCGTCGAGTACCCGCAGCTTCCCGACTTCGTCAACCAGGGCGCCCTGGAGGACATCTCCGGCGAGGTCGGCGACGTCAAGGCCAAGTACCCGGCCAACGTCTTCAGCCTGGTCGAGCTGGGCGGCAAGGCCTGGGCCCTGCCCATGGACGCCGCGCCGCAGGTGTTCTTCTACCGCAAGGACCTCTTCGAGGCCAACAAGATCGAAGTGCCCAAGACCTGGGACGACTTCCGCGCCGCCGCCGAGAAGGTCAAGAAGGCCGACGCCAAGGCGCGCATCGCCACCTTCTTCCCCGACGACCCCAGCATCCTGGCCGCGCTCGCCTGGCAGGCCGGCGGCAAGTGGTTCGGCACCGAGGGCGACGCGTGGAAGGTCGCCGTCAACGACGAGGCCACCAAGAAGGTCGCCGGCTACTGGCAGGGGCTGGTCAAGGACGACCTGGTGAAGGTCCAGGCGTCCTTCTCGCAGGAATGGAACGCCGCCTTCGAGGACGACTCCCTCTGGGGCTACGTCGGCGCCAACTGGGGCGCGGGCGTCATGAAGGGCAACCACGCCGGGCAGTCCGGCAAGTGGGCCATCGCGCCCGTCCCGCACTGGGGCACCCCGGCCAGCGGCATGCTCGGCGGCACCACCTTCGGCGTCAGCAAGGGCAGCAAGAACACCAAGGCCGCGGTCGAGGTCATCAAGTGGCTCACCGGGTCGGAGGAGGCCTGGACCGCTCGGCTCTCGTCCGGGACGTCCAGCGGCTTCCCGGCCATCGCGGACCTGGTGCCGGTCGCGGCCAAGAGCTTCGACGCCTCCTTCTACGGCGGGCAGGACATCTACGCGCTGTTCTCCGAGTCGTACAAGACGATCCAGCCCGGGTGGACCTGGGGGCCGAGCATGGTGCAGGTGCTGACCTCCTTCAAGGACGCGCTGGGCAAGGTGTCCACGGGCGGGACGACGATCCCGGACGTGCTGGAGACCGTTCAGCAGGCGACCGTGGCCGAGATCAAGGGCCGCGGGCTCAACGTCGCCGCCTGATCTCCGGGTGGGCCGGGGGTCTCCCGGTCCACCCGCCTGCCCGCCGTACTCCCGGTGACGCGCCCGCCCGAAGCACCGCCTTCCGCTGGGTCGACGGGGCGGAGGGGGCGGGCCGTACTGGTGGGTGTGAGTGGAGGAGAGGGAGAGCATGACGATGAGGGCCGAGGCGCCGCCGGGCAGGGCGGGGGTGTGGCGGAGGCGAGGGGCGATCACGCTGTTCGTGGCGCCGTTCTTCGTGCTGTTCGCGCTGGTGATCGTCGCACCGCTGGGCTACGCGCTGGGGCTGAGCCTGTTCAGCGAGAAGTCCTCGGGCCTGGGGTTCGGCGGCAACGAGACGGTGTTCGCCGGCCTGCAGAACTACCTGGACACCCTGGCCGACCCGGCGTTCGCCGACGGGTTCCTGGTGGTGGCCGGGTACTGCCTGCTGTACATCCCGCTGATGATCGGCGGCGCGCTGGTGCTGGCGCTGCTGCTGGACTCGGGGCTGGCCAGGCTGACGAAGTTCTTCCAGCTCGCCCTGTTCATGCCGCACATCGTGCCCGGAGTGATCGCGGGCCTGATCTGGCTCTACCTCTACCTGCCCGGCATCAGCCCCGTGGTGGACCTGCTGGGTGACGTGGACTTCCTGGGCGCCGACCACGTGCTCGGCTCGGTGGTGAACATCGCGCTGTGGGAGTGGATCGGCTACAACATGATCATCTACTTCGCCGCCCTCCAGGCGATCCCGAAAGAGGTGATCGAGGCGGCGACGATCGACGGCGCCGGCCCGGTCAGGACCGCGGTGAGCGTGAAGCTCCCGCTGATCAGGGCCGCGGTCGTCACGACGGTGCTGTTCACGATCATCGGCTCGCTGCAGCTGTTCACCGAGCCGATGGTTCTCGACAACGTCAGCGACGGCGTGGTCAGCACGTGGACGCCGAACATGTACGCCTACACCGAGGCGTTCGCCAAGAACGACTACGGCCAGGCGGCGGCCTCCTCGCTCCTGCTGGCGGCGCTGGCCGCGGTCCTGTCGTTCTTCGTCACCAGGTGGGGGAACAAGCGATGACCAGGTTGCTGTCGCGCGGCGTCGTCAACGCGATGCTGCTGCTCGCGACGCTGTACACGCTGCTCCCGCTGAGCTGGCTGCTGTTCTCGGCGACCAAGTCGCTCCCGGACCTGTACGCGACCAACGGCTTCGCCTTCGGCGAGTTCAACCTGGGCGCGAACGTCGAGGCGGTCGCGGCGGAGAACGGCGGGATCTTCTTCCGCTGGTACCTCAACAGCGTGCTGTACGCCGGGTTCGGCGCGGCCGTGGGCGCCTTCATCAGCGTGATGTGCGGCTACGCCTTCGACAAGTACGCCTGGTGGGGCAAGGAGAAGCAGTTCGGCCTGGTGCTGCTGGGCGTGCTGGTCCCGACCACCGCCACGGCGCTGCCCCTCTACCTGCTGGCCTCGAAGGTCGGCGTGGTCAACACCTTCTGGGCGGTCTTCGTCCCGGTGCTGGTCAACCCGTTCGGCGTCTACCTGTCGCGGGTGCTGTCGGCCGGGTACGTGCCGGGCGAGGTGCTGGAGGCGGCGCGTTCGGACGGCGCGGGCGAGGTGCGGACGTTCCTGTCCATCTCGCTGCCGATGCTGAAGCCGGCCTTCGTGACCGTCTTCCTGTTCCAGTTCACCGCGATCTGGAACAACTTCTTCCTGCCGCTGGTGATGCTCTCCGACCAGAAGCTCTTCCCGCTCAGCCTCGGGCTGTTCTCGTGGAACTCGCAGGCGCACGCCTTCCCGGAGTTCCAGACGCTCACCATCACCGGCGCGCTGCTGTCGGTGGTGCCGCTGCTGGTGGTCTTCGGCTTCCTGCAGCGCTTCTGGAAGGCCGGCATGACGGCGGGCAGCGTCAAGTGATCGACATCTCGGGGGAGATCGTGAAGCGACCCAAGACGATGCTCGCGATGGCCGAGGGCGTCGCGGGGCGGATCCTGCAGGAGCCGGTCAGGCGACGGCTGGCGATGCTCGCCGACACCGACCCGGACCTCGTGGTCACCGACTTCGGCCAGGTGGACCTGACCGAGGTGGAGGTGCTCTACACCTCGTGGGGCTGCCCGCAGGTGACCGCCGAGGTGCTGAAGCGCGCTCCCCGGCTGCGGGCGATCGTGCACGCGGCCGGTTCGGTGAAGTGGCACGTCACCGACGCGGTGTGGCAGCGCGGCATCGTGGTCTCCTCGGCCGCGAGCGCCAACGCCGAGCCGGTGGCCGAGTTCACGCTGGCCTCCATCCTGTTCGCCAACAAGCGGGTGCTCGACATCGCCCGCGCTTACCGCCGCGACCGGCGCAACGACGACTGGGACGCGCGGTACCCGGGGTTCGGCAACTACCGCAAGACGGTCGGCATCGTCGGCGCCTCCCGCATCGGCCGCCGGGTGATCGAACTGCTGCGGCCGTTCGACCTGGAGGTGCTGGTCAGCGACCCGTACCTGCGCGAGGACCTGGGTGTCGCCCGGGTAGAGCTGGACGAGCTGGTGGAGCGCTCCGACGTGGTCAGCCTGCACGCCCCCGACCTGCCCGAGACCCGGCACCTGATCGACGCGCGGCGGCTGGCCCGCATGCGCGACGGCGCCACCCTGATCAACACCGCCCGTGCCGCGCTGGTCGACCAGGAGGCGCTCACCGCCGAGCTGGCCGCCGGGCGGCTGTACGCGGTGCTGGACCACACCGAGCCGGAGTTCCTGCCGCCGGGCTCTCCGCTCTACGACCTGCCCAACGTCCTGGTCACGCCGCACATCGCGGGCTCGCTCGGCGGCGAGCTGGCCCGGATGGCCGACCTGGCCCTGGACGAGCTGGCCCGGTTCGCCCGCGGCCTGCCGTTCGAGCACGCCGTCGAGCGGGCGACCCTGTCCCGCTCGGCCTGACCGCACCTCTCACCCCCCGGAGGTCCTGTTGCCCCGCAGCAGATCCCTGCTCTTAGTGGCCACCGCGGCCACCCTCCTGGCGCCGATGGCGCTGCCGCTGCCCGTGGCCGCCCAGACCGTGGTCTCGGCCCAGGCCGCGGACCTGTCCCCGTCCCTCCAGCGCTGGCGTGACCTGCTCACCGGCGCGCCGGCGATCGACCCGGCCGCCGCCGACTTCCAGGCCGCCCTGGCCCGGCTCGACGCCTCGGCGGACGCGGCGGTCGCCGCCGGGTTCGCCGACGTCCAGGGCAACGACGGCGACACGGTGGCGCGGTACGCCGACCGGCTCCAGTCCGCCGCCCTGGCCTACGCCACCCCCGGCAGCCGCCGCCACCAGGACCAGGCCACCGTCCAGCACGTGCTGACCGGCCTGGAGTGGCTGCGGGCCAACCGCTACAAGACGGGCGCGGCCGAGCCCGGCAACTGGTGGGGCTGGGAGATCGGCGCCCCCGACCGGCTGCTCGACACCCTGCTCCTGCTCGGCGACGCCGTACCCGCCCAGCTCAGGTCCGACCTGCTGGCCGCCGTGGCGCACTTCGTGCCCGACCCGGCCCGCCGCAAGGTCTCGGGCGTCCCGGAGGTCGGCGCCAACCTGGTGGACAAGGTCTCCATCACGGTACGGCGGGGCCTGCTCGCGGGCGACGAGGCGGTGCTCGCCCTGGGCCGCGACAAGCTGGCCCCGGTCTTCGAGTACACCACCGGCGGCGACGGCTGGTACGCCGACGGCTCGCTGATCCAGCACTTCTACTTCGCCTACACCGGCGGCTACGGCAACGCCCTGATCAGGGGCGTCGCCGAGACCCTCGCCCTGCTCGCCGGCACCCCGTGGGCCACCCAGAGCCCCAACGTCACGAGCTGGATCTTCGACGGCGTCGAGCCGCTGCTCTTCCGCGGCCAGCTCATGGCCGGCGTCCGCGGCCGCGGCATCTCCCGGGCCGCCGACACCGACCAGGCCGCCGCCCGCGACCTGCTCGCCTCGATGGCCGTCCTCGGCGCTGCCGCCACCCCGGCCGACCGTGCCAGGCTGGCCGCGCTGGTGGCCGAGCACGCCCCGCACCTGACCGGCGAGGCCACCCCCGCCCAGCTCGCGCTGATCAAGCAGTTCACCGCCGGCGTCACCCCGCGCGGCGACGTGGAGTTCGCCAAGGTCTACGCGGGCATGGACCGCTTCGTCCGCTCCGACGACCGCTACGCCCTGCACGTCGCGGCGCGCAGCAACCGCGTCGGCGCCTACGAGTCCGGCAACGGCGAGAACCTCAAGGGCTGGTACACCGGCGAGGGCATGACGCTGCTCTACACCGCCAAGGGCGGCTACGACGGCGGCTTCTGGCCCACCGTCGACCCCTACCGGCTGCCCGGCGTCACCAACGCCACCGAGCAGACCTACCCGCGCACCGCCAAGGACACCGCCTGGTACGGCTACCGCCAGGCCGACCCGCACACCGGCGGCGTCGCCCTCGGCGAGCTGGCCGCCTACTCGATGCGCGTGCAGGCCGAGCCCGACCGGCACACCAAGAAGCCGATCGACCTGTCCGCCCGCAAGTCGTGGTTCACCGTCGGGGACACCGTGGTCGCGCTCGGCGCCGACATCACCGCGACCGGCGTCGCCGCCCAGACCACGGTCGAGAACCGGATGAACCCCGGCGCGGTGAGCAGCGGCGACGGCTGGCTGCACGTGGAGGGCTCGGGCGGGTACCTGTTCCCGCAGGGCATGCCGCAGACGGTCCGCGAGAGCCGTACCGGAAGCTGGTCGCAGATCGGGACCGGCGCGGCCGACCCGCTGACCCGCGACTACCTGACCGCGTGGTTCGACCACGGGCCCGACCCGAAGCAGGCCGGTTACGCCTACTACGTGCTGCCCGGCGCGAGCGAGCTCCAGACCAGGACCGCCGCCCGGACCAACCGGGTGAAGATCGCCGACAACTCCGCCACCGTGCAGTCGGTGGTGGACGAGCGGCTGACCTCGCTGCGGCTGGGCGCGACCTTCTGGGACTGCGGCGCGACCGCGAACACGGTCTGGTCCTACGGCCCGGCCTCCGTCGCGCTCGCCCAGAACGGCGCCAACCTGGAGATCGCCGTCGCCGACCCGACGCAGAGCCAGGACCAGCTCCTGATCGAGGTGGCCCGCGAGGGCCGCGAGGTGGTCAGCGCCGATCCGCGGGTCAGGGTGCTCGCCACCAGCCCGACGATCAAGCTGCTCGCCGACACCAGGGGCGCGCTCGGCGCGGGCCTGAAGGTCGCGCTCAAGGTCAAGCCCACCGCCAAGCCGGCGCTCAGCGCCCTCGACTGCGCCGCCGCGAAGCGGCCGGTCGAGGCCGACGGCTACGTGCGCGGCGGCAGCTACGCCGCCCAGAACTTCACCGGCCAGGGCCTGCAGGTCAAGCACGTCAACGACAGCGAGAGCTTCGTCCGCCAGACCTTCCTGCGCTTCGAGCGGCCGGCCGGCGAGGTGGGCCTGGCCAAGGTGTGGATCAACGGCGCGACCGCCGACAACGACGGCACGGTGACCGGCTACACCCTCTACGAGGTGCCGGACGCGACCTGGCAGGAAGCCACGCTCACCTGGAAGAACAAGCCCGCGCTCGGCCGCGTGGTGGGCAGCGTGACCATCTCCGGCCGCACGAACGCGTGGTACTCGATCGACGTCACCAAGCACCTGCGCGCCGGCCGTCCGGCGAGCTTCGCGCTGGCGGGACCGCCGGTCGGCAACAAGACGCTGGCCTCGGTCTTCCGCGACCGCGAATCCGGCGCGACCGCGCCTTACCTCCAGGTCTGGGACATCCCGGAGCTGCCGCCGGACCCGCCGCACCAGGCGGCCACCCGGCACGTCGACTGCCAGGCCCCGGCCGGCGGCGACGGCAGCGAGGCCAAGCCGCTCAACAGCCTGGCCGCGGTCAACGCCCGCGAGGTCGGGCCCGGCGACGTGGTCAAGTTCAAGGCCGGCACGGTCTGCACCGGCCGGCTGGAGCCGCTCGGGTCCGGCACGGCCGACAAGCCCGTCCTGTTCACCTCCTACGGCGAGGGTCCCAAGCCGATCCTGCAGGGCGACGGCGGCACCTGGACCGTGCACCTGGTGGACAACTCGCACCTGACCCTGGAGAAGCTGCACATCACCAACCCCGCCGCGCAGCAGGCGCAGCGGACCGGCGTGCAGTACAACTCGATCTCGGCGGAGCCGAAGGCCGGGATCGTCCTGCGCGACCTGGAGATCTCCGACGTCGCGGGCTGGGGCAACAAGACCGGCGCGAACAGCAGCTGGTACACCTACTCCGCGGCGATCAGCGTCCAGGTGCTGCCCGAGGGCGTCGGCGGCGCGATCGACGGCCTGCGGATCGAGGGCAACTACCTGCACGACGCGGGCGGCGGCGGGATCAAGATCTCCCGCATCGGCAACGACTACCACCGCAACGTGGTGATCAGGGCCAACACCATCCGCTCGGTGGGCGGCGACGGCATCGTCGTGCACGCCTCCGACAAGCCGCTGGTCGAACACAACCTGTTCGACGACGGCGGCGGCGGCAAGTACCCCTACGCCGACGGCAACTTCGCCGGCATGTGGCCGATCAACTCGGTCGACCCGGTCTTCCAGTACAACGAGGTCACCCGGCAGCGGCCGTCGATCTACGACTCCACCGCCTGGGACTGCGACGGGGCGATCAAGGGCACCTGCCTCTACCAGTACAACTACTCCCACGCCAACGGCGGCGGCTTCTACCTGGGCTGCCAGGGCTGCACCGAGTACCCCAACTTCAAGGCGACCGCGATCCTGCGGCACAACATCGCCCAGGACGACTGCCGGATCAAGTCCAACGACGGCGCCCCGCTCTGGCTGATCAACAACACCTTCTACTGCGCGAGCGAGCCCGTGGACTTCGCCGTCCCGGCGGCGAGCACGAAGCTGGTCAACAACGTCATCTACGCCCGCGAGGGCACGCTCCCCAGCGCGACGTACGAGGCCAACGCCTACTTCGGCGGCATCGCGGCCCCCGCCGCCGACGCGCGGGCGGTCAAGGCCGACCCGCTGCTGGAGGCGCCCGGCACCGCCACCGGGCTGGGCCAGGCGCTCGGCTACCGGCTCACCGAGGGCTCCCCGCTGCTCGGCGCCGGGGTGCGCACCGAGGGGCTGGGCGAGCGCGACTACTTCGGCAACCCGCTGGCCGAGCGGGTCAGCATCGGCGCGTACAGCGGCCCGGCCGTGCCGAAGCGCGTCTACGAGAAGCTGTCGGACGCCTACAACCTGGTCGGCGTCTCCAGCGACCACAACCCCAACGTCGGCGGGCTCGGCCGCTCCCGGCGCAGCTTCTCCGGCCAGGCCCTGGAGGCCCAGGGGCTCAGGCCGGGCGGCGTGCTCGCCGCCGGAGGCGTCGAGTTCACCTGGCACCCCGCCCCGTACGGCACGCCGGACGTGGTCAAGGCGGCCGGCCAGCAGATCAAGGTCAGCGGCTCCGGCAGCCGCCTGGTCTTCCTCGGCTTCGCCACGCACGGCGCCCAGAGCGGCACCGGCACGATCGCCTACACCGACGGCAGCACGGCGCCCTTCACCCTCGCGCTGCCCGACTACTGGAGCGCGGGCGAGGGCCTGGTCGTCCAGGCGGACTACCACAACAAGCCGCAGACCAGCTACAAGGACCCGCTCAGCGGGCGCTCCACCGAGTCCAAGACGGCGATCTTCACCGCCTCGGTCCCGCTGGAGCCGGGCAAGACCGTCGCCTCGGTGACGTTGCCCGCGGGCACCCCGCTGGCCGAGGCAGGACTGCACCTGTTCGACCTCAAGATCGGCGGCTGACGGCGGTGAGGGGCATCCTGCTCGCGCTGGTGGTGCTCCTCACCGCCTGCTCCACCGGCCTGCCGCCCGGCGTGGTGGCCACCGTGGACGGCCACCCGGTCGTCCAGGCCGAACTCGACCGGGCGCTGACCGGCGCCCGGGCTGAGGTGGCCGCCGCCCACGCCGGGCGGATCCCGGCCGACCGGCTGCGCGAGGCGGGGATGGCGGCAGCCGTACGGGAGAAGGTCCTGCGGCTGTGGGCGCACGAGGCCGGGCTGCTGGCCGACCCCGGCGAGCAGGCCTTCCAGGCGGCGCTCGCCGCCGAGAACGAGCGGCGGGCGCGGGCCAGAGCCGCCGGGCGGCCCCTGCCCGGCGTGCCGTCCTACGACCAGCACACCTACGCGCGGATCCAGGCGGCCGAGTTGCGGAACGCGCTGGAGAGCCGGATCGTTCTGGACGAGACGGCACTTTCGTCGCACTACCGCGAGCTCACCGCCTCGGTGACCGCGCCGCCGACCTACGAGGAGGCGCGGGAGCGGGTACGGCTGTCGCTCGCCCGGCGGGAGTTCGAGCGGGCGCTGGCCGACCGCGTCGCGAAGGCGGTGGTGCGCGAGCCGTAGCATGGGGGCGGATACATGATGGGGGACTGGTTCCAGCACAACATCATCGCGACAGGGCGGCTTCCGCTGTTCTGCTTCTTCGCCGCGCTCATCACCGCCTTCCTGTTCACCCGGGTGAACGTGCGGCTGATCCGCGCCAAGGTGGGCTGGTTCCGCAACGTCAACGTCGGCGACATGCACATCCACCACGTGGTCTTCGGCGTGGTGCTGATGCTCGGCGGCGGGGTGGCCGGGCTGCTCGTCTCGTCGGTCTCGCAGTTCTGGTACGCGGTGGCCGCGGGCGTCTTCGGCGTCGGCGCGGCCCTGGTGCTGGACGAGTTCGCGCTGATCCTGCACCTGCACGACGTCTACTGGGAGGAAGAGGGCCGGACCTCGGTCGACGCGGTCTTCGTGGCCATCGCGGTCACCGGGCTGCTGCTGATGGGCCTGCGCCCGCTGGTGGCCGACTTCGGCGGCGTCTGGCTGCCGGTCGCCAACCTCCTGCTGGCCATCGTCACCCTGCTCAAGGGGAAGATCTGGACCGGGCTGGTCGGCCTGTTCGTGCCCGGCCTCCTGCTGGTCGGCGCGGTACGGCTGGCGCGGCCCGGCTCGCCCTGGTCGCACTGGTTCTTCGTGGGCCGCCGGCCCCGCAAGCTGGCGACGGCCATCCACCGCGAGGAGCGGTGGCGGCGGCCGGTGATCCGGGCGAAGATCGCCGTCCAGGAGTTCGTCTCGGGCCGGCACGACCTGCCCTCGACCCGCAAGCGGCGGCCGGAGTGAGCGTGCTGCCCGATCCCCAGCGTGCGGCCCTCGACCGGCTGCGCCCGCTCTGCGAGGAGCACGAGCTGGGCGTCGCGGGCGGCTGGGCGCTGCGCCTGCACGGGCTGGACGGGCACGCCGGCCCCGGGCTGAGCCTCGTCACCGCGGCCGAGACGCCGCTGCCCGCGCTCGCCGGCCTGGTGCGGGCCGCGGTGCCCGAAGCGGGCTGCGAGGTACGGCTGGCCCGCGAGCCGCTGCTCCAGCCGCTGGTGCGGCGCGAGGGCGTGCTGGTGGCCGGGCTCGACGACGTGGCCGGGCTCAAGGTGCGCGCCCTGGCCGGACGCGGCCTGCCCCGTGACGTCACCGACGTGGCCGCCGCCGCGCGCGTGTACGCCTGCCGGGCGCTGGAGGAGCTGGCCCGCGCCCGATCGGCCGACTTCTCCGTGCACGAGCTGCGCACCCGCCTGGAGTTCGTGGAGCTCATGGCGGACGAGGAGTTCGGGGCGCCGCCGGAACGGGTCGCGGAGATCCGCCGCTTCGCGCTGGGCTGGATCGAGGAGATCCAGCTCCGCCGGGCCGAGGAGGGCGACATCGACGTGGACGACCCCGGCCTGCCCGAGGTGGACTAGCCGGGGCCGTCGGCGGGGATCAGGCCAGGTCGAACCGGTCGAGGTTCATGACCTTGTCCCACGCGGCGACGAAGTCGCGCACGAACTTCTCCCCGGCGTCGTCGGCGGCGTAGATCTCCGCCAGCGCCCGCAGCTCGGAGTTGGCGCCGAACACCAGGTCGGCCCGGGTTCCGGTCCACCTGACCTCGCCGGTGGCGGTGTCACGGGCCTCGAAGGTCTCGGCGTCGCCGCCGACCGAGTGCCAGGTCGTGCCGAGGTCGAGCAGGTTGACGAAGAAGTCGTTGGTCAGCCGGCCCGGGGTCTCGGTCAGCACGCCCAGCTTCGTCCGCCCGGCGGTCGCGCCCAGCACCCGCAGGCCGCCGACCAGCACGGTCATCTCGGGCGCGCTGAGGGTGAGCAGGTTGGCGCGGTCGACCAGCAGGTACTCCGCCGGCAGGCGGTTGCCCTTGCCGAGGTAGTTGCGGAAGCCGTCGGCGGCCGGCTCCAGCGCGGCGAACGACTCCACGTCGGTCTGCTCCAGCGTGGCGTCCACGCGGCCCGGCGTGAACGGCACCTCGACCGTGAAGCCGGCGTCCGCGGCGGCCTTCTCCACGCCCGCCCCACCGGCCAGCACGATCAGGTCGGCCAGCGAGATCCGCTTGCCGCCGCTCTGGGCGGCGTTGAACGACTCCTGGACGCCCTCCAGCGTGCGCAGCACGGTCGCGAGCCGGTCGGGGTCGTTGACCTCCCAGCCGTTCTGCGGCTCCAGGCGGATGCGCGCGCCGTTGGCGCCGCCGCGCTTGTCGCTGCCGCGGAAGGAGGCGGCCGAGGCCCACGCGGTGGCGACGAGCTCGGTGACGGCCAGGCCGGAGGCGAGCACCCGCGCCTTGAGCGCCGCCACGTCGGCGGCGTCGACCAGCTCGTGGTCGAGCGCGGGCAGCGGGTCCTGCCAGATGAGCACCTCGGCCGGGACCTCCGGGCCGAGGTAGCGCACGACCGGGCCCATGTCGCGGTGGGTCAGCTTGAACCAGGCGCGGGCGAAGGCGTCGGTCAGCTCCTCGGGGTGCTCCAGCCAGCGGCGGGTGATCTGCTCGTAGACCGGGTCGACGCGCATCGACAGGTCGGTGGTGAGCATCGTCGGGTGGGTGCGCTTGTTCGGGTCGTGGGCGTCCGGCACCAGGTCGGAGGCCGCGCCGTCCTTCGGCCGCCACTGGTGGGCGCCCGCGGGGCTCTTGAACAGCTCCCACTCGTAGCCGTAGAGGATCTCCAGGAAGCGGTTGTCCCAGCGGGTGGGCGTGTCGGTGAAGATGCCCTCCAGCCCGCTGGTGATGGTGTCGCCGCCCTTGCCGGTGCCGTAGGTGTTGGCCCAGCCCAGGCCCTGCGCCTCGATCGGCGCGGCCTCGGGGTCGGCGCCGACGTTGTCCGCCGGGCCCGCGCCGTGCGTCTTGCCGAAGGCGTGGCCGCCGACGATCAGCGCGGCGGTCTCCTCGTCGTTCATCGCCATCCGGCGGAAGGTCTCGCGGATGTCGCGGGCGGCGGCCAGCGGGTCGGGGTTGCCGTTGGGCCCCTCGGGGTTGACGTAGATCAGGCCCATCTGCACCGCGGCGAGCGGGGTCTCCAGCTCGCGGTCGCCGGTGTAGCGCTCGTCGCCGAGCCAGGTGGTCTCCGGGCCCCAGTAGACGTCGTCGTCGGCCTCCCACACGTCGGCCCGGCCGCCGGCGAAGCCGAAGGTCTTCAGCCCCATGCTCTCCAGGGCGACGTTGCCGGTGAGGATCATCAGGTCGGCCCACGAGATGCTCTGGCCGTACTTCTTCTTGATCGGCCACAGCAGGCGGCGGGCCTTGTCCAGGTTCCCGTTGTCCGGCCAGCTGTTGAGCGGGGCGAAGCGCTGCTGCCCGGCGCCCGCGCCGCCGCGGCCGTCGCTGATGCGGTAGGTGCCCGCGCTGTGCCACGCCATCCGGACCATGAGCGGGCCGTAGTGGCCGAAGTCGGCCGGCCACCAGTCCTGGGAGGTGGTCAGCAGCTCGGCGATGTCCCGCTTCACGGCGGCCAGGTCGAGGCTCTTGAAGGCCTCGGCGTAGTCGAACTCCTCGCCCAGCGGGTTGGCCACCGCGGGGTTCTTGGCGAGGATCTTCAGGTTCAGCCGCTCCGGCCACCACTGACGGTTGCCGCCGCCCTGGGTGGGGTGCGCGGCGCGGGTGTGCGCGACCGGGCAGCCGCCCGCGCTCTGGCCCTTGGGCTGCGCGTCTTCCGTGACGAGCGGGTCGTGGTGCTGGTCAGACATGGAAATCCTTCCGGACGTGCACTTCGCTGTGCCCGGACAACCTATCGGCATAAACACGAATAGTTCAAGATAATGAGTCGTCCAAGTTAAGCGGGCTCGTCACAGCACCCCCGCGGCGGACCGTACGGCCAGCCCCGCGCCGAGCAGGACGACCATGGCCGCCGTCCCGGCCGGGGCCAGGCCGGACAGCCGGGCGGCCAGCCGGTGCCCGGCCCGCGCCCGGCCCTCGAGGCGGCCGGCCAGCTTCACCAGCAGCAGGCCGGTGGCGGTCAGCGTGGCGGCCATGCCCAGCCCGTAGGCGGTCACGAGGGCGACGCCGAACCAGGTCCGGCCCAGCGCGATCGCGCCCAGCAGGACCACCAGGGCGCTCGGGCTCGGCACCAGGCCGCCCGCCACCCCCAGCCCGACCAGCCCCGCCCGCGAGGACCCGCCTTCCGCGTTCCCGTGTCCATGCCCGTGTCCATGCCCGTGGCCATGCCCGTGCCCATGCCCGTGCCCATGGCCATGCCCGTGGCCGTGGCCGTGGCCGTGGTGGGTGTGGGGCGGGCGGCGCCGGGCGGTGTGGAGCAGCCGGATCCCGATCACCGCGATCAGCGCCCCGCTGGCCACCCCCAGCCAGCCCAGCACCGACTCCCCGGTCAGCGCGCCGAACAGGCTGAGCGCCAGCCCCACGACCAGCACCCCGACCGTGTGCGTGGCGGTGACCGTCGCCCCGACCACCAGCGCGTCCCGTGGCCGCCCACGCCGTCCGGCCAGGTAGGCGGCCATGACGCTCTTCCCGTGCCCCGGGATCAGCGCGTGCCCGGCCCCCAGCACCGCGGCCAGCGCTACGGCCAGCGCCCCGAGCGGCACGGTGAGCCGGTCGGCGCCGACCAGCCCGGTGAAGGTGCGCTCCACGAACCCGAGCACGGCCTCCACCGGCGACCCGTCCCCGGCGGCCGGGCCCGGCGCGGCGGCGGGTCCGGCCGCCCCCTCCAGGCGGACGGTCGCGGTGCGCTGGTCGAGCGGGTCGGCCAGCAGGTCCTCGGGGTAGGCGCGCAGCTCGTCGCTGACGCTGCGCGCCGGGACGGACGCCTGCCGTACCCGCTCGCCCTGGACGGTGATCTCCCGCCAGCCGATGCGCTGCCCGTCGAAGGCGTCGGTGAGCTCGACGGTCCGTTCCGCGCGCACCGGCGCGACCAGGCCGCAGGCCAACCGGCTGGTCTCCAGGCCGCCCTGCCCGGGGGCGTAGGCGAAGGCGGCCGAGGCCACCCGCCAGGTCACGGGCACGCCGTCCACGACCAGGCGCCGGGCGGCGGCCAGCGCGGCGCACTGCGCCCCGGCCGGCCCGGCCGTGGGGCGGGCCTGGAGGGTGGGCAGCTCGGCGCTGTCCACGACGGCGGTGGCCTCGACCCGGTCGGCCAGCACCCGCAGCCCGGTGTAGTGGTTGACGGTGAAGTTGCCCAGCGGGTGCGCCGAGGCCGGGGCGGCCCCGCCGCCGAGCACGAGCCCGGCGGCGAGCGGGAGCAGGAGCAGGCGTCTCATGAGAACCTCGCGAGGGCGGGCAGGGCGGGGTCGAACCGGGGGTTGAACTCCAGGGCACGCGAGCGCGCGGGCCGGCCCAGCGCCCGCTCGATCTCGGCGCGGTGGTGCTGGAGCAACGCGTTGCGCCAGCCGACGGCCGTCGCCTTCCGCGCGTACGGCAGGCCCTCGCGCGAGCGACCGGCCCGGTGCAGCGCCCACGCGAGGGCGTCGGCGGCCACCACGTTCGGGTTGCGCCCGTACTCGGCGCGCGCGTGCCGCACCGCGAGCTCCGGGTCGCCGTGGTCGGCCTCGAACTCGGCGGCGGTCAGGTCGTCGAGCACCCCGGCCTCGGCGGCCAGCCGCTGCTGGGCGCGCAGGAGCGCCCAGTCGGGCGCGAGCCCGGCCTTGATCCGCACCTCGCCCTGCTCGACCAGGTACTGCGGGAGCGGGAGCCGGGCGGTGATCCGGTCGTAGAGCGCCAGGGCGGCGGGGAGCTCGCCGGCCAGCGCGTGCGCGCGAGCCTGCCCGGCCAGCGCCGGCACGAAGCCGGGCGAGGCCGCCAGGGCCTGGCCGTACCAGCCGCGCGCGCCCGCCAGGTCGCCGGAGCGCAGGGCCAGCTCGCCCAGGTAGGTGCGGCAGTAGGCCAGGTCGGCGGGTGCGGTCGCGTCGGCCAGGGCGTGTTCGAGGAACCGGCGCGCTCCGGTGAGGTCGCCGCGGAGCTCGGCGGCGTAGGAGGCGCGGGTGAAGGCGGCGACGCCGGGGCGCAGCGCCATCATCCGCTCGGTCGCCTCGTGGGCGCCGTCGAGGTCGCCGAGCTGGGTGCGCGCGTCGGCCAGGACGCCGAAGGCGGCGGCGCCGTACGGGTTGGCCCGGACGGCCTGGAGCGCCAGCCGTGCCGCCGCCGGGAAGTCGTGCCGGGCGGCGGCCAGCGCCGCGCGGCCGCTCAGCACGGTGTCGTCGGCCGGGGCGAGCGCGGCGGCGGTGGCCAGGGCGCGCTCGGCCCGGGGGTAGAAGGAGGGGTCGCCGGTGAGGCGGGCCTGCTCGACGTACTGCACGCCGAGCCGCGCCCACGAGCGGTGGTCGTCGGGCAGGCGTTTGAGCCGCTCTTGGAGTGTTTCCGGCCGGGCCGCGGGCTCGGCGGCGGCGGGCCGCGGGTTCGACGGCGGCGGGGCGAGGGCGGAGGCGGCGGTGAACACCAGCGCGCCGCCCACGACCACGCTCCCGCCCACGATCAGGAGTCGCATGTCGGCTACCTCGATGGGAGATCGGCGGGGGAGGACGGGCCGCGGGGGAATCGGGAGCCGCGGCCCGCCCGGTCCTAGCGCTGCTGGTTCACCGAGGTGTTGCCGGGCAGCGGGATGTAGGGGAACGCCGAGCCGAAGGGCTTGTCGTTCGCGTCCACCTTGTCGGTCAGCGCGGGGACGAGCCTGCCGGTCGTCGCCGCGCCGGCCATGGCCTGCAGCGCGATGTCCAGCACGTCGTCGGACAGGCGCCGGCCGTTCGGGAAGCCCTGGAGGTCGCCGGCGAGCACGCCGAGCCGGTTGGGGTTCCTCGCGGGCGGGATGGCCATGTTGAGCCGCAACATCTCGGCGGGACGCAGCTTGCCGGCGTCCTTGTTGAGCGTCTGCGAGTTCAGGTCGGCCATGATCGGCCCGTTGCCCTTGGCGATGCCGGTCAGGAAGATCTCGACCAGGTCCTTGCGCGGGGTGGGCGGGGCCTTGACGCCGTAGAGCGCCTCCAGCAGCTTGGGCAGCTCCGGCTCGGTGACGCGCTTGACGACGGCGGGGATGCCCGCGTCCTTCTCCGGCGGCAGCGCGTTGAAGGCGTCCTTGAGCCCGGCCGGCACCACGACCTCGTTGACCAGCGGCTGGCCCAGGCGCGAGACCTGGACGTAGCCGCGCGGGCTCCACTTGTCGGTGGTGGACCACACGCCGATCACCGGGTTGCGGCGGACGTTCCCCTTCAGGGCCAGGTCGGCGGCGGGCACCTGCAGGCCCAGGGTGTGCACGTTGTAGCCCTTGGTGGTGTCCTGGCCGACCTCCGAGAGGTCGCCGCCGTAGAGCAGGTCGAAGACGCGCAGGTCGAGGAAGAAGGCCTCGTCCGACTGCCCGGCGAAGGTCTGGCCGCCCGGGACGGGCCGGATCGACTGCCGGCGGAGCAGGCCGTAGTCGGGCATCGAGGCCGGGCCGGCGTTGCTCGGCGCGACGATCCCGTCGGCCACGAGGGTACGGCTGCCGCCGCGGGTGAGGCGCTTGAGCGTGTAGCGCTGGCGGAAGAGCAGGTCGGGGTCGTCGAGCGAGGTGACCGGGCCCTTGTTGTAGAGGAAGGTCGCGTTGCCGCGGCGGTCCTCGTTCCTGAAGGTCCACTGGTAGGTGATGTCCGGCTTGGCGTCGCCGTCGTTGTCGATCTTGATGTTGTAGCGCGAGTTGGTGTCGAAGGTGTAGAAGTTCGGGCCGCCGTTGGGTTCCTCGAAGGGGATCCAGTTGGCCAGCAGGGTGACGGTGTCCGGCTTGTCGGGGCTGACGAACGCGTAGACGTCGGTGTTGTCGTTGCGCGGGTCGCCGGCGATGGCCGGGGCCTCGCGGTGGGAGGAGGCCGTGCCGGGCTCGATGCGGAGCGCGGCGAGCGAGGAGGCGGTCAACGCCACCGCGACGCCCAGCCCGGCAACGGCGCGCTGGTTGATCCGGAGCTCCATGATGTCCGTCCTTCTGGGTCGGGTCGGTTGGGGCGAGGTCCGGCCGGGGTCCTCGTGGCCCTATTCGGTGCCGGAGGGCGGGCGGATGTGCCTACGGCGGAAGTACTTCTCCGGTAGGAGGGTCAACCAAAGTTGACATACTTAGGTCGTCAATTTAAGTTGACCGGTGTATTTCCCGCACTTTCGCACGTTGGAGCAGACATGAGTCAGGATCGCCCCGAAGGCACGGTCGACCCCGGGGAGAAAGCCCCCCTGCGCGAGCTGCTCGCGTACATCCGCCCGCACCGCAAGGTGCTCATCCTGGGCGGTGTCCTGTCCGTCGTCGGATCGGGCGCCGCGCTGGCCATCCCCCAGGTGGCCGAGTACATCGTCAACGCCTTCGGCTCCGGAGCCTCCATCGGCGGCCTGCTGGTCTGGCTGACCCTGGCGGTCATCGCCGGAGCCGCCGTCATGGCGTTCGGCACCTACCTGATGGAGCGCACCGGCGAAGGCATCGTCTACGACGCCCGCCGCACCCTGGTCGGCCGCATGATGCGGCTCAAGGTGGCCGACGTCGACCGGCTCAAGCCGGGAGACCTGCTCTCGCGCGTGACCGGCGACACCACGCTGCTGCGCACGGTGCTCACCAACGGCCTCATCGAGTCGATCGGCGCCGCCTTCATGCTGGTCGGCGCGATCGTGCTGATGGCGCTCAAGGACGGCGTGCTCTTCCTCGTCACGCTGCTCGTGCTGGTCGTCGTCGGCGGCATGGTCGGGCTGCTGATGCCGCGCATCCAGAAGGCCCAGTTCAAGGCGCAGGAAGCGGTCGGCGAGATGGGCGCGGTGCTCGACCGCACGCTCCAGGCCTACCGCACGGTCAAGGCCAGCGGCGTCGAGGAACGCGAGATCGCCATCGTCGGCGAGGCCGCCGGACGGGCCCGCGACCGCGGCGTCCAGGTGGCGGTCTGGGCGTCCCTGGCCGGCGTCTCGACCTGGGTCGCCTTCCAGATCGCCTTCGTGGCCGTCTTCGCCATCGGCGGCGCCCGCGTGGCCTCCGGCGCGCTGGAGGTCGCCGAGCTGATCGCCTTCTTCCTCTACCTGTTCTTCCTGGTCATGCCGATCGGCCAGCTCGTGCAGGGCGCCATCCTGGTGCAGAACGGCCTGGCCGCCCTGCACCGCATGAAGGAGATCCAGGACCTGCCCGCCGAGAACGCCGGCGTCCCGTCCCGCTCCGGTACGGCGGAGCCGGTCGGCCTGTCCTTCGACGAGGTGCACTTCCGCTACGGCGAGGACCGGCAGCCGGTGCACCACGGCGTCACCTTCGACGTGCCGCCCGGCGGCCTGACCGCGCTGGTCGGCCCCTCCGGCGCGGGCAAGTCCACCGTCTTCGCCCTGCTGGAGCGCTTCTACGAGCACCAGTCCGGCACGATCACCGTCGGCGGGCGCGACATCCGCGACTGGCCGCTCGGCGACCTGCGCGCCGCGCTCGGCTACGTCGAGCAGGACGCGCCCGTGCTGGCCGGGACGCTGCGGGAGAACCTGCTGTTCGCCGCCTCCGAGGCCACCGAGGAGGAACTGCTGCGCGCGGTGCGCCGGACCCGGCTCGACGACCTGGTCTCCAGGCTGCCGGACGGGCTGGAGACCGCGGTCGGCCACCGGGGCGTGCTGCTGTCCGGCGGCGAACGCCAGCGCGTCGCCATCGCCCGCGCGCTGCTGCGCAAGCCCCGCCTGCTCCTGCTGGACGAGGCCACCTCGCAGCTCGACGCGGTCAACGAGCTGCGGCTGCGCGAGGTCATCGCGGAGGTCGCCGCCGAGACGACCGTGTTGGTCATCGCGCACCGGCTGTCCACCGTCACCAACGCCGACCGCATCGTGGTGATGGAGGCGGGCCGGGTGCGGGCCGTCGGCACCCACGCCGAACTGGTGGGCGAGGACGACCTCTACCGGGAGCTCGCCGCCACGCAGTTCCTCACAACCTAGATCCAAGAGCGTTGCAAGCCCGCCCGGCCAGCCTGGAGGCATGAAGAACCTCGACGGCCTCGGGCCGGAACTGGACGAGAACCTGCTCGCGCAGGTCAGCGGTGGCATGTTCAAGGTGAGCTACTGGCCGAGCGGCGAGACGGTCACCGACTACTACAGCGACTACGAGCCGTGGTGCAGCTGAGGCCGGCGGCATGATCCTGGTTCTGACGCGGGACGACGACGAGCACGCCTCGCACGTCGTCCCGCTGCTCAGACAGCGGGGGGCGGAGGTCGTCCGGCACGACCCCGCCTCCTTCCCGCGCTCGTCCCGCATGGCCGTCGCCTTCGAGCGGGACGGCGCGGCGGCCCGCCGGCTCGACGGGCTCGACCTGCGCGAGGTGCGCTCGATCTGGCTGCGCCGGCCCGGCGAGCCGGTCCCGCACGACTTCGCCGACCCCTCGGTCCGCGCGTACGTGCGCGACGAGCTGCGCGCCTTCGTCGGCACGAGCTGGGACGACCCAGGCCCCCGGACGGTGCCCGGCGGCCGGCGCGTGATCGACCACGCCGCGCGCAAGCAGCACCAGCTCCCGGCGGCGGCCCGCGCCGGGCTGGAGATCCCCGCCACGCTGATCACCAACGACCCCGAGGAGTTCCTCGGCTTCTACGACCGCTTCCACGGCAAGGTCATCACCAAGCCCGTGCACCTGCCCGCCCGCGGGCGGCTGACCAGGCCGGTCGCGCCGTCCGAGGTCGGGTACGCGGGGGCGCTGCGGTACTGCCCGGTGATCGTCCAGGAGTACGTGGACAAGCGGGTGGAGCTGCGGGTGACCGTGGTGGGGGAGCGGGTGTTCGCCGCCGAGATCGACTCCCAGGCCAACCACCTCACCGCGCACGACTCGCGCGACGACCGGCTCGGCCGCACGCCGTACCGGCCGGTCCGGCTGCCCGCCGCGGTGGAACGCTCCTGCCTGGCGCTGACCCGCGCGCTCGGCCTGGCCTACGGCGCCATCGACCTGATCGTCACCCCGGACGGCCGGCACGTCTTTCTGGAGATCAACCCCAACGGCCAGTACCTGTGGGTGGAGCGGCGCACCGGCCTGCCCATCAGCGAGGCCCTCTGCGACCTGCTGCTGGAGGAACCCTGATGCTCGACGAGGCGCTGGAGGTGCTCAAGGCCGGTCTGGACGGGCTCGACGAGCTGCGCGCCCGCCACCCCGGCCACCGCTTCCGCGTGGTGCGCCAGCAAGAGGAGCACGACGGCTCGGTCCACCACGACCTGCTCATCACCTGCCCCGACGGCTCGACCGTCACGCTCTCCCACTGCCCCGACCGCGAGCTGCCTTGGCCGCTGCGCGGGCTCCGCCCGCCGACCCGGCCGATCCTGCTGCGCGTCAACGGGGTCGAGCGCACGATCCAGGAGGTCGTCCTCGACCTCGAAGACCTCTGGGCCGACCGGCGCATCGCCGAGCGGCTGGTGAACACCTGCCTGATCCAGCAGGAGCTCGACACCGAGCCGGTCGAGCTCGACGAGGCCGAACTGGAGCGGGCGGTCGAGGCCTTCCGGCGGACCAAGGGCCTGCTCACCGTGGCGGCCACCCGGCAGTGGCTGGCCGGACAGGGCCTGGACGAGAGCGCGCTGACCGAGCTCGCCGCCCGGCACGCCCGCGCCGCCAGGCTCGACGCCCGGCTGCCCGGCGGGCTGAGCGCCTGGCTCGCCGAACGGCGCGCGACGGCGAAGGTCGAGTGGTTCTGGTAACGGGGTCCTTCGTTGTACGCTGCCGGTGAATAGGTTCATTCACCGAAGGGGTCGCCATGTCCCGTACTGTTCGCGCGCCGCGAGGCACCACGCTGACCGCCAAGGGCTGGCCGCAGGAGGCCGCCCTGCGCATGCTGCAGAACAACCTCGACCCCGAGGTCGCGGAACATCCCGAACAACTCGTCGTCTACGGCGGCTCCGGCAAGGCCGCGCGCGACTGGCCGTCCTACGACGCGCTGGTCCGCACCCTCACCACGCTCGACGGCGACGAGACCCTCCTCGTGCAGTCCGGCCGCCCCGTCGGCGTCTTCCGCACCCACGAATGGGCGCCGCGCGTCCTCATCGCCAACTCCAACCTGGTGCCCGACTGGGCCAACTGGGAGGAGTTCCGCCGCCTGGAGGCCGCCGGCCTCACCATGTACGGCCAGATGACCGCCGGCTCCTGGATCTACATCGGCACCCAGGGCATCCTCCAGGGCACCTACGAGACCTTCGCCGCCGTCGCCGCCAAGCGCTTCGGCGGCTCCCTGGCCGGCACCATCACCCTCACCGCCGGCCTCGGCGGCATGGGCGGCGCCCAGCCGCTGGCCGTCACCATGAACGGCGGCGTCGCCATCTGCATCGACTGCGACCCGCGCAGTGTCAAGCGCCGCATCGAGCACCGCTACCTCGACGTCGAGGCCGCCTCCCTCGACGAGGCGCTCCAGCTCGCCTACGAGGCCCGCGACCAGCGCCGGCCGCTGTCCATCGGCGTCGTCGCCAACGCCGCCGAGGCGCTCCCCGAGCTGCTGGCCAAGGGCGCCGAGATCGACATCGTCACCGACCAGACCTCCGCGCACGACCCCCTGATGTACCTCCCGCTCGGCGTCGCCTTCGACGACATGGCCGCCGAGCGCGAGAAGGACCCGGCCGGCTTCACCCAGCGCGCCCGCGAGTCCATGGCCCGCCACGTCGAGGCCATGGTCGGCTTCCAGGACGCCGGCGCCGAGGTCTTCGACTACGGCAACTCCATCCGCGGCGAGGCCCAGCTCGCGGGCTACTCGCGCGCCTTCGCCTTCCCCGGCTTCGTGCCCGCCTACATCCGGCCGCTGTTCTGCGAGGGCAAGGGGCCGTTCCGCTGGGCCGCGCTCTCCGGCGACCCGGCCGACATCGCCGCCACCGACCGCGCCGTCCTGGAGCTCTTCCCGGACAACGAGCCGCTGGCCCGATGGATCCGCATGGCGGGGGAGCGGGTGCACTTCCAGGGGCTGCCCGCCCGGATCTGCTGGCTGGGGTACGGCGAGCGGCACCTCGCGGGGGAGCGGTTCAACGACATGGTCGCCTCCGGGGAGCTCCAGGCGCCCGTCGTCATCGGGCGTGACCACCTCGACTGCGGCAGTGTCGCCTCGCCGTACCGGGAGACCGAGGGCATGGCCGACGGCTCCGACGCCATCGCCGACTGGCCGCTGCTCAACGCCATGCTCAACACCGCCTCCGGGGCGGCCTGGGTCTCCATCCACCACGGTGGTGGCGTGGGCATCGGGCGCTCCATCCACTCCGGCCAGGTCACCGTCGCCGACGGCACCGCTCTGGCGCGGGAGAAGGTGAGCCGCGTCCTCACCAACGACCCCGGCACCGGCGTCATGCGCCACGTCGACGCCGGCTACCCCGAAGCCGCCCAGGTCGCCGCCGACCGCGGCGTCCGCATCCCCATGCGCGAGTCGTGACGCCCCCTGCCTGACCCCGAGCCCCGACCTCCACCCTCGGCCCCCGGCGCTCTCCCCGGTCGGGGGCTCGGTCGGCGCGGCCTTCGGACCTCCAGGCTCCCGGCTGCGGCCTCCGTCCTCAGCCCTCCGCGCTCACGGGCTGCGGCCTCCGTCTACGGACCTCCGGGCTGCCCGGCCCGGCTCTCCTGTCCTTCGGGGGTCCGGGGCTTCAGGGCCTCGGTTCCTGGCCGCAGCGCCCGGGTTCCTGGCCCGCAGCGAGCGGACCCCGGCCCGCGGGTCGCGGACTCCGGGTCGCGGGGCCTGCAGCTCGGGGTCACCTGGGGCGCAAGCCCTGAGGTCTCAGCCGCCGGTCTCAGTGCGCGGGGTGACGGGGTGGGTGCGGGTTCGTGGTGAGAGGGCTGGGAGACTTGGGTCGTTCGTGACGCTGTGCTCAGCCGTTCGGGTGGGGGTGTGGTGATGGAGGGCCTGGAGGAACTGCTGGCCGGGCGAAGGTTGTCCCCCGTCCAGCGAAGGATCGCGCTCTACCTGTCGGAGCACCTCGCCGAGGCGATCTTCCTGTCCAGCGTGGAACTGGCCGAACGAGCCGGAGTGAGCCAGCCGTCGGTCACCCGCTTCGCCATGGCCCTGGGCTTCGCGGGCTACCCCGAGCTCAGGCAGGCCCTCCGACCCTTGGTGGTCGGCGTCGACCCCCGCGGCCCGTCGTCCCCTGGCTACCGCCAAGACACCACCGCACCCAGCCCCCAAGGGATCAGCCCCATCGCCGCTGATCACCCCGGATCACTCGGCAACCGTGGGTCCATCAGTCACCCAGGACCCGGCGCGGGCCGTCCCGGTCCCGCCGGCCACCTCGGAGCGGCCGGGGAACCAGGGGCTCCCGAGTTCCCTCCATCGGCCGGCGCGCCCAACGTCCCCGGACTCCCCGGTACGGCCGGAAGTGGGGCGGCGGCGGGTGGAGTGTGGGGTGCGGAAACCGGGCGGGGCTCGGTGTCGGGCAGCCTGCTGGAAGGGGCTCTCGAGAGCGAGATCCGAAACCTCCACCACATGCGCGACCGCCTGGCCACCCTCCCCCTGGCCGAACTCGGCGAGACCCTCGCCGCAGCCGAGCCGTTGCCCGTCTTCGGGCTGAGGGTCTCGGCCGGGCTGGCGACCACGTTCGGCTACTACGCCGGCCTCATCCACCCGGACGTGCGGCTGTTCACCAGCGGCGGCTCCCACCTCCTCGACGGCCTGCGCAACGTCCAGCGGGCCGGCGCACGGGTGGTCCTGGCCTTCGTGCTCCCGCGCTACCCGGCCGAGTCGATCCAGGCCCTGCAGTACGCGGAGAAGCTGGGCTTGCGCCGCATCGTGGTCACCGACCGGCCAGGACTGCCCGCGGAGGTGACCCTGGACGCGCCGGTGGGTGACCGGCTGGTGTTCGACTCGCACTCGGCGCCTTTGGCCATGGCCATGGCCCTGGTGGAGGCCATGGCGGACGCCGCACCCCTGCGCACCCAGGCCCGGCTGGAGGACTACGAACGCGCCGCGGACGAGGCCGGCATCTTCCTCCCCGGCGAACCCCCGTAACCCCGATAACCCCCGTAACCCCCTACCCGGGCCTCGCCGTACGACGGGGACTGGGTAAGGGGAAGGGGGCGTCGGCAGTCAGATGTGCGGGGACGGTCAGCCCGCCAGGCGGCGCAACGAGCGGACGGACCAGGTGGTCGTGAGGGCGGCCAGGACGATGAAGAGGCCGAACGCGAGCGGCACCTCCACGGACCCCACCTCCCCCCGGAACAACGCCCGCCCAGCCTCAACGGCGTGGTAGAGCGGGTTGACGGGAGCGACGGCCTGCATCCAGTCGGGCGCGAAGGAGATGTCCAGGAAGAGCCCAGCCAGCAACATCACCGGCAGCATGAAGGTCTGGATGATGGACGACATGCCCTGCTCGTCCCGCACCGCCAACGCCAGGCCCTGGGAGAGGCTGGAGGCGAACAGGCCGGTGGCGGCCATGAGCAGCAGCATGAGCAGCAGTTCCAGCACCCCGATCCGCAGCCCCATGAGCGCGGCGACGATGAAGACGATGATCGCCTGGGTGACCAGGGTGAGCATGTCGCGGAAGACCCGCCCGAGGACGATGGCGGGCCGCCAGGCGGGGCTGACGGCGAGCCGTTCCAGGGAGCCGTTGCGGAGCTCGGCGATGAGGCCGAAGCCGGTGAAGAGCGAGCCGAAGACGGCGATCATCATCAGCGCGGCCGGGGTGAAGGCGCGCAGCGCCTCCTCGGACGACCCGCCGTACAGCCCGGAGGTGAGCGGGGCGAACATGAGCAGGTAGAGCACCGGCTGCATGATGCCCAGCAGCAGCCAGACCGGGTTGCGGAAGGTCTTGGCCACCTCGTAGCGCAGGAAGAGCGTGGTGTCGCGGATCATGCGGCGGCTCCGGTGTCGCGAAGGGACCGGCCGGTCTTGGCCAGGAAGACGTCGTCGAGGGTGGCCCGGTCGAGCGAGATGGACTTGAGCTGCACGTTGCGCTCCTCCAGGGTGCGCAGGAGGGCGGGCAGGGTGTGCTCGCCGTCGTCCACGTACAGTCTGAGCAGGTCGTCGTCGACCCTGACCTCCTTGGTCATCGGCCGCAACGTCTCGGCGGCCTGCTCCAGGTCGTCGACGCGCAGGGTGATGACGTCGCCGGAGACCTCGCGCTTGAGTCCGGCGGGGGTGCCCTCGGCGACGATGACGCCGTGATCGACGATCGCCAGCCGGTCGCAGAGGGCGTCCGCCTCGTCGAGGTAGTGGGTGCTCAGCAGGACGGTGGTGCCCTGTTCGCGGAGTTCGCCGATGCGGTCCCAGAGGTTGGCGCGGTTCTGCGGGTCGAGCCCGGTGGTGGGCTCGTCGAGGAAGAGCAGGGGCGGGCTGTGCACCAGCCCCAGGGCGATGGCGACGCGGCGCTGCTGGCCTCCGGAGAGGGTACGGCCGGGCCGGTCGGCGAACTCGGTGAGCTCGAACTGCTTGAGCACCCGGTCGGTGGCCGCCACCGCGTCCGGCACGCCGTGCAGGCGGGCGGCGAAGAGGATCTGCACGCGGGGCGAGGTCTGGTCGTCGACGCCGCCGGCCTGGCTGACGTAGCCGAGGTTGCGGCGGATCTTCGCCGGTTCCTTGAGCAGGTCGTGGCCGGTGATGGTAGCGCTGCCCGAGTCGGGGGTGATCAGCGTGGACAGCATGCGGATCGTGGTGGTCTTCCCGGCGCCGTTGGGGCCGAGCACGCCGAAGATCTCGCCGGGGGCAATCTCCAGGCTGACGCCCTTGACCGCTTCGACGGTCTGGGTGCCTTTACGGGATCTGGTGGTGAATGTCTTGCGCAGGTCGTGTGCGCTGATGATCATGCGGAGTTTCTCCTCAGGGGGGTCAGGGGAGCTCGCCGTTCTCGACCTTCTGCAACGCCTGCCGGCACCAGGCCAGCTGCGCTTCGAGCATCCCCTTGGTGAGAATCAGGTTCTCGTCCACGTGGCGGGGGGCGCCGTACCTCTGCTTGGTGCCGATGGCGCGTTCGATGGACGTGATGCCCAGCGTGAGCTGCTCGATCCGGCCGCGCAGCCCGTCGAGCAGGCTCGGCCGGTCCAGGCGGTCCATGAAGGTCAGCGCCACCTGGAACGGGTCCACGATCGGCTTGAGCTCGTACCAGATGGCCATCAGCAGCCGGAAAAATTCGTAGCGTCCGGTCTCGTTGAGCTGATAGACCGTTTTTCCGCCCCGTCCGCTTTCGACGATGTCGAGCAGGCCCTCGTCGGCCATCTTGCCCAGCCCGTGGTAGATCGAGCCGTAGGCCACGTTGGCCCAGCTGTCCGCGCCCATGATCTCCAGTTGCTGGCGCACCTGGTACCCGTTGCGCGGGCCGTCGAGAAGGGTGCCGAGGATCAGGACGCGGGTCGAAGCCATGGCTCAAGTTTGTATTCAAATTTGAACACGCGTCAAGCGAATTAGGCTCCTGCCATGACTGAACGACCGATCGCGCTGGTCACGGGGGCTTCGCGGGGTGTGGGGGAGGCGCTGGCCCGGGCGCTCGCGCCGACGCACCGGCTGATCCTCGGGGGCCGCGACCGCACCTTGCTCGACCGCCTGGCCGCCGACCTGCCGGACGCCCGGCCCTGGCCCGTCGAGCTGACCGGGATCACCCCGGCCGACGTGGCCGGCATCGACCGCCTCGACCTGCTCGTGCACAGCGCGGGCGTGGTGACGCTCGGCCCGATGGCGGAGACCCCGGCCGAGGTCTGGCGGCGCACGATGGAGATCAACGTGGTCGCCGTCGCCGAGCTCACCCGGCTCCTGCTGCCCGCCCTGCGCGCCGCGCGCGGGCACGTGGTCTGCGTCAACTCCGGCGCAGGCCAGCGCGCCAACCCCGGCTGGGTGTCCTACGCGGCCAGCAAGTTCGCCCTGCGGGCCTTCGCCGACGGCCTCCGCCTGGAGGAGCCGGAGCTGCGCGTCACCACCGTCTACCCCGGCCGCATCGCCACCGACATGCAGCGCGGCGTGCGCGAGATGGAGGGCGGCGCGTTCGAGCCGGAGAAGTACCTCGACCCGGACACCGTCGCCCGGGCGATCGTCGCCGCGGTCACCGCCGGGCCCGACGCTCATCTCACCGAGCTCACGATCCGGCCTCGCGAGTGAATGGGTTCATTCACTAGAGTGTCCTCATGCTCGAAGACCTGGCGCACATCGGACGTGACCCGGCGACCGGCGGCTACCTCCGGGACGCCTGGTCCGCGGCGGACATGGAGCTGCGGGAGTGGTTCTGGGGCGAGGCCCGCCGCCGCGGCCTCGACGTGCGCGAAGACCGCAACGGCAACCTCTGGGCCTGGTGGGGCGACCCGTCCCGCCGCCCGGGCGTGGTCACCGGCAGCCACCTCGACTCGGTACGGCAGGGCGGCGCGTTCGACGGCCCGCTGGGCGTGGTCTCGGCCTTCGCCGCCCTCGACCTGCTGCGCGAGCGCGGCTTCGAGCCGTCGACGCCGCTCGGCGTGGCCTGCTTCACCGACGAGGAGGGCGCCCGGTTCGGCGTGCCGTGCCTGGGGTCGCGGCTGCTGACCGGCGTGCTCGACCCCGCCCGCGCGCTCGCGCTCACCGACGACGCGGGGGAGTCGCTCGCCGAGGTGCTGCGGCGGCGGGGCCGCACGCCCGAGGGGCTGGGCGTCGACCCGGTCACCCTCGCCCACGTCGGCTCCTACGTCGAGCTCCACGTCGAGCAGGGGCGCGGCCTCGTCGACCTCGACGCGCCGGTCGGGGTGGCCAGCGCGATCTGGCCGCACGGGCGCTGGCGTTTCGACTTCCACGGCCAGGCCAACCACGCGGGCACCACCCGGCTCGAAGACCGCGACGACCCGATGCTGGCCTACGCGGCCAAGGTGCTGGCCGCCCGGGAAGCCGCGGTGCGGCACGGGATCGTCGCCACCTTCGGCAAGGTGCGGGTCTCGCCCAACAACGCCAACGCCGTGCCCGGCCTGGTCTCGGCCTGGCTCGACGCGCGCGGGGCCGGCGAGGAGGCGGTGCGCGCGCTGGTGGCTGAGCTGGCCGAGGGGGCCGACGTGCGGGAGGAGTCGTGGACGCCGATCGTCGAGTTCGAGCCGCTGCTGCGCGACCGCATCGCCGAAGCCGCGGCGCAGACCCCGGGGAGCGGGGCGGTGCCGGTGCTGGCGACCGGGGCCGGGCACGACGCGGGCATCCTCGCCGGGGCGGGCGTGCCGAGCGCGATGCTTTTCGTCCGCAACCCGACGGGTATCAGTCACTCTCCGGCCGAACACGCCGAGGCCGACGACTGCGCGGCCGGGGTGCGCGCGCTGGCGAACGTGCTCGAGGAGCTGTGCCGATGACGACCTACTGGTGCGAGTACGCCTGGCTGCCCGAAGGCCTGACCCGCAGCGTGCTGGTCGAGGTGGACGGCGAGCGGATCGCGCGGGTGACCCAGGGCGAGCCCGGGACCGCCACCCGGCTGGCCGGGCTGACCCTGCCCGGCCTGGCCAACGCGCACTCCCACGCCTTCCACCGGGCCCTGCGCGGCGCGACGCAGCGCGGCAAGGGCGACTTCTGGACCTGGCGCGACCAGATGTACGAGGTCGCCGCCAAGCTCGACCCCGAGTCCTACCTGCGGCTGGCCACGGCCGTCTACGCCGAGATGGCGCTGGCCGGGGTCACCTGCGTGGGCGAGTTCCACTACCTGCACCACGGGCCGGGCGGCGTGCCGTACGACGAGCCCAACGAGATGGGGCTCGCGCTGGTCGAGGCGGCGCGCGCCGCCGGGCTGCGCATCACGTTGCTCGACACCTGCTACCTGACCGGCGGGGTGGGCACCGCGCTGGCCGGGGCGCAGGTGCGTTTCGGCGACGGGAACGCCGAGCGGTGGGCGGTGCGGGCCGAGGGGCTGGCCGCCGCGCTGCGCGGGCGTTCCGGGGTGGTGGCCGGGGCGGCGATCCACTCGGTGCGCGCGGTGCCGCCGGAGCAGATGCCGACCGTCGCCGAGTTCTCCCATCACCATGCCGCGCCGCTGCACATGCACGTCTCCGAGCAGCGGGCCGAGAACGACGCCTGCGTCGAGCGGTACGCGGCCACGCCGGTGCAGCTCCTGCACGAGCATGGCGCGCTCGGCCCCCGGTCCACTGCGGTGCACGCGACGCACCTGACCGAGGTGGACGTGCAGCTCCTGGGGCAGTCGCGCACGTACGTGTGCATGTGTCCCACGACCGAGCGCGACCTCGCCGACGGGATCGGGCCCGCGCGCACGCTGTTCGAGCACGGGTCGCCGATCACGCTCGGCTCCGACAGCCACGCGGTCATCGACCTGTTCGAGGAGGCCAGGGCGGTCGAGCTGAACGAGCGGCTGGCCACCGAGCGGCGCGGCCACTGGCCGGCCGCCGACCTGCTGGCCGCCGCCACCTCGGCCGGGCACGCCTCGCTGGGCTTTCCCGACGCCGGGCTGCTGGTCGCGGGCGCGTGGGCCGACCTGGTGTCGGTCCGGCTCGATTCGGTCCGTACGGCAGGCGCCACCGGGGCCGAGGCGGCGGTCTTCGCGGCGGGTGCGGCGGACGTGCACTCGGTGGTCTCGTCCGGGCGGCGCATCGTCACCGACGGGCGGCACGTGCTGGGCGAGGTGGGCACCCTGCTGACCGACTCGATCGCCGCCCTGAGATGAGGGGGCCGGTGGCGGAGATGGGTGCGCTCGGCGTGGGCGGGCGTACGGAGCTGATGGGAGCAGCCGGGTGAGCGAGTTCGTGGACACTTCGACCTTCGGGGCGCGCAGCGTCCTGGTCGACAACATCGGCCTGCTCTACACGGGCGACCCCGCGCGGGAGGAGATCCCCGACGCGGCCCTGGTGATCCAGGACGGCCGGGTCGCCTGGGTCGGCCCGTCCGGCGAGGCGCCCGACGCCGACGACCGGGTGGACGTCCAGGGCGCCGGGGTCATCCCCGGGTTCGTGGACAGCCACGCCCACCTCGTCTTCGCGGGCGACCGCACGGCGGAGTTCAACGCCCGCATGTCCGGCCAGGCCTACACCGCCGGGGGCATCCGCACCACGGTCGCCGCGACCCGGGCCGCCTCCCGCGAGACGCTGACCGGCCGCATGCACGACCTGGTCGCCGAGATGCGGGCGCAGGGCACGACCACCGTCGAGATCAAGAGCGGCTACGGCCTGACCGTGGAGGACGAGCAGCGCTCGCTGGAGTACGCGCGGGAGGTGACCGAGGAGACGACCTTCCTCGGGGCGCACGTGGTCCCGGCGGACATGGCGGCCGACGATTACGTCCGGCTTGTCACGGGTGAGATGCTCGCGGCGTGCGCGCCGTACGCGAAGTGGGTTGATGTCTTTTGTGAACGAGGCGCATTTGATGGCGACCAAACCCGCGAAATCCTGACGTCCGGGATTAAAGCTGGACTTTTGCCGAGAATTCATGCCAATCAACTCACAGAAGGCCCGGGCGTCCAGCTCGCGGTCGAGCTCGCCGCCGCCTCGGCCGACCACTGCACCCACCTCACCGACGCCGACGTCGAGGCGCTGGCCTCGGGAAACACCGTCGCGACGCTGCTGCCGGGCGCCGAGTTCTCCACCCGCTCGCCCTACCCCGACGCCCGCCGCCTCATCGACGCCGGAGTCACCGTCGCCATCGCCACCGACTGCAATCCCGGCTCTTCCTTCACCTCGTCCATGCCGTTCTGCGTGGCACTCGCCGTGCGTGAGATGCGCATGACGCCGCTGGAGGCCATCCGCGCCGCGACGTACGGCGGAGCCCGCGCCCTGCGTCGTGACGACGTCGGCGTGCTGCGCCCCGGAGCCCGCGCCGACCTCGTCGTTCTCGACGCGCCCTCCTATGTTCACCTCGCGTATCGCCCCGGAGTACCGCTTATTCGCACGGTTTTCTCCTCCTAAAGGAGGAGGAACAAAACCATCCCAACGGCGTACTGCTTTAGGGAATCTTTGCCACGGGTCACGCGTTGCCGGGGTATAGAACGCAGCCTGCGGAAGAGGTGCCTGGGGATGGCAAGGCCTACGGGGAGTCGCACGCAGGAGCAGGCGGTCGCGGATCGAGATCTGCTGGGGACCTACCTGGCGGAGATCGGGCGGGTACCGCTGCTCAGCGCGGAGGAGGAGGTCGAGCTCGCCAAGCGGATCGAGGCGGGCCTCTTCGCCGAGCAGCTACTCGATCGGGGCGGCAACGAACCCAAGATCGGTGACGCGAGCGACGAGGAGCTCAACGCCCTGGCCATATCCGGGCAACGGGCCAAGGACGAGTTCATCCAGTCCAACCTGCGACTGGTCGTCGCGGTCGCGCGCAAGTACTCCGGTCGCGGGATGCCGCTCATCGACCTGGTCCAGGAGGGGAACCTGGGCCTGGTGCGCGCGGTGGAGAAGTTCGACTACCGGCGGGGATACAAGTTCTCGACGTACGCGACGTGGTGGATCCGGCAGTCCGTCGGGCGGGCCATCCACGAGCAGGCCCGGCCGGTCCGGCTGCCCACGCACGCCGGGGAGCAGATGACCCGGCTCATGCGGGTGCGGCGGGACATGCTCGCCGAGTTCGACGTCGAGCCGACCGACGAGGACCTCTCCAAGGTGCTCGAGCTGCCCATCGAGCGGGTGCGGGAGCTGCGGCGCTGGGCGTCCGACCCGGTTTCGCTGCAGCTCGGGGTGGGGGACGAGGACGAGACCGAGCTGGGCGACATGATCGCCGACGAGACGTGGGCCGACCCCGAGCAGCAGGCGATCGACATCCTCGAACGGGAGCGGCTCGACGAGTGGCTCACCGGGCTGGAGCGCGACACCAGCGAGATGTTGCGGTGGCGGTACGGGCTGGTGGACGGGCGCGAGCACACCTTGACCGAGGTGGGCGAGCGGTACGGCATCGGGCGGGACCGGGCTCGGCGGATCGAACGGGACGCGCTGGCACGGCTTCGGAAGATGGCCACCTCTGCTGCTTGACCCTTTTCACCTGCTGTCACTGACGACCCGGCCGCTCGCATCGGCCGGGTCGTTCTGCGTGGGGGTGGACTCTGGGGAGGGGGCGAGGGGGACGGCGGGGGCATCCCGGGGGCTTGGGCGGGGAGCTCCTGAGTCGGTGGGAGAGGCCGGCTCGTAGGATCCGGGGATGCGGGTGGAGGAGATTCGGCGGTATCCGATCAAGTCGATGCTCGGGGAGAGCCTGGCCGGCACTGAGGTGACGGCCCAGGGGCTGGCGGGGGATCGGGCGAGGGCGGTGCTGGATGTGGCCACCGGCAAGGTCGCCAGCGCCAAGCACCCCCGGCTGTGGCGGGACCTGCTCGGCCTCCACGGGACGCAGGAGCACGATGACGCGTGCCTGTCGGCGGTGCTGGGCCGGGAGGTACGGCTGATCGCCACCCCGCCGGAGAACGCCGAGCTGGAGAAGGCCGACCCCGAGGAAGTGCTGGCCCGGGAGGCCGACCTGGAGAGCCGGCCCGAAATGAGACTGGCTCGGGAGGGCGGGCCCGAAAGGGGGCTGGCTCGGGAGGGCGGGTCCGAAAGGGGGCCGGCTCGGGCGGGCGGGTCCACAGAGGGGCCGGCTCGGGAGGCTGATGACGTGACGGTCAGGGTGGGCCGGTTGGGCGGGGCGGCGCCGGGGACGTTCTTCGACTTCGCGCCCGTCCACCTGATCACCACCTCGACGCTCACCGCCCTGGGCGGGATGGAGGCGGTCCGGTACCGGCCGAACCTGGTGATCGGGGGCGCGGCCGAGGGGTTCCCGGAGAACGGGTGGGTCGGGCGGGAGGTGGGTGTGGGGGCGGAGGTCGTGCTGGAGGTCATCGTGGTGAGCCCCCGGTGCGTGGTGCCCACCCTGGCCCACGGGGACCTGCCGAAGGATAGGGAGGCGTTGCGCCGCCCGGCGGAACGTAACCGGGTGCCGGTGTTCGACCTGGGGGAGCTGCCGTGCGCCGGGGCCTACGCCAAGGTCCTGCGGCCGGGGACGATCCGCACCGGCGACCCGGTCACCCTCCTGACCTGACCCACCCCGATAGCGGGGGAACCGTCCTGAGCCGGTTCCCCGCCAAGGGTCAGGCCAGGTGCTTCTGGAGGTCGTCGAGGATCTTGCCCGCAGCGGTGACCCCGATGCCGAGCATCCACACCTCGTCGTCCACGTTGTGCTTGACCGCCTTGAGGTTCTGCCACAGCGGCCCCGCGGTGACCGCCGCCTGCGACTCCTCGGCCGCCTTGCCGTACGCGCTGTAGAAGAGCACGTCCCCGTCGGCCAGCGCGAGGTTCTCGGCGGAGAGCTTGCCGAAGCGCTTGTCCTCCTGGTTGGCGAGGAGCTGTGCCTCGGGCCGGGGCACCCCGGCGTCCCCGAGGACGATGCCGCTGAAGGACTCGGGCCCGTACATCCGGATCTCGGTCGGCATGAACCGGACGATGCTCGCCTTCTTGGTGGTCTTGATCGTCTTGGCCCGGGCCTCGTAGTCGGCGAGGAGCTTGGTGGCCTCGCCCTTCTTCCCCAGCGCCTCGGCGTCGAGGAGGAAGTTCTCCTTCCAGGTGATCCCCACCTTCTCGGTGAACACCGTGGGGGCGATCTTGGAGAGCTTGTCGTAGAAGGCGGCCTGCCGGAACTTGGTGCCCAGGATCAGGTCCGGCTTCAGCGCCATGATCGCTTCGAGGTTGGGCGCCTGGAGGGTGCCGACCGCCTTGGTGGCGTCGAGCGAGGAGCCGAGGTAGGCCGGCCACTTCTGGTTCTCGGCGGCCTGGGCGGCTCCGACCGGGGTGAGACCGAGGGTGACCATGGTGTCGAGCTTGTCGGTGTCGAGCACGACGACCCGCTTGGGCGAGGCGGGGACCTGGGTGGAGCCCATGGCGTGCTTGACGGTCGGCCCGTCGGCGGTAGCCGTACCCCCCGAGGAGCAGGCGGTGAGGGCGAGGACGGGCAGCAGGGCCAGGGCGGCCGAGCGCAGGCGCATGGGGAATCTTCCTTGATCACGAAACTAAGGCAACCCTAAGTTTAGCCGCATCCAGGTTTAGTGAGCTGTCCGAAACACCCGCGAAACACCCTCCCGGGGAGATTCACCAGCGCGAAACACACCTGGTCGTGGCACGAAACGGCGGAAGAACACAGTTCGGTGCATCGTCAGATGCGCAGCCGGTCAACGGAGTCCGGGCGGCGCCGCAATGGACAAGCCCAACCTAAGGAGGGTCGCGTCGATGATCGACGGCGGCACTACCGCCTGGATGCTCGTGTGCACCGCCCTGGTGCTGCTGATGACTCCGGGCCTCGCGTTCTTCTACGGTGGCATGACCCGGGCCAAGAGCGTGCTCAACATGATGATGATGTCGTTCGCGAGCATCATCGTGGTGACCATCGCGTGGGTCATGTACGGCTACTCCCTGGCCTTCGACTCCTCGGAAGGCTTCCTCAACAACCTGGTCGGCGGTCTCGACTACCTGGGCCTGTCGGGCGTCTTCAACGCCGTCTACGAGAACCTGATCGTCGAGGACGCGGCCAAGCAGATCACCGCCGAGATGGCCGCGGCCGACAACTTCCCGCTGATGGTCTTCTCCGCCTTCCAGCTCACCTTCGCCATCATCACCGTCGCGCTGATCAGCGGCGCCATCGCCGACCGGGCGAAGTTCGGGGCGTGGGTGCTGTTCGCCCTGGTGTGGGTGACGGTCGTGTACTTCCCGGTCGCGCACTGGGTGTGGGGCGGCGGCTGGCTGGGCCAGCTCGGCATCGAGGACTTCGCCGGCGGCACGGTGGTGCACATCAACGCCGGAGCCGCGGCCCTCGCGCTCGCCCTGGTCCTGGGCAAGCGCAAGGGCTGGGGCAAGGAGCCGATGCGCCCGCACAACCTGACCCTGGTGCTGCTCGGCACCGGCCTGCTGTGGTTCGGCTGGTTCGGCTTCAACGCCGGCTCGGAGCTGGCCCCCGACCAGACCGCGGGCCTGGCCTTCATGAACACCCAGATCGCCACCGCCGTCGCCGCGGGCGCCTGGATCGTCGTGGAGAAGCTGCGTGACCGCCACTCCACCACGCTGGGCGTCGCCTCCGGCGCGGTCGCCGGCCTGGTCGCCATCACCCCGGCCTGCGGCTTCGTGGACCCCTGGGCCGCCGTGGTCATCGGCCTGCTGGCCGGCGTCGCCTGCTGCTACGCGGTGGGGCTGAAGAACCGGCTCGGCTTCGACGACTCGCTCGACGTGGTCGGCGTGCACCTGGTCGGCGGCGTGATCGGCGCGGTCGCCCTCGGCTTCGTCGCCGCCTACCCCTTCCTGCCCGGCCAGAACAAGGGCGTCCTGATCGAGGGCGGCCAGTGGAGCCAGGTCGGCCTGCAGATCCTCGGCCCGGTCGCGGTCGGCGTGTACTCCTTCGTGGTCTCCTGGGTGCTGGGCAAGCTCATCGACAAGACGATGGGCTTCCGCATCCCGGAGGAGGCCGAGGTGGCGGGCATCGACATCACCACCCACGCCGAGACCGGCTACGACCTGGGCAGTGTGCACGCCTCCGGCGTGATCTCCGCCAACGCCCCCGTGATCGCTGCCAAGAAGGTGGACGCATGAGACTGATCACCGCCGTCATCAAGCCGTTCAAGCTCGACGACGTCAAGGCCGCCCTGGAGCAGTTCGGGGTCAAGGGCATGACGGTCAGCGAGGCCAGCGGGTACGGCAGGCAGAAGGGCCACACCGAGGTCTACCGAGGCGCGGAGTACCAGGTCGACCTGGTGCCGAAGGTCCGCCTGGAGGTGCTGGCGGAGGAGGACGACGCCGAGGAGGTCATCGACGTCATCGTGAAGGCCGCCCAGACCGGCAAGATCGGCGACGGCAAGGTCTGGTCGGTGCCCGTGGACACGGTGATCCGCGTGCGCACCGGTGAGCGCGGACCCGGAGCGCTCTAGCGGTGCGGGGCTTCGCCGCGGCCCGCCGCGAGCGGGCCGCGGAGATCGACCGCTGGCTCAAGGACCTGCTCGGTACGGCTGGCGGCACCGCCCGGCTCGCGCTGGTCGCCGTGGGCAGCCTGGGCCGGGCGGAACCGGCCCCCGGCAGCGATCTCGACCTGGTCCTGCTGCACGACGGCGAGCCCGGCATCGCCAGGATCGCCGACCGCGTCTGGTACCCCGTCTGGGACTCCGGCATCGGCCTCGACCACTCGGTCCGCACCGTGGCCGAGGCGGTCGAGGTGGCCAGGAACGACCTGAAGGCGGTGCTCGGCCTCATCCAGGCCCGGCACGTGGCCGGCGACCCCGACCTGGCCAGGAGCGTGCGCGAGGCGGTGCTGGCCGAGTGGCGGGCCGACTCGCGCCGCCGGCTCGGCGAGCTGCGCGAGGCGGCCGGCCGGCGGGCCGAGCACGCCGGGGAGCTCGCCTTCCTCCTGGAGCCCGACCTGCGCGACTGCCGGGGCGGCCTGCGCGACTTCCAGGCGATGCAGGCCGTGGCCGCCGCCTGGGTCGCCTCCGCGCCCGGGCCGCGGGTGCGGGAGGCGCACGAGGTCGTCCTCGACGTCCGGCACGCGTTGCACGAGGTCACCGGCCGCGGCGCCGACCGGCTGGTGCTGCAGGAGCAGGAGGCCGTGGCCGCGACGCTCGGCCTGCTGGACGCCGACGCGCTGATGCGCCGGGTGTCGGAGGCGGGCCGGACCGTCGCGCACGCCTTCGACCTCACCTGGCGCAGCGTCGACCGCCTGGTCTCGGGACCGGCGCCGCGCGGTCGCCGCCCGCTGGCCGACGGGGTCGTGGAGCACGGCGGCGAGGTGGTGCTGGCCCGTGGGGTCAACCCGGCCAAGGATCCGGTCCTGCTGCTGCGGGCCGCCGCCGCGGCGGCCGAGGCGGGGCTGCCGCTGTCCCCGGTGACCGTCGCGACGCTCGCCGCCCAGGCGCCGCCGCTGCCGGTGCCGTGGCCCGCCGAGGCGCGGGACGCGCTGGTGGCGCTGCTCGGCGCGGGCCGGGCCGCGGTGCCGGTCTGGGAGGAGCTCGACCAGGCGGGCGTGCTGGTGAAGCTGCTGCCCGAGTGGGACAGCGTGCGGCACCGGCCGCAGCGCAACCCGATCCACCGCTTCACCGTGGACCGCCATCTGATCGAGACGGCCGCCAACGCCGCCGCCCACACCCGGGAGGTGCCGCGGCCCGACCTGCTGCTGATCGGCGCGCTCCTGCACGACATCGGCAAGGGCGGGCCGGGCGACCACTCGGTCGGCGGCGCCGTGGTGGTGCGCGACCTCGCCGCCCGTCTCGGCCTGCCCGCCGCCGACGCCGATCTGCTGGCCGGGCTGGTCCGCCACCATCTGCTGCTGCCGGAGACCGCCACCCGCCGCGACCTGGACGACCCCGTCACCATCGAGAAGGTCGCCGCCGCGGTCGGCTCGCGCGAGCTGCTCGACCTGCTGGCCGCGCTGGCCGTCGCCGACGGGCTGGCGACCGGGCCCGCCGCCTGGAACTCGTGGAAGGCCGGGCTCGTCGCCGAGCTGGTCCGCCGCGTGCGCTCGGTGCTGGCCGGCTCGCCGCCGCCCAAGGCGCCCGTGCTCTCCCCGGCCCAGGCCGCGCTGGCCCGGCACGGCGGGGGAGCGGTGCGGGTGAACGGCGCCGGCGTCACCGTCGTCGCGCCCGACCGGCCCGGCCTGCTGTGGAGCGCTGCGGGCGTGCTGGCCGCGCATCACCTGGTCGTCAGGTCCGCCTCGGCGGCCTCGGCCGGCTCCACCGCGGTCCTGGAGTTCTCCGTCATCCCCGAGTACGGCTCGCCGCCCGACCCCGCCACGCTGGAGGCGGATCTGCGGCTGGTGCTCGCCGGGCGGCTCGACATCGAGCAGCGGCTGGCTCGCCGTACCAGAGCCATGAGACCTGCTCGCGTCCCCGTGGCCCCGCCGCGGGTGCGGCTCCTTGACGACGCGTCTGCCACAGCGACAGTTGTCGAGGTCAGAGCGCATGACCGACCTGGACTTTTGTGGCGCATCGGGCGTGCGTTTGGGGATTGCGGGCTTGACGTGAAAGCTGCTCATGTGGAGACTCTGGGCGCGGAGGCGGTTGACGTCTTCTATGTGGTGGATCGCGCCGGGCGCCCCCTCAGCGATGACGTGCAACGCCGCGCGGTGCGTGATCAGGTGCTTGCCGCTTTGCGATAACCGGACATGCACAGTCTGTGGTCACATTTGTAACAATTGTGTCTGTTTTGCCTGGTCATCGACGTCCGGCGGATACCTTGTGGACGACCTATGACCCGTCTTTTGCGACGGGATGACCGAGGGGTAGCGAACAGCGGTGACAACGCGTAACAACGTGCCAGACCCAGGCACACGCAGGGAGGCGCCGGACGCGGGCAAGTTTGACGCCCGCGGCGGCCGGGCCGCCCGGCGAGACCGCCAAAAGCGGTCGTTGCCACGGTTCGCGCTGCGCAACTGGCGCGTACGGTGGCGCCTCACGGCTCTCATCCTGGTGCCCACGATCGCCGGTGTCACCCTCGCCGGTGCGCGCGTGGTCACCTCCGTCGAGAGCGTCGGCGACTACACCCGGCTGGCGACCGCCGCCGAGCAGGCCGGACACATCCGCGACCTCCTCCAGTCGATCGGACTGGAGCGTGACACGGCGGGCTGGTACTACCTGTCGCGGAACAACGACAAGCTCCAGGAGCACGTCCAGAACCGGGAGAAGGAGACCGACCGCAACGCGAAGGTCGTCCTCGCCGACCTGGCCACGATCGACTCCAGCTACGGGGTCCGCGCCGAGGCGCGCGCCCGCCTCGCCGCCGCCTCCGTCCGCGGTCTGTCGACCGTCCGCAAGGAGAAGCTGACCGCCCGCTACAGCGGCATGGTGGAGAACCTGCTGGCCCTGCACGAGGAGCTCACGCTGCTCACCCAGGACTCCAAGACGGTCGGCCTGCTGCGCGGGCTGAGCGAGCTGGCGCGGGCCAAGGAAGCCATCTCCGAGCAGCGCATCCTCCTTCTCCAGACGGCCTACCAGAAGTCCGCGGTCACCGCGCTCCAGGTCGAGGACTTCATCGCCCTGCGCGCCCAGCAGCGCGCGGCCATGATCGCCTTCGGCTCCGAAGCCGGTCCGGAGTTCGCCAAGGAACTCCAGGACGCCCTGAACGAGCAGCGCTACTACCGGTCGGAACTGACCAAGGGTCGTGCCATCACCATGGCAGACGGCGGCCCGAAGATCCAATCGAGGCTGATCTCGGACAGGGCCGAGGGCATCAGCGAGTGGTTCAACGACAACTCCTGGGCCATCGACCAGATCCGCGGCAAGGTCGAGACGAAGGCCGCCGCCCAGGCCCTCCTGCGCGCCAACCAGCTGCGCGAGGCCGAGGTCCGCAACGCGATCCTCGCCGGCGCCGCGATCCTCGTCCTGCTGCTGCTCGTCCTGGTCCTGACCGTGCTCATCGCCCGGTCGATGGTCACCCCGTTGCGCCGCCTGCGCTCGGAGGCCCTGGAGATCGCCGGCATCCGGCTGCCCGACGTGGTGCGCACGCTGCGCGTCTCGGGCGACTCCAACCCGCCCGACATCCTGCCGATCCCGATCGAGGGCAAGGACGAGATCGGCGAAGTGGCGCAGGCCTTCGACGAGGTCCACCGCCAGGCCGTACGCCTGGCCGCCGAGGAGGCCGAGCTGCGCGGCAACATCAGCGCGATGTTCGTCAACCTCTCCCGCCGCACCCAGACCCTGGTCGAGCGGCAGATCTCGCTGATCGACGGCCTGGAGAAGGGCGAGCAGGACGGCGCCCGGCTGGCCGACCTGTTCAAGCTCGACCACCTCGCCACCCGCATGCGGCGCAACTCCGAGAACCTCCTGGTCCTCGCCGGCCACGAACCGGCCCGCCGCCGCAGCCAGCCCGCCCGCCTCGTCGACGTCGTCCGCGCGGCGCTGTCGGAGGTCGAGGACTACGAGCGCGTCCAGGTGCGCGTGCACCGCGCCACCATGGTGGTCGGCAGCGCCGCCAACGACCTCGTCCACCTCGTCGCCGAGCTGGTCGAGAACGCCGTGCAGTTCTCCCCGAAGAACTCCCAGGTCGTCGTCACCTCCAGCATCATCGAAGGCGGCGGCGCGCTGGTGTCGGTCAGCGACTCCGGCATCAGCATGACCGAGGACGAGCTCGCCGAGGCCAACCGCCGCCTGGCCGAGCCGCCCGTCGTCGACGTCTCCGTCTCCCGCCGCATGGGCCTGTTCGTGGTCGGCCGCCTGGCCCTGCGCCACGGCATCCGCGTCCAGCTCCGCAAGGGCGAGGGCAGCGGCCTGATCGCGATGATCCTGCTGCCGCCGTCGCTCATCCCGGATGCCGGCCAGCCGCCCGTGCCGCAGCGTCCCGCCTTCGGTGGCAGCGCCAAAGCCGCCCCGGCCGCGCAGAACGGCTTCCAGTCCTTCCCGAGCGGCGACTGGGACACCACCGGCTCCTCCGGGCTCACCAGCGGCCGGCAGGGCCTCGGCTCCTTCACCGCCGACCCCGCCCAGGCCTTCCCGCAGCCGCCGTCCGGACCGTTCGCGCCCGGCTCGCACCCGTCCTTCCCCAGCAACCCGGGCAACTACCCAAGCCTGGACAACGCCGCCTTCCCCAGCCTGGACAGCTCGTCCTTCCCGAGCTTCCCCAGCGGGGACAACCCGGTGCGCCGCGAGCAGCAGCCGCCGCAGACCGGCTCCTACCCGGGCTACCCGCAGGCGGAGGGCAACGGCCTGCCGCGCCGCGACGGCGGAGCGTTCCCGAGCGGCGACACCGGCGCCTTCGGCAGCCGCGACACCGGATCGTTCGGCCGTGACACCGGCGCCTTCGGCAGCCGGGACAACGGCTTCCCCAGCGGCGAGAACGGCGCGGGACCGCTTCCGAGCAGGGACGGCTCGCTCCCCGGCCGCGACAGCGGAGCGTTCGCCGCCCCGCACTACACCGGCGACCTGCAGCGCCCGGCCACCCCGTCGGTGGAGTTCTCGCCGATGGAGCCGGAGCAGGAGGAGTACCTCCCGATCTTCGCCTCGGTGGAGTCGGCCTGGTTCCGCCGGCCCGACGCCTCCCAGGAGCCGGCTCCGCGCAAGGCCGCCGAGCCGGCCGCCGAAGAGGCCGCGGCGCCTGCCGTACCGGCCGGTGACGCCTGGCGCACCCCCGCCGACGCCGGCTGGCGTGCGGCGGCGGCGGCCAGCGACCCCAGCCTCGGCGGCGTGACCCAGGCCGGGCTCCCGCGCCGAACGCCGAAGGCGAACCTGGTGCCCGGCACGGCCGCGGCCCAGCCGGCACAACCACAGGCGCCGGTCCCGCCGGCGCCGCCGGTCTCGGCGGACCGGATCCGCAACCGTATGTCCAGCTTCCAGCAGGGCGTCCGGCGCGGCCGGGCCGAGCTGAACGAGCAGGAGGACCAAGCGTGAGCGAGCTTGCCGGGCGACAGGCCCGGCACAGCATCACTGCGGGCACGCTTACGACCAAGGAGGAAGAGTGACGACCCTCAGCCATGAGGCGCATCGGTTCGACTGGCTGATCACCGACTTCGTGCGCAACACCCCTGGTGTCGCCCACGCCGTGGTGGTCTCGGCCGACGGACTCTGCCTGGCCTCGTCGGAGGGCTTCCCCCCGGACCGGGCCGACCAGCTGGCGGCGGTCTCGGCGGGACTGCTCTCGCTCACCGTGGGCGCCTCGCGCGTTTTCGAGGGCGGGGCGGTGACGCAGACCGTGGTGGAGATGCAGCGCGGTCTGCTGCTGGTGATGGCGATCAGCGACGGTTCGGTGCTGACGGTCCTGGCCGCGCCCGACTGCGACATGGGGCTGGTGGCCTACCAGATGACGTTGCTGGTGGACCGGGCCGGCCAGGCGCTGACCCCGGCCCTGCGCGCGGAACTGCAAGCCGCCAGGACCCGGTGATGTGATGGTGTACGGCGCCGACGGTTCGGGGGACGAGGAGCCCCTGTTCCGTCCGTATGCGGTGACGGGCGGCCGGTCGGAGCCTCGCTACCACCTGGCCATGGAGACGCTGGTCTCCTCGATGTCCATCCCGGACGACGAGCTCGCCCTGCTCACCCCCGAGCAGGAAGCCATCATGCAGCTATGCCGTACCTTCCGCTCCGTGGCGGAGATCTCAGCGCTGCTGCGGGTCCCGCTCGGGGTGGCGCGCGTGCTGATCGCCGACATGTCGGACGAAGGTCTCGTCCGGCTCCACCAGCCGCGCCTGGAACAAGGTCAGCCAGACCTCAACATGCTCGAAAGGGTGCTCAGTGGACTTCGCAGGCTCTAGCCCCGGGCTGACGTCGACGAAGATCGTCGTCGCCGGCGGCTTCGGCGTCGGGAAGACGACGTTCGTGGGCGCCGTGTCCGAGATCCTCCCGCTCACCACCGAAGCGGTCATGACCGATGCCTCCGCGGGCATCGACGACCTCGGTATGACGCCGAACAAGCAGACCACCACGGTGGCCATGGACTTCGGCCGGTTGTCGCTCGACCGGGACCTGATCCTGTACCTGTTCGGCACGCCCGGGCAGCACCGGTTCTGGTTCATGTGGGACGACCTGGTCCGTGGCGCCATCGGCGCGGTCGTGCTCGTCGACACCCGGCGGCTGGCCGACAGCTTCCCGGCGATCGACTACTTCGAAGAGGCCAAGCTGCCGTTCGTCATCGCGATCAACGGCTGGGACGGCACCTTCGCCCACGCCGAGAACGAGGTGCGCGAGGCGCTCGCGCTGGCCCCGCACGTGCCGATCGTGCGGACCGACGCGCGCCACCGCGACGCGGTCAAGCAGACGCTGATCACGCTGGTCGAGCACGTCGTCCGCATCCGCGCGGCGTACGGCACGCCGGCCTGACCCGCAGCGGAAGGCTCGTGACCCCCTGCCCGGCCCGCCAGGAAAACCGGTTGGCGGCGCCGGGCCGGGTGGTGACACTGTCGGAATGTTCTCCGACGCCGACGTAGCGGCTCTCTACGACCAGCTCGCCCCCTGGGACCCCGCCCGCGCCGAGTGCGCCTTCGTGACGGAACACGTCCTGGCCGCTTCCGACGTGCTCGACGTGGGCTGCGGCACCGGCAGCCTGCTGCACGACGCCCGCGAGCGCGGCCACACCGGCCGGCTGACCGGCGTCGACCCCGACCCGGCGATGCTGGACCGCGCCCGGCGGCATCCGGGCGTCGAATGGGTGGCGGGCAAGGCGGCCGACCTCGGCTGGACGGCCGAGTTCGACCTGGCGACCATGACCAGCAACGCCTTCCAGTGCCTGATCACCGACGCCGACCTGCGCGCCTCCCTGCGCGCGATCCACACCGCCCTGCGGCCCGGCGGGCGCTTCGTCTTCGGCACCCGCCACCCCCAGGCCCGCGCCTGGACCGGCTGGCACCCGGGCAACGCCTCCGACGTCGAGACCGCCGACGGCCGCAAGCTGCGGATGTGGCACGAGGCCGTCATGGGGACGGACGGCGTCGTGGCGCTCAGCGAGACCACCGCGACGCCCGACGGCACCGTGCTCCGGGTCGACCGGGGAGAGTTGCGCTTCCTCGACCCCGCCGAGCTCAACGCCTTCCTGGCCGAGGCCGGGTACGTGATCGAGGCGCAGTACGGCGATTGGGTCCGCGGGCCTCTTACCGACGACTCCCGGGAGATCATCACCGTGGCGCTGCGGCCTTAAGAGGGACGGAAGGAAACCGTAAGGCGACCCCGGCAGAGTGAGGGACATCGGAAAGCACGGCCCCCACCACGAAAGAGACGGCGATCATGCGTAAGTTCAAGCTCCAGGTCCAGGTCACCGCCGACGGCTACATGGCCGGCCCGAACGGCGAGATGGACTGGATGACCTTCCCCTGGACCGACGACCTCAACGCCTACCTCGACGCGCTGACCAAGCCGGTCGACCTCATCGTCCTGGGCCGCAAGCTGGCCGAGGGCTTCATCCCCACCTGGGCCGCCGCGCCCGAGGGCGAGGACGAGGCGACGGTCGCCTGGATGAACGAGACCCCGAAGGTCGTCGTCTCCAGCACGCTCACCGAGTCGCCGTGGGAGAACGCGACCGTCGCCGGCGGCGACCTGGCCGAGGCGATCAACGAGCTGAAGGCGCGGCAGGGCGGCGACATGATCGCCTACGGCGGCGGCACCTTCGTGGCCAACCTGATCGCCGCCGGGCTGCTGGACGACCTGCACCTGCTGGTCAACCCGACCGCGATCGGCTCGGGCATGCCGGTCTTCCCGGCCGGCGCCCACCACCGGATGGAGCTGGTGGAGGCGCGGCCGTTCGAGTGCGGGATCGTCGCCCTGCACTACCGCCCCAAGCGCTAGCGCCCGTGCGGCGGGTGCAGGGCCGGTCCCGAGCGTGCCGGCCGATGGGACGCGAAAGGGGCCCGGACCGGCTGCCCGGGCCCCTGGTCAGGCGTCAGCCCCTGCGCCACCAGCGCCGCAGGCGCCAGCCGCCGCGCACGATGCCCCAGCCGCCGCCGATGCCGGCGCCCCACTTGGCGCCGTTCAGCCAGGCGTTGCCGCAGCCGGACCAGGTCCGCTTGCGGTAGCAGCCGTAGGAACCGTAGGCCACCGCGCCGACGAAGCCGCCACGGCTGAACCAGCGGCGACCGCTGCTGGCCCAGCGCTTGAGCGTCCTGCCGGCCTGGCCCCGCTTGCCCCACTGCTTCTTGCCCCAGCGCCAGCCGCTCTTGCCCCAGCCCCACGCCTTGCGGCCCCAGGAGCCAGCCCGCGAGCACCAGCGCAGGCAGGCCGCGATGGCCGGGATCCAGAACGCCTTGCCGTCCAGGTCGGTGCAGTTGACCGGGTCGCCCGCGCAGTACTCGTAGGCGTTGGCGCTGCCGCCGGTCACCGGGTCGATCTGCAGGAAGCGGCCCAGGGCCGGCGAGTAGAGCCGCACGCCCATCAGGACGACCCCGTCGAGCGTCTCGGCCGAGCGCTGCTTGCCGCCCAGCCAGCCGTACCGCCTGGGCTCGGAGCGGGAGACGCCGAACTCGTCGGCGTCCACCACCGTGGCGGTCAGCGTGGCCAGGTCGAGCTCGGTGGCCACGTCGCCGTGCAGGGAGGTGAGCTGGAGGCGCACCTGCCCGTCGCGGCCGGTCAGGGCGGCCAGGTTGCCGTCCATGCCGTTGACGTTGCGGGTGACGCCGCCGTCGGCCTCGGCCGCCCAGGACGGGGTGTCGCCCTCGCCGTCGTAGTGGTTGACGGTCGTTCCGGCCGGGCCGGTGAACGAGCGGATCCGGTCGGCCGCGTCGAGGGTCCAGGTCATCGTGCGCTCGCCCACGGTCTGCCTGTGGACGAAGTCGTTGACGTGGTACTCGAAGGTGCTGCCCGGCAGGGCGGTGGTCCGGCCGAGCTGGTCGTAGGCGATGCCTTCGCCGGTGAGCCGGTCGGCCGCGTCGTAGGCGTAGCCGGTCTCGGTGACCTTCCCCTCGCAGTCCTCGGCCGCGAGCTTGGTGCGGTTGGTGTTGGCGTCGTAGGTGTAGGTGCGCTTCTCGCAGCCCTCGGTGACCGAGGTCAGCCGGCCGGCCTTGTCGTAGCCGTAGCTCCGCCGGCCGTCGCGCAGCCGCTGGCCGTGCGCCGAGACCTCCACCTGCTCGGCCAGGAGCGGCTCCTCGTGCCCGTCGCGGGTGTAGACGCGGGACAGGTCGGTGCCCCGCTCGTCGTCCTCGACCGCGAGGTGCAGCCCGCCCGGCAGGTCGCCGCCGGCGAAGCCGCCGTCGGCGTCGTAGCGGGCGGTGAAGGCGCCGGCCACCGAGTCCGTCACCGACGTGGCCAGGCCGCGCGGCTCGGCCGCGTGGTCGTAGGCGTAGACGACGGTGGACGGCAGGCTGTCGGACACCTTCGTGGTACGGCCCAGCAGGTCGTACTCCGTGGTGGTCACCGCGCCGTCGGCGTCGGTGTAGGAGATCGTCTGCCCGAGCAGGTCGTAGCCCGTCACCACGCGTTCGGTGACGTTGCCCTGCGCGTCGAGCCGCCGGCGCTCCAGCACCTTGCCGGTGGTGGGGGAGTAGACGACGCCGGAGACCGGCACCTGCTGCCCGACGCCGCCGGTGATCCACGAGGTCAGCGGCCGGTCGGCCGCGTCGTACCCGGTGTGGGTCGTCCTGGTCACGCCGCCGGCGCTTTCCGCCACGGTCAGCGGGCTGCCGAAGCGGGTGTAGGTGGTGGTCTTGACCGGGGTCTGCGTGCCGCTCTCCGGAGCGGTCCGGCAGACCAGGCCGGCCCAGGCGGGCTTGCCGCCGCAGGGCGCGGCGCCGGTCGCGGTGTAGTAGGTGGTGAGCAGGGTGGCGCCCGCGTTGCCGCGCGGCAGGGTCGTCCGCACGGCCCGGCCCTCGGCGTCGTAGGACGTCGTGGTGGTCAGGTTCAGCCCGCCCGGGTCCTTGACGACCTTGGTGGGCTGGCCGAGCTTCCAGTCGTACTCGGTCACCGTGACGCGCACGTCGGTGTCGCTCGCCGCGCCCGGCGCACGGGCTCCGACGCTCTCCCTGGTGACGAGGTTCTTGGTCGCGGCGTCGGCCGGGCGGCCTTCGTCGTAGACCTTGACCGTGTGCAGCCTGGCCGGCTCGGCGCCGATCAGGTGCAGCGGGCCGTACTCCTCCAGCTCGCGCTGGCCCTCCTCGTCGTAGATCGAGCGGGTCGAGAGCAGTTCGGCTCGCTCGGCCGTACCGAGGGCGGAGATGCCCAGGTCGTCCAGGCGCGGGGCGCTCCCGAGCGCCAACTCCAGGTTGGCCGCGCCGAGCTCGCGCACGGTGTTGCCGAACTTGTCGTGCTCGGTCACCGACAGGTGCCCGCCGGGGGTGAGGGTGTTGACCTCGCGCCCGCTGGCGTCCAGGTAGTGCACGGTCGCGCGGGCCCAGCCGGAGCCGGGCCGCTGGTCGGGCGGGAGGATCGCGGTGGCGTCGGTCGGGTTGTTGCGCTGGCCCCAGACCGCGGTGTGCTGCGGCTTGAGGTCGGCGGGACCGCCCGACGCCTTGTCCAGCGGCACGTCGTACACGATCGAGGTGCGGGCCTCGCCCTCGACCTGGTCGGCCGTGCCCGCGCGCAGGCCCGGCCTGGACACGTGCTGCAGCCGGCCCTCGGCGTCGTAGGCGTAGGTCCAGGGCAGCTCGCCCGGCGGGGTGAGCCGCACGATCCGGCCGGCGGCGTCGTAGGCGTAGGTGGTCTTGAGCGCGGGCGTGACGCGCGGGTCCCACGCCTCGATCAGGCGGCGCGAGGCGTCGTAGGCGTACTGCGCCACGGCCACGGGCGTGCCCGAGTCGTGGAAGAGCACCTTGCCCACGCGGTCACCCTCGTAGACCAGCTCCAGCACGCGGCAGCCGGGCTTGGGCGAGGGCAGCGCGCAGTCGACCGCCAGGTCGGCCACCGCGCCGGTGGGCGCGATGATCGCCTTGAGCCGGTCGGCCTCGTAGACGTAGCGCGTGACGTTGTTCGCGCCGGGCGGCGTGGTGGTCGCCGGGCGGAAGAGCGTCGAGCCGGCCGGCTTGGTGAAGGTGGTCACCACGCCGTCGGCGTCCTTGAGCGTGTAGGCGCCGGTGAGCGTGAGCTCCTCCGCGCCCTCCTCCGGCTTCCAGCCCGAGCCGGTCCTGGTGAACTGGATCGGGCTGCCGTCGGCCAGGGTGAGCTCCACCGAGCTGGCCGAGGTCTCGGTCAGCGAGGTGTACTCCGACTCGGCCACCTCCGAGACGCCGCCCGCCGACCACTCCGGCCCGAAGGGCGAGGTGGTCTTGCCGAGCTTGGGGTCACGCGAGGAGGCGGTGCGCGACAGCGCCAGGCCGAACAGCTCGGCCTCGGACTCCTCCAGGCGGAAGTCGCCGGTCAGCAGGTTGACCGTGCCGGAGCCGAGCTCCTCGGTGGCCGCGCCGCTGGCCTGCCGGTCGGCGACCACGTCGGTGGCCACCGTCGGCGAGGTCGCGCCGGAGGCGTTGCCGAAGACCGCCCGCACCTGCACGGCGCCGTCGCCGCCGAGCTGGTCGACCAGGTTCCAGGTGAGCCCGGAGACGGTCGCCGTGGCGCCGCTGACCGTGGCCGCCACCGGCCAGGCCGTCAACGGCCGGCCGTCTGCGCCCAGCACCTGGGCGGGCGGGATGGCGGCCCACGGGTCGGTCTCGGCCCGCCGCCACTCGAAGGTGACCCGGTCGTACTGGCTGCGGGCGCTGGCCGACAGTTCGGTACGGCGGGCCGTACGCTCGCCGTCGGCGGGCGCGGCGACGTTCCCGGCGCCCACGTTGAAGGTGTAGACCGCCGGGGCGGAGGCGTTGCCCGCCGGGTCGATGGTCTGCACGCTCACCGTGTGCTCGCCCGGCGTGGCCGGGGTGACGCTGAAGGTCTTGGCCGCGCCGGTGGTCGCCACGCGGGTGGTCGGGCCCTCGTCGAGGCGGTAGGCCAGCCATGCGGTGTCGGTGTTGCCCGGGGTGGCGGTGAAGGTCGCCGCCTTGCCGGGGTCGCCGTGCCAGCCGGTGTCGGGGTGGGTGGAGCTGGTCACCGCGGGCGCGGGCGGCTTGGCGGTGTCGACGCGGATGACCTTGTCGACGTACTCCTTGGAGTTGAGCGAGCCGTCGTTGGTCCAGCCGCGCACGGTGTAGGTGTGGCCGTTGACCAGCTTGCCGGCCGGGATGGCGGCGGAGCTGGAGAAGCCGCCGCTGCCGACGTAGGCGCCGTAGATGTCCTTGATCACGAGGTTGCCGCCCTCGCGGATCTCGAACCGGCCGCGCACGTTGCCGCCGTCCTGGTCACCGACGTGTGCCCGGAGCTGCGGGGTCGTGGTGGTGGTCCACATCGTGGTGCCGGCGACGGTGTGCGGGGAGACCCACACCGACTGCGGCTTGGTCGGGTAGGAGTTGTAGGTGACCGAGATGTAGGGCACGTGGCTCGTGGCGTTGCCGGAGTTGAAGCGCTTCCACGAGTAGGGGTCGCTCTCGTTCGAGGCGCGCAGGCCCATGCCCGACTCGCTCCAGCCCTGGTCGGCCCAGTGCTGCACGAGCGAGGTCACGTTGGCGCCCACCCAGCCGTCGGCGCAGCCGGAGCTGTGGCCCTTGGTCTGGCTGGAGGTGGCGTACTTGGCGGCCATGGTCGGCCCGGGGTAGCGGCTGGCGGTCGTGGCCTGGTTGGCCGACCAGACCTCCCAGCTCCGCGCCTCGCACGACCAGGAGTGGAAGTTCCACAGGTTGAGCGTGGCCGACAGGATGCGCTTGCCGCTGATGCCGGGCGTCTTCCACGTGATGAAGGAGCGGGCGATCTGGCCGCTGCCGTTGTTGCCCAGCTTGAGCTCGGTCGAGCCGGACATGTCGGTGCCGTAGCCCTGCTGGACGAAGGTGTCGAACACCTGGCCCAGGTTGAGCGTGGGGTCGACGGTGACCGGGTAGACGGTCGCCGGATCCGAGAGGAAGGCCGGATCCGGCGTGATCACCAGGTCGTTGCCGCGCACCCGCATGTCCACCGCGCCGCGGCGCAGGTGGTCGCCGGAGCCGGGGTCGACCTGGGCGTCCCACATGACCGGCGCGGGCACGGTCACGGTCACCTTGTTGCGGCGGTCGAGCAGTTCGACGCCGCCGTCGGCGGCCTGGCGGAGCTTCATGCCGGGCGCCTTGAGCCGCAGCCGGTAGGTCAGCGGCGTGGCGGGCCGCTCCTTGACCACGACGAACTGCTCGGCGCCGGTGCGGGTGGCGGTGATGACCACGTCGGCGGTGCCGAGCGCGGCCGGGTAGGTGACGGTGTCGCCGGAGACCTGCGGCGCGGGCAGCGGTCCCGGCCACTGCAGCGTCACCGGGCCGAGCGTGACCAGGTCGGTCGCGGTGCGGTCGGGCTTGCCGCCGATGCGCAGGTCGCGCTGGTGGGAGCGGACCGCGACGCTCTGGTCGTCCTGCTTGACCAGGGTGGGGTCGAGGGTGACCCAGGCTTCGCCCTCCCGCTGGCGGATCGGTCCAGAAAACGTTTCCACCGTGAGCGTGCCGTCAGGGTTGGCGTAGGTCGAGCTGGTCTCCGAGCGGGCGGCCTCGATCTCCACCCGCTTGCCGGTGAGCCGGGCGCTGAGCAGGGCGGAGGCCTCGTCCGGCGCGGTGGGGCCGGACGGCGCCGTCGAGGGGTCGACGAGCGCTGGGTCGGGGGCGGGGGGCGGGGTTAAGGTGACTCTCGCTTGCGCCGGCTGCGCTTCCACGATCGCGAGGATCATGAAGACGCTCAGCGCCGCGGCGATCCTGCGCGTGGCCGGCTGGAACCGGCCCACGCGAGAACTGCCAGGAACCACGGGGTTCTCCGATCACGAGTGCGGTGAATTGCGCCGTGATCGTAGGTTTTTGGGCTTACCGGGTGAAAGATCACCTACGGAGGATTCAGGTGATCGTCATCTTCCGTTCGATCATGAACTGGACGCCGTCCAGGATCCGCTCCAGCCCGAAGTCGAAGGCGAACGCAGGGTCGTAGGCGGACTGGTGCGCCTCGCCCGCCGCCTGGCCGACCCGGGAGGCGACGGGGTACTGGGTGTAGTCGGCGATCCGGCTCAGGAAGGGCGCGTGCGCGGTCCACCACTGCTGGTCGGTGACGCCGGTGGACTTCTCCGCCTGGGCCGCGGCCACCGCGCCGCGCGCCGTGCCGTGCACGAAGTCGGTGATCAGCGTGAGTACCGCGTCCATCTCGACGTCGCTCAGGCCGATGCCGTCGATGGCGCGCAGCTCGTAGTCGTACTTGGCGGTCAGGTTGGGGCCGAGCACCGGCCGGTTGCTGGCCACCTGGAGCAGCCACGGGTGGCGCAGGTAGAGCGCCCAGTTCTCGCGGGCGATGTGGGCGAGCCGGGCCCGCCAGCCGTCGAACTCCTCGCTGCGGTCGGTCTCGCCGTACACCGTGTCGAGCATGACGTCGAGCAGTTCCGGCTTGCCGGGGACGTAGGTGTAGAGCGACATCGTGCCCACGCCGAGCTGCTCGGCCACCCGGCGCATGGACAGCGCCGGCAGGCCCTCCTCGTCGGCCACCGTGATGGCGGCGCGCACGATGCGGTCGACGTTCAGTTCCGGCTTGCCCTTGCGGCTCGGCTTCTCGCTGGTGCGCCAGAGCAGCGCGAGGGAGCGGGCGGGGTCGCCCTTGCCCGAGTACTCGATCGTCATATCCGTACGGTACAACGTACGCTTGCTTTTCTTGAACCGTATAGCGTACGGTACAGCGTATGATAGTCGCCGAGAAGGTACACAAGAGCTACCGGGGCAAGGCCGCCCTGGCCGGCTTCGACCTGGAGGTCCGCCCCGGCACCGTCTGCGGCCTGCTCGGCCCCAACGGCGCCGGCAAGACCACCGCGGTCCGCATCCTGACCACCCTGCTGGGCTTCGACGCCGGCCGCGCCAGCGTCGCCGGCTTCGACGTGGCCACCCACCCCGCCGAGGTACGGCGGAGCATCGGCCTGGTCGGCCAGCACGCCGCCCTGGACGAGATCCTCAGCGGCCGGCGCAACCTGGAGATGTTCGGCCGCCTGTACCACCTCGGCGCCCGCCGCGCCCGGGCCAGGGCCGACGAGCTGCTCGAACGTTTCGGCCTGGCCGAGACCGGCGGCAAGCCGGTCAAGGACTACTCGGGCGGCATGCGGCGCCGCCTCGACCTGGCGGCCGGCATGATCCTCTCGCCGCCCGTGCTCTTCCTCGACGAGCCCACCACCGGCCTCGACCCGCGCAGCCGCGCCGAGGTCTGGGCCGCCGTACGCGGGCTCGGCGCGACCGTGCTGCTGACCACCCAGTACCTGGAGGAGGCCGACCAGCTCGCCGACCGGATCGTGGTGCTCGACGCCGGCCGGGTGGTGGCCGAGGGCACCTCGGCCGAGCTCAAGGCCCGGCTCGGCGGCGACCGCCTGGACGTGGTGGTCCGTGACGTGGCCGACCTGCCCCGGGTCGCCGGGCTGCTGGCCGGGATCGGCAGCGGCGAACCCGAGACCGATCCCGACACCCGGCACGTCAGCGTGCCGGTGCGCGACCGGATGGCCGCCCTCGCCGCCGCGGTGACCGCCCTGGACGGGCTGGCGATCGAGGACCTGGCGGTCCGCCGACCCACCCTGGACGAGGTCTTCCTCGACCTGACCGAAAACCCGACCCACCCCAGCACCGAAACCCCGTCCAACCCCAGCACCGAAACCCCCGCCGGAACCCCCGCCGACCCCCGCACCGAAGCCCGCGCCGAGAGCCCGGGTCCGGTGGAGAAGGAGGATGTCCGATGAGTGCCGTCCCGCTGACCGGTTCGCGGCTCGGCTGGGCGCTGGCCGACGGGTGGACCGTCGCCCGGCGCGACCTGCTCCACTGGGCCGCCCAGCCCGCCGGAGCCGTCTTCGGCCTGGTCTTCCCGGTCCTGATCACCCTCGTCTTCGGCTACCTCTTCGGCGGCGCCGTGGCCGTGCCACCCGGCGCGAACTACTTCGACTTCCTCATGCCCGGCATGTACGGCATGACGATGCTCTTCGGCCTGAGCGCCACGATGGTCCAGGTCACCACCGACGCCTCCCGAGGCGTCACCGACCGCTTCCGCTCGATGCCGATGGCCCAGTCGGCCGTGCTGCTCGGCCGCAGCATCGCCGACCTGATCCACTCCACCGTGCTGCTCGCCCTCATGCTCGGCTGCGGCCTGGCCGTCGGCTGGCGGCCCACCGGCGGCCCGGCCGGCGCGCTCGCCGCGGTGGCCCTGCTGCTCCTGCTGCGGTTCGCGCTCATCTGGGCCGGCATCTACCTCGGCCTGCTCACCCGCGACCCCGGCGCGGTGGCCGCCGCGCAGGCGCTGGAGTTCCCGGTGGGCTTCCTGTCCAACGCCTTTGTCGCGCCGTCCAGCATGCCGGGCTGGCTGGGCGCGATCGCCGAGTGGAACCCGCTGTCGGCCACCGTCGGCGCGGTCCGCGAGCTGTTCGGCAACCCCACCTGGGGCGGCGACTCGTGGGTGGCCCAGCACTCGGTGCTCATGGCGGTGATCTGGCCGCTGGTCCTGCTCGCGGTCTTCTTCCCGCTGTCGGTCCGCGCCTACCGCCGGCTGGGCCGCTAGCGGCGGTAGAAGTCGATCGGCTCGGCCGGCAGCGGCGTGTTGCCGAGGATCAGGTCGGCCGCCTTCTCCGCCAGCATCATCACCGGCGCGTAGATGTTGCCGTTGGTGACGTACGGCATGGCCGAGGCGTCGACCACGCGTAACCCCTCCAGCCCGTGCACCCGCATGGTCTCCGGGTCGAGCACCGACAGCTCGTCCAGGCCCATGCGGTTGCTGCAGGAGGGGTGCAGCGCGGTCTCGCCGTCGCGGCGCACCCAGTCGAGGATCTCCTCGTCGGTCTCGACGCCCGGGCCGGGGGAGAGCTCGCCGCCGTTCAGCTCCGCCCAGGCCGGCTGGGAGAGGATGGCCCGGGCGTGCCGGATCGCCTCGACCCACTCGCGCCGGTCCTGGTCGGTGGACAGGTAGTTGAACCGCAGCGCCGGCTTGACCGCGATGTCGCCCGAGGTGATCCGCACCGAGCCGCGGGCGTCGGAGTACATCGGCCCGATGTGCAGTTGGTAGCCGTGCCCGCCCGCCGGGGCCGACCCGTCGTAGCGCACCGCGATCGGCAGGAAGTGGATCATCAGGTTGGGGTAGGCCACCTCGTCGTTGGAGCGCAGGAAGCCGCCCGCCTCGAAGTGGTTGGTCGCGCCGGGCCCCCGGCGCAGGAAGAGCCAGTCGGCCCCGATGAACGGCCGCCGCCACATCGCCAGCGACGGCTGCTGGGAGACCGGCTTCAGGCAGGCGTGCTGCACGTAGACCTCCAGGTGGTCCTGGAGGTGCTCGCCGACGCCGGGCAGGTCGTGCCGCACCTTGACGCCCGCCGCCTCCAGCACCGCCCGCGGCCCGATGCCGGAGACCTGCAGGAGCTGCGGCGAGTTGATCGCGCCGCCGCACAGGATGATCTCCCTGCCGCGCACGGCGGCCCCGTTGACCTCGACGCCGACCGCGCGCTCGCCCTCGAACAGCACCTTCGACACCAGCGCGCGGGTCCGCACCGTCAGATTCGGGCGCCGGCGCACCGGGTGCAGGTAGGCGCGGGCCGCGCTGAGCCGCCGGCCCCGGTGCAGGTTGCGGTCGAAGGCGGCGAAGCCTTCCTGCCGGTAGCCGTTCACGTCGTCGGTCAGCTCGTGGCCGGCCTGCCGTACCGCCTGGAAGAAGGCCTCGAACAGCGGGCCACGCGCGGGCCCGCGCTCCAGCTTCAGCGGCCCTCGCGACCCGCGGTAGGGCGAGTCGGGGTCGGCCAGGCAGTTCTCCATCCGCCTGAAGTACGGCAGGCAGTGCGCGTAGTCCCAGCTCTTCATGCCGGGGTCGGCCGCCCAGCGCTCGTAGTCTAGCGGGTTGCCGCGCTGGAAGATCATGCCGTTGATGCTGCTGGAGCCGCCCAGCACCTTGCCGCGCGCGTGGTAGATCCGGCGCCCGCCCATGTGCGGCTCCGGCTCCGACTCGTACTTCCAGTCGTAGAAGCGGCTGCCGATGGGGAACATCAACGCCGCCGGCATGTGGATGAAGACGTCCCACCGGTAGTCGGGCCGCCCGGCCTCCAGGAGGAGGACGGAGGCGCCGGGGTCGGCGCTGAGCCGGTTGGCCAGCGCGCAGCCGGCCGAGCCGCCGCCGACGATGATGAAGTCCCACGTCCGCGTCACCGGGGCATCCAGTCCTTCCACACGATCTTGTTCTCTTCGACCCACTTCTCGGCCGCCTGCTCGGGGGTCAGGCCGGCCACGATGTCCCCGGCGACCGCGTTCTGGTGGTCGTTGCTCCAGGTGAAGTTGCGGACCAGCTCGTAGGCCTTGCCGCCCTCGCGGGCGAAGCGGGTGCTGACGATCTTGTCCAGCAGGTAGGGCGGGTAGTCGCAGGCGACCTTGGCCGCGTCGGCGTCGCAGCCGATGGCGTAGGGCGGCAGGTTGACCTTCACCAGCTTGACCTTGGTGAACAGCCACTGCGGTTCGTAGAAGTACATGAGCAGCGGTTTGCGGTTCTTGGTGGCGTCGAGGGCGGCTTTGATGAGCGCGTCCTCGCTGCCGGAGTAGACGACCCGGTAATTCAGGTCGAGATTCTTGACGATGCTCTCGTCGTTGGTCACGAAACTGGGGTCGCCATCAAGCACCTGACCGAAATTTCCGGATTTAGCCGTCCGGAAAAGGTTCGCATGCTTGTTGAGATTGCGCCAGTCCGAAATTCCGGGATAGGCGCCGGCCATCCATTGCGGGATGTACCACCCGATAACGCCCTTGTTGCCGTTCAGCCCGGCGGAGAGCGCCACCTTCTTGCGGTCGATGTACTCCTTCTTGAGATCCTCGTGCCCCCAGTTCTCGACGATCACGTCCACCTCGCCGCTCTCGAAGCGGGCCCAGGAGTCCTTCTCGGCCGACTCCCGGAAGGACACCTCGTAGCCGAGCTCCTTCCGGAGCAGGTGGGCCAGGACGGCGGCGGTCGCCCGGTAGCCGGCCCAGTCGTGCAGGTCGATCCGCACCCGCCCGGCCGACCCCGCCCGGGGCGCGGGCTCCTCGGCGGAACAGGCCACCAGGAGGAGGGCCAGGGGCACGGCGAGCAGCTTGCTTCTGGTCATTGGGGTTCTCCGTAGGATGCCGCGGCCCCCACGATGCAGGGGGCCGCGGCTGGGGATCTCCGGGTCAGCGGGGGAGCGCCGGGGTCAGCTCGGGATCCAGGCCTGCCACTTGGCGGTGTTGGCCTCGATCCACTTCTTGGCGGCCTCCTCGGGCTCCATGCCGTCGTTGATGTCCATGGACACCTGGTTCTGGTCCTCGTTGGTCCAGCTGAAGTTCTTGACGAGCTGGTAGGCCTTGCCTCCGGTGTCGGCGAACTTCTTGCTCACGATCTTGTCGAGGTCGAGCTCGGCGTAGTCGCAGGCCACCTTCTTCGGGTCGGCGTCGCAGCCCTCGGTGTACGGAGGCAGGTTGACGCGGACCAGCTCGGTCTTGCTGAACAGCCAGTGCGGGTCCCAGAAGTAGAACAGCAGTGGCTTCTTCTGCTCCTGCGCGGTCTGCGCGCCCTTGATCAGCGCCGCCTCGGAGCCGCCGGTGACGACCTTGTAGTTCAGCTTGAGGTTCTTGATGATCGCCTCCTCGTTGCTCACGTAGGAGGGGTCGCCGAACAGCAGGGCGCCCTTGTCGCCCGACTCCGAGGTCTTGAAGAGCTCGGCGTACTTGTTGAGGTTCTTCCAGTCGGTGATGTCGGGGTACTTGTCGGCCATCCACTTGGGCACGTACCAGCCGATGACGCCCTTGTTGCCGGTCGAGCCGGCCTCGACCGCGACGCCCTTCTCCTCGATGAACTTCTTCTTCAGGTCGGGGTGACCCCAGTTCTCGATGATGACGTCCACGTCGCCGGTCTCGAAGCCCTCCCAGGCGAGCTGCTCCTTGATCTCGGGCAGCTCGACGGTGTAGCCGAGCTCGTTCTTCAGCAGGTAGGCCACCACGTTGGCGCTGGCCTCGTAGCCGACCCAGGGATTGATCGCGATCTTGACGGTGCCGCCGGCGGAGGTCTCCGGCGTGGCGCTGGCCGACGGCTGCGGGCTGGCCGCGGCGCCCGGCGTGTCCTGGACCTTGGCCCCGCCGCAGCCGGCGAGCGCCATTCCTAAGGTCAGGATGCCTGCGAGCAGGCGTATCTTCATTTCCGACTCATCCTTTTGCTGTGAAGAGGGGGGCGCCGGTCGGCGCCCTGGGTGATCCGGTCGAGCATGATGCCGAGCAGCACGATGGCCAGGCCGGCGGCGAAGCCCATGCCGAAGTCCGTGCGCTGGGAGAAGCCGGAGACCACGTCGTAGCCGAGCGCGCCGCCGCCGACGAGCGCACCGAGCACGACCATCGCGAGGGTCATCACGATGCCCTGGTTGGCGGCGAGGAGGATGGCCTTGCGCGCCATGGGGAGCTGGACCTTCCACAGGAGCTGGCCTGGTGTGGATCCGGCGGAGGCCGCGGCTTCGACCACGGTCGGTGGCACGCCGCGGATGCCCTCCTCCACCAGCCGCACCACGGGCGGCACCGCGTAGATCACCGAAGCGAAGATCGCGGTGAACCGGGTGGCGCCGAACAGCGCCAGCGCGGGGAGCAGGTAGACGAAGGCGGGCAGGGTCTGGGCGGCGTCCAGCAGCGGGCGCTGGAACGCCGAGTAGCGGGGCGAGCGGGCCGCCGCGATGCCGAGCAGCACGCCGGCCACGAGGGTCACGGCCACGGCGACGATGACCATCGCCAGGGTGACCATGCTGTGCTCCCACAACGCCAGGCCGATGAGCGCGGCCACGCAGACCAGCGTGGTGACGGCCGGCCGTACCCCGCCGACCCGCCAGGCGAGCCCGGCCAGCAGGGCGGCGACCAGCCACCACGGGGCCGAGGTCAGCACCCCCTCCAGCGGGTTGAGCAGGCCGTAGCTGACCGCGTCCTTGATCGCGTCGGTGGCGGCGAACCAGCTCGACTCCATCCAGTCCACGAAGGCGTTGACCGGCGCGGCCGTCTTCAGCACCCACGGCCACTCGGCCGGCAGCGTCCGGCTGAGCACGAGACCGGCGACCATCAGCAGCGTGGCGCCGATCAGCCGGCCGGGCCTGAACCGCTCGCGGGCGGCGGCCATGGTGGCGCGGTCGAGCACGATGCCCATGATCACGATGGCCAGCCCCGCGGGGAGCATGATGCCGACGTTCTCCCGGGACAGGCCCTTGATGACGTCGGAGCCCAGGCCGGGCGCGGAGATCAGGTTGGCGATGACCACCATCGACAGCGCCATCATGATGGTCTGGTTGATCGCCAGCCCGATGGTGCCGCGCGCCAGCGGCAGGTAGACCTTGCGCAACGTCTGCCAACCGGTCGCGCCCAGCGAGGCCGAGGCCTCCACCGCCGAGGGCGAGACCTGCTCGATGGCCAGCGCCGTGATGCGGATCGCCGGCGGGATCGAGTAGATCAGCGTCGCCATGACCCCGGCCGGGGCGCCGATCTGGAAGAACAGCACCATCGGCGCCAGGTAGGCGAAGGTCGGCATGATCTGCATGAAGTCGAGCACCGGCGCGATGGCCCGGCGCAGCCGCGGCGAGCGCCCAGCCCAGACGCCCAGCGGCAGCCCGATCGCCAGCGACAGCAGCACCGCCGCGCCGACCAGGGCGAGCGTGTCGACGCTCAGCTCCCAGACGCCGAGCACGCCGAGCGCGGCGAACCCGGTCACCGCCAGCAGTCCGATCCGCCAGCCGCCGGCCAGCCAGCCGAGCGCGCCGGCCGCGCCGATCAGCCCCGGCCAGCCCAGCGCGTGCAGCCCGGTCTGCAGGGCCACGAAGAGCGAGCCGACGACGAGCCGGATGTAGTTCACGAAGTAGAGGAAGAGCGGGCTGTCGTTCTTGTGGGTGTCCACCCACTCGCGCAGCTCGGTGATCGCGGTGAACTGCGCCGCGTCGTCGTCGTGCGGGAGCGTTCCCGTGCCGCGGAACAACAGGTACAGCCCCACCGCGACCAGGGTGAGCCCGGCGGGCGCCACCCAGCGGGGGAGGGCGGCGGGCGCGGTGAGCGCGGGCGCGCTCACGCCGGGACCTTCTCCGGTACGGCGAGCGAGGCCAGGATGTCCACCCGGTCGACCACGCCCACCAGCCGCTCGCCGTCCACCACCCGGATCGGCAGCGCGGAGGCGGCCGCCACCGGCACGGCCTCCCGGATGACGGTGGAGGCGGCCAGCGCGGGCCCGTCCAGGGAGTCGTGCTCGTCCGGCTCGCGGCAGATCCAGCGCAGCGACAGCACGTCGCTGCGCGGCACGTCGCGCACGAAGTCGGCCACGTAGTCGTCGGCCGGCGCCCCCACGAGCTGCTCGGGCGTGCCGAGCTGCACGATGGCGCCGTCGCGCATGATGGCGATCCGCTCGCCCAGCTTCAGCGCCTCGGCCAGGTCGTGGGTGATGAAGACCATCGTCTTGCCGACCTCGCGGTGCAGCCGGACGACCTCGGCCTGCATGTCGCGCCGGATCAGCGGGTCGAGCGCGCTGAACGGCTCGTCGAAGAGCATCACCTGCGGCTCGACCGCCAGCGCGCGGGCCAGGCCGACGCGTTGCTGCATGCCGCCGGAGAGCTGGTCGGGGTAGGCGTCGGCGTGCCCGTCCAGGCCGACGAGGGTGAGGATCTCCCGGGCGCGGGCGTGCCGGGCGGCCTTGGCGGTGCCCTGGATCTCCAGGCCGTAGGCGACGTTGTCGATGACGCGGCGGTGCGGGAGCAGGCCGAAGTGCTGGAAGACCATGCTCACCTTGTGCCGGCGCAGCTCGCGCAGCCCGGCGGGGGTGGCGCGCACGACGTCCTCGCCGCCGATGGAGATCTCGCCGGAGGTGGGCTCGACCAGCCGGGTCAGGCAGCGGACGAGCGTGGACTTGCCGCTGCCGGACAGGCCCATGACGACGAAGACCTCGCCGGGCCGTACCTCGAAGCTGACGTCGCGGACGGCCGCGGTGCAGCCGGTCCGCTCGCGCAGGGCGGCGGGGTCGAGGTGGCGGTCGTCGCTGGTCATGACGCGCTCCGCCCGGGGGCCGAAGATCTTCCACAGGTTCGAGACCGTGATGCCGGCTGACATGCCCCCAGGAGTTTCCGGAGCAACCACCACAATTCCCTCCAGAAGGGTCGGCGCATGTAGGGGCACAACTTATGGCCAAATTCGAGAGTTCCTCAAGGTGGTGAGCCCCTGGAACCCTGACTGTTACCTACTGGAACGCGACAAACGCCCAAAGGGGACAGTAAACGTATTCCGGGCTTTCTTCCTTTATGCTCTCCAGCCACAAAGCTCGTGTTTTGTCGCGTAATGTGTGGCTCGACAACCTCGTAGTGCGGTATGTAAATGCTTTTCAGCCGATGTCAGGACTTATGTGATGGGTGAGAGTCGGTCTCAGGCCGCAGACGAGAGCAGGTGGCGCCTTCGCAACTGGCGGGTCCGCGCCCGCCTGGTCGCCCTCATCCTGGTGCCCACGGCCGCGGCCGTCCTGCTCGGCGCCGTTCAGGTGCTGAGCTCGACCGGAGCGGCCACGGAGTACGCCGGGACCAACCGGCTGGCCAGACTGACCGCCGAGGTCGGCGGCCTGGCCCACGAGCTGGAGGCGGAACGGGCGCGCGTCGCCTGGCACATCGCCACCGGCCGCCGCACCGGGCGCGAGGCCGTCACCAAACAGATCGCCGAGGTGGACTCCGCCGCGGGACGCGTGCGGGCCCTGGCCGCGCAGCTCGGCGGCGACCTGACCGGCCGCACGGCCGACGAGGTAGAGGCGATGCTCTCCCGGCTCACCGACCTCGCCGAGGTACGCAAGCAGGCGGTCGAGGGCGACCTGCTGCCCGGCGCGGCGATCGACCTCTACACCACCGTGGTCAACGACCTGCTCACGCTGCATGACGAGGTGAGCAAGGGCAGCGACGACGACGCCCTGTTCCGGCAGACCCGCGTGCTGCACGCCCTGGCCCTGGCCAAGGAGAGCCTCTCCCTTCAGCAGGCCTTGTTCACCGTGGTCATGGTGGACGGCCGCTTCGAGCAGGAACAGCTCAAGCGGGTGCTGGGCGAGCTCTCCCGCGAGCAGGACGAGCGCCGCGCCTTCGCCGACGAGGCCACCGCCGAGGAACGCCGCGCCTTCGACGAGTCGGTCAACTCCAGCCTCGCCGACCGCGCGCTGTTCCTGCGCGAGCTGCTGCTGACCCGCGCGGCGGCCGGCGCCCCGCTGACCGACCTCGACCTGACCAAGCGCGACGACGTCGGCGAGTGGTTCGAGGCCTCCGGCCGGGTCGTCGAGGCCATGCGCAAGATCGAGACCGACCACGCCGCCCGGATCGTCGCCCGCAGCGAGGAGCTGAGCGCCACTGAGAGCCAGCGCGCCTTCGTGGTCGCCGCCGCCGTGCTCGCCCTGCTGGTCGCGGTCCTACTGATCACCACCGGGGTGGCCCGCTCGCTGGTCAAACCGCTGCGCCGGCTGCGCAGGGAGGCCCTGGAGGTGGCCGGGCGCCGGCTGCCCGAGGTCGTGCAGCGGCTGCGCGAGGGCCAGGACGCGGCCGACGCCGCGGTGCCGCCGATCGGCGTCTTCTCCAAGGACGAGGTCGGCGAGGTGGCCCGCGCCTTCGACGAGGTGCACCGCGAGGCGGTACGGCTGGCCGGCGACGAGGCCAAGCTGCGCGCCAACGTCAACGCGATGTTCGTCAACCTCTCGCGCCGCTCCCAGACCCTGGTCGAGCGGCAGCTCACGCTGATCGAGCGCCTGGAGCGCGGCGAGCGCGACGACACCCGGCTGGGCGACCTGTTCAAGCTCGACCACCTGGCCACCCGCATGCGGCGCAACAGCGAGAACCTCCTGGTCCTGGCCGGCCAGGAGACCGCGCGCAAGTGGACCGAGCCGGTCGAGCTGCTCGACGTGGTGCGCGCGGCGGTCGGCGAGGTGGAGAGCTACGACCGGGTCAGCGTGCAGGTCCAGTCGGACGTCGCCGTCGCCGGCCAGGCGGTCAACGACGTCGTGCACCTGCTGGCCGAGCTGGTGGAGAACGCCGTCTCCTTCTCCCGGCACGACGCCAAGGTCTACGTCTCCAGCAACCGCATCGACGGCGGCGGGCTGATGGTCTCGGTCACCGACCACGGCATCGGCATGGCGGCCGACGAGCTCGCCCAGGCCAACTGGCGGCTGGCCAACCCGCCGGTGGTGGACGTCTCGGTCGCCCGCCGGATGGGCCTGTTCGTGGTGGGCCGGCTGGCGCTGCGGCACGACATCCGCGTCCAGCTCCGGCCGCAGGACGTCGGCGGGCTGACCGCGATGGTCCTGCTGCCCGACCGCATGCTCACCGCGGTCGCCGAGCCCGCGCCGCCGCCCCGGCCCGCGCCCGGGTTCGACGGGCCGCCGCCGGCCGAGATCTACCCGAACGGGCACCCGTCCTTCGACTACCCCTCCGCCGACCTGCGCCTGGCCGAGCCGTACCTGCCCGAGACGCGGCGGCCCGACTACGCCGTCTCGGTGGAGACCCTCGACCGGGTCGAGGCGGCCACCGGCTGGTTCACCCGCACGCCCGCGCCGACCGACGGGGTGGGCACCGACACCGGGCCGCTGGAGCGCATCGAGGCGGAGCCGCCGCCCCAGCCCCAGCCGCGCACCGAGTCCGCCTTCCCGCTCGCCCCCGGCTACCCCCTCGGTCCCGAGCCCGACCCGTACCCCGTGCCGGAACCCGGGAGCTGGTTCGTCCGGCCCGCCGAGCCGGGGGACGACCCGCACGCCACCACCGTGCTCCCCGCCCTGCCGCCCCCGGCGAGTCCGGCCGGGCCGCCGGGGCCGAGCCTGCCCGCCGGGACCACGCAGGCCGGGCTGCCTCGCCGTACCCCCAAGGCGAACCTGATGCCCGGCACACCCGCACCGCCGCCGGCGCCGCTGCCGCCGGTCTCACCCGACCACCTGCGCGACCGGCTCTCCACCTTCCAGCAAGGGGTCAGGAAGGGCCGCGCGGAGATCGAGGAGGACCCCCGATGAGAGGCATGAGCCAGGCGGCCCGCGACGTGAACTGGCTGGTCACGGGCTTCGTGGAGGAAGTGCCAGGGGTGGCGCACGCGGTGGTCGTCTCCGCCGACGGCCTGCCGATGGCCTTCTCGCGCGGCTTCCCCAAGGACCGCGCCGACCAGCTCGCCGCCATCGGCGCCGGGCTGATCAGCCTGACGCAGGGCGCGGCCCGCGTCTTCGAGGGCGGCGTGGTCAACCAGACGCTGGTGGAGATGGAACGCGGCCTGCTGCTGGTCATGTCGATCAGCGACGGGTCGTGCCTGGCGGTGCTGGCCGCCCCGGACTGTGACATGGGCCTGGTGGCCTACCAGATGACGGTGCTGGTCGAACGGGCCGGCCAGGTGCTCACCCCGGCGGTCCGGGCTGAGCTCTCGGCCTCGCGCCCATGGTGATGGGAGATCTTCGGTGACATCGTGGGACGACGGGGCGCAGCAGGAGCGCAGCTCGCTGGTGCGCATGTACACGGTCACCGGGGGCCGGACCGCGCCCCGCGGCGGGCTGGCCATCGAGGCGCTGGTCTCCTCGGCGACCTCGGCGGTGCTCGGCACCAGCTACTCGCGCGAGTACCGGGCGATCAGCGAGCTGTGCCGCCAGGTCCGCTCGGTGGCCGAGGTCTCGGCGCTGCTGGCCGTCCCCCTGGGCGTCGCCCGGGTGCTGATCTCCGACATGGAGGCCGAAGGGCTCGTGCGGGTCTACCAGCCGCAGATGGGCACGCCGGAAATGAACCTCCTGGAAAGGGTGCTCAGTGGGCTACGCAGGCTATGAGGCGATGACCTCAAGCAAGATCGTCGTAGCCGGCGGGTTCGGGGTCGGCAAGACCACCTTCGTCGGCGCGGTCTCCGAGATCATGCCGCTGACCACCGAGGCCGTGCTGACCGACGCCTCGGCCGGCGTGGACGACCTGGCGATGACGCCGCTGAAGTCCACGACCACGGTGGCCATGGACTTCGGGCGGGTCTCGCTGGACCGGGACCTGATCCTGTACCTGTTCGGGACGCCCGGTCAGCACCGGTTCTGGTTCATGTGGGACGACCTGGTGCGCGGGGCGATCGGCGCGGTGGTGCTGGTCGACACCCGGCGGCTGGCCGACAGCTTCCCGGCCATCGACTACTTCGAGGAAGCGCGGCTGCCGTTCATCGTCGGCATCAACGGCTGGGACGGCCAGTTCGCCTACGGCGAGCCCGAGGTCAGGGAGGCCCTGGCCCTCGCGCCGTCCATCCCGATCGTGCGCACCGACGCGCGCCGCCGCGACGCGGTGAAGGGCACGCTCATCATGCTGGTCGAGCACTCCATCCGCGTCCGCTCCGCCGCGCCCTACTGATTCCACCAGGTGGCCGCGACCAGCTCGGCGACGAGCGTCTCGGTCAGCAGGGCCACCAGCGGGTCGTCGTCGTGCCGGTACCGGATGTCGCGGCCGACCGTCAGCACCGTGGAGCCGCGCTGCCGTACCCACTCCATGGCCTGCTCGTCGTAGGCCGAACCGGGGAAGAGGATCGCGCGGTAGTCGAGCGTCTTGGTCAGGTAGACGTCCACGTGCGCCCAGTCGCCGGTCTCGCACGCGTCGGCGGGCCGGCGCGGCCCTTCGCGGACCATCAGGGCCGACTGCTGCGCGCTCGACAGCCGTTCGGCCGGGGCGATCGTGTAGACCCCGTGCGGCCCGTCGAGCAGTTCGAGCGCCTTGGGCAGCCACTCCGCCCGCCGGTCGAGCAGGTCGGCGCTCGCCTCGGCGGCCCTGCGGACCAGCTCGGGCAGCCTCAGGTCGGCGCCGGTGAGCCGCTCCTCCAGGGCGAGCAGCAGGATCAGCGTGTGCTGGAAGGTACGGCAGGCGACCCCACCCCGCTCCTCGCCGGCCAGCATCGGCACCAGCAGATCGGCGTGCTTGGCCAGCTCGGAGCCGGGGTTGTTGGTGAGGACCGCGCGGTGGCTGTCGCCGTACCGGGCGACCGCGTCGAGGGTCTCGCGCGAGCCGCCGGTGGCCGAGATCGGCACCACGAGCAGGTCGGGGCTCTGCGGGTAGGACGCCTCGGCCGAGGCGTACTCGGCGTAGGCGTCCACGCCACGCGCCCGCAGTCGGCGGGCGGCGACCCCGGCGGCGTAACGCGAGCTGCCCATGCCGAGGAACAGCACGCGGGAGAAGCCGCCCAGCGCCGCGAAGGGGTTCTCACCGGACAGCGTGGCGGCCAGCTCGGCCAGGGCGGCCGGCTTGGCTTCCAGGTCGGCGAGGAACAGGTCGGGCTTCACGGGGTCTCCTCCACAGGGGCGGGGTCGTCGGGGTCGTCGGGGTACCACGTGCGCAGCACGCCCATCGGGGCGTAGCGCCAGCGGGGCAGGTGCCGGGCGGCGTAGATCAGCTCCCGGCACTCCTGCTCCACCTCGAACGGTCTGATCAGCCGCTCGTCGAGCAGGTCGCCGGCCCGCTCGCGGTAGGCGGCCAGGAACTTCTCCCTGGCCTCGCGCGCCCAGGTGGCGGCGGCCTCGGGCGGGGTGCCCCGGCGCAGCACCGCGACCTGGGCGACGTGCTCCAGGCTGGTGGTGAGCTGGGCGACGTCGCGGGCGGCGGGCTGGCGGGCGGCGCCGGGCTCGCTGACGGTCGGGTTGCCGTCGAAGTCGATCACCGCGTAGCCGCCGTCCCACTGCAGGATCTGGCCGACGTGGAAGTCGCCGTGGATACGGATCCGCCGATCCTCGACCGCATGCTCCAGTTCGGCCAGCTCGCGGCGCATCGTCTCGGCGCGGCCGGCCAGCCAGTCGCCGTCGTCGCCGTCGGTCAGCTCCAGCGCCTCGCGCAGCGCCTCCGCGGCCCGCCGCGCGTCGTCCGGCGGGCGCGGGCGGGCGCCGGGCGGGGTCTCGGGGGCGGGCTCCACGGGCAGGGTCGCCAGGGCCAGGTGCAGGCCGGCGGCCAGATGGCCGAGCACGGGCGCGAAGGCGGTCTCGCCGGACTCGGCGAAGTCGACGCACCACTCCCACCCGTCCCGAGCCCCCGGCAGGAAGCCGGTCACCAGCGCGACGAGGTGATCACCCACCGTGACGGCGGCGTACGGCGGAGCCGTCTCGTTGAAGCCCGCCTCAACAAGGTGCCCCAGAACCTCCGGTGCGGGGTGCGGCAGCGGGGCCGGCGGGATGATCCACTTGACGACGACCCGCTCTCCCGCCACGACTGAGAAATTGGTCTGGTCGACCTCGATCGCCCGCTCGACGGCCTCGCCGTACGAAAGCGCAGGCAGGGGTCGGTAGCGGCGGACGGCGACGGGCGCGGGCACGGGATCGCCGGAGGCGAGCGCGGCGAGTAGCGCGGTGGTGAGGCCTCGATCTCTTGTGGTAATCGGATTCTCACTTACCGCCAGCAACCGCCGCCAAACTGAAGCGAAGTTCAAGAACAGACCAAACTTCCAGGCTGGGCATCGATCGTTAGTGTTGCTCAAGTTTAAAACTTCTGCAAAAGTCCTACCTTGGTCTGCCATGTCAGGACCTATGCGTATCGGCTTGCATCAAGGAGTATCGGTCGTGTTCCGTACCCGATTCACCCGTCGTCTCCCGGCCGCGCTGGCGGTCACCGGGCTCGCCCTGGCAGTGGCGGCCTGTGGTGGTGAGTCGTCGACCACCACCGACGCTGCCCCCCAGGCGACGGCGGCGCAGCTCAACCCCCAGGCGGACCTGTCCAAGCAGACGATCAACGTGACGGTCTGGGACGGCTACACCCCCAAGGAACTCGCCCAGCGAGCCACCGAGAAGCTGAAGATCTCCAAGATCGACATCGGCCTGCACGAGACCAACGAGAAGGCCATGGCCAAGCTCACCGTCCCCGGTGACAGCGGCATCGACGTGGCCTTCGTCTCCGGCCAGTACGCCGAGGCGCTCAACGCGCAGGGCCTGCTGGAGCCGATCCATGCCGAGCTGATCCCGAACCTGGCCAACCTCTACCCCGAGGCCACCCAGCTCTCCTACGACAAGGGCAACAAGTACTCCGTGCCCTACACCTGGGGCACCACGGGCATCTGCTACCGCAAGGACCTGCTCAAGACCACGCCGTCGAGCTGGAACGACCTGCTCAACCCGCCGGCCGAGGCGGTCAAGAAGGTCACCATGATGACCACCGAGCGCTGGCTGGCCCTGCCCGCGCTGAAGTCGCTCGGCCTGTCGGTCAACACCGACAAGGACGAGGACATCGCCAAGGCCAAGGAGCTGCTGCTCAAGGCCAAGCCGAACCTGCTCGGCTACGACGACACCACCTTCGGCGAGAAGCTGAAGTCCGGCGAGGCCGTCATGGCCGAGGCGTGGGACGGCTGGTGCCCGACCACCGAGAAGAACATCGGCTGGGTGGTGCCGAAGGAGGGCTCCGACCTCTGGGTGGACACCATGGTGATCATGAAGTCCTCCAAGAACAAGGAGGCCGCCCACGCCCTGATCAACTACATCCTCGACCCGGAGATCCACAGCTGGGCCGCGGAGAACATCGGCTACAAGGTGCCCAACAAGGCCGCCATGGACCGCGTGAAGATCGCCGAGGGCTCGCTGCTCGGCATCACCCCGGCCGACCTGCTCATGGGTGAGTCGCTGATCGACCTGGGCGAGGCCGCCACCAAGTACACCCGCCTGTCGACCGAGGTCGCGGCGCAGCAATGAGAAGCAGGCCCCGGTTCTGGGCGGCCTCGGCTTTTCTGGGGCCGGGGCTGCTCTACCTGCTCGCCTTCCTCCTGATCCCGCTCGCGCTGATCTTCGGATTCACCGTCTTCAAGCGCGGGCGGTTCGGCGGGATCGTCTACGAGTACACGGCGGAGAACTTCGCCCGCCTGTTCGACCCGCTCTACCTGGGCGTGGTCGTCGACTCGCTCAAGCTCGCGGGGATCACCACGCTGCTGGCGCTGCTGCTCGGCTACCCGACCGCGTACGCCATCGCCCGGCTGCCGCACAAGTGGCGGACGATCGCGCTGGTGGCCGTGGTGCTGCCCTTCCTGACCAGCTTCATCATCCGCATGTACGCGCTGATCATCCTGATGAGCGGGCCCGGCCTGATCAACTCGGCGCTGGGCACGGAGCTGGAGCTGCTCTACCACGAGGGAGCGATCGTCACCGGCCTGCTGTACTGCTACCTGCCGCTGATGGTGCTGCCGCTGTACACCGCCATCGAGCGGCTCGACCCGCAGCTTCGCGAGGCCTCCGGCAACCTGGGCGCGAACGCCTTCACCACCTTCCGGCGCGTCACCTTCCCGCTGACGCTGCCCGGCGTGCTGACCGGCTGCATGTTCGTCTTCGTGCCGAGCTTCGGCAACTTCGCCGTCCCGGAGATCCTCGGCGGCAGCAAGTCGCTCATGGTCGGCAACCTGGTGCAGACCGCCTTCCTCAAGGAGCGCGACTACCCCTTCGGCTCCACCCTGGCCCTGGCGCTGATCGCCGTGCTGCTGGTGCTGCTGCTGATCCAGGCCAAGGTGGCGCGTCGTGGGTAAGCTCCGCCTGGTCCCGCTCTGGATCACCTACGTCTTCCTGTACCTGCCGATCCTCGTGGTCGTGTGGATGTCGTTCAACGCCGGGCGCTCGCCGTACGTCTTCGAGGGCTTCAGCCTGCGCTGGTACGGCGAGCTGGCCGCCAACGACCGGCTGACCGAGGGCCTGGTCAACACGCTGATCGTGGCGGCCGGCACGACGGTGCTGTCGACCGTGCTCGGCACGCTGCTGGCGGTGGGCCTGGCGCGGTACACCCGCTCCAAGCTGCTCGACGCCGTCGCGCTGATGCCGGCGGTCCTGCCCGACCTGGTGATCGCCATCGGGCTGCTGATGGTCTACTCGCTGGTCCAGTTCACCCTGGGCCTGTGGTCGGTGATCATCGCGCACAGCGTCTTCGCGATGGCCTTCGTCACCGCGGTGGTCAGGACCCGGCTCTCGCACGCCGACGCCTCCCTGGAGGAGGCCTCCCGCGACCTGGGCGCGGGGGCGTTCCGCACCTTCGTCCGCATCACCCTGCCGCAGCTCGCGCCGGGCATCGTGGCCGGGGCGCTGCTGGCCTTCACGTTGTCGATCGACGAGTTCGCGATCGCCTTCTTCACCGCGGGCAACACCCAGCAAACGTTGCCCATCGTCATCTACTCCATGCTCAAGGTCGGGGTGAAGCCCGAGGTCAACGCCCTGGCCACGGCGCTCCTGCTGGTCAGCTTCACTGCGGTGATCGCCGGTCAGCGCCTGACGAAACTAGGGGAGAGCCGTGCTCACGATTGACCGCGTCAGCCGCCGCTTCGGTGAGGTCACCGCGCTGGACGAGGTCTCGCTGGAGATCGGCCAGGGTGAGTTCTTCGCGCTGCTCGGACCGAGCGGCTGCGGCAAGACCACGCTGCTGCGCATCCTGGCCGGGTTCGAGACGCCCGACTCCGGCGCCGTCACCCTCGACGGCGAGGACCTGCTGAAGCTGGCGCCCAACCGGCGGCCGATCAACCTGATGTTCCAGTCGTACGCGCTGTTCCCGCACATGAGCGTGGCCAAGAACATCGCCTACGGCCTGGAGCAGGAGAAGCTCGGCCGCCAGGAGATCCGCCGCCGCGTCGGCGAGGTGCTGGAGACCGTCGGCCTCGGCGAGCTGGGCGAGCGCAAGCCGCAGCAGCTCTCCGGCGGCCAGCGCCAGCGCGTCGCCCTCGCCCGCGCCATCGTCAAGCGGCCCCGGCTGCTGCTGCTGGACGAGCCGCTGTCCGCCCTGGACAAGAAGGTCAGGGCCGACATGCAGCTGGAGCTGAAGCGGCTGCAGAACGAGGTCGGCATCACCTTCGTGGTCGTCACGCACGACCAGGAGGAGGCCATGTCGCTGGCCGACCGCATCGCCGTCTTCTCCAAGGGCAGCGTCTGCCAGGTGGACGCGCCGGTGGCCCTGTACGAGCGGCCCAAGACCCGGTTCGTGGCCGACTTCGTCGGGGCCAACAACATCTTCGAGGACGGGCCGGAGCTGCTGGCCGTACGGCCGGAGAAGATCAGGCTGGACGGCGGGAAGCTGGAGGGCAGCGTCGCCGACGTGAGCTTCTACGGCGGCACCTCGCACATCTCGGTGACGGTGGCCGGGCGCGCCAAGCCGGTGCTCGTGGCGGTCCAGGGGGCCAGCACGGTACGGCAGGGCGAGGCCGTGGCCCTCGGCTGGGACCCCGGCGACGCGGTGCCGATCAGTGAGTGAGTTCGCAGCCCGTCGCGGTACGGGCATACGTCATGATCAGCTCGGCCGCCCGGTCGGTGTCGATCGCCGGGTGCCGGGCGGTGATCCGGTAGCCGTAGGCGTCCTCCAGAGCCACCAGGTTGCGCGCGATGGACAGCGAGTCGGCGGCCAGCCGGAAGACGCCCAGCGCCGCCCCGGTGTCCAGGATCGACTGGTACATCGCCACCTGGCGGTCGTACAGGGCGGTCAGGAGCACGCCGTAGACGCGGTTGCGCCCGGCGGCGCCGCCGGCCTCGTTGAGCAGCCGCACGTCCGGGTCCTCCGGCCCGGTGGGCAGCCCGGCGCGGATGGTGGTGACCAGCTTCTCGACCGGGTCGCCGATGCTGCCCACCCGCTCCATCCGCTGCTCGTAGAAGCGTTCGACGCCGGCCTGCTGGGCGTCGATCAGCAGCTCGGACAGCTCGGGGTAGTGGTAGAGCACGGCCCCGGAGCTGAGCCCGGCCTCCTCGGCGACGTGCGCGAGCTGCACCCGGTCGAGCCCGTGGCGGACGATGGCCCGGCGGGCGGCCTCGATCAGGTCGATGCGCCGGTCGGTGCGGCTCTTGCGCTGAGTCACGGGTGCAATAGTGCCCTGAAGTTGACCTTGCTCGCTAGTAATAGACATTCGACCCATATGTCCCCCCGGAGCTAGAAATGTCACTCACCATCCTGTTCATGCCGGAAAGTGCCTACGGGCCGACCAACAACTGCATCGGCATCGGCGACATCCTGCGGCAGCGCGGCCACCGCGTGGTCTTCGCCGCGGAGGCCTCCTGGAAGGGCAAGCTGGAGGCGCTCGGCTTCGAGGAGGACCTGGTCGACCTCGCGCCCCCGGCCGAGGACGCCGAGGAGCAGGACCCGGGCCAGTTCTGGAAGGACTTCATCCGCGACACCGCGCCCGAGTACCGCAAGAGCACGCTGGAGCAGCTCTCCACGGTCACCAAGCCGATCTGGGACTCGCTGATCGACGGCGCCAAGTACTGCGAGCCGCAGCTTCGCGAGATCATCGCCCGTGTGCAGCCGGACGTCATCGTCGAGGACAACGTCATCACCTTCCCGGCGCTGCTCACCGCGGGCAAGCCGTTCGTCCGCATCGTCTCCTGCAACCCGCTGGAGATGCGCGGCGAGAACGTCGCCCCGGTCTTCTCCGGCCTGCCGGCCGCCGACCGCGGCGAGTGGGACGGCTTCCGCGCCGAGTACGAGCGGACCCACCGCGAGATCTGGACCGCCTTCAACGAGTGGTGCGTCGAGCAGGGCACCGAGCCGCTGCCCGACCTGGACTTCATCCACCAGGGCGCGCTCAACCTCTACGTCTACCCCGAGGCCCTCGACTACGTCGCCGACCGGCCGCTGGACGAGTCCTGGCACCGGCTCGACTCCTCGGTGCGCGAGACCGACGAGGCCTTCGAGCTGCCCTTCGAGCGCCGCGAGGACGCCGCGCTCGTCTACTTCTCGCTCGGCTCGCTCGGCTCCTCCGACGTGGAGCTGATGCAGCGGGTGATCGACATCCTCGGCACCACGCGGCACCAGTACATCGTCTCGATGGGCCCGCTGCACGCCGAGATCAAGCTCGCCGCCAACATGTGGGGCGCCGAGTTCGTGCCGCAGACGAAGATCATCCCGCTGGCCGACCTGGTCATCACCCACGGTGGCAACAACACCACCACCGAGGCGATGCACTTCGGCAAGCCGATGATCCTGCTGCCGCTCTTCTGGGACCAGTACGACAACGCCCAGCGCGTGGACGAGCTGGGCTTCGGCGTGCGGCTGTCCACCTACGCCTTCGCCGACGACGAGCTCACCGGAGCCGTCGAGCGCCTGATCGGCGACACGGAGCTCCGTGGTCGCCTGGCGGCGATCGGCGAGGAGATCCGCCGCCGTGACGGCCTGCGCAAGGCCGCCGACCTCATCGAACAGCTCGGATAGGAACATGCGTCAACTGATCAACCCGGCGACCGGCCAGCCCTTCGACGAGGTGCCCGACACCTCGGTGGAGGCGGTGGCCAAGGCCGTCCAGCGGGCCAGGACGGCCTTCGCCACCTGGTCCGAGCTCACCCCGGGTGAGCGCTCCCGCGTCCTGCTGCGCCTGGCCGACCTCGTGGAGGCCGACGCCGAGGAGCTGACCCGCCTGGAGGTCGAGGAGACTGGCAAGCCGGCCGCCGTCTTCCGTGACGGCGAGCTGCCCTTCGCGGTGGACAACCTCCGCTTCTTCGCCGGTGCGGCCCGCTCGCTGGACGGCTCGGGCGCGGGGGTCTTCTCCCAGGGCTACACCTCGGTCATGCTGCGCAGGCCGGTCGGGGTCGTCGGGTCGATCAGCCCGTGGAACTTCCCCTTCATCATGGCGGTCTGGAAGGTCGCGCCCGCGCTCGCCGCGGGCAACGCCGTGGTGATCAAGCCCGCTCCCATGACGCCGCGCAGCACCCTGCGCCTGGCCGAGCTGGTCGCCCGCGCCGGCGCGCCCGAGCACCTGCTCCAGGTCGTCCTGGGCGGCGCGGAGGTCGGCCAGGCCCTGGTCACCGACCCCGGCGTGGACATGGTCAGCGTCACCGGCTCGACCGAGACCGGCCGCGCCGTGATGAGCGGCGCGGCCCAGACGCTCAAGCGGGTCCACCTGGAGCTGGGCGGCAAGGCCCCGGCGCTCGTCTTCGAGGACGCCGACCTGGCCGAGATGGCCCGCGGCGTGGCCATGGGCGCCACCTACAACACCGGCCAGGACTGCACCGCCGCCACGCGGGTGTACGTCGACCGCCGCGTGTACGGCGACGCCGTCGCGGCCATCGAGGCGACTGTTGCCAAAATCACTGTCGGCGATCCGTGGGACCCCTCCACGGACATCGGACCGCTGATTTCCGCCCAGCACCGCGAGCGCGTGCACGGTTTCGTGACGCGTTCGGGCGGGACCGTGGCCCACGGCGGCCGGCCCCTCGACGGGCCCGGGTTCTACTACCCTCCGACCCTGGTCACGGGCGTGGAGCAGGGTAGCGAGATCGTCCAGGGCGAGATCTTCGGCCCGGTGCTGGCCGTCCTGCCCTTCGACGGCGAGGAGGAGGCGATCCGGCTGGCCAACGACACGCGGTACGGCCTGGCCTCCTCGGTGTGGTCGCGCGACGTGGCCCGGGCCATGCGCGTCTCGCACCGCCTCGACGTGGGCGTGACCTGGATCAACGACCACCTGCCCATCGCCAGCGAGGCCCCGCACGGCGGCGTCAAGGGCAGCGGCTTCGGCAAGGACATGAGCCAGGAAGCGGTCCAGGAGTACTCGGTGACCAGGCACCTGATGATCAAGCATGCGGCACCGGCGGAGCGGGACTCCTTCCGGCCAGCCTAAAACGCGCGGTTTGGGCGCATTTGTCAAGAAATGGTCGGTTCGCCGATCTGGTAGGGGTTGTGTTCCAATTACCCCCATCCAAGATTTCTTATGCGCCCAACGCGTCTCGGATTTTCCAGAGCACGTCGGACGGCGAGAGGTTGCGAAACACAGTGAGGAAGGAAATCCCCAGGCACGCCACGTCGGGGGAGCAGACCGGCGGACGGTTCCAGCTCGGGAACCTGCGCGTACGGTCCAGGCTCGTGGCGCTGATCCTCATTCCCACCGTCGTCGGCGTGCTCCTCGCCGCCATCCAGCTCACCGACGCCATCTCGACCAGCTCGGAGTACCGGCGCCTGACGCAGGTCGCCGAGCTGGTGCGACGGCTGGGCGGGCTCTCCCACGAGCTCGGCAAGGAACGCACGCTCACCGCGTGGTTCGTCGCCGACAAGCGGCCCACCGGCCACCTGACCCGGCTGAAGGAACAGCGCGTCAAGGTCGACACGCTCCGCGGCCAGGTGCTCAAGGCCACCGAGGTGATCGACGGCGGCCACCAGCCGCGTGTGCGGCACGCGGTGGAGGAGATGCGCCGCTGGCTGAACGGCCTGCCCGCGCTCCGTGACTCCATCGTGGGCGAGAGCGCGCCGCCCCGCGCGGCCATCCGGACCTACACCAGCCTGATCGAGGTCCTGCGCGCCCTGCAGGGCGAGATGGTGACCGTGGGCGACGACCGCCTCGTCGCGGACGGCAGCGCCTTCGCCGCGCTGCACCGCGCCAAGGAGGAGGTCGCGCGCCAGCAGGTCATCCTCACCGTCGCGCTGGCCGAGAACCGCCTCGACTACGACGACCTGTCGGACTTCCTCGGCTCCTGGGACCGCCAGCAGGCCGAGCTCGACCGGTTCACCGCCGAGGCCGCGCCCGCCGAGGCCCTGCTCTACCGCAAGACCGTGCGCGGGCAGACGGTCGACCGCGCCGACGCCATGCGGCAGCGCGCCCTGGCCCAGCTCCGCGAGTACCGCACCATCCGCGACCTGGACATCAGCACCCGGCGCGACCTGAACGTCTGGTACGCCTCCACCGGCGTCACCGTCGACCTGACCCGCAAGGTCGAGGACGCGCTGGCCGCCAAGCTGGTCAGCCGCAGCCAGGAGCTCCAGGACGCCGAGCAGCGCAACGCGATCATCTCCGGCGCGGTCATCCTCGTCCTGCTCATCCTGGTCCTCGTGATCACCACCTGGGTGGCCGGCTCGCTCGTCCGCCCGCTGCGCCGGCTGCGAGCCGAGGCGCTGGAGATCGCCGGATTCCGCCTGCCCGAAACCGTCCGCGCTCTGCGCGAGTCGGGGGAGAGCACGCTGCCCCAGGTCGCCTCGGTTGGTGTCACCACCCGCGACGAGATCGGTGAAGTCGCCCGGGCCTTCGACGAGGTCCACCGCGAGGCGATCCGGCTGGCCGGTGACGAGGCCAAGCTGCGTGCGAACGTCAACTCGATGTTCGTCAACCTGGCCCGCCGCAGCCAGACCCTCGTCGAGCGCCAGCTCGACCTCATCGAGGAGCTGGAGCACGGCGAGGAGGACGAGAGCCGGCTGTCCAGCCTGTTCCGCCTCGACCACATGGCCACCCGCATGCGGCGCAACTCCGAGAACCTCCTGGTCCTCGCCGGCCAGGAGACCGCCCGCAAGTGGAGCGAGCCCGTCCCGCTCGTGGACGTGGCCCGCGCCTCGCTGTCGGAGGTCGAGAACTACGAGCGCGTCGCCATCCAGATCCCCTCGGACCTGGAGATCGTCGGCCCGGCCGTCACCGACACCGTCCACCTGCTCGCCGAGCTGATCGAGAACGCCATCTCCTTCTCCCCGCGCGAGACCAAGGTCGTCGTGACCAGCGCCCCCGTCGCCGGCGGCGGCGTGCTGCTGTCGGTGACCGACCTCGGCATCGGCATGTCGGCCGAGGAGATGGGCGAGGCCAACTGGCGGCTGACCAACCCGCCGATCGTGGACGTCGCGGTCGCGCGCCGCATGGGCCTGTTCGTGGTCGGCCGGCTGGCCCTGCGCCACGGCATCCAGGTCCAGCTCCGCCCGCGCGAGGGCGGCCCCGGCCTCACCGCCATGGTGCTGCTGCCCGCCGTCCTCATCGTCCCGGCCTCCGCGCCGACCCAGCAGATCCCGGCCTACGCCGGGGCCGGCCAGGGTTCCACCGGGGGCGCCACGCCCGCCGGGCCCAACCCGTACGGCCAGCCCCAGGCCCTCGTGCCGTACGGCGAGCAGCCCCCCGCGGGCTTCGACAGCGCGCGCTACGAGCAGCAGGCCCCGGCGACCGGCTTCGACGGCCCCATGTTCGGCGACCGCGGCGCCTTCGGCGACGACCGCTCGGCCGGCTCCGGCAGCGCCGGGCTCGGCGTCATGGACACGCCGTGGCCGACGCACCTGCCCCCGCCCGGGGGCGGCGACTCCTGGCCGTCGGCGGCCGAGGAGCCGCAGGAGGTCTACGAGCAGCCCGACTTCCAGCGCGAGCGGCCCAGCCGGCTGGCCGACGAGCCCGCCGCGTCGTGGCCGTCGTTCGCCGAGACCGCGCGCGAGCCGTACGCCGAGCCCTATGCCGATCAGGCGGGGCGCGAGCCGTACGCGGAGTCGTTCGCTGAGTCGTTCGCGGAGGCCGACGGCACCGGCCCGCTCCCGGTGATCCGGGAGTCGGTGCTGGACGACCGGGGCGAGGAGGCGCACCTGCCGATCTTCTCGGCGGTCAGCACCTCCGACTGGTTCACCAAGCCCGAGATCCTGACCCGCCCGGCCGAGCAGCGCGCCGAGCAGCGGCAGGACGGTCCCGGACTGCCGCAGCGCGGCGCCGACTCCTTCGGCTCCACCGGCGACTTCGGTTCCCTCGGCGCTTCCGCCGGTGACTTCGGCGCCCCGGCCGGTGACGGCGGTCTTCCGCAGCGCCGTCCGGGCGCCACCGAGCCGCCGGTCGACAGCTCCCTGCCGCAGCGCTCGCCCTTCGGGGAGTCCGCGTACGGCGAGCCCGCCTCCGGCGCCTTCGCCGGCGGTGGCTCGGCGGCCGGTGGCTCCATGTTCGGCGACGCGGGCCAGGGTGGCGGCCTGCCCCGCCGCCAGCCCGCGGGCGGCGGCTTCGGCGACGCCGACCCGTTCGGCTACGGCGACCAGAGCCAGGGCCAGAGCGGCCAGGGCCACTTCGGCCAGAGCCAGAGCCAGAGCCAGAGCCAGAGCGGTCAGGGCGGCCTGCCGCAGCGGCAGCCGTCCTCGGGCAACTCGCTGCTGCGCGGCGGCCCGTCCGAGCCCAGCACCGGCGGAACCACCAGCACCGGCCTGCCGCGCCGGGTGCCCAAGGCGAACCTGGTGTCGGGCTCGGTGCAGAGCTCGGGGTCGTTGTTCGGCGAGCCGGCGGAACCGGTCTCCCCGGACCGGCTCCGCAGCCGGCTGTCGAGCTTCCAGCAAGGCGTACGGCAGGGCCGTGAAGAAATCGGAGAGGAATGAGCATGAGAGAACTGAGTCAGGGCGCGCGCGGCGTCAGCTGGTTGATCACTGACTTCGTGAACAACGTGCCCGGGGTGGCGCACACCGTGGTGGTCTCCGCCGACGGGTTGCCGCTGGCTTTCTCCGAGGGCTTCCCCAAGGACCGGGCCGACCAGCTCGCCGCGGTGGCCTCCGGTGTGGTCAGCCTCACCGCGGGCGCGGCCCGGGTGTTCGAGGGCGGCGCGGTCAGCCAGACCGTCATCGAGATGCAGCGCGGACTGCTGATGATCATGTCCATCAGCGACGGGTCGAGCCTGGCCGTGCTGGCCTCGGCCGACTGCGACATGGGCTTGGTGGCCTACCAGATGACCCTGCTCGTCGAGCGGGCGGGCCAGGTGCTCACCCCCGCCGTGCGGGCCGAGCTGCAGGCGGCCCGCCCCCGCTAAGGGCGGTTGCGACGGGAGAGGTTTGTGTCAGAGCAGGGTTGGACGGGTGATACCTCGCCGAACAAGCCACGCAAGGCCAACTCTCTGGTCCGGCCGTATGCCGTGACCGGAGGGCGGACCGCGCCGCGGATCAAGTTCGCTATGGAGGCGTTGGTATCGGTCCCCGCGGAATTGACAGCCGCGCACCAAGACATTTCACTTATCAGTCCGGAGTATCAAACGATCATCAACCTGGCTCGCCAGGTACGCTCGATCGCCGAGATCTCCGCTCTTTTACGACAGCCGCTCGGGGTCGTCCGAGTGCTGATCGCCGACATGGCGGCGGAGGGGCTCATCCGCGTCCACCAGCCTGCGCTGGAGTCGGGTAAGCCGGACCTCAACCTGCTCGAAAGGGTGCTCAGTGGACTTCGCAGGCTCTAGAGGCCTCTCCTCGACGAAGATCGTCGTGGCAGGCGGCTTCGGTGTCGGCAAGACGACATTCGTGGGTGCGGTTTCGGAGATCCTGCCGCTGACCACGGAAGCCGTCATGACCGACGCCTCGGCGGGGGTGGACGACCTGTCGCTCACGCCGACCAAGACCACCACCACCGTGGCGATGGACTTCGGCCGGGTCTCCCTCGACCAGGACCTGATCCTCTACCTGTTCGGCACGCCCGGGCAGCACCGGTTCTGGTTCATGTGGGACGACCTGGTGCGCGGCGCCATCGGCGCGGTGGTGCTCGTCGACACCCGGCGGCTGGCCGACAGCTTCCCGGCGATCGACTACTTCGAAGAGGCGCAGCTGCCCTTCGTGATCGGCATCAACGGCTGGGACGGGAGCTTCCCGCACCAGGCCGAGGAGGTGCGCGAGGCGCTGTCGCTGCCGCCGTACGTGCCGATCGTCTCGCTCGACGCGCGGGCCCGCGAGTCGGTCAAGCAGACGCTGATCACGCTGGTGGAGCACGCGCTCACCCGGCACATGGCCACCCCGGCCTAGTCCTTCCGGACCGGGCGGCGACCCTCAGGCTCGCCGCCCGGACCGACAGCGCCCCCTGGCCGGCGCCGCTCCCGGCAACGTCAACGCTCCGCGTGCGCGCCCCGGTGCCAGGCCAGCAGCCGGGCCTCGACGAGCAGGAAGCCGCTGTTCAGCACGATGCCGAGCAGCCCGAGCAACACGATCGCCGCCCACAGGGCCGGGATGTCGATGCCTTCCGCCTCCCGCATCCGGTGGCCGATCCCCTCCGTGCTGGCGTAGAGCTCGGAGATGACCATCATGATCAGCGCCAGCGAGACGCTCAGCCGCAGCCCGGCGAAGATCTTGGGCGCCGCCGCCGGCAGGATGATCCGCCAGAGCTGCTGAGCCCGGCCCATCCGGAAGACGCGGGCGGTCTCCAGGTACTGCCGGTCCACGAACCGGGCTCCGTCCGCCGTGTTGATCAGCACCGGCCACAGCACGCCGTACACGATGGCCGCGATCTGCACCGGCGACCCGATCGGGAAGAAGAGCAGGAAGAGCGGCAGCAGCGCGGCGGGCGGCACCGAGCGCCCGAAGTGCACCAGCGGCCCGGTCAGGTCGGCCAGCGTCCGCGACCGGCCGATCGCCAGGCCGAGCGCCACCCCGGCCGCGGCGGCCACCGCCCAGCCGGCGCCCAGCCGGGCGAGGCTGGGCAGCACGTCGGCGGCGCCTTCCGGGCTCACCCACAGCGTCACGGTCTTGGCCGCGATCACCGAGGGCGGCGGGAAGTAGACCGCCTCGGCCAGCCGCGAGCCCGCCTCCCACGCGGCCAGCGCCACGACCACCAGCGCCAGCCGGATCAGCGTGTGAAGTGCCACCGGAACAGCCTCCGCTCGGCCAGGGTGAACAGCAGGTTGGCCGCCAGCCCGAGCGCACCGGCCCAGAGCGTCCCGGCGAAGACCAGGTCGGGCCGGTTGGCGGTGCCCGCCTCCAGCAGGAAGACGCCGATCCCGCCGCCGCCGGCCAGCAGTTCGACGCTGACCGCGACGATGAGCGTGACCGAGGCGGCGATGCGGACCGCGGTGGCGATGAAGGGCGCGGTGCTCGGCAACGACACCCGCGCCAGCACCGCCAGCGGCCCGAAGCCGAAGGCGCGCAACGTCTCCTTGGCCAGCGGGTCCACGTCGCCCAGGCCGTACATGGTGTTGATGAGCAGCGGCCACGAGCAGGTGTAGACGATCAGCGCCGTCTTGGCGTCGTGGCTGTCGGTCCAGACGAACATGGCCAGCGGGATCAGCGCCAGCGACGGGATCGGCCGCAGGAACTCCACCAGCGGCCGCACCGACCGCTCGATCAGCGGCACGCTCCCCAGCAGCAACCCCAGAGGTACGGCCAGCATGATCGCGATGGCCAGGCCGGCTCCGCACGCCAGCAGGGTGGCGCCGGCGTGCGCCAGGAAGGCCGGATCGACCGCCAGCCCGGCCGCCGCCGCCAGGACGGCCGAGGCCCGCGGCAGGAAGGACGGTCCGAAGAGCTCGGCGGCGAGCAGGACCGCCGCCACGCCCGCCGCACCCAGCGCGACCTTCCTGATCATCCGATCTTGGCGGGGACGAGCTCCGCCACGTCCACCTTCCTGCCGATGTAGCCGTAGCCCTGCAGCAGGTCGGCCAGCTTCTGGAAGGCGGCCTTGTCGACCTCCATCGAGAAGGTCCCGAGCTTCATCTTGGCCGCCACGTCCGCCGGGATCTTGGTGTAGGTCGGGATGACCTCGTTGATCGCCGCCCGGTCGTCGCTCGCCAGCTTCTGGGCCTTGGCGAGCGCGCGGTGGAAGGCGGCGGCGGTCTTGGGGTTGTCGCTCAGCCACTTCTCCGACACACCCCAGGCGTCGATCGGGATGCCCGCGGTCGGCCCGCTGGTGGTGTCGATGAGCTCGACCGCGCCCTGCGCCTTGGCCGCCGACAGGAACGGCTCGACCAGCCACGCGGCGTCGACGCTCTTGCTCGCCAGCGCGGGGAGCTGCTGGTCGAAGGGGACGGCGGTGAACTTCACGTCGGCCGGGGTGAGCCCGGCCTGCTGCAGATGGGCGTTGGTGACCGTCTGGCCGAGCGCCTGGAGCACGTTGACCGCGACGGTCTTGCCCTTCAGGTCGGCGACCGCCTTGACCGGGGAGTCCGCGGGCACGACCACGCTGGCGATGCCCGGCGCGCCCGCCTGGACGTGCTGGAAGAGCTTGAGCTTGGCCGTGCCCTTCTCGTGGATGGCCAGCAGGGAGACGTAGCTGGTCAGGAAGGCGTCCATGCTGCCGTTGAGGATCTTCGGCAGGACCGCCTGCGGAGCCTGGATGATCTCCGTCTTGACGGTCAGGCCCTCCTCCTTGAAGAAGCCCTTCTTCTCGGCGATGAAGAGCGAGGCCGAGGAGGGGACCGGCACCACGCCGACGGTCAGGGTGGTCTTCTCCAGCCCGCCGGTCGAACCCGAGTCGCCCCCGCCGCCACAGGCGGCGAGGGCGAGGGCTAAGGCGGCTACGGCGGCCAGACGTCTCATGCGGGGGTCCTTTCGACGCCGCGCACCAGCCGGCCCACCTCCGCGCGCAGGTGGACGAAGTCGGGGTGCTCGCGGGTGCTGATCTGGTCACGAGGTCCGGGCAGGTCGACCTTGAGGTCGCCGACCACGTGCGCGGGAGCCTTGGACAGGATGACGACGCGGTCGCCGACGTAGACGCTCTCGTCGATGTCGTGGGTGATCAGCACGATCGTCATCCGGTGGTGCCCGCGCACCTGCAGGACCAGGTCCTCCAGATCCTCGCGGGTCTGGGCGTCCACCGAGCCGAAGGGCTCGTCCATGAGCATCAGCGACGGACGGTAGGCCAGGGCGCGGGCGATGGCCACGCGCTGCTGCATGCCGCCGGACAACTGGAACGGGTACTTCTTGCCCGCCCCGGACAGGCCCACCGACTCCAGCGCCTCCTGGGCGGCCTCCTTGCGCTTGGCCTTGTCCAGGCCGCGCCGGCGCAGCGGGAGCGCGACGTTGTCGGCGACCGACATCCAGGGGAAGAGCGAGCGGCTGTAGTCCTGGAAGACCACGGCCAGGTTGTCGGGGGTCTGGCGGACGAGCTCCCCGCTCACGCGGATCTCACCGCCGGTCGGGGTGATGAGGCCGGCGATGGAGCGCAGGAGGGTGGACTTCCCGCAGCCCGACGGGCCGACGATGGACAGCAGTTCGCCCTCGGCGACGTGGAGCGACAGGCCGTCGATCGCGTGGTGCGCGGTGGGGCCGCTGCCGTAGGTGTGCGTGAGGTTCGATATCTCGAGCAAAACCGGGATCCTTGCGGGGGGAGGAGCGGCGGAACATCGGGACTCTATCCGAGTGCGTCTTGGCCGGTCACTCATCGAGTCAAGATAATTGACCATTAAGCGGCGTTTATGTCTATTTCTCCGGTTTTATGGCTTTAAGAGAAGCGGGTGTGCCTGAAGCCCGGCTTCCCCGCGGAGCCTTCTGAGATGATCGGCGCGGCTCCCCGCGCGGTGCGCATGAAGGCTGACATTTGCGGCCTCGGCGCTATTTGCCGGGGTTCGGACGACTATGATCATTTGGTGGTTACGGCGGGGAAGGAGCACTCGTGCGGGCTTTGATCATCGGTGGCGGGATCGGCGGGCTCACCACCGCGCTCAGCCTCCACGCGGCGGGCATCGACTGCCGGATCGTGGAGTCGGCCGCCCAGCTCAAGCCCCTGGGCGTCGGCATCAACCTGCAGCCGCACGCGGTGCGGGAGCTGACCGAGCTCGGCCTGGGCGACGCGCTGGAGCGCACCGGCGTGCGGACCAGCTTCATGACCTTCACCGACCGCTTCGGCGGGGTGATCATCGCGTTGCCGCGCGGCCTGTCGGCCGGCTACCGCTGGCCGCAGTACTCCATCCACCGCGGCGAGCTCCAGATGCTCCTGCTGGAGGCGGTGCGCGAGCGGCTCGGCGCCGACGCGGTCGTCACCGGCACCACGTTCGAGGACTTCGTCCAGGACGAGGACGGCGTCACCGCGCGGCTGTCCACCGGCGAGGAGCGCGCCGACGTGCTCGTCGGCGCCGACGGCATCCACTCCGCGGTGCGCGCCCGGCTCCACCCGCACGGCGACCACCTGCAGTGGTGCGGCGTGCAGATGTGGCGCGGCGTGGCCGAGGGCGAGCCGTTCATGGACGACGCGACCGTGCTGGTCGCCGGCTCCAACGCGGTCGCCAAGTTCGTGGCCTACCCGGTCTCGGCGCGGGCCCGCGAGCGCGGCCGGGCGCTGATCAACTGGGTGGCCGAGGTCAAGGTGGCCGAGCCTGGCGTGGTGGAGCTGGCCGACTGGACCGGCCAGGGCCGCCTGGAGGAGGTGCTCACGCACTTCGCCGACTGGAAGCACGCCCTGCTCGACATCCCGGGCGTCATCGCCGCGACCGAGCGCATCCTGGCCTACCCGATGGTCGACCGCGACCCGCTGGACGGCTGGGGGAGCGGGCGGGTCACGCTGCTGGGCGACGCCGCGCACCCGGTCTACCCGATCGGGTCCAACGGCGGCTCGCAGGCGGTGCTCGACGCGCGGGTGCTGGCTCGCTGCCTGGCCACCGCCGGCCGCCCGGAGGACGGGCTGGCCGCCTACGAGCTGGAGCGCCGCGAGGCGACCAACGCGCTGGTCCGCGCGCACCGCGAACTGCCGATGGAGAGCACCTTGCGGCTGGTCGCCGAGCGCGCGCCGCAGGGGTTCGGCGACATCGCCGACGTGCTGACCGCCGCGGAACTGGCCGAGACGGCGGAGGCCCAGCGGAGGCTCACCGACATGGATGTCGAGGAGCTCAACCGCCGGGCCTCGTGGAGCGTGGCCTGACCCTCACCGGGGGCCGGGCCCGCTCGGGAGCGGGCTCGATTCCGGTGCGGGTCAGGAAGCAGCCGGGGAGTGCACCAGGGGCGCCACGTCGAACTTCGCCTTGAGGTAGCCGAACTTCAGCATCAGGTCCGCCACCCGCTGGAGCCGGGTCGGGTTCACCGAGGTGGAGTAGCCGCCGAGCTGCATCAGGTCGGCCGTGGCCTGGTCGATCTTGGTGTACTTCGGCAGCGCCGCGTCCACCTCGTCGGAGTTGCTGATCGCCAGCTCGATGGCCTTGGTGAGGCCGCGCTGGAAGGCCGCGACGGTCTTCGGGTTCTTGCTCGCGAACTCCTCGGTCACCAGGTAGCCGGCGATCGGGAAGTCGGCGGTCGGGCCCTGCATCAGGTCGGTGATGGTCTTGGCGCCGTTCTTGCTGGCGGCCAGCTCGTGGAAGGGCTCGGGGAGGAAGGCCGCGTCGATCTGGCCCTGCTCCAGCATGCCGGGCATCTCGGGGAAGGGGTGCTCCACGAACTGCACGTCCTCCGGCTTGAGGCCGGCGACCTCGAGCTGGGCGCTCACGGTCAGCGTCGCCACGTTGTTCAGCGTGTTGACGGCGATCTTCTTGCCCTTGAGGTCGGCCATCGAGGTGACCGGGGAGTCCTTCTTGGCCATCAGCAGGAAGTTGTTCGGCTTGGCCACGTAGGCCTCGGCGATCACCTTCAGCTTGGCGACGTTCTCGGCGGAGGCCTTCAGCGCGGAGACGTAGTTGGAGTGCAGCACGTCGAGCTTGCCGGAGGCCAGCTCGCCCATGGCCGCCGCGCCACCCTGGATGGTCTGGACCTTGACGTTCAGGCCCTCGGCCTTGAAGAAGCCCTTGTCGATGGCGATCTGGACCGGCGCGACCTCGGGCAGCGGCAGCATGCCGACGGTGAGGTCGGTCTTCTCCAGACCGCCCGTCCCCGAGCTGGTGGTGCTGCCGCCGCCACCGCAGGCGGTGGCGGCGAGGGCGAGTGAGACGACTAGTGCGGAAATGCTTATGCGACGCCGGAGACCGGACATGGACTCTCCCGGGGGGAAGCGCGTGCCGAAATACACGCCCAAGCTGTGATCTTGCGGTCGATGAGCTTAGCGCAAGGCGATGGATTGACCTATATTGCCGGATTCCTCCTGTTACCCCTTGGCCTTGCTTGTAAGGAAATGTCCGGATTCTTGGGCCCCCAGAAAAGCGCCCATGAATCCGGACATTCGGTAATAAAAACTGTGTATTTGGAATATGTCGTCTGATTGTGGGATGGATCAGACGGTCTGCCGCGCGAACCGGTGCCAGGCCAGCAAACGCCTCTCCACCAGCAAGAACAGCCCGTTCAGCAGCAGTCCGAGGACGCCGAGGAGGATGACCAGCCCCCACACGCTCGCGAGGTCGAAGTTGCGCTGAGCCGTCAGCAACTGGAAGCCGATCCCGTCGGTGGCGCCCACCAGCTCCGAGATGACCATGAGGATCAGCGCCAGCGACAGGCTCACCCGCAGCCCGGCGAAGATCTTCGGCGCCGCGGCCGGGAGGATCACCTTGGTCAGCCGCTGCCGCCCGCTCAGCCCGAAGGCCCGGGCCGACTCCAGGTAGAGCGCGTCCACGTTGCGCGCCCCGTCGATGGTGTTGAACAGCACCGGCCAGACGATGCCGAAGGCGATCACCGCGATCTGCATCCGCGGCCCGCTGCCGAACAGGGCGAGGAAGACCATCAGCAGCGCGGGCGGCGGCAGCGCCCGGCCGAACTGGATGACCGGGTCGAGGAAGCGCAACGCCACGGCGGTACGGCCGAGCAGCAGCCCGAGCCCGATGCCGATGACGCCGGCCAGCACCCAGCCGACCAGCAGCCGCCCGATGCTGGGCGGGAAGTGGCCCAGCGCCGCCTCCGACAGCCAGAGCTGCCCGGCCGGGCCGGAGAACCACATCTCCACGGCCTTCGCCGCGATGGCCGACGGCGGCGGGTAGAAGGTGCTCTCGCCCGCCCGGGCGAGCAGCTCCCAGCCGCCCAGGATGGCCGCGAACACCGCGATCCGCGTCAGCGTGAGGGTGAACCGGTTCATCGGGCGCCTCCGGTCTTGGCCGTGTGCCAGCGGAACATCCGCCGTTCCGCGCCCACGAACGCGGCGTTGGTCAGCAGGCCCAGCACGCCCGCCCACAGCACCGCGGCGACGGTGAGCAGCACGCCCTCGGGGCTGCTGCCGGCCTCCAGGATGAAGGTGCCGATCCCGGATTCCTGGCTGCTGATCAGCTCCGCGCTGATCGCGACGATGAGGCCGAAGCCGGCGGCGATGCGGATCCCGGTGGCGATGAACGGCGCGGCGCTGGGCAGCGAGACCCGGGCGAGCACGGCCGACCGGCCGAAGCCGAAGGTGCGCAGCGTCTCCTTGGCCAGCGGGTCCACGTCCTTCACCCCGTAGATCGTGTTGATCAGGATCGGCCAGGTGGACGCGTAGGCGATGACCCCGATCTTCATCTGCAGGTTGTCCGGGAACAGGAAGACGGCCAGCGGGATGATCGCGATCGACGGGATCGGCCGCAGGAACTCGATCACCGGCCGCGCCACCGCCTCCAGTGCCGGCACGCTGCCCAGGACCAGCCCGGCCGGTACGGCCAGCAGTACGGTCAGCGCCAGCCCGGCGGCCCAGGCGCCGAAGGTGCCCGCGATGTCGCCCAGGAACGCCGGGTCGGCGATGAGCGTGATCGCCTCGGCGATGATCGTCGAGGCCAGCGGGAACAGATCCGTGGAGATCAGACCGGTGCGCCCGGCCAGTTCGGCGAGGAGCGTGACGCCCACGACGCCGAGCACGCCGCACACCACTTTGTTTTCGGTCCAGCTCGGTGCCCTCATGGGAACTGTCCTATCCGCATGGGTCTCCTCGTGTTTAGCGCCCAAGGCCGAGGGCAATAATGTGTGTCCTCAAATTCGCGCAGCCGAGGGCTGAAGCGGTGACTCGCGCCAGAGTAGCGGAGCAGAACGGACTAATCACCCGGAACTATGGCCACTCCTGCGGTCAAAAACCATCATCTGTCCGCTTATGTCCGAATCGCTCCTTGACCCTGTGTCATATGTCCGAAATGGGTAGGGTCTGGCGGGGTATGGGGTGAATGCTCTGTCTGGGCCATTGGCCGAAGTAATCCGGATGTGCTCAAATAATCATTCGCCACGTGGATACTCATGAGTCACAGCGAGAACTGCGCTGCGAGATCACGTGCTTCAGTCCATCCGAGAGAGGTTGCGGACGTCATTGAGGACTGCATCTTCACGCGGCAGTCGGGATGTCGGGCCCGACGCCGCCGTCGACCCTGAGGCCCCAGTGGCGAACTCGGCCCCTTCGCCGGCCCCCGCCCGCGCCGCCGCCCGGTCCAAGGGCGGCATCTTCGCGCTGCGCAACTGGCGCGTCCGCTCCAAGCTCGTCGTCCTGGTCGTCCTGCCGACGGCCGCCGCCCTCATCCTCGGCGGCGTCAGCGTCGCCTCCTCGGTGAGCAGCGCGATCCAGTACCAGCGCGTCAGCGACACCGCGGAACTGGCCGGGAAGCTGGCCACCTTCGCCGACCAGCTCCAGCTCGAACGCGACCTCACCGCCTGGTGGGTGGCCGAGGGGCGCCAGCAGGGCGCGGTCGAGAAGATGCAGACGCAGCAAGGCGTGGTGGACAAGACCAAGAGCGAGCTCGGACCGATCGTCCAGCGGGCCTCCGACTCCGACTACGTGGACGCCGCCGACATCCGCCAGGTGCGCAACCGCATGGACGAGCTCGCCGTCGCCCGCAAGGCGGCCGCCGAGTCGCTCTTCGACACCGGCACCGTCATCAACCTGTACGAGCAGATCATCCGCGACCTGCTCGCCATCCACGAGCAGGTCTCCCAGGGTGCGGTCGACACCGAGCTGTCGCACAGCGTGGCCACCTTCGGCGCCCTGTCCCGGGCCAAGGCGCAGATGTCGCGCGAGCGCGCCCTCCTGCTGGCGGGCCTGGCGGCCGGCCGCTTCACCGAGGCGCAGCGCTCCGACTTCGTCACCGCCCGCTCCCAGCGCGACTCCGAGCTGAACACCTTCCGCAGCGAGGCGCCCCTGGCGCTCCGCAACACCTACGACGACACGGTCAGCGGCCAGAAGATCGACCAGGCGGAGTTCATGCGCGCCCGCGCGCTGTTCCTGACCGGGCGCAACCGCCTCCTGGCCGACCGCCTGCTCGGCGGGCAGCAGGCCGAGGAGCAGTGGTTCGAGGCCGCCTCCACCACCGTCGACCGGATGCGCAAGGTCGAGATCCAGATCGCCGACTCGATCATGTTGCGCAGCCGTACGCTGAAGGAGTCGGAGCAGCGCAGCGCCATCGTGGTCGCCGCGCTCATCCTGGCCCTGCTGGTCGCGGTCCTGATCGTCACCGCGGTGATGGCCCGCTCGCTGGTCCGCCCGCTGCGCACGCTGCGCGGCGAGGCCCTGGAGATCGCCGGTCAGCGGCTTCCGGAGACCGTCCGCCGGCTGCGCGAGTCCGGTGACCTGGCCGCCGCCCAGGTCGACCCGATCGGCGTCGTCTCCGAGGACGAGGTCGGTGAAGTCGCCCGGGCCTTCGACGAGGTCCACCGCGAGGCGGTACGGCTGGCCGGCGAGGAAGCCCGCCTGCGCGCCAACGTCAACGCGATGTTCGTCAACCTCTCGCGCCGCTCCCAGACCCTGGTCGAGCGGCAGATCACCCTGATCGACAGCCTGGAGCAGGGCGAGCAGGACGAGCAGCGGCTCGGCAACCTGTTCAAGCTCGACCACCTGGCCACCCGCATGCGGCGCAACTCCGAGAACCTCCTGGTCCTCGCCGGCCAGGACCCGCCGCGCCGCTGGAGCCAGCCGGTCAAGCTGGTCGACGTGGCCCGCGCCTCGCTGTCGGAGGTCGAGAACTACGAGCGGGTCGCGCTGCAGGTGCCGGACGGCGCCTCCGTCGCCGGCCAGGCCGTCAACGACATCATCCACCTGCTGGCCGAGCTGGTGGAGAACGCGCTGTCGTTCTCCCCGCGCGAGACCCGGGTGGTCGTCTCCGCCAGCCGCATCGACGGTGGCGCGATCATGCTGTCGATCACCGACAACGGCATCGGCATGACGCAGGAGGAACTGGCCCACGCCAACGAGCGCCTGGAGAACAGCCCGACGGTCGACGTCTCCGTCTCCCGCCGCATGGGCCTGTTCGTGGTCGCGAGGCTGGCCCACCGGCACGGCGTCCGCGTCCAGCTCCGTCCGCACGGCGCCGGCGGCCTGACCGCCATGGTGCTGCTGCCCGAGTCCCTGCTCGGCGCGCAGCCCGGCCTGACCGGTGCGGCCCCCGGCATGCCCGGCTCCGTCCCCGGCCCGGCGCACAGCTCCGACCCGTTCGCCTCGGCCTCCCCGGCCCTGGCCGCGCCGTCGATGCACGCCCCGATCATCCCCGAGCAGATGCCCGGCTCCTGGCCCGCGACGCCGCAGTACGGCGAGCCGCCGGCACGGGAACCGCAGTTCGGCGGCCCGGGCTTCGGCGGCGAGCAGCGCTGGCCCTCCGACCCCGGCCCCTCGTGGCCGGCCGACTCGCCCGCCTCGGCCTTCCCCTCCGCGGGATCCGGCTTCGGCACCGGCGGCTTCACCAGCGACAGCGCCTTCTCCACCGGCGGCACCTTCGACACCGCCGACCCGTGGCTGGCCTCGCGTGGCTGGAACGCCCCGCCCGCGCCGCCGGAGGAGCCGCCGAGCTGGACCTTCCCGCCCGAGCGGACCCCGGAGCGCAAGTCCTTCGACTTCCCGGAGACCGAGTCGGCGGCCACCGGCCCGATCCCGGTGGTCAAGCCGCCGAGCGCCGGCGACGAGTTCCTGCCGATCTTCGCCTCGGTGGAGTCGGCCTGGTTCGAGCAGGGCGGCACCAGCTCCTGGGGCACCACCAAGGCCGACGCCGGCTGGAACGCCGCGGCCGCCGCCCGTGAGCCGGTGAACGACGGCTCGACCTCGGCGGGCCTGCCCAAGCGGGTCCCCAAGGCCAACCTGGTGCCCGGCTCGGCCGATGCCGCCGCGAAGGCCGCCGCACCGGCGCCCCCGCCGGCCCCGGCGCTGCCGCCCGAGCGGGTCCGCAGCCGGTTGTCGAGCTTCCAGCAGGGCTTCCGCGCCGCGCGCGCGGATCTCAGCGAGGGCCGGGCGCAACCCCCCGGCTCCCGGAACGTTGATAGCAGGGAGGAGGACGAATGAACGATCTGAGCCGCGGGGCTCGCGGAGTCGACTGGTTGATCACCGACTTCGTCTCGACAGTGCCTGGCGTCGCGCACGCCGTGGTCGTCTCGTCCGACGGCCTGCCCCTCGCGGCCTCGTCCGGCTTCCCGCCGGACCGGGCCGACCAGCTCGCCGCCATCGCCTCCGGACTGATCAGCCTGACACAGGGGGCGGCGCGGGTCTTCGAGGGCGGCGCGGTCAACCAGACGATCGTCGAGATGCAGCGCGGGCTCATGCTGATCATGGCGATCAGCGACGGGTCCTGCCTGGCGGTGCTGGCCGCGCCCGACTGCGACATGGGCCTGGTGGCCTACCAGATGACCGTCCTCGTCGAGCGGGCCGGCCAGGTGCTGACGCCTGCCGTACGCGCTGAACTGCGCGCCAGCCAGACCAGGTGATGACGTGAGACAGACGCGTGGTGCCTTCCAGGCGGAACGGGGTTTAGTCCGGTGAGCGATCCACGATGGAACAGCGGCGGGTGGGAACCGGTTCCCCAGCCCCCGCCTCCCTCCGATCCGGCCTCCCCGGTGCGCCCGTACGCGGTGACCGGCGGCCGGACGGCTCCGCGCATGAAGCTGGCCATGGAGGCCCTGGTCTCCTCGGCGACCGCGGAACAGCGCGAGCTGAGTTACATGACGCCGGAGTACCAGGCGATCAGCCAGTTGTGCCGGCAGATCAGATCGGTCGCCGAGGTCTCCGCGCTGATGCGGATGCCGCTCGGGGTGGTCAGGGTGCTGATCGCCGACATGGCGGCCGAGGGTCTGGTCCGCGTCCACCAGCCGCAGCTGGACGAGGGAAGGCCAGACGTCAACCTGCTCGAAAGGGTGCTCAGTGGACTTCGCAGGCTCTAGCACCGGCCTCACCTCCACGAAGATCGTGGTGGCCGGTGGGTTCGGCGTGGGGAAGACGACCTTCGTCGGAGCGGTGTCGGAGATCATGCCGCTGACGACCGAGGCGGTCATGACCGACGCCTCGGTCGGGGTGGACGACCTGGGCATGACGCCGCTGAAGTCCACGACCACGGTGGCCATGGACTTCGGGCGGGTCTCGCTGGACCGGGATCTGATCCTGTACCTGTTCGGGACGCCTGGTCAGCACCGGTTCTGGTTCATGTGGGACGACCTGGTGCGGGGGGCGATCGGCGCGGTGGTGCTGGTCGACACCCGGCGGCTGGCCGACAGCTTCCCGGCCATCGACTACTTCGAAGAGGCCAAACTGCCTTTCGTGGTGGGAGTCAACGGCTGGGACGGCTCGTTCTCGCACGGCGAGGCCGAGGTGCGCGAGGCGCTCACCCTCTCACCTGGGATCCCTATCGTCCGGCTGGACGCCAGGTCCAAGGACTCGGTCAAATCGGCATTGATCACGCTCGTGGAGCATGCGCTCAGCCAGCGCATGGCGGTGCCCGGTTGGGGATAGGCTGGGAAACCACGCCTGAACGCGGGCGCGCGCCCCGGGTGCGCGCCCGTGCCGTAAAGATCTCCGAGGACTGGTCAACCACGTGTTCGAGACGCTTTCCGACCGCCTGACATCGGTCTTCTCCTCCCTCCGTGCCAAGGGACGCCTCTCCGAGGCCGACATCGACGCGACCACCCGCGAGATCCGCATCGCCCTGCTCGAGGCCGATGTGGCGCTTCCCGTGGTCAGGGCCTTCGTCGCGCAGGTCAAGGAGCGCGCCCGCGGCGCCGAGGTCTCCCAGGCGCTCAACCCCGCCCAGCAGGTCGTGAAGATCGTCAATGACGAGCTCATCGCGATCCTCGGCGGCGAGACCCGCCGGCTGCGCTACGCCAAGACCCCGCCCACGGTCATCATGCTCGCCGGCCTCCAGGGCGCGGGCAAGACGACCCTGGCCGGCAAGCTGGCCAAGTGGCTGCGCGACCAGGGCCACGTGCCCATGCTGGTCGCCGCCGACCTCCAGCGCCCCAACGCGGTCCAGCAGCTCCAGGTCATGGGCGAGCGGGCCGGCGTCCCGGTCTACGCCCCCTTCGCCGGCAACGGCGTCGGCGACCCGGTCCAGGCCGCCCGCGACTCCATCGAGCACGCCCGGCGCCAGCAGCACGACGTGGTCGTCATCGACACCGCCGGCCGCCTCGGCATCGACTCCGAGCTGATGAAGCAGGCCGCCGACATCCGCGACGCGGTCCAGCCCGACGAGGTGCTCTTCGTCGTCGACGCCATGATCGGCCAGGACGCGGTCACCACCGCCCAGGCGTTCATGGAGGGCGTCGGCTTCGACGGCGTCGTCCTCACCAAGCTCGACGGCGACGCCCGCGGCGGCGCGGCCCTGTCGGTCCGGCACATCACCGGCAAGCCGATCATGTTCGCCTCCACCGGCGAGAAGCTGGAAGACTTCGACGCCTTCCACCCCGACCGGATGGCCTCCCGCATCCTCGACATGGGTGACATCCTCACCCTGATCGAGCAGGCCCAGAAGACCTTCGACGAGGAGCAGACCGCCAAGATGGCGGGCAAGCTCACCTCGGGCGAGGACTTCACGCTCGACGACTTCCTCGAGCAGATGATGATGGTCCGCAAGATGGGGCCGATCAAGAACCTGCTCGGCATGATGCCCGGCATGGGGCAGATGCGCGACCAGCTCAACTCCATCGACGAGCGCGACCTCGACCGCATCCAGGCGATCATCCGCTCGATGACGCCGGCCGAGCGCGGCGACCCCAAGATGATCAACGGCTCCCGCCGGGCGCGCATCGCTAAGGGCTCGGGCGTCGAGGTCTCGGCGGTCAACAACCTCGTCACGCGCTTCTTCGAGGCCCAGAAGATGATGAAGCGCATGGCCAGCGGCGTCGGCATCCCGGGCATGCCCGGCGGCCGGGGCAAGGCGGCCAAGCAGGCCAAGAAGAGCAAGGGCCGGCGGGTCAGCGGTGACCCGCGCAAGGCCGCGCTCGGCAAGGCCAAGGACGCCGAGACGCCGCCCGCGGCCGACAAGCCCAAGGGCGGGGCGCTGGGCAACCTGCGGCTGCCGCCGGGCATGCAGTTGCCGCCCGGCTTCGACCCGTCCAAGCTCAACCTGCCGCCGGAGCAGAAGTGAAGAACCCGCGCCGGGCACAGTTGATCATCGCCGTTCTCGTGCTGGCGATCGCGGTGCTCTACGCGTTGCAGGCGCTGGGGGTCATCCCGCGCGCCTGACCTTGATGACGATGAAAGCCGGTGCTCCTTCGGGAGCACCGGCTTTCATCGTTTCTCAGTTGTCGGTTCTTTATTCGGTACGGCGGCGCCGGCTCACGTAGCGGATGGCGAGTCCCGCGCCGATGGCGGCGACGGCGAGCGCCGGGTAGACCAGCGGCAGGCCGGTCATGGGCAGGTCGTCCGAGCCCGGGCCGCGTCCGCCGCCCCCGTGGTCATGCGGGCGGTGGGGGCGCGGCCGGTCCGAGGTCGGAGTCGTGGCCGTCGGGGTCGTGGGCGTCGGCCCGGGCGTGGTGGGCGTCGGTCCGGGTGTCGTGGGCGTCGGTCCGGGTGTCGTGGGCGTCGGGCCCGGAGTGGTGTAGGTCGGGGTCGGGGTGGTGGGTGTCGGCCCCGGAGTGGTGGGCGTCGGGCCCGGAGTGGTGTAGGTCGGGGTCGGCGTGGTCGGCGTCGGCTTCGGCTTCGGCTTGCAGAAGGCGCAGGTCCTGGCGAGGACGACGGAGGCCAGCGGCCCCGAGTACTTCCGGCCGCCCTCGTCCTTGATCACGCCGGTGAAGGTGATCTCGATCCAGGCCTCGGCAGGAAGCGCGCCCGGCGGGGTCTCGTGGTCGGTCCTCCGGGCGGTGATCTTCGCGCTGTCGATGTTCGGGAACCCGAGCTGCGCGCCGGTCACGGTTCCGGACACCGTCTGGCCGTTCTCGATGGCGGTGCCCCCGGCGGGCGCGTCGCCCAGGATCCTGATCGTGCCCGGCGCGGACTGCACCGCCGCGAAGCCCTTGGCCTGCTCGGTGCACCGCGCGTAGTTGTTGACGTTGCCGGTGGACAGCAGCGGCACGGTGGCCGACGGGCTGAGCGCGAAGCGGTTGACGACCAGGTCGGCGCGGCCTTCCCAGGCGTCGGGCGCGTCCACGCCGCTGGCGTACAGGGTGCCGTTGGCCAGCGACATGAACCGGCTCATGCCGTCCGGGTCCGGCCAGGTGGGATGGACGGCGGTGTCGGTGCCGGGCGTGTTCTCGACGGCGACCGTACCCCAGATGCCGGAGTAGGCCGGCTGGCCGAGCAGGTCTACGGGCGGCAGGTAGAGCTGCACGCCCGAGGCTTTGCCGTATTCGCCGGTGGAGGCGCCGGCCGCGGACAGCAGCAGTGCGCCGGCCGTGAGCGTGGCCGCTGCCGCGGTCAGCAGCGCGCGAGTCTTCGTGGTGGTCGTCACGCGTGCTATTGCCCCGCAACCTCCCCCCGGTGCGGGCGGGGGACACGCACGGCTTACCGAGGTTTTGCGGCTCGCCTGCCGTACCTGGTCGAAGGCAGTGCCCGCGGTCTGGCACAATGACATGTTGGAACATCGTGGCCAGGTGGGTGCCCTCTCATCTCCTGCCGGTCGCGCCTGTCCCTTCGAGCGGCTTCCCATCGTGCCCCACTCGGTGCGACGTCGTTCACCCACGCTCTGAAGCAGGAGAGACCACACCCGTGGCAGTCAAGATCAAGCTCAAGCGGCTCGGCATGATCCGCAACCCGCAGTACCGCATCATCGTCGCCGACAGCCGCACCAAGCGTGACGGCCGGGCGATCGAGGAGATCGGCCTGTACCACCCGAAGGAGAACCCCTCCTTCATCCAGATCGACGCTGAGCGCGCCGCTTACTGGCTGGGTGTCGGCGCGCAGCCGACCGAGCCCGTGCTGAAGCTGCTCAAGCTCACCGGCGACTGGCAGAAGTTCAAGGGCGAGGCGGCTCCGGCGCCGCTGCTGGTCGCCGAGCCGAAGGCCGACCGGCACGCCGTGTACGAGGCCGCGGCCAAGGAGGCCATGTCCGGTGGCGACACCGGCACCGCCGCCACCACGCCGAAGAAGGCCAAGAAGAAGGAGGAGGCCCCCGCCGAGGAGGCCGCCACCGAGACTCTGGCCGAGGCCTGACATGCTCGAGGAGGCACTCGAGCACCTCGTGAAGGGCATCGTCGAACATCCTGACGATGTCCGGGTCCGCGCCCGCCGCATCCGCAGCGGGAGCGTGCTCGAGGTCCGGGTGCATCCCGACGACCTCGGCAAGGTCATCGGCCGCAACGGTCGCACCGCCAAGGCGCTGCGCACCGTGGTCAACGCCCTGGCCGGCGGGAAGCGAGTGCAGGTCGACTTGCGCGATCTGTACGAAGTGGCCCGCTAGCGAAAGTTCGTAGCGAACGCGCCCTCATCGGTTCACCGGTGGGGGTGTGGTCGTTTCTGGAAGGGAAGTCCCCAAGGTGAAGCTGGCCGTCGGCCGCATCGGCCGTCCGCACGGAGTGCGCGGCGAGGTGACCGTCGAGGTGCGCACCGACGATCCCGAGGAGCGGTTCCGCCCCGGCACCGTCTTCGCCACCGACGCCGGACCGGTCGTGGTCGAGGCCGCCCGGTGGCACAAGGGCGTGCTCCTGCTCTCGGTGGAGGGCGTGCGCAGCCGCGAGGCCGCCGAGGAGCTGCGCGACACGATGCTGCTCATCGACTCCGAGGACGTGGCGCCCACCGGCGACCCCGACGAGTTCCACGACCACCAGCTCATCGGCCTGGCCGTGGTCACGGTCTCCGGCGAGCCGGTCGGCGAGGTCACCGACGTGCTGCACCACGGCCAGGACCTCCTGGTCGTCCGGCGCGGCGGCGGCGAGGACGCCTACATCCCCTTCGTCAAGGCACTGGTCCCCGAGGTGGACGTCGAGGGCGGCCGGCTCGTGGTGGACCCGCCCGAGGGCCTGCTGTGAGCGGCTCCGCCGGAAGGTCCGCGCGATGAGGGTCGACATCGTCTCGATCTTCCCGGAGTACTTCGCGCCGCTGGACGTCTCGCTCATCGGCAAGGCCCGCGAGCGCGGCGACCTCGACGTGCGCCTGCACCAGCTCCGCGACTGGACGCACGACGTGCACAAGACCGTCGACGACAGCCCGTACGGCGGCGGCCCCGGCATGGTCATGAAGCCCGAGCCGTGGGGCGAGGCGCTCGACTCGATCATCGACGGCGGCACGCCGAAGCTGGTCGTGCCCACGCCCAGCGGCCGTCCCTTCACCCAGGCCAAGGCCCAGGAGCTGGCCCGCGAACCGTGGCTGATCTTCGCCTGCGGGCGCTACGAGGGCATCGACTCACGGGTGATGGCCGAGTACGACGCCGACGAGGTCAGCATCGGCGACTACGTGCTCGCCGGGGGCGAGGTGGCCGTGCTGGTGATGATGGAGGCCATCGGCCGACTGCTGCCCGGCGTGCTGGGCAACGCGCACTCCGCGGTGGACGACTCCTTCGCGCCGGGCGCGATGGAGAACCTCCTGGAGGGCCCGGTCTACACCAAACCGCCGGTCTGGCGCGATCGGGCCGTACCCGACGTGCTGCTGTCCGGCCACCACGGGAAGGTGGCGCGGTGGCGGCGCGACGAGGCGCTGAAGAAGACCGTGCGCAACCGGCCCGATCTCGCCGCGCGGCTCACCGACCTCGACAAGCATGATCGCCGGGTGCTGGACGAGCTGTCGTTTCGCGCCGGGCCGGAAGATATGGCACACTGAATCGCTGGCCCGCTTTCCGGGTCTGCTTAGTCATGTACGCGTGTCCCCCTCGAGCCCAGGCCGGGTGGACCTCCGCGTGCTCGTCGAAACGTTGAGGATAGTTCTCATGCACACGAAGATCCAGGAGCTCGACAAGGCGAGCCTGCGCAGCGACGTCCCGGACTTCCGTCCCGGTGACACGCTCGAGGTTCACGTGCGAGTCGTCGAAGGCAACCGCTCGCGTATCCAGGTCTTCAAGGGCTTCGTGCTCCGCCGCCAGGGTGCCGGCGCTCGCGAGACCTTCACGGTCCGCAAGGTCAGCTACAGCGTCGGCGTCGAGCGGACCTTCCCGGTCCACAGCCCGGTCATCGAGAAGATCGTCCTCGTGACCCGCGGTGACGTGCGTCGCGCCAAGCTCTACTACATGCGTGACCTGCGCGGCAAGGCCGCCCGCATCCGCGAGAAGCGCGACAACTCGACCGCCAAGTAAACGGCGTCCGGAATGGCCCGGTACGGCACTGCCGTACCGGGCCATTTCCTTTATCTTTTCCGACGCGTGGCCGGTGTACCGTCGGTCGTGGCTTGTCGCGCACGCGCATCATCTAGGCTCGTGGGCGATGACTAGCGAGAGCCAGGACAACGAGGTGGACGTGGTCGCGGAAGACACCCAGAAGCCGGCCAAAGGCAAGAAGGACAAGAAGGGGTCGTTCTGGAAGGAACTCCCCGTCCTCGTGGTCGTGGCGCTGGTGCTGGCTCTGATCATCAAGTCCTTCGTGGTGCAGGCGTTCTACATCCCCTCCGAGTCGATGGAGAACACCCTCCTGGTCAACGACCGGGTCCTGGTGAACAAGCTCGTCTACCACACGCGTGACATCGAGCGCGGCGACGTCGTGGTCTTCTCCGGCGTCGACTCCTGGGACAGCGAGGTCGTCTACGAGGAGCCGGCCAACCCGATCGCGGCCTTCTTCCGCTGGGTCGGCACCGCCTTCGGCGTGATCCCCGGCGAGAAGGACTACATCAAGCGGGTCATCGGCGTCGCCGGCGACCGGGTGAAGTGCTGCGACGACAAGCAGCGGGTGACGGTCAACGGCGTCCCGCTGGACGAGAAGAGCTACCTGTACCCGGGCGACGTGCCCTCCAAGGAGCACTTCGACGTCACCGTGCCGCAGGACGCGCTGTGGGTGATGGGCGACCACCGCGTGGTCTCCCAGGACTCGCGCGCCCACCAGGGCGACGTCGGCGGCGGCACCATCCCGGTCGAGCACGTCGTGGGGCGGGCGTTCGTGATCGTCTGGCCGTTCTCGCGGGCCACCACCCTGCCCATCCCCGAGACCTTCGCCCAGCCGGCCCTGCAGGCCCTGGGCGGAGCCACCCCGTTGCTCGCGGGCTTCGCGGGCGCGATCCCCCTAGTGCTGCTGCGCCGGAGGCTGTTGTTGAGGCGGAAGAAGAAGTGAGCGAGCCCATTGCCGAGAGCCCGAAGGCGGAGAAGAAGAAGGGCGGGGGGTTCCGCGAGACGGTCGTGCTGCTCGCGGTCGGCGTCGGCCTCGCCCTGCTGCTCCAGCACTTCGTGATCGGCTCCAACTTCATCCCGTCGGAGTCGATGGAGAACACCCTGCTCATCGACGACCGGGTGTTCGTGAACAAGCTCGACGGCTCGGTCGACCGCGGCGAGATCGTGGTGTTCAAGGGTTGGAACGGCGAGGCGACGATCAAGCGGGTCATCGGCATCGGCGGCGACCAGGTGAAGTGCTGCGACGCCAAGGACCGGATCACGGTCAACGGGGTGCCGCTGGAGGAGTCGTCCTACCTCTACCCGGGTGACAAGCCGTCCGAGCACGAGTTCTCGGTCAAGGTGCCGCCGGGCAAGCTGTGGCTGATGGGCGACCACCGCTCGGCCTCGGCCGACTCGCGCGCGCACTACGAGGACCCGGGCGGCTGGATCTCCGTGGACGACGTCGAGGGCAGCGCCTTCTTCCGCTACTGGCCGCTCAACCGCATCGCGGTGATCAGCACGCCGGAGAGCTTCGCCAAGCTCAACTCCGCACAGTAACCGGACAATCGGTCGCGGGTTGCGGCGTATGGGGCGTACGCTGCCACTGTCATGACACATTCGTTTCGTCCCCGGCCTAGCGTCGTGCGCCGCGACTCCGGGCTCTACGCCTACGAGCGAGCGCTCGCGCGGCGCGGGCTCACTCCCGTCGCCGGGGTCGACGAGGCGGGCCGTGGCGCCTGCGCGGGCCCTCTGGTGGTGTCCGCGGTGGTCCTGCGGCGCGAGATCCCCGGGCTGGGCGACTCCAAGCTGCTGACGCCTGCCGTACGGGAGCGGTTGTACGGGGTGATCACGAAGTCCGCCTACGTCGAGACCGTCGTCATCCCGCCCGAGGTGATCGACGCGCGCGGGCTGCACCGCTGCAACGTCGAGGGAATGCGCCGGGCCGTCGCGCGGTTGTCGCTGGTTCCCGAGTACATCCTCACCGACGGGTTCCCGGTCCCGGGCCTGCCGGCGCCGTCCCTGGCGGTGTGGAAGGGTGACCAGGTCGCCGCGTGTGTCGCGGCGGCGTCGATCGTGGCGAAGGTGACCCGTGACCGGATCATGACCGAGCTTGACGGGAGTTTTCCCGCGTACGGCTTCGCGGAGCACAAGGGATATGTCACGCTTCGGCACCGGCTGGCGTTGAAGGAGCACGGGCCGTGCGCGCATCATCGCTTCTCGTTCGTCACGGTCGGTAGGGAAGTGCGCGAGAATGGAGATGTGGGAGCCGCATGACGGGCGCGACAGGAGGGACGGGATGAGCGCAGAGGATCTCGAGAAGTACGAGACCGAGATGGAGCTGCAGCTCTACCGCGAGTACCGAGATGTCGTCGGCCTGTTCACCTATGTGGTGGAGACGGAGCGGCGCTTCTATCTCACCAACTCGGTGGACCTCGAGGTACGCACGGCGGAGAACGGCGACGTCTTCTTCGACGTGCGCATGCAGGACGCGTGGGTGTGGGACATGTACCGCCCCGCGCGGTTCGTGAAGAACGTCCGCGTGGTGACGTTCAAGGACGTGAACGTGGAGGAGCTCGCCAAGAGTGACCTGGAGATGCCCAAGGAGGGCTTCTCCAGCTAGCCCGCGGTTGTCCACAGGCTGACTCCCCGTCCACAGAACGCGGTTCGGGGGACGGCGTCCCGGTCCCGGCTCGGCCAGAGTCAGGGGCCGGAGGTGGTCCCCATGGCCGCGAAAGACGAACTCGGAAAACACGGCGAGCAGGTCGCCGTCGACTACCTGCGCTCCGGAGGCATGACCATCCTGGAGCGCAACTGGCGTTGCGCCCTGGGCGAGATCGACGTCCTGGCCCGTGACGGGCGCAACCTGGTCGTCGTCGAGGTGAAGACTCGCTCGGGCCGCTCCCACGGCACCGCTCTGGAGTCGGTACGGCAGGCGAAGCTGGCCAGGCTGCGCACGTTGGCCGCCCGCTGGCTCAGCACGCAGGACGCGCGCTTCGACGCGGTCCGGATCGACGTCATCGCCCTGGAGCGGTTCGCCGGCGACTTCGCCCTCCGCCACGTGCGCGGGGTGAGCTAGATGGCCGTCTCCCGCACCCGCAGCGTCGCCCTGGTCGGGGTCAGCGGCCGCATCGTCGAGATCGAGGCCGACGTCGGCAACGGCCTGGCCGGCATCCACCTGATCGGCCTGCCCGACACCGCGCTCAGCGAGGCTCGCGAGCGCGTCAGGTCCGCGATGGTCAACAGCCACTACCCGTGGCCCGACGCGCGCATCACGGTCAGCCTCTTCCCGGCCAGCCTGCCCAAACGCGGCAGCCAGTTCGACCTGGCCATCGCCATCGCCATCCTGGGGGCCGCCGGGGTCGTCCCGGCCGACCGCATCGCCGAGCCGTTCTTCCTCGGCGAGCTGGGTCTCGACGGCCGCCTCCGTCCGGTGCGCGGCATCCTGCCCGCGGTCCTGGGCGCGGCCAAGACCGGGCGGGCGACCGTGGCCGTGCCCGCCGCCAACGCCCGCGAGGCCGCCCTGGTGCCCGACGTCCAGGTGATCCCGGTCAAAGATCTGCGCCAGCTCGTCGAATGGCTCCGCACCGGCGAGGCCCCGCCCCAGCTCGACCTCTCGCCGGGCGAAGCCGCCCTCCCGACCACCGAGAAGCCCTCGGTCGACCTGTCGGACGTCGTCGGCCAGCCCATCGGCCGCCGCGCCCTGGAGGTGTGCGCGGCCGGCGGCCACAACCTCTGGATGCTCGGCCCGCCCGGCACCGGCAAGACCCTCCTGGCCGAGCGCCTGCCGACGCTGCTGCCCGATCTCCCGCTCGAGCACGCCCTGGAGGTCACGGCCATCCAGTCGGTCGCCGGCGTCCTGCCCACCAGCAGCCCCCTCGTCGTGCGGCCGCCCTTCGTCAGCCCCCACCACACCGCGACCGCCGCGGCCATGGTCGGCGGTGGCAGCACCGTGCTCCGCCCCGGCGCCGTCTCCCTGGCGCACCGGGGGACGCTCTTCCTTGACGAGGCTCCCGAGTTCCCGCGCCAGGTGCTCGACTCCCTCCGCCAGCCGCTGGAGTCCGGGAGCGTCACGGTCGCCCGCGCGGTCGGCACCCTCACCTTTCCCGCCCGGTTCACCCTGATCCTCGCCGCCAACCCGTGCCCCTGCTCGCAGCCGGCCGGGCCCGGTCAGGCGTGCGCCTGCTCGCCCACCGTCCGCCGCCGCTACATCGGCCGGCTGTCCGGGCCGCTGCTCGACCGTATCGACGTCAAGGTCACCGTCTCGCAGGCCAACAAGCGGGAGCTCATGGCCGACCGCCGCTTCGTCGAGAGCAGCGCCGTCGTCGCGGCCCGGGTGCTCGCCGCCCGCGAACGCACCGCCAAGCGGCTCGACGGCACCCCGTGGCGGACCAACGCCGAGGTGTCCTCCGCGGAGCTGCACGCCCGCTTCTGGCCTTCGGAGGAGGCGATGAAGCCGGTCAGTGCGGGTCTCGACACCGGTTCCCTCAGTGCCCGTGGCCTTGACCGCATCGTCCGCGTCGCCTGGACCCTCGCCGACCTGGCCGACAAGGACCGTCCCGGCGAGGACGAGACCACCGGCGCCCTGGCGCTGTGGCTCGGCGTCGGCGGCTAGACCCCCCTCAAGGACCTCTCCATGAACCACGACCTGCTGACCCGGGCCACCCTCATGCGCACCGCCGAGGTGGGTGACGCCGTGATGGGCCAACTGATCCGGCACCACGGCCCCGACGAGGCCGTCGCCCTCATCCGCTCGGGCACCCTGCCGGAGCCCTTCATCGCCCGCGTCATCGCCGCCGCCGACCACCCCGACCTGGCCAGGGCCAAGCTCCTCCGCCGCCTGACCACCTGGCACGCCCGCCTGTCCGCCAGTGACCCCGCCGCCGACCTGCGGGCGGGCGAGCACCTCGGCGCCCGCCTCGTCACCCCCGGCACCCCCGAGTGGCCCACCCAGTTGGAGGCCCTCGGCCATGGCGTTCCGTTGGGGCTGTGGGTCTCCGGCAGTGCCGACCTCCGCTTCGCCTGCCTTCGCTCCGTGGCCGTCGTCGGTGCCCGGGCCTCCACCGCCTATGGCGTGCACGTGGCCGCCGACCTTTCCGCCGAACTCGCCGACGGCGGCTGGACCGTCGTCTCCGGCGGGGCCTATGGCATCGACGGCGCGGCCCATCGGGGTGCGCTCACCGCCGACTCACCCACCGTCGCCGTCCTGGCCTGTGGGGTGGACGTCGCCTACCCGAGCGGGCATGCCGACCTCTTCGCCGCCATCCGCCGTCAAGGCGTGCTGGTCAGCGAGTGCCCACCCGGCGTCCACCCCACCCGTGCTCGCTTCCTCATCCGTAACCGGGTCATTGCCGCCCTGGCCCGGGGCACCGTCGTCGTCGAGGCCGCCCTTCGTAGCGGCGCCCTCAACACCGCCGGCCACACCACCGCCCTTGGCCGCCCCCTTGCCGCCGTCCCCGGCCCCATCACCTCGGAGGTCTCCGCCGGCTGCCACCGCCTGCTGCGTGAGGCCAGTGCCGTCTGTGTCACCTCCGCCCAGGAGGTCATCGACCTTGTCGGCGACCTCGGCACCGACCTGGCCCCGCCCTCTCGGGGGCCTGTCCTCCCTCTCGACGCCCTCAACGACCAGACCCGTCGTGTGCTGGACGCCGTCCCCTCCCGTACCGCCGCCGGCCCGGCCACCATCGCCGTCTCGGCCGGCGTCGACCTTCCCACCGCCCTCAGCTGCCTGGGCGGCTTGGCCGCCGCGGGCTATATCGACCGCACCCCCAAGGGCTGGCGCCTCCGCCCCACCCGCACCCCCACCGCTCACTAACCTCCGCCACCCCGTAACCCCAGCCACCCCATAACCCAGCCATCCCGTAACCCCGTAACCCCGCTTCTTGCCACCCGTAACCCCGGCCACCCGTAACCCCGGCCACCTGTAACCCCGGCCACCCGTGACGCTGGCCACCCGTGACGGTGGCCACCCGTGACGCTCGCTTCCCTGCCGCCCCTCACCTTCAACCTGCTGGCCAGCCCCGCCGCACCCCGGCCCACTTCCCACCCCGTCACTTCCAGCGGCCGGCCCAAGCTCGACACCTCACCCCGACTCCTCAGCCAGCCGTCTCATCCCGCCATCCCGCCACGCGCCAGCCGCCCGCTGTGTCACGTGCCCGTAGTTCTACGGGCGCACCGCTGGCGGCCCTCAGCCTGCCCGCCGCCACCCGCCCACGGCCCTTCTCCCAAAACACGCGGCACACCGATCCATCCCACAGTCGCGATGCGATCCCAACACGCCCCCAGCGGGCAAAGTAGAAGGGTGCCCACCAATCCACCACCCCGTCTGCCCGAACCGGACCCCGCCCGGTCCGTACATGCCGCCCACCCAAACGGCAGGGCAGCCGACACCCCCACCCAGAGCCTCCCGGCGGATGAACGGAGCACCCCCGCAGCCCGCCCTCAGCAGCAGCCCACACCCGACAGACAGCACCCCAAGTCCGCAGCGGTGTCCGAGTTCGAGCGACACCTCCGCTTCGAACGAGACCTGTCCCCGCACACCGTCCGCGCCTACCTCTCCGACCTGGCCACCCTCCTCACCCACCTAGGGGAACGAGACCTGGACCACCTCACCATCACCCTCCTCCGGGAATGGCTGGCCACCCAACACGCCACCGGCCTGTCCCGCGCAACCCTGGCCCGCAGAACCGCCTGCGCCCGAACCTTCACCGCCTTCTGCCACCGCCGAGGCTGGCTGAACGACGACCCCGGTCTCCTCCTCGGCACCGCCAAGGCTCCCAAGTCACTCCCCGCAGTCTTGGACCAATCCCAAGCCCGAGCCGCCCTGGAACCCCCGACAGACGACACCACCCCCAAGACCCTCCGAGACCAAGCCATCCTGGAACTCCTCTACGCCACCGGCATCCGAGTGAGCGAGCTGTGCCAACTCGACGTCGACGACGTAGACCGCGACCGCCGCGTCATCCGGGTCCTGGGCAAGGGCCGCAAGGAGCGCTCCGTCCCCTTCGGCGCCCCCGCGATGCACGCTATAGACCGCTGGTGCGTCTACGGCCGCCCTCTCTGGATCAAGCCCAAATCCGGCCCCGCCCTCTTCCTCGGCACCCGCGGCGCCCGCATCGACTCAGGCACCATCCGCCGTATCGTCCACGCCCGCCTCCAACAGGTCGACGGCGCCCCCGACCTCAGCCCCCACGGCCTCCGCCACAGCGCCGCCACCCACCTCCTCGAAGGCGGCGCCGACCTCCGCAGCGTCCAGGAGCTGCTCGGCCACGCCTCCCTCAACACCACGCAGATCTACACCCACGTCTCCATCGACCGCCTCCGCACGGCCTACCGCCAAGCCCACCCCCGAGCCTGACAACCGCCTCTCATCGCGGCCCCCGGACGACGGACTCCCGGCTGACCAGCTTCCGGTTACCCGCTTCGGTTCCCTGTCTCCGGCAGCCCCGTTTCCGCCAGTGCCGGTTCCGGCAGGTGCGTCTCGGGCCCGGCCCACCTCAGGCTGGTCCGGCTCCGGTGGTCTGCCTCGGGTGGCCCGCCTCCGAGCAATCAGTCGCGGCCGCTGTGGGACCCCTGTGGGGTGGGGATGTGAGCACAGGCAGAGGATGCTCTCGTAGCCAACCGGAGCGCGCCGGTGCGTGGGCAAACACGAGCCGCGGATCCGCGGTCAGGACGATGGAGCGGACGGGCGGCCAAGCCACACACGCCGGAGGAGCCACCTAGAGCGCGACGGCGGCCGAGCAACCCAAGATGGTCGAACCAGCAAGCAACGAACGCGCTCCCAGACCCGGGCGGCTCCTTGCCCGGCCAACCTTCCCGAGTCGAACGAGCAAGCAATGCACGCGTTCCACAGCCCCGGGCGGCTCCTTGCCCGGCCAACGTCCCTGACTGGCCAACGTCCCTGACCGGCCTACTGCACCACTTGGGCAGGCCCTCCCCAACTGGCACGACCACCCGCCTGCGGAGCGGCTACGTCGAAGTCTGCAAGAAGTCGGGCGTCGACTCATCCCAGTCCGGCGCGACCAGCTCGTTCAGAGCTGAGACGATCCGGCGCTCCTCGTACGTGAAGTGCGACTCGACCAACGCCGCCAACCCGTCAAGCTCGGCACGGACGCGTCGGGAGTCGGCCGACTGAGGGTCGCGGTCGAGGTCATCGACCACGGCCTGCAACTGCCTGAGCAGTCCAGACACAAGATGGTGATCGCGACCAAGCTCCTCCAGCACCTCGCGCAACTCAGGGAACTGTCGCGCGAGCAACGGGAAGACAGCAGCGTCCTCGCCGGTGTGGTGGCGCTCCAAGGCCAAGCAGAAGGCCAAGCAGTGGGAACGGAGGTCGCGAGGCCGAGCGCCACCCCGTTCGAGGTAGGCATCGACCTCCTCCCGTAGTCGAGCCAGTTCATCCCGGAGCCACTGGTGCACTTCGATCAGTTCGGTGCCAAAGGCCGCCAGACGTCTCTCAGCGGGCTGGGAGCGGTCAGCGTGCTGGTTCGCAGAAAGATCGGCGGCTTGCGGAGGGGGCGAGGCGCTGAGCCCTGGCTGGGCGTCGCTGTTCTGAGGGGGTGGCGCGCTCGCCTGCGCATCGGCGGGGCTGGTTGCTGGCGCTGCAGTGCGGAGCTGAGGTTCCGCCCCAGGGGGCTGGGCGGATGGGCTGATTGACCCCGTAGAAGTCGTGCTGTGGTGTGAGTTCCTGCCGTTGGGCGAAGTCATTGCCGTCCCGGGTTACCGCGCCTCCATGTCCACGACGTCCACTTGCCGGGTACACCGCGACGCTGCGGGGGATTTCACCAGATGAGATCGACATCGTCAACCGGTCGATCCGGAAGGAAAGACCCAGAACGGGAGCAGTCTTACCTGTCCGCGGCCCACGAGAAGGAGTGGATCCAGGTAGCGGTGATCCTGGATGAGGCCCCAGTGCAGGCAGGACTCGCGGCAGTGGCTGACCAAGCCCTCGATCACACCGACCTGAGTGCCGGTGGTCACAATGTCGCCTCGCCGTACCGAGGCTTTGACCGGTAGGTAGGTCGTCCGCATGCCTTTGGTGTGGACGATGCTCACGACGCCTCGGCTTGCCAAGGGCCCGGCGTAAGCCACTGTGCCTGGGCCGGCGGCGTACACGGGGGTGCCTTGAGGGGCGGCCAGGTCTACGCCTCGGTGGCCGGACAGCCACGGCACGGGCGGTGGGTTGAACGGGCGCAGGATCCGGGGATTGCCGGTCAGAGGCCATCCCCAGGCTGGCGCCCGAGGGGCGGGAGCTTGGGCGGCTGGCTTGCGAAGGGCAAGGGCTTGTACGACGGACGACTGAGTTGCGGGTGCCGGAGTCGCGGGCGTCTGAATGGCAGGGGCGCGAGCAGGTGCGCGAGCAGCGAGTGCGCGAGGGCCAAGCGCGCGAGCGCCAAGCGCGTGAGGGCCGAGGGCGTGAGGGTCTGGGGTCTGTACGGCAAGCGAGCGAGCGCTAAGGGCTTGTATGGCAGCCGGGTGAGGGCCCAGCGCCTGCACTACAGGAGGTGCACGGCGGGTTGCTGCCGGGCTGGCTCCTGGGCGAGTCGCGAGGGCCGGCAGGGGAGTGGGTGTACGGAGATGGAGTCGCTCCTGGATGGTTGGCGGGCTGGATTCACGGGACATTCGGGTGGCTGGCGGCTGCGGTTGATGGGGCGGCGTCTGTGCTGACGGGCGGGCGCCTGGGGTCGTAGGCGCGGAGGGCTGATGGGGCGGCTGGAGTGCTTGAGAGTCAGGCGCGTGGCTCAGAGGCATGGCTGGCACGGGTGGCGGTTGTCCCATGGAGCGGGTGGGTGGTTCAGCTAGGGGTGGTTCGACAAGGAGTGGCTGGAACGGCGTCGGAAGTGACCCCTGCGGCGGTGAAGAGGGTGGTTTCCCCGTGCGACCGTGTGGGTCGAGTTGGGGCGCTTGCTGGGGCGAGCGTGAGGGGTCAGTGGCCCGGAGATGTGGCGTGTGGAAGGGCTGCGGCGAGGGTCGTGCGGGGGTTGAGCCGGACCTGAGGGCTGGGGGGCTGCTTTGGGGCATACCGAACCAGATGGCCAGGAGGAAGGTGGCGATCAGGAGTAGCGGAACCAGGAGTGTTCGATGCTGGAAAGGGGTGGGCTCGTACTGGCGATCTCGCTGGTTGGTCCGTAGCGGGTGATGGGGGCGGTCGGGCGTGGAGGTGCTTCCGAGCCGGGGAGGCGGGTTGGACGGAAAGGTGCTTCCGGGGTGGAGGGTCGGTCCAGACGGGAGGAGGTGTTGGCGCTGGGAGGGCCGTTGGGGGTGACGGGCGGGGCTGGGCATGGGGAGAGCATGCTGAAGCGACGGGGAGCGCGGGCGGCCGAGCGGGGTTCTGTGGACGAAGAGCGGGGCGCGGTCGGTCCTGTGGACGGGGAGTTGCTGCAGGCGGTCCAGTGGGCGGGGGGCTACTGCAGGCGGTCCTGTGGGCGCAGGCGGTCCTGTGGGCCGATCGACCCGAGGTGCGCTGGAAACGGGTTGGTTGTGGCCTTGGTGGTCGATGGGCATGGACTGAGCCGGGGGAGGGTGCTCCGGCGGACGAGGGACTGGGCTGGGGGCGCCTGTGGATAACGGTACGAACAAGCTTTCGGGAAGTGGCATGATGCTGCTCGGTCGGCGGTGGAGGAGGGCCGGTGGAGAGGCTGGTTGAGGCACTGGCGGCTGAGGTAGGGGTGCGGCTGCCGGCCGTACGGATCACGGATGATGGGGCGCGGCTGACCTCGGCGTTGCCGGTGGAGGTGCTGGCCGCGGTGTCGGTCGGGGTGGCGACGGGGGCTGCGGCGGCTATCGCGGGGGAGAGTGCGGAAGTCGATGTGCGGGAGGCGCTGGCGGCGTTCCTGGATGAGCGGTATTTCCTGATCGACGGGGTTGCGCCTGAGTTGTGGGCGCCTTTGTCGGGTGACTATCGGACTGTTGATGGGTGGGTGCGGCTGCACTGCAACTTCGATCATCACCGGGAGGCGGTGGTGGAGGCCCTTGGCCTTATGGGCGGTGTGGAGCGGGCCGAGGTTGAGGTGGCTTGCGGGAGCCGTACGGCGATCGAGGTTGAGGAGGCGGTCACGGCGGCGGGTGGGTGTGCGGCGGCTCAGCGGAGCAGGGCTGAGTGGGCGGCGCATCCGCAGGCGGTGGCGGCCATGCCGTTGGTGGGCTTGGAGCGGGTGGCGGCGGCTGGTGGGGCGGCTTCCGGTGGCCCGGCTTCGCGCCGGTCGGCTTCGCGCGGATCGGTCTCGCGCGCGTCGGCTTCGGATGGCTCGGCTTCGGGTGGCTCGGCCTCCATGGGCTCGGCCTCCATGGGCTCGCCCTCCACGGACTCGCCCTCCACGGATTCGGCCTTCGGTGGCACGGCCTTCAGTGGCTTGAGCTCGGGTGGGTGGCGCGCGGGGTGTGGGGGTGGGCGGCCGTTGGAGGGGGTGCGGGTTCTCGATCTCACGCGGGTGATTGCTGGGCCGGTGGCTTCCCGGACGTTGGCCGCTTATGGGGCGAAGGTGTTGCGGGTGGGGGCGGCGCATTTGCCTGAGGTGCCTGGGCTGGTGGTCAGTACGGCGTTTGGGAAGCGGTCGACGGAGTTGGATCTGCGGACAGGGGAGGGGGCTGAGGCGTTCCGGAGGCTTGTGAGCTCGGCGGACATCGTCGTGCGGGGGTATCGGCCGGGTGGGCTGGAGTGGCTTGGGTTCGGGTTTGAGGAGCTGGCGCGGATCAGGCCTGGGGTGGTTTGTGTGGACATCTCGGCGTACGGCAGGCATGGGCCTTGGGGTGGGCGGCGGGGGTTCGACAGCCTTGTGCAGATGGTGACCGGGATTGCGGGTGGCTCGCCGCCTCGGCCGTTGCCTACGCAGGCGCTTGATCATGCGACGGGGTATTTGGCGGCCTTCGGGGCTATGGCGGCTTTGCTGCGGCGGGCTGAGGAAGGGGGGTCTTGGCGGGTTGAGGTGGCTTTGGCTCGGGTGGCGCAGTGGCTGGTTGAGCTTGGTGACGCGCACGACGAGGGTGACCGCGGGGGTGAGGGTGGTCGCCGGGGTGAGGGTGGCGGGCGGTTCGACGTGGTGGGGTTGCTGGGGGAGATGGACAGTTCGTTTGGTCGGCTGACGTATGTGCTGGCGCCGGGGCGGATCGGGGGGCGGAGGCCGGGGTGGGAGACGCCGCCGCCGGCTCGTGGGGAGCATCCGCCTGAGTGGTGGTGAGGGCGGAGGCGGGTTCTTCGGGTTCGAGAGGGTCCAGGACGGCGGGCTTCAGGCGAGGTGTGAGTTGGGGAAGGAGGAAGGAGGTCGGCCTGGGCGCTGCCGGTGGTGCGGCGGTGGGGTGGGTGTCGGACAGGGCTGGCGGTGGGGTGGGTGTCGGGGTCGGGTAGGGCTGGCGGTGGCGTGGGGCATTGGGCAGTGCTGGCGGCGGCGGTGGGTGGCGTGGCGTCGAGGGGGGTCGGCGGTGGCAGGCGTGACGGTGGCGTTGGGTGGCGGTGGGTGGTGTGGGCGTCGAGCGGGACTGATGGCGGGGTGGCCCGGCTGAGGTGAAGCTCGCCCGGCTGAGGTGAGGCTTGCCCGACTGAGGTGAGGCTTGCCCGACTGAGGTGAGGCTCGTCCGACCGAGGGGGCCTGGCGCGACCGAGGTGGGCTGGCCTGGGCGAGGTGAGGCTCGCTCACCGAGATGGGGCTGGCCTGGCCAAGGTGGGGGTGGCCTGGGCGTGGTGGGGCCGACCTGAGCGTGGTGGGGGCGGCGGGGCGGGTGGTTGGAGGCGGTGGGCGGAAGGGTCAGGGGCGGCGGAGGGGGGAGGCCCAGATCCAGATGATGCTCAGGGCGATGCCGGCGGCGCAGACCCAGATGACGGGGCGGAGGCCGATGAGCTCGGCGAGGAGGCCGCCGGCGACGCCGCCGATGGCCATGACGCCCTGGGTGGCGAAGGAGATGGTGGAGTTGACGCGGCCACGGGCGGCCTCGGGGGCCTCACGGAGGAGGACGGCGCCCAGGCAGGTGGAGAAGGCGACGACGATGGCTCCGGTGATGGCGCCGGTGACGAGCAGGGCGGAGAACTTCCACCAGAGCGGGCCGTCGAGGGCGGCGACGGCGACGATGTCGAGCGGGAAGAAGAGGATCGAGCCGAGCAGGACACGGTTCTCGCCGAAGCGCTTGACCAGGCGGGTGGTGGCCCAGGCGCCGAGGAGGCCGCCAAGGCCGCCGACGGCGATGAGGAAGCCGATGAGGGCCTGCGGGATGTCCAGGACGTTGACCATGTAGAGCATGTAGACCGCGATGTACGCCATGGCGAAGAGGTTGATCGTGGTGCCGGCGCCGAGGAGGGCGCGGAGCGTGGGGTGCATGACGGTGAGGCGAAGGCCTTCGAGGACGTCACGGGTGAGGCCGCGGGAGACGGCCGGCTCGTGGGCCTCGGGGGTGCGGATGGAGCGCAGGAGCAGAGCGGAGACGAGGAACGAGCAGCCCTCGACGAAGACCGCGATGGGCGCCGTCAGCGCCTGGACCAGGAGGCCGGCGAGGCTGGGGCCGGCCACCGAGGCGAGGGAGTAGGAGGCGTGGAAGCCGGCGAGTGCCTCGGTGCGCTGCTCGGCGGGGACGACGGCGGCGAGGTGGGGGAAGTTCGCGGCCTTGAAGACGGTGGCGGCCGAGCCGATGACGAGGGCGACGACGATCAGCCAGGTGACCGAGAGGTGGCCGAGCAGCCAGGCGACGGGGACGGAGAAGGCGGCGACGGCGGCGACCAGTTCGCAGGCGATCATCACCGGGCGGTGACGGCGCAGGCGGTCGGCGATGGCGCCGGAGTGCAGGCCGAGGAGCAGGGCGGGGAGGAAGGCGGCGGAGGTCAGCAGGCCCATCTGGGCGGGGGAGGCGGAGAGGAGGAGCACCGCGGTGAGGGGGATGGCGAGCTTGGAGACCTCGGAGCCGGTGATGGAGGTGGTTCGGGCCAGCCAGAGGAGGCGGTAGTCGCGCTGCTTGCGGAGGGGGGTGTGGTGGAACATCTCGGGCTCCGTGGTGTGGGGGTGGGGGCGGGTGTTGGACATCGGGCGGGTCCTCTGGTCGGGCATCGGGCGGGTCCTCTGGTCGGACACTGGGCGGGTCCTCTGGAGCGGGCGGGGATCTGGGGGTCGGGGTCTTGGCCGGGAGAGCGGGTCCTCTGGGGGCGGGTCTCCCGGTCTCAGGGGGGCAGGTCCTCTGGGGGTCTCCTCGTGTCAGGGGGGCAGGTCCTCTGGGGGCGGTCACCTCGTGTCAGAAGGCAGGTCCTCTGGGGGCGGTCACCTCGTGTCAGGGGAGCAGGTCCTCTGGGGGACGGGTCTTCCCGTGTCAGGGGCGGCGCAGGTCCTCTGTGGGGGGACCCCGTGGTGCGGGTCTGGGGTCAGGCGGGGTAGGGGTTTGCGGAGTCGTGAAGGGTTTGCTTCACGACTATGAAGGTAATCCTTCACAACTGTGAAAGCAACCCTTCAGATTGGTAGTCTTCACGTATGAGCGAGAGCCGACCTGTCCTGAGCGATCCCAAGGCCATGCGGGCGCTGGCGCATCCGGCACGGCTGGCGATGATCAATCGGTTGTCGGCGGTGGGGAGTGCCACGGCTACCGAGCTGGCCGAGGTGACCGGGGTGACGCCGAGTGCGGCCAGCTATCACCTGCGGATGCTGGCGAAGTACGGGTTCGTCGAGGACGCGCCCGGGCGGGCCGACGGGCGGGAGCGGGTGTGGCAGAACGTCGAGGGCGGGTTCTCGGTCGGGTATGAGCCGGACGAGCCGATGGAGGTGCGGGCGGCCAAGGAGTTCCTGGTCGACGCGATCTGGCGGGACGCCGACGAGATGGCGCGGCGGGCGATCGAGCAGGCGGATCGGTTGCCGGCGGAGTGGCGGGACGCGGCGACTATGACGCATGCGACGTTGCTGGTCACGGCTGAGGAGATGCGGGTGCTGGGGGAGCGGATGAACGAGCTGCTTCAGCCGTACGGGGCCAATGTGCGGCGGCAGGAGGGGGTGCCGGAGGGGGCTCGGATCGTGCAGTCGCAGGTACGGATCTTCCTGCGGCCGGAGATGCGGACGCCTGGGTTGCCCACCGAGGACCACGGAGCCGCTGACGGGCTGACGGACTGACGGGCCCAGGTGGCCGGCGCGGGCGGCTGGGCGCGGGGTGGCTGGGTTCAGGTAGCTGCCCCAGGTGGCTGTCCCGGGTGGCTGGCGCGGGGGTTTGGGGTGGTTGGCGGGTGGGGGTGTGGGTGACGCGGGTCGAGTGCGCGCGGTCAGGAGGTACACTTTCCGATGGCCTGTAACTACGGGCCAACTTCGCATGCCCCGCAGCGAACCGGTCCTTCGGTCCTGGTGAGAGCCAGGCTGGAGCGGTTCAGGGGCATCAGGGGCGGGAGCCGTCAAAAGCCCCCGCGTGACAACCGAGAACCGCGCACCATGCGCGCCGACCTGGAGGACCAGCACATGGCCCCCGTCGTAACCATGCGACAGCTGCTCGAGAGCGGCGTTCACTTCGGTCACCAGACCCGCCGCTGGAACCCGAAGATGAAGCGCTTCATCTTCACCGAGCGCAACGGCATCTACATCATCGACCTGCAGAAGTCGCTGTCGTTCATCGACCGCGCCTTCGACTTCGTCAAGGAGACCGTCGCCCACGGCGGCACGATCCTGTTCATCGGCACCAAGAAGCAGGCCCAGGAGGCCATCGCCGAGCAGGCCACCCGCGTCGGCATGCCGTACGTGAACCAGCGCTGGCTGGGCGGCATGCTCACCAACTTCTCCACCGTGCACAAGCGCCTGCAGCGTCTGAAGGAGCTCGAGGAGCTCGACTTCGACAATGTCGCCGGCTCGGGGCTCACCAAGAAGGAGCTCCTCATGCGCCGCCGCGAGAAGGAGAAGCTGGAGCGCACCCTCGGCGGTATCCGTGACATGGGCCGCGTGCCCAGCGCGGTGTGGGTCGTGGACACGAAGAAGGAGCACATCGCGATCAGCGAGGCCCGCAAGCTGGGCATCCCGGTCGTCGCGATCCTCGACACCAACTGCGACCCCGACGAGGTCGACTACCCGATCCCGGGTAACGACGACGCCATCCGCGCCGTCGGCCTGCTGACCCGCGTGGTCGCCGACGGTGTGGCCGCCGGTCTGATGGCCCGCTCCGGCGCCGCCCGCGGTGACGAGAAGCCGGCCGCCGCCGAGCCGCTGGCCGAGTGGGAGCGCGAGCTCATCGAGCAGGGCGGCACCGAGCAGCCCGGCACCGAGCAGCCCGCCGCCGAGAGCGCGGTCGAGGACACCGACGTCGCGGCTGAGGCCGTGGCCGAGGACACCGCTGAGGTCACCGCCGAGACCGAGGCCGCTCCGGCCGAGGCTGAGGCCGGCGCCGACGACCAGACCACGGTCTGACTCGCGAACCACGTGACCGGTCGGCCGTCTGGTCCGATCCTGGTTCTGTCCGATCCGGTCCGGGATCTTTCCCGGGCCGGACGGCGCGGTGATCGGGGCAGGCAGCCGGCCTGATCGGCGGTGACTCCGCCCGAGTAGGCGGTGGCCGGCGGCCTGGTTGTCAGGGTGCCGGAGGGACACGCCGTCCGGAACGGCCGATGGGCGCGGGTAGGCGGTCGTCCGCGGGTAGCCGCGGGAGCGACGATCAGCGATATGCCGGTCGCCAGCGGGTAGTGGCCGGCCGTCCGCGATGAGCCGGTCACCGGGTACGGCAGGCCGTACCTGATCGAGAGGAATGCCGGGTCGGGCAGCACGTGTTACGGAGTCGGCGCCGAGGGGAACCTGGGCACCGGAGCCGCAGCAGCACGAGGCAGCCGCACCAGGCAGGCCGGTCGCAGCAAACGCAGGGTCCCACGAGGGCCCACGCCGGGTGGCGAGAGCCGTACCGGCACTGAGGCTTCAAGGGCGGGCGTCCCAGGACGTCCTCCCGATCCACGACGACATCCCACGAGGAAAAGCACATGGCTTCCGTGAACATGGCCGACGTCAAGCGGCTCCGTGAGCTGACCGCCGCCGGCATGATGGACTGCAAGAAGGCGCTGGAGGAGTCCGAGGGCGACTTCGACCGCGCTGTCGAGCTCCTGCGCCTCAAGGGCGCCAAGGACGTCGGCAAGCGCGAGGCCCGCACCGCCTCCAACGGCCTGGTCGCGCTCAAGCAGGACGGCGACGCCGCCGCGGCGCTGCTCGAGCTCAACTGCGAGACCGACTTCGTCGCCAAGGGCGAGCGGTTCCAGGAGCTGGCGGCCGAGGTCGTCGCGCACGTCCTGGAGAGCAAGCCGGCCGACGTCGCGTCGCTACTGGAGTCCTCCTACAACGGCAAGACCGTCAAGGAGCACCTGGACGAGGCGAACGCCGCGCTGGGCGAGAAGATCGAGATCCGCCGCTTCGCGGTGCTCGAGGGCGGCTACATCGGCGCCTACATGCACAAGACCGACCCGCAGCTCCCGCCGGCGGTCGGCGTGCTCGTGCAGCTCGACAAGCCGAACGCCGACGTCGCCAAGGACATCGCGCAGCACGCTGCCGCGATGGCGCCGAAGTTCCTCAACGCCGAGGCCGTTCCCGCCGACGTCATCGAGAAGGAGCGCGCGCTCTTCGAGGAGATGACCCGCGAGGAGGGCAAGCCCGAGGCCGCGATCGCCAAGATCGTCGAGGGTCGCGTCAACGGCTGGTACAAGGACTTCACCCTGCTCCAGCAGGCGTTCGTCAAGGACAACAAGAAGTCGATCGCCAAGTACGCGGAAGAGAACGGCGTCGAGGTGCTCGCCTTCGTTCGCTTCAAGGTCGGTCAGGCTTAGTCTCTGTTCTAGACACCAACAATCGAGGAGGCCGCCGTCGTGCCGGAGAACCAGGAGCCAGCTTCGTCGGCGGCTTCCCCGCATCCACTGACGTGGAAGCGGGTCATGTTGAAGCTGTCCGGCGAGGCCTTCGCCGGCGGTGAGCCGCTTGGCATCGACGCCCACGTGGTCGGCCAGCTCGCCGACTCCATCGCGGACGCGGTGCAGGAGGGCGTGCAGGTCGCCGTCGTGGTCGGCGGCGGGAACATGTTCCGTGGCGCCCAGCTTTCCAAGCAGGGCCTGGACCGTGCTCGCGCCGACTACATGGGCATGCTGGGCACGGTGATCAACTGCCTGGCGCTCCAGGACTTCCTGGAGAAGCGGGGCATCGACACCCGGGTCCAGACCGCGATCACGATGCAGCAGGTCGCCGAGCCGTTCCTGCCGCGCCGCGCGATCCGGCACCTTGAGAAGGGCCGCGTCGTCATCTTCGGCGCCGGGCTCGGCTCGCCGTACTTCTCCACCGACACCTGCGCCGCGCAGCGCGCCCTGGAGATCGGTGCGGAGGCGCTGCTCAAGGGCACGCAGGTGGACGGGGTCTACGACTCCGACCCGCGCAAGAACCCCGACGCGGTCAGGTTCGACCACCTCGACTATGCCGAGGTGCTCGTGCGCGACCTCGCCGTCATGGACCAGACCGCGATCTCCCTGTGCAGGGAGAACGACCTGCCCATCGTGGTCTTCGACCTGATGGGTGAGGGCAACATCCTGCGCGCCGTGCGCGGTGAGAAGATCGGCACGCTGGTCAGTCCGGCAGGGAAGTAGGGGAGCGGGCCGGCCGCCGCGAGGTGTCCGGCACGCGACCAAGAGACAGGAGCCGCTGTGATCGACGAAACTCTCCTCGAAGCCGAGGAAAAGATGGACAAGGCCGTCGCGGTCGCGAAGGACGACTTCGCGGGCATCCGCACGGGCCGGGTCACCCCGTCGATGTTCAACAAGATCAACGCCGAGTACTACGGCACGCCCACCCCGATCCAGCAGCTGGCCTCGTTCCACGTTCCCGAGGCCCGCATGGTCATCATCCAGCCCTACGACAAGGGTTCGATGGCCGCGATCGAGAAGGCGATCCGTGACTCCGACCTCGGCGTCAACCCCGGCAACGACGGCCAGGTGATCCGCGTGGCGTTCCCCGAGCTTTCGGAGGAGCGGCGCAAGGAGTACATCAAGGTCGCCCGGAACAAGGCCGAGCACGGCCGCGTCTCCGTCCGCAACATCCGGCGCTCCGCCAAGGAGACGCTGGACAAGATGGTCAAGGACGGCGAGGCCGGCGAGGACGAGGTGCGTCGCGCCGAGAAGGAGCTCGACGACCTCACCCACAAGCACGTCGCCAAGATCGACGAGCTGCTCAAGCACAAGGAAGCCGAACTGCTCGAGGTGTGATCACCGGCTTCGGGGGAGGGCCTCGCGCCCTCGCCGCCCTGCACGGGGCCGGCCGCTCGTCGGCCGGCCCTGTGCCATAGGGGGCCCGGTTCGTGCGGGCGGGCAGGTCTCACGACCTGCCCGCCCGTGGTTCCCGCCACCCAGCCGGTACGGCAGGCACGGCAAGGCCCAGTCGCCGTACGTGGCCGGGGGCCTCCAGGGATACGGCCTCTGACCCCGCACGTGGCCGGGCGCCGTAACGACGTATCGTTGGGCCGAAGAAGTGGCCTGGGAGTGTTTGTGGAAGAACGTACGGCTGGCACCAGCCCGAGCGGCGGCAGCCGTACCGGAAGAAACCTGCCTGCCGCCATCGCGGTGGGCGTGGGGCTCGGCGCGCTCGTCATCATCTCGCTCTTCACCGTCAAGGAGATCTTCCTCGCGGTGCTCGTCGGCGCGGTAGGCGTCGGCGCGGTCGAGCTCGTGCAGGCGTTCGGCACGCGGGGGATCAAGGTCCCGGTCGTGCCGGTCCTCGGCGGGCTGGTCGCGATGATCGCGGGCGCCTACTGGGGTGGCCCGGCGTGGTTGCTGGGCACTTTCGTGGTCTCCGTCTTCGTGATGCTGATCTGGCGGATGTTCGCCGGCGGCTCCGAGGGTTATGTCCGGGACGGTACGGCTTCCGTCTTCGCGCTGGTGTATCCGCCGCTGCTGGCCGGGTTCGCGGCGTTGTTGCTGCGGCCGGAGGACGGGCACCTGCGGGTGCTGCTGTTCATCGCGGTGACCGTGGCGAGCGACATCGGGGGTTATGCCTTCGGGGTGCTGTTCGGCAAGCACAAGATGTCGATCATCAGCCCGAAGAAGACCTGGGAGGGGTTCGCCGGGTCCGTGCTCGCCTGCGTGGGGGTCGGGGCCTGGCTGGTCGTCTGGCTGCTGGACGGGGAGATCTGGCAGGGCGCGCTGATCGGGGCGCTCGCGGCGGCGCTGGCCACGATCGGGGACCTGATCGAGTCGATGATCAAGCGGGATCTCGGGATTAAGGACATGGGGTCGATCCTGCCGGGGCACGGCGGATTGATGGACCGGCTCGACTCGCTGGTGGCGACGTTGATTCCGGTGTACCTGCTGCTCAGCTTGTTCTTCTAGCCTCTTTGCCTTCTGGCCTCGTCCCGGTCAGCGCCAGGGCTCGAGCCAGAGCCAGCGGACCGCTTCGCCGCCGAAGGTGAAGCCGGACATGTCGGGCAGGTCGGCGGGCTCGGCGTTGAGCACGACGCCGGAGTACTCCGGGCCGAACGGGAATGTCGCAGGCTCGTGATACCACTTGGCGGTGTGACCGTGCCCCAGCCAGGTGACCGAGTGCCATGGGTACTGCGCGAGCCAGACCAGCAGCAGCGCGGCCTCGCGCGGGTCGTCACGGGTGGCGACGGCGAGCTCGATGCGGGCGTAGGCGTCGGGCTGGTCGATCCACTGCTCGACGGTCGGCATGCGCTGGCAGCTCATCCCCACCGTGGACAGCACGGTCACGTCGCGGTCGCCGTGCGGCGGGCGTTCGCTGATGCCGACGGTGGGCAGGCGCTCGCCGCTGGCGTCCCAGTAGCGGCCGGGTGGACCGAGCGCCCGGTCGAGGTGCCCCATGACGAACTGCTGGAACGAGGCCCAGCTCCCCCCGGCGTGCCGCCACTGCCAGTAGGAGCGCGCCTTGGCCAGGCGCGGGGCCAGCCCTTCGAGCGCCTCCGACAGCGCCCACGCGAAGGGCGTCTCGTCGATCGCGTCACGCGCGTAACCGGGCATTCCGCGGCTCATGTCCGCCCAGCCCGGAATGACGGCGAGAAGATCCTCGTTCTCATACAGGGCGACGCCGTCGCCCTCCTCGAACCAGAGGGGGGTCAGCTCGCCGAGCGGGCGCCGCCCGCCGGGGTGGCGGGTGTTCGCGCGGGGCATCAGCGGCGGCAGTCCGGCGTTGACGCGGCTCAGGTCGACGACGACCGGGGCGGCCCGGTGGTTGGCCAGCCAGACGGCGCCATGGACGGTGCCGTCGGGTGAGCACAGGTAAGCTACCGAGGACTCCTCGTCACGCTCGACCAGCAGCGTGCGGCTTCCATACGGATTGCCGGTTGTGAGGACGACCTCGGTGGTGTGCCCCTCGCCTGTGTCTCCGCGTTCCGGATCTCCGGAACCGAAGGCCGACCGGAAAATCGCCATACATCTCGATACTTTAGATCGTCCTGGAGACTCGCGTGAGCCAGAACAGCGGACCTGACCTCGTCGGGCCCGGCACCACCCAGGACGATCCCCCAGCAACCCGGACGAACCCAGCAACCCGGATGAACCCGGTAACGCAGACCGACCCGGTAACGCAGACTGACCCGGCAACGCGGACGAACAGCAGGAAGGGCGCGACGATGACGACGCAGGCGAAGGCGGACCAGCCCAAGGAGCGGCCGCTGCTGCAGTTCGCCGCGCCGCGCCGGGCCAAGCCCGCCCGGCACCTGGCCGACCTCACCCTGACCGAGCGCAAGGCCGCCGTCGCCGAGCTCGGCGAGAAGCCCTTCCGCGCCGACCAGCTCTCGCGGCACTACTTCACGCACCTCACCACCGACGTCTCGGCGATGACCGACCTGCCTGCCGCGGCGCGGGAGAAGCTGGGCGTGCTCTTCCCGAAGCTGCTCACCTCCGTGCGGGAGATGGCGACCGACGCGGGCACCACGCGCAAGACCTTGTGGCGGCTCTTCGACGGGGCGCTGGTCGAGTCGGTGCTCATGCGGTATCCCGACCGCGCCACCATGTGCGTGTCGTCCCAGGCCGGGTGTGGCATGAACTGCCCGTTCTGCGCGACCGGCCAGGCCGGGCTGACCCGGAACATGTCGACCGCCGAGATCGTCGAGCAGGTCGTGGCCGGTGGGCGGGCGCTGGCTTCCGGTGAGGTGCCCGGTGGGCCGGGGCGGGTGAGCAACGTCGTCTTCATGGGCATGGGCGAGCCGCTGGCCAACTACAAGGCGGTCATCGGGGCGGTTCGGCGGATGGTGGACCCGGCTCCCGAGGGGCTCGGCATGTCCGCGCGTAACATCACCGTCTCTACCGTCGGCCTCGTCCCGGCCATCGGCAAGCTGGCGGACGAGGGGCTGCCGGTGACGCTGGCGCTCTCGCTGCATGCGCCGGACGACGAGCTGCGGGACACGCTCGTGCCGATCAACACTCGGTGGAAGGTCGCCGAGGTGCTGGACGCGGCCTGGGCGTATGCCGCCAAGACCAAGCGGCGGGTTTCGATCGAGTATGCGCTGATCAAGGACATCAATGATCAGGAGTGGCGGGCTGACCTGCTTGGGAAGTTGATCAAGAACAAGCTGGTGCATGTCAACCTCATCCCGCTCAACCCGACTCCTGGGTCGAAGTGGACGGCTTCCCGGCCGGAGGACGAGCGGGCGTTCGTGCGGCGGCTGGAGTTCCACGGGGTGCCGGTGACGGTCCGGGACACTCGGGGGCGGGAGATCGACGGGGCCTGCGGGCAGCTTGCTGCGGCTGAGTGACCAGGCTGGGGCTGAGCTGCGGCGGATTGTGGCTGCTGGCTTGAGCTGGGCTCTGCCAACCGGGTGGCTCGGTGGTCCGTGCTCGGGGGCTCTCGTGATTCAGGGGAGTCCCTCGGCTGGGATCAGGGGCTGAGGTAGTGGTGGAGGAGGGCTGGTTCGCCGGCGGCGTTGAGCCAGGTCGCGCGGTGGCTGCCGATTCGGCGCCAGCCTAGGCGTTCGTACAGGGTGATGGCGGCCTCGGCTTCGGAGGAGACCTCCAGGCTGAGGGGGCCGGCCGTCGCAGTACGGGCGGTGGTGAGGAGGCGGGCGGCCAGGCCCCTGCCTCGGGCCGCCGGGGTGACGAACAGCCGGATCACCTCAGCGGCGGCCTGAGATGTCGCGGGTCGGTGGTGTGTCTCTGCTGCTTGGGTGGGCTCGGCGTGGCTGCGCATCAGAGCGTCGTAGCTGTGTGCGTGAGTGTCGAGACCGTGCACTTGAGTGGCGTGGCTGGGCGCCTGAGCACCGTGGCTCTGCACCTGGGCGATTTGGCTGGGCACCTGAGTGCCCTGGCTCTGCGCCGGGGCGGTATGGGTGTGCGCCTGAGCGGTGTGGGTGACCCGTGCCTGGCCGCTGTATCCCCTGGGTCCTTCAGCGGCGACCGCGTGGTGCTGCGCCTCCGTGGGTTGGGTTGCGCCCGAGTGGCGGTGTGTCTTCAGGCCCTCGGTGGCTTCGGTGTGGGCCGGGGTGAGGGCGATGTGGCCGAAGATGGTGCCTGACTCTTCCGCGATCCAGGCCGCCGTCAGTTTCGATGGGGTCAGCCAGGCTGCGGGGTCGGCGGGCCAGTCGACGGGGTAGCGGTCGACGGCTTGGACCAGGGCGAGGGCGGCGACGCAGGCGGGAAGGTCCTCGGGGGTTCTGGGGCGGATCCTCACCCGCGTTAGCGTAGGACAACCGGGCCCGGGCGATCACGCGGGGTGGCGGAGGATCTCAGCCCGAGTACGGCGAAGCGAGCCGGCCAGGTGGGTAGACGGGCGCCGTACGGTCAGGGGTGGGTAAGCGGGCGCCGTATGGTCGGGGGCGGGGACGGCGGGAGCCGTACGGCAGTCGGTGTGGTCGGGAGCTGTCCGCCCGCGGCGGGGAACTGGGCGGAGAGCCCGGTTAAGGCAGGGGTCAGGAGCGGGTACGGCGGAGCCAGGTGTACAGGGTGAGGCCCGCGAGGAGCCAGGCCAGTGACAGGGCGCCCAGCCAAGGCATCTGGGTGACCAGGGTGCCGGTGCCGGCGGCCTTCATCCAGGCGGTGAGCGGGACGGTGAGCCAGTAGAGGGCGGTACGGCTGAGGACGAGCATCGCCAGGAACCCGAGCACCAGAGCCATGATCGAGATGGCGGGTGAGGGGAGGATGGCGCGGCTGGTGAGGGCGCCCAGGGTGGTGCCGGTGAGGGCGGCCAGGACGTGCAGGGCGACGCCGGCCCACAGGACCGAGGCGGTGGGGAAGGCGGTCAGGCCGAGGAAGAGGCCCCAGAAGAGCGTGATGGCGGCGAACAGCAGGTTGACGGCGAAGGCGGCGAGGAGGCCGGAGAGTACTTCCCGGCTGCGGCTGCCGACGCTGGTGGCCGAGAGGATGCGCTGGGTGTCGGGCTCGGTGTCGAGCAGGCTGCGGGCGCTCCAGGCGAGGAACGGGATGACCAGGACGGCCGAGTCGGTGAGGGCGGAGGCTTCCTGGCCGGCGGGGGCTCGGGTGGCGTAGGAGATGGCCAGCAGGGCGAAGATCGGGAGCAGGGCCTGGTAGATCCGGTGGGAGCGGATGTAGGCGGCGATGCGGAAGGCGGTCAAGGCCATCAAGGCGGACAGGGCGGTCATGGAGGTCGTGGGGGTCATGGGGGCAGTGGGGGGCATGGCGGTCATGGCTGGCCTTCCTCGGCTTCCTGGGCTTCGAAGCCGGCCTGGCGCATCTGGGTGAGGAAGGCGTCCACCTCGGTGGCGGGGACGGTGACGTGCACGACCTTGGTGGGTGGACTCGACGGCTCCGAGGTGGCGGACGGGGTGGACTCCTTGAGGTGGCCGTCGTGGAGGGACCAGTGGCGGACGGCGGGCAGGTCGTCGAGGCCGCCCTGGTGGTCGCTGAGGATGACGATGGCGCCGCGGGTGCGGGCGGCGGTGATGATGGCGGGGAGTTGTGCTCGGGTGTCGGCGTCTAGGCCGGCGAAGGGTTCGTCGAGGATGAGCAGGCCGGGGTCGGGCATCAGTGCTTGGACCAGGCCGACCTTGTGGGCGCTGCCTTTGGAGAGTTCGGCCAGCCGTACGTCCAGGAGGTCGTCCAGGCCCAGGCGGGTGGCCCAGGGGCGCCAGGCGGGGTTGCCGCGGATGCGGGAGATGTGGGTCAGGTACTGGGTGACGGTGAACGGCTGGTCGACGGGGAAGCGGTCGGGGGCGAAGCCGACCACCCGGGGGCGGTCGGTGACGGTGCCGTGGGTGGGGCGGGTGATGCCGGCCAGGAGGCGGAGCAGGGTGGACTTGCCCGCGCCGTTCGCGCCGACGACCTCGATGACGTCGCCCGGGGCGAGGTCGGCGTCCACGTCTCGCAACACCGCGGGGGCGCGGCGGCGATAGGCGAAGGAGACGTTCGACAGGCGCATGAGGCGTAACGGTATAGGGGCGGCTCGCGGTCAGGCGAGGGAGCGGTCGACTCTAAGGCAGCCGGGCGAGGTGGGTCGGCGGGGGAGCGGTCGGGTCAAGGGCGGCCGGGCGAGGTGGGTCGGCGGGGGAGCGGTCCGGCGACGGGTAGGTGGAGGAGGGGAGAGTGCCTGGAGGGGCCAGGGGGTGGTTGTCAGGGGTGCGGTCAAAGTGTTGCGGACTGTTAAATCGCCTGACATGTAACCGTATTGGCACAACTCACCAGTAGCCTCCCCGCGACCGGGACAATGGCTGGAAAGCGGGAGGAGTCAGGATGTGAATCGCTTTCCGCGTGTCATGGGTCTGCGCTCAGGCTACGAGCCCGCGGAAGTCGACGCCCTCATCGCACGCATCGAGGCCACCCTCGGCCGGGGTACCACGCATCTCCAGCCGGTCACCGCGGATGAGGTGCGCGACGCCACCTTCTCCGTCCGCCGCGGCGGATATCGCGAGATAGCGGTGGATTTCGCGCTGGAGGCCTTCCTGGTGGCGCTGGAGACCAAGCAGCACGCACCGGTACGGCTGGCACTGACCGAGCCCACGGATGAGCTGCGGCGGGAGCAGTGGTTCGAGGCACAGGCGGCCCGGGTCGAGCGGGTGGGGTTCCGGCCGGGGCGGATGGGCGGGGGCTACAACGAGGACGTGGTGGACGCGTTCCTCGACCGGATCGTGGCCACGCTGCGCGGCACGACCGGGCAGCCGGTGACTGCCCAGGAGGTGCGGACGGCGCGGTTCCCCACGGTGATGGTGCGTCCGGGGTACCTGATCAAGGACGTGGACGGGTTCCTGCTGGAGATCGCCGAGGTGGTCGAGAAGCGGTCCCCACGGGTCGCCGCCTGGTGAGCCGCGCCTGGGCGGGGTGACGACGACGGTCAGACCGGGGCGGCGGTGACCTGGGCGGTGTTCTCCTGGCGGTTGCGGATGAGGGCGACGATCGCGGAGGTGACCGGTGCCGCGAGGAAGGCCCCGGTGATGCCGGCGAGCACGCTGCCCAGGGCGATGGCGACCAGGATGACCGCGCCCGGCAACTCCAGGGCCCGGCCGTAGATCTGCGGAGCCAGGACGTGCCCCTCGATCTGCTGCACCGCGATGGTCACCCCGACGACGATGAGCGCCACCACCCAGCCGTGCGCCGCGAAGGCGACCGCGGCGGCGAGCAGCCCGGCCAGGAAGGCACCGACCACCGGCAGGAAGGCGCCGATGAAGGTGAGTACGGCCAGCGGGAGCGCGATGGGCACCTTGAGGATCCACAACGCCAGGCCGATGAAGAAGCCGTCCACCAGCCCGACCAGCGCGACGCCGCGGATGTAGCGGCCGACGACGTCGAAGATGACGTGCCCGCCGTCCCGCACTCGGGGACGGACCCGCACGGGCAGCAGGTCCACGATCCAGGCGAACAGGCGGTCGCCGCCGTGGACGAAGTAGATGGCGAGGATGGCGGCCAGGACGGCGCCGACGAGGATCTCCCCGGCGACCTTGGCCCCGGACAGCGCGCCGGTGGCGATCTGCTCGCCCTGCTTGGTGAGGTACTCGCGGGCCTGGGTGACCATGTTGTTGAGCGTGGTGTCGTCGAGGCCGACCGAGATGGCGACGTTGTGGAGCTGGTCCATGGCGTCGCCGACGCTGTCGCGGAGCTGGGCGATGCCGCTGACCGTGGGCGGCACGAGCAGGGCGATGAACGCGCCGCCGAGCAGGAGGCCGCCCAGGCACACCACCGTGGTGGCCAGGCCCCGGCCCATGCCGCGGGAGCGGAGCCAGCGGGCCGGGGGGAGCAGGAGGGTGGTCAGGAAGACGCCCAGGATGATGGGCAGGGCCACCGTCCGGACGCTCCACAGGAGGTAGAGGATCACCACGACTAGGGCGATCACGCCTAGTGCTCGCCACGCTCTGGTCATGGTCGTCATGGGGCGATCTTTCCCAGGTTGACCTGAGACAACACTCTCCGTAGTCGGTTGGGCACGGGAGGGGAAGGTGTGCGCCGCACAGTCGAGCCCGCCGCTAGAAGAGGCCCAGCCCGTCTCCAAGAACAGGCCCCAAAACAGGCCCGAAGAACAGCCCGCAAGAACAGGTCCCGAAACAGGCCCCGGAAAACAGGCCCCCGAAACGGGCTAGACCGCGGGGAGTTGGTTCTGTTTGGCCGCGTCGTAAGCCGCCCGAAGCTCGCTCCCCTCGGCGATGGGCACGTCCCACCAGGCCTCCGACGACGGCGAGTCCACCGAAGGGTCGGTCCGCACGTACACGACGGTGGGCACGGTGGCCTCCCGCGCGGCGGTGAGGGCCTTGCGCAGCTCCTCCAGCGTCTCGGCCCGGATCACCGAAGCCCCCAGGCTGGCCGCGTTCGCCGCGAGGTCCACCGGCAGCGGCCCGCCGTCGTAGGCCCCGCTGCCGCGGTAGCCGTACGAGGTGCCCAGCCGGCGCGCCCCCACGCTCTCGGACAGACGCCCGATGGAGGCGAAGCCGGAGTTGTCGACCAGCACCACGATGATCTTGATCCCGTCGGCCACCGCGGTGACGAGCTCCTGCGCCATCATCAGGTACGACCCGTCCCCCACCAGCACGAACACCTCGCGCGACGGGTCGGCCAGCTTCACGCCGAGCCCGCCGGCGATCTCGTACCCCATGCAGCTGTAGCCGTACTCCACGTGGTAGCACCCCGGCCCGCTGGGCCGCCAGAGCTTGTGCAGGTCGCCGGGCATCGACCCGGCGGCGCAGACGACCACCCCGTCCTCGCCGGCCGCCGCGTTGACCGCGCCGATGACGGCGGTCTGCGGGAGCGGGCTGTTCTGCATGGGCAGCGGCGGCAGTTCGGCGCGGAAGGGCCCGGAGTCGGTGGTGACGGTGCCGAGGGAGTAGGCGGCCTCGACGGTGTCGTCCCAGCGCCGCACCAGCTCGGCGACGCGGGAGCGGTACTCGGCCGTGGTGCCGCTCCAGCCGGAGCAGGCCTCGTGGAGCTCGGCCAGGCCGGTGCGGGCGTCGGCGACGAGCTGGAGTCCGGTCAGCTTGGCGGCGTCGAAGGCGGCGATGTTGAGGTTGAGGAAGGGCGTGCCGGGCGCGAAGAGGGTGCGGGAGGCGGTGGTGAAGTCGCTGTAGCGGGTGCCGATCCCGATGATCAGGTCCGCGTCGCGGGCGAGCGCGTTGGCCGCCGTGCTGCCGGTCGCGCCGACCGCGCCGGCCGCGAGCGGGTGACCGTACGGCAGGCTGCCCTTGCCCGCCTGCGTCTCGCCGACGGGGATGCCGTACTGCTCGGCGAAGGCGGCCAGCGCCTCGGTGGCCTCGCTGTAGATCACCCCGCCGCCGGCGATGATCAGCGGCCGGGCCGAGCCGCGCAGCAGCGCGACGGCCCGGCGCAGGGTGGTCTCCTCGGGACGCGGCCGGGGGACGGCCCAGACGCGGCGGGCGAAGAGCTCCTCGGTCCAGTCGAACGCCTCGGCCTGCACGTCCTGCGGCAGCGCGAGGGTGACCGCGCCGGTCTCGACCGGGTCGGTGAGCACGCGCATGGCGGCCAGCAGCGCCGACGGCAACTGCTCGGGCCGGTTGATCCGGTCCCAGTACCGCGAGACCGGCCGCAGGGTGTCGTTGACGGAGACGTCGTAGGAGCGGGGGTCCTCCAGCTCCTGCAGCACCGGCCCGGCGGCGCGGGTGGCGAAGATGTCGCCGGGCAGCAGCAGCACCGGAAGCCGGTTGATGGTCGCGCCGGCCGCGCCGGTGACCAGGTTGGTCGCGCCGGGCCCGATCGAGGTGGTGCAGGCCAGCGTGGCCAGCCGGTTGCTGGCCCGGGCGTAGGCGGCGGCGGTGTGGACCATCGCCTGCTCGTTGCGCGCCAGGTAGTACGGCAGGTCGGCGTGGACCGCCAGCGCCTGGCCGAGCCCGGCGACGTTGCCGTGGCCGAAGATGCCGAAGACGCCGCCGAAGAAGGCCCGCTCGGCGCCGTCGCGCTCGGAGTGCTGGGCGGCCAGGAAACGGGTGACCGCCTGAGCCACGGTCAACTTCACGAGGTCCTCCCGAAGGGCAGCCGCGGGTCGATCTCCTGGTCCTGCCAGGTGGCGCGGATCCAGGCGTGGGCCGGGTCGTCGCAGAAGGCCATCGACCTGGCCTCCGCCGGCCCGGCCAGCACGTTGAGGTAGTAGAGGTCATACCCCGGCGCGGCCATGGACGGACCGTGGTAGCCGAACGGCACCAGCACCACGTCCCCGGACCCGACCTCGGCGAGGGTGTCGATGGCCCCGCGTTCGGAGCTGTAGACCCGCTGGTAGCCGGGCCCGCCCTCGAAGTAGTAGATCTCCTCCAGCTCCGCCTCGCACTCGCCAGCGGTGTCGTGCTTGTGCGGCGGGTAGGACGACCAGTTGCCGCCGGGCGTGAGCACCTCGACCGCGACCAGCTTGTCGCACTCGAAGACCTCGGGCGCGCAGAAGTTGTTGACCTGCCGGCTGGCCTGCCCCGCCCCGCGGATCTCGACCGGTACGGCTGCGGCCGGCACGTAGCGCGCGGGCAGGGCGCGGGTGGCCTCCGCGCTGGGGATGGCGATCCGCCCCGAGCCGGTCAGCGTGACCTCCGACCCGATCGGGAGGTAGGCGAAGTCGCTCGGCCCGGCGAAGACCGACTCCCGCCCGGCCAGCTCGAACCGCTCGCCACCGGCGGTGACCGTACAGGATCCGGCCAGCGGCAGCACCAGCGCCTCGGTGGAGCCGGTGGCGAAGCCGACGGGTGAGCCGTCGAGGTCGATCACCCGCAACCCCGAGTAGGTCCAGCCCGCGACCGAGGGGGTGATCTCGACCAGCCAGGGCGGCGCGGCCGCCTTGCCGAGGGGTAGGTAGGTCACAGCGCAGTCTCCCGGACCAGGGTGGCCGCGGCGTCCACCGCGGACACGACGTCGTCGTCTGGAGGGTAGAGCAGGGCCCTGCCCACGACGAGCCCCCGCACGCCCGGAAGGCGCAAGGCTTTGCCCCAGGTGTCCAGGGCGGCCTCCAGGGAGGACGGGTCGCCGCCGAGCAGCAGGGCGGGCAGGGTGGTGGCGGCCATGACCCGTTCCATCTCGGGCAGGGCCGGGATCTTGAGCCAGGTGTAGGCGGAGGTGGCGCCGAGGGACTGGGCGACGCTGATCGCGCGGATGACCGCCTCGGGGGACAGGTCGTTGCGCAGGGCGCCGCCGCTGCGGTGCGACCAGAAGGGTTCGACCAGGGCGAGGAGCTGCCGCCTGGCCAGCGAGGTGACCGCGTGCGCGCACGCCTCCAGGGTCGCGACGGTGGCGGGGTCGCCGGGGTCGATGCGGCAGAGCATCTTGCCGCCGTCGAGGCCGAGCGCGGCCAGGGCGGTGGCGTCGAAGCCGGTGAAGCGGTCGTCGGCCTCGAAGACGCTGCCCGGCAGCCCGCCGCGGTTCATCGAGCCGATGACCACCTTGGAGTCGAGCGCTCCGAGTAAGAGCAGGTCCTCGATCAGGTCGGGGGCGGCCAGGACGCCGTCGACGCCTGGCCTGGACAGGGCCAGCCGGAGGCGGTCGAGCAGTTCGTGCCGGCTGCCCATGGCCAGGGGCCGGTCGCGGACCGCCAGCGCGCCGCGGGCGGGATGGTCGGCCGCGATGAGGAAGAGCCGCTCGCCGGGCACGCCGCGGACGCGGGCGGCGGCGGCCTCGGCGATGAGCTGGGGCCGGCCAGCCCGGATGTCGGTGATCCGCTGGTACCCGCCCCTGGTGATCAGCTCGTCCAACGCGCCTCCCGTGTGATGGATACACATAATGTCATGACATCAGCATGTCCGCTATGTCCGAGATTTCAGCATGACCGAAACCCGCCACGGGTGGAATCGTTTACCGCACACGTAACCGCAGCGTACGCCAAGGCTGCTAGATGGTAACAAGTCTTTACGTCGTCTTCATGTCATGACATTGTGGGCCTGCTAATGCCTCCCATTTCGGACTCCCGGAGGACATGCATGGGAACGCGTAGGTTAGTCGCGGCACTCGCCGCTTCGGGGTTGGCTCTCGCCGCGTGCGGCCAGTCCGGGGGCGCCGGTGGGGGCGGCGACACGATCGAGATCACCATCACCCAGAACGCCATCGCCGGCGGCAAGAACGCCAACGCCGCCGACCACCTCACCAAGTGGGTCATCCCCGAGTTCGAGAAGAAGCACCCGAACGTCAAGGTGAAGTTCCTCCCGAACGGCGTGGACGACGAGCAGTACAAGACCAAGCTCGCCCTGGACCTCAAGTCCGGCAAGGGCGCCGACGTCATCGACATCGACGGCATCTGGGCCGGCGAGTTCGCCGAGGCCGGCTACATCAAGCCGCTGGCCGAGGTGGCGCCCGCCGCCGAGAGCTGGGACGGCTGGGCCCAGATCCCCGAGGCCGTCCAGGGCCTGACCACCTTCAACGGCAAGAAGTACGCCCTGCCGATCGGCACCGACGGCCGGGTCCTCTACTTCAACAAGACGCTGTTCGAGAAGGCCGGCCTGCCCGCCGACTGGCAGCCCAAGAGCTGGCAGGAAGTCCTCGACGCCGGCCAGAAGCTCAAGGACTCCGGCGTGCCGGTGCCCATCCAGATCAACGCCGGCACCGCCATGGGCGAGGCCACGACCATGCAGGGCGTGCTCCCGCTGCTGGCCGGCGCGGGCGGCGAGGTCTACAAGGACGGCAAGTGGAGCGGCGCGACCCAGCCGCTGAAGGACGCGCTCGGCCTCTACCAGAAGATCTACGGCGGCAGCGGCCTCGGCGACCCCAAGCTCCAGCAGGAGGCCAAGGGCCGCGACAAGTCCTTCGCCCAGTTCGCCGAAGGCAAGATCGGCATCCTGATGGAGGGCGACTACTTCTGGCGCGGCGTGGTCAACCCGACCGACGGCGTGGCCAAGATGGCCGACCGTGACACCGTCGTCGGCTACGCCAAGATCCCGGCGATCGAGCCCGGCAAGGGCATCCGGGGCCAGGACTTCGTCAGCATGTCCGGCGGCGCGCTGCGCGCGCTCAACCCCAACACCAAGCACCCGAAGGAGGCCTTCGAGCTCCTCGCCTTCACCCTCTCGCCCGAGGCGCTGAAGCAGGAGACGAAGAACGCCGTGCGCATCACCCCGCGCACCGACGTCAACAAGGAGATCCTCGCCGGCGACCCGTTGCTGAGCTTCATCTCCGAGAACGTGCTGCCGAACACCGCCTACCGCCCGCCGCTCGCGGTCTACCCGCAGGTCTCGGTGGCGCTGCAGGAGGCCAGCGCGGCGGTGATCAACGGCACCCCGCCCGACCAGGCGGCGGCCGAGTACGTCAAGAAGCTCGAGGGACTCGTCGGTGGCGCTGGAAACATCGCGTCCTGACGGCACGAAGACCGAGACCCCGGCCGCGCCGGTGCGTTCCTACAGCACCGACGCGGCCGGGCTCGGCACCCGCCGCGCCCTGGGGTTCGTCGCGCCCGCGCTGGTGCTGATCGCCCTCTTCCTGGTCTTCCCGGCCCTCTGGGTGATCGTCCTGGGCCTGACGAACTACAGCCTCACCGGCGCCGCCGCGGCCGATCCCGGCTTCGTCGGCCTCGACAGCTTCGTGCGCGCCCTGGGCGACGGCCGGTTCTACAACTCCACCTGGCTGACCTTCCAGTTCGTGCTCGGCTCGGCCGTCATCGGCCAGGCGATCCTCGGCTTCACGCTGGCCAAGGTGCTGCAGGGCCGGATCAAGCCGTTCGTCGAGGGCCTGGTCATCCTGGCCTGGATCCTGCCCGGCGCGGTCGTCGCCTTCCTGTGGGTGGCCCTGCTCGACCGCGACAGCGGCTCGCTCAACGCGCTGCTCGGCATCCCCGGCTTCGCCTGGCTGATCGACCACCCGATGTTGTCGATCATCATCTTCAACACCTGGCGTGGCACGGCCTTCTCGATGATGTTGTACGGCGCCGCCCTCGGCAACGTGCCGCCGAGCCAGCTCGAAAGCGCGCGGCTGGCCGGGGCCAGCGGCTGGCAGCAGCTCCGGGACGTGATCTTCCCGCACATCCGCGGGCACATCCTGACCAACCTGCTGCTGATCAGCCTCTGGACCTTCAACGACTTCTCGCCCTTCCTGCTGACCGCGGGCGGCCCGGACGGCAAGTCCGAGGTGCTGGCGGTCTTCGTCTACAAGGTGGCCCTGTCCGGCGGCGACCTGGGGTACGGCGCGGCCGTCTCCACGGTCATCCTGCTGATCAATCTGGTGGTGGCGGTGTTCTACCTGCGTCTGCTCAGGACGAGACGATGACCCGGTTCGTCCTTCGCCGCATCGGCTACTACACCTTCGTCGCGGTGGTGCTCGCCTTCTTCGCACTGCCGCTGCTGTGGCTGCTCACCGCGCCCTTCACCGACACGCCCACCTACCGGGTGGAGTGGCCGGACTTCACCTTCGCCAACTTCGCCACCATCTGGGAGCACCCCTACGCGCTCGGCTCGCTGCTGAACTCGGTGATCCTCGCCGGCGGCACGGCCGTGATCGTCGTCGCGCTCTCCGCGCTGGCCGCATACGCGCTCAGCCGGGTGCGCATCCCCGGCCGCGACGCGTTGCTCTACACGCTGCTGCTGCTGTCCTCGATCATCACCGGGACCGCCGCGATGGTCCCGCTCTTCCAGCTCGCGGTCACCGCCGGGCTGATCGACTCGCAGCTCGGCCTGGTGCTGATCATGACCGGCGGCCTGCTGCCCGCGGCCATCTTCATGCTCAAGGACTTCATGGACACCACGCCCAAGTCCTACGAGGAGTCCGCGCGCGTCTTCGGCGCCTCGCCGCTGCGCATCGTGTGGGATGTGGTGGTGCCCGTCGTCCGGCCCGGCCTGGCCACCATCGCCGTCTGGTCGGTGGCCAACGTCTGGGGCAACTTCCTGATGCCCTACCTGCTGCTGAGCGACGTGGAGAAGCAGCCCGCCGCGGTGATCATGTACACCCTGTACACCGAGGGCGGCTCGCCCAACCTGCGGCTGCTGTCCACCTTCGGGCTGCTCTACTCCGTCCCCGTGGTGCTCATGTACCTGTTCGTCAGCAAGAAGTACGGCTTCCGCTTCCACGGAGGGATCAAACGGTGATCGAGCTCAGAAGCCTGACCAAGGTCTACCCAGGCGGGGTCAAGGCGCTCGACGCCCTCGACCTGGAGGTACGGGACGGCGAGTTCTTCGCCCTGCTCGGGCCGTCGGGCTGCGGCAAGACCACGCTGCTGCGGACCATCGCCGGGCTGGAGACCGCCACCTCCGGGCAGGTCGTGATCGGCGGCCGGGACGTGACCAACGTGCAGCCGGGCGGGCGGGACGTGGCGATGGTCTTCCAGGACTACGCCCTCTTCCCGCACATGGACGTCACCGACAACATCTCCTACCCGCTGCGCATCAAGAAGGTGGCGCGGGCCGTACGGGCGGACAAGGCCCGGGAGGTCGGCGAGCGGCTCGGCCTGGAGCGGCTCATGGACCGCCGGCCCGGCCAGCTCTCCGGCGGCCAGCAGCAGCGCGTCGCGCTGGCCCGCGTGATGGCCACCCAGGCGCAGGCCTTCCTCTTCGACGAGCCGCTGTCCAACCTGGACGCGCGGCTGCGACTGGAGGCCCGCACCTTCCTCAAGAAGCTTCAGCGGGAGCTCGGCGTCACCACCGTCTTCGTCACCCACGACCAGGCCGAGGCGCTGGCCATGGCCGACCGCATGGCGGTCATGGACGCCGGGCACATCCGGCAGATCGGCACGCCGGCCGAGGTCTTCCAGCGGCCCGCCAACACCTTCGTGGCCGCCTTCATCGGCTCCACGCCCATGAACCTGCTCGACGGCGTGGTGCGGGGCGACACCCTGGAGGTGGCCGGCAGCTCCGTGCCCGTGCCCGCCTCCGCCGCCGGCCGGCTCACCGACGGCGAGAAGATCGTGTACGGCGTGCGTCCCGAGTACCTGACCTACTCGGCCGAGCCGGTCCCCGGGGCGCTGCGCGGCGAGGTCGTGCTGACCGAGAGCCTGGGCGCCAGCCATCTGGTCACGCTGGAGGCGGCGGGCGAGACTGTCCAGGTGATCGTGGCCGAAGGCAGCGAGCCGGAGCTCGGCGACCTCGGCCACGCCGTGCCACGGGCCGACCGGTCCCTGGTGTACCGAGACGGGGAGCTGGTGTGAGAGGCCGCTGGACGCTGGACGACCGGCTGGAGCAGATCCTGCGCGAGGTGCCGTTCGAGGTGCCGCCGGGCACCCGCTCGATCACCGTGCGGCTGGCCTACGACCGGTCCAAGGGCGTGCTCGACCTGGGCTGCGGCTCGCCGTACGGCTTCCGCGGCTGGTCGGGCGGCGCGCGCGACGAGTACACGATCACCGCGGAGTGGGCCACTCCCGGCTACCTGCCGGGCGAGCTCGAAGCGGGGGTGTGGCAGGTGTGGCTGCGGCTGCACCGCATCCCGCCGGAGGGCCTGGACTACACCCTCGACATCGACTTCGGCCCGGTCGCCCGACCGGTCGCCGCCCCGGCTCCGCCGATGGAACGGCCGCCGCGCCGCGACATCCCGGACGTCGAGGGGCTGCGCTGGTGGGCGGGCGACTTCCACGCGCACACCGTGCACAGCGACGGCGTGCTGACCGTCCCCGAACTGGCCGCACTGGCCGCCGGGCGCGGGCTCGACTTCCTGGCCGTCACCGACCACAACACCGTCAGCCACCACCCCGAACTGGCCGCCGTCCGCGGGATCACCCTGCTGCCCGGCCAGGAGGTCACCACCGACCGGGGGCACGCCAACGTCTTCGGCGACGTCGGCTGGGTCGACTTCCGCGAGCCCGCCGACCGGTGGGCCGAGCGCGGCCTGATGTCGATCAACCACCCGCTCGGCGGCGACTGCGCCTGGCTGCTGCCCCTGGCCAAGGAGCGGCCCCGGGTCGCCGAGGTCTGGCACTCCGGCTGGTGGGACCGGCGCTGGGGCGCGCCCCTGGCCTGGGCCGAAGCCTGGCGCGACGACGTGATCGCGATCGGCGGCAGCGACTTCCACCGCGAGGGCTCCGACGGGCTGCCCGGCGCGCCGACCACCTGGGTGCTCGCCGAGGACCCGGCCGCCGCCTTCGACGCGGTCCAGGCCGGCCGGACCGCGATCTCCGCAGGTCCCGACGCGCCGCTGCTGCTCCGGCTCGGCGCCGACCTGCTCGCGCTGGACGCCGACGGGCTGGTCCTGGTGCGTCCGGACGGCCGCCGCCAGGTGGTCCGCGGCGAGCGCGTGCACCTGCCGGCCGGGCCGGGACTGCACCGCCTGGAGACCCACGAGAACGAGGTGATGGCGCTGTGCGGCTAGAGACCCAGTGGCTCGTCGCGGGCGCACCGGTCAGCTTCGGCGTCTTCGAGGCGGGCGCCGCGCCGCTGCCCGCCGGTGAGATGGTCGCGATCCTGGCCGGGGCGGGCTACGCCGGCATCGATCTCGGCCCGCCCGGCTACCTCGACCTGGACCGGCTCGACGGGCTGCTGCTGGCCGGCGGCTGGGCGGACGTCCCGGCCGGGGACTTCGCCGACCTCGACGCCGTGCTCGACCTCTTCGACCGCGCCCCGGCCGCTCCGGCGGGCTTCGAACCCCGCCCGACGCTCGGGCCGCCGGGCCTGCCCGCCCGGTTCGCCGCGCCCGGCGGGAACGCGCCAGGACTCGGCCGCGCCGACTGGCCGGCCTTCGCCGCGCAGGTCCAGGCCGCCGCCGACCGGTGCCGCGAGCGCGGCTACGAGCCCGCGCTCCACCACCACCTCGGCCACGCCGTGGAGACCACGGAGGAGATCGACCGCCTGCTTGAGCTGACCGACGTCGGCCTCTGCCTGGACACCGGCCACCTGCTGCTGGCCGGCGGCGACCCGGTCGAGGCGCTGCGCGACTGGGCCGGCCGCATCACCCAGGTACACGTCAAGGACGGCTCCCACCGGCTGCTCGCCGAGGGCGGCACGCTGCGCGAGCTGATGGGCCGCGGCGTCTTCCCGCCGCTCGGCGCCGGTGACCTCGACCTGCCCGGCGTGCTCGGCGCGCTGGACGGCTACCGCGGCTGGATCGTCGTCGAGCAGGACACCCTGCCCGCGCACCGCCCCACCGCCGACATCGCCGCCGACCAGGCGGCGAACCTGAGGAAGCTGAAGGAGCTCGGACTGTGAAGATCGCGCTGATCGGGTGCGGCGCTGTCACCCAGGCGGTCTACGTGCCGTTGTTGTCGCGCCGCCGGGAGCTGTTCGAGGTGAGCGCGGTCTGCGACCTGTCGCCGACGCTCGCCGGGGCGGTGGCCGACCGGCTGGGCGCCGCCGGGCGCTTCACCGACGTGGGCGAGATGCTGGCCGCGGGCGGCTTCGACGCCGTGCTCGTGCTGGCCTCCGGCTCGCACGGCGAGACGGTACGGCAGGCGCTCGACGCGGGGTACGCGGTGCTGTGCGAGAAGCCGCTCTCGCTGACCAGGGCCGAGGCCGCCGCGCTGCCGCCGGACGGGCGGCTGATGGTCGGCTACATGAAGCAGTACGACCCGGCGGTCCTGCGCGCCGAGGCCCTGCTGGACGGGGTGCGGATCCGGTCGGTCGAGGTGACCGTGCTGCACCCGAGCGGCGAGGCGCAGCTCGCCTTCGCCAACCTGGTCCAGGCGCGCGACGCCGACCTCACCCAGGTGCGCAAGGCCGAGGCGGCCCTGCTGGACGCCGCCCTGGGCGCCGACGCCCCGGAAAGCCTGCGCAACCTGTACAACGTCACCCTCGGCTCGATCTGTCACGACCTGTCGTTGCTGCGGCGCTTCACCGGCTCGCCCGAGCGCATCGACCACGTGGCCGCCTGGGGCGAGGCGCCCGGCTCGATCGAGATCTCCGGCACGCTGCCCGGCGACTCCGGGCGGTTCGCCATCCGGTGGCACTACCTGGAGGACTACCCGGCCTACCGGGAGACCGTGGCGATCCACCATGACCAGGGGACGCTGGAGCTGGCCTTCCCCTCGCCCTACCTGATGAACGCGCCCACCGTGCTCACCGTCGTGGCCCCCGGCGAGGCCCGCACCGAGTGGCGGGAGGTCACCGAGGCGTTCGAGACGCAGCTCCTGGCCTTCCACGCCTTCGTCACCACGGGCGAGACGCCGCGCACCGGCAGGGACGGGGCGCTGGAGGACATCGTCACCGCGCAACGCATCGCCGCCCGCTACGCCGTACAGCACGGGTTGCCGCTGGGAGGAGAGGCACGTGAGCTCTGAGATCGTCGTCGTCCCGCACACGCACTGGGACCGCGAGTGGTACGAGCCGTTCCAGCGCTTCCGGCTGCGGCTGGTGGCGCTGCTGGACGAGGTGCTCGACCGGATGGAGCGCGAGCCGGACTACCACTTCACCCTCGACGGGCAGCTCGCCTGCGTGGACGACTACCTGGAGGTCCGGCCGGAGCACCGCGCCCGCATCGAGGCGCTGGTGGCCGAGGGGCGGCTGGCGATCGGGCCGTGGCAGATCCTGCTGGACGAGTTCCTGTGCTCCGGCGAGACCATCGTGCGCAACCTGGAACTCGGCCTCGACCGGGCGGACAAGCTGGGCGGGGCCATGATGGTCGGCTACCTGCCCGACATGTTCGGCCACGCCGCGCAGATGCCGCAGATCCTGCGCCAGGCCGGGCTGGAGCACGCCTGCGTCTACCGGGGCGTGCCGGCCGCGGTGACCACCTCGGCCTTCGCCTGGGTCGCGCCCGACGGCACCGAGATCCGCACCCAGTACCTTCCGGAAGGCGGCTACGGCAACGGCGCGCACCTGTTCGAGGAGCCGTCGAGGCTGGCCGAGCGGGCCGCCGAGTTCACCGAGCGGATGGGCCGCTGGGGACCTGGCCCGTTCCTCGCGATGTACGGGGCCGACCACTCCGCGCCGGTCGCCGGGCTGCCGGCGATGGTGCGCGAGCTCGGCGCCCGCATGGACACCCTGGACGGCTTCATCTCCGGTACCACCGACGGCCTGCCCCGCGTCGAGGGCGAGCTGCGCTCGCACGCCCGCGCCAACATCCTGCCCGGCGTGATCTCCGTCCGGGCGCACGTCAAGCAGGCCATGAGCCGCGCCGAACGCATGGTCGAGCGGTACGCGGAACCGCTGGCCGCGCTCTGGGGCGCCGAGTGGCCCGGCCGCTTCCTCGACATGGCGTGGTGGCGGCTGGTCGACGCCAGCGGCCACGACTCGGTCACCGGCTGCGGCGTCGACGAGACCGCCCAGCAGGTCGCCGCGCGCATCGCCGAGGCCGAGCACCTCGGCCAGGCGGTCCGCGACCTGGTCACCGCCAAGCTGGCCGCCACCGTGCCGGCCGGCGGCGTGCTCGTGCTCAACCCCACCCCCGCGCCCCGGCGCAGCGTCGCCTTCTTCGAGGTGGGCGGCTACGACGGGCTCGGCGTCCCGGCGCAGACCCTGGAGTACGCGCCCACGCTGCTGTTCGACGAGGAGATCGACCCGGCGGTCGCGCTCTCCTTCATCCACGGCACCGAGCTGTACGGCAGGCACGTCACCGGCTGGGAGGTCGAGGACGGCGTGCTCACCTTCACCGTCGCGCGCGAGTCGGCCGTGCCCTTCAACCGCGCCGACCTCGACGGCTCGCTCGACGGCGTCAACCGCGTCCGCATCCTGGCCGAGCCCCGCCGTACCGTCGCCGCGCTCGTGGAGGTGCCCGCGCTGGGCCACCGCGCGCTCGCCCCCGGTGGCGCACCGGCCGGCGACTTCGTGCCGGTCGTGGCGAGCGGGCAGGCCCTCGACAACGGCCTGCTCCGGGTCGAGGTCGCCGAGGACGGCACCCTCACCCTCGTCGCGCCCGGCGTGCGGATCGAGGGCGCGGGCCGCATCGTGGACGGCGGCGACGTGGGCGACACCTACAACCACGCCCCGCCCGCCCACGACCTGCTGGTCGAGCGGCCCGAGTCGGTCGAGGTCGAGCCGGTGTGGTCCGGGCCGGTCGTCGCCGCCCTCGACGTGCGCCGCACCTACCGCTGGCCCGCGCACGGCGGCCACCGCACCGGCGAGCCCGACCCCAGGGCCTGGGCCGACGCGCCCCCCGAGGACGGCCCGCGCGCGGTCGAGGAGACCGTCGTCACCACCCGCGTCGAGCTGCGGGCCGGTGAGCCGTTCGTCCGGCTGGCGGTCGAGTTCGACAACCGCTCCACCGACCACCGGGTCCGCCTGCACGTCCCGCTGCCCGCGCCGGCCACCGGCTCGCTGGCCGAGGGGCAGTTCGCCGTGGTGGAGCGCGGCCTGAGCGCCGAGGGCGGCTGCGGCGAGACCCCGCTGCCCACCTTCCCGGCCTCCGGCTGGGTCGCCGCGGGCGGCGCGGCCGTGCTGCTGGAGCACGTCACCGAGTACGAGGTCACCGGCGGCGAGCTCGCCCTCACCCTGCTGCGCTCGGTCGGCTACCTGTCGCGCAACCGCAACGGCCTGCGGCCGGAACCGGCCGGGCCGCAGCTCCCCACGCCCGCCGCCCAGTCCCGTGGCGTGCGCCGGGTGACCCTCGCGCTCATGCCGTACGGCCCCGCCGTACCCGAAGCGGCCGAGCACTTCCGCCACGACCTGCTCGCCGTCCCCGGCGCCGGCCCGGCCGATCTGCCGCTCCCGGACGAGGCCACCGGCCTGGAGGTGCGCGGCGCGGTCATGACCTCGCTGCGCCGCCGCGACGACTGGCTCGAACTGCGCGCGGTCGCCCACGAGGCCGGCACCGTGCGGGTTGAGGGCGCGTTCACCGAGGCCCGCCGGGCGGACCTGCGCGGACGCCCGGGGGAGCGGATCCCGGTCACCGGCGGGACGGCCGAACTCCCGGCCGGCGCCTGGGAGATCGTGACCGTCCAGCTCCGCTGACTAGCGGGTGCCCCACGAATAGGTCTGCTTGCGAAGCTTGAGGTAGACGAACGACTCGGTGGCCCGCACCGCGGGAATCGCGCGGATCTTGCTGAGGATCTCCAGCAGGTGCGGGTCACCCTCGCAGACCACCTCGACGATGACGTCGAACGAGCCCGCGGTGAGGACGACGTAGTCGATCTCCTCGATCGCCGCGAGCTCGTCGGCGACCGCCTCCAGGTCGCCCTCGCAGTTGATGCCGATCATCGCCTGCCGGGGGAAGCCCAGGGTGAGCGGGTCGGTGACCGCGACGATCTGCATGACCCCGGTCTCCTGCAGCCGCTGCACCCGCTGGCGCACCGCCGCCTCCGACAGGCCGACCGCCTTGCCGATCGCCGCGTACGGCATGCGCCCGTCGCTCTGGAGCTGCTCGACGATCTGCTTGGAAAGGTCGTCGAGCACGACGGATCCCGCGAGAGCGGCGTTCGCGCGGCGGGCCTTCGGCGGGGTAGTCATGGATCACCTTCCGCGAGCGTCTTTGGTGCGACATGTTGTCAGTTCTTCCGGGGGTGTCAAGCGAATTCGTAGCAATTTGATATCTTCACCACGAAATCCCTTGTTCAGAGCTGACGGCTCTGTCAGAGTCGCGGCAATCCAGCCACCCTCACCAGGAGGTCAGATCTTGACCCGTCTGCAGAACTTCATCAACGGTGAGTTCGTGGATGCCAAGAGCGGCCGGTTCTCCGACGTCATCGACCCGTGCACCGGCGAGGCCTATCTCCAGGCTCCCGTGTCCGGGCAGGAGGACGTCGACGCGGCCTACGCCGCCGCGGCCGCCGCTTTCGAGACCTGGGGCGCCACGACCCCGGGCGAGCGCGCGAACCTCCTGCTCAAGGTCGCCGACGCGATCGAGGCCAGGGCCGACGAGATCAACGAGGCGGAGTGCCGCAACACCGGCAAGCCGCGGGCCCGCATGGCCGAGGACGAGACGCCGGTGGCGGCCGACCACTTCCGCTTCTTCGCGGGCGCCGCGCGCACGCTGGAGGGGCCGACGGCCGGGGAGTTCCTGGCCGAGCACACCAGCGTCATCCGGCACGAGCCGATCGGCGTCATCGGCCAGGTCACGCCCTGGAACTACCCGATGATGATGGCCGTGTGGAAGATCGCCCCGGCGCTGGCGGCGGGCAACACCGTCGTCCTGAAGCCGAGCGACACCACCCCGGTCTCCACCGTCAAGCTGGCCGAGATCATCGGCAGCGTGCTGCCGGCCGGCGTCTTCAACGTCGTCACCGGCGACCGCGAGACCGGCGCGCTGGTCGTCAGCCACCCGACCGCGGCGATGGTCGCCATCACCGGCTCGGTCGGCGCGGGCATGGCCGTCGCCAAGAGCGCCGCCGACGACCTCAAGCGGGTCCACCTGGAGCTCGGCGGCAAGGCGCCGGTCGTGGTCTTCGAGGACGTCAAGAACATCGCCGACGTCGCCGAGAAGATCGCCACCGCGGGCCTGTACAACGCCGGCCAGGACTGCACCGCCGCCTGCCGCGTGCTGGTGCACGAGAGCATCCACGACGAGTTCGTGGCCGCCCTCACCCAGGCCGCCGCGGACACCGTCACGGGCGACCTGGGCAACGAGGACGCGCTGTTCGGCCCGCTCAACAACGAGAACCAGCTCGCCCGGGTCAGCGCCTTCTTCGAGCGGCTGCCCGCGCACGCCAAGGTGCTCACCGGCGGCCACCGCGTCGGCGACAAGGGCTACTTCTTCGCTCCCACCGTCGTGGACGGCCTCCAGCAGGACGACGAGATGGTGCAGAACGAGATCTTCGGCCCGGTCATCACCGTGCAGACCTTCTCCGACGAGGCCGACGCCCTGGCCAAGGCCAACGGCGTGCAGTACGGGCTCTCCGGCTCGGTGTGGACCTCCGACCACGGCCGCGCCATGCGCATGTCCAACCGGCTCGACTTCGGCGTCGTCTGGGTGAACACGCACATCCCGTTCGTCAGCGAGATGCCGCACGGCGGCTTCAAGCACTCGGGTTACGGCAAGGACCTGTCGGTCTTCGGCCTGCACGACTACACCCGGGTCAAGCACGTCATGCACTACATCGGGGAATGACCGATACTCGCGACTCAGCACATATGGAGTCTGCATTGCACGCGATCCAGCTTGACGGCGTCGTCAAGGAATACACGTCGCACGGCGAAGTCGTCCAGGCTGTGAAGGGCGTGACGCTGGACATCGCCGAGGGGGAGTTCTTCTCCCTCCTCGGCCCGTCCGGTTGCGGCAAGACCACGACCATGCGGATGATCGCCGGGTTCGAGGAGCCCACGCGCGGCGTGGTGCGGCTCTACGGCCAGGACGTCACCAACGTCCCCCCGAACCGGCGCGACGTGAACATGGTCTTCCAGTCCTACGCGCTCTTCCCGCACATGAGCGTGTGGGACAACGTGGCCTTCGGGCTCAAGCAGAAGAAGGTCCCGGCCGCCGACATCAAGCGGCGCGTCGGGGAGATGCTGGAGATCGTCGACCTGACCGGGCGCGAGAAGCGGCGGCCGCGCGAGATGTCCGGCGGCCAGCAGCAGCGGGTCGCCCTGGCCCGCGCGCTGGTCAACCACCCGCGCGCCCTGCTGCTGGACGAGCCGCTCGGCGCGCTCGACCTCAAGCTCCGGCAGGCGATGCAACTGGAGCTCAAGCGCATCCAGCGCGAGGTGGGCATCACCTTCGTCTACGTCACCCATGACCAGAGCGAGGCGCTCACCATGAGCGACCGCATCGCGGTGATGAAGGACGGCCTGGTCGAGCAGCTCGACTCGCCCAGGGAGATCTACGAGCGGCCCGCCACGGCCTTCGTAGCCGGATTTATTGGGACATCTAATCTTCTGTCCGGGCCGGTGAGCGGGGGCGAGCTCAAGATCGGGAACGGCAGAGTGCTCGTGACCGGGCACGAAGGGGACGTGACGGTCACCGTACGGCCCGAGAAGATCACCATCGGCACCGACGAGCCCGTCTCCGGGCTGAGCGCCGTGCCCGGCCAGGTGGCCGAAGTGGTCTATCTAGGGACGTATAACAGCTACACCGTCCGCCTGGCGGACGGCGCCGAGGTCACGGTGTTCCAGCAGAACGCGGTCGACGCCACGACCACGGCGGAACGGGGCGACTCGGTGTGGCTGTCGTGGCAGCCGCAGCACTCGTACGTAATCAGCACGTGATTGGAACTTGATGGATCCCCTCATGCTTCGCGGGATGACCCAGCCCCGCACCCGGCGAAATGTCCTGAAGCTTGCTGGTTTGTCGGCCGCCGGTCTGGCGCTCGCGGCCTGCGGTGTCCAGGGCCAGAAGGCGCAGAACAGCCCCAAGCCCGAGGCGGTCAAGGACTTCTGGTCCCAGCAGAAGAAGAACGGCAAGGTCGTCTTCGCCAACTGGCCGGAGTACATGCCCGAGGGCCAGGCGCCGCTCAAGCAGTTCCAGCAGGCCACCGGGATCGCCTACGAGTACAAGGAGGTCATCCAGGAGAACGCGGAGTTCTTCGGGAAGGTCCGCCCGGTGCTCCAGGCCGGCCAGTCGCTGGGCTACGACATCGTCGTCATGACCAACGGCGTGCAGCTCCAGCACATGATCGACCTCGGCTTCGTCGTCGAGCTCGACCACAAGCAGCTGCCGAACTTCGCCGCCAACGCGGGGGAGAAGTACAAGAACCGGGCCTACGACCCCGGCAACAAGTACACCGTGCCCTACACCAGCGGCATCACCGGCATCGCGTACAACACCAAGTACGTCAAGGAAGACATCACCAGCATCCAGTCCCTGTTCGACCCCAAGTACAAGGGCCGGGTCGGGATGATGGCCGACGCCCAGGAGATCGGCAACTTCGGCTGCTTCGCCATCGGCGTCGACCCGGAGAAGTCCACCGAGGCCGACTGGAACAAGGCCGGCGAACTGCTGAAGAAGCAGCGTGACGACGGCCTGGTCCGCAAGTACTACGACCAGGGCTACATCGACGCCGTCGCCAAGGGCGACGTCTGGCTGACCATGGCCTGGTCGGGCGACGTCTTCCAGCGCCAGCTCGCCGGCGAGCCGGTCAAGTTCATCGTGCCCCAGGAAGGCGGCACGATCTGGACCGACAACATGCTCATCCCCAAGGGCGCGGCCAACCCCGTCGACGCGCTGATGCTCATGGACCACCTCTACCAGCCGGCGGTCGCCGCCGAGCTGGAGGAGTTCATCCAGTACATCTCCCCGGTCAACGGCGTGGTGGACATCCTCAAGCAGAAGGCCGCCGAGGCGAAGGGCGAGGACAAGGAGGCGCTCGACCTGATGATCGAGAGCCCGCTGATCTTCCCCTCCGAGGAGGACTACGCCAAGCTGCGCTCCTACCGGACGCTGACCACGGCCGAGGAGCAGGTCTACAACCGCGTCTTCCAGTCGATCACGCAGGCCTGACCCATGCGGCGCCGTCTCACCCCCTACCTGCTCGCCCTGCCGGCCTGGCTGTGGCTCGCGATCTTCCTGGTCGTGCCGCTGGCCGCGATGGCCTCCGTCTCCACCCAGACGGGCAACGTCATCGACGGCTTCCAGCAGACCTTCACCTTCGCGAACTACACCGACGCGATCAGCCGCAACAGCCCCCAATTGCTCAGATCCCTGTGGTACGGCGCGGCCGCCACGGTGGCGATGCTGGTGCTGGGCTATCCGGTGGCCTACTGGATCGCCTTCAAGGGCGGCGCCCGCAAGTCCGTCTACCTGTTCCTGCTGCTCCTGCCCTTCTTCGTCTCGTTCGTGCTGCGGACCATCTCCTGGGGATTCCTGCTGGCCGACGACGGCATCCTGTTCGGGACGCTGAAGGGCTGGGGGCTGCTCCCCGCCGACTTCCACGTGCTGGCCACCTCGTTCGCGGTGATCGCGGGGCTGACCTACAACTGGCTGCCCTTCATGATCCTGCCGATCTACGTGGGCCTGGAGCGCGTGGACCCCCGGGTGATCGAGGCCTCCCAGGACCTCTACGCCACGAAGACCACCACCTTCCGCAAGGTCGTGCTCCCGCTCTCGCTGCCGGGCGTCTTCGCCGGCGTGCTGATGACCTTCGTCCCGGCGGTGGCCGACCCGATCAACGCGGCGGTGCTCGGCGGCACCCAGAACACCATGATCGGCAACATCATCCAGACCGAGTACCTGACCAACGCCCAGTACCCGACCGCCTCGGCGCTGTCCTTCACCCTGATGGCCGTGCTGCTGATCGGGATCTTCACCTACGCCAAGGCGCTGGGCACCGAGAACGTGCTGGAGGCGGCGGCCCGATGAAGAACGGCGGCTTCCTCAAGCTCTACACCTGGCTGATCATCATCTGGCTGTCGTCGCCGATCGCGGTGATGGTCCTGTTCGGCTTCAACGACAAGCAGAGCAAGTCCAACACCACCTGGCAGGGCTTCACCCTCAAGTGGTACGGCAAGCTCTTCGAGATCGAAGGCCTCACCGGCGCGCTGGTCAACTCCCTGCTGATCGCGCTGGCCGCCACCGTCGTCACCGTCGTCATCGGCACCATGCTGGGCCTGGCGCTCGGCCGCCACCGCTTCCGCGGGCAGGGCGCGACCAACTTCCTGGTCTTCGCCGCCATCTCCACGCCGGAGCTGGTGATGGGCGCCTCGCTGCTGTCGCTGTTCGTCTCGGCCAACCTGCCGCGCGACGCGGTCACGATCATCATCGCGCACGTGCTGTTCTCGCTGTCGTTCGTGACGGTGACCGTACGGGCGCGGGTGCTGACCCTCGACCCGTCGCTCGAAGAGGCGGCCAAGGACCTCGGCGCCTCGCCGTGGGGCACCTTCCGGCAGGTCACCCTGCCCGCGATCCTGCCCGGCGTGGCCGCCGGAGGCATGCTCGCCTTCGCGTTGTCCATCGACGACTACGTGGTCACCAGCTTCGTCAACGGCTCGACGATGACCTTCCCCCTGTGGATCGTGGGTTCGGTGAAAACCGGCATCCCGCCCCAGGTCAATGTGATGGGGACGCTAATCTTTGGTATCGGGGTGCTGATCGCGGTCGCCAACTCGATCGCGGCTCGGCGCAGGGCCTGACAGCCGGGCCCCAAGGCGGGTCCGTGGATCGCCACGGGCCCTCACCCAGGCAAGGAACAGGGAGGCGAGATCGGATCCAGGCGGGGGGAACCCGCGCGCGGTCAACTGACTGATCGGGCAATCAACGAAAAAACTTTCTTTTACTCACGACAGGGATGTGAGATTTGTGGATCCGCTGAAGGCTCTTGCTGACGCGGAGCGCAAGCCGTACTGGCTGGATGAGGATCCGGCCGAACCCGAGACGTTGCCCCGCTTGTTCGGGCCGACGACCGCCGACCTCGCCGTCATCGGCGGCGGCTTCTCGGGACTGTGGACCGCGCTACTGGCCAAGGAGCGCGACCCGTCGCGCGACGTCGTCCTGCTCGAAGCGCAGACGGTGGGGTGGGCGGCCACGGGCCGCAACGGGGGCTTCTGCCACGCCAGCCTCACCCACGGCCTGGAGAACGGCCTCGAACGCTGGCCGCAGGAGATCGGGCAGCTCTACCGGATGGGCATCCAGAACCTCGACGAGATCGAGGAGACCATCCGCCGCTACGACATCGACTGCTCCTGGGAGCGCACCGGCGAGATGAACGTCGCCACCGAGCCCTGGCAGCTCGACGGCTTCGAAGAGGCGTACACGATAGGGCGCGAACTGGGCATGGACATCTCGCTCCTGAGCGCCGAGGAGGCCAGGGCCGAGGTCAACTCGCCCACCTACCTCGGCGGCCTGTGGGAGCGCGGCGACTGCGCCATGCTCGACCCGGCCCGGCTGGCCTGGGGCCTGCGGCAGGCGTGCCTGTCGCTCGGGGTGCGCATCTACGAGCACTCGGCCGTCCTCGGCCTCGACCGCTCGGCCAACTCACTGGAGCTCACCACCCAGTACGGCAAGGTCCGCGCCGCGCGCGTGGCCCTCGGCACCGGCGTCTTCTCCCCGCTGCTCAAGCGGCTGAAGTACTACGTGGTGCCGGTGTACGACTACGCCCTGATGACCGAGCCGCTCACACCCGAGCAGCGCGCGTCGATCGGCTGGGAACACCGCCAGGGCATGGGGGACAACGCCTACCAGTTCCACTACTACCGGATCGCCGACGACAACAGCATCCTGTGGGGCGGCTACGACGCCGTCTACTACTCCGGTGGCCGGATCAAGTCCGCCTACGACCAGCGCGACGAGACCTTCCGCAAGCTCGCCGGGCACTTCTACGAGACCTTCCCGCAGTTGGAGGACGTGCGCTTCTCCCACCGCTGGGGCGGGGTCATCGACACGTGCAGCCGCTACTCGGCCTTCTACGGCACCGCCTACAACTCCAGGCTGGCCTACGCGGTCGGTTACACGGGCCTGGGCGTGGCCGCGACCCGGTTCGGCGCCAACGTGATGCTCGACCTGCTCGACGGCAAGGAGACCGAGCGCACCCGGCTGCAGATGGTGAGGGAGAAGCCGGTGCCCTTCCCGCCCGAGCCGCTGCGGTCGGCGGCGATCCAGCTCACCCGCTGGTCCATCGCCCAGGCCGACCGCCGGGAGGGCAGGCGCAACCTGTGGCTGCGCACGCTCGACCGGTTCGGGCTCGGATTCGACTCCTGATCCGGGATCGAGGGGTACGGCAGGCGGCTCACCCCGCCTGCCGTACCCCGGCCTAGGGGGTCAGCACCGGTCGAGCGGTCGGCTGGCGGTCACCGGGGAGGGCTCCGGCGGCCGGGGCCGCGGCCGGCTCTCGCGTTCCGGCGACAGGCTGGGCAGCGGGGTCGGCAGCGGCGCCAGCTCACGGACCGGCCCGCCGTACAGCTTGACGTCGGTGGTCTGCACCTTGCCGGGGGCGAGCCTGAGCCCGGCGGCGGTGCGGCGATGGCCGTAGACGTCGCGCACGCGCAGGTCGAAGCGGTCACGGCCGACCCCTTCCGCGGTGACCCAGTAGTTGTCGCTGCCGCGCGTCAGGCCACGCCAGCCGTCGCCGTCGCGCAGCTCGACCGCGCTGATCGGATTGCCGTGGTCGAGCACCTGGATCGCGGTCCAGCCGCGGCTGGAGCCGCTCTTGACGCGGAAGGCCAGCGCCCGGCTGGGGGCCGGGTCGCGGATCTGCCGGTAGGCGATCTTCGCCGTGCCCGTGCTGCGGTCGGTGAGGCGCGCGAAGGCGGCGCTGTTCAGGTCGAGGTCGCCCACCCGGCAGCCGGGACAGCGGTCCACCACCTGGACGCGGACGATGCCGCGCGGCCCGGCGACCGCCAGGTAGGTGCCGCAGGCCAGCGAGCCCGCGTATTCGCCCGACGCCACCGAGGCGTACAGGCCGCCGCGCGCCTGCTCGCCCAGCGAGCAGTTCCCGCTGCCGGTGCCCGGGTGATAGACGTAGGCGTTGCCCGAGCGGGCCGGCGGTTCCGGGTCCGCGCACGCCGAGTCGCGATCGAGCGCGAAGAGCGTCACCGAGACCGCGGTCAGCACCGCCAGCCCGGTCAGCCCGCGCCGGCGCCAGTCGGGCCGTCTGGTGTGATCCCCCATGGACGATACATAGGGGAATCAGATGGCTACGTTACGTACTTTCGCTCAGCAGATTGGAACGCCAGGTTCCGGCCCTGCATGCTGGTGCCCATGAGAGTGGACTTCACGAGCGACGGGATCGGGCTCGCCGGCGAGCTGCGGCTGCCCGAGGGCGAGGGCCCGCACCCGGCGCTGGTCCTGACCGGACCCTTCACCGGCGTGCGCGAGCAGGTCACCGGCCGCTACGCCGAGCTGCTGACCGGCCACGGCTACGCGACGCTGGCCTTCGACCACCGCACCTGGGGCGAGTCGGGCGGCGAGCCGCGCTGCCACGAGGACCCGCAGGGCAAGCTGCACGACCTGCGCGCGGCGGTCTCCTTCCTGCGCGGACGCCCCGAGGTCGACCCGGAGCGGATCGGCGCGGTCGGCATCTGCCTCGGCGCCGGGTACGCGCTGAAGTTCGCCGCCTTCGACCCCCGGGTCAAGGTCTTCGCGGGCATCGCCGGGGCCTACAACAACCCCTACGGCATGCGCGCCGGCATGGACTACCAGGCGGCGTTGCGCGAGTTCACCGAGGTGCTCGAACGCCAGGACCGGGGCGGGCCGGTGGAGTACGTGCCGGCCGTCGCCGAGACGGGCGAGGCGGCCATGCCCGGCGACGAGCCCTACGCCTACTACGGCACCGAGCGCGGGGCCGCGCCCTCCTGGCGCAACCAGGTCACCCGGGCTAGCATCCGCGAGCTCGTCACCATGGACAACATGATGGGCGCCGACTTCCTGTCGCCCAAGCCCGCCCTGATCGTGCACGGCGTGATCGACCGGTTCTGCTCGCCGGAGGGCGCGGAGGAGGCCTTCAAGCGGCTCGACGAGCCCAAGCGCCTGGTCTGGCTGGACGCCCGCCGGCACATCGACCTGTACGACGCCGAGCCGTACGTCACCCAGGCGGTGACCGCGACCGCCGACTTCCTTCGCGAGCACCTCTGAAGTGTGACAAGTCCCCAGGTGGGGAAGTGATCACCTGACCCCCGGAATGAGATCGTTTCGGGGGGTACGGCATGCGTGCTCGGCACGTCGCGGCGTTCGCCGCCTGGTCCGTCGTGGCCACGGCCTGCGGCACCCAACCGGCCACGCCGGTGGGCTTCCTGGTGCGCGAGGTCAAGGCGCCCTGCTTCTGGTCCTACCGCGACGCCGCGGCCGAACGGGCGGCGGCCGCGAAGCTGGCCCGCGACCTCGACCGCTACGTGGCCCGCCAGCCGGGCCGGGTGGTCTTCAGCGCCCACGACCTGGTGACCGGCGCGAGCTTCGGCCACCGGGAGCACGAGAACGGCATGATCACCGCCAGCGGCGCCAAGGTGGACATCCTGAGCGCGCTGATGACACGCCGCGACCGCCTGGCCGGCCACGAGCGCGACCTGGCCGAACGCATGATCCGGGAGAGCGACAACCACGCCGCCGACGCGTTGTGGTGGCGGGTGGGCGGCGGTTCCGGCATGGGCGCCTTCTACCGGCGCGCGGGCCTGCGTGAGACCGTGCCCGGGCCCTCGCGGTTCTGGGGCGGCACCAACACCAGTCCCGCCGACCGGATCCGGCTGCTGAAGCTGCTGGTCAAGGGCGGAGGCGGGCTCACCGGCAGCGATCGCGCGCTGATCCTGTCGCTGATGAGCAAGGTCGCCCGCGACCAGGCGTGGGGCGTGAGCGCCGCGGCCCGGCCGGGCGATCGGGTGGCGCTCAAGAACGGCTGGACGCCCCGGCCCTTCGTGCACCACACCTGGGCGGTCACCAGCTACGGCCGCATCACCGGGCCCGGCCGCGACCTGCTGCTGGCGGTGCAGACCGACCTGCAGCCGGGCGAGGGCCGCGGCATCCAGGCGATCGAGGGCCTGGCCCGGCTGCTCGGCAGCCGCCTGGACGGGCTGCGCCAGCCCCGCACCCGCACCTGCCCCGCCCGCCCCTGACCCTGACCCGGGCAGGCTGGTGCCCCCTGGGTGGCGGGCCACCCGGTGGGCTGGCACCCCCCTGGGTTGCGGCCACCCCCTCCCCAGGTCGGGTCTTTTGGGCGCCCGGGATGACTTCTGTAGACTGATGCGTTGTCCTGATTGACCGCAAGGCGGCCGACGTTTCGGTATCTACCCCGGTCTGTGATCTCACGAGGGGTAGAGATGAAGTCCTATCTGAACGTCCTGCGCACGCCCGGAGCCTGGCGCTTCCTGGTGCCCGCGCTGATCGCCCGGCTGCCGTACGCGATGGTCCAACTGGGCATCCTGCTGCTGGTCGAGTGGTCCACCGGCTCCTACGGCGCGGCCGGCATCGCCTCGGCCGCCGCGGCGGTCGCCCAGGCGCTGGTCGGTCCGCAGACCGGCAAGCTGGCCGACCGGTTCGGCCAGGCTCGGGTGCTGTTCCCGCAGGTGGCGGTGCACGCGCTGGCCTTCGGCTCGCTGCTGGCCCTGGCCGCCGCGCACGCCTCCGTCCCGTTGCTCGTGCTCGCCGCCGCGCTCGCCGGCGCCTCGGTGCCGCAGGTCGGCGCGATGGTCCGGGCCCGCTGGTCGCACACGCTGAGCGGCTCGCCCCTGCTGGGCACCGCCTTCGCGGTGGAGTCCATCACCGACGAGCTGACCTTCACCCTGGCCCCCGTGCTGCTGGTGGCGCTGTCCACCGGCTTCTCGCCCGTGGTGGCGCTGCTGGCCGCCGTGGTGCTGGTGGTGGCCGGCACGGTGATCTTCGCGTCGGTCCGGCTCGGCGCGCCCGAGCCGATGCCGGTCAAGGTGCGCTCCAGCGGCGGCGTGCTGCGCCTGCGCGGCGTCGCCCTGCTCGCCGCCGCCTTCCTGGCGATGGGCTCGGTCTTCGGCAGCCTCCAGGTCGGCATCACCGCCACCGCCGGCGCCCAGGCGGGCACCGTCTACGGCAGCTTCTCCGGCGCCAGCGTCGTCGGTGGCCTGCTCTACGGCCTCATCCGCTGGCGGATCCCCGCCCACGTCCGGCTCGGCGCCGGTCTGCTCCTGCTGGCCGCCGCCACCTCCGCGCTGCTGGTCGCCAACACCGGTGCCCTGCTGTACGGCGGAGCCGCCCTGGCCGGCTTCGTGATCGCCCCCGTGGTGATCACGGGCTACACCATCATCGACGGCCTGGTCCCCGACGAGGTGCGCACCGAGTCCTTCACCTGGCTGAACGGCGCCATCGGCCTGGGCATCGCGACCGGCGCGGCGCTGGCCGGCCAGCTGGTGGACCACTTCGGGCCGTCGGTGGCCTTCGTGGTGCCGCCCGCCATGACCGGCCTGGCCGCCCTGCTGGTGCTGCTGCGCCGCCGCTCGCTAGTGGGACAGCAACTCCTCCGGGATGACCTTGGGCACGCCGCGCAGGCCGAAGTACGCCAGGAGAGCCACGCCGGCCAGGATCGCGGCGGTCACTAGCGCGGTGACGTGCATGCCGTCGACGAACGCCTGCCGCGCCATGGTCAGCAGCGGCCCGGCCTGCTCGGCGGGCAGCGTCGCGGCCACCTCGATCGCGCCGGCCAGCGACTCCCTGGCCGCCTCCGGCCCGGTCATCGCGCTGGTGTAGGCGGTGTTGAGCACCGTGCCGAGCACCGCGATGCCCAGCGCGCCGCCCAGCTCGAAAGAGGTCTCCGAGATCGCCGCCGCGGCCCCGGCCCGCTCGCGGGGCGCGGTCGCCAGCACGTTGTCGTTGTTGACGGTGAAGATGAAGCCGATGCCGATGCCGCCGAGCATCATCGGGCCGACCAGGAGCAGGTAGTTCAGCTCCAGCCCGAGCGTGTAGTAGTAGGCGAAGGAGGCGGCCGCCAGCAGCAGGCCGGCGGCCACCAGGCCGTTGCGGCCCAGCCGGGCGATCAGCACCGGGGCCAGCGCTCCGCCGCCGGCCGCCGCCAGCGCGCCGGGCAGGCTGCCGAGGCCCGCCTGGAGCGGGGACCAGCCGAGCACCATCTGGAAATACCAGACCGAGACCAGGTTCATCGCCATCATCGCGAAGATGGCCAGCAGGTTGGTGGCGATGGAGGCGCTGAAGGCGCGGCGGCGGAACAGGCGCAGCTCGATCAGCGGTTCGGCGAGCCGTACCTGGCGCAGGCAGAACAGCACCAGGGCCACGACGCCGACGACCGCCGCCACCTGGCCGGGGAAGTGGCCGAGGCCGCGGTCGGCGAGCTCCTTGATCGCGTAGATGACGCCCACCACGCCGGTGACCGACAGCAGCACGCTGAGCAGGTCGATCCGGCCCGGACGCGGGTTGCGCGACTCGGGCAGGATCAACGCCCCCGCCACCACCAGCACGGCGGTGACCGGCACGTTGACCAGGAACACCGACCCCCACCAGAAGTGGTCCAGCAACACCCCGCCGATGACCGGCCCGAGCGCGAAGCCGCCGGCGGCCATGCCGCTCCAGATGCCCACGGCCATGGTCCGCTCGCCGGGCTCGGTGAACACGTCGCGCACGATGGAGAGCGTGGACGGCATGATCGTCGCCCCGGCCACCCCGAGCAGCGCGCGGGCGGCGATGAGCAGTTCGGGGTTGGGGGCGTAGGCGGTCACGACGGAGGCCACGCCGAAGGCGACGGTGCCCAGGAGCAACAACTTCTTGCGGCCGATGCGGTCGCCCACGTTGCCCATGGTGATCAGCAGGCCGGCGAGGGCGAAGCCGTAGATGTCGCCGATCCACAGGAGCTGGGTCGAGGTCGCGCCCAGGTCGCCCACCAGCCGGGGGAGCGCTAGATGGAGCACGGTCAGGTCGATGGACAGCAGCAGGGTCGCGGTGCACGCGATGGCCAGGACGGCCCATTTGTTTCGCATGTCCTCAGCGTCGGGCGCACCGCTGACCGGCCGCCTACCGCCCGCTGACCGCCCGCTCACCGTCCTTCCGGAGGCGGAGCAGGGCCAGGGCCTCGGCGGGGGAGAGCTGCGGCAGCCGCGCGGCCAGCTCGGCGTCGCCGCAGGCCTCCACCACCTCGCCGAGCCGCTTCATGGCCAGCACCGCCACGCCCGCGTTGCCCGCCACCCCCCAAGCCAGCACGTCCACGCACCGCCGCAGCGCGGTCCGCGGCTCGCCGTCGGCCAGGTCGGCGCGGGCCAGCGCGAGCTGGGCCCGCTGCTTGAGCTCCTCCGCGCTGTACCAGGCGTCCGGGCACTCGGCCAGCGCCTGCTCCAGCAGCGTCCGACCGGCCTCGCTGTGCCCGGCGGCCAGTTCCACCTCGCCGAGCCCGATGAGCGCCCGGGCCAGGCCGTCGGCCGCGCCGGCCCGCCTGGACAGCTCCACCGACGCCTGGAAGCTCTCGCGCGCCTGCTCCAGCTCACCCAGCAACAGCAGGCAGTCGGCCTTGCGTGCGAGGTACTCGGCCTCGTCCGCCCCCGAGCCGAGCTCCCTGGCCAGCACGCCGCCCCGTTCGGCCAGCCGCAGCGCCTCGGCGTGGTCGCCGCTCTGGAAGGCCAGGTCGCCCAGCCCGGACAGCGCCAGCGTGGTGCCCCAGCGGTCGCCGATCTCGGTGAAGGCGGCCAGCCCCTCGCGCAGGGCCTGCTTGGCCAGCTCGGTCTCGCCCGTGTTGACCCAGACGAAGGCCGGCCCGATGTGGGTGAGCGCGCAGATCCACGGGCTGAGCCCCTCGCGCGGGTAGTTGACCAGGTCGTCCACGACCAGATCGTCCGGCGGCCCGGTGAACATCGACAGGAACATCGACAGGAACTCCACCCGGTACGGGAAGTTCTTGATCGACACCTCGGCCCGCAGCCGCCGCAGGCGCTCGGTCAGCTCGGGCGTCGGCCGGCCGGTCCAGCCCGCGATGAGCACGCACATCGCGTACTCCTCCCACAGGCCCGGAGGCGGCTCGGGGCCGACCAGGCCGAGCAGCTCGCCGACGAGTTCGGCGCTGATCAGCCGGTGCCCGCGCAACCACCAGTAACAGGCCACCGCCGTCACCAGCCGCAGCCCGAACGCCACCTCCCCGGCGGAGATCGCCCAGCCCAGCGCCGCCCGCAGGTCGTCGCTCTCGGCGTCGAGCAGCGCCAGCCACTCCAGTTGCTCGCCCCCGCGCAGGTGCGGATCGGCGCGCTGGGCCAGCTCCAGGTAGAAGGCGGCGTGCGCGCGCCGGGTCGCCTCGACCTCACCGGCCTCGGCCAGGTGCTCGGCGCAGAACGCGCGGATCGTCTCCAGCATCCGGTAGCGGCCGTCCACCTCCGCCACCAGCGACTTGTCCACCAGCGAGTGCAGCAGCTCCTCCGGCAGCCCGCAGACCCGCTCGGCCGCCTCCAGGCTCGCGCCGCCGACGAACACGGTCAGCCGCCTGGCCAGCGCCTGCTCCTCCGGGTCGAGCAGGTCCCAGCTCCACGCCACCACCGCGCGCAACGTCTGGTGCCGGGGCAGGGCGGTACGGCTGCCGCGGGCCAGCAGCCGGAAGCGGTCGTCGAGCCGTCCGGCCAGCTCGCCCAGCGGCAGGGTGCGCAGCCGCGCGGCGGCCAGCTCGATCGCCAGCGGCAGCCCGTCCAGCGCCCGGCAGATCCGCGTCACGTGCTCGACGGTCGCCTCGTCCACCGCGAACTCGGGCCGGACCGCGGCGGCCCGGTCGGCGAACAGCCGCACGGCCGGGTAGGTGAGGGCCTCGGCCGCGGGCAGCCCGGGCGGCGGCGGCTTGAGCGGCGTGACCGGGTGCACGGCCTCGCCGGTGATCGCCAGCGCCTCCCGGCTGGTGGCCAGCACGCGCAGGTCGGGACAGGTGGCCAGCAGCCGGTCGGCCAGGCCGGCGGCGGCGTCGACGACGTGCTCGCAGTTGTCCAGGACCAGCAGCAGCCGCCGCCCGGCCAGGGCCGTGATCAGCCGCGCGGCGGGGTCGGGCGTGGGCACGTCGCTGCGCAGCGACTCGCGCACCCCGAGCGCGTCCAGCACGGCAGCGGTGAGCTGCGAACCGTCCGGCACCGGGGCCAGCTCGACCAGCGTGACGTCGCCCGGCTCCGCCGCCGCGGCCTCGACGGCCAGCCGGGTCTTGCCCGCTCCGCCCGGCCCGATCAGCGTGACCAGGCGGCTGGTGGTCAGCAGCGTCGCCAGCCGGGCCAGGTCGCCGGAGCGGCCGACGAAGCTGGTGAGCTGGGCGCGCAGGCCCACCCGGGCGGGCGGGACGGGAGCGTTCCGGACGGGGCCGAGCGCGGGATCGGCCCGCAGCACGGCGAGCTGCGCGGCGGCCAGCTCGGGGCCGGGCTCGACGCCCAGCTCCTCGTCGAGGATGCGGCGGCCCTCCTCGAAGACGGCCAGCGCGTCGGCCTGCCGCCCGCTGCCGTACAGCGCGCGGATCAGCAAAGCGCGCAGCCCCTCGCGCAGCGGGTGCAGCCGGACGAGCTCGCTCAGCCTGGCGACCAGCTCGCGGTGGCCGCCCAGGTCGAGCCGGGCCCGCACCTCGTCCTCCACCGCGGCCAGGCGCAGCTCCTCCAGCCGGGTGGCCTGCGTCTCGGGCACTTCGGGACGGCCACGCCACAACGCCAGCGCCTCGCCGAGCAGCGCCGCCGCCCGCTCGGGGTCGCCCTCGCCCCGGGCACGGCGGCCCTCGGCGGCCAGGTGCTCGAAGCGGTGCAGATCGACCTCCAGCGGGTCGACGGCCAACCGGTACCCGGCGGGGTGGTGCTCGATCAGCTCCCGGCCCAGGGCGCGGCGCAGCCGCGAGACCTGAGACTGGAGCGCGTTGGCCGCGTCCTCGGGGGGACGCTCGCCGTACAGGCCGTCGATGAGGCGGTCGGCGGGCACGATCCGGCCCGCCTCCAGCGCCAGGAGCACCAGCAGGGCCCGCACCCGCGGACCGCCCACCTCGGCCTCACCGGCACGGACGGGACCCAGGATCTCCAGCCGCATGCCCCGATTATCGCGGTTCGGCGAGCATCCGCACGATTTCCGCGGCGGTGGGCAGGGCGGGCGCGGGCTCGCCCCTCAGCTCCAGTACGGTCGCCAGCGCGGTGCGCAGGGCGGCGCGGTACAGGAGCGAGCCCATGCTGATCCGCGCCGCCCCGGCCGCCGCGAGCTCGGCCACCGAGGGACCGCCGGGCTGGTAGAGCACGTTGAGCGGCCGGGGCGTGGCCGCCACCACGGCGGCGACCGCCTCGGGGTCGGTCAGGCCGGGCACGAACAGGCCGTCGGCCAGGGCGTAGGCCTCGGCGCGCTCCAGGGTGTCGCCGGTGCCCAGCCAGCAGGTGTCGGTGCGGGCGTTGACGAACACGCCCTGACCGCAGGCGGCGGCGAGGATCTCGCGCTGGTGCCCGACGTCGCGCAGGGTGCCGTCGGGCTTGCCGTCCTCCAGGTTGACCCCGGCGACGCCCAGGTCGCGCAGGGTCGCGACCAGCTCGGCCACCTTCGCCGGGTCGTCGCTGTAGCCGTTCTCGGCGTCCACGGTGACCAGCACCGGCAGCCTGGTCAGCAGTCCGGCGAGGGCGACGGCCTGGTCGCGGGTGGCCTCCTGGCCGTCCGGCAGGCCGTGCACGGCGGCCACACCGAGGCTCGTGGTGGCGACCGCCGGGAAGCCGTGGGCGGCCAGCAGCGCGGCCGAGGCGTAGTCCCAGGCGTTCGGCAGCACCAGCGGGTCACCGGGCCGGTGCAGCAGCGCGAACGCCTGCGCGGGAGAGGCGGCGGTCATCGGCTCAACGACCTTTCCGGTGTAGGGGTGGCGGTGGCGTGGGTAGGGCTCATCGGCTCAGCCAGCCTTCGGCGATGGCGCGGGCGTGGGGTTGGCCAGGGCAGGCGCGCGGGCCGTACCCGAAGGTGAGGCAGGGGCCGTCCTGGTTGGCGGCCGGCACGTCGATCTCGACGCCCTCGCGCCGCAGCACCCGCACCGGCGGGTCGTCGCGCAGGACCTCGTCGAGGTCCCGGCCGGCCGCGACGGCCAGCAGGGCGCCGGTGGCGGCGTGCGCCTGGAGCAGGACGGTCAGCTCGGCGATCGGGAGGCGGCCGATGAGCTCGGCCACCGCCGCGTCGGCCTCGGCGTCCGCCTCGCCGGACAGGTAGCCCCGCGCCGCCGCCGCGACCTGACCGGCCAGCGTCTCCAGGTCCTCGACCCCGAGGGCCGCACCGAGCACCAGCACCGCCACCCGCTCCGGCGGCTCGTGCGCCAGGCGCGCCGCGGCCTTCCGAAGGTCGTGCGGGTCGAGCCGGTCGAGCACCGCGGTGACCGCGGCCCGGCGTTCGGCGTGGGCCGCGCCGGAGGAGAACCGGGAGACCTGGCCGCGCAACCAGGCCAGGGTGCCCCGGGGCGCGCCCGCCTCGACCGGGGCCGGCGCCCGCAGCGGGTCGGACAACACCGCCAGGGCCTCGGAGTTTCGGGTGATGAGCATGCGTCCACGGTAGGACGGAGAGGTTTCGACCCCCGTCGAAACGTGCCCGCCGCCCCAGATGACAGGGGAGGGACTGCAAGGGACGGGCGCGGCGGTCTAGGCGACGAGGCGGAGCGGGCTGGGCTCGTCGGCGTCCGGCTCGGCGGGTTCCGGGGCAGCGGTGCGGGCGGTGGCGGTGGCGCCCGTGGCGATCGCCATCCCGACCAGGAGCACCAGGTCCACCCCGACCAAGGCCCGCTCCAGCAGCCCGTAGTAGGCCGCACCGTCGATCCAGCCCGAGATGAAGCTCGCCGGGTGCGCCAGCAGGTAGGCGGCCAGCACCAGTCCGGCCCCGCCGCTCAGCACCCGCACCGACCCCCAGCGCGCCCCCGCCTCGCGCCCGCGGGCCAGGACCCAGCCGGCCACCGGCAGGGCGGTGAAGAAGACGGCGGCGGCCCAGCGGTGGATCTCCCCGCCCAGGGTGTCGGCGCCGCTGTGCGGATCGGTCGGGAAGATCGCGCTAAGCATCAGCCCGCCCCCGGCCGCCATCAGCAGCACCCGGGCCGCCGCGCTCCGGTTCGGCTCGCGCAACGTCAGCCCGTAGGCCAGGCTGAGGCACCCGCCGGCCAGCGCCAGCATGCCGAGCATCACCGGCAGCATGCCGCCGGGCAGCAGGGCGTAGTCGCTGAGCAGGGGCTGCATCGGCAGGGCCACGTGCACGTAGATCATCCCCGCCAGCGCGGCGCCGCAGCCGGCCACGACCCCTTTCGTCATCGCGCCACCTCGTCGTAGATCTGCTCGAACCGGGCCAGGGAGGTCTGGTGGTCGTGGGTGAGCGCGAGCTCTCGGCTGGCCTTGCCCAGGCGCTCGCGCAGCGCCTCGTCGGTGAGGATCGAGGTCAGGTGCCGGGCCAGGGAGATCACGTCGCCCGGCTGGTAGAGGTAGCCGTTGCCGTCCACCAGGTGCGGCAGGGCCATCGCGTCGGCGGCCACCACGGGCAGCCCGCTGGCCATCGCCTCCAGGGTCGCGATCGACTGCAGTTCGGCGACGCCCGGCATGCCGAACGCGTCGGCCGCGGCGAAGGCCTGCGGCATCTGCTCGTCCGGCACGAACCCGAGGAACCGCACCCGGTCGCCCACGCCGATCCGGCGGGCGAGCTGCTCCAGCTTGCCGCGCTGGTTGCCCTTGCCGACGAAGGCGAGCTGCGCGTCGGTCGTGTTCAGGATGTACGGCAGCGCCCGCACCAGCTCGTCCAGCCGCTTCTCCTCGTCCAGCCGCCCGACGAACAGCACCGTGGGCCGGTCCTCCAGGTCGAAGAGCTTGCGCGCCCACGCCTTGGGTTCGGTGTGCGGGTGGAAGCGGGCCAGGTCGATCCCGCAGGAGACCGCCTCGACCTCGCGCTGGAAGCCCTGGTCGGACAGCAGCTCGGCGGCCAGCCGGGTGGGCGTGGTGATGTGGTCGGCCTTGGCGAAGATCCGGGCGAAGTCGCGCCAGGCGATCCGCCCGGCCTTGATCCGGAGCCGGTCGGGGATGTGCGCGAACTGGAAGAGGTTGTCGGGCATGAAGTGGTTGGTCGCCACCACCGGCACCCCGCGCCGCCGGGCCGCGGCGATGGCCGCCCGGCCGACGACGAAATGCCCCTGGGTGTGCAGCACGTCCGGCTCGATGGCCGCCATCAGCCGGTCGAGCCGGCCCGGCACCGTCACCCGCATCGTCGGGTGCACCAGCAGCGGGGCCGACCGCAGCCGGTGCACCACCACGCCGTCCACCAGGTCGGTCTTGCGCGGCCCGTCCTCCGACTGGCAGATCACGTGCACCTGGTTGCCGCGCTCGGCCAGTCCGGTGGCCAGGCGGTGGGTGAAGTAGGCGGCCCCGTTGACGTCCGGCGGGTAGGTGTCGGTGGAGATCAGCACGCGGCGCGGCCGGGCGGGCGCCGGGGCCGGGGCGAGCTGCGGTGTCAAGGTGTGCATCGGGGTGGCCATCAGAGGGTCCTTTCCAAGGGGCGTGCGTCAAGGGGGGTGGTGCGCGCGAGCGCGACGGTGCCGGCCGCGGCGAGCGCGGCGGCGAGGACCGGGAGGACCCCGGTGGGCAGCGGTTCGCCCAGCAGCAGAGCGCCGAAGGCGACCGCGGTGAGCGGGTCGGCGATCTGCAACGAGGCGAAGGAGACGCCGAAGTGGCCGAAGGAGTAGGCGCGCTGCAGCATCATCAGGGCGAGCAGCGCGGGGATCGGAAGAGCCAGGGCGTACCACCAGTTCCAGCCGCCGTCGATCAGCACGCGGACCAGGGTGGCGGTCGCGCCGTACAGCACGCCGGAGCTGGTGGCCAGCAGGGCCGCGCGCCCGGCCGGCGAGGCCACGCGCGAGCCGGCCCACAGCAGCACCGCGGCCACGCCGGACACGCCCAGCAAGGTGACGGCGCCCTGGGGGCTGAGGTGGGTGGGGCCGGTGTGCTCGGGCATGAGCAGCACGAGCCCCATCAGGCCGATGGCGACCACGGCCGCCGCGGCCAGTTCCTGCCGCGCGGGCCGGCGCCCGTGCAGCCCGGCGGCGATCGGGAGGGCGAACAGCAGGCTGGCCACGCCCATCGGCTGGACGACGGTGAGCGGTCCGAGTCCGAGGGCGGCGATGTGCAGGCCGCCTCCGGCGAGGATCGCGGCGCCGCCGATCAGCCAGCGCGGCCGGCGCAGCAGCGCATGCAGGCTCGGCTTGGCGACGCTGGCCTCGAACTGTTGCAGGGCGGCACCGAGGGCGAAGAACAAGGAGCCCGCCAGTGCCACCGCGGCGGCCAGGACCGTCATGCGCACTCCTTTCAGGTGGATGGTCTCCGTGGTGGGTGACCGCCGCGTGACGGCGGGCCGAACAGGTCAGAAGTCTTGGTGGGCGTTCTGGGTGGCCGGGACGAGTTCCCGGGCCGCGCGCCGCTTGCGGATCCAGCGGACCACCTCGACCACCGCGGTGATCGTGACGGCGATGCCCAGGCCCAGCAGCAGGCCCTTGATCGGGTCGTTCTCGAAGGCCATGCCGCCGAAGAAGCCGATGAGGGCCGAGTAGACCGCCCAGGAGGCGGCGGCGATGGCGTCGAAGAAGGTGAACGAGCGCAGCGGATAACGGACCGCACCCATGGTCAGGGTCGTGGCCGTCCGGCCGCCGGGGATGTAGCGGGCGATCACCAGGACCAGGCCGCCACGCTCCTCCAGCGCGCTGCGCGCCCAGACGAAGGCCTTCTTCTCCCGCAGCCGGTGCCCGGTCTTGCGGCCGATCAGGTAGGAGATGTGGTCGCCGGCGAAGGCGCCGAGCGCGGCGACCGGGATGAGCAGCGCCAGGCTGGTGTCACCGGTGGCGGCGAAGACGCCCGCGGTGATGACCGAGGTCTCGGCGGGGACGATCGGGAAGAACCCGTCCAGCACCGCCAGCGCGAAGATCGCGACGTACAACCACGGTGACGCCATCACCTGGTGGATCAGGTCGAGGATTGCCTGCGACAACGTACTGCTCCGATCGACATGGGGAGATCGCTCCCAGCCTGTCCGCACCGGCCTGGTGCGGGCCATCGGGAACAACCCCGGTCAACCATGGGCCCGCCCCCGAGTCCCGTCAGGGACGTCTCCGACGCTAGGGAAGGGGCGGATGCGCCCACATCGGCCGTTCGGCAGGGCGTCACCCTGACTTTCGTCGTGCTCACGATGACGATCCAACCGGTCGCGGGCTCGCCGATCAGTAGTGCTCAAGCCGCTTTTCGCGGTGGTCCTGGCTCCACCCCGCAGGGGAAGGGAGCGCCACCGCTAGGGTCGGACCGGTGAAGCGCACGCTCGTCGCCGACCTGGTGTGGTGGCTCGTCCTGTCCGTTCTGGCCGCCGCCGGCGGCCCTGACCCTCTCAGGGATCTCCCCGCCTTCCTCCTGGTGACCGGGGGGCGGATCGTGCTGCTCGGCGTCGTGGTGGCGGTGGGCCGGCGCCTTCCGCCGCTCGCGGTGGTGCTGCTGCTCGGGGCGGCGCCGTGGAACCTGGCGGAGGGGCTGGCGACCACGAGCCTGTTCGCCTCGATCGATCCCGCGCTCGTCCAGATCAAGCTGGTTCCCATCGGGCTGCTGCTGCCCGCGGTGGTCTGGTACGCGTACCTGTGCGGCCGGCGGATGCCGGGGCGCTGGTCGCTGGCCGCCTTCGCGGTGGTGGCCGTGGCGGGGGTCTGGACGGTGCTGGCCGCCGGGGGCGGCGTGGCCAGGTGGATCACCATGATCTCCGGGCTGCTGGGCAGCTACGCCCTGCCGTACACGCTGGGGGTGTTGCGGCGCGGGCTGCTCCAGCAGCGGGAGCGGGCGGCGAGGTCCGCCGAGGAGCAGGCCAGGCTGCGTGAGCGCACCCGGATCGCGCACGACATGCACGACTCGCTCGGGCACGACCTGGCCCTGATCGCGGTGCGCGCGGCGGCGCTCGAACTCGCGCCCGGGCTGGCGCCGGAGCAGGCCAGGGCGGCGGGGGAGGTGCGGGCCGCCGCCGCGGAGGCGACCGAGCGGCTGCGGCAGATCGTCGGCTTCCTGCGCGAGGAGGGCGAGGCGCCCTCGCTGACGCCGTCCGGGGAGAGCGTGGCCGAGCTGGTCGAGCGGGCCCGCGAGTCGGGCATGGACGTCCGGCTGGAGCAGGAGGGGCCCGCACCCGAGCTGGCCCACCGGGTGGTGCAGGAGGGGCTGACCAACGCCGCCAAGCACGCCCCGGGCGCGCCGGTGCGGGTGACCGTCACGCCCACGCTGGTCTCCGTCCGCAACGGCGCGCCCGCCCGCCGCGCCACCGTCCGGCCCGGCGGCCTGGGACTGGCCGGCCTGCGCGAGCGGGTACGGCTGGCCGGCGCCACCCTGGAGGCGCGGCCCGACGGCGACGGCTTCCTGCTGGCGGTCCGGCTCGATCCCCCGTGAGGGGGAGGCGCTTCCCCGGCTCGCGGGAGGCCCGCCGGAGCCCTGCCCGGCACGCTTGAGGCATGCGAAACGACACCGGCCGGATCGTCGCCGGCACCGTGGCCATCGCCGCGATCCTGCCCTACCTGACGCTGAAGACCCTGTGGATGACCGGCAACCCGGTCGGCGTCCACGAACCCGACCTGATGGCGGGCTCGGAGATGACCGGGCTCAACGCCATGACGCTCGGCCTCGACCTGGTCGCGCTGGTCCTGGCGGTCGGCTTCACCTTCGGCTGGGGCCGGCGACTGCCCGCCTGGCTGGTCCTGCTGCCGCTGTGGGTCGGCACCGGGCTGCTGGTCCCGATCGTCGTCGGCCTGCCGGTCACGCTGGCGCTGGACGGGCCGGGCGCCTTCGCCACCGGGCCGCTGGAGAGCTGGGTGTACGTCGTCGTCTACGGCGGCTTCACGGTGCAGGGCCTGGCGCTGGGGGCCTCGCTGGTCATCTACGCCCGCGACCGCTGGCCCGCCGTCTTCGCCGGCCGGTACGGCGGAGCCGTCCCCGCCCTGATGACGCTGCTCGCCCGGGGCGCGCTGGGCCTGTGCGCGGTGATCGGTGGCGTGCGGCTGTACTGGGCGCTCGGCGGCACCGCCGGGCTCGACCCGGCGATGGCGGCCGGGCTGAGCCTGTCGGGCGCGGTGCAGCAGGCCTTCACCGCGCTGCTGACCATCGCCGGCGGGGTGGCCTTCCTGGCGCTCGTGCGCGGGGCGCGGCGCGTGCCGTACCTGTTCGTGGCCTGGCTGGGCACCGGCTCGCTGTTCGCCTGGGGCCTGTACTCGCTGATCCTGCTCGCGGTGGGCGGCCCGCTGCGGCCGGAGGGTGTCGAGACCGCGGTGCCGAGCCTGGTGGACCTGTTCTCGACGATGACCGGCCTGGTGATGGGCGTGGCCGGGGCGGTGGAGCTGGTCTCAGGCGGGCGCGTGGTGCAGCCGGCGCAGGACCCGCTTGAAGGCGATGATCGAGACCGTGATCGCGCTACCGCTGATCAGGGCCACCACTGAGGTGCGGATCAGCAGGTAGCCGCCGAGGGTGTCGTGCAGCAGCAGCCAGATGCCCAGGGTCGAGTTGGTCAGCAGCACCAGCGCCCACAACAGCGTGACGCGGACGAAGAACTGCCGCACCCGCTCGTTCTGGAGCACGGCCTTGGGCAGGTGGATGTAGTCGAGCGCGAGCTTCTCCGCCAGCGGCTTGTTGAGGCCGATGGAGATGAGGAAGGCGATGCTGATGCAGACCGTGCCGAGCTCGGGCGGCAGGAAGAAGAACTTGGGATCGCCCAGGAAGACCGAGATGACGGTGCGGGCGGTCGCGGCCAGTGCCGCCAGGAACATGGTGGCCGGCACCTTGGAGCGGCGGACCAGGCGGATGCCCACGCACAGGTAGACCCAGCTCGTCGCGGCGATCATCGCGCCCAGCTCGCCCAGCGTCACGAGGGTGAGGTAGAAGACGGCCAGCGGCGCGACCACGCCTTCGAGCAGGCGGGGTGTCGCCTGCTTCAACAACGTGGTCAGGCGGGGGAGGGTGACCTGGTGCTGGTTCAAGGACTGCTCCGCGGATCGTCCGGTGGGCAGCCGCTACCCACACATCACCCGATCAGTCGGGAAATGTCTGTTTTTGGGGATTGCCGGCTTACCCGGGGAGGTGGCTTACGGTACCTGACGGTCCCGACTGCCACTGTCGCTTTGTACTCGTTCGGACTTGCCGCTCACTTACAACCCGGCGGTGGCCAGCTTGGCGCTGAAACCCAGGAAGATCGCCCCGACCGCGGCGGTCAGGCCGGAGGACAGCTTCTGCCTCGACCGGAACTGGGTGGCCAGATACGTGCCGCCGAAGATGAGCAGGGTGAGGTAGAGCACGCTGAAGACCTGGATGATCGCGCCCAGGATGAGGAAGGAGATCGCCGGGGCCGCGTAGTTCGGATCCACGAACTGCACGAAGAAGGAGACGAAGAAGAGGATCGCCTTCGGGTTCAGGATGCTCACGATCAGCGCCTTGCGGAACGGCCGGCCCGCCGGCGTGCGCGCCTCGGCGGTCCCGGCGGTCCCGGCGGCCTCGGCGGTCCCGGCCGCCCGGCGCCCGCGCAGCGAGCGGATCGCGCCGCGCAGCATCTGCACGCCGATCCACGCCAGGTAGACCGCACCGGCGTACTTGACCACGGTGAACGCCAGCGGGCTGGCCTTCAGCAGCGAGGCCGCGCCCGCCGCGGTGAGCACCATGAGCACGGTGTCGCCGACGAACACCCCGGCCGCCGCCCGGTAGCCGTCGCGCACGCCCCGCTGCGCGGCCAGCGACAGCACGTACAGCGAGTTGGGCCCGGGGAGCAGGATGATGAAGATCGCACCCACGATGTAGGCCCAGATGTCGGTGATGCCGAAGAACATGGCGTCATGATACGAGGGCGGCTTGTGCCCCGGTACGGCGGAGCGAGCTAGTCGGGCCGGTACCAGAGCGAGCCTGCCTGCCGGTGGCCCAGCGCCCGGTAGACCGCGTCGACCAGCGCCTGCCCGCGCGGGTTGATGCCCAGCCCCGGCCCCTGCTTGTTCATCGTGTAGCCGAAGGCCAGCCGCGCCGGCGGATCGCAGAAGCCCACCGAGCCGCCCATCCCGGGATGGCCGAACGCGGTCTCGGTGTAGCCGATGCCCTCCCGGTCGGCCGGCGGCAGGTAGCCGTTGTCGACCGCCTTGGCGAACCCCAGCGAGAACCGGGTCGGCACCTGCAGCACCGCGTCGGTGCCCGCCGAGACGGCCGGGGCCATCAGCGCCAGCCGCTCGGCGCTGACCAGCCCGCCGCCGCCCAGCGACAGCGGCCGGTAGAGCCCCGCCAGCCCGCGCGCGTTGGTGATCGCGCCGACCGCGCCGATCTCGGCCGCGTGCGCCGCCCGGCTGTCGGACTCGCCGGGGGTCAGCAGGTAGCCGCCGTCGTTGCCGATCAGCAGCGCGGCCGTCGAGGCCGGGTCGGCGAAGGCCGTGCGGTAGAAGGCCGGCAGGTCGGCCGAGGGGTCGGCCGGGATGGTCGGCGCCACCCGCCCCTCGTGCTCCTCCGGCAGCCCCAGCCAGAACTCCAGGCCCAGCGGCTCGGCGATCTCCTCGCGGAAGAAGGTGCCCAGCGAGCGCCCGCTGACCCGGCGCACCACCTCGCCGACCAGGAAGCCGAAGAGCAGCCCCTGGTAGCCGTGCCGCGTGCCCGGCGGCCAGAACGGCTCCTCGGCGGCCAGCGTCTCGGTCATCTGCTTCCAGTCGTAGAAGGCGCCCTTCGGCAGCGGCGTGCGCACGACCGGCAGTCCGGACTGGTGGGCCAGCAGGTGCCGGACCAGGGTGCCTTCCTTGCCGTTGGCGCCGTACTCGGGCCAGTAGCGGGTCACCGGCGCGTCCAGGTCGAGCTCGCCCCGGTCGGCCAGCAGGTGCGCGCACAGCGCGGTGGCGCCCTTGGTGCACGACCAGACGTGCCCGACGGTGTCGCGCCGCCACGGGCGGTCCGGGGGTACGGCGGAGCCGCCCCACAGGTCGACGACGGTCTCGCCGTCCACGATCACGCAGACCGAGGCGCCGACCTCGCCCCGCTCACGCAGATTCCGCTCGAACTCCTCCGCGACCTCGGTGAAGCGAGGCTCGCACGTGCCTTCCACTGTCATGGACCGAATCCATCATCCGGCTGGCCGACCGTCCAGTCTGTCCGCCGAATTCGCGCTTTACCTATAATTCCCACTGGTTTACTATGAATTCAGCGAGCCCTCCGCCCGCGCCGTGGCTGGCGGTGTGCGGGCGGGCCTCGCCGGCGGAGGGGGTACGGCTCGCGCGGCTGGGGTGGTCGCGCGAGCCGTACCCGGCCGGTCGCCCCCGGCGGCGGCCAGGGGCAGCACCCGGTGCGGGACGACGGTCGAGAGCGTGATCACGGTGCTGCTGCGCCGTACGCCCTCGATGGTGAGCATGCGGTCGATCACCTCCTGGATGTGCTCGTGATCGCGGCCCGCGATGCGGCACCACACATCGCCCGGCCCGGTGACGATGTGCGCCTCCAGGAGTTCGGGGATGGCGTCCAGGGCGGCGGAGATCACCTCGCGCGAGGCCTGCTCGACCTCCAGCGTGGTGAACGCCTGGACCGGGTGGCCGAGCGCGCGGGGGGAGAGGTTCGGGCCGAAGTCGGTGACCACGCCGTCCTGCGTCAGCCGGTCGAGGCGGGCCTGGACCGTGCCACGCGCCACGCCCAGCAGGCGGGCCAGCTCCAGCAGGCCGCTGCGCGGGCGGTCACGCAGCAGGTGGAGCAGGCGCAGGTCGAGCTCGTCGAGGCCGGAGCGGCGTGCTGGCATATTCGACACCTATCCCACGAGTTTTCACGATATTTCGCAGCATAGAGGGGTGGGTGTTGTCAGGATTGGCACCCGCCTCCGAGACTTTGCGAGCATGAACGAGCAGAAGCACCGCCACCCCTTCGTCCCCTACCGCCCGGAGCGCTACGAGCCCGAGGAGATGCTCCGCCGGGGCCGCGAGTTTTACTCCCTGGTCGACCGCCGGCGCAGCGTGCGCTTCTTCTCCCCGGAGCCGGTGCCGCGCGAATGCGTGGAACTGGCCGTCATGGCGGCCAACACCGCGCCCTCCGGCGCGCACCAGCAACCGTGGAAGTTCATCGTCGTCGGCGACCCCGAGACCAAGAAGCGCATCCGGGAGGCCGCCGAGGTCGAGGAGCGGCAGAACTACGAGGGCGGGCGGCTGACCCCCGAGTGGCGCGAGGCGCTGGCCCCGCTGGAGACCACCTCCGACAAGGCCTACCTGGAGGTCGTGCCGTGGCTGGTGGTCTGCTTCGCGGAGAAGTACGGCGTGCGCCCGGACGGCTCGCGGGTCAAGCACTACTACGTCAACGAGAGCGTCGGCATCGCCTGCGGGCTGTTCATCACCGCCCTGCACGCGATGGGCCTGTCGACGCTCACCCACACGCCCAACCCGATGGCCTTCCTCACCGAGATCTGCGGCCGGCCCGGCAACGAGCGGCCCTACATCCTCTTTCCGGTCGGCTACGCGGCGGCCGACGCCGAGGTGCCGGATCTGCGGCGCAAGCCGCTTCCCGAGGTGCTGGGGTGACCTGCGGTTCTTGAGGTTTTGATCTTCCCTTCGGCAGACAAGGCCGCCGAATACCAGGATTTGGGCCTTGTGAGGCCCTGATGTCAAAGCTACGATCGCGACAACTCTTAGGAAACTTTCCTAAAAGAAATCATGGATTGGGACTCCAGATGTCTCTGTCACCCCCCTGATCCCACCGGACAACCTGCACAAACAGTCGCCGCCCAGCGTCACGCGCGCCGCCCCGCGCGAACCACCCCCCGAAGTTCCCTCACCATGGGAGCGATCATGCAGCGCGACCTTCCCTTACTCGTCCTGACAGCCCCGGCAAGCCTTTTCTTCACCGCCGATCCCGAGTGGCGGCCAGGACCCCCTCCGCACCAGAGCCCGCGGGCCGGCAGCCGGGCCAGACCGGCGCCGCCCGCCCCGCCAGACCCGCCTCCGGCCGCCCCGGTCCGCGAGCCCCACGGCTCCCCGACCGCCGCACCGGCCGCCGGTCTGCGCTGAGCCCCTCCACAACGACCCTCGACGCGCCTGCCGACGAGGGTCCGGCCGTACGGCTTGCGTCGCCTCACACCCCCCGCGCAAGCCGTACGGCCCTTCGGCCACCCCCGCGCCTGCCGTACGGCGTCACAGCCCGCCTTTGCCAGACGGAGACTCCATGAGATATCGCGCCTCAGCCGCCCTGGTCCTGGGACTCGTCCTCGGACTCGGCGTCACCCCAGCGCACGCCCAACCCGCCCACTCCGCCGCCGTCCAGCTCGCCGCGGCGTGGGCGCCGTACACCACCTACGCCGTCGGTGCGGTGGTCACCTACAACGGCACCGACTACACCGCGATCCAGGGCCACACGTCGTTGCCCGGCTGGGAGCCGCCGAACGTCCCGGCGTTGTGGAAGGCGGGCGCGACGCAGGGCAACGCCCCAGGCCAGCCCGGCACCGCCACGGTGACCTCGACCAACAACTCGATCTCGCTGTCGTGGGGCGCCTCCAGCGGCACGGTCACCGGCTACCGCATCTACGAGGGCTCGACCCTCAAGACCACGGTCACCGGAACCACAGCCACGATCAGCGGCCTGGGCACGTGTGAGTCGCACACCTACACGATCAAGGCGTACAACACCACCGGTGAGTCGACCGGCCGCGACGCCTCCGGTACCACGACCGGCTGCACCACCGGAGCTCCCGGCCAGCCCGGTGCGGCCACGGTGACCAGCACCAACAACTCGATCTCGCTGTCGTGGGGCGCCTCCAGCGGCACGGTCACCGGCTACCGGGTATACGAGGGTTCGACCCTCAAGACCACGGTGACCGGAACCAGCGCGACCATCAGCGGCCTGGGCACCTGCGAGCCGCACACCTACACGATCAAGGCATACAACGGCAACGGCGAGTCCACCGGCCGCGACGCCTCCGGCACCACGACCGGCTGCCAGAGCGGCGGCGGCCTGCCCAAGCACTTCCTCACCGGCTACTGGCACAACTTCGTCAACCCCGCCACCGAGCTGAAGCTCTCCCAGGTGCCGAACGAGTACGACCTGATCGCCATCGCCTTCGGCGAGGCCACCTCCACCCCGGGTCAGGTCGTCTTCGCCCTCGACAGCGCCCTGGCCACCGCGGTCGGCGGCTACACCGAGGCCCAGTTCAAGGCCGACATCGCCGCGCTCAAGCAGCGCGGCAAGAAGGTCATCCTGAGCGTCGGCGGCGAGACCGGCCGCGTCGCGGTCGCCTCCTCCTCGGCCGCCACCGCCTTCGCCTCCAGCGTGCACGGCCTCATGCAGAGCTACGGCTTCGACGGCGTCGACATCGACCTGGAGAACGGCCTCAACGCCACCTACATGGCCCAGGCGCTGCGTGACCTGCGCTCCCGCGCCGGCTCCGGCCTGATCATCACGATGGCGCCGCAGACCATCGACATGCAGTCCACCGGGATGGAGTACTTCAAGCTCGCGCTGAGCATCAAGGACATCCTCACCGTCGTGCACATGCAGTACTACAACTCCGGCTCCATGCTCGGCTGCGACCAGGCCCAGGCCTACTCGCAGGGGACGGTCAACTTCATGACCGCGCTGGCCTGCATCCAGCTCGAGAACGGCCTGCGGCCCGACCAGGTGGCCCTCGGCCTGCCCGCCGGACCCGGTGCGGCCGGCGGCGGCGTGGTCTCGCCCACCCTGGTCAACCAGGCGCTGACCTGCCTGGCCACTCGCACCAACTGCGGCAGCTTCGTGCCGCCGCGCGCCTACCCCGAGATCCGCGGCGCGATGACCTGGTCCATCAACTGGGACGCCAGCCACAACTGGTCCTTCTCCAAGACCGTCAAGCCTCACCTGCAGGGGATGCCATGAGACTCCGAATCCTCGCGGCCACGGCCGCCGTGTGCGCGATCGGGCTGCTGAGCGCCGCCCCCGCGCAGGCCGTACCGACGAGCGCGGCCGTGATCCAGCTCGCCCCCGCCTGGGCGCCGTACACCACCTACGCCGTCGGTGCGGTGGTCACCTACAACGGGACCGACTACACCGCGATCCAGGGCCACACCTCTCTGCCCGGCTGGGAGCCGCCGAACGTCCCGGCGTTGTGGAAGGCGGGCGCGACGCAGGGCAACGCCCCCGGCCAGCCCGGCACCGCCACGGTGACCTCGACCAACAACTCGATCACCTTGTCGTGGGGCGCTTCCAGCGGCACGGTCACCGGCTACCGGGTCTACGAGGGTTCGACCCTCAAGACCACGGTGACCGGCACCTCCGCGACGATCAGCGGCCTGGGCACGTGTGAGTCGCACACCTACACGATCAAGGCGTACAACACCACCGGCGAGTCGACCGGCCGCGACGCCTCCGGCACCACGACCGGCTGCACCACCGGAGCCCCCGGCCAGCCCGGCGCGGCCACGGTGACCAGCACCAACAACTCGATCTCGCTGTCGTGGGGCGCCTCCAGCGGCACCGTGACCGGCTACCGGGTATACGAAGGCACCACCCTCAAGACCACGGTGACCGGCACCTCCGCCACGATCAGCGGCCTCGGCGCCTGCGAGTCGCACACCTACACGATCAAGGCATACAACGGCAACGGCGAGTCCACCGGCCGCGACGCCTCCGGCTCGACCACCGGCTGCCAGAGCGGCGGCAAGATGGACGGCGCGCCGTACCTCTACATGGGCTGGGGCAACCCGCCCAACCCGGCCACCGTCATGGACGCCACCGGCGTGAAGTCCTTCACCATGGCCTTCATCCTCGCCCAGAACGGCTGCAACCCCGCGTGGGACGGCAACCGGCCGCTGACCGGCGGCGCCGACCAGCAGGCGATCAACACCATCAAGTCGAAGGGCGGCAACGTCCAGATCTCCTTCGGCGGCTGGTCGGGCAACAAGCTCGGCCCGAACTGCGCCACCCCGCAGGCCTTCGCCGGCGCGGTGCAGCAGGTCATCAACGCCGTCGGCCCCGCGGTCGTCGACTTCGACATCGAGAACACCGACGAGTTCGAGAACTACACCGTCCAGGACCGCATCCTGAACGGCCTGAAGATCGTCAAGCAGAACAACCCGAGCGTGAAGGTCGTCGTGACCTTCGGGACCACGCGCACCGGCCCCAACGCGCACGGCGTGCGCCTGATCAACCAGGCCAAGGCGCTCAACGTGCCGATCGACAACTTCACCATCATGCCGTTCGACTTCGGCGGCTCGAACATGTACACCGACACCGTCAACGCCTCCGAGGGCCTGAAGACCGCGCTCAAGAACGCCTACGGCTGGACCGACGCGATGGCCTACTCGAAGATGGGCATCTCGGGCATGAACGGCCTGTCCGACCAGCAGGAGCTCACCAGCACCGCCACCTGGACGCAGATCCGCGACTGGGCCAAGTCCAAGGGCCTGACCCGGCTGGCGTACTGGGCGGTCAACCGCGACCGGCCCTGCCCCGGCGGCGGCGTGACCTCCAACTGCAGCGGCATCGCCCAGCCCGAATGGGAGTTCACCCGCATCACCGCCGGCTTCTGACCGGGCGGCCGGCACTCGAAGGCTCACGGCCCCCACCGGACAGGGGGCCGTGACGGGTGGTCCGCACCCCAGCCCGGATCACCACCTCAGATGAGGAGCGGCGAGGGAGCCGTGCCGGCGGCTTAGCTCCCCATCCCGCGATCCGCGGTGCCGGGCGCCGGGGTCCGGCACCGCGGACCGCCTGCGAGTTCCCTGTGAATTCGCAGGCCGTTCCCATGCCCCCGCCGAACCGCCTGACCTGCCACTTCATAGTGATCCCTGATTCGCCGACCAGGTGGCGGGCCACTTCCCGGGTACGGCAGGCTAGTGCCCACCATGGAATACGCAGTGCTCACCGGCATCGTTCTCGTCAGCGGCGTCCTGCTCGCCCTGTTCGCGCAGTGGCGTGACTGGCGGCCCTCGCTCACCACAGCCATCCTCGTGGGCGTCGCCGTCCGCGTCCTCCTGCTGATCACCTCGGCGAACGACGCCTGGCAGCCGGTCGATTTCATGGAGAGCTTCAAACCCGCCGGCGAGGCGGTGCTCAACCGGCAGGACCCCGTGCTCGGCAGCGAGGGCGGCTGGCACTTCCTGCCCACCATCCCCTACGTCTACGGCATCCTGCTCTGGCTCGGCATCCCCTGGGAGTACGCCGGCCGCCTGGTCACCGTGGTCGCCGACATCGCGCTCATCCCGCTGGTCGCCAAGCTCGCCGGCGGTCCCCGCGCGGGGCTGCGCGCCTTCCAGTACGCGCTCAACCCGCTCGCGCTGCTGGTGGCGTGCATCCACGGCCAGGTCGAGCCGGTCGCGCTGGCCTTCGGCGTGGCCGCCTTCGTCGTCGCCCGCGGTCCCGGCGACCCGGAGCGCACCGGCTTCACGCTGCCGGTGCTCGACCGCGTCCGCCACTACGGCGCCTCCGACGTGGTGCACCGGGTGGTCGCCAAGGTCCGCCGCGAGCTCAAGCCCGGCATCGACGACCGCGCCACGCTGCGCCGCGGCATCCTGGCCGGCGTGCTGATGGGCCTGGCCCTGTGCGCCAAGAGCTGGCCGATCTGGCTCATCCCGGGCATGCTGCTGCTCCTGCCCAACCTCCGCGCGCGCATCGCCTCGCTGGTGCTGACCGGGGCGGTCCCGCTCTTCTTCCTGGTCACCCTGCCGATCTTCGCCGGGACCGCGCTGAGCGAGATCCCGGCGGTGATCAAGGAGATCCAGAACATCCGGCCGATCGTCGGCGAGTGGGGTTGGACCCCGTGGTTCACCGAGGGGAGCTGGGCCCTGGAGCCCGAGCTCGCCAAGTTCGGCACCTACCTGATCTACGCCAGCGTGCTGGTCGTGATCTTCCTGTGGCGGCGGGCCGACCCCATCGACCTGACGATCGCGATCCTGCTCGTCTTCATGGTCGTCACGCCGCGGCTCGGCGCGCAGTACCTCCTGTGGTTCATGCCCTTCCTCATCGCCCGCCCGACCCGCTTCGCCTGGCCGGCGATCATCGGCGTCAGCCTGTGGGCCGGGTACGGCTACCTCTACATGACCCAGTTCGACGTGGACACCTGGTGGTGGCTGCACTCGCTGTGGTCGCGGGCCTCCATCGTGCTCCTGCCGCTGCTGGTGCTGGCCATGCCGTGGGAGCGCCGCGTCCCGGCCGCGGTGCGGACCGCCGACTCGCGGCCGCTCATCCCCTCCCGCTGACCTGCCAGGGGGTACGGCTGAGCCGTACCCCCTGATCCGTCACCGGTGCAAGGCGTGGAACAACGCGACCCACTGGTCGGGATGGACGAACGCCACCACCGCGTCCCGGGGGATCCCGGCCACCGCGAACGCGGCGTCCAGCCCGGGGTGGTGCCCGCGCAACGTGGCGTGGAGCGTGCCGCCGACGCCGGTGAAGCCGAGCTCCACCAGCTCTGTGTACGCCGCCTCGTCAGCGCGGGAGACCAGCGGCTCGGCCCGCCGCTCGATGCGCAGGACGCCGGAGTCGACCGACGGCACCGGGCGGAAGCTCTCCCGACCGATCCGCCCGGTGAGCTCCCAGCCGAACCACGGCCAGGCCGAGACGGTCAACCGGCTCCAGCGGCCGAAGTCGCCCGACCGCTTGCGCGCGTACTCCAGCTGGGTGAGCAGCGTCGCCGAGGTCAGCCGGTCGGCGTTCAGGCACCAGCGCACGATCGGCGAGGTGATCGAGAACGGGATGTTGCCGGCCACCGCGAACGGCTCGGCCGGTGGACGGACCGTGGTGAAGTCCGCCTTGACCACCTGGATGCGCGGATTGTCGCGGGTGCGGGCCTTCAGCTTCGCCGCGTAGAGCGGGTCGGCCTCGTAGCCGATCACCTGGGCGCCGGCCGCAGCCAGCGCGAAGGTGAGCGCGCCCTCGCCGGGTCCCGGCTCCAGGATCAGCCCCGCCGGGGCCGCCACCTTGACGATCTGCTCGATCGCCTGCGGGTCGGTGAGGAAGTTCTGCGACAGCTCGCGCCTGGCCCGGTCGCGGGGCGTGCGCCCGCCGCTGGTCCGGGTGGTCTTCTGCTGAGTGTGGGAATAGTTGCCGAATGCGTAGGACTGCGCCACAGCAGTTGCCCTTCTGGGTCTTCGAGAGGAAACAGGTCTCGAAGGGCCCTGGGCACGCCGGCGGAGACGAGGTCAGATCCGCCCGCGGGCCAGAGCCCGGCCGCGGCGGATGCGGATGAAGCAGGTGCAGAATCCACTCATGCGGAGCACGGTACGGAACGCCCCGTCTCGTTGCAACGGATTATCGGTCCGGCCCGATAAGCAATCATGAAATATCGGGCTCCGGTGGTGATCGCCCTGCTCGCCGGCTGCGTGCTCGCCCTGACGGCCGGCTGCACGGCCGCCCCGGCCCCCAAGGCCGGGCCCCCGCCCGTCGCCTCGTCGATCCCGCCCGCGCCGCCCGTGCGTGCCGAGGCCGAGGGCCTGGTCGCGGCCGGCTCGCCCGGCGCGGTCACCTACGTCCTGGACGGCGACCGCGTCTGGCAGGCCGCCGCCGGCGAGGCCGAGCCGGGCTCGCCGATGCGGACCGACCACCGCTTCCGCATCGCCAGCATCACCAAGACCTTCACCGCCGCCCTGATCGCCCGCCAGGTGCGGTCCGGCCGGCTCAAGCTCACCGACCGCGCCCGTGACCTGCTGCCGAAGGCCACCACCTCCCGCGCGACCGTCGCCGACCTGCTCAAGCACACCAGCGGGATCCCCGACTACCTGCGCGGCGACCGCTTCACCGAGGCCGTGGCGCGCGGGAACCGCCACCTCGACGAGTGGCCGCCCGCCAAGCTCGTCGCCTATGCCGGCGAGCCCGGTCCTCCCGGCGTCTACCGCTACTCCAACACCAACTACATCCTGCTCGGGCTCGTCCTGGAGAAGCTCGGCCGCCGGCCGTACCGGGCGCAGATCGCCGACCTCGCGCTGCCCGACACCGAACTGCCCGCCGTCCCCTTCCCCGACCGCCTCGCCCGCGGCGTGCACACCGACGGCTCGCCCGGCTCCACCGAGGCCAGCGCCTCGCTCTTCTGGAGCGCCGGCGGCCTGGTCTCCACCGTCGCCGACGTCGCCCGCTTCTACCGCGCCCTGTTCAGCGGCGAACTGCCCGAGGGCGCCCTGGTCCGCGAGAAGAACGGCGTGTACGGCGAGCGCCTGTCCTGCGGAGTGCACGTGCTCACCCACTCCGGACTTCTCCACGGGTACGGCGGAGCCGCCATGTCCACCGAGGACGGTTCGCGGGTGGTCGTCGTCGAGGTCAACTCCAGCAACGCCGGCGACGCCATCGCCGCCGCGAGCCGCCTGATGTGCGCGACGTGACCGAGGGAGGTCAGGTCTTCCCGGTGGCCTGTGCTTCCTTGGGCACCTCGCCCGAGATGAGCGCGGCCGCCCATTTGGCCGCCGGATCGCTGTCCACCAGCAGGGCCCGCGCCAGCAGGCTAAGCGGGATGGCCAGCAGCGCCCCCAGCGGCCCGAGCACGAACGCCCAGACGATGAGCGACAGGAACGTCATCGTCGTGGACAACCCGACGGCGTCGCCCAGGAACTTCGGCTGGATGAACGACTGGATGACCACGTTGATCGCCACGTAGGCGGCGATGACGAGGAGCATCTGCTTCACGCCCCCGTCCAGCAGGGCGAGCAGCGCCGGGGGGATCAGCCCCATGATGAAGCCGATGTTCGGGATGTAGTTCGTGATCAGCGCCAGCACACCCCAGAGCAGGGGGAGCGGCACCGACAGCAGGTAGAGCGCGGCGACGTCGAGCGCCGCGCAGACCAGCCCGAAGGCCGTGGAGACGAGCAGGTAGCGGCGCGTCTTGCGGGCGAAGGTGGCCAGCGCCTCCACCAGATCGGGCCGGCGCGCGCTCCCTGAGGCGAGGATCCGCCGGGTGGCCGGGGCGTCCAGGCACATGGCCAGCAGCAGCACGACGATCAGGAAGATGCTGGAGAAGACGCCGACGACCCCGCTCACCAGCCCCTGCGCGAGCCCGATCAGCTTGCCGGGGTCGAAGGACTGGATGGCCTTGTTGATCACGTCGTTGCTCGCGCCGAGGCTGGTGAGCCAGTGGTGTGACTCGTCGACGAGCTCGTCGAACTCGTTGGCGTACGAGGGGAGCAGCGCGGCGAGCTGCCCGGTGGACAGGCTGAGGATCGCCACCATGGCCAGCAGCACGAGCAGCACGATCAGGAACGGCACCGCGACCTGGATCCAGCCGGGCGCACCGGCGCGCTCCAGGCGCGACCGCACCGGCGAGACGGCGATCACCAGGACGAGCGCGAGCATGATCGGCCCGACGATGCTCGCGACCTCGCGGATGCCGAACAGCGTCACCACCGCGCCGGCCGCGCCGACCAGCACGATGAAGGCCCTGGGTACGCCTTGATCAGTCACGCAGCGTTCATACCCGTGAAGTGGGCATTCACGACTAAGCACCAAGTTCTGGGGGATTGTTGGCGCTGGACGGACCCTTGTGATCATTCTGTGGCCGGTCTCTTCGCGCGAACGCGTTCAGAGCACTCCGGGGCGCTGCTAATCTTTCTAAGCCGACGTCGGACGGCGCAACCCCACACCATCGCTCGCAAGAGCAAGTGTGGCGTGCGCGGGCAGAAGTCGGAGATCCCTTTCTGGTTTGGCGGTCCAGAAGATCGGTTCGCGGACTGGTCAGAAGGCTGGTAAGTTAGAGGGGTTGCCCCGGAGACGGGGCGGTCTGAATTTCCGCAGATTTCGCCGGGCCGGTCAATTTGACTCGGAACGGACGGTCTGAAAGAATAAAGACACAACGAACGAAACGAAAAAGCGCCACCGGGCGGTACGACGGTGAACGCGTCCGTTTCTTGAGAACTCAACAGTGTGTTAAAAGCCAGTGCATGATTTACACATCATGCAACACCTCGTCTATAGACGATTGATTGTTGCTG